>NZ_MRCB01000042.1 GCF_001904635.1 Hydrococcus rivularis NIES-593
ACGTCCGGATCTAACTGAGAGGTGCGGGGAATAATATCCCTCATCGACTCAACCCCTAATGGTTATAAGATCGAGCTAATTCAATTAGGCACCCAAGGTTCGGCTCAACAGCAAGAAGCATTGAGTTCGCCAGTCAGCGATTGAAATCGCCGCCCCATCCCAGCTCTAAAGTCGTCTAAAGACGACTGGATAAGCGTTTAAGTTAATTTTAACTGCGATCTCGCACCATTCTCAACAACTGCCGTTGTTATTAATTTCCTGGGCGAGCGAAAAAGTCTTCTAGAGAAGACCCGATAGGAATTTCAGTCGATTTTAATCGAGTTGAGCTTTGAGCCTAGAACTTTAGTTCTAGGCGTTGATGCTTAAAGTCTTACCTAGTAATCATTTAGTCTTATAGGCAATAAGATCATTTTTCATTCATTAATGACAGAGATGGTCAATCGCCCTCACCCCCAACCCTCTCCCAATTTGGGAGAGGGGAGAAGAATGTCGATCGCGAAAACCTGAAAATTGGTATAACTTTTGCGATCGCGCAAGAAAATTCATTCCCTCATAGCTCACTTGGGATTTAAATCCTGAACGAGTTTTCGCGTTCCTACTCTCCTAGAGGGTAGCGCTAAACAACTCTAATACTTGCTTCCAAGCATCTTCTGCTGCTTGTTGGTTGTAGCTTGCCCGCTGGTCGCAGAAAAAGCCATGATCGGCTCCAGAATAGCGAAAGACGCGGTGGGGAATGTTGTATTTTTGTAATGCGGCTTCGATTTCGTCTACCTGTTCGACGGGAATGCTAGCATCTTCCATGCCAAAGAAAGCATAGATCGTTCCTTTAATCTCTGGCGTTCGGGTTACGGTAGGTTCTCCGTCTCCAGGCGACCAAGTGGTAATTCCTGCGCCATAAAAGGAGGCTGTTGCTTTAATATCGGCTAAAGTTGCTGCTAAATAGGCAACGTGTCCCCCAAAGCAAAAGCCAATGCAGCCAACGCCAGTACGCTTGACTTGGGGTAAGGTGTAAAGATAGTCGATCGCGGCTTGGATATCGCTCAGCAATTCTGAAGCTTTGGTTTGATTTTTGTAGACTCTGCCGATTTCGATGTCTTTTTCGGTATATCCCGTTTCAAAACCGGGTGCTTGACGCTGATAGATGGCAGGCGCGATCGCAACGTACCCTTCTTTAGCAAATCGTCGGGTAATATCGCGGATATGATCGTTAACTCCGAATATTTCTTGAATGACGACTACGGCAGGAAAGGTACCTTTGCCTTGTGGGGTAGCGAGATAGGCATCGATGGCTAGATCCTCATTTTTGATTTGTACGCGATCGGTTTGAATTTCCAACATTGTCAATCTCGATTTCTCCAAACTATATTTTAATTAATTACTAATCGGCAAACCCAACCAATCGCTCAATTCATAAGCAATCCAGTCTAATTCCGGTTCGGATAAATGAAAATCCAGTCGATATTTCTGGGTTCCTGCCCAAATGATAAGAGATGGGGGAATGCTAACGCGATCGCCATCTGAGTTTTTTGTGTACGAAAGATTTGCCCGCTGCAATTTGTTAATACCTTGGCGTGGAAAAGAACGAGATTGTGGATATCTAAAACCAAAAAGTTCTTTTGCCAGAGAAATTTGTTCACGATCGATATGGAGTATATTTCGTCCAAATAAACTAAAGAGAATTTTAATGATCATACTGATACCCGCTGCCCAAAAAGGAAGAGAAAATAAAGCAAAAAATAGATTGCCTGGAGATGGGGCTGTGAGTGCCATAGATGTCCAGAAAAAAATAAATGAATTCCAGGCGATTGCGAATGCTCCTAGAAATACTAATCCTGGATGAAATCCTTCTGCTGGAACGATTAATTCAAATTTTTCACTATCCTTATACAGTAAAATTTTACTTCCAAAAGGTTGGCTAATTTCTGAGGGAGTCAGGGGAACTAGCTGAGAGCTTTCTAAGGCTTCTAAAGCTTGCAAGGCTTGCTCTGCCGATTGAAAACGTCTTTCTAAACTTGGTTCGGTCATTCGCCGCAACCAATTCCTTAAAGTAGGACTTAGATTGGTAAATTTTTCAAATTCAATTCGTAAATCTTTTTGCGGTAAATCGGCAGGAGGAATACCAGTAAATAGATAAATTAATGTTGCTCCTAAACTATAAAGATCGGACGCAGGAACGGCACGTCCGCCAAATTGCTCTGGTGGCATATAGCCATAAGTTCCTACTAAAGTCATCGTTGCACCTTCTCTTGAAGCAAGCGTTTGTACGGCTCCAAAATCAACTAAATAAACTTGACCGACGCTATGCCCCGAACGGTCGGTTAATAAAATATTGCTAGGCTTAATATCTCGGTGAATGACAGGAGGATTTTGTCTGTGTAAATAAATAAGAATCTCTAATAAAGATTTTGCTAATTCTTTAACTTCTTCTTGATTAAACGTTCGTCCCGAACTGAGCTGTTCTTCTAAGGATTTTGCATCGATATAAGTTTGAACTAAAGCAAATCCTTTGACGTTTTGCAAATTAACATCAAAATAGTTTAAATAACGAGGAATAGCAGGGTGATAAAGATTGCGTAGGGTTTGTGCTTCCCTTTCAAAAAGTTCGAGGTGTTTCCATTCAAAATCTTCGCCAAAGGTTAGGAGTTTAATGACAACTAACTCTTGAGTTTGTAAGTCGCGAGCCAAAAAAGTTTGTCTTCCAGCTTTTTTGCCCAATTGTTTCTGAATTTCGTAGCGATCGCTGATTATTTGACCGATCATGGTTTGACTCCTATGTGTATTTCTGTAAATTTAAGTTAGTGGTTAGTAGCCTACTACCTACTAATTACTAACCACATTTATTTTTCCCATGAAAAAAATTGATTAAACGCGATCGCACTCCATTGCAATACTATTTTAAAGCAAGGACTATAAAGATAGCTTATCTATATAGAGTTCGCATATTGCTTTGTACAATAAAAGCGATCGCTCTATCAGGTGAATGACAATGCGCTACAAACTGCTAGGTCACAGCGGACTGCGAGTTTCCGAACTTTGCTTGGGAACCATGACTTTTGGCGAAGACTGGGGATGGGGAAGTTCCTACGATGAGAGTCGCAAAATCTTCGATCTTTTTGCCGAAGC
Organism: Hydrococcus rivularis NIES-593; assembly: GCF_001904635.1. Classification (GTDB taxonomy): domain Bacteria; phylum Cyanobacteriota; class Cyanobacteriia; order Cyanobacteriales; family Microcystaceae; genus Hydrococcus; species Hydrococcus rivularis. The sequence continues at coordinate 3,124 of NZ_MRCB01000042.1, forward strand.
AGGGGGAAATTTCCTCGACACTGCCAATCTATATACCAATGGCACGAGTGAAAAATATGTCGGCGAATTCGTTGCTGCCGATCGAGAAAAGTGGGTCGTCTCGACCAAATATTCGCTCAATACCGGACAAGGCGAAGTTAATGCAGGCGGCAACCACCGGAAAAATATGGTGCAGTCAGTCGAAGCTAGTTTGAAGCGTCTGGGGATGGAATACATCGACTTGCTATGGCTGCACGCTTGGGATTTTACCACGCCCGTGGAAGAAGTCATGCGAGCGTTTGACGATTTAGTCAGAGCCGGAAAAGTTCTCTACATTGGCGTTTCCGACACGCCTGCTTGGATTATTTCCCAAGCTAACACCATTGCCACGCTGCGCGGCTGGACTCCTTTTATCGGTTTGCAGATCGAATATTCCTTGAGAGAACGCACGCCAGAACGAGATTTACTGCCGATGGCGCGTGCCTTCGAGATCGGCGTGACGGCATGGAGTCCCCTTGGTGGGGGCGTTTTGACAGGTAAATACAATCGTCCTGCCGATGAGTCTGGCGAAACCGGGCGACTCAGCGATCCAATGTTTAAAATTAGCGAACGGGATTTGAAAATTGCAGAAACTGTTGTCAGCATCGCTAACGAACTGGGACGATCGCCTGCTCAAGTGGCTCTCAACTGGCTGCGGCAACAACCCGACGACATCATTCCTATCATCGGTTCGCGCAAGGTTTCTCAGATACAAGATAACCTGGCTTGTCTAGAGTTTCAATTGAGTCCAGAACAGATGCAACGGTTGGATGAAGTCAGCGCGATCGAACTCGGTTTTCCCCATGATTTCTTGAGGAGTCCGATGGTTCAAGATTTCGCTTTTGCCGGATCGCTGGCAAAAATTGACTATCGTCGGTTATAGGGAGCGAAGCAGACATTAAAATCTCACCAAGAAATCAATTTCTTGGCTAAGAGCGGAAGTCCATTAAATAACAGGGCGATATTTGGGAACTCTAAATAGAGAGTTCTTTTATATCGTTCATGTCGCGTCTCAACCGGAAAGCTTGGAAAATCCTGCGTGCCGAGATGGAAAAATGTACTGCTAGCGATCGCATCGCAGGAGAGGCATAGATTGTAACTATACAGAAGCGATCGATCGCAACTATGTCATCGCTCAGTTACAAAAAATTATCAATCGACTGGAGCAAGTTCAGCCTGGAACGACGACATATTCTCAAGCACAAGAATTATTGGCTTCAGCACGGCAAAGACAGAAACAGTTAGATTAATCTCTCAAATGCAATTTAGATAAATTATTACGTTTTTTTGCTATGTAGTCCTTATTTTTTTAAGTATTATAAAAGTTTAAATTCACTCACTCCAAAACAACTTACTATGGCTCGCAAATCATAAATTTTCGATAGCTAAATTGTTGTTGAAGAAAAAAATGACAGAAAAATCTAATACAGATACAATTCCTTCAGGAGTAATCGTTCTAGTGCTGGTTTTAGTATTTATTCTTTTACTTTCAGGAGTTCTTTATTCACTTTCTGCTGTTGGTACGATTTAAGTAAAAAAAAAATAGTTGAGTTTTTGTAGATTGAAGACAATCGCTTTATGATTGAAGGATAGACAGTTACTTTATCCTTCAATTAATTACGTTCTTGATGCGCTTAAACGGAGCAAAATAAGAGATGCAGCGATCGCTGCGTCTCTAACAAGTCTTCAGTAGCTAAACAGAAGTTTAACTATACTACGGCAGGTTCGAGCAATTTGACATTAGAAAAACTGAATTCTCTGGTCACTGTTTGACCGTTTTCTTCGGTTTGGATAACTCGGCTAGTCAAGATGTAATATTTGCCGATTTTTTCGTAATTGTCTTCAAACTTGCTTCGTCCCGCTTTGACTTCGCCCGTCTTTGGGTCGCGGTAGATAGAATCGTAGCGATGGGAGAGATAACCTTCTCCCGTATCGTGGCTGCTAAAGGTGTCGATCGTCACGACAACCCCGTGAATGTGGCGATGGACGTGACAAACTTCATTATTGCGAACTTTATAGCGATCGCCTTGCGACTTCCCGCCAACCAGAATTTCTACTGCCCCAGTTTCATCGATATCGCCGTAGCTAAATGTATTTTTGCCATGAGTCTCTTCAAAGGTTCGGCGGATGCGGTGGATAGCGGTTTCCCATAACTGTCCGTGAATTTCTTTTTTCGCCTGTTCGTCCGCTATATCAAACACTTCACCACTCAAGTCTGGATTGACGCGAACTTTAGCGCGAAAAACCTCGTCTCCTCGCCTGAAGGTGATATCAGCCGTGTATCCGGGGAAATTTTTCTCCCAAGTATAGCGGTTTTCGTAGGCGGCGCGAAATAGATCGCGGGCTTCGATTCTTTGAGTCATGCAACTCTCCTTACTTTACTATCTCTAGTTTGACCGATCTCGCTACTGACAGGTTGTCCCAAAAGTAAAGTATAGAATGTACAAGGTACTCCGCCGCGAGGCAGCGGAGCCTGAAAAGCACTTCGTCATGTTGAGCGTAGCAATCGCAAAGCGAAACATCTCATTGCAGTTTTCACTTTTTCTTTTAAGTTTTTGGATCGACGATCGCGCCCATAAATACAATAGTTCCCGTTTGCTCGTCTCGAATTGTGCAGAAGAAAGGGCGTTCGACAATCATTGAAAACGGGTTGCTCAGAGCAGTGGAGTTAGCCTGCACGCCAACAGAAGTAGCAGCCGAAGCTTCAGTTCCCTCTTCATTAACTTCTACCAAAGTTTTGTGTTTGACGCGATCGACCCTCACCGGTTCGGAAGTCAGAGCAGTAAATTCGGCTTTGGTGCCGTCGAACATTGTCTTCATCCCTAAAGTAGCCAGAGCATTTTTAAGTTCGATTTCGTATTCGAGCTTAAAGCGGGGAATTTTTACTACTCCTTTTTGATTTTGAAACTGAGATAGCCATTGATTCCAATTTTGAGCGTTTAACTGTCCTAAAAAAGCATCCAAGTCACTGTTCTGTTTGGGCAGAAAAACGTACAAGCTCAATCGTCCGCTACCGTAAGGCAAGCTAACTGCTTGAAATTGTTGGTTTTCGTAATAACGGTAATTCCCTTGACGAGACATCAGGGGATGCCGTTTGGATGTCCCGTCGGAAAGATAAAACGGCTGTTGGGCAGTCTGAGTTTTATCAAACGGGTTTGTCCAGGTGCCTTTAAAATAAATGGCATTAATTAAAAACATTACGTCGTCGGGGTTGATGCGATCGACAATCTGAGCGATTTTGCCTTGCGTACTTTCTTCTACCCAAAGATTAATGATTCCTACTGCGTCGGGACTGGCAAAATCTAAGTTGGTGACTTGTGCCTGGTAGAATTGCCGAGTGTTTTTGAGAAATTGATGTCGAAAGGAAAAGCCCTGTCTTGCCCACAGAGAATTGGCGATGGAGAGCTGGACTTTAGGATCGGCGTTTTGCAAAGATCCGCGTAAAGATTGGTTGGCAGCATTAATGGCTCCGAGATCTATCCCATCCAAAGCCATTGCCGTTGCCATTTCCTGTTGGGTTGCGCCGCTTGCGCCATTGTAGAGCATCGATAGAGCGATCGCGACGCTAGCAGGCGAGAAAAAGACATTTTGATTTTTACTGGTTTTGACCATTTCTGAAAATAGCCTAAAGCCAAATTGGATATTGACACTGACCAGTTTTCCGTCGGGATTGGCTTGCTTGGGGGCTAGGGCCATGTCGCTAAATTTGGAGGAGGAATCGGGATGGGTAGCTAGAGCCATGTTGTTTAGGCGGGAACTCAATCCGATCGAAAACGTTAATAAAGTTATCGTCCAAATCGCGATCGCCGTTTTTTGTTTCATCGGAGGCATTTTAAGTTGCAATATTGTTCGCTATCTCAATAATGACGCTATGGGGTAACTTTCTGACGAGAGGCTACCCTAACAAACCTTGCCTAAGTTGGCATTTTGTCGAAAAATTCGCGAAGTTAAAGGAGGACGCGATGGGACGGCGGAGTATCTCTAACCCGCCCTGAAGCTATACTCGATCGCGACTCAATTCAATCGTAAACTGTTAGGAGGAAGCAACGGAGGTTATCGAAACTGTGAACTTACCGGACATTATTCAAAAAGGCGGGCCAGCTATGTGGCCTTTGCTGTTTTTATCTATCTTGGCGCTCAGCACCATTCTCGAACGTCTTTGGTTTTGGGCAAGAATGCTTCTCAAAGAAGGAGAGGTTTCTACTCGCATTCTCGAAACCGCAGCCCGCAATTGGGATCTGGCATCCAAGATCGCGCGGGAAAACCGCAAACATCCAATCGGAGAATTGCTCTATGCGCCTCTGCGCCTTTCCGAACCCGACCCAGATGTTTTTCATCTGGCGCTAGAAGCTGCCGCTGACGAACAGCTAGCCACAATGCGACGGGGAGATAAGATCTTAGAAGCAACGATTGCCATTGCCCCCCTGTTAGGACTGCTCGGTACGGTATTGGGTCTGATTTATTCTTTAGGCGACCTACGGATTGGCGACTTGGGAACGGCTTCTACGGCTGATGTCCCTATCGGTATCGGTCAAGCCCTCTATTCCACCGCAGCAGGGCTGATCGTTGCCATTTTCAGTTTGATTTTTTATCGACTCTTTCAAGCCTTTTGGTCCAATCAAGTAAGAGTGTTTCGCAAAGCCGCAAGTGAGTTGGAATTAATTTATCGGCAGCGCTGGATGGAGATCCAGGAGCAATCTTATGCTTTCGATGTCAATGATGTTAATCTGGAAACGTCAGACCCCTTCGATAGCTAAGATATAAAGCAATATCTATAGACGAGATTCTAAGAGCGAATGAAAGAATCACATTCTCGAACAAACGCGAGCCGTGCTGGGGCTACCCCAATAGCCTTACGTTACTTTAGGCTGTGGCACGATCGCACGGATAATCAAGAGGTACGGATTGAAATCGTACCGCTAATTGACGTTGTTTTTTGTATCTTAATCTTCTTTATTTTGGCTGCCGTTAGTTTTTCTCGCCAGCAAGCGATCGGCTTAGATTTACCCAAAGCCAGTACCGGCAAGCCTCAGATGCGAGAAATGCTAGTCGTCAGCCTCGACGATTTGGGACAAGTCTATGTCGAACAACAACTCGTGACTAGCAATCAGCTGTTTCAAGCCCTCAAAAACTATCATCAGTATAATCCCAACGGATTAATGGTTCTTCACGCCTCCAGAAATGCTAGCTACAACGAAGTGGTTCGAGTCTTGGACATGCTGCGGGAGGTAGGCGGCAATCGCGTGGCGCTAGCGACTTTACCTGGCGAATCGGAAGCATTGGAAGCAATACAAGGAAATTTGACTCCTAACTTCAACAACAACTTGCCTTCGGGAACGAATTTGCCCGGAGGTTCTCCCTATTCTCTGCCGCAGAACTTACCTCCTTCTATGCCCAATTCTAGGTTGGGCAACTCTCAATCCAATCCCTATGCTCCCTCCGTTCCTAGCTTACCCAGTCCCCCCAATACGACTCCCGGCAGAAACAATTAATTTGGGAGCCGGAGAAAAACAGTCGCTAAGAATTGATTCGACAAGCCAGTAATTGTTCTTCTAAAGCAGCAATGCGATTGTAGGCAGCTGTCAACTGGGCTGTCAACCGTCGGATCTGAATATCCGAGGACAAGGTTTGCCCACTTTCGGAATTGAGTCGGAGTCGCTCTTCGCCATCATCAACGAGAATATCTTTGTGATCCGTCAGCGACTGAAAGTGTCCGTTAGTTTGAGATAACGAACTTCTCTGAGAATTTTTGCTCGGATAGTTCGCCAGTTCGTTCTCTGGCAATTGTTGCCTCTCCAGAATTAGAGTAGAGATGCGATCGCTAATGCGTTCGACAAGTTCGTGCAGCCGATCGACTTTACGATCTAGATCGAAAATTTGTTGTTGTAGCGTATCCATAAGATTACCTAGCTATATTAGTTCTTTGTTTCCCATCCTATGAGCATCACAAAAAAAACTAATAGGATTCCCGATTCATTTAACTATTGCTTCACCACTCTTAATTAAAGGCTTCAAATTCTATGGAAATCAATCCTATTCTTCAATCGTTTTTTGCAATTAGCTGCCAACGGAGTTTTTGGAGTTATTGAAGAAGAACGGGAATTTGGCTTATATGGCAATAATGGTCAAAAGATATTCATTTTTCCGCTTTTTTCAATGCATAACCGCTCTATTGCCTGACAATTTACCAAGTGTTTTTTTGAGTAGTAAAAATCGATCGCATTGGGTCTATGCTTAGCCGTCGCTCCTTTTTAGTCGGTGCGGGAACAATGGCACTCGCGCAATGCTTGGCTGGATGTAACAATCGACAAACAGCCTTGCAAATTTTGCTGCTACAAGGAACTATCCCGCCGCAGCTAATTGGGTCATTTCATAAACAAATCGATCGCGAAAAAGCATTTTCCTTCAAACCAGAGGCTCAACTCAAAGATCTCTTTGATTTGCTACAAATTTGGCAGCAAAAACCTCAAAATCAGTCAGCGTGGTACGATAGAATGCCTTTGATTGGCAAGCAGACACCTACTAGCGCCGATTTAGTAACTTTAGGGGACTATTGGCTGGAGAAGGCAATTGTTGAACGATTAATTCGACCGTTAAATGCTAACGATCTAACTGGATGGCAGCGATTACCTACTCGCTGGCAGGCATTAGTAAGGCGAAACGAGCAAGGGATGCCCGACGAACGAGGTCAAATTTGGGGCGCGCCCTATCGCTGGGGCAGCACTCTGATTGCCTATCGCCAGGAGGAGTTTGAGAAGTTAGGTTGGATGCCCACGGATTGGGAAGATTTGTGGCGAGAGGAATTGCGCGATCGCATTTCTCTTCTAGACCAACCGCGAGAAGTCATTGGGTTAACGCTCAAAAAGCTCAAATATTCTTACAACAGCCAAGATTTGAACAAAATCTCCAACCTAAAATCAGAGCTATTGTCGCTGCACCGACAGGTAAAATTCTACAGTTCGGATCGCTATCTCCAGCCTTTGATCTTAGGCGATACTTGGCTTGCCGTAGGTTGGTCTAGCGATATCCTCGCCCTAACAGAGCGCTATCGAACGATTAAAGCAGTCATTCCGCGATCGGGAACCTCTCTTTGGGCAGATATATGGGTACAGCCTACCTCTACACGAGAAACTAGCGATCGCGCTTCTCTATTAAAGCAGTGGATTGATTTCTGTTGGCAAACTCAGTCAGCCAGTCAAATTTCTCTGTTTACCAATGCTGCCTCCCCAATCGTTGTTAACCTTAAAGCCAACGAATTGCCCAAAGACATCCGCAAAAATCCTTTGCTGCTAATCGAACCTCAAATTTTAGACAAGTGCGAGTTTCTCTATCCCCTTCCCGCCCAAGTCCAGAAGGAATACGAGACTCTCTGGCGGCAGGTGCGCAAGACAAGGAGACAAAGAGACGGGAGATAGGATAAATCTGACTGATAACGATATTATATTAGTAGTGCGAGCATCTTGCTCGCGAATTGCCTAAAAACGAGCAAGACGCAAAGAGCCAAGGAGCTTTCGCGACGATCGCAACTTCTTCATTGCGATCGCGACTCAAGGTAATCTTGATAATAGGTTTGCAGTAAGTTTTCCAATTGCTCTTGGGGGCAGCACTCGATTAGCGCTTCAAAAGCCTCTAGCAATTTTGCCGCACTGTCCCCCAAAAACGGACTCAATCCCCAAACATCCTGTACCCAGTCCTGTGGGTTTTCCTCCTCAAAAATCAAACGTTCTAGGAGCTGCTTTGCTTCTGCTTTCGAGATCGACATAGCGCTTATCCGTTGCTAGAGAAAAAGGCTTTCGTAGTGGTATCCTATCAAATCCTCAATGGGATTCGTCTGAACTGGTAATCGGCAAAGCCGAGGCAGAAGCGGCTTCCAGCTGGCGAGAGAAGGTCGGTAACTCGTCACTGATGACTGGTTCGGGTAAGTAGTCACGGAGTACTTTCTGCGTCTCGGCTAAATCGCTTGCCAAACCAATCTGATGTCGTTCGACCACTCCCAACACCTTGCGAAGATTATCTCGTTCTACCACGGGCAGCAAATACAGCCCCCTCGCTTCCATTCTTACCAAAACTTCATTAACGGGTTCGTCCTCGTGAGCGTAGAGAACCTCCTCAATACAAATATCTCCTAGTGGTTGCTCAATGACGCGATCGATTGGATGGGATTCTGCGGACGGCTCTTTGATTGGGAGAACCAGCCTGCGCTTGATGTCAGCTAGCGAGATAATTCCCACGAGCTGCTGCATCTCATCGAGCACTAAAGCCGTATGACATTTATTCTGGCACATGACCCGACCTGCCTCTAATAGAGACATGGAAGCAGGCAATCCTAAATAAGAGTGCCCCATGACTAAGGCAGTCGGTAAATGCTCTAAAGGCTCCTGTTCTTCCTGCTTTTCCAAGTTCACTCCCATTTGTTGAAGTTTAAGGTCTGGGAGCGACTGGCTGGATTTCAGGCGCTCGACTATCCAAACGCTAACTCCCACCGCAGTCATCAAAGGAAGAATGATGAGGTAGTTTTGGGTCAACTCAAACAGAAGAATAATCGCCGTCAGAGGAGCTTTGGCGCTGCTAGCTAATACGGCTGCCATCCCCACCATCGCATAGGCGGCGGCTGGGGCAATCTCAACTGGTAGTACTAGCGTCAAGATATTGCCATAAATCGCTCCCAAACAAGCTCCCAAAAACATGGCGGGAGCAAAAATTCCCCCCACCAAACCACTGCCCAAACAAATTCCCGTCAGGAGCAATTTGAAAAGCAACAGCAGGCACAGCAGCGGCAACGAATAGAATTCTTTTCCTTGAAGAATGACCTCTATCGTTCCATAACCAACGCCGAGAACTTGAGAAAATTGCAGGGCAACCAAACCGACACAAGCTCCTCCAATAACGGGTTTTATCGCTCCAGGAAGTTTTCCCAACCAAACCAAGGCGGGAACTTTTCCTTGAAAACTCGCTTGGAAAAATTGAATTCCCCACACGAAAAGCATGGAAACAAGACTAGCTAATAAGCCCAATCCCAAGTAGAGGAGCCACTCCCAGTTACTCAAAACCTGATAGGGAGGGAGATCGAAAGCCGGACGCGCTCCCATGTAGATCCGGGCAATGACTGCCGAGACGACGGCTGATAAGAGAATTAAACTGGCGGCTGGAGTGGTGAAGGTGGTTCCCAATACGACCTCCAAGGCAAAGAAGACTCCCGCGATGGGCGCGTTGAATCCTGCCGCTAACCCGGCGGCTGCCCCGGCACCAAGCAGAAGTCGATAGCGTTCTTTAGAGACTTGAAAGACCTGTCCTAAAATAATGCCGACGTTAGCACCAATTTCGACACTGGGACCTTCCGGTCCTAAAGAAGCGCCCGTTCCCAGTGAAACGGCTGCTGCCAGCATCTCGATCGCGGGTCGCAGGGGAGACAGCGGCTGAACTCTTGTGTCGCTCAGCAAAGCCAATAATCCCTGCCCGAAGAACTCTGAAAACTGCCATCGCATCAACCCGACAAGACATCCGCCCAAGATGGGAATGAAGGCTACCATCCAAGCTCCCCAGGGCGAAATGTAATCGAGTAGCTCGTTAAAAGCTAAGGTTTGAAACAGGGCGATTAGATGATGGAAGAGGATCAGCGCCAGTCCCGTGCTGCCGCCAATAAACAGGGCAGAAATCAACACCAGTACTTCTGGCGACGGTTGCAAGCGATTGAGAAAACTGGTTAAGCGATCGGATAGGGAAACTGGCTTGGGCGTTGGCGGAAGCAGAACTTTGGATTCGGGCAGGGCAGTAGTCATTTAAAGATGGCAAGCGGCTTGGAATTAAAATTTGTCCGAGGGGAGATGGGAATTATCCGATCGCAGAGAACTACTGCGCGATCGCGGCAGTCTCTTATCTAGAATTTTGCAATATTTAGATCGAACTTTAAAAGTTCTAGTCTCAGAAATCCTAATGACTTCGCGCTCGACTATGAGGGCAGCTTGAGGCACCCCCATCGTCAGATTTCGAGCGATCGCTCTGGGCAGGCATTAAATTTCCTAGTCTTTTTCTACTGTACTCGGTTTTTTCCGCGATCGGTAAACGGTTATATCAAATCCGGTTGAACGACCACAATAACAAGTCCCGCTCGCGACTCCTGTTGGTCGCACTACATATTATGACTAATTAAACGGATTTGATATTACAACTTTTGCAGGGGTTGCTAAATGTCTAAGCCGTATACTCCATCACCAATTGATTCTTACCCCGTCGAAACAAATTTAATACCATTTTTCATTCATTAATGACACAGATAGTCGATCGCCCTCACCCCCAACCCCTCTCCCAATTTGGGAGAGGGGAGAAGAATGTCGATCGCGAAAACCTGAAAATTGGTATGAGTCTCGATTGTCTTTTTTATCAGCTTTCAATGTCCGGGATCTCTATTATTCCCTCGCTAACTAACACTGAAGATCCGCCAACTCGAATTTCTTTGATTTGGTTATTTTCTTTATCAACCTCCACTTGAAGAATGCTAGGTCTTCCCATCTCGAAACCTTGCTCGACAACCCATTTTAAAGTTCCATCGGTTAGGGGATGACGAGTTCCTAAATAACCTGCCAGCGCAGTTGCAGCCGAACCTGTAGCGGGATCTTCTTGGATTCCCAATCCCGGATCGAACATTCGCGCCCTAATGTCCGATCCCTCTAGCTCTGGATCGTAGCAAAAGACATAGACTGAAGATGTCCAGTAATTCGACAGCAATTGTTGCCAGCGTTCTCGATTCAGTTTCACTCGTCCTAGTGCCTCGCGATCGCGCAAGGGAATAAACAGAAACGGTAAGCCACAGGAAACCGCTTGCGGATAATCTTCTCCATTGAGTAAATCAGAGATTTCTAGAGATAGCATTGAGGCAAGTTCGGCAACAGAAGGCGGTTCGGAACCGAATTTGGGCAATTGTGCGGCAGTCAGTTCGCTATAGATGGGTTTACCGGCTTCGGTACGAATTTTCACCGGAACTGCACCAATACCTTCTTCAAAGATGACTGTTGTCACTTCGCCTTGCAGCGCGATTTCTCCAATGGCACTGAGAATGTAAGCCGTTCCTACGGTAGGATGACCTGCAAAAGGAATTTCAGTAGCAGGTGTAAAAATTCGCAGGCGACAAGTTCCTTGAGAAGTTTCGGCAGGAAAGACAAATACGGTTTCTGAGAGGTTAAATTCCTTCGCTACCCGTTGCATTTGCTGGGCGTTCAATCCTCGTGCATTGGGAAGAACGGCTAGAGGATTGCCGCCAAAGATGCGATCGCTAAAAACATCGGCTGTGTAGAATTTATGGCGCATAACTTTCTCCTGTCACTTTATCTCGTTTTGGAGAAGTGAGTAACTTAAATAAATGTTCGTAGAGCTATATGCTCGACTGACAAGAGGCATAAAGTTTTATTGTAAGTAAAATTTGCACAAAAAATTGCAAAGATTAGGGAATTTGCTGTAATTAATAAAAAAATCTGTGAAAATATAAATGCTAATCCATCTGGCTTCCTCTTGTCTTTAACCGATAACTTCCAAGCTAACCTTACCGTTACCCGTAACCGAGCGCAGTCTCATGTCTTCGATCGAGTTTTCTGCCAGAAAGCAGACTGAGTTATTTGACTTATTAAAGCAGCGTCAATTTAGCGGTCAACTATTGCTAGCTGACTCGAAACAACGACGATGGACTTTTTATCTATCCGCAGGTCGTATCATCTACGTTAGTGGAGGAATCCATCCCACCAGACGGTGGCAAAGAAATTTAGCCCTAGCCGCTTCGCACATTCCTGAGATTCCCACTCATCCTTCGATCTGGCAACGAGTTTTAGAAAAAAATGCTCCCGAAAGCCTTCGGTTTGGCTGGGAGTATCAGCTATTATGCTTTTGGGTAGATCGACAAGAGCTGACTTTCGAGGAAGCCACTAAGACAATCTGGTTCGATCTAGTAGAAGTCTTATTCGATCTAAATCAGGTAGGAGAAGTTTCGTTCAAATTACGCGAGGATAAGTTACTCTCTGCTAGATTAGTAGCCATTGAAGCTCAAGATGCGATCGCGATTGCCGAGAAACTTTGGCTGGCTTGGCAAGCAGCTAGCGCCACAGCGTATTCTCCTCACATGGCATTGGCGATCGAACATCCAGAAAAACTGAGGCAATATTTTTCAGATCGCCAATATCAATCACTGATCGAACTGGGTAACGGACAAAATACCCTACACGATTTAGCCGTTCGACTCAAGCGAGAAGTCGTTACTATCATCCGTTTATTTTTGCCCTACATCGCCTCGGATTTGATGAAACTAATCGACATTCCCGATTTACCCCCGCCAGTTTGCCTACCCATGTCGCCACAATTTGTCTCATCGGCAACACCAACTCAACAGCCGTTGATTGCCTGCGTCGATGATAGTCCTCTGATTGGTTACTTTATGGAAACGATCGTCAAACAAACCAATTGTCGGTTTATCGCGATCGATGACTCCCAGCAAGCCATCAAGATTTTGTCAAATTGCCAACCGGATCTCATTTTCTTAGATTTAGTCATGCCCAAAGCTGACGGCTATGAAATTTGTACTCAGTTACGCAAGCTTCCCATGTTTCGTCGGACTCCCATTGTCATTCTGACTGGCAATGATGGAATTATCGATCGCGTTAAAGCTAAGCTTGTAGGCGCTTCGGGTTTTATTAATAAACCAGTCAAGTCAGAGATAGTTATAGGTATCCTCCGCAAGTATTTCAAAACAATTGTCGGACAATCGCTCTTCGATCCGGACGATGAAGTGAAATATCGAGGTCGTCCGGTGAGACAATAGGGACTTAGAGGATTGTCTATAGGCGGTGTGTATCGTCGTCATCAGCAATTTATCGATCCAGCTAGAAAAATCCGTTTGGCAATTATTAAACCTTTTCATCTCAAAGTTGGTAGATTTCGACAGCAGTTTTCGCTTAAAGATCCGCGCTTATCTGTCTTTTTGTATGGTGCAGATCGCATTGCCTATCGACGGTTACAGGGAATTTATCCAGGTTTACTAGAGAGCGATCGCCAATCTTGGTTATAATATCATCGTTCAATTTTAAGATAAAAACTTAATTTCTGCTTGTATATTTTCTCGCGATCGCATCTCTAACTTCTTGAATAAATAGTCAGTTGAATAAATTCTTTCTCTGCTCAAAAAATTTTCTAATACTTGCTTTCTTTTAAGGCGATATTCTTTCTCGGAAACCCAAGCATATTCTTGTCTGATAGCTCTTGCATATGCTTGGTATTCTAATGGAGACGAACCCAGTATAGAAAGATCGGCATCTAAGAAAATTTGCATATCGATATCGCCAGATAAATCTTGATGTTGTTTCGTCATCAAAATCATTTTTTCGACCTTTTCTATAGTTTCTTGAGAAACATTTATTCTAGTTAAAGTAGTGCGAGCATAAGCAGCACTTTTTTCCTCATTATCTTTTGCTTGAGGGTCGTAAATGACATCGTGAAACCAAGCTGCTAATTGAATAGCTACTAAATTATTTCCTAGCGATCGCATTTCATTAACTATATCCAAAACTTGCTGAATATGTTTGAGGTTGTGATAGGATCTATAGGGTTGAGAATAAGCAGTCACAAACTCCCTAAATACCTCTTCAGGAAATAAGTCGTTTGTCCAATATTTATCTGTCGCTAAAATTTCGGATAACATAGTTTTTTAACTCTGTCTCCATGCTTCTCTCTACGCTTTTACACGAGATATAGCGATTTTCAAGTGAAGAGAATTTCCCTCAATCGACCAATGCCCATCTCTTATCTAACCGAAAACTGCTATATTATTCTTTCGCCTGCAATCGCCTCACTAAATCGTAAAATGGTTCCCAATTATCTTCATAAGCGATAGGTTCCCATACTGATTCGATCGCGGGTCTAAGTAAAGCCGTTTTGGGATTATAATATCGCAGGCGATCGCCGATTTTTTCCATCTCTTCAATTGGCAATTGATTCAAAATATGATGATATAATCTTCGCCAACTATTCCAGTCTGCTTTTGGCAATTTAAGATTTTCTAAAATGAGCGAACTATCCTCTCGCCATCCATAATTAAACTGCTGGGATAGCTCGTAAAAGAAATCATGATAACCTATTTCGGTTTCTTGGAGAATCTCAATGGTTTTCTCTAATAACTCTTTTGATTCTGGAGTCGATAAATTATCGAATCCTAATTTATTCATCATCAACTGATGATAATAAATGTAATAATACTCATCAAATGATGCTAAACTCTTCTCTAACTCGGAAAGTGGAATTACCATCGATAAAGAGAGTTGAAGCATTTCGAGATTTGACCGACAAATATAGGGTTGATTGCCGTAACTATAGCGCCCGCCATAATCGAAATAGGCAGCAGTAAACAATGGATTATAAGTAGGAATAAATGCATAGGGACCGTAGTCAAAACTTTCCCCGGTAATCGACATATTATCTGTATTCAACACCCCATGACAGAATCCTGCTGCCATCCATTGCGCAACTAATTTTGCTACTCGCTTAACTAATTCTGCATAAAATTCAACATAGCGATTCTCTGAGTTAGCAACTTCTCGATAGTAGCAATCGATGACGCAATCGAGTAGTGTATGCATTAAATCGCGACGTTGGATGTAACGCAATCGTTCAAAAGTACCAAAGCGAATGTGAGAACGACTCATGCGAACCATCACTGACGAACGAGTCGGAGACGGTTCGTCTCCTCGCCATAATGCCTCTCCCGTTTCAATCAAACTTAAACAGCGAGACGTATCTACGCCGAGATAATGCAATGCTTCTGCTGCCAAAACCTCTCGAATGCCACCTTTGAGAGTTAATCTACCATCGCCATTTCTCGAATAGGGAGTCTTCCCCGAACCTTTCGTCCCAAAATCATACAATTGACCGTCAACGCCGCGTACTTGTCCGTAGAGAAATCCCCTGCCGTCTCCTAGAAAGGGATTATATTCCCCAAACTGATAGCCATGGTAGCGCAGTGCCAAAAAAGGACGAATCCCCTGAAATTTCCCAAATGCTTCAATAAAGTGAGAATCATGAACAGATTCGGGATTTAATCCCAACTTAGGTAATAATCGATCGTTGCGGAAGCGAAGAATGTGCTGGGGAAATTCTGCGGCAGAAACTTCATCAAAGTAGTCGTCTCCCAGTAATTCTAAGGCAGGTTCGTAATCGAGATTGAGAAAAGGATTGGGGGATGTTTGCGTCATCTGATGAGTGAAGAAAGTTAGCAACCTTTATATACCCTAACCCAGACGCGATAAAAAAATCATTTCCCTAATTCCTCTGCAACCCTTGCCAATTGGTGGTAATTTGAGAATAGCGATCGCTGTATTCAATTTTAATTAATTCACAAGAATCGACTCAAATCGAACTCTTCGTTGGTTGCTTTTTCCTCAAATCTCTCCTCGCTCAAAATCAACAACAAACGGTCTGTATAATCTACGGCACCTCGCAACTCGTCCCGTAATTTTTCTAATCCTCCATTGGCATATTCTTCAAAAATTTTCACTCGTTGTTCCTCTGCATTTAGGTCATGAGTCGAGAGAATTTTTGGATCTTTTGTTTGAGCGATCGCGAGTAACTTAATTGCGGTATCGTATCCTCTAGAAATAAAAATTTCTAAGCTAATCGGTGCGGGTTCTGTATTAGAAATAGTTCCTAAAGGCACTCGCTTGTTATATTTTGCTCCTAAAGCAGCTGCAAAGACGATGGCATCGGCATAAGTTTGAAAAGGTCCTTTGGCACCATTAAAATCGACTAACGCTTTTACCAATTCCGCTTTCTCTTTTGCAATTCTAATTCTTGGTAGTGCCATTTTTTAGCTGATTATTAGCGATCGCGTTTAAAATTTATTATGGCGCGATTTTAAAGTCAGTTCTATAAAGATACGATGAAATCTCCAAAAATTCTTATTTCTAGTATCGCGATCGCACTCTTAATTTTACTCCTGGGACTCCTCAATTTTATCTATACCCCAGCGATCGTTACTAGTAATAACCCCAGTGCCTATTATCAACAACGTGCCTTCCACAGTCGCGATGGCATTGGCAAGTTTTATCTGGGACGAGAAATTGCTAAAGTCATGGGGCACCAGGAAATGTTATGGTTAGAACGCCCTAGTAGAGAACTTCAAGAACAACCAAAGAAAGTTATCGAAGCGCTAAATTTAAAACCGACTGATGTCGTTGCAGATATCGGTGCGGGAACGGGATATTTTAGCTTTCGCATAGCATCTTTGGTCCCTCAAGGCAAAGTCTATGCCGTGGATATTCAACCTGAAATGCTAGACGTTATTAACTTCCTAAAAACTGAGAATCGAGTGATTAACATAGAGACAGTTTTAGGCAGCGTCAGCACCCCTAATTTATCTCCCAATAGCATCGACTTAGCGTTGATGGTCGATGCCTATCACGAATTTGAATATCCCAGAGAAATGATGGAAGGAATAGTCAAGGCACTCAAAAGGGATGGCAGAGTCGTTTTAGTCGAGTATCGCCGCGAAAATCCTTTAATTCCTATTAAAGCTCTCCATAAAATGACTCAAAATCAAGTTAAAAAAGAAATGAATGCTGTTGGTTTGTCTTGGAAAGAAACCCAAGAATTTTTACCCCAACAGCACATTTTAATTTTTCAGAAAAATTAAACTAATTAAATAAAATCGGTAAAAGTCAGAACATTTTCCACTTTTACCTTTTTCCTTTTAACTTTAATTAGCCACCTCTGCCATTTCAATTACTCTTTCTTCGATATCTTTGACTAGAAAATTAAGTGGTTTTTCTCGGCGTACCTTAAATTTTAAACGTCTCGACTGTACGCGCAATAAAATTTGTTCTAAACAATCGCGATCGAAACAAACGTGCCGCTGGCAATTTTTCTTACCGTAACTCGCACCAGAGATAATATGTAATTGAGTATTTTTTTTCAATTGATACCAGAGTCCTTCCGTACTATTGTAGCGGGGACTATTCGTCATTCTAGCAGGGCTGCTAGAAAAATAAAGCGGGTCAGCGCCTGCGGTGCCTAAAGTTTGTTCGTAATTATAGTAATAATGTAAAGGAACATCTGCCACGGGCAAATTTAACAACCCTTCGTAAAACTCCTTGGCAACGTCGAGGTCGGAAACCATGATCGTGTGAACTTTTGGTGCGCTAGTGAGAAACATCCACATCGCGATCGCATATGCCACCAAGAGCATTACCATGATGCCTTGAGTGGAAAAAACGCTATCGATAGGCAGAAAAGCACCGAAATAAGGAGAAACAAACATAATAGCAGTCATTCGATCTGAGACTTTTTATCCTAGAGTTTAGACTAACCTCATGGTAGCTAACAGAGATATAATTATAGATTAGCTTATCTAAATAGCTCCATAAACTGGCACTGCTGCGCCGCGAATGTCTTTAGCTGCATCTGAGGCCAGAAAGCAGATTGTTTGTGCCAGCGATTCTGCCTTGACCCATTGCGACGCTTGTGCTTCTCCCATCGCTTCGCGGTTGGCAGGCGTGTCGATAACGCTGGGAAGAACGACATTGGCCGTAATATCCATCTCCTTGGTTTCTTGCGCAATTGCTTGCGTCAGCGCCACAACCCCAGCTTTAGAGGCGCAGTACGCCGCCAATTGAGCGCCTGGCTGCACGGCCCCCCTCGATCCGATCGTAACGATTCTCCCATAACCGTGTCGCCGCATTGCTTTCAAGCAGTGTTTGCAGACGAGAAAAGTAGTATTGAGATTGAGATCGAAAGAAGCTTTCCAATCATCAAAACTAAATTCGTCCGTCCTTCCCATCGAGAAACCGCCAATGAGATGAATCAAGACATCAACTCGTCCGAGATCGTTGACGAGCTTTTCTACGACGGATTCGTCATTTAAATTGGCTTTGACAAAACGAATGCGATCGAAATCAGCAGCAGACATTCTTTCCTTGAGACGAGCAACGCCGCTTTCACTGCGATAGGGAACCGTAACCTGTGCCCCACAAGCAACTACGGTTGGCGTTACCCCCAGTCCCAAACCGCCAGTGCCGCCGGTGAGTAAAACCTGTTTGCCTCTCATGACTTAGAAATTCCAGAAATCTTTATATCGACAGAACATGAGATAAAAGAGAAAATAGAAGTTAAACTAGGTTAATTTAACTATAGATGATTTAGATTAGCTTTTTAAGGAATACATTGTCATTGACATGCAGTCAATACAGTTTAGCAACATCTTCCCACACTAAATCAAAGATTATAGTGTGGACTTCCCGCTCACAAAAGTTAAAGGGTAAGAGTACTGCATTTAAGAAGATTCCATCAAAAATATTTCATCATGCTTGTCTGTCCCCAATGTCAGTTTGAAAATCCAAACAACAACAAGTTTTGCCAAAGATGCGGAACCTCTCTAACGCATAAATCTTGTCATGAATGCGGCACGAGCGTTCCGTTTAGCGCCCAGACCTGCCACGGATGCGGTGCTTTTACGGGAACGGTATGGTTGGTAATTATTGTAGAGCAAGGGGAACAGAAGCAACAAAATCTTGGCGAGTATCTGGATTTAGGGAGGCGCTATCGACTGATGTCGAGCGAGGGAAGCGCTTTGAGCCAAGTAAGTACCTCAAAATCTCTCCATAAGCGGTTTCAAGGCAAAGTAGTAGACTGCCAGCCCTTGCAAAAATCTGTCTTGGGCATTCTCCTGGAGCAGCAAGCAGAACTTTTAGAAAATGCTCAAGAAAATTCTACAGGCGATCGGGTATCGGAAGCGGATCTGTGGCAGCGAATCGGCATTCCAGAACTGGCTCTGCCTTATTTGACCCTCAAAGACTCTATTCCCGCCATACCTACTATTCACGATGCTTGGCACGAAGAAAAGAAAGAGGTAATTTTGCTATCGGATCGTTCCGATTGGCAGTTACTTTCCGAACAGTGGCGGGAGGGACGACTCTCTTTAGAAGAAACGATTTCTCGGCTGGCGGAAATGGCAAGCCTTTGGGAAATTCTGTCTCAAGTCGATTGCCAGCAAAGTTTGTTAGTTGAGAGCAATTTACGGATCGCTAAAGAGCAAACATTTGGATTGGAGCAACTCTACCAGACTCCTCAAAATACCCAACTAACGCTGCAAGATTTGGGCGGAGTGTGGCAGAAGCTATTGCAGCAATCTGAGTTAACCAAGTTCGAGCCTCTAACTCAACTGTTAAACGAACTTACTAGCGGCGCGATCGCGACCATAGAGCAACTTCAACTCAAACTTCAGGCGCTGCATCGACATACCACCGAAGCTAGGGGACGGAGACGTATCCCTCCTCGACAGCCTTTACCGATTAAGAGAGGAAATGGAGATAAGGTTTCGGCATCGGACGATCGCTCTCAAACTAGCGACGCAGATTTATCAGTTATCCCTTCGAGTTCTAAAACTGCCCCTAGCAGCGATCGCGAACTGGAGAAGGCAGTAGAACGCTCTTCTACCATAGCGCCGAGGGCTTCATCATCGGGCGATCGCGAACCGACGCTTTCCGGCGCTCAAGCCGCCGTACCAGCTCAAACGACGGTTAAACTCCCCGCCCAAAGCGTTTCCTCCGATGAACCAACGACCGAGGAACTGGTACTTGCCTCCGACGAAGACGAAGATAGCTTCGATAGCGCTTCGATGAGATCGGTTGGACAAAAGACCGAAGGAGAAGATTTATCGACTGCCGTTCTGCCAATGGAGTTGCAGAGCCTTGCCGATGCGGGATATACCGATCGCGGTCGCCAACGACATCACAATGAAGATTTCTTCGGTTTGAAGTCGCAAGTCAAGAAACAACTGAGCAGCCGAGGCAAGAAATGTCAAGCTCGCGGTTTATACATCGTCTGCGACGGGATGGGAGGACACGCAGCCGGAGAAGTCGCCAGCGCCATGGCAGTTGAAACCCTGCAACGCTATTTTATCGCTAATTGGCAAGACGATTTGCCCGATCGCGAAACGATAGAGAAAGGCGTGTTGCTTGCCAACCAAGCGATTTTTAACGTCAATCAAAAAAATGCTCGTTCTGGCAACGGACGCATGGGGACGACCCTGGTTATGGCATTGGTACAAGATACGAAAGTCGCGATCGCTCATGTCGGAGACAGTCGCATCTATCGCGTCAGTCGCAAAGGAGGTCTAGAACAATTAACAGTCGATCACGAAGTCGGACAACGAGCCATTCAAGGGGGGGTCGATCCCAACATTGCCTATGCGCGTCCCGATGCCTACCAGTTAACCCAAGCCCTCGGTCCCCATGGCAGTAAATTTATTCAACCCGACATTCGCTACCTCGATCTCCAGGAAGATACGTTGTTGCTGCTGTGTTCTGACGGTCTTTCCGACAATCACCTGATCGAAACCCATTGGCAAACCTACTTGACCCCTCTAATTAGCGCTAACAACAATTTAGAAAAGGGACTGCGCAAGCTGATCGATTTTGCCAATCAACACAACGGTCACGACAATATCACTGCCATTCTTGTCAGAATGAAAGTACGACCCTATCTCGGAGGTGGCACTTGGTAATTCATCTAGCCTCATGATCGTTCTAAGTCTTTTAAATCCCGAAACCCATCAGCCTTTGCAAAAGTGGAGTTTCTCTGGAAAATCCGCCATCCGTATCGGTCGCCATCGCGATAACGATATAGTTCTGGCGCAATTTTTAGCCGTTTCTCGACATCACCTCGAACTCCAGCGACTCGAAGAGTCTTATGCGAGTTCGGGGTGGCAGTTAATCAGTTACGGATCGAACGGAACGTTTGTCAATGGCAGACTTGTCTCCCAAACTGTTCTCCAAGATTCTGACCTAATCCAATTAGCCCCAGAGGGTCCCCTACTTCAATTTCGCTGTCAGGCAACCGAAGTAAATGTTCAAAAGACGCCGGTCGAGGTTTGCACCCATCTGGGCAATCCGCCGACTAATTTATTCTGTATTCATTGCGGCAAACCGATTGTCAAGCAACAGCATTTTATTCGTCACTATCAGGTGTTGCGAATCTTGGGACGAGGAGGCATGGGAACGACCTATCTTGCTTGGGACAGACGAGGAACCCCGACGGATTCTCCCTTGCTGCTAGTCCTCAAAGAAATGAATGCAGATATCGCACAGATTGCCAAAGCGAGGGAACTGTTTGAAAGAGAGGCTCGCATTCTTAAAACCCTCGACCATTCTGGCATTCCTAAGTACTACGATTTTTTTGTCGAAAATGGCAAAAAGTATCTGGCGATGGAATTAATCCACGGTCAGAATTTAGAACAATGGATCTTTGAAAAGGGGGCTGCTAAACCCCAACAAGCATTGACGTGGGCTATTCAAGCTTGCGATATTCTTGCCTATCTTCACTCGCTCAAACCACCACTGGTTCATCGAGATGTCAAACCGGCTAACTTGATGTTACGCAAGATCGATAATTGCATCATGCTTTTAGATTTTGGCGCCGTGAAAGAAGTTGGTACGCCACAAGAAACGCGCATTGGCGCGCAAGGATACAGCGCCCCAGAACAAAGCCGAGGCAAACCTTGCCCGCAATCCGATCTTTACGCGATTGGAGCGACCCTAATCTTTTTACTGACGGGCGAAGCTCCTTTGAAATATTATCGTCGTCTGGGAGAGGAATGGAATTTTGATGTTGGTAGAGCACCCAACATTCCCCCTCAGCTAGGCGAAGTTATCGTCAAGGCATGCCGTCCTCAATGGTGCGATCGCTACCAAAGCGCTCAAGACTTGTCGCGGGCACTGACGGATTGCTTGGAGCGACGATCGATTAGCAAGCCATGAGGGCAAGGCATCCCTCGCCCCTACAGATGCTATTCTTCATCCCAAGCTTCGACTAGTAAGACCTCGCTGACCGGATCTTGCATGGTGAAGCCAAAATCGAGGAGTTCTTTTTTCCAAAAAGCCCAGTCGTCGCCATAGAGTAAGGCTAATTTCCAAAGCGGATCGCTAGGTTTGATCGCTTTTGATGAAACCAGTGAAGACAACTTACGCTGAAACTTCACCATCGGGTGAGCGACTTGATTAGTCATAGACTGTTATCAATTTGCAAACTTAACTGGTTGTGTAAATGCTCTTTGAGCGATGCTTCTTTCTTTGCAAAGGTTCTACTGAATGTCTCGATTATTATACGACACTGAAGCATTCAATGTATATTTTTACCTATGAAGATAGTTTTTCGCAAGTCTTTTTGAGACTAGGTACGGTAATTACTACCTTTATTGCATATATCCCGACGCAACGATCATCGAGCCAATGCCTTCATCGGTAAAGATTTCCAGGAGTAAAGCGTGCGGCAGACGACCGTCGAGAATATGTGCCGCCCGAACGCCCTGCGCCAGCGATCGCACGCAACAATTCACCTTGGGGATCATGCCTCCTGCCACGATCCCTTGCGCGATCAACTCCCTCGCCTGTTGAATATTCAATCTGGTCAGCAGCGTAGAAGGATCTTTGTAATCTCGTAAAATCCCTGGCGTATCGGTGAGCAAAATCAGCTTTTCTGCGCCCAGGGCGGCGGCAATTTCTCCAGCTACGGTGTCGGCATTGATATTGTACGCCTGTCCGCTTTCATCGGTAGCCACGCTGGAAATTACGGGAATGTAGCCGCTTTTGACCAGAGACTCGACCAACCTAGCATCGATATTGTTCACTTCGCCAACAAAGCCAATTTTTCCCCGGTCTACGGGTCGTGCCGTAATCAGATGCCCATCTTTGCCACAAAGTCCGACGGCTAATCCTCCGGCTTGATTGATAAGAGAGACGATTTCTTTGTTGACTCGTCCTACCAAGACCATCTCCACCACATCCATGGTAGGAGCGTCCGTTACCCGCAATCCATCTTTAAATTGAGGTTCTATACCTAGTTTATCGAGCCAACTATTGATTTCCGGACCTCCTCCGTGAACGACGACGGGACGAACGCCAACGCAGGAGAGAAAAACGATGTCGCGGATGACTTTATCTTTGAGCGAACTGTCTTTCATCGCCGCACCGCCGTATTTGATGACCACGGTTCGACCAGAAAATTGTTGAATGTAAGGCAGTGCTTCGCTCAGAACTCTCACGCGAGTAGCTGCCGTTTCTTTAATATATTCGCTCTCGTTGCTCATAACTGAGATAGTTGGATATCAATTGTTTCGTTAATTAGTTTATTGGGCTAGCAATCCTGGCTTACTGTTCGCTGCGAACTAATTTCTAGGGCAAACGAAAATCGTTTCTCTAGTTTTTGGGGCATAATTTTCCCCTCGCGCTTTTTGCTTCGACTTCGAGCGCGGGTGAGAGGTTAGCGATCGCAAACTTAATTTTACCCGATAAACATCACTTTACCTTGTCTTTGGCTTGCCAATCCCAATTGATTTTTTTTTCACGAGCGAGCTATTTCCGATTGAGATCGTTTCTTTTTGAGGTATTTAGCCAATAAAACCTTGGCTATTTTTCAGCATCTAGAATAGCGATCGGCAGCGAAAAATTAGCATTGGTTATGCATGTAAGCGTTCTTTCCAAACAAGAGATAATAAAGACTATAAACGAATTATAGACAAAAAATTAACTTATCTATAACGAGAAAACAAACAAATTATTCAATAAAGCGTTACCTATTTGTATTTGGCAATAAAAGCTTTCTCGAAGAACCAACGCGATCGCCTGAAAAATTTTCTTTACAAAAAGTTCTCTAGTTTTTATACTGATCGTCTAGAACAATGAAAGCAGCCAATAATTAATAACTACAGGCAAATGCCTACTAGCCCGCAAGATATCTCAAAGCGCCATACACCAAGTACGCCTACTAGCACGGATCGACCGCCTTTGCTCGTACTGCAGTTCTCCTAGAAGATCGAATAGTTTAAGTGTTGGAGATTTAGTTGAAATGGGAATGAGTGGCTCTTTGGAAACTTTCTCCCTTCCTGAGTTGTTTCGACTGATTGACTTAGGGACGAAAACAGGACGGCTAACCGTACAACCTTTACCGGATTCAGAGGCGACCAGAGCGGTTGGCGCTTACTACATTTGGTTTCAAAACGGTCGGTTGGTCGCGATTACCAATCGCCAGGACAGTCGGGGATTGATGACTCTAATTGAAAATCGCGGCTGGTTGAGCAGGCGCGTTATCGAAAAATTAGCCGATCTGTGTCCGCTCGATATGTCATTCGGCGTATATTTAAAGACCATGGGGGTCTTGAAAGCAGAGCAACTGCGGTTACTCTTCCAAATGCATTTGCATCAAGTATATAGGTTGTTTGAAGTGACATCGGGATGGTTTGTTTTTGAAGCTTCCTCGCCCGATGGATCGGCAGCGAGTCCTCTAACAATGCCATGGTTTGAGATGACGGGGATCGGCATGAGGGCGATGAAAGTCGCGCTATTGGCTCTGCGATTGGTAAAACACTGGGATGGGTATATAGATAAGCTGCCAGAACTGGGTTGTGCCTTAGCGCCGCTAGTCCGCTATCCCCCTTTCCGACTCGATGCGCTGGAGTTGGAGATCTGGAAGCTTGCCAATGGTTCGACGGCGTTAGAGGAAATTGCTAATCGGCTAGCCCAATCGTCCTTCGCCGTGCAAAGAACTGCCTTTCGTCTGATAATGGGCGGATTGGTAGAAGAAGTCACCCCAAACCTGCCAGCTAATGGTCTGAGCGATCGAGTTCTAGGGCAAGAAACGGCAAACCCCACCGAAACCTCAGCCGACAAAGAGTCGATCGCCGTACCCGTCAGCCAAGAAGGGAAATCTGACAATGAGATGAGCGGCTCGTTGTTTGAGAATTTGGTGAGCTTTTTACGGAGTCAATTTTAG
Organism: Hydrococcus rivularis NIES-593; assembly: GCF_001904635.1. Taxonomy (GTDB): domain Bacteria; phylum Cyanobacteriota; class Cyanobacteriia; order Cyanobacteriales; family Microcystaceae; genus Hydrococcus; species Hydrococcus rivularis. The sequence goes on from NZ_MRCB01000042.1 coordinate 27,931, forward strand.
TAGAAATCTTGCCGATTGCGATCGCCAAAACGGTTGAGGCTCGAAAAACGCGCTTTGTTCGCCCGACGTTCGCTTCCATTAATCGATTGGATGGTGACAACTGCCTTTTAATGAGAAGAAAAAGGTTACAGTATTTATGTGGGTTATGGAACCGATGGAGTCTTGTTGGTTTTAGCCAGCCAAGAGAGCGAGCATCCGGGCGGCTGAAATTACGCCTTGGCTTGCCTCGTGAGTCGCAAATAAACGGTATAGGATTGCTAGTGATTGTCGAACATGAGTCGCGTAATTATTATTGTTAACAGCGAGGTCAAAGCGTCAGGAAAGCATGCTGGAGCTTCACCCGTAACCGAAAAAATGGTAGCCGCCCTCAAAAGCGCGATCGCTGCCGATTCGCCGACAGCAACTGTGGAAGTGGTAGCAGCAACAGCGCTGTGGTCGCAGGCGAGTCAGATTCAGCTTCAAAATTCCAATCCGATTTATTGTCCCTTAACGATTCAGTTGCCCGATTGGTTTGACTTTCCCGCTAGAGACATCTACAAAGCCTGTCGGGATATCGAGGGTAGGCGGCAATGGGTCGAACGCCATTTAGCCTACAAAACCAGTATTAGGGATTCTTGGTTGGGCGATCTTTGGCTGCCCGTGGTGCTGACGGCAAAGAAAACTCTCTACGGAGAAGTCATCGGCGAAGGCGCTATCCCCAACTCTTATGAGCAACCCGTCGATTTGACGAATGAATTGCGCAAGTCTCTCTATTATCTAGCCGATCGCTTATTAGAATCTCTATCCGCTTCGCCAGCCGTTTACTTGCTGCAATTTAGACTAATTGGAAAAGAGATTGTCTTCGACCGACTATGGCCTTTTCCGGCAGCCCCGGCGATCGCCTCGATCGGGAGCCAACAACCCGATCTGTTTGCCTGTCATTGGCAATGTTTGCTCGGAAAACCGCTCCGAAACCTGAAAAATATTTCTAAATCCTTGACTCTACCATAGAAAAGACTAATAAAAGAAAGAAGCTACAGGAGATACACATTAATGTTATGTTTGGTTTAAAATCCTCATTCAAGTTAGATTAAGTACAAATAACTACTCAACCAGAAATGACAGCTCAATTAGTCTCCGACAGCTCTAGCGCCAGAGAATCCAGCGAGTCTTCCGCATCTAGTCGAGGTAGTTTGGCAACTGTCAGCGACAATGCAAGTTTAATGAAGTTGATGAAGTCCTATCAAGCCGACCAACAGGTTGAATACCTTCATTTGCAAGCCGAAATCGAAGTTCTCTTTCAACAGTTGCAAGCCCTCAAACAGCAAAAGCTCAAACAAACCGATCGACACGAAAAGAACTAGCGATCGCCGGGTCGAAACGTCAATCCAATTCGCAATTAACTATCGCTCGATTGCGAAGCGCCAATTGTTTTGTCAAAATTATCCTAATCGGGATTCTATCGAAGAACTATGACCATCAACGCTCAATTACAGAAAGCACTTGCAGACCGGAAAGCTCTCAAAGTCATTAGCGGCTTGAATAATTTCGATCGCGAGCGAGTAGCAGCCGTCGTTAAAGCAGCTCAAGCCGGCGGAGCAACTTTCGTCGATATTGCCGCCGATCCAGATTTAATTCGCTACGTCCGTCAGTTGGTACATCTACCGATTTGCGTTTCGGCGGTAGAACCGGAATTGCTGGCGGGCGCGGTGGAAGCCGGTGCCGACCTCATTGAAATCGGTAACTTTGACAGTTTTTATACCCAAGGACGACGTTTTGAAGCCCCCGAAGTCTTAGCCCTCACTCAAAAGACGCGATCGCTGCTACCAGAAGTCACGCTTTCGGTCACCGTTCCCCATATCCTATCCCTCGACGAACAAGTTCGACTGGCAGAAGCCCTCGTTGAAGCCGGGGCAGACATCATTCAAACCGAAGGTGGAACCAGCAGTCATCCCGTTCATGCCGGAATTTTAGGCGCAATTGAAAAAGCCGTTCCTACTTTAGCGGCTGCTTACAGCATTTCTCGCGCCGTATCTACTCCCGTACTCTGCGCTTCTGGACTGTCTAGCGTCACCGTTCCCATGGCGATCGCGGCTGGCGCTTCTGGCGTTGGCGTGGGTTCCGCAATCAACCAACTCAACGACGAAGTAGCCATGGTAGCCGCCGTTCGGAGCTTGGTAGAAGCACTAGAAACCGTTAGCTTGGCAGGCGATCGCGCTTATACCTATCGTTAAATCCAAATAATAACGGATAGTTGGTGGTGGCGAGGCAATCTTGCCACCAATATTTTATATATTTGATTCCTGACGGACTTTATAATTTGTATCCAATCGTTCGTAAAAATTCCTGACGGACTTTTATATCTTCATCACTTTCGACTCCCTTGGGTGAAAAACCATCCACAACCCCAAGGATTCCCCGTCCTTGTTCGGTTTCGGCAACGATAACCTGTACCGGATTAGCAGTGGCACAGTAAATCGTGCAGACTTCCTGGCATTGTTTGATGCTATTGAGAAAATTGATGGGAAATGCGTCTTTGAGTAAGATGATAAAACTATGTCCCGCTGCGATCGTCCGAGCATTTTTTATCGCTACTTCTTGTAATTTTTCCTCGTTCCCTGCCACGCGAATCAAACACGGTCCCGATGCTTCGCAGAATGCTAGCCCAAATTTCACTTGTCCCGACGTTCCCACCATTACTTCATACAAGTCTTCTACTGTTTTGATGAAGTGGCTTTGACCGAGAATAAGATTGCATCCTTGGGGAATTTCTAGGGGCACAGATTTCAATTCCATTGTTATCTCCTCTTTCTACCTAACTTATAACTTTATCAGCGAGATAGCTTTAGTACAGCGTAAAGGCGATCGGGGATAGGTTTAATATTGAAGATTTTCAATAAATGCCATAGATTTTTTATAAGCAAGCAAGAAATTTTTAATTAAAAATCTAAAATTCTTGCTTGCAGTCACAGAATACGGGTGCAAAAATCGATATGCGCGTATTGCTAGTAGAAGATGAGCCAGGAATCGCCAAGTTTATCGATCGCGGTTTGAAGGAGGCAGGTTATGTCGTCGATGTTGCCTGGGATGGGAAACAAGGAAAAGAGCACATTTCCTGTGCCGAGTACGACATCATTATCCTAGACATTATGCTGCCCAAGTTGGATGTGTGGCAGCTATTAGAAGAAATTCGCACTCAAAAAATCTTGACTCCCGTACTGTTGCTGACTGCGAGGGATTCTGTTGAAGATCGCGTGTAGGGATTGGATAAAGGGGCAGATGATTATTTCTGGAGTTTAGACTAACAAGAAAAAAGGGCAGCCAAAAATAGCTTGCCTTATCTC
>NZ_MRCB01000043.1 GCF_001904635.1 Hydrococcus rivularis NIES-593
GTTCTGAAGCCGAGCATGGGGGGCGACCTCCATGCTTAGGTTAACGGCTTTCCGCGCCCTCCCCAACCCACGGAGGATTCGATGAGCAGATTAATGTCAATTCCGTTATCCGTTAACAGTGCGAGCATCCCGCTCGCATATAGTCCCGATACGTATAATTCCGATCCAAACGGATTTGAGATAAATTGTTGCCAGGATGCGGCTGCCATATGCCACACTGAATGCTAAATCGTCTAACTCGACATACATACAATCTTGAACCCACAGATAAGCCAACGAAAGCTGAAAATTTCTCTAATTGTGAGCGACTTATCCAGTCGCGGCGCTGCTAGATGGGGAGGCGCAGTTCGTCCCTTCTTGCTCGCTCAAGCTTTAACAAAGCTGGGTCACAAAGTCAAGATGTTCGGCGTAGCGTTCGATCGCGATGCTTCTCCTATCTTGAATGCGGATATTCCCATTATTTCTATTCCCTGCAATTATCACGCGGGTTTGGTTGGTTCGGCGATCGCACTGAGCCAACTTTTACCCAAAATCGACGGCGATATTCTCTACGCAGTCAAGCTAAAACCGACTAGCTTCGGCATTGCTTTACTCAAAAAATTATTGAGTCGCCGTCCGCTCGTTTTAGATATCGATGATTGGGAAATGAGTTGGTTTGGCGGCGACAGTTGGCAATACCGCCCTAATTTAAAGCAGTTTACCAGAGATCTCCTCAAATCGGATGGTTTCCTCAAACACCCCGACAATCCTGTCTATCTCAAATGGATGGAAAGCTTAGTTTCTCATGCCGATGCAATCACCATCCATACTCAGTTTATCAAAGAGCGTTTTGGAGGAACTTATATTCCCAACGGCAAAGATACAACTCTATTTTTTCCAGAAAAATATCATCCCGAAGCAAGCCGCCTCAAGTACGGGTTAGATAGCTACAAAATCTTGATGTTTCCTGGGGCACCCCGTCCCTATAAAGGACTCGAAGATGTCTTAATTGCTTTAGATAAGCTAAATCGAGAAGACTTGAGACTGGTCATTGTCGGCGGCAGTCCCTATGACGACTACGATAAGCAACTGATGGAACAATGGGGACGGTGGATTATTAAGCTACCCAAATCTCCCGTACAGGAAATGCCAGAGATCGTCTCTGCCGCTCATGTTATCGTCGTGCCCCAACGCAATACGCCAGCCGCCCTAGCTCAGTTTCCCCTCAAACTAACCGATGGAATGGCAATGGCAAAACCAGTATTAGCGACGCGAGTTGGAGATATTCCCGAAATTTTAGGCGATACGGGGTATTTAGTCGATGCGAATGCCCCAGACCAAATTGCGGCTCAAATTCAGTGGATTTTTGAGCATCTAGATGAAGCTAACGAAAGAGGCAAACGGGCAAGAAAACGGTGTATAGAGCGCTATAGCATCGAGGCGATGGCGAATATTTTGTCTGGGGTTATAGAGCGCGTTGCGATTAGCGATCGCCAACTAAGGAATTTTCCAATCAGCGATCGCTAATCGTCAGCCATAATCAGAGCAAATAAACCAAAGTAAACAAAATAATCCAGACGACATCGACAAAGTGCCAGTAGAGTTCTGCTGCCTCTACGCCAAAAAAGCTTTCGCTCGAATAGTGACCCTTCTTGAGCGATCGCCACATAACTGCCAGAATTAGAAGCAATCCTACCGTCACGTGCAGACCGTGGAAACCCGTCAAAACATAAAACGAACTGGCAAACACGTTAGTTGTCAAGCCAAATTCTAAATGGAAGTACTCATAAAGCTGTCCGGCTAAGAAGATCGCTCCCATAATTGCCGTAATGCCCAACCAAAGCTGCAAACCAGCCACATCGTTCTTCTTGATAGCACTTTGTCCTCTGTGCATCACAAAACTGCTAGCAATCAGAATGGCGGTATTGATGCTCGGCAGAAGCCGTTCTAACTCTGGCGTGCCTTCTGGCGGCCAAACGGGCATGACGCTGCGGTAGATCAAAAACGCCGAAAATAGACCGAGGAAAATCATGCTCTCGGCAACCAGAAACATGACTACTCCAAAGATCCGATGGTCTGCATGCGCCCCATGGCGAACGGTCGCCTCTGCTGAGCGATAATTGAGCGCGATTTTCGCTTCGTCTACAGTCGATCCTTGCATAAACCTTTTATTCTCTGTTAGTTACCAATTATCTGTTGTTAGTTTGCGATCGCTCGTCAGTAGAGTTTTTTAACTAACGACTAACCGCTCCCGATTACCTCGATTCAGAACCGACTTTAGCCAGCAACTCGGCGATCGATTCCTCTTCGCCAGAGGTTTCTGCATCGATGCCGTATTCGTAGGGTCCTGCCCAGAGAATGGGTTCTTCTTCAAAGTTCTCAATAATCGGAGGCGAACTGGTTTGCCATTCTAACGTCAAAGCGCCCCAAGGATTGCGCCCGGCTTTTTCGCCTTTAATGAGGCTCCAAATGACGTTAATAAAGAAAGGAAACATCGAAACTGCCGTGATGTATGCCCCAACTGTAGCGAGTACGTTCAAAGGCTGAAATTCGACATCATACAAAGCAATTCGACGATTCATCCCCAATAACCCAAGTTCGTGCATGGGCATGAAAGTGAGGTTTAAACCGATGAAGGTGAGCGCAAAGTGAATTCTGCCCAGGGTTTGATTGAACATCCGCCCCGTCATCTTGGGGAACCAATGATAGAACCCAGCAAATAGCCCTAAGACACTTCCACCAAAGAGGACGTAATGGAGGTGACCGACGACAAAATAGGTGTCGTGAACGTGGATGTCAAAGGGAACCGAGGCAACCATAACCCCAGTTAAACCGCCTATCAAAAAGGAGGAAAGGAAGCCTAGCGCAAATAGCATGGGGCTGTCGAGATTAATTTTGCCTCCCCAAATCGTGGCGCACCAGCTAAAGACTTTAATCCCCGTCGGCACGGCAATTAGCATGGTAGTTGCCATAAAAAACATCCGCAACCAGCCAGGAGTGCCGCTAGTAAACATGTGGTGCGCCCAAACGATTAAGCCCAAAAAAGCGATCGCCAAACTGGAGTAAGCGATCGCCCGATAGCCAAAAATCGATTTGCGAGAGTGAACGGGTAAAACCTCCGATATCACCCCAAAAAAGGGCAAAATCATGATATATACAGCTGGATGGGAGTAAAACCAAAACATATGTTGGTAAACAACTGGATCGCCTCCGCCAGTCGGATTAAAGAAATGCGTCCCAGCAATCAGATCGAAAGACAGCAGAATCAAAGCGGCTGCTAAAACCGGAGTAGCTATCAAAATTAGCGATGAAGTCGCCAGCATCGACCAGCAAAACAGAGGCATGCTGTGGAGATCCATATCGGGTATCCGCATCTTCAAAATCGTGGTGACAAAGTTAATTGCCCCTAAAATCGAAGAGGTTCCCGCAATTAAGACGCTCAGAATCCAAATCTCCTCGCCCCACTTGCCAGAAATCAAGCTCAACGGCGGGTAAGATGTCCATCCAGCTTGGGCGGGTCCGACTAAAAAGCTCAACAACAGCAACACGCCACCGATGGGAAACATCCAAAAGGCAACTGCATTCAGGCGAGGAAATGCCATATCCTCGGCACCGATCATCAACGGAATCAAGAAATTGGCAAATGCTGCTCCGGCTGGTACGATCCACAAAAAGATCATGGTCGTTCCGTGCAACGTCAGCAGTTGATTGTAAAATTCGGGACTGACAAAATCGGGCTCGGGAGTTGCCAACTCGGTTCGCATGATAGTTGCTTCTACACCGCCGACAACAAAGAAGAAAAACGAAGTGACCAGATATTGTATTCCAATCACCTTATGGTCGGTGTTAAAAGTGAAATAGTCTTGCCACTTCCGTTGTCTGTGTTCGGAAGGCTTAGGAATCGTTTGAGTTTCTGCTGATATAGTCGTCATTTTTCAGTTATCAGTTATCAGTTATCAGTTATCAGTTCCAATTTCTTTCTTTGACCACGAACTACTGATGACTAACCATCGAATGATGTAAGGCGTGTAATTGGTCTAAGGTTTCAGCTTCAATCCCCATGTCTTGGGTATAGGGCGCTAAAAATTCGCCATCGGAAACGTTAGCTGAATTAACGGCTACTGCCTTATTAAAATCTTCTTTTTGAGCGAGGGTATTGTCTTGTACCCATTGGTTGTATTCTTCTGGGGTTTGAACGTAAAGATAGGTCTTCATGCCGCCATGGTAAGCCCCGCAGAGTTCGGCGCAGATAACAGGATATTTGCCAGTGCGAGTAGCCGTAAAGGTCAGTTGGGCATCTCGTCCCGGAATCGCATCTTGCTTAATCCGCAATTGTGGCACCCAAAAGGCATGTATGACATCGCCCGCCGATATATTGAGTTGAATTGGTTGTCCTACAGGAACGTGCAACTCGCCAGAAACGATCCCCGCACCTGGATAGGTAAAAATCCAAGCATATTGAATGCCGTTGACATTAACCATTAAGGGTGGCTCTTTCGCTTGCTCGTTTGGAGAAGCGCCCAATCCGAGAGCGATTCGTTGACCATTGGCATCTGAGGCAAGTGCCACTTGCTCGGAGGAAGATGGGGAATTTGCTGTCTGATGGGCCATTTGGTGCGATCCCATGTCGTGAGAAGCCATTGGATTGAGACCTCCCATATTGTTGTAGACCTCAAAACTGTAGATAGCGAGAACCAATACGATAACGGTGGGAATTGCCGTCCACAGAACTTCTAGCGGCACGTTGCCTTCGATGGGAGGGCCGTCGGTTTTATCCCCTTTGCGCCTGCGAAATTTAAAGACACAATAGAGAAGTACGCCTTCGATCAGAAGAAACAGACCCGTGGCAATGGTCATCATGAAGTTGAAGATTCCGTCTACCTGTGCTGCCTCTTGAGAAGCAGCAACGGGTAATAAACTGTGGTTTTGACCATACCAGAGGCTGACTAGGGTTAAGACGATCCCGATAATCAGTGTAATGATGTTGCTTGGAATATTCACGGTTCTCAACTAATAGTCTTTTGCCTATATACAAGGTAGCCAATTTGTTAGAGAAATTTGATGGGTCTCGAAAATTCTCAATCTCATCTTTAGCTTTTCTTTGGGATCGCTTCCTAGCTAACCCATTATCCCCAACGAGATGTAACTAAATGTAACTGAATTGTAAACTCAGTCTGAAGATTCCTCACAAGCTGGTAACAAAGCAATTAGTAGATAAGTAGAGCCTGAGTTTGTTTTCAAAAACGAAATTAGCCTAGCAAGTCAATCTCCATTTCTAGGCAAACTTTTAACCAGATTATTCGTCATATGACAGAATCGATTCTTCGCTCTGAGAGCGAAGCCTCCCAAAAACCTTTCCTAACCGAGTCGCCAGTCCAAAAATGGATGCGTCGTTTAGTATGGAAGATAGCGATCGCAACGCTGCTATTAATGGCAGTTGGCAGTGCCACCAGGATCGTAAATGCCGGACTAGCCTGTCCCGACTGGCCCCTATGTTACGGACAACTAATTCCTAGCCAGCAGATGAACCTTCAGGTATTTTTGGAGTGGTTTCATCGCTTGGATGCCGCTTTAATCGGCTGTAGCACGATCGCGCTGGTCGGTTTATCGGGGTGGTATCGGCGAAACCTTCCCAATTGGCTGCCATGGGCTTCGATGTTTGCTCTGGGGTTAATCGTTTTCCAAGGCATCCTGGGCGGACTGACCGTAACCGAACTGCTGCGGTTTGATATCGTAACCGCTCACTTGGGCACGGCAATGGCATTTTTGAGTACGCTAATCGTCATTGCAACCAGCCTGACTCCCTACCAAGGTACGGGCACGGGAACCAAGTTGACCTGGGTTGGGTTGACGGCTGCTATTCTGGTTTACCTACAAAGTTTGTTGGGCGGCTTAGTCGCCTCTCGCTGGGCGCTCCATCAATGCTTGGGAACTTCTCAGCTTTGCGCAGTGATGAACAGTCACATTTTGGGGGTCATCCCCGCAACGTTGGGATGTTTAGCCGTCGTGGTTATGACTTGGCGAACTCCTGCACTGGCTCCAGTTATGCGAAAACTCGCCTCGGTTGTAGGGGGGTTAGTCGTCCTACAAATCTTACTGGGGATTGCGACCTTCCGGTTGCGTTTGCAAGTAGAACCCCTGACGGTTGCCCATCATACAGTAGGCGCTGCTTTACTCGCTACTCTAGTAGCTTTTAGCGTCTTCGCGCTACGCGATCGCGTCAGTTATCGATAAACGGTAACTAATAACGAACTGATAACTGATGTACGAACGGGATCGATCGCGTCTCTAACACCGATCGCTGATTACTGATTGAGGATTTAAATTCAATGACAATTGGGACGAATGTTGTCCGACGCAAGGAAAATTTTGTAGAAATCACTAAAAGCTACTACCAATTAACCAAACCTCGGATTATTCCCTTGTTGCTAATTACTACAGCAGCAGCAATGTGGATGGCATCTGGCGGCAGAGTAGACCCCTTGAAACTTCTAGTCACTCTAGTCGGAGGAACTTTAGCAGCCGCTTGCGCTCAAACGCTCAACTGTATTTACGATCGCGATATCGACTATGACATGTTGCGGACGAGGGCGCGTCCCATTCCTTCCGGTCGAGTCCAGCCTCGCCATGCCCTCATCTTTGCCATTATCCTAGCGATTCTCTCCTTCAGCTTGCTAACCGCATTCGTTAACCTTCTCAGTGCGATCTTGGCAATGTCTGGTATTGGATTTTACATGCTCGTCTATACCCATTTACTCAAGCGCCATACGACTCAAAACATTGTCATTGGCGGGGCGGCAGGGGCAATTCCGCCGCTGGTAGGTTGGGCAGCCGTGACGGGCGATTTAAACTGGGCGGCTTGGGTCTTATTTGCGATTATTTTTCTGTGGACTCCGCCCCATTTCTGGGCGCTAGCGCTGATGATTAAAGACGACTACGCCCAGGCGAACGTGCCGATGTTGCCCGTTGTAGAAGGCGAAGAAGCAACGGGTCGTCAAATTTGGATTTACACGCTGTTGGTTGTGCCTTGTACTTTGTTGCTCGTTTACCCATTAGGAGTAGCGGGAGTGCTGTATGCTTGCATAGCGGTCGTTTTGGGAGGCATTTTTATCCGCAAGGCATGGCAGCTCAAGCAAGCACCTTTTGATAAAGATATCGCGCGATCGCTGTTTAAATATTCGATTCTTTACCTAATGTTATTGTGTACGGGTATGGTCGTCGATAGCTTGCCGATGAGCGATCGCGTTGCGACCGTCGCAGCAGAGAATTTGCATTCGCTCTTGAGCCTGATTTCGAGTTGATAACCTTCATTTCTTTAAACTTATCTAGTGCGGGCAAAGCGCCCGCTATTTTTTTGTTTCTGGAAACTGTTTCAATTGACAAACTAAAATCGCTTTTCCAACTCAAAGCAGGCTAAGCTGAGATTAGTTATCCTTCCCTTCACTCAAAGCGCGATCGCTTGCGGTAATTGACCGCCATGAAAGTTCTATTAGTTGAAGATGACGATCTGGTGGCTCAAATGCTTGTCAAAACCCTTGCAGACCAGCATTACACCGTTGATGTTGCCACCGACGGGCAAATGGGTTGGGAATTGACGCAAGCCTATTCCTACGACCTGATCTTGCTAGACGTAAGGCTTCCCAAAATCGATGGCATAACCCTTTGTCGGCGATTGCGATCCCAGGGGCTGCGAACGCCCATTTTCTTATTAACTGCCCAGGATAACATCACGAATAAAATTATGGGATTGGATGCAGGAGCTGACGATTATCTGACCAAACCCTTTGAGGTAGAGGAATTGCTGGCTCGCATGCGCGCTCTCCTGCGGCGGGGAAGTGCAGAATTCTCGCCGGAACTGACGTGGGGAGACCTGCGCCTCGATCCCAGTACCTGTGAAGTGACTTACAATAATTGCCCACTCCATTTAACCCCTAAGGAATACGGTCTATTAGAACTTTTCTTGCGCAATCACCACCGAGTATTTAGCCGCAGCGCCATTCTCGACCATCTGTGGTCGTTAGAAGAAATTCCTGGAGAAGAGACCGTAACAGCCCATATCAAAGGGTTGCGGATGAAACTGAGGGCAGCGGGATTATCCGAAGATCCGATCGAGACAGTTTATGGCATTGGCTACCGCCTCAGACCAGTTAAAGAGCAACCCGCAGCGGGCAAAAAGCCAAAGCGCTCGTCATCCGAGCGAGAGCAGCAAGCTAAAACCGAAACCTTGAGCGTTTGGAAGCGGGCTAAAGAAAAATTTAGCAGCCGAGTTGCCGTAATCGAGCAGGCCACCAACGCGATGCTCAAGGACAATCTGAACAATGAATTGCGGCAGATGGCAGTTGCAGAAGCTCACAAACTGGCAGGTTTGTTGGGCATGTTCGATCTCGACGAAGGCTCTCGCCTAGCCAGAGAAATGGAACGGCTGCTTCAGATAGGGGAACCTCTCAGCCAAGCACAAAGAGAGCATTTGGCAGCCTTGGTGGCAGCTATGCGCCGGGAACTCGAACAGATGACTGGGAAAAAGTCTTTCGAGCGCTTATCGACTGACGATCGCCCCTTACTATCGATTGTCAGCAAAGATAGCTCGCTGGCTCAGGAATTGGCTAGCGAGGCGGCAGCTTGGGGGATGCACGGAGAAGCAGTAACCGACCTGACGGCAGCTAGGGACTGGATCTTGAGCAAACACCCCGATGCAGTATTGCTCGATCTTTCCTCGGCTCCTAGCGAGAATGAGTTGGGATGGCTAAGAGAATTGAGTGCCCGCACCCCCTCCATCCCCGCGATCGTTCTCACCGAGCGCGACAGTTTGCTCGATCGCGTCAAGGTAGCGCGTCTGGGCGGACGGGGGTTTTTACAAAAGCCCGTATCCCCAACTCAGGTGATGGAAGCGATCGCGCAAGCGATGGAGAGACATCGCACTGCCGAAGCGCGGGTAATGATCGTAGACGACGATCCTCAAGTGTTGGCGACTCTGCGAACTTTACTAGAGCCTTGGGGCATCAAGCTTTCTACCCTCGAAAATCCCCTGCGGTTTTGGAATGCCCTAGAAGCGACTTCGCCGGATTTGCTAGTTCTAGACGTACAAATGCCCCAGATTGGTGGAATCGAGTTGTGTCAAGTCGTGCGCAACGATCCGCGTTGGTCGGCGTTACCCGTGCTGTTTCTCACTGCCCATACCGATGCCGAAACGATGCATCGAGTTTTTGAAGTGGGCGCCGACGATTACGTGACCAAACCGATTGTCGGTCCAGAATTGATTACCCGCATTCTCAATCGTCTGGAGCGATCGCACTTGCTCCGCTATCTCGCCGAAACCGACGCGCTCACGGGAGTCGCCAACCGCCGCAAGTCGATCGCTGAGCTGAATCAGCTTCTAGATATGGCTGAGTGCTATCATCAGCCCCTCTGCTTCGCTATCCTAGAGCTGGATCGCTTTAAGCCGCTCAATATCCAGTATGGCTATGAAGCTGGCGATCGCGTTTTGTCTCGACTGGGAGCGATGCTGCGGCGAGCTTTTCAAGGCGAAGACGCGATCGCTCGCTGGGGAGGAGTAGAATTTGTCGTAGGAATGTGCGGAATGACCCGCAGCGATGGCGTGCGGAGACTGTCCGACGTCTTGGCGGCTTTTCGCCAAGAAGAGTTTGTGGCTCCTAATGGAACTGCGTTTCGGGCAACCTTCAGTGCGGGAGTGGTTGAGTACCCCCAGGATGGAACTGACTTACAAGCGCTCTATCGGTCAGCCGATGCCGTACTAGAGCGGATAAAAGCAGCAGGAGGAAACTGCGTCAGAGCAAGAGAAGGGAGAGGAGAAAGAACTTGAAGAAACTGCAAGCGATAAAATTTTGGCAGATGCGATCGCTTCCCGCACTGGCTGGATTGGGGGTTTGGATTGCGACTCTGTGGCTCGCTCAGACATTGGTCGATCGCGATCGCGTTCAGATCCTCAGAAAAGTTGAATCGACCGCTACGGGCGCGAGTCAGGAAGTGACGGGACAGATGCGCAATCGCATTCTTGCCCTAAAGCGGATGGCGGAACGCTGGGAACGACAAGGTGGAACTCCTCAAGCTGAATGGCGGGTAGATGCCACTAACTACATTAGAGACTTTCCTGGTTTCCAAGCGATCGAATGGGTGGATTCCTCTTACTACGTCCGCTGGATCGTCCCGCTAGCAGGCAATGAAGCTGCGCAAAACCTCAATCTCGCATCAGAGGAACGGCGGCGATCTGCCCTGGAAGAAGCTCGCCAACGGGAGACTGTAACCATCACTCGCACTATTACCCTCACACAGGGAGGTAAGGGGTTTTTAGTGTACGTTCCCCTTTTTTTAGAAGATGGGGAGCAGAGGGGACTCGGAGATGGGGAGACGGGGAGACTGGGGGACTCCCAGACAATTAATCCAAAATCCTTCGACGGTTTTATCCTTGGCGTTTTTCGCACTCAGTCGCTATTCGATACTCTGTTGCCCCAACATCATGTTGCGCCGGGATACGCGATCGCGATTTTCGACGGCAGCGAAGAAATTTATCGCCGCGATCGCTCTAGATCGGACAGGCAGCTTGAGAGAAAATGGAGCCGCGAGGCAAACGTGCATTTTGAGGGCGTTACCTGGCGCGTGCGCGTGTACCCAACCAGCACCCTGCTTGCCGAGGAACGATCGCTTCTCCCCGCAGTCGTGTTGGGTGGAGGGCTAGTCATAGGCGTGCTGCTCGCTGGAGCAGTTCGTTTCGCTCAAAAAGCCCAGGGACACGCGCGAAGCGTAAAAGCTATCAATCAACAATTAACTCGCGAGAGGGCAAAAATCCAAGAAGCAACGATGCTACAGCGGGCGATCTTGGATAGCGCCAACTACACGATAATTTCTACGACGGTAGACGGCACTATAACTACCTTTAATGCGGCTGCGGAGCGATGGTTAGGATATACGGCGGCAGAGGTGGTTGGAAAAACAACTCCCGTTATCATCCACGACGAGGATGAAGTTAGGCAGCGGGCGCAAGAGCTATCTCAAGAGTTAGGGGTTGCGATCGAACCAGGATTTGAGGCTTTTGTTGCTAAGGCGCGTCGGGGAGATCCAGACGAGCGAGAATGGACTTATATCCGCAAAGATGGCAGCCGTTTTCCCGTGCTGCTGTCGGTAACGGCTTTACGCGATGCAGAGGGGAATGTTACTGGGTTTCTCGGTATTGGCAGCGATATTAGCGATCGCAAACGGGCGGAAAAAGAACTGGCTCGGCTGTTAGAGCGAGAACAAGCGGCACGGGCAGATGCAGAAGCCGCAAGAAGCCAAGTTACGAATATTCTGGAAAGTATCGGCGATGCCTTTTTTACTTTAGACAAAGAGTGGCGATTTACTTATATCAACCGACAAGCAGAATTGAGCCTGCAAAGGAAACGAGAAGAACTTCTCGGCAAGAATGTCTGGGATGAGTTTCCCGAAGCCGTGGGTTCTACTTTCGATCGGGAATACCACAAAGCCGTCTCAGAGCGAGTTAACGTCGAATTTGAGGAGTTTTATCCGCCGCTCGCTACCTGGTTCGAAGTACATGCCTATCCATCTAAAGATGGTCTATCGGTTTATTTCCAAGACATCAGCGATCGCAGGCGGGCGCAGGAAGAATTACTCTGGAAGGAAACCCTGTTGCGATCGATGGCAAGTGCTTCCCCGCTAGCATTTTTTGTCGTAGATAATCGCACCGATGATATTCTCTACTTCAATCGTCGCTTCTGCGAAATTTGGGGCATCGAACATTTAGAAGCCCAAATGCAGCGCGGCGAACTCAAAAATAGCGATATTATTCCCGCTTGCGTGCCTCTACTAGCTAATGTTGCGGCGTTTGCTAAGTCTTGCGAGCCACTACAGAGCGCAGAAAACCGCGTCGTTATCGAAGATGAAATTCCTTTTGTCGATGGACGGACGATTCGCCGTTTCTCCACCCAAGTCCGCGACGAGCAAGATAGATATTTCGGTCGCCTCTATATTTTTGAAGATATAACTGAGCGCAAGCACAGAGAAGAAATCCTGCGCAATATTACTTTGGGCGTTTCCGCCGAGACGGGAGAAGCTTTCTTTCAGTCGCTGGTACAGTACCTTACCAAAGCGCTGGGAGTCGAATATGCCTTCGTTGGCGAGTTAGTCGAGCCAGAAGGCGATCGCATTAGGACGATTGCTGGCTATGGCAACGGTCAAATCCTTGACAATTTCGAGTACGCCCTCGCCAATACTCCTAGCGAGCAGGTTGTAGGGCAGCAGCTACGCGTATATCCCCGCGACGTTGGGCAGCAATTTCCCTTAGATGCCTATCTTGCAGCAATAGAAGCTCAAAGCTATCTGGGCGCCCCACTGTTTGATTCAACGGGTCGCCCTCTGGGGTTAATCGCCGTCCTCAGCCGCCAACCGCTAGACGATACCCGTTTGATGGAAGAAGTCTTGACAATTTTTGCCGTTCGTGCTAGTTCGGAAATAGAGCGCCGACGATCCGAAGCCGAATTGCAGCGCCGACACTTGCGATCGCAACTCTTTGCCGAACTTACCCTCAAGATTCGCCGCTCTCTGAAACTCGAAAAAATCCTGCAAACCACCGTTACGGAAGTGCAGAGATTTCTGGAAGCCGATCGCGTTTTGCTCTTTAAGATTCATGCAGACGGATCGGGAACGGTGGTTCAAGAGTCGGTGGTTCCCGGCTTTCCGGTCACTCTCGGACAGAACATAGTCGATCCCTGCTTTCAGGAAGGATACCTAGAACGATACCGCCAGGGACGAGTGAGCGCGATCGACGATATCGAACGGGCTGACATCCAACCTTGTCACGTCGAATTTCTCCAGCAGTTTGGCGTGAAAGCCAACTTAGTCGTCCCCATCCTTCAAAAAGAAGAACTCTGGGGACTATTAATTGCCCATCAGTGCGCCTCCCCTCGCCAGTGGTCTAGCTTTGAAGCCGAACTTCTGCGGCAGTTAGCAGACCAAATTGGTATTGCCCTAGCCCAAGCGCAACTCCTAGAACGAGAAATTCGCCAGCGTCAAGAAATAGCCCGTTCCCAAGAAGAACTGCTCGTCATCACCAATGCCCTTGAGAGTGCGGTAGAAGGCATCTCGCGGCTAGACGTGCAAGGACGTTACATCTACGTCAACCAGGCTTACGCCAGCATGGTTGGCTATGCCCCTGAAGAGTTGATCGGCATGGACTGGCAAGCGATCGTCCATCCAGAAGACCGAGAAAAAATGAGGGCTGCCTACCAACAGCTACTCGCCAACGGCAAAGCGGAAACGGAAGTCAGGGCATTGCGAAAAGACGGATCGGTCTTTGATAAGCAAGTTGTGATGGTCAAAGTCTCTGACAAACAGCAGCAGTTTGTCGGGCACTACTGCTTTATGAAGGATATCAGCGATCGCCGAGAAATCGAACGGCTCAAGGATGAGTTCGTCTCGATAGTCAGCCACGAATTGCGCACTCCCCTCACTTCCATACTCGGTGCCTTGGATCTGCTTGCCAGCGGGGTCTTGAGTAGCCAACCCGAACGAAGTCAGCACATGCTCAATATTGCTGCCAAGAACGCCGATCGGTTAGTCCGCTTGATTAACGATATCCTGGATATTGAACGCATTGAATCGGGCAAAGCCTCGATAACCAAACAAGCCTGCGATGCTGCTAACTTGATGACGGCTTCGGTAGAGGTCATGCAAAGCATGGCGGCTGCAGCGAGAGTCACCTTATCCGTCTCTCCTCTATCGGTTCGATTATGGGCCGATCCCGACCGAATCGTTCAAGTTTTTACAAATCTACTCAGCAATGCCATTAAATTTTCACCCCCAGGTTCTACCGTGTGGCTGACTGCCGAAGCGAGAGATAAGGAACCGGGTTACATACTCTTTCGAGTTCGCGATCGAGGACGGGGGATTCCTCCTGATAAAATCGAGACAATCTTCGGACGCTTTCAGCAGGTCGATGCCTCTGATTCGCGTCAAAAAGGAGGAACGGGTTTGGGATTAGCTGTCTGCCGCAGCATCGTGCAGCACCACGGGGGTCAGATCTGGGCTGAAAGCATTCTCGGAGAAGGCAGTACCTTTTATTTCACCCTGCCTCTGGCGCAAGAAGAAGAAATAAAAGCTAGCACTCATCCTAACGGTCCATTGGTGTTAGTTTGCGATGACGATGCTTCAGTTCGTTCTGTGGTGCGGATGGTACTAGAACATCAAGATTATCAAGTCATTACCGCTGCTTCGGGACAAGAGGCAGTCAAGCTAGCAGCGCAAGAACAACCCGATGTCATTCTCCTTAACCTGATGATGCCCGGTATGAATGGCTGGGAAACTCTAGCAACGCTAAAAGAACGCGCCGAGACGAACAATATTCCCGTCATTATTCTCAGTGGTTTATTTCCTGATGCCAGAAAAGCGACTCCAGAAGTCAGCGATTGGATCGTTAAACCTCCAGACGAGCGATCGCTCCTTCAAGCACTGGAGCGAATTTTGACCGATCCAAATAGAAAAGTTAAAGTCCTCATTGTAGAAGACGACGCAGATCTAGCACAAATCCTGATTGCCATGTTCGATCGCCATGGCATTGAAACTTACTACGCTCAGACGGGACGAGAAGCTATCCACTTGAGTCAGCAAATTTTTCCCGATCTGTTGGTACTCGATCTTATCCTGCCAGAATGCGACGGCTTTGCTGTAGTAGATTGGCTTCGGCAGCATAACCGCTTGTGCCAAGTTCCTCTAGTCGTTTATACGTCCAAAGATTTAGACGATTCGGAGCGAGAACGTCTAAAGTTAGGACAGACGCTATTTTTGACCAAAGGTCGCATCACGCCAGAGCAATTCGAGCAGCGAGTCATTAAATTGCTCGGTCGAATTATTCGATACAGGAAGGGGGACGACAACCGTGACAGTCAGACACATTCTGATCGTTGACGATGACGAGGACATCCGAGACGTGGCACGAGTCGCCTTGGAAGTCGTGGGCGGTTGGCAGGTATCGATGGCAAGTTCGGGGAGCGAGGGGCTGCAAATAGCCGCAACCCAACAGCCAGATGCGATTCTTTTGGATGTTATGATGCCGGATATGGACGGTATCGAGACTTTTCAGAAGCTACAAGTGAATCCAGCCACTGCCCAGATCCCGGTAATTTTGCTAACGGCTAAGGTGCAAACTAGCGATCGCCAGCGCTTCGCCGAACTAAAAGTGGCAGGAACGATCCCCAAACCTTTCAAGACAATGACTTTAGCCAATAGCGTAGCAAAAATTTTAGGCTGGGAAGATTAATTGAATTGTCTTCATTGGTTCTTCATTTTTCCGCTCTAACGTCAAGATACAGCAACTCAGGCTGAGACGATCTCGTAGCCAATTAGCCGAGTTGTGTATCTAAAGTTCCTTGTCGGAAAACTCGTTTGGTTATGATTTCACTACTCCAATGGACTCCTCTGCTCTCTAGCGCTGCTATTGGGATCGGCGCGATCGTACTGGCTTATTTTTTGGCTACTTCCTAAAAATCTTTCCTTTGCCAAGATCGACCTCAAGCAATCGAGAGAATAGGTAAAATTTCAGTTTTTTAATTAGTGACAAGCTCAACCCAATGAAAAATTCTACGTCTCATAATTTTAATTTCAACATCGAACCATTACACCAGGTACGCCAGTGGTTAGAATCCATAGAAATTAATAGCGATCGATTGGCTCGCGTGCTTTGCCGGCTAATTCCTGCCCGCTGTCCTTTTGAAAGAGAAATTAAACTTTTCAATCGCACGATATTATATATCCCACCTCTTTGCAAGCTCAATCCTTTCTACGAACAATTAGTCGAACTAAGATTTAAAGCTCTTTGCTATTTGGCAGATGAATGTCATGAAGATGTAACCATATATTGCTAATCCAACCTAATAAAATTTCTCGACTGACAAAATGCAAACGTCACCATTTTAACTTTTATCAAACCATACAAATATAAATAAACAATATAAACGATCCGCTGCATGCAGCAGACATTAAGGAGGCGATTGACTTATGTACGCTCATAAACAACTAGATTTCGTCGGCGAAGAAACTAAACTTGTTTTGAGAGCAACTCAAGCTCAAAAAGATCTAGAGGTGGCAGACGTTACCGAACAGGCGCATAGTTTTCAGAACCTAAATCGCGGTCGAGTTGCCATTTTTATTGATGGGTCAAATTTATTTTATTCGGCTTTGCAATTAGGTATTGAAATTAACTATACTAAATTGCTTCACCGTTTGACGGCTGGTGCTAAATTATTACGCGCTTTTTTTTATACGGGAATCGATCCAACTAATGAAAAGCAACACAATTTTCTGCTCTGGATGCGTCGAAATGGCTATCGAGTAATCACTAAAGAAATCACTCAGTTTCCAGACGGTTCTAAAAAAGCCAATTTGGACGTAGAACTTGCCGTGGACATGATGACTTTAGCCAATTCCTACGATACAGCTATTTTAGTTAGCGGAGATGGAGATTTGGCTTATGTGGTGAATGCACTTAGCTATCGAGGAGTTCGGATCGAAGTTGTTAGTTTGCGTTCCATGACTAGCGATAGCCTAATCAATGTAGCTGACTCTTATATCGACCTCAATACGATCAAAGAAGATATTCAGAAAACTTCTAACTTTGAACCTTGAAATATTAAAGTTTGCCTACATCTTGCTCTCTTCGCCTTAGCTGCTCTTGTAAATAATTTCCTGGCTCATATATGAAGTCCATTAAAATAAACTCAGATACCTGATTGACTGACAAATCTTTGTCCCATCATCCCTAAATTCCTTCTCCCACAAGAAGGGACTTCAGGCAAAATTCTTAAGTTGAAAGCTCCTCTTCCAGAGCGGGAGAGGGGTTGGGGTGAAGGCGATTTGAGTTTTGTCACTCAACTAGCCTTTTTCCCCTTTCCCAATCGACCAATGCCCGTCTTTCATCTAACTGGAAACTGCTATAAGACCATCTCTAAAAAAAATCTCTAAAAAAGAATGCTACAGATGTTCAAGGCAAAAGCTTTACACCCAGAGCGATTGAATAATTGCCAACTGATAATTGCGAATTGTGAATTGGGATAAGATGTTTCGCTTCGCTACTGCTAGGCTCAACATGACATTCTATACTTTTGGGACAACTTGTCAGTTTCAACGGACTTAAGATTTGGGGGACAAGAAATTTATTTCTTGGTGCGTTCGAAACAGAATGAAATCCCTCCGACATTTTTATCAAATCAAAAATTTAATATTTCTATGTCTATTCAAGCAGAAATTCCTCCTCTAAAGAGTCTAAAATATATTCCTTATCTAAGCGAAAATGGTGGTATCGACGAGGATTTTTCAAGAAGAATTGGCGTTTATGCTATCTTTAATCGTGAAAAAGTTCTGCAATTTGTTGGCTATTCTCGCGATATATATGTGAGTCTAAAGCAGCATTTAGTACGACAACCTCAAAATTGCTATTGGCTCAAAGTGCAAACTATTACTCATCCTAGCCGTACAGTTCTAGAAGAAATGCGTCAGGCATGGATAGCAGAAAATGGCACAATTCCTCCTGGCAATAGTACCGACGAAGCTAAATGGACGCAGGCAATCGATGCCAAACTCGCGATGACAGAAACAGAAAAAGCCGAATACCAGCAGGGTACGGAATTAGAAAAAATCAAATTACTCAAAAAAATAGCGCGGCGAGTCGAAGAAGAAATTCAAGGACAACTTAAAAATCGTGGCGTTGAAATGGATATTCGCTTTAATCCCAAACTGAAAGAACAAGGATTGTTGGATCTCAAGTAGTTTTGAGGGAAGTCTTCAAGCTCTCGTACCATTGCTAAAAAAGAGCGCTACTGATTGAGAATTGAGGGCGAACCCAGGCGGAGACTCCTCCGACTGGAAAGTCTCCCTACCAGAATTGCAAATAGGGACTATACCATTTTTCATTCATTAATGACAGAGATGGTCGATCGCCTTCACCCCCAACCCCTCTCCCTATTTGGGAGAGGGGAGAAGAATGTCGATCGCGAAAACCTGAAAATTGGTATAAGAGGGTTCTGGCTTCGCGGCGGTTTTGGATTAATTGTCTTCTCTCTCCTCTGTCCTTCGCCCTGAGAACCTTACCGATTGGTGGAGAGCTGTTGTCTGAGTAAAGCCTGGTAGATAGCGCCTGCGAGTAAATAACCGAGAAAAGAAAACTGCTCGATTTCCCAAGCTTCCCAAGGGCGAGCGGTTTGACATTGGTGAACGCAAACTAGCCCCCAGACTTGTTCGCGCACGATGATGGGAACCATCAATACGGCTTTAATATTCAATCGCTCCCACTGCTCTCTGGTTTCCGGGGACAGTTCGGCTAGAGCGAGATCGGGAAGCGTCACGATATGACCTTGCTCGTATTGGGTTTGATATTGCGACTCCAGCCCGATGATTTCTAGAGGAATGGGTTCGATAGAAGGATAACCGGATGCGACGGATTCAAATACAAGTCGCATACCGAGTCGTCTACGTTGTTGATAGAGGACGACTCGTTCCACCCCAGCGATGCTGCGCAGATCGGTAACGGTAGCATCGAGCAACTGCCGCAGATCGAAAGGTTGGGATAATCTCTGGGCAATAGTTTCAAACAATCTTTTCCATTGTTGCTGCTGCTCGAATTGCTGCCTGAGATGCTCAAACTGTTTTAAGGCTTGGCTGGTTGCCAGCAAGCGCCTGACTCGCTGTGCTAGCACTGCCCAATAAATCGGTTTGGTAATGTAGTCGGTTGCCCCCGCAGCAAAGGCGCGATCGATGGAGTCTTGATCGTCGAGGGCGGTAATGATGAGGATAGGTTTATTCGTGCTACCAGGCAACTGGCGCAATCGCTGACAGCAAGTGAATCCGTCCATTTCCGGCATGATGGCATCTAACAACACCATATCGGGTTGCCAGCGAGTAAATGCCGCCAAGCACTGTTCTCCATCCTTGGCTTCTATGACGCGATATCCTTCTTCCTCCATCGCCAACTTCAATAATAGGCGAGTCGCGCGATCGTCGTCTGCTACCAGGATGAGCGGCGTTTGCTCTTGAGACCGATCGCTTCTCACAGTCTGCTGCTCTCTAAGTTCGGTTGTTGAAGGACTTGCTGCCAAGCTTGACATACTTTTTCGTGCTCAACTTTAATTTCGGTCATTTTTTGGGAGGCTTGCAAAAGGCTGTCGGATGGTGCGACGATTTCAAGCTCCTGGTACAAATGCGCGAGACGGTTAGCGCTCAAATTGGCACCAATGGCTCTGAGGACTTGGGTAGCTCGTTGTAGCGATCGCTCGTTTTGGCGTTTGATAGCGGTGGCGATCGCTGCGAGTTGTAAGGCAATGTCTTTTAAGTGACCTCGAACGCGATCGGCAACAATTTCCGGAGATTGTTGACCTCCGGTTGTCTGTAAAAGTTCCAGAAAATTTGTATCGGGCAAAGCTTTCTCTGCGTCCACGTCGGGCATGCGCATGTTCATTAATACTACAATATTATTCTTCAGTCTGCTCGGTGTTATTCCCATAATTGCCCTAATAGTTTTCGATCTTAACTGGCGATTCAGTCTCTAGATTATTGTTAAAAACGAGTACCTTGCTCGTGCATATTTTTTAACTGGTTAATTCTTTATCTTAAGATTTTTTTAAGTCTTTCTTATGTCAAGTTTATCAAGTTTTGAGCTATTTATTACTACTAACTAAAGAGCCGCTTGTCGGTCACCATTCTTTAATTTGCAGCTCGAGCCAGAGAAAGAAAAAAGAGTCAATCTAGTCTATAAAAGATTTTTCGCGTTAAATTTATCTCGATCGATGTGCAAATTAGATGTCCAAGAAACCATAGGTGCCAATGAGATACTCTCGAAGAAGATTTTTTACCAGAATCGACAAAGTTCCAATCGCATTAATGACTCGATCGTCAGCCGTCGAGCGATCGCTGCTGGAGCTTCGGCAAACCGATTGACTCGGCATTAGAATCAACGGAAAATCAGTATTGTCAAATCGCGCGATTTAGCTTTTTCTGGGATCGGCGCTCTAGTCGCAACGACGGCAATTAAACATTTGTGTAAAATTAGACAAAAATATGGCAAAGCGATCGCTTAGATCTTCTACTACAGGTATCGTTAGGGCAAAACAGGCTTTTGAAAGTCAGGGATGGACGCAAGAATCTCTGGCGACAGAGGTAGGGTTGTCAAGCCGTCAGTCTATCTGGAAGTTTTTTACGGGCAGACCGATCGAGCGCCACATCTTCAAGGAAATTTGCTTTAAGCTAGATTTAGACTGGACGGAAATTGCCGATCTGCCAAAAGAGCAACTTCCTGTCAGCCAATCCCCAGAGAGCGAGGAAAATTTGGGGATTGAAGAATGGGTGCAGCGAATGCGATCGCGCAACCGAGAACACATTCAAACTCAGTGCGACACCCTGCAATCGTCTTTCGATCTGACCCAGCCTTTATTAAGTCAAATTTATACTCTCGTCAATCTCTTGCCCCATCCGAGCAATCAACGTTGGCTGGAAATCTCCGATTTGCAAAACGTTCAGCCAGAACTAGCGCGTTTGGATTTTACCCAGCTCGATCGCTCGGCGATTCCTGGCATGGAGTTGGTTGCCCAACACAACAAACTAATGATTTTAGGCAAACCGGGATCGGGCAAGACGACCTTTTTGCAGTATATTGCCCTGCAATGCAATCAAGGGAAATATAAGCGAGACTTAATTCCTTTTTTTATTCAATTAAGAATTTTAAAAGCTGAAGTGCCCGATGAAGAAGATTTTAGCTTCTTAAGCTATATCGTTCGTCACTGTCAAGCTTGTGGTTTGTCCAAGCATCAAGCTCTTATCCTACTTCAGGAAGGGAAAATTCTACTTTTGCTTGATGGTTTGGATGAAATTCCTGAGAACGATAGCGATGTAATTCTCAAACAAATCGATATTTTCTCTCAGGAATACTATAAGAATCATATTATTATTACTTGTCGTACCGCTGCCGTCAATTATCATTTTCGTGGCTTTACTTATGTAGAAATCGCTGATTTCAAACAAGACCAAATAGAAACTTTTGCTAAAAAATGGTTTATTGCTACTGCTAATAGCGAAAGAGAAGGAATTCTCAAAGCCGAACAATTTCTCGAACAATTAGAACGTCCAGAAAATCAACCAATTCGAGAATTAGGGATCACGCCAATTTTACTCAATTTGATTTGTTCGGTTTTTAAAGAACGAGCTAGTTTTCCGACTAAACGCTCGAAACTTTATCAGGCTGGCTTGGATATTTTACTACAGCGATGGGATCGGGCGAGAGGAATTCATCGCGATCGCGTTTATCAGCATCTTTCTTTACCCGATAAAATTAAGCTTTTGTGTCAAATTGCTGCAACTACCTTCGAGCAAGAAAACTACTTTTTTGAGAGTAGCGAAATTCTCTCTATTATTGAAGATTATTTGCGTCATTTACCCAACAGTACGACCGATCCAGAAACGCTTTGGTTGGATAGCGAAGCCGTCTTAAAAGCGATTGAATTACAACATGGCTTATTGGTAGAAAGAGCTAGAGATATTTACTCATTCTCTCATCTGACTTTTCAAGAATATTTGACTGCCAGAAAAATTGTGGCTAGTCCCGCTCCTCAAAAGCTAGAGCAAGAATTACAAAAGTTAGCCAGCCATACTACAGAGAACCGCTGGAGAGAAGTAATTTTTTTAACGGTAGGTATGTTACCACAAGCTGATTTTCTCTTACAAAAGATGAAAGAAAATGTGGATGCTTGTCAGGAAACCGATCGGCAATTACAAGAATTTTTAAGGATTATTGCTCGCAAGGTCAGCGCGATGCAATTACCCTACTTGCGATCGGCCGTTCGCGCCTTTTATTTTACCCTCTTTCAGAGCCGAGATTTGAATTTAGCCGTCTCTCTCGATGACAATTTAGTCAGCATGAAAAATTTGCCGATGGAGATGACTTTAGATACGACTATAGCGCGAGCTTTTACCGATAGTTTAAATTTGGTACAAAATCCCGATCTGAAAAAATTTATCAATCTCTGTTTTACTCTGGATTTAGAAAGCAAGTTTCAACTGGAAACGTCATTTCAACAAGCGTTGAGAGATCTCAAAAATCAGCTTCCAGAGCCAAATCAAAGTAAAGAAAACATCCAAATTTGGTGGCAAACTCAAGGGCAAAATTGGGTCGATCGGTTCCGTTCGCTTGCGATCGCCTATCGTCAGATCGGTCATGATTGGCAGCTGAGTTTGCAACAGCAAAACCTGTGGCAGAAATATTACGATGCCAATCTATTTTTAGTCGAATGTCTCCACAGCGATTGTCAGGTTAGTTTGCCAGTAAAAAAAGAAATAGAAGAGAATCTCTTGTTGCCCAAAGACATGAGTTAAATTTCTTCTCCCATAGCAGATTTTCTGAGCCAGTCTTTAATTTCTTGAGCTAACCAAGTGGCTTCATCTTCACTCAGAGCACCGCCTAGATTGTAAATGCGATCTGGAGAGCGAATAATTACCTGAAAAATCGAACCAGTCCGCTGCAAGAAAATATCTAAAATTTCTGGATTGATACCCATTTCGCGTTTGTAAGTAATGCCCAGAATTTTTCGGGCTAGTTCAAAGCTAACGCGATCGCAGCTAATTTGCGTTTGCGTCCCGCACAAAACCCCCAATACAATAGCAAGAATTCCCCAGAATACCGAGCCGATGCCCGGAAGAACAATGCTAAAAAAGCTGACAAATGGAAGTACCCAATATAAAACAATTAAGCCTAAAAAACCAATCTTAAAAATCTCATTAAATCTTCTCAGTCCGCCTGCTGGTACGAAGACTTTTAACTGGTCAGCAGAGCGCTCTATTCTGAGTAAAGAGTCGTGGGGTTTAGGAAATTTATGACCCGAAGAAACCGCAGCGATATTGCGAGAAATTGGTCGAAGTCTCCCAGTTCTTAAAGTTTCTAGAGCTTCTCTAGCACTCCGAAAACGTTTTTCTATGGCAGTTTCAGTCGCCTTTTCGATCCAAGCAAGCAAATCTCCTCGAATGCTGACTCGATCGGCAAATTGAATGCGAGAATCTTTCTGTGGTAGCTCGACAGGTGCAATTCCAGCGAGCAAATGAATCAATGTCGCTCCCAAGGCATATATATCGGATGCGGGAACCGCGCGTCCCCAAAACTGCTCTAGAGGCGCATAACCGCTAGTTCCTACAATCGTAAACGTTACTCCCGTCACTGCCGCTTGCGCTTGTACGGCACCAAAATCGACAAGATAAATATACTGGTCTTCTCCCAATATTAAATTGCTGGGCTTGATATCCCGATGCAGGACGGGAGGACTGAGTTCGTGTAAATAAATGAGGATTTCCAGAACTTGCATCGCGATCGCGCGAACTTCTTTTTCGCTCAGTCGCTTCCCTCTCTCTAATAATTCTTGCAACGAAATACCGGGAATATAATCTTGTACCAGCGCAAACCAGGGGACTCCGCCGCCTGTATTTTTGTCGAGATCGAAATAATCTCTATAGCGGGGAATTCTCGGATGAGCAAGCGATTCTAACACTTGTGCTTCTCGCTCGAAGAGTTTCAATTCTTCCCATCGCATTTGCGGACTAAAGGCTAGCAGTTTGATCGTAACTCGTTCGTTTGTCTGCAAATCGATCGCCAGCCAAGTTTGGTGCCCTACTGCGGTACGTCCCAATTGTCGCTGTAGCTGATAGCGCTCTTGTAAGATATCCTCTGCTTTAAACACGAAACATTACCTCAAGCAGCATCTTTAAATTCTTGTGAAGTTTTTATTATTGACTAAACTGTACGGTCTAGTATGAAATTAGAAGAAAAACAAGCTTTTATTACCATTGTGCTAAATATATTAAGAAATCGGCAGACTAGCTATTCGGAGTTAAGAAGCTATCCTCAACGGCGAAATCAAGGGAGGAACTAATGGCTCAAGTCAATTTGAAAGAGAAAGAACCGGAAGTCAGGGTAGATATTCCCAAACAGAAGCGCCAACTATCTCCCCAGCCGATCGTTTCTATAGGCTTGTTAGCTGCTGCGATCGCCGGAACGACCTGGTATTTCCTCTCTCCGGCGCCAGTGAAACCGCTGGAAGTAAGCGGACGAATAGAAGGATACGAAACCAATATCGGCGCCAAATATGCCGGACGGATTAATTTTATCGCCGTGCGAGAGGGAGATCGAGTTAGAAAAGGTCAAACGATCGTTCGCATGGACGACCAGGATCTGAAGGCGCAACTGAAAGGGGCACAGGCGCGTTTAAATGCCGCCCAGCAACAAGAGAAACAAGCCCGCCTGCAAATCGATGTTTTAGAGAGCCAAATTCGAGAAATTCAATTGAATCGTCAACAGGCGCAGGGAGAAGCTAGCGGTCGGGTTTTGCAAGCCGAATCGACCCTCGCTTCAAGTATCGCCCAACTCAACGAAGCCAGGGCAAACCTAGAACAAGCGAAAGCGCAGTTGAAATTGGCACAAACCGATCGCGATCGCTACGCGAAATTAGTCTCCCAAGGCGCTGTTACCCAACAAGAATTCGACCAGAGGCAAACTGCCTTCGAGACTGCCCAAGCCACGGTACAGGCGCGCCAATCTTCGGTAGAATCAGCACAGAAACTGGTACGGGCTGCCCAAGGACAACTTCAACAAGCCAAAACTGCCGAGTTAAACCCAGATGTCCGCGCGATGCAAATTCAGTCATTGCGGACGCAAGTCGCGCAAGCCCGTTTGAAACAGGCTGCCGCCCAAGCCGAGGTCGCGAACGCCCAAGCAACCATACAGGAGATTCAAAGCAAAATCTCCGACCTCAACATTATTAGTCCCATAAATGGCGTGGTCGTGACTCGTAGCGTCGAACCGGGTGCAGTCGTTACGACGGGGAAAACCCTGCTGACTGTCATCAATCCCGACGAGGTTTATTTGCGGGGATTTGTTCCCGAAGGAGAGATTGGTAAGGTCAAAGTCGGTCAGCGTGCGAAAGTCTTTCTTGACTCCGCACCCGATAAACCCCTTAGTGCCAAAATTAGCGCGATCGACACTCAAGCTTCATTTACGCCAGAAAATATTTATTTCAAAGAAGACCGCGTCAGACAAGTCTTTGGAGTCAAAATTAGTATCGATCGCCCCAACGGTCTTGCCAAGCCGGGAATGCCAGCCGATGCCGAGATTGAAACCCAGACGCAGTTGTCTAAAATTGATTAACGGAGAGGGTGGGATTTGAACCCACGGTACCTTTCGGTACACTCGATTTCAAGTCGAGCGCGATCGACCACTCTGCCACCTCTCCAAGGCGAACAATTTTTTATTTTAACAAAGCCAGTGCCGAAGATGGTAAGAACGCTAAATCGGTTGGAGAACTGAATCGCGATCGCGGTAAAGGAGATGGTTGGAAACAATTGTCAACTCCTCTCCTACCCAAACCAAGGATATTTCAGCTACAATCCCATTTTGTAACGTAACCAGAGAAAAATTGCGACAGGTTTCTCCTGCTTGTCTGATGATGCGAGGAACGCTAGCTGCATTCAAATAAACCGTTCCTTTTGGAGAGGTTGTAACAGCCGTCCGCAATCGCGATCGCGTGTGGCGTAAGAGATGGTGCATGTGCCCGAAAGTAACCAGAGGAATCCATTTCCCGGTAGCACGTACTATGTCTATCGCTTCGGCAAAATCGGGATCGCCGTAATCTCCTCCTAACGGTTCCCAATCTCGACCGCAAATATCTTCTGGTTTGTCTCCCAATCCAAAAGGTCCGTTATGACCGAGAAAAATGACTGTATCGCAGGCGGTTTGACTGGCAGCCGCCACAATTTTAGTCGTAGATTCTTGAAAATTAGTTACCCCGTAGCGATCGCGCAGAAATTCTTTATTTTTCCACTCAGATCCTCCCCAGCTAAAGGGACGACTGCCTACAACCGATAAGTTCAACTGGGGAAAATCTAACTTGCCATAGCCGACATGTGCCTCTCCTAATAAGTCTAGCTGCTGTTGTACCCAATCTTCCTTTTCATGGTCGTAGGGACATTGCCTGCGCCCCCAAGCCGATGCCGTATACCAAGCATCGTGATTGCCCATAATGGCTGCTTTAGGAATTTCTAAAGAGGCAATCCGGCGAACCACTTCTACCGATTCATTGCCAAAATCGCCGACAAAGAGAACGAGATCGACTTTTAGATGTTGGAGAGCAAGATTATCTGTTTCTTCCCAGCGATCGTGGATGTCGCCGATTACGGCAATTTTTATTAAACGATTGGAATAATTACTCATTCTAATTTACGACTGACTCCTCTTATCAGGATAGTCGCGTGGCGTTGAGTCCAGCAACGATCGGGCGAGGTTTTATACTTAGAATAAAGCCTCATCAGCGATCAAAACTATGGATATTGTTAATTTAGGGACTTGGGTACTCGGTTTTTTGTTGGGACTGGCAATCTTGTTATTTATCTTGCGGATCGTTTTAACTTGGTATCCTCAAGTCGATCTCAATCGCTTTCCCTTCAATGTTGTCGCTTGGCCGACCGAACCTTTTCTCATTCCAGTACGAAAAATCGTACCTCCTCTCGGTGGCGTTGACATTAGCCCGATTATTTGGGTGGGAATTTGTACTTTGTTGCGGGAGATTCTGCTGGGACAGCAAGGAATTTTGACGATGGCATTGCGCTAATAATTCAAAATTCAAAGTTCAAAATTAAACTACTCTTTTTGAACTTTGAACTTTGAACTAATTCTGACCTGCGACTTCTACTACTTTGGCGAACGCCTGGGGATCTAGGACGGCTAACTGCGCTAGCATTTTCCGATTGAGTTGGATATTGGCTTTTTTCAGTTGACCCGTTAGTTGGCTGTAACTCATTCCCTGCAATCGGGCGGCTGCATTGATGCGCGTAATCCAGAGGCGGCGAAAGTCGCGCTTGCGCTTGCGGCGGTCGGCATAAGCATAGCGCAGTGCTTTCATCACCTGCTGGTTGGCTGTACGGAAGAGTTTTGAGTGCGACCCTCTAAAGCCTTTGGCTAGTTTAAGAATTTTTTTACGGCGTTTGCGAGCGACGTTACCCCGTTTTACCCTTGTCATAGTTACTCTCGATCGATTTTAATTGCTTAGATGGTTGACAACAATATCTAATTTATAAATATGGCAGCATCAGCCGAACTTCTTTTTCATCGTTCTCGTGAACTAAAGCGATATGGGATAAGCGACGACGCTTTTGTTCGGAACTCTTATGGTATAACATGTGGTTTTTGTAGGCTTTACGGCGAAAAATTTTCTTGCCGCTTCCGGTAGCAGCGAAGCGCTTTGCTGCTGCTTTACGAGTTTTTAGTTTAGGCATGAACGCTTTATAAATTCGACACAATTTGTTATCCTATCATTTAAAAGGGCTGTCTTGCAAGGGGATTGGGAGGAGAGGGCGAGCAAAAATTTGCTCGCCCTACCATTAGACTTGCAAGGAGTTGATTTCTTATGAAGCAAACAACTCTGCGGGCAATCGCTTGAGGGTTAACCGTTCGTCCTCGACATCGACAAAAATCGTGTCGCCTGGTTTGAATTCCCCGCGTAGAATCGCTTTAGCGATCGCCGTTTCTAAATAGCGCTGAATCGCTCTCTTAAGCGGTCTGGCCCCAAAAACGGGATCGTAGCCAATCTCGGACAGGAAATCTATAGCAGCTTCCGACAGCTTCAAGGACAGTTTTTGTTCGGTTAGCCGTTGCTCTAAACGTTCGACCTGAAGCTTGACAATTTGCCGCAATTCGTGCTTTTGCAATCCATGGAAGATGATAATTTCATCGATGCGGTTGAGGAATTCGGGACGGAAGCTGTTGCGCATCGCATCCATAACGCGCGATCGCATTTCCTCATAGCGAGACTCATCCCCTGCTAAGTCTAAGATATACTGCGACCCGATATTACTGGTCATAATGATGATAGTATTTTTGAAGTCCACCACGTGACCCTGCGAGTCGGTCAAACGCCCGTCATCGAGGATTTGCAGCATCACGTTAAAAACATCGGCATGGGCTTTTTCAATCTCGTCAAAGAGAATGACAGAGTAAGGTCGCCGTCGAATCGCTTCGGTTAGCTGTCCGCCTTCCTCATAACCGACGTATCCCGGAGGCGCACCCATCAGTCGGGAGACGCTATGTTTCTCCATATACTCGGACATGTCGATGCGAACCATCGCCTCCTCGGTATCGAACAAGCTGGCAGCTAGCGCTTTAGCTAACTCAGTCTTGCCAACACCCGTCGGACCGAGGAAAATAAAGCTAGCAGTAGGACGGTTGGGATCGGCAAGTCCCGCGCGCGATCGCTGGATAGCTTCAGCAACCGCAGTCACAGCCTCATCTTGTCCGATGACTCGCTGGTGCAGTTCGTCTTCGAGGTGCAGGAGTTTTTCTTTTTCCGACTCGACTAGCTTGCTCACCGGAATTCCCGTCCACTTGGAGATAATTTCAGCAATGTCGGATTCGGTGACTTCTTCGCGCAACAGGGATTTTCCTGTCGTTTGTCTTTGGGCTAATTGACTCTCGGCTTCTTTAATCTGTCGCTGTAAATCGGTAAGCTTGCCATAACGAAGTTCGGCAGCTCGATTGAGGTCATAATCTCTCTCTGCCTGTTGAATTTCTAGATTAACTTGGTCGATGATTTCTTTGAGGGTACGGATTTTATCGATGACCTCTTTTTCCGATTGCCATTGAGCATTAAGGTTTGCCTGTTCCTCTTTGAGATCGGCTAATTCTTTTTCCAGTTTTTCCAATCTCGCCCTGGAAGCCTCGTCAAATTCTTTCTGCAACGACAGGCGTTCCATCTCTAACTGGAGGATCTTGCGATCGACTTCATCGAGTTCTTCAGGTTTGGAGGTAATCTCCATTTTCAGCTTTGCCGCCGCTTCGTCTACTAGGTCGATCGCTTTGTCGGGAAGGAAGCGATCGCTGATATATCTATTAGACAGCACTGCCGCTGCCACTAGCGAACTATCGGAGATTTTGACCCCGTGGTGAACTTCGTACCGTTCCTTGAGACCCCGCAAAATAGAAATGGTATCTTCGACGCTGGGTTCGTCTACGTATACCGATTGGAAACGCCGCTCAAGCGCTGCATCCTTCTCGATATACTTGCGATATTCATCTAGCGTCGTCGCACCGATACAGCGCAATTCTCCCCGCGCCAGCATGGGTTTGAGCAGGTTACCCGCATCCATCGCCCCTTGAGTCGCGCCCGCTCCCACGACGGTGTGAATCTCGTCGATGAACAGAATAATGTTGCCCCCAGATTCTGTCACTTCCTTGAGAACGGCTTTGAGACGTTCTTCAAACTCGCCTCGGTATTTGGCACCCGCGATTAACGCACCCATATCGAGGGCAATTAACTTGCGATCGCGCAGCGATTCTGGCACGTCTCGGTTGATAATCCGCTGTGCCAATCCTTCGACGATTGCGGTTTTACCAACGCCTGGTTCGCCGATTAGCACGGGATTATTCTTGGTGCGACGCGAGAGAATTTGGATGGTACGGCGAATTTCGTCATCGCGACCGATCACCGGATCGAGTTTCCCTTCGCGGGCGAGTTGCGTGAGATCGCGACCGTATTTTTCTAAGGATTCGTACTTGTTTTCTGGATTTTGGTCGGTCACTTTCTGAGAACCTCGCACTTGGTTGATAATCTCCTTGAGTTTGTTTTCATTGAGACCAAATTCTTGATATAAAGCTCGACCAAAGCGATCGTCTTTGGCATAGGCTAAGATTAGATGCTCGATGGAGATATAATCGTCGCCGAATTCTTTACGAAATGCTTCGGCTCTATCCATTAAGCTATCTAAACCGCGTCCTAGATAGACATCGCCTACATTGGCAACTTTGGGTTGCCGGCGAATGAACTCGTCGGTTCTTTCGCGCAGGCGTTGGACATTGACATTTGCTTTGTTGAAGATACTGGTCGCCAATCCCTCTTGTTCGAGGAGAGATTTCATTAAATGTTCGGTTTCAATTTGCTGCTGTTTATTTTGTTTGGCAATATCGATCGTGCGGACTATTGCCTCCCAAGCTTTTTCTGTAAATTGATTTGGGTTAGTCGGTTGCATTTCTTATTCAGTTAAGCTTATCAATTCAATCTCAAAAGACAAGCAGAAATTAAAGACCCGATCTTGTCTTTCTATCTGTCATTGTAGTGATTTACTCTCAAGCCTTGAGGCGGAAATCCCTACCACAGAGAGTTCGCTTTCCTAGAAATAAGGTTGTCAGACGCGATCGCCCGACAAAACGGTCGCGGAACTGATACCCTCAGTATTGAACGAGAATCAATCTGCACTCGCCACCAATGAAGAATCGATGGTATGTCCCAATCCTATCGGCGATTTTAATCTTTTTGCTGGGCGCTTGTAGCACTCCAACTCCACCGATCGAGTTTGCCCCAGATGGAGAAATTATCAGCAAAGCGATCGCGTTTCAGGTTTCTCAAACCCAACAGCGTCTCAGCCAACAGCTTAACGCTTCCTGTCCACAGATAAAGATCGCTCAGATAAATGTTAAGAAGATAGAACCCATCGTTGTTGGTAATTTACCTGCCTATCACCTAAAAGGCACTTATAATTTAACCTTGACGCTGCCGCGCCAACGAGTGACGCAAAAAAACAACCGTTTCGATCTCTATTTACAACGGCAAGTCGAAGGAAAAACCTGGCGACTCCTCAGACGAGAGGCGAGTTCTTCTGGGAAAGCGCAATGGTCTAGTTACCTGATTCAATAGATTTGTTATTGCCAATTTCCGATTAGAATAAACGGTGCCCAAAAGTAGGGATGGCTGTATTGTCTTTCCTTGAGAACAGCCAGTAGATCCTCCCAGATCGCCTTTAACTTTAAGCGAAACTATACTTAGGCTAACCCAAAAAAATGAGCATACAAATAGAATCGGATTTAGCTAAAATCCTTGAGAGAATAGAAGGGAAAATAGACAACCTACAAAAAGACGTAGGCGACCTTAAAGTATCTTCAGCCAAATTAGAAAGTAAACTACCCCACGCCTAAAAGGGCGGGGGCTTTCGGTAGCCCTTGAGTTATCG
>NZ_MRCB01000044.1 GCF_001904635.1 Hydrococcus rivularis NIES-593
GAGATAAGGCAAGCTATTTTTGGCTGCCCTTTTTTCTTGTTAGTCTAAACTCCAGCCGTCAAGCATGGGTGAAGACTAAAAAGAATTTGTTCCATCCTTCACACTTGGGACTTTTGGGTATCAGTTTCTTCAGTCATAATAGGCTGCGATGGCTTGCCTTCCTCTAACTGAGCTTTCATTTTGACGGATTCTTCTAACTGTTGCGCTTCTCGCTTAAACTCATTCTCGAATTCTTTAGAGGCTTCTTGAAAGCTGCGAATAGCTTTTCCCACGCTTCGACCGATTTCTGGCAACTTCTTAGGACCGAATATCAATAGGGCAATAACCATAATTAATATCATTTCCGGAAGTCCAATTCCGAAGAAGTTCATAGCAGTTCTCCTAGTTGGTTTTCTATTTGCATCGTACTGAAAAAAAACCCGGATAAACCGGGAAAGATAATTTTTGTCTTTTTCTATCTGTTGCGAACTGCTAAGTGTTGACTGCCTGGGCAACCGCCATCTATTGACCGAGGCTTCTCCAGTCAACGGAGAACCCTTCAAGCAGCAGCGAAGAGTTGTAGATTTGCAGAATGATTAATAAAAAGACAAGGAATAGGAGCATGAAAACGCCCATGAGCGGCGTGGTTCCCCAACCGGGAACGACTTTACCGTACTCGGAATTTAAAGGTCTTAGAATGTCTCCCAAGCGAGTGCGTTGTGCCATAAGTCACCAAGGTCGTATATAAATGATAATTTGTAATGTTCTGTAATATTATAAAAGAATCAGCTTCACAATTAATTAAACCTATGGATTCTGCAACAGTTCTTATCATCACGATTGGCGCAGTTGTAGTGGCTATCACTGGTGTAGCCATCTATACTGCCTTTGGTCCGCCGTCTGCTCAGTTGGACGACCCATTTGAGGATCATGAGGATTAACGATTAATCAATGGCGAATCAAGAACTTTTCGGAAACTTTGATGTGGAGGAGGTAGTTTACAATACCCAGTAAACCGCGACCAGCTTATAGAGACGATCGGTAACTGATAATTGATAACCGAATAAAAAATGAGCTTTAGTCAAGAGTTTGAATTACTGCTGAGAGCTTGCTATCCGCTGATTTACATTCCAACGCCAGAAGAAGAACGAGTCGAAGCCGCGATCGCAGCTTGTGCCAAGCGCCTCGGCAATCGCGCCGTCTATATCTGGGACTTTGTCGATGGCTATCAAGACAACCCAAATAACGAAGGAGTCGGACGACGCAATCCCCTACAAGCCCTGGAATTTGCCGAACAATTGCCCTCAAATGCCGGAGCAATTTTTATTTTAAGGGATTTTCATCGTTTTTTAGAAGATATCTCCATCTCTCGCAAACTTCGCAATTTAGCTAGAAAATTAAAATCTCAGCCCAAAAATATTATCATCGTCTCTCCACAGCTGGAGATTCCCGCAGAGTTAACCGAAGTTCTTACCGTCGTCGATTTTCCCCTGCCTACCGCAGCTGAAATCCGAGAAGAAACCCTACGCCTTCTCACTTCCATCGGACAGCCTCTCTCCGATAAACTACTAGACGAGCTAGTTCGTTCTGCCCAAGGATTATCTCTCGAACGAATTCGCCGCGTCCTGACTCGATGCATTGCCAGTCATGGAAGCATTGAAGCAGAAGACGTAGAACTGATCCTAGAAGAGAAGCGGCAATCGATCCGACAAACACAAATTTTAGATTTCTATCCGGCCACCGAGCAAATCTCTGACATTGGCGGTTTGGATAACTTGAAAGATTGGCTGCTGCGGCGCGGCGGGGCATTTAGCGACAGAGCAAGAAGCTATGGTCTGCCCCATCCGAGAGGACTGCTATTGGTAGGTATTCAAGGTACTGGCAAATCGCTAACGGCTAAAGCCATCTCGCATCACTGGCACCTGCCCTTGCTTCGCTTGGATGTGGGTCGTCTTTTCGGCGGACTGGTAGGAGAATCGGAATCTCGCACTAGGCAGATGATCGGTCTAGCAGAAGCCCTTGCTCCCTGCGTACTCTGGATTGACGAAATCGATAAAGCCTTTGCTGGCGTTGATGGAAGAGGCGATGGCGGTACGACGAGTCGCGTTTTTGGTACATTTATCAATTGGTTAGCCGACAAGAAATCGCCCGTCTTCGTAGTGGCTACTGCCAATAATATTCAGGCGTTGCCTCCAGAAATGCTCCGCAAAGGACGCTTTGACGAAATCTTTTTTGTCGGTTTGCCATCGCAAGAGGAACGAGAAGCCATTTTTACCGTCCATTTATCTCGGCTGCGTCCCCACAATCTCAAAAATTACGATATCAAACGACTTGCCTATGAAACGCCAGATTTCTCCGGGGCAGAAATTGAGCAAACGCTAATTGAAGCCATGCACATCGGTTTCAGTCAAAATCGGGATTTTACCACCGATGACATTCTAGAAGCTGCCAGTCAGATTATTCCCTTGGCGCGGACGGCACAAGAACAAATCCAGTTCCTTCAAAACTGGGCAGATGCTGGCAAGGCTCGTCTTGCTTCTAGGGCTAGTCGTTTGAGCCATCGCATCCAGGGGCAACTCAATTAAAAAGCCAAAACTAGACGATTTTGTTGGAGTTAGCGATCGTGAGACGCATAGCAAATATTTTCCAATTTCTAATCGGTTTCTTTTTAGGTATTCTCGTTCTGGCAGGAGGAACGACTGCGGCTGCCTACGTTTTCTTTACTAAAATGAGCGCTAATCCTCCCAAACCCATTTTTGCTGAAGAGAAGCAAGAAAACACTGCCGCAACCCAACCCCAACAACCCACCGTTGCAGAAAGCTCCTCTCCAGACTCTTCCGATCGACAAGTCCAAGAAGACCAGCAAGACGAGTTACCGGCTGGTGCTTACAAAGCGCGAGTTACTTGGTCTGAAGGCTTGAGCTTGCGATCGGAACCCAGTCGCGAAGCCAAACGGGTTGGCGGAGTCGATTATAATGCCGAACTGATCGTCCTTCAAGACAGCATCGATAAGCAATGGCAAAAAGTCCGCCTTCTCGATGGCACTCAAGAAGGTTGGGTCAAAGCTGGTAACGTGGAGAAAATAGCCGAGTAAAGAACGCTGTTGAAATCGCGATCGCTCGCCTCTTGCTGTTGGCTGGAATTGGTATGGGCGATTGTCCGGGCCGTTCTTACCTTTTCTATTGCTATTAACGTGATAGATTGAATAAATCTATGAAATACGCAACTGAGAAAAGGTTGTTGTAGTCTCAAAAAACAAGATATCTTTATATCTTTAACTATGACAACCCAATCGCTCTAAAATTATGATCTTGTTGGTTGAAATCATTCTACTAGCAATAGCGCTCGGACTTTCGATTCCTTGTGCTTTTCTAGGACTTGAATGCTTGGCAGCCTTGTTAAGCGATCGCGCACAACGCAGCACGCTTAAAACCGATCTCGCCGACCCCGGCAACAGCGCTGCCCCTGATGTTAAAACAGCCGTGTTAGTTCCCGCTCACAACGAAGCTGCAAGCATAGAGAAGACTTTAGAAACTCTCTTGCCTCAAGTTGCCGCGCCAGAAAGCATCGTTGTTATCGCCGACAACTGCACCGACGATACGGCGGCGATCGCTCGACAATACGGCGTAACGGTGATTGAAAGACAAGATTCCCAGCGATGGGGGAAAGGCTATGCCCTCGATTATGGCTTGCAGCACCTCGAAGTCAATCCTCCAGAGATAGTTATCTTAGTCGATGCAGACTGTAGTGTTGCTCAAGGGACGATCGGTCGAATTGCTCGGCTTGCTAAATTCTCTAATAGACCCATACAAGCAACCTACTTAATGGAACAACCTGCTAATCCTGGCTCGAAGGACATTATTTCCACCTTAGCAGTCACGGTCAAAAATCTCGTTCGTCCCTACGGGTTACTAAGATTAGGATTTCCCTGTTTGCTGACCGGATCGGGCATGGCATTTCCTTGGCAAGTGATTCGCCTAGTGTCTTTAGCCAATAGCAAGGCAACAGATGACATACAGCTAGGCATCGATTTAGCTTTAGCTGGTCATCCTCCCTTGTATTGCCCTCAAGGGCAAGTGATGGGACGCTTAATGGGACAAGCATCTGCCAAGCGTCAGCGTTCTCGTTGGGAACACGTACACTTAGAGACCTTATTAACTCAAACACCGCGTCTGATTCGAGCTGCGATCGCTCAGAGGCGTTACGAATTGCTGGCGCTGACCTTGGAATTGTGCATTCCGCCCTTGTCTTTGTTGGTCATGCTGTGGTTGGCAGCGACTGGCAGCGCATTGCTGGCAGCTTTTCTCGGCGCCTCATGGCTTCCTTTATTCATTTTAGGAGTGGCAGGACTGATAATTGCTGCCTCAATTCTTGGCGCTTGGGCTAAGTTTAGTTGGGCAGAGATTCCAGCAACTGCCCTTCTGGCGATGCCATTTTATTTACTTTGGAAAATTCCTCTCTATTTTGCCTTTCTAGTTCGCCCTCAAACAATGTGGCGGAAAACGGAACGCGATCCCGAACCAGACAAGGCTCAAACCGACGAGCGAGCGATCGTCAATACTGGAAGTCACTATTCAAAATCCTAAGCACTACTCGGTTTCAACGATGTCCGTCCAGTCCTCTCGGCTGGCTCAAACGACCGCTATTTTGTTGTTAACATCCCTCGACAGCCGCATCCACATTCTGTCGTGTTTTTCACAAAAAACTCTTCGAGCCAAGAATCCTGGAGGTGATATCTCGGACTTCCTAGATGCCATAATCGCTGCCGACACAAGGGACATTCCAACTTATAAGACAGTCTCTTCATCCGTCTTTGATTAGGCATTATTAATCTTTAATTTCGGGTTAAGCTCGGGAATCCTCAATTTTTCACCGCCTTTGCCCATAGTTTATTTAGAATTACTAAACTTCTTGCGGGGGGAAATAAAGGATAAGCTAGGAATAATAGGTTTAGCCATGAACTTTTGCTTAATGATTAACCCGAAAAAAGGAATGCCTTCGAGCAGATACCTTTTCCACAAGCGTCTGGGTTCGCAGATCAGTCGATAGAACCACTCCAATCCTACTTCGCTCATCCATTTGGGCGATCGCGGCTTATAACCGGCTTCAAAATCAATTGTTGCCCCAATTGCCAGAAAAATTTTAATAGTTTTTAGTTGCTCTCTATACTTAGAGATCCACTTTTCCTGTTTGGGAGCGCCTAAACCAACGGCGACAACAGTTGCTCCCGATTTTCTAATCAATTCCAGAATTTTCTGGCATTCTTCTTCGTTTTTCTCAAAACCGATTGAAGGCGAATAATAACCAACAATAATTTCTCGTCCGACTTTTTGATTAATTTTTTCTTTGGCTTGTTTGGCGATTCCTTCTCGAGCACCTAGCAAGAAGATCTTAATCTCTGGGTTGTGCTTATTGTATTCATAGAAAGCTGGAAAAAAATCGGAGCCAGAAATTTTTTCGCGAATGGGTTGACCCAAAAAGATAGATGCGTACTGAATAATCTTACTATCGCAGACTCGAAAATCTGCCTTTTGATAGGCGGCGCGCAGTTCGGGGTCTTTGCGCAGCTTCATCAAATGATCGACGTTGGGGGTGACGACAACACCGCCAGAGCGATTGAGTTTTTCTAAAAGCTCCAACCTCGATAAGTTATGAATGGATGTGTTAAGGATATTGACAGCTTTCATCTACTCTCCACAATTTGTTTGTTCAACCCAAACTTATCTAAAAATTCTCAATTAATTGTCTGTCAGAAGTCAGTGAATTGCCTCCTATTATAATTTCTTTTTTCGCTTTGTTAAGTTTTTTTACAAGTTTAGAATTTAGGATTCCATTGCGATTTCATCTTTCAATATGTATAAGTTAATCGCTCGGATTTTGTATATCTTTTGTTTGGTTTGCTGACATAGAAATCATACGATCGCGGAGTGGACTTGACTTAGAGTAACGGCACTTATGGCAGCCGTTGCTGTCTCGGTGGATGTTTTGATAAATACAAACAGTAATGCTAGGGAAATTCCGCTACATCGTACCATACTTGTGCAAGCGAGAACAATTTCGCGATCGCTGCTACCTATGACCTAAAAGGCAATCGAGATTTTCAGGCTGTCCTCTCAATCTTGACTAAGCCACAATTCCAAAACGATTAGAAAATAATAAAATTCTGAGTACAATTTTTGCTAATCTATTGTAAAGTTAGATTAAAATAAGAGAATGATGTCCGTATTCATGCAAGCTGCTGAGGCTAGCGGCAAATTTCCCGTTTATTTTGTTGCCGTTTACGTGATTGGTTTTATTGCTGCCGTTACTATCGGTTCGATCGCGTGGTACAATTCCAAGCGACCCGTGGGTTGGGAAGATGTGAAAAAACCCGACTACTTGCCAGAAATAAAAACGAATAAAGAGACAGATACTAATAAATAAACAAAATTTATAAACCTGACACTCAGAAGTCAGAAGTCAACCAGCCAACTTCTGACTGGTAACTGTCACAAGATATGACTCGTTTGAGTTAACTGGTAGCTCTGAGGCGATTGGCATCGAGCATTTTTTCTAACATGGACTGGGAAACACAACGGCGTTCAGAACAATACGCCATCTGATTAACGCCATTCATCATCTTGACCGTCATGACGCGCACGCGAAAATCATCATTGACAAACCAGCATCGTTCCTGTCCCTGGTTTCTTTCGTATTCGGTGTTAATCGTCAAAACGCCATGTTCGTCAAAGTGATAAATGCCAACGACGGGAATTCCTTCCACATAGCCTCGGTTGCGCAAAAATTTTCCGTAGCGATTGTTTTCGGGATCGGGAAGATCGACTAAAATCGCCGCATACTCTGGATTAGGTTCGCGCTCGTCGATATTGCTTTGCCATGAAAAGCTAGCTCCGCCAGCAATTAAGGCGGGATCGAAATTTTGTTGCTTGCAGATAGCAATCGCTCTGGGATCGTCTTTTTCGAGAACCTCGACAATTAAGTTCGATTCCCCCGACTCATCTTCCACTGAATCAAAGTGATGAACCGTTCGCTGGGAGAACCAAACTCCCTCGCTTTTGCGAAAAAAATCCATCATATTCGTGGGGTGTTTGAGCTGCATGGATTAATTAACCTCAGTTTTGGTACAGTGAAATGATTGATGTTCGTTCGGAAAACGAATTTGCAGAAGATTGCCTTCCTAATTCTATTAATTACCCGTTTTCAATAACCAAGAACGAGCAAAAGTTGAAACGATTTATAAGCAAGATTCTCTCTTTGAAGAGCGCAAAAGACGATTGGAGATTAATAATTAGGAATTAGTCATGAAAGAGTTTCTCGATTACCAATCACCTTCTTACCAATCCCCAACCGCCACTTAAATTAGATAAGCTATGCTAACTCTTCTATAGCACTCCTGCGTTTGCTAGTCCTAGGATTACCCCAACTCCCAAAATATGACCAAAGCTAGTAGTTCCTAGTAAAGCTCCTAAACCCATTCCACCAAACATTGCTGGAGAAGGTAACTGAGGTCCTACGTTTTGATTTTTAATGGTGAATTTGCCAAAAGCGATCGCTAATATATTACAAACGATCATGACAATGGCAACTTTCGGACTCCATTCTACAGTCTGAGGAACCGTAGATGCAGCAGCAAGCAATAAAGTAGAATACATCAAATGATTTCTCCTGTGTTAATCTTTAAAAGTCTTGATGTTATATATCTTTTACCAGGATCGGAAATCAATTTTGAATCGGTGTTGCAATACTTAGTAATTTTATAAAGTTTTGTAAAAGTTATCGAAAAAACGATCGCGCGATCGAGACGATTCAAAATTGGGATAGATGTATTAATGCTCTTTTTAAAATCTCTAACGAATATTTTAGATAGACTTATATGAAATAAAACAGAACAAATCATTTCGACAGTCTCGTAGTTTTGACCATGAAAGTTGGCAAGCAGCCAAAATTTCCGCAGCGATTTGGCTTACCCCTAATTTTGAGTCTGCTTTTTATCTTTTGGTTAAGTATTAAATTGCTTTCTGCCTGTACTGCTGGGTCGATCGCGCTATCTTTCATGGTGCCACAGCCTGAAGCTGACTATTGGCTCCCCCTAATCGAGGAATTCGAGAACAAGCATCAGAATATTCGGATTGACCTCAAAAATTTTGAGAATAGTTTCTCAAGAAAGCCAAACGATACCAATCAGTTAAGATCCATTCATATATCCGCCTTCAAGGAAGAGTTGCCATCTTTCGATCTGATTTACCTAGATAGTATCTGGGTTGTGGAGTTTGCCAAGGCAGGATGGCTGATAGATCTTTCTAACAAGTTTTCGCTTGAGGGATTAGAAAACGAATTTTTGCATAGCGATGTCGAGAGTGGAATCTATAACGGCAAGCTATATAGCATTCCCTTTCGCACTAACGTAGGCGTACTTTACTACCGCAAAGATTTGCTCGATGAAGCAGGATACTTGCCGCCAGAAACGTTTGAGGATTTGAAGCAAATTTCCCAGGCGTTGCAGGCAAGACAAAAGGTTGACTGGGGTTATCTGTGGCAGGGTAGACACACTGAAGCACTATCAGCTATGTTTGTTGAAGTTCTTAAAGGCTACGGCGGTTTTTGGATTGAAGATGGAGAAGTAGGACTCGATCGCCCAGAAGCCATCCAAGCAGTCGAGTTTTTACGCGACACGCTTGCCAAGGGAATTTCGCCGCCAGATCTCACTTCTCAAGAAGAAGAGCCTACCAGCGATCTGTTCGAGGAAGGTAAAGCTGCTTTCATGCGTAATTGGCCCAATGTCTGGGTTGACGCTCACGGATCGGAATCTAATGTCAGTGGCAAGATTGCCATTCAACCAATGGTACATGCACCGGGAAAGAGCAGCGGTGCCTGTATGGGTGGTTGGAGCTTAGGAATTGCCAAAGCGTCAAAATATAAGCAAGAAGCCCTAGAAGCGATCGAGTTTTTTACCAGCGCTGCCATCCAGCGTCAGTTTACATTGGGATACGAATCGCTACCAAGCCGTCGAAAGCTGTTTTTTGAGCCAAAAATTGTTGCTCGCTACAGTCACTTTCCAGAACTACTAAATGCGATCGATAACTATTTGGTGACACGTCCGCGCATTCCTGAATATGCCCAAGCATCGTGTATTTTACAAAACCATCTCAGTGCGGCTCTCAATGCCGATAAAAAAGGGTATCCGAGTCCGCAACAAGCGATGAAAGACGCAGCAGCAGAAACTCGGCAGTTACTAACGACTGGAAAATTTAACTGCGAAACTACGAATGTTAGTTAGACTCAAATTAACGCGAGCTGCCAACGACCTTACTGGCTTTGCACTGACCATTGTTGGATTTCTATAGTACCGTCGATCCTAGCTAGGGCTAGGGAATTTTCATCCGCTGGGTTGAAGGCAACCGCTTCTAGGAGATTTGCGTCCGCTATGCGCCGATTGAGTGCGCCGTCTGTCTCTCTTACTCGTGCCGTACCATCGGAATTAATAGTAGCCAGGTATTTCCCATCCTTGGGGCTAAAGACAGCGATCGCTACCCCCTTGAGCTGGCGGGTAAGATTTTGACCATCGCGATACTTTTTCCATTCCCAGATCCTTGCTTCGTTATTCAAACTAACTGCGGCTAAATATCTCCCATCTGGGCTAAAGCTAATAGCCATTACATAAGCCTTGTCTTTAAGACATGCAACTTCCTCGTTTTTAGTCATATCCCAAATTCGCACTGTCCCATCAGCGCTTGCCAC
The DNA here is from genome assembly GCF_001904635.1 of Hydrococcus rivularis NIES-593. GTDB lineage: Bacteria > Cyanobacteriota > Cyanobacteriia > Cyanobacteriales > Microcystaceae > Hydrococcus > Hydrococcus rivularis. The sequence goes on from NZ_MRCB01000044.1 coordinate 9,718, forward strand.
TGATAGATAATTCTCATCCATCGGACTGAAAGCAACGTCTGTGACATTTTCTGCTGGCAGCGATATCGTTTTTTGGTCGTAGCTGTGTGCTTGCCACTCCCACACCCTTACTTTGTCGTTCAAGCTGGCGGTGGCTAAATACTTGCCATCTCGGCTGAAGCTGATGTTTTTGACGTAAATCTTCGGTTTGAGCAAGGCGATTTCTTTTGCCTGCTTCGCGTCCCAAACTTGTACGGTGCCGTCGGCACTGGCAGTAGCTAGATACTTTGCATCTGGGCTAAAGGCGATCGCGACTGCGGGAAAAGAATTATTGTTTTGCTGTAACCTTTTAAAGCTGCTGATGCTACCGTTAGAATTTATTTTTCCTAAGCCTACAGTCGAATCCAAACTCGCCGTAGCAAATTTTGTCCCATCGGGGCTGAATTGGACGGCTACTACGCCGTCCTGATGTTCCTTGCACCCTACTTCCTCGCTCTTAGTTTCCTCGATCGCCAATACTCGAACGGTTTTGTCCAAACTGACTGTGGCTAGAAACTTCCCATTCGGGCTAAAAGCGATCGCGCTGATATCGTCGGCAGGCGAAGCACAGGGTTGAGAGAGGGAAATCGCTGGCGCGAACCACCTATCGATATTTCTTCCTATCCAAACACCTAACAAGATACTGCTTATGGTCAATCCGATGCTAATTGCAAGCCAAGGTAAACGAGAAGGTTGCGGGGGTAGGGGGAGTTCGGTTACGGGTAGGTCATCTGAGTGAGACAGCGAGCGATCGATTTGCTCTATCCGTTGCAAAATTGCTTGGGTATTCTGAGGGCGATTTTCTACGTCTGAAGCCCTTAATTCATCAATAAAATTGGTTAGTAACTCCGAAATATCTGGTATGCTGTCTCGCCAATTTAATTGTCTGGTTTGCGAGTCGTTGAATTCTTGAGGATGTTTGCCTGTTAGCAGATAAACAAACGTACATCCGAGTGAAAAAAAATCCGATTTCGGAACCGCTTTCCCTTCAATTTGTTCTGGGGCAGTATAGCCATGAGAATAAACTGCCGTGACTTCTCTGCCTTCAACTACTGTCGTCGTGACTTCTCTTGCCGTTCCAAAGTCAATTAAAACGAGTTGCCCATTGGGTTTTCGCATAATATTGGACGGTTTAATATCTCGGTGGAAGAAATTATGCTGGTGTACGTAAGCCAAAATTTCTGTGAGTTGTTTGAGCCATTCAAGGGCTAAATTTTGAGAAATAGAACCATTTTTTTGCACCCATTTTTCTAAATCCTGTCCCTCCACGAACTCCATCACTAAACAAGGCAATCGCTGACCGTTATTGAGTTCGACAGTGAAAAATTCGCTGGGTTGTGTTTTGAGAATTCCTGAATGATTGAGTTCGATTAAAATTTGTGCTTCTTGCTCGAATAATTCCCTATATTTGGACAGGTTACACTTTAAAGATTTGAGGACTTTTGATGTTTGAGCTTCGCGATCGCGTACTTCAAAAACTTCCAGATAGGGAGAGTGATGGAGGTCGCGCAAAGGTTTAACCAGCCAATAACGATTGGCAACGCATAAGAGATTGCCGCAGGTTATGCAATGCTCTACGTTATCGGGGTTGTCGCGAATTGGGCAGTTGGGGTTAATACAGTAGCTCATAATTCTTATTTTATTTTCGATAGTGCCCTAACTAACCAACTAATGATACGTTTGCCCTGGCTCGAAGCTAAAATTTAATAATGTCTAGTCATTTCTTATTTATTATGTCTCTAAACAATTCATTAATCCGTAATTTGCTCGGTACAATTCTTCTCGGTTTCTTTCTAAAGTAACTTTTGCTTGTGAAAATACACTTCCGACTACTTCAGTAAAAGTACAGACTATAAAAAGGAGTATAGTTGAAGAAATTTCAGTATTTACAGGCAGCTTAGAAGCATAAAAAAAGCAGTTATTCGCGCTAAAAATCAAGGTTTAATTAATAAAATATTTGTGTCATCTGGAGACAAAGTTAGTGCTGGAACTCCTATTATTTAAATGGACGATCGAATTAAAATCACAGCTTCAATTGATGGTATTGTTGATGATATTGTTGTGAATCTTGGGGAGTTTGTTCGTACAGACAATCCGATAAATAATATTGTTAATAATCAATTGTTGAACCTAAAAATTAATGTTCCCAGTGAGTTTTCTTCTCAATTGCAATTGGGACTTCCCATAGAAAGAGATGGCGGGCAAAATAAAAAAGTAGCTGATGGTTCAATTAGTTTTATTTTACCCAGGGTTGATGGAATAAAAAATTTAATTCCGATAAAAGCCAAGATCGCTAATAATTCCGTCAGCAACTTGAGAAATGGGCAGTTCGTGAGGGCAAGAGTAATCTGGAGTCGTAAACCTGGAGTGTTAATCCCAGCAATATCTGTGATTCGCATTGGAGGGCAACCTTTTGTTTTTGTAGTCGAGCAAATAAAATCTCCACAAGGGGAGGTTAAGTTAGTAGCTAGACAAAGAGCGGTCAGATTAGGAAATTTACAAGGCACCGATTATTCAGTTATCTCAGGACTAAATGGAGGAGACAAACTTATCATCTCAGGTCTTTCAGATCTACATGATGGTCAATTTATAGCTGTTCTTCCTTAAGAGGCGAGGTTAACTTAGATTTAAATTGTTCTAGCAAATAGCGCACGTTGTTGTCTACATATCCAATTTCTAAGGGAGATTTATCTTGTAGCAATGATTGAATTTCGCTCAATTTAGCTTCAATAAGTTTTTCATTCCTAAACATAGTAAATAATCGATTTTTAATCCGGGTAACAATAGGTCTTGTTTCAAGGTTTTTCAAGGTATTTTGCGCTGGAATCTCGAATAAGATCTGATTTCTGAGAAGTTGAATTTTATCGAGTTTTTGCGTGGCGATCTCTTCGCAGACTTGCTCGACTAATCGATTGGTTACGAATTCCATAATCACGGGTTGTAAAGTAAAACCAGTAGCACTATCTTGTCCTTTTTCAATCAGCGATCGCTGTCTTAGGGATTCGAGTGCCTCTAGTAATCCCGACGGGGAAACGGGTAAAAAAAACTGCTCCCGTAATTTCGGCAGCGAAATTGGTTCTTGAGCGATCGCGAGACAATACATAATATCCTTTTCTAGCTCTGAAAGGCGATCGAATTGTTGCTCTAGAAAGTCACTAATATCGCCAATCACTAAGGTGTTGTACTGCAAAAATTCAGTTACGCTGCCAGCAAAAAACTCTTGAATGGTTGTCGCAATGATTTTTAACGCTAAGGGATTGCCTCTGTAGAGTTTAATTAGGGTGTCCCATTCGCTATCTTCAGGTAAACCCTTCGACTTCAAAATTTCTCTTGCTTCAGGCGCTTTCAAACCCGATAGTTGTAAGGAACGAGCAGGTAAATTTTCTCGTTCGAGTAAAGCAACTTCTTTAGGTTTCTCCAAACTAAGAATTAAAATGCAGCTTTGATGGGGTTTTTCTCCCAAGCGTCTTATAAGCTCTCCATAGCTTTCATATCCTTCTCGATAGTGCCCAGCGATTCCTTTGTTGAGAATTGCTTCTACATCATCGAGAATCAGCAGACAGCGTGAAGAACGTAATTGCTCGATCGCTCGTGAGATTTTACTGTCTGTATTGCTAGGTATATCGGTTTTCTGGTGGGGAAAACATAAAAGCAGGTCATCTAAAAATTCGTTAATTGGTGGCGTGCGACGCAGCGATCGCCAAATGATAAACTGAAACTCTCCCTGAATTTGCTTGACTAGCTTTGCTGTTAGCGTCGTCTTGCCTATCCCTCCTATTCCCAGCAGTGCAACTAATCGGCAGCGATCCTTGACGATCCACTGCTCTAGCGCTGCTAATTCTTGGGTGCGTCCGTAGAAAGCGGAGACGGTTGGCACTTCTTCCCAATCCTGGTAAGAGCGAGCGTTCTTCTCTCCAGGTTCGCGTTGCTCGCGCGATCGCATCTGATGTTCTTGGTAAAGGGAAACAAGCAACTGCTGCAATTTCGCCAATTTCCCCGGACCAAATCCGGTAATATGAAATTTTTTGTAAACTTCTCCTAGTCGCTTGCGGACTGCTTCCTCTCTAATTCCGAGCTGCTTGGCAATATCAGAGGTAGAGTGACCCTCGATCGCCAGTAATAAAGCTTCGAGTTCGCTATCGGATATGCCGCGATCGGGTGCTATAGCTTTCAAAAAATCTTGGGAAATCACAAAACAGTTATTGGTTATTGGTTAGTAGTTAGGGGCGAGGCAAAGCATTATCCATTCAGCGATCGCTAAAAGAGACTTTACTTTTGATTATTTTATACTCGCATAAGTGAGATTGGCACCCCGGCTTGCCATTCTAGCCTATTTGTAGAAAAGTTGATTTCAAAAGTATCGACCGATCGGCTTCAAGGCTGCCTGTCTCACATAAGCAACTCAGCGCTTGACATACCAATCGAGATTCTATAATCTATTAGTAATCTTATTAGTAACTCACATTAGTGAGAAGCAATCAATTCAAGTGAGAGTATTGTTCTGACTGTATTTTCGTGCGTCGAACGAGTAAGAAAGCGGCATGCGATCGCCTGTCGCTCTGCTACAGTCTGCTATTGACAGATTTACCGACACTCAGCATAAACCGTTAACTCAACGGTGTTTATAGATTTAGACCAAGAAGACATAGGAGTAATAAATATGGGAATGTTTCTCCTCTTCCTGATAATTTTGGGGTTTGCGCTACTTATCGCTGATGCAAGCTCCGCTCGTCGTCTCAGAAGGCGTGGTAGCAGCCACAACAGCTACATGTTCTATAACAACAGCTCTAGTAGCGATTACAGCAGCAGTTCCGGTAGCGATTTTGGCGGTGGTGATAGCGGTGGCAGTGGTAGTGGAGATGATTTTTAACCTGCGATCGCTTTTCGTTGGGTCATCAATTACTACACCATTTGAAAGTTAAATCCCTACGCGGCTTGCTTTTAACTGGTTGTCACCTTGTCAGACAAAATCACCCAATTTTTTGGAGAAAAATATGAGTTTTGCCATCTTTGATGAAAATTATTACCTTGCAAATAACCCTGATGTACAAGCGGCTGTTAATGCTGGAGCTTTTAGCTCTGAACGACAGCACTTCGAGCAGTATGGACTAGCAGAAGGCAGGGTTTCCGTTTCACCCTACTATAACGAACAAGTTTACTTACAAAAATACTCTGATGTCGCGGCAGCCGTAAGTGCAGGCAGCTTTAGATCTGGGTTGCAACACTATATCCAGATTGGAGAAGCTGAACGTCGTTCTCCTGGTGCTTTCGACGAGCAAGCTTACTTGGCGCTATACCCTGATGTGGCGTCAGCAGTTGCGGCTGGAGCTTTTAGCTCTGGCGTACAACACTACATCCAGTTCGGACAATTTGAAGCAAACCGTAGAGGCTACTTCACTGGAACCACGGGGAATGACACCATCACTGGCTTGGGTGCGAATACTACGATTACTGGAATTGATGTCATCAACCCTGTATTAAACGCAGAAGGTAGGCTTGAATTCTCTAGTAGAGAGCTTGGGGCTGGGGATGTTGATACCCTAATTAGTGGAGCGGGAAGGGACAGATTTTTTCTTGGATCTCAAACTGGCATTCTACCAGAAACTTTTTACGATGATAACGGCAATGCTGATTACGCTTTAATTCAGAATTTTGAACCTGGTATGGACACAATCAGCCTAGGTGGTAGTTCAGTGAGAATGTATCAACTTGAGGCAGTTAACGGGAATTTAAATATTTCCACATCGGGTGGAGACTTAATTGCTACTGTAGAAGGGGTTACGTCTTTATCAGAAATTCCAAGCAGTGGTACTACCCTAGGTGACTTAACAGATAGAATCGTCCTGCTTGGATAGGAGATTTGTTGTGAATTTGAAGATGAGTGCTGCTCTTTTCTTACAAGTAGTTGTAGTAGTAATAGACTGTTGAGTCGGGTGAATATTCTTTTGGTAGCAGTCGCCACGCACAACCATTCACCAAGATAAACAGAATTTTTTGAATGACTGACATCAGATCTACAGTGCGGGGTCTATCTGTAGCTGCTTCTGGGAGCAGGAGTGAACCGAGCAACTCATACTGTTTCAATGTTAGTTCCGTAATGTAGGCGCTTAGCGATCGCTTTCTAGATGGTTGTTGAGACTTTTGCAAGCAGTCATTGTGCAACAATTCCAGTAGCAGTTCCAATAGTGATTACAGCAATTACAGTGGCGACTATAAGAGCAGTTTTGGTGGTGGTGGGGGAGGCAGTTGGTAATTTTTAAGGAGGCTAATTCCATGAAAGCATTAACATTCAAACCTCAAGCTGCCATTTTCCTCAGTTCCTTATCTTTGGTTGTTCTATCTTCTCTTCCCAGTCAAGCTTTAACGGTTCAAGAGGTGCCCAATCCCCGACAAACTAATGGTGGATGGGTGACGGATATGGCAGATATTCTTACTCCCAAGACGGAAGCTCAACTCAATCAGATGATTTCTGAGTTAGAGGCAAACAATAGTGCAGAAATCGCAGTGGTAACAGTTCCAGAAACAGCGCCTGCTGCTTCTCCCAAGGAGTTTGCAACGGCACTATTCAATTACTGGGGTATAGGCAAAGCCGATCGCGATAATGGAGTCTTGTTTTTGATTTCAAAGGGCGATCGCCGAGTAGAAATTGAGACGGGTTACGGCATTGAAGGGATTCTGCCCGATGCTAAAGTTGGTCGCATTATTGACACTGAAATTACACCGCAATTCAAACAAGGCAACTTTGATAGTGGGACGCTAGTTGGTACGAGAGCCATAATTGTTGCCCTAGATCCTTCTCTAAGCAAGCAATTAAAGTTTCCTTGGTAACTTTTGTTATTTGCTGGTTTCTGGGGATTATGTCTAGTAGTAATTTGGCGTAGCAATAAAGGTCGCCGCAGTTATCGAGGTGGCAGGTATATTGGCAGCAGTTCTAGCAGTAGCAACTATAGTAGTGGCGGCTCTAGCGGCGGTGATTTTGGTGGGGGTAGTAGCGGTGGCGGCGGTGAGGGAAGCAGTTGGTAATCGCCTCAAGCGATCGAGCTGGCGATCGACTAACCAAGCTTGCAAATATTGAGAGGACGATTTTGTGTTTGAAACAAGGCAAATATTGCAAGAACGCTACGAAATTTACCAACAACTCGGTAAAAAAGCTGGGCGGCGTACCCTGCTGGCTTGGGATCGGCAAAGGCTAGAATTCGTCGTCATCAAACTGCTAACCTTTAGCAACGATTTTGAATGGGATGACCTGAAGCTGTTTGAGCGGGAAGCTGAAACCCTTAAAGCGCTCGACCATCCGGCAATCCCTCGCTATCTAGATTTCTTCGATCTCAACGAACCTAACCTGAAGGGATTTGCACTGGTTCAGACTTACATTGCAGCGAAATCCCTCGAACAGCATCTTAAGGCAGGTCGAACCTTCAGCGAACGAGAAGTTAAGGAGTTGGCTAAGTCCTTGCTCGAAATTTTAAATGACTTGCACGGCAGACAACCTCCTGTAATTCACCGAGATATCAAACCTAGCAATATTCTGTTGGGCGATCGCTCTGGCAATAGTGTCGGTCGAGTTTACCTAGTTGATTTCGGTTCAGTCCAAACCTTGGCTGCCAGGGAAGGAGGCACTATAACCGTGGTCGGAACCTACGGATATATGCCGCCAGAGCAATTTAGCGGGCGAGCAGTACCTGCCTCCGATCTTTATGCTTTGGGAACTACTTTGATTCACCTGGTTACGGGCATTTCTTCTGCTGAGTTACCACAACGAGACTTGCGAATTCACTTTAGCGATCGCGTAAATCTCAATCCCAGTTTCAGGAGTTGGCTTGAGACTTCGATCGAGCCTGCCCTGAAGAAACGTTTTACAACTGCTCGCGAAGCAACCCGCGCACTCGAACGGGGAAGTCGCGTTAATACACTCTGTTCTCTAGCTGGGAAAGGAATAAGACCACTTGCGTCTCGCGTAGCGGTAGTAAAGAAGTCTCAAGAAGTATTAGAAATTCATCGATATAAGTGGAATACAGAAGGTCATAGTTGTCTAGTCGTCTTAATCCTGTACGCGATCGCAGTTGTGTTTTTGGTATCGGGAGGTTTTTTATATGCTTTTTTGATTTTGCTTATCCTTATGTCCCCTATGCATCGTACAACATCAAAGAAAAAGAGTACGGAAGTTCTTTCCTTTGACGCGCAAAGCGATCGTTTTGAACTCTGGATGCAACCATCTGGCTTCCCTAGTAGGACAATGGACAAAATTTCAAATATCCGATTTATTTCCATTATTGGACATTCGAGCGATCGCGCTAAGATTGCCTCTACTTGGGCGATCGTTATCCGTACTAAGCGCAGCTACCAATTAAATTGGGACTTGACTGAGCAAGAATGTATCTGGTTGGTTCGCGAGATACAAGGTTGGATAGATAACTTTATTACTAATCAATAACCGGAGTTTGTAAGTATGTATTCTCGATTTGTTAAAATTCTCAAATTTATTCAATTATTAGGTTATATTGCTGCAATTTTTATTGCATATTTCTATAGCTCGTTTCTATTCAATAGAGTAGGAGTAGTTTTTTTAGTTACTGTTACATATTTATGTCTCGCCAACTATATAGTAACCCAGCCGATTATTGCAGTTATTGACCTTCTCAATCGAATCGAAACCAACACTCGAAACATAAGACATGATTAAACTTTTTATCGATCTCAAGTTTAAGTCCTTAAAAGATAAAAAATCCAGAGATTAACATTCCTGAAGACATTGCTCCAGCAAGCTATTATTAATTAAATAAGCATGAATAGGCGCGATCGCACTTTGGAAAACCTGGACTTACAATTCTTAGTGCTGCGATGAATTACAATTTAATTCCCAAAACTTGAGTATAAGCACCTCTCGCTTGCGTCACGCCAATAGTACGCTCTGAAGATTCAATCATCGGACGACGCAAACTAACAACAATAAACTGTGCTTGTTTGGCTTGATGTCGAATCATTTTCGATAATTTTTCTACATTCGCCCCATCTAAAAACATGTCCACTTCATCAAAGGCATAAAATGGCGAGGGACGATATCTTTGGAGCGAAAAAATGAAGCTGAGAGCAGTTAAAGATTTCTCTCCCCCTGACATGGAACTCAATCTTTGTACGGGTTTTCCTTTGGGATGAGCAACGAGGTTTAATCCGCCATTAAAGGGATTTTCTGGGTCATCTAATTGTAAATAACCATCTCCATCAGAGAGCGTAGCAAAAATACTTTTAAAGTTTTCATTGACGGCATCGAAGGCTTCTTTAAAAGAACGATAACGCAAAGTCGTAAAGTTTTCTATCCGTAATAATAATTCCGTTCTTTCTGCTTCCAAAGTGGATAATTTCTCTGATAATTCCTGCAATCTTTTCTGAGTTCGTTCGTGTTCTTCTAGCGCCAGCATATTAACGGGTTCCATTGCTTCGAGGCGCTTTTGGGCGTTGCGAATTTCTTGTTGGAGTTGTTCTAGTATCTGAGTGATTGTTTTCTTTTCTTCACCTTCTGCTAAATTTTCTAGAAGGGGAACTTCGGGTAAGGGATCGGGAAGTTCTGCTTGTTGTGTTTGAATTTGTACTTGTAAGCTTTCAAGAGAGGCTTGTCTTTCTTGTTGGGTTTCCTGAAGTTTTTGTAATTTCCAGGAGAGATTCTGTTGTCGATTTTGCAATTCTCTTAAAGCAGTTTCAGCGCGATCGCGTTCTATTTTAGTCTCTCCCAATCGCTCTGATAGTTGTTGTAATAACTCTTCAGTTTCAGCAATTTGTGCCTCAATTGCTACAATCTCATTTTCAACTTCCGATTTCTGACTTCTGACTTCTGACTTCTGTTGTTGATACTCTTCTATCCGATGGTAAGATTCAGTAATTTTTTCTTCTATCCGTTGATATTTATTGTGAAAGTCTTTTAATTCGCTTTCTGCATAGCGTAATGCTTGTTCTCTTTCTTGTACTCGAACTTCTTGGATTTTAATCGAATTCTGGATTTGTTGCCATTCGCTGTGAGTCTGCGACTGTTCTAATTCGTCTAAACGACGCTGTTGCTGTTGTAATTCTGCTTCCAGAACGGGGATTTCTGCCGATAAAATTTGTGTACAATTGTACACATTTTCAAGTTCCTGACGATTTTGCTGCACTTGCAGCGTTAATTCTTCTCGTTGAGCAGTTAAACGCTGAATGTCTTTGTGCAACTGTTCTAGCCGTAGCTGCTGTTCTTTTCCTTTTTGTCGCGCTTCTGTTAATTCTTGTGTCAATTGCTTGAGGTGCGATGTGTTTTGCCAAGAAAGTTGTTCGGTGCGCGATAAAAGCTGTTCGATTTCTACTAAACGCTGTCTGAGGACTTGAACTTCTTCTGACTCTCCACTGGTGGGCGTGCCAAAATGAATGGAAGATCGAGTCGGTTTGCTTCCGCCCGTCATCGCGCCGCTGGATTCGAGAAGATCTCCTTCTAAGGTGACTATACGATGTTTTCCTAAGTGAGGACGCGCATCATTGAGGGTTTCAAAGACAACGGTACTTCCAAAAATATAGAGAAAAATATTGCGATAGCGAGAGTCGCACTCGACTAAATTGACGGCTAAGTCAATAAAGCCTCTGGCATACCGCATGGCTATCGTTTCATTAAAACGAGGGGGCTGAATTTTATTGAGAGGGAGAAAGGTGGCGCGTCCTGCCCGTTTTTGTTTGAGTAATTCGATGCCCGCTGCTGCTACGCTGTCATCCTCAACCACAACATAACCCAACCGTCCACCTGCTGCAATTTCTAATGCCAACTGATAGCGGGGATTGACTTGTCCGAGTTGGGCAACTAGACCGCAAACTCCAGCCAGTTCGGATTGTAAAATTATCTGAGTGGCATAGGTTCCTTGGATTTCTTGTTGGGCTTGTTTGGCTGCTTCTAATTTATCGAGTTGGCGTTGTTTTTCCCGTTGTTCTTTTAGCAAACGGGTTTGGGTATCTTGCTCGATGCTGCGTTCTTGTTCGGCGGCGGCTAATTGTTGGGCTAGGGTTTGAATCTGTTGTTGTGAGTCGGTAACTTGAGTAGATAGGTTAGCAACATCTGCCTGTTTAGTAAATAGTTCCTGTTCGGTGACTTGCAGGCGCTGGCTTTGTTCTTCTAGGGTTTTTTGTAGTCGATCGCAGCGTTCGCTTAGTTTGGCGTGTTCGGTTCGTTGGGGATTGAGTGTTTCTTGGATGGCACTGATTTTGCGGCTGAGGGAGGTTTGTTCCTGCACCCACGCTTCGGAAGCCTCTGCGATCGCGTTTGCCCGTTCTCGGCTTTTTTGCAGGGTTTCCCTGGCTCGATCGCGTTGTTTAATTAGAGAGGGAATGGTTTCTTCCTCTAGTTGGGTTTTTTCTTGGGTGAGGTGGGCTAAGGTTTGCCGATATTGTTCGATTTCGCTGCTGGCGCGATCGATGTTGGCTTGCGTCTGTTGCGCCTGCGTTTCTAATTCCTGCCGTCGCTGTTGGAGTTGATAGCGTTTGGCTTTGTGCGTTGCCAGTTGGGAGGCGACGGAGAGTTGTTCGTCTTCTCCCAATGCTTTGACTTGGCTATTGAGGCGATCGAGTTCGCTTGTGGCTTGGCTAATTTGGGTTGCCAGTGCGTTAAGTTGTTCGCTAAGCTGGACTTTCTCCGTTTCTCCTGCGACAAGTTGCGCTTGTAATTGCCGTTCTTGTTCTTGTAGCGATCGCCAGATTAAAACCGTCTCCCACTGTTGTTTTTCCTGAATTGTCGCTTTTAATTTCTTGTATTTTTCTGCTTTGGTGCGATCGGCTGTCAAACGTTCGAGCGATCGCAACAATTCTTCTTCAATCAATCGATAGCGTTCTTCTCGTTCTCGAACCGATTCTAGGGTTTCTTTGGTTTTCTCGATTTTGCGATCGAATTCAGCAACTCCCGCCAGTTCGTCAATAATTTCTCGCCTCTCGCGCGAGTTCATGGTAATGATGCGGGTAACGTCTCCTTGTAGGACGACGTTGTAACCTTCGGGATAAATGCGCAGGCGATTCAGTTGTTCGTGAAGTTCGCTAACGCTACAGGGTTCGCCGTTGATATAAAAGGTAGAAGCATAAGTTCCTCCCTTGGCGACTCGCAAGCGTCTGGTAACGGTCCATTCATTATTAGTTAGTAGGTATCCGTTGTGGTTTTCTCGTGCTTCTTGTACGGGCGCGCGACCGTTTGTCTCTACTCTTGAATTTTGTAGGGGCGTTTCGCGTTCCCTCTCTATCTCTGATAAATCCGATAAATCGAAGGTAACGGAGACGCTAGTTTCAGCCGTGTTGCGATTGTTGCTGTGGTTGTGATTGACTAGATCGGGGAGACGTTCGGCACGCATTCCTTTTGATGTAGCCAAACCCAGACAAAATAGTAGCGCGTCTAGGATATTCGATTTACCGGAACCGTTGGGACCGGAAATAACAGTGAATCCAGGCAGTAAAGGAACCGAGGTCGTCCCGCCAAAAGATTTAAAGTGGGACAGTTCCACGCGCTTGATATGAACCATGCAGTCTGGCGTGCGATGTGCTCAGAGGAGTGGATACGTTTTGTATCAGTTTAACAAAAGGAGACAGTTTAAGATGCTTAAAAGTTCCAAAATATCGCGATCGCTAATAATTGTTTACCTATTGACTATTAGTCTAGGGCAATAAGACAAATCTATAGTTATTTCCTCATTTTTACTGTTTCTAGTGCCATTCTTCTTTTGTTTCCTTACCGCTTTCAGATAATTTTTCTAGAAGAAATAGCGTCGAGCCAGTTAATTTTAAAAGTAAAGGTGAGCATATTACATACTCACGCCGTCTCACGGCGGAGCCTCCTCTAACCTTACCTGTCTTTGTCCCCTCATCCCTAAATCCCTTGTCCCACAAGGGGCGAAGAGACTTCAGTCCCAAGTCTTATACCAATTTCCCTTCATACCTGCTAGAGATAGTTGAATGGGGAAAGGGGAAAAAGGGAAGGAACTTTGCGAAGCTTTCCCCTCTTCAAGAATTCGTAGCGAGATTTTAGGGAATTCATCTTAAGTAGAAAGCCCCTCTCCTGCTCTGGGAGAGGGGTTGGGGTAAGGGCGATTTGAGTTTTGTCACTCAACCAGAGCAACTGGCCTCAATCTTACATCATGCCCATGCCACCCATGCCGCCCATGCCACCCATGCCGCCCATACCACCCATATCGGGCATAGCAGGCGCTGCTTTTTCAGGTTTTTCGACCACAAGCGCTTCGGTGGTTAGAACCATTCCGGCAATAGAAGCTGCATTCTGTACGGCAGAACGCACTACTTTAGCCGGATCGACGATCCCAGCCGCGATCATGTCTTCAAACTTCCCCGTGAGGGCATTGTAACCGATGTTGAACTCGGTTTCCCGGACTCGTTCGACAATCACCGAACCTTCTGCCCCAGCGTTATCGGCAAGTTGGCGCACGGGGGCTTCTAAGGCTTTGGCGACGATATCGGCAGCAACTTTTTCTTCGTCATCAGTGAGATTGTTTTTAAACTCAGCAACTTTTTTCGCTAAATGGATTAGCGTCGTGCCGCCGCCAGGGACGATTCCTTCTGCAACCGCGGCTTTGGTTGCATTGAGCGCATCTTCGATCCGCAGTTTTCTGTCTTTGAGTTCGGTTTCGGTAGCAGCCCCGACTTTAATGACGGCAACGCCCCCTGCTAGCTTAGCAATGCGTTCTTGCAGTTTTTCGCTATCGTATTCGGAGTCGGTTGCTTCTAGTTCTTTACGGAGTTGGGCAATCCGTTTTTGCACGTCTGCCTTATGTTCTCCACCGGCGACGATGGTGGTGTTATCCTTCTCAATCGTGACTTTGATGGCTTTGCCTAGCATATCTATAGAGACGGTATCCAGGCTCAATCCGATTTCCTCGGAAATGAGACGACCGCCCGTTAGAATAGCAATATCTTGTAGCATGGCTTTACGACGATCGCCAAAACTGGGAGCTTTGATCGCAGCAACATTAAGAACTCCTCTCGCTTTATTGACGACTAGCGTAGCTAGGGCTTCTCCTTCTACGTCTTCGGCAATGATGAGCAAGGGTTTTCCAGCGCGGGCAATGTTTTCTAGGATCGGCACCAAGTCTGCGATCGCGCTAATCTTTTTGTCGGTGATGAGAATGAGGGGATTCTCAAATTCTACAATTTGCCGCTCTTGATCGGTGATAAAGTAAGGAGAAATATAGCCGCGATCGATCTGCATCCCTTCGACGACTTCTAATTCTGTGGTCAGAGATTTCGATTCTTCAACGGTAATCACCCCATCTTTGGTGACTTTATCCATCGCCTCGGCAATCATTTGACCGATCGCTTCGTCGCTTCCTGCCGAAACGGTGGCCACCTGCGCGATCGCCGCTCCTTCTACTGGCTTAGCAACGGCTTCGATTTCTTTAACTAGATAGTGAATCGTTTTGTCTATTCCCCGTCTTAGAGCAACGGGATTCGCTCCTGAGGTGACATTCTTCAATCCTTCTCGGATCATTGCTTGCGCAATCACTGTAGCAGTAGTCGTGCCATCGCCAGCAACATCTTTGGTTTTTGAGGCAACTTCCTGAATGAGTTTGGCTCCCGTATTTTCTAAGGGATTTTCCAGGTCGATTTCTTTGGCGACTGTAATTCCGTCATTAACGATCTGGGGTGCGCCAAATTTCTTCTCCAGCAACACATTGCGCCCTTTTGGTCCTAAGGTAATGCGTACCGCGTCGGCGAGGGCATTGATTCCCGCCTCTAGCGCTCGTCTCGACTCATCTTTAAATGAAACTATTTTTGCCATAGTTATTTTGGATTGGTGTTGTGACTCCTTTAGCAACTTTAGCACTCTTAAGCAAGGAGTGCTAAGTAGCGATCGCCGATTCGCCACTCGGAATAACTTTGAAAAGACAAGCAAGGAAATTATTTTCCTTGCTAATAGCAGATTATGATTACGCCATTACCATGCCGCCATCGACGTTGAAAACCTGTCCGGTGATATAAGCAGCAGCGGGATCGGCAGCCAGAAAGCGCACCATGCCAGCAATTTCCTCCGGTTTGCCGTAGCGACCGAGGGGAATGAACTTAAGAATTTCTTCTGTATTGGAAAGATTGCTTGTCATGTCGGTTTCGATAAAACCGGGCGCAACGGCATTGACGGTAACGCCGCGACTGGCAAGTTCTTTGGCAACCGTCTTCGTAAAACCGATGACTCCAGCCTTTGCCGCACTATAATTTGCCTGTCCGGGATTGCCCATTTGTCCGGCAACGGAGGAAATATTGATAATCCGTCCGCTGCGCTGTTTGATCATGGTTTTACTAACGGCTTTGGTACAGAGAAAAACTCCGGTTAAATTGAGGTCGATAACCGCTTGCCAGTCTTCCGGTTTCATACGCAAAAGCAAAGTATCGCGAGTAATTCCAGCGTTATTGACCAGAATGTCGATGCGACCGAATTTGTTTAGGGTTTGTTCGATTAGATTATCTACTTCCTGGGCTTTTGAGACATCGGCTTGCAGCGCGATCGCTTCTCCACCCGCCTGGGCGATCGCTTTCACCACTTCATCGGCCGCCGTGCTAGAACTGGCGTAGTTGACGACAACTTTAGCTCCTTGGGCTGCTAGTGCCAAGGCAACCGCCCGACCGATTCCTCGCGATGCTCCCGTGACGATGGCAACGCGGTCTTGTAACTGTTTTTCTGCTATCACTTCATCCCTCCAATGATGTCTTGCCAATGAGATCATCATACGGGGAGATGGGCGATCGGTTCTTGCTACTTTTCAATGAAAGTTAAATCTAATATGTCCGGTTGAAAAACGATACGATTGTTATTTTGCCGGATTAAATCGCTGAGTTTTAGCTCTACGTTTCCCAGAAGGACGCGATCGTTTTCAGAGCGAGAGTTACTCTCATTAGCTAGCAGCCAATCTTTTAGATTGCCCCGAAAACCTCTGTCTACAGCCTTCAGATAATCGGTGCAACGACGAAATAATTTAGGCACAATGAGTTGTCCGTCTGGAGGGCTTAAATCTTCTTGACTTTCTAAAACAAATTCGCGAGTTCGATCTTCTTTCCAAACGCCTCGATTTTCTTGTCGGGCTTCTGTTGTCACCTTTTGTAAAAATTCCCGATGGGAAAGCGGCATGGAGGTATAAACCGTGTAGTAAGCCACGCCTTCTTGGAGCAATTGAAAGTTGAGGGTTTTCTGAAGATAATTTTTAGTTACCCTTATCCATTCTCCATTGGAAAGGCTTTTGGCTTCATCGGCTGACACCAGATAGGAAATGGGACGACCGTTTGCTTCTACAGATTGGGAGAGGATCGCGCCAGCAACGGTATCGGGCTTAGCAGAACTGACTGTATCGCCGGAATAGGCAACATCTTTAAAACCCAGGAGTTTGAGCAAGCGATCGCGGGCTTCTTCTCCTTGCGGTTGAGCATCTTTGCCATAATGCGCCTCTGGTGTATCTAGACCTTCCAAGCGAATCTGTACGGTGCGATCGCGAGAGGGATTGATACGGTAGGAACGTTGAAGATTTTCATAAAGGTCTGGTTCGTCTGCGAGAAAGCGAACGGAATCCCCGTCGGGTTTCTTGCCAAGAATAACGAAATTTCCTTTGATCACTTGATAGTAAGGCGATACCATACCAATCCTTTAATTAACTAGAGCATTTTAAATACTCTACTACAAGCGATCGCCCTTACCCGAATTACGTTCTACTCCGTTGCCATTACCTCTATTCTCAAATTCTCTTGCTTGAGATCGTTCGTCTTTCTTGCCTTTCTTTGGATCGGAACGATTGAGGGAACCCCTACCGGGATGATTAATGATGGTTTGATTGATAATTTGAGTAACTTGATTGTTATCGCCAGAGATATTCGCGTCTTGAGCGCCGTTTTGAATCGCTGTTGTATCGGAGCGCACGGGAAGCTGAGTTAAGCCGATAAAAGTAACACTAACGAGACCGAGTTGACCGATTTTCTGGACTTGCTTCATCCTCTATTTAACCTCAATAATCAATCTTTGATTGAGATAACCGCTACCGCCTATTTGTTGGAGGCTCTGAGTATTGGGCCCGATCAATTCAACTTGCACTGAATTGCCTGCGGGACGGTATCTGCCCGAAATCTCGATCGCGTGTTTGCCACGAGTCAGAAGGCGCGAAAGATTAATTTTTGTGTTGTTATTCAATCGTTGAATAACTTTCCCATTTAGTTTGATCTGTCCGGTGAGTTGAGTGCCCGTTGTTGGGGTACTTACTCGGAGAAAATGGGGGTGTCTTAGCTGTTCTGCTGCAAGAGTAATCGTTGTCTGTTGCATCTGTTGCTGAATTTGAGCTGTATTAGCCAGAGAAAAAGACTGGATATTTACAGGCGGAGCAGCAGCTAAGACAGTAGTATAAGAAATGGCAAGCAATAAAGTTTTTAAGTTCATAAAACCAAATCCCCCATTCAGTTTGGCTCGATTGATACCGCGCAGTGATTGGCTGAGCTAGTCTCGCCAATTGTCGGCAGGATTGTATACATCAATGCCGGGATTGCTTCTGATTTGAACGGCTCCACCGTTCCCGCCAGAGTTTCCATCGCTCCCCCGCTGGCGATGGCGAACAGTTCGATGTTGCTCCACCGGACCGTTACCGCCGACATTGCCTTGTACGCCTGTGGTTACGCTTGCATTTCCCCGACAAGAGGGATCGCTTTCCATCTCAACATCGTTACTGCGGTTGGTTGGCTCTTTAGAACCGCTAATGTTGTATTGTACGGAAACATCGGCTTGAACACATTTAGCAGTTGCCGAATTGGAGAGGAAATCTCCCATCAAAAACAAACCAGAAACAGCTATGAAACTTAGGGTTAATGCTCTCAGTCGCATAAGTAGTAACCTCCCCTATGAAAAATTAGCGACAGTAAGTAGTCCGAGATCGCGTAACGGTTCTACCAGAACGGTTAACTTGTGTCGTCTCTTGACGCACTACATTGCCTCCTTTCGAGCAACCAACGTTGCTCTGGCGGCGGAAATAGCGATCCCACCAATAATGGGAACGATGACGGGGATAGGTTCTCCAACGCGGTCTGGTGTGGATAGTCGTATCCCCATCTCGTTCGGTGGTAATTCTCACATTTCCTGCTCGGACATCGATTTCACTAGCAATAGCGATCGCGGGAAAGCCTATCGTGACAATCGCTAACAAAATGGTCAGTTGCTTTAAAAACATTGGTTGACCTCTCAACTCAATGAAAAAAAAGGGAGAGGGATTTTTATCCAAGCTGCTACTTACGATACGCGACACCCTGCTCCCTCAAGTTACAATGGAGTTAGCTACAGATTGAAAAAGTGATGGAGATCTCAACCCTGTCTAGACGCAGGGTTGTTTACTAATAATCGCAGCCCCAATCGCAAGAGCGGTGACGAGATCCCCTTTCCTGGCGGACATTTTCCTGACGAACTCGTTGTTGGGACGAGTTGCCAACACCGTACTGATCGCTCAATTGGTCGCTGGTCTGAACATCGCCTGTGCTGCCATTTCTGTAACCGCTTCTCTCGACTCGGTTCTTTTGAATGGTCGTCTGTCCGGAGTAGTTACCGACACCCGTCTGGGTAGTGGTTTGCCGACTATCTTGGATAACGGCACTGTCTCCATCAGCATGAGCGGGTAGGGAAACCATTCCAAGAGCAGTCAGAGTTAGTAAACTAAAGATTAGCTTTTTCATGGTTGACTATTTATCTCCCGATTAGTTGCATCAGTTCGCTCGCTCGGCGCTAAATCGTTTTGGATTGGATGAGGATATTTTGCTGTCGCGCCGAGTTCTTGAGCGTTGATATCTTAAGATTAATCCCGCGATTTTGGGATGTCAGTCCCAGTTAAAGTGGAACTGGAAGATGCATTGGCACTTAAGTAGTTTCTCGTAAGTAGAAAAGAGTAGAAATAAGTAGAGTAGTATTATTTGCGACTGTTGCTACTCACCCTCAAAGATTCAGTCTAATTGTCCCATGCGGCTATGCTGGAATTAGAGCGCTATAACTAAAAATCATTTAGGAGGTCAATTATAAAATATGGATGGTAGCGACTGGCTCAAACAATTATTGATGGTTGGCATAGGAACGACTTCTCTGGTTGCCGAAAAAGTTAAAGAAGTCAGCGAACAGTGGGTCAAAGATGGCAAAATCGATCCCGATCGCGCTAAGGGATTTGTTGACGATTTGATGAATCAGCTCAAATCCGAACAGGTCAACTTTGAAAAAAACCTGGAACGCCAACTGCGCAATATGTTGCAGGATTTAGGCGTGCCTCGTCAGACAGAAATCGATGAATTGCGCGGACGAATCGATAGACTAGAACGTCAAGTGCGCGATCTAGAAAACAAGCAATGGCGCTAACAAGTCGAGCAGGAGTATTTTCATGAAAGAAATTTTAATCAGTTTTGGAGTTATCGTTTTCTTCGGGTTGCTGCTGATCGTTGCTTCGGTATTCAATAGCGGTGGCAAACAAGAGGCGATCGCATCCGAACTCAACAAACCCCAATCCGCCGACGAACGATCGATCGCCGAGAACAGTAACTTAGAAAAGGGAATTATCACCATGAATTTAGAAAATGCCATTACTACTCCTTCTGGACTTAAATACATCGATATCCAAGAAGGAGATGGGGCAACACCAACCAAAGGACAAACCGTAACCGTCCACTACACCGGAACCCTAGAAAACGGCAAGAAGTTTGATAGTTCTCGCGATCGCGATCGACCCTTTTCCTTCAAAATTGGTGTCGGACAGGTCATTCAAGGATGGGATGAAGGGGTAGGCAGCATGAAAGTCGGCGGTCGTCGCACCCTAATTATTCCCTCAGAATTGGGATACGGTTCTCGCGGTGCTGGCGGTGTCATTCCTCCCAATGCGACCTTAATTTTTGACGTGGAATTGTTAGGCGTTCGCTAATCTTTCATCAATAGACTCGTCCGAAAATTGGCAACACGCTCTAAGCCTGGTTTTGAACGGAGTTAA
>NZ_MRCB01000045.1 GCF_001904635.1 Hydrococcus rivularis NIES-593
GTTTCATATTCTTATATTAACATAGAAGATTATGTCTGACTATATATGACTATACTTTAATAGTTTGGATTATATACTAAGCTTCAAAATCGAGCCGAGTCCGTCATCTCAGTTCGTCGGCTAGCACAAATCAGCGGCATAAATGCAGTACTGGTAGGAGATGGCTGGTCTGTCTTTCGCAATGGCAGCCAGCTACTGAAAGAACTCGCTGCTAGCCTTCGAGCCTAAATCTGCTCGTCATATTAAATCCGGATGAACGACCATAATACCCAGTAGCGAATACCCAGTAGTGCGACCAACAGGAGTCGCGAGCGGGACGTATGCGCTTACGCGCACGCTACGCGAACGCACTACATACATATTATGACTAATTAAATGGATTTGATATCAAGGGCGTATTTAAGCAGACTAAACCCTTTAAAACTTTCAGAACGCCCGATCGTTTGTCAAGAGCGAACCCAAAAACAAGGACGATATTGACTAAATTTTTTTAGATTTTTTGGAACAAAAGATGTGACGGCGATCGCACTTTTACTAGAGTTTCGCACTGCTTACCGAAGTCATTTCCCCGCTGAAAACTTTTGGAAAAATTTGAATGCCAAGCCTTTCAAATTAGCAGACCTCGATCGGTGAGTTAAAATACCAACTTGAACCCTCAAAACCTCTATTTAGAGTAGGGAGAAATCTTGAAGTTCGTATCAATTCAATCTCGTAGAGAGGAAATTTTTAAGATCTTACAAGCGTGTCGCAGTCGCACTCTAGATTTATTTGCCGATCTCGATTCAGAAACCCTGTGCAAGCAGGCGCATCCCGATTTTAGTCCCGTTGGTTGGCATTTAGGTCACATTGCTTTTACCGAAGCGTTCTGGATTTTAGAGTGTTGTGCCGGTTTACCGCCTGTATTTTCTCAATATCACAAACTATTTGCGGCTGATGGTTTGCCCAAGTCAGAACGGCAGAAATTACCTGGTATAGAGGTAATTCGAGAGTATCTCGATACGGTCAGAACTCAAGTTTTAACCTATCTGGAAACAGCACCGCTAGAAAAACAGGAACGTCTCTGGCGTTGGCTGATTCAACACGAAAGTCAGCATAGCGAAACGATCGCGTTTCTCCTACAACTCCATCGCTGGGATCGAGAGGGATTCTACACTCAATTACACTTCTCCAATCCAAAATCGTTAATCCAAAATCCAAAATCCGATGAGATGGTAGAAATCCCCGCCGGAGAGTTTGCAATGGGAAGCGATGCTATTGATGCCCAGGATAACGAACGTCCCGTCCATCGGGTTTATTTAGATGCCTATCGGATCGATCGCTATCCCGTAACTTGCTCTCAGTATCGAGCGTTTATGGCGGCAGGAGGCTACCAAGAACGGCAATTTTGGTCGGAGGAGGGCTGGCAATGGTTACAAGACAATCCCGTCTCTCAGCCCTTATATTGGTCGGATTCCAGCGATTGGGATAATCACCCCGTCTGCGGCGTCAGTTGGTATGAAGCAGAAGCTTACGCGCAATTTGCGGGAAAACGATTGCCGACAGAGGCGGAATGGGAAAAAGCAGCCAGTTGGGACGTTGAAAAGGGACAAAAACTCCTCTATCCCTGGGGAAACAGCGAACCCAATGTGAAGTTATGCAATCACGACACTTTAGTCGGACATACAACCCCCGTCGATGCCTATCGAGGGAATCAAAGTGCCTATGGTTGCTGCGATATGCTGGGGAATGTTTGGGAATGGACGGCTTCTTGGTTTGCCGGGTATGAGGGATTTAAGCCCTATCCTTATCGGGGGTATTCCCAAACCTATTTCGACAACCAGCATCGCGTCTTGCGCGGCGGCAGTTGGGCAACTCGTCCTTGGGCGATGCGATCGAGTTTCCGCAACTGGTACCATCC
Organism: Hydrococcus rivularis NIES-593; assembly: GCF_001904635.1. Lineage (GTDB taxonomy): Bacteria > Cyanobacteriota > Cyanobacteriia > Cyanobacteriales > Microcystaceae > Hydrococcus > Hydrococcus rivularis. Next base: position 1,898 of record NZ_MRCB01000045.1, read on the forward strand.
CGGCGTGCGTCAGATTTTGGCAGGGTTTAGGTGTGCTAGGTAATACTTACCTAGAATTGGCATGAGTTATTCTATTAAGGCGGGATTATAACAACGATCGCCATTTGGCGATCGCTTACCAGTCAGAGAGCGCGATCGAGCGACGAATCACTGATAACTGGTATAGAGTAACTGGTGAGGGGAGTAAAAATCAATTCATGTCTTGGTGGATAAAAACCGAACCCTTAAGTGTAGAAAGATTAACAGTCGCGATCGCGGGGTTGCCCGTCGCATTAGTCGGAACGAAACTCGTCCAACTATCCGATTTTCATTACGATGGGTTGCGTCTTTCGGAAGACTTGCTTTCTCAAGCTATCGAAGCTAGCAATCAAGAAGATCCCGATCTCGTTCTTTTAACGGGGGACTACGTGACCGACGATCCAACGCCGATCTTCGAATTAGCGCGCCGGCTAAAATCCCTCAAAAGTCGGACTGGAATTTATGCTTGTTTGGGAAATCACGATAACCATTACCGACACTCAAAAGAGAAAGTCATCGAAGCGCTAACCAGGGTTGGCATTCATGTTTTGTGGAACGCGATCGCGACTCCTTTGGGAGAAGAGTTCCCCCTTGTCGGACTGGCAGATTATTGGTCGCGGGAATTCGCTCCCGCATCGGTTTTGGATCGGCTAGACGCGCAAATACCTCGCCTCGTCTTATCTCACAATCCCGATACTGCCGAAGTTTTGAAACGATGGCGGGTCGATCTACAACTGTCCGGTCATACCCACGGCGGTCAGATCGTTATCCCAGGATGCGGTCCGGCACCGATTTTGCTGCAACAACTGCGTCAAAATACTCCAAAACCCTTACAGTCGTATATTCCCTTTCTCAGACAATGTTCTAGAGTCGTCAAACATTGGCAATGGGCGCAGGGATGGCATCGGGTAGGACGCAACCAACTCTACGTCAATCGCGGTTTGGGGACTTATTTTCCAGGACGAATTTTTTGTCCGCCAGAATTAACCGTAATTACCCTAGCCTAACCAATATATGCATTGCGGACTTTTCTAATCGTTTGCGGCAAAACTCCTACCAAAAGCGCAAAAGCCTCGTCGGGAAGCTGGGCAGTTGTCTGGGGATCGAACCAATTTTCAAACTGATTGAGGATAACTTGCGCCCGTTGCAGGGCAATGGGATTGTCTGTAATTTGTTTGGTGAGCCTGACCCACTGCCGCCGAATTAGATAGGCATTAATTTTTTCTTTGGTGGTTTGAGGAGTTACAAGCGACAAATTGCCAACTGATATGACTTTTACCACGTCTGTATCAATCTCGCTGCCCACTACGGCTCCAGGACCGACAAATTCAGCATGATAGGGTTTATAGAGAATCAAGCCATTTTTACGGCGAGGATTGACGATCGAGAACTTTTTCTCGCGCAGTTGGGCGAGGATATCGGAGATTTGTGCCTCTCTATTTGGGGCTTGCATGACATTGATCTGACTGTCTTGCATGTTTTTTAGCTTGTTTGGCTATCGAGCTGCAACTAGAACGAATTTTGCATTTTTTTGTACATCAACAAACGTCTGGGACGCTTTAGCAACCAGTTACTGAAGCTAAAATCAATACGATAAAGTCGATATCCGCACGAAAAATAAAGTCGTTTAGCAGGATAGTTATTTTCGAGAACGTGTAGCGAGACGGCTTGACATCCCCATTCCCGCGCGATCTGCTCGCAGGCGAGCAGTAATTTTCGCGCGATTCCCTGTCGCCGATGAGTGGGACTGACTGCCAAATTAGAAATATAGGGGAAGCCGTCGCTGGCAGTCGAGTCAAAGCGCATTGCAATTTCTGCCGTACCGACGATTTCTTCTACTCCGCCCGCTGCGCCATCGATCGACAAACTGGCAACGATACATCGATGATGGGGCGAAGAGGAACGGATGCGACTGTGCAAATCTTCATAAATTCCTAATTTGAGTAAAGGGTAAAACCAATACCACAATCCCTGACGGGGATGAAAGCTTCGGGTTATGACTTCAGCAAGACCCTTAATATCGCTGGCTTTAACCGTTCGGATCGAGAGCGATTGAGAAGTGCCGGTGCCTTTATCGGTTGAAGCTGATGAAGCGGCAATTAAAGAAGATGAGAAGCAAAAATCCACGATCGCTTGACAGATGAGAGTAAAAATAGTTTAGAGGCAGCCTCATAAGTCCATAATTATTTGAATTGTAACCTTTTTAGCTGACGCTGCATTATTGAGATAAATTTCTGTAAACTTCTCTACGGAGACGATCGTCCTTAATCGCCTTAGACTCTGCAACATACTCCCTAGAAGCGCGAACCCATACCGAAAGCGGACCCATTTGTTCTGTTCCGTTAACGCCCAAATCGCTATGGCACAGATAGACTCGTTCGCCAACTCGTCCTAAGAGGTCGCGCAAAATTCGTCCCAAACGCTCGCGATCGCTCTCCAACTCGTTTTCTGGCATCCAGGCACGTCCCGACCATTCTCGTAGGAATAAGGGCGCGCCATATAGCGTTGCCGCACCGCCTTTATCCCAGAGATGAGACGAGGCATCCAACCAAAACTGCCAGCGGTGAAAAGAACGAAGAGAACGGTACTGGAAAATCGTCGCCAAGGTAACCGTCCCTTTTTTTTTGCCAAAAGAGCTAACCGGACGGGGATTGGCTGAAATCGTGCCTCGACGCAATAGTTGAATAAATTGAGCGACCGTTGTCGCCACCGAGGAGGATATGGGTTCGTTTAGCCGCAACCGCCGATCCACTTCCCAAAAGTGTTGTGCCGTTTCCATCAGTTCCCGCAAAGCCGAGAGACAATCGTAGGGCAGATGAGCGCCATTGCCGACAAAATGCTTGAGTGCCCGATCCAATACCATAACTGGGTAGGTTAAATGCTGTTGTTGGAGTAGGGATTTGGTTTCTTCTATCCAAGCTGCGATCTCTTGATAGGCTTTTGTTGCTCGATATCCCAAGCGATCCCATCTAGAAAACGTCTCTACAGGCAACAAGCGCGGTTGCTCTGGGTCGATCTGATAGCAATAGTCAGCAATTAAACCCGCACGCACGGGATCGATCGCCGGAACGAGTCGGTGTCGTCTTTTGTTTGTCCGTATTTCCCCGTCTTCACCGTTCTCTATCTCTCCAGCTTTGTCTGTAGGTTTTTGACTGAGTGCGACCAGCATTTCTGCTACCAAATCCCGCCCGACTAAACGTCCCAACCCCGGATAAACGAGCGCCAACAGCGTCAATAAGGCGCGAATGAGCGGGGAACTAATCAGGGGGCGCTGTTCGTTGAGTGGTTCGATGGGAATTCCCGCCGACGAGAGAATCTCGATGAGCGTATAGCGAGCAATTTCGTCCAAACCGGGAGCGATTATCGCTATCTCTTCCGGTCGAACTTCTCCCGCCTCGACGGCTTCAATAATCGTTTCAGCCGTTTTTCGCAACAGTTGGGCGCGGGAGATGGTTTGAATCGATAGGACTGACGGGGGCAAGCTGGGAATAAAGGTGGGATCGTCGAGAAATTGCGCGATCGCGTTTCCTAAGTCGGTTCCTAGCCCGCTTGCGTTGGATAATTCTTCGATGCGACAGCGAGAGGCTAAACCTGCTAGGTAGTCGGGATCGGCATTCAATCCCATTCGTACTCGACCGTCTCGATTATAGGTAAATACGCCAAACGCGCCGCGATCGAGAAGCAGTTCGCATAAATCTCGGATAATTGCCGGATAATCGTCCGTATCGTCGGCAAAAACCGCCTGGTAGCGACGGCTCAAATGCTCTTGATAAACCGGATCGGGTAGTAAATACCGCCAATAAAGTTCGTAGATGATGCCATAGCTGAGCAATCCTCTCTCTAAGCACCACTGCCGCCACTCCATCAGCAATTCTCCCAGGCAATGGGAGACATTGCCGGAAACTGACTCGTTGAGACTGGGAAAACCTGCTGCTAAAATCGCGGGGATATCTTCTACCGGAATGCCGCTTGCTCCAGCTAGTTGCAATAAATCCAGCGTTCGGCGCACCAACTGATACTCGCCGATTCCGAGTCGGGTTAAACTTTCTTGGTCTAATTTAGGTCGCCACAGGCGCGTTGCTAATTCTTGTTCGGTTTCCGGACGCAGGCGCAGGGGAAACTGTGCCTTAAGATGCAATCGCTCGAACAGCAGGGGCCAAAACAAGGTTACCTCGTCACAGATAAATCCTAATGGGGTTTTACAGAGTACTGGATAGCTTCCCCGTACTGAAATTGACAGTCGATCTGCTAAGTTCCGACGATTGTCGTTATTGGCGGCAAAGACCAGAATAGCCGAGGTCAACGGTTGAGCGGAATCGCTGTTGCGAGCAACTTGCTTGGACGCGCGTCGTTTTTCCCAAACCCATTGACGAAACTCGTCAATTAAGCGCGTTGTTTTCCCAGTGCGAGTTAATCCGATAATCCAAATTGATGAGGGCAACACAATTGTTTTAAGGTCAGTTGGCTAGTGCAGAGCATACAATGAGATTCAGAATCCTAGTACAGATGCAAGATATTGCGTCTCTGTATCAGTTGCGCGATCGCTGCTGTCTCTCATCATCTTACAAAGATCGTTAACGATTTCTATGCAACTCAACAATATTTTAGGCAATGCTATCCGCTGGTTTTCTGCTACTCCGGAAAGAGCGTTGGAGAGGGCATACAGAGCAGCTATCAAGATTAAAGACATTGAAGATAGGCATTTTAACGGTCAGAAGGTATCTGCTCGATTTTCTGACTATGGAGAGAGCGTTATTGCTTATTTTCAAACAGAAGTTAAAGGGTATCTACAAACCATCAATATGGCACTGGTTGAGTTTAAAACCAGTCGTTTCTTTGTCAATCTCTCTAATTTGTCCAAAAACCAACCGGAAAATCGAGAGAAGTTGCTCGAAGAACAAAATCGCTCGCTAGCTATCCTGGACAAACTAAAGTTTATCGACGAGATCGTCTCTAAATACAAAACTAATTTTATAGAAAAAGATACAAGGCAAAGTCTGTTAGTAGATGAGTCTGAGGATTGGAAAAATGGTAAAGGTTCGGAACTCGTTAATGTCAAGGATAGTTTGGCTTCAAAAAAGAAAAGAAATGGTCAGTCAGAACTAAATTTAGAAAATGAAGATCTGAATTCTAAAACTAGAGTAGCAAAAGCTACTGAAAAAACTGGCGTTTTACCTCGCTCCTTTTTGAATACGATTAGTCGCATCCGACAAGAAATCGATCCTCAATCGGGAGAAACCGAAGAAGAAGTTATCAAAAGATATCGAAGTTCTCGTTACAAGACAGCCATTTCAATTAAATTTATTCTTTTGCTAATTATCGTTCCTCTTTTGACTCATCAACTGACTAAGACATTTTTGGTCAGTCCGCTTGTCAGTAATTACCTGGAGAAAAATCCACAAATTATTTTTATTAATAGAGATTTAGAAGAAGAAGCTTTTTTAGAACTCAGACATTTTGAGGAAATGTTACAGTTCAGAAATACCATCGGACTATCAACATTATCTTTAGAAGAAATCCAAGATCGGGTTAGGGAAAAAGCCCAAGAAATTTCTGAAGAGTTTCGCCAGAAAGGAGGCAATGCGATCGCGAATATTTTTGCCGATCTCTTTTCCCTAGTTGCTTTTGCGGTAGTTATTGCCACTAACCGAAAGGAAATTGAAATTGTCAAATCATTTCTCGATGAAATTGTTTACGGTCTGAGCGACTCGGCAAAAGCTTTTCTCATTATTCTATTTACAGATATGTTTGTAGGCTTTCACTCTCCTCATGGATGGGAAGTAATTTTAGGAAGTATTGCCGAACATTTTGGACTGCCCGAAAATAGAGAGTTTAATTTTTTATTCATCGCGACATTTCCCGTTATTTTAGACACGATATTCAAGTATTGGATTTTCCGCTATCTCAACCGCGTTTCTCCTTCTGCCGTTGCTACCTATAGAAATATGAATGAATAAGGTAATTTTGTCTATAAAACCTCTAACGTTCCGGCAAGATAATGAGTCCGACACAAATGACGCTGAATTTTCCCACTAGAAGTTTTGGGAAGGGCACCCGGTTTTAGGAGCAATACATCGTATACCTGTAGGTCGTACTGTTGTAAAACGGCTTTGCGGATTGCCTGAATTAAAGCTTTGGAAGCGTCTGTTGGCGATTCGGGGGAAGAATCTGCTTCCAAGCGGCGTTTTCGGTAGCTGCGCTCCACCTCTGCTAAAATGACTAACCTTTCCTCGCCCTCCATCTCTACAGAGAAGCTAGCCGAACAATTAGGTCTGATAAGAGAATGACTCTGTTCTACCGTCCATTCGATATCTTGAGGATAATAATTGCGACCGTTGATGACGATCGTATCTTTGAGACGACCCGTTATAAAAAGTTCGCCATCTTCAATAAATCCCAAGTCGCCAGTACGCAGAAAAGGACCCTCGCCAGTATCTGCCAGATAAGCGCAGAAAGTGCGCTCCGTTTCTTCTGGTCGATTCCAGTAGCCGCGAGCGATGCTAGCACCGGATACCCAAATTTCTCCTACCTCATTATGAGCGCATCGCGTCATAGTTTCGGGATTAACCACGATCGCTTTTTGATCGGGTAAACTTTGACCGCAACCAACGACTATCCGAAAATTGACTTCGCCGTCGCTAGCAGGAAGAACGCGATGTTTTTCAATGGCTTTTGCTTTGAGTTTTTTGTAGGCGATGGGAGCAGTTTTTTGTCCGCCTGAGATAAATAGGGTAGCTTCTGCCATGCCATAGCAAGGATAGAAAGCTTCTCGACGAAATCCGCAAGGTTCCAGGAGAGTTGAGAATCGCTCGATAATTTCATAGCTAATCGTTTCCGCCCCATTAAAAGCAACTCCCCAACTACTCAAATCTAAATTGACGAGTTGGTCTGGAGTGACTTTGCGACTAACTAAATTGTAGGCAAAGTTGGGACCGCCGCTAGTGGTAGCTCGATAGCGAGAAATCGCCTGCAACCAACGAATGGGACTTTGCAAAAACATGAGCGGCGACATCAAAACTGTGGGAAAGCCGCCGTAAAGAGGTTGCAGCACGCCGCCAATCAATCCCATATCATGATAGAGTGGCAGCCAAATAACGCCTTTGCTGTTGGGCGTATGCTCGAAACGACGATAGATCCAGCTTAAATTATGCAGTAAATTTTGATGCGCGATCGCTACGCCTTTGGGTTCGGCTGTCGAACCCGATGTATATTGGAGAAACGCGAGGGTATCGCCGCTTAAGTTCGGATGTTGCCAGTCGATCGCTAATTTATCGTTCAAATTATCGGTAGCCAGCCAGCGCAAGCTCTTTAATTCGGGAGCGCGATCCTTCTGTCGCTCCAGACTCGCCAAGACCGATCGCACGGTCAAACCGACTTTGGGTCGGGCATCGACTATCATAGTCTGGAGGCGTGTCGCAGAGCGATTGGGTCGAGGAGGATAGGCAGGAACGGCAATGACTCCGGCATACAAACAGCCGAAAAATGCAACAATATAGTCAATACCTGGTGGATAGATGAGTAAAGCACGCTCTCCTGGCGGGCAAATCGATTGGAGGCAAACGGCGATCGCTCTCGCTTTGCGATCGAGTTCTTCATAGGTAAGGTCAACTTCTTCCGTTTCTCCGTCCGCCAAAAAGGTATAGGCAAGAACGTTGGGCTGATAGATAGCCCTATAGTGCAACAGATCGACTAAAGTAGTAGCCTCAAAAGGATGTTCCAAAGGATTCATTCACTATTTTCGATGGTTTCTTAGGGAAATTAACACGATCTTTCAGTAAATGAAAGACTATATCATTTTTAGTTCCTAGTTGTAAGGAGAGAAAGAGCGATCGTGATTCGGAAACTCGCACAAATGACCCCACAAGAACTCGCTGCCTTGAAAAGACGAGCCGAGTTAGATATCGATAAGGCACTGCCTATCGCTCAAGCGGTTATAGACAAGATAAAACAAGACGGCGACAGAGGAGTCGTTGAATATGCCAGAAAATTTGACTACGCTGGAGCATCGGTTGAAAATCTCAAGGTAACGGCAGCAGAATTTGCCCAAGCGCAGGAATTAATCGATCCAGAAGTAAGATCCGCCATCGAGCAATCCTTTGCCAACATCAAAGCAGTTCACCAACGCCAGATGCCAGAAGAAATGCAATTGGCAGAAATTGACGCGGGGGTCTTTGCCGGAGAGAAAATTTCGCCGATTCCCAGCGTTGGCTTGTACGTGCCCAGAGGTAGAGGTGCGTTTCCCTCGATGATGCTGATGCTTGCCATACCCGCGATGGTCGCCGGAGTCAACCGAGTTATCGTTTGCACGCCGCCAGACAAACAAGGCAATGTCGAACCCGTTTCTCTCGTCGCCGCCGAGATGGCAGGGGTCAAAGAGGTCTATAAGCTGGGCGGCGTTCAGGCGATCGCGGCTATGGCATTGGGAACGGCAACGATCCCAAAAGTAGACAAAATTATCGGTCCTTGCAGTATTTACGGCGCTGCCGCCAAGCGACTCTTGTATGGAACCGTCGATGTTGGACTTCCCGCCGGACCGAGCGAATCGATCGTTTTAGCCGATGAAACGACCGATCCTCAATTAGCCGCCCTCGATCTCTTAATTGAAGCAGAACACGGCTCCGATTCGGCGGCTCTGTTGGTGACCCATAGCGAAGCCGTGGCACGCAAAGCGAGCGAATATGTCGCAGACTATCTCAAGCGTCTCCCCGATTGGCGCAGGGAATTTTGCGAGCAAGGATTGGCTTCCTATGGCGGCATTCTGCTCACCGCCAGCCTGGAAGAATCGATTAATTTTATTAATGATTACGCGCCGGAACATTTGGAAGTTTTAGTCAAAGATCCCTTCAGCGTCGTCGGCAAGATTAAGAATGCTGGCGAAATTTTACTGGGAGCTTATACGCCTTCTTCCATGGCAACCTATGCGATTGGAGTCAATGCCGTTCTGCCAACGGGAGGGTTTGCTCGTTCCTATTCTGCCGTTTCCGTGTTTGATTTTCTCAAGCGATCGACGCTTGCCTATCTAACGCCAGAAGGGTTTAATCGTCTCAAGCAAACTACGCAAACCTTGGCTGCCTATGAAGAATTTCCAGCGCACGGGATGGCAATTCGCGAACGGGAGGGATTGTTGGATCTGTAAATCCTATCAAATCTAGTTTATATCTCCGCATATTCGTAGGGGCAGGTTTTGACACCTGCCCCTACTTTATCGAGATGGGTTAACTAGGAGTTATTAGAACTTAAAGGTGGTACGAATAACGCCTACCCAAATCGCGTCGTTGTCGTCGTTTTGATTGGGATTGAGAACTACATAGGCACCCGGAGTAATGCTGATATTGTCATTGATGGGGAATTTGTACTGAGCTTGGATGAGGTAAGTTGGATCGTCCACTCTTCTGGCATCTCTGACGGTAATCGTCTCTCCGGTGAGGGGATCTTCTACTGTTCCTTCTTGGAATTCACCTCTGGGCGGCATACCACCGCTCAGAGAAAGTACGGCACCCTCTTTACCCAAGTCAAGGATAGAAACATTGGCATTCCAGGTCCAAATATCCCGGCTATCCAATCCAATGTCGGAAGATACTTCATTGGCGATCGCATATCCGCCCCAAGCGCCTAAATGGATTCTGTCTGTGATTTTCCAGCTAGCAGACAGACCGATCCGTTCGGCAGCCGTTGGAATTCCCCTGCCAAAAGGAAATTCAGCATCGGTATCGCTTATGTTACCAAAAAGACCTTGATTATTTGATATATCTTCATTTCCAGTTCGGAAGGTATGCACGAAGGTCGCAGCTAACTCGATGTCCTCGGTTGGTTTGAATCCTATTTGACCGCCTGCACTATACGAACCATTGAACAAGCCCGATCCTTCATCGGGATTAGATGCTCCTAATTCACTATTATCACTAGCTAAATAAGCTCCCCCTACATAGAATTGATCGCTAATGTCAAATCTGAATCCTAGACCCGCTCCTGATGGTCCTCGGTAAACCATGTTATTGTATCGCCCGATGCGAGAGAGGGAACCCGTACCGCTGTCTGCTAAATAGGGGCTAACGGTACTGAAAACATCATCCAAGTTCAGGGAATTGGCACCTACCCAAACCGTCAATTTGTCGTCAAATAGTGGGAAGCGATACCAGAGGTCGTCGATAGTTATGTCATTGTTACTACCGTCATCATACGCCAAGCGCGTCACGTTGGTTCCGGTATTGGAAACATCGAATCGATTTCCCCCAAAGTTTCCTGCCTGCAAGCGGGTTCTCAACAAGTCTTTACCCGTAAAGCTCGTTTCTAGGTTGAGGCGAACCCGATCTTGGAAAACAGTTTGGGTGTTGTCGTCTTCTCCAAAGGTATCGGCGACGCTGAAGATGGCTTCACCTCTGAGTTTGGTGGTTGTGGAGAACTGATTATCTTCCAAGAAAGCCACCCGTCCTTCCAGGTTATCGACTCGTCCGCCGAGCGCGGCTAGTTCGGCTTCAAATTCCTGCGCCAAGCGCTTGAGCGTATCGATATCTTCTTTGAGAACGGCGACGTTTTCCTGAATGAGACGCTCCATAGTATTCATGCAAGCGTTCAAACCAGCAGCGAACTCCCAACGGGTTAGGGCGCGGTTGCCTCGGTAGGTCTGGTCTGGATAACCGACGATACAGCCGTAGCGCTCTACCAAACTCTGAAGCGCTTCATAAGCCCACTCTGTTGGCGAAACATCTTTTAATTCCTGGACGCTAGTGACTTGGTCCATTGATTCGCTTTCGTCGAGTTGACCGTCCATGCGATTCAACTCGCCTGATTGTTCGAGCATTTGGGTGCTGCTGTTGCCATTGCTAGGATTAGGAGCGGCTTGAGCTAGCAAATTCTCGGCTAGCTGAAGCTTGCTTGTCTCCTCTGGAGCGGCACTCGCGCTCTGGATTGCTAGAAAGAATGCACCAACAATCGCTGGAGCAATTTTGATCGAAGACCACAGTAATTTAGACATCGAACTCATCCTCACACCTCAGGGACTTAAACGTTTAATTAACTATTAGTATCGATGACGTATTTGGAAGCTTGGTTTCTTCCAGTTACGAATACTAGAGAAACACCTACCTTTAGCTTACCCTAAACTCATCAAATAAATCACAATCTTAAGAAGAATAACTAATAAGTTAATAAAACCGTAAGATCCTATTTTGATTCTTAATGTAATGTCAATTAGGTTGTTGGGCTGAAAATTTAACGTTTTTCTTAAATCTTAAACCAGCTAATTTAGGAAAAGGTAATGTTTGGGGAATCTCAAGGTTAAATCCTAGTTGAGTGACAAAACTCAAATCAAATCGCCCTCACCCCAACCCCTCTCCCAGAGCGGGAGAGTGGCTCTCAACTTAAGACTTTGGACTAAAGTCCCTTCGCCCCTTGTGGGAGAAGGGATTTAGGGATGAGGGGACAAAGATTTATCACTCAACCCGGGTTAAATCTCCAGGCGATCGCCTTTATGGTCGCTACCTCGCTGCTATCAAGCTCGATGTCCGGTCACGATGTAGGAAACGCGCTGAGCGATATTAGTGGCATGATCTGCCATTCTTTCCAAATGGCGAATGAGCAGTCCGAGTAGAAGGATGGGTTCTACCACTCCTTTAATATCTCGCTGATAGGCTAAGGTTTCATAAAGGCGATCGTAGGCATCATCTACCGTATCATCTAATTTTTTTACCTTTTGACCTGCCTCGGCATCGAGATCGGCAAGGGATACTAGACTGGTTGACAACATGAGTTGAGCGTGGCGGGACATGGCTTCGATCTCGCTCATGCAGGGGTGAGGCTCATAGGGAAAGAGCTTAATGGCAATTTCTGCAATGTCTTTGGCATAGTCTCCGATGCGCTCTAGATCCCGAACCAATTGCATGAAAGCGCTCAGCAGTCGTAAATCTTGAGCGACAGGCGCTTGAAGCGTCATTAGGGTTGCACACTCTAGCTCGATTTGACGGTAGTAGCGGTCGATCTGCTTGTCGATCGCCGGAATTTTTTGAGCGGCTGCCAAGTTGCGAGCAAAGGCGGACTGATGGCTGAGGCGAAAAGACTCTTCCACCAGCGTTCCCATCCTCAAAACATCTTGTTCTAAGCGTCGGAGGCAGCGTTCAAAATAAGCTCGTTCGGTATGTTGACTCTGAGAAGACAGGCTCACTAGCTCATGCTTGGATTATACTAAAACAAGTTTTTTGTCAATAGCAAAGCACAAAAAAGTCCTTCACTTATCACCAATTATACTCAATGCAACCAAAAGCACTATATGTCTTTAGATTGATGGGTTGGCAATCGCAATTGCAACCAAGCCCCACCAGTTTCGGGATGGTTTTGAGCAGAAATAGACCCGCCATGGGCTTTGATAATTTGCTGGGCGATCGCTAATCCCAGTCCGCTGCCGTGTCGAGTCGGGAACGTTTCTATCGCCTGAGTAGGAATAGGGTATCTCGCTCTAGACGGATCGCCTCGGTATAATCGGTCAAAGATAAAGGGAAGATCTGACTCGGAAAAGCCAGAACCCGAATCGACGATACTAATTAGAATTTCGCTAGTCTCCGGTTCGGAAATCGCCTCGACTTCGACGCGAATCTCGCTCTGAGGGGGACTGTATTTGATGCTGTTGTCGAATAAATTTAGAAAGACTTGTGTGAGGCGGGATCGATCGGCTTGCAGGTAAAATGGCTCGGAAGCGCAATAGGTGAGGGTAATTTCTTTTTGCCGAGCTAGAGGAGTTAAACTTTGCCAAGCAGCAAAAATTAATTCGCGCAGTTCGACGGATTGATAAGAGAGATGTCGATCCGGCGCTTCTTGTAGCTGGCTGAGATCGAGCCATTCTTGAACTAGATTTATCAAGCGGTTGGTTTCTTTGAGCATCTGTTCGACCCAACGACGTTCGGGGTTTTGGAGGCGTTTTTGTAGGGCTTCGGCGACGAGGGAAATGGAAGTTAGAGGGGTTCTCAGTTCGTGAGTTAGGTCGGAAAAAGCGCGATCGCGCGATCGCGATAGCTCTACAAAAGGCTGCCGGTTTTCTAAAAAAACGCCGACTCGTCCTTGAGGAAGTGGGTAAGTAAAGGCTTCGATCGCGATCGATTTTTCGCTCGATAGCTGCAATTGTTCTCGCTCGGACAGCTCTCCTTTAGCGGCATAGTAAGTGGGATAATATACCCATTCTTGTCCTTGAGGTTTTTGAGTGGAGCGGGTTTGTTCGATTAATTGGTCGAGTTCGTAGGAGCGAACCAACTCCAGCAACAAACGAAGCTGTCCGGGTTGCCAGCGATCGATTTTAAGTAATTTGCGAGCTTGTTGATTGCACCAAAGCAGTTGATTTTCAGCATCTACCTGCAAATAGCCGATGGGGGCGCCTTCAAGCACAGTTTGCCAAGTTTGTAATTCTTCTTCGAGAGCTTGACATTTCTGAGTCAGATACGCCATTTCCCGCCGCACCAAGGATGAACTGGGCAGGGAAGTTATCAAGTCGGCAGTATCCGAGGAGGCAGTCAAAATCTGGGCTAGTTGGCGCTTAAACCGATACTGGTTCCAATAATGAAAACCTATGCCCAGAGCGACTCCCAAGATAAACGTAACAATGAAAGCCATCTGAATTGAGACTTCTGCTGGCACCCGCAGAAGATTCTGAATTCTAAGATAACTTTTCTCGCGCGATCGCGCCCAAGAATTTCCTTACTCTAGTTATAGCGATCGACGTTCTCCGTTACTCGTAACGCCGGAGCTATAAGTTATTTATTCTACCAGTATTTTACCAGTTCCCAACTACCTCAACCAAATCGGTAGCCAAACCCGCGAACCGTAATCAAGTATTCTGGTTGACTGGGGTCGAGTTCTAACTTTTCTCGCAACCAGCGAATGTGAACGTCTACTGTTTTGGTATCTCCCAAGAAATCGGGCCCCCACACCTGTTCGATGAGTTGCTCTCGCGACCAAACTCGACGGGGGTAGCTCATGAATAGTTCTAGCAAGCGGAATTCTTTAGGAGATAGATTAATTTCCTCGCCTCGGACGATGACGCGACATTCTTGGGTGTAGAGAGAAATATCTCGAAACTTGCGGATTGACGTTTGAGACAAGTTGCCGAAACTCTGACGGCGCAGGAGAGCGCGACAGCGAGCTACTAACTCGCGCATGCTGAACGGTTTGGTTAGATAATCGTCGGCCCCTACTTCTAGTCCGAGAACGCGATCGGTTTCGCTCGCTTTAGCACTTAGCATTAGAATCGGAACGATATTGCCTTGATAGCGCAGCAAGCGACAAATATCTAACCCGTGAACTTGAGGTAACATTAGATCTAAAATGACCAGATCGAAGGATTCCTCGCTACTCCCCCCAGAAGTGGGGTTTTGCAGTAAATTCAGGGCTGTTCGTCCATCGCTTGCCGTTATCACCTCATAACCTTCTTCTTCTAAGGCTAAAACTATCATGTCCCGAATGACATCTTCGTCTTCAACGACGAGGATGCGACTGGTGTTGACGAATTCTGGCTTAGAAGAACTCTGAGGTACGTCGAGAGACAGCATAAAGATACTCTTTGCTTAGTTCCATAGCAACATATACGACAAAAATCCACGGAGAAACAGGATTTTACATTTAGTGCCACATTTAACGCCAATTGCTGTTAGTCTAAGATTTTTGCCAACATTATTTTATAACTTAGTTAGGCGGATCGCTATGACAACTTTCTTTCTAAAAAGCGATCGCGCCGTTAACTTCTAGGAATTTTTAGTTGCTCAGAGATACTCCGCCTTCTCGCGGCGGAGCCTCCCGTGACTTCGTCTAATCTCTGGGAGGTAAGACGTAATCGTTCTTGGCTTCGTCTAAAGCCTCTATCGACTCGACTAGGGTGGCAGTTGGCGATACTTTTTCTTCTTTCCCAGCCACTTGACGAAACAACACGCCAATTCCCCGGTCGTAGTTAGACGCGATCGCCAGAAAGGCTCCTGCTAAGATATAGATTGGTAAAGGCAGTATAAAGCCTACAAGCCACTGATAAAGTTCGGCTAAGACAAAGAGAAAAAAAACAATAGTTATCCAGACTTTAGCGATTTTCATAAGCGATTGATTATTGGTTATTGGTTGGTGGTTAGTCGTTCGCGATCGCTACTAACCACTAACTCAACAAAAAAATAAAACCGCGAGAGTTATACTGTCTCTCCCGCGATCGCAAAATTTTACGTAGCCGTCGATTAAACTTGGGCTGTTGCCTTTTTGGCAGCAGGAGTCGTAGAAGCGGTTAATTTCTCATAAGCTTCTCTCATTTTTAGCCCCACAAGGACTTGGAATAATCCCGTTCCATTGTTAGAGCCAGGATAGTCCTTATGTTGCAGCAGCAATTCGGTCATCTCGCCGTAGAACTTCGTTCCCGTCTTGCTCAGATGGCTTTCGATATAAATCATTTCTTCGAGATTATCGAACTGACCATCCACTTCTAAGATAGACACTTCGTTCCCCATAAAATTATCGGGTCCGTAGTACATTTTAATGCCGGGATAGGCACAAGTTAACTTGCGACCGCAAGGTCTCCAATCAATCGTTGACCCTTCATCAAATAGATAAGATGGTTCAAAGTTGGGCACGCCTTCTTTTTGAATCAAGCGTACCCGCAACAGCTTGCTTTCCTTGTCGTCAAGCAGTTGGGTTGGCAAAACTTGGATAACCACGTCGGCATATTGCTTTTGTGGCTCGATATAGGCGGTGAAATCCGGTTTCCTAGCATTAATGGCTGCGATTACGTCATCGTAGGTATGACCTCTCTCTGCCATGTCCCGTTGAATTTTCCAGTTGATTTTTACCTCGTCGCTGATATCGAGGTAAACGCTAAAATCAATCAGAGAGCGGACTCGCTCGTCATAAAGCGGGTGCAGCCCTTCGATCACGACAACTTTGTTAGGTTCTATTCTCTCTGGCGGATCGATGGTTCCCGTTTCATGATTGTAGATGGGTTTATCAATTGCCTGACCATTCTTGAGCGCTTTGATTTGCTCGTACATCAGGTCAAAGTTGTTAGCTTTAGGATTGAGCGCCGTTACGCCTTGCTCCTTTCTCTGCTTGCGATCGAGGCTATGATAGTCATCCAGACAGATAACCGTCATAAACTCTTCCCCGAACAAATCTGTTAATCGACGCAAAAATGTTGATTTCCCACAGCCGGAATCTCCGGCTACTCCAATGAGAACCACGCGGTCTGGCTGAGCGGTCATAGCTTTCCTCTAATGCAAAACTGATTGGTTATCCCGTAGTATAAAGCAAACTAAGTTTTTAGCCTGCTCAAGACAAGAAAACCTTGCCTACACAGAAATCGCTCTTGAGTATAGAAAACTCAAGCTCGACCTAGTTTGTAAGTATTTAATAATACTAGATCCCGTGCATGAATCTTACCAGAATGGAATTTCTCCCACAAGGCTAAGTTACGTTTCGCCCGGTCGATCTCCGACTCCGATAACAGCGTTAAAATGGAACTAGCTTATTTAGTTCTTATCCTACGGTTTTTCGGTCTTTTTTAGTAAAGAAAATCTAAAATTGACGCAATCTTAACAGTTTTTTATTTTAAAACTCGATAATCTCATTCTAACTAATAACTAGGACAGTTAGACGGTTTCCCTCGATAGGCTTCCTTCTACCGTGACCATAGCCTTCCTAATGATAGGCTAAATAGAACAGTCATTATCAGTCATTGAGAGTTGGGAGTTATTTAAAGTATGTACAGTCCAGGTACGGCAGCGACTTCTGCAAGCACGACAGATTATGGGAACCGTTTGTTTGTCTTTGAAGTGGTGGGTTTACGTCAGAACGGCAGCACCGACAGTCTAAACTATCCGATTCGTCGTAGTGGCAGCGTATTTATTACGGTGCCCTATCAGCGCATGAATCAGGAGATGAGGAGAATCAATCGCCTGGGAGGTCAAATCGTTAGTATCAAACCCTTAAACGGAGACATTCCCGCGCAACTAACAACCACAAACGAACCACAACAGCAGACCCAAGAAAAAAGTAAGTCTATGACTCAAGCGAAGACAAAACACGCAGATATTCCCGTGAATATCTATCGCCCAAATAAACCTTTTATTGGCAAGTGCATTGAAAATTACTCGCTTGTTGGCGAGGGAGGCATCGGGATCGTCCAACATCTCACCTTCGACCTCTCCGGTGGCGATTTGCGCTATCTCGAAGGTCAAAGTATCGGGATTATTCCACCGGGAACCGATGATAAAGGCAAACCTCACAAACTCAGACTCTACTCAATTGCTTCTACCCGTCATGGCGATCGCGGCGACGATAAGACTGTCTCCCTTTGCGTTCGCCAACTGGAGTACAAACACCCAGAAACCGGAGAAACCGTATACGGAGTCTGCTCCACTTATCTGTGCGGTTTAGAAATCGGTGCAGACGTAGCTATCACCGGTCCTGTCGGTAAAGAAATGCTCTTACCCGACGACGAAGATGCCAATATTATTATGATGGCAACTGGGACGGGGATTGCGCCTTTCCGCGCCTATTTATGGCGGATGTTTAAAGAACATCACGAAGATTACAAATTTAAAGGCTTTGCTTGGTTAATCTTTGGCATTCCCACGACTCCCAATATTCTCTATAGAGAAGATTTAGAAAAATTAGCTGCCGATTATCCCGATAACTTCCGCCTCACCTATGCCATTAGCCGCGAACAGAAAAACCCTCAAGGGGGTCGGATGTACATTCAACATAGAGTTGCCGAACATGCTGACGAATTGTGGGAAATGATGCAAAATCCCAAAACTCACACTTACATTTGCGGTCTCAAAGGAATGGAAGACGGAATCGACCAAGCCCTCAGTGCAGCCGCTGCCAAGCACGGAGTGAATTGGTCTGATTACCAAAAGCAAATGAAGAAAGAAGAACGCTGGCACGTTGAAACTTACTAACATTCGTTGTCGATGGTTCATCGTTCATTGTCGATCTGGCGATCGCGACAGATGAGCCATGAACTACAGAAATCAACAGCGGCGGGATAGCTTCTTTTTGTCTTTTAGACAATGGAGACTAACCCGCTGCCTTTTTATTTATTGGTTGCAGTAAAGATGAGAATTAAGTTAAATTTAGTTAAGTTGGCATAGCTGATATAGATATTTGGCTCTGACTATGTTAATAGCCTTAGCAAAAGCAGCCGATAAAATTTAAGAAAAGCAAGTTTTTTGCTCATTTAGAGAAAACTAACAAAATGAAAATTTCTTGGAGAACGATACTACTTTGGACGCTACCTGCTCTAGTCATTGGATTCTTTCTGTGGCAAGGAACCTTCGTTTCGGTTGCGGGAAACGCTGGCGCCAATACAGCTAGTACCCGCATGACTTATGGTCGGTTTTTGGAATATCTGGACGCGGGAAGAGTCATTAGCGTAGACCTTTATGAAGGAGGTAGAACGGCGATCGTCCAAGCCGTTGACCCGGACTTGGAAAATCGCGTGCAACGGATGCGCGTAGATTTACCAGCGAATTCGCCAGAATTAATCGCCAAGCTTAGAGAAGCTAATATTAGCCTTGACGCTCATCCAATCCGCAATGATGGAGCACTTTGGGGATTTTTAGGCAATTTGCTTTTTCCCATCCTCTTGATTGCGGCATTATTTTTCCTCTTCCGCCGTTCTAGCAATATTCCAGGCGGTCCCGGTCAGGCGATGAACTTTGGCAAATCTCGCGCTCGTTTCCAAATGGAGGCTAAAACTGGAGTAACCTTCGATGACGTAGCTGGAATTGACGAAGCCAAAGAAGAATTACAAGAAATCGTCACTTTCCTCAAACAACCGGAAAAATTTACAGCTGTTGGAGCGCGGATTCCCAAAGGCGTGCTATTGGTCGGTCCTCCAGGAACGGGAAAAACTTTATTAGCAAAAGCGATCGCGGGCGAAGCAGGCGTCCCCTTTTTCAGCATCTCTGGCTCGGAATTTGTCGAGATGTTTGTAGGTGTGGGCGCTTCCCGCGTGCGCGATTTGTTTAAAAAAGCCAAAGAAAATGCTCCCTGTTTGATCTTTATCGATGAAATCGATGCCGTCGGTCGTCAGCGCGGTGCGGGAATTGGCGGCGGAAACGACGAACGAGAGCAAACCCTCAACCAACTCCTGACGGAAATGGATGGATTTGAGGGCAATACTGGTATCATCGTCATCGCCGCTACCAACCGTCCCGACGTACTAGACTCTGCTCTCATGCGTCCTGGACGCTTTGACAGGCAAACGATTGTAGATGCGCCCGATTTTAAAGGTCGTTTGGCAATCTTAGAAGTCCACGCTCGCAATAAAAAACTCGCGCCCGAAGTATCTTTAGAAGGAATCGCACGTCGAACTCCCGGATTTAGCGGTGCCGATTTGGCAAACTTGCTCAACGAAGCTGCTATCTTAACCGCCCGTCGCCGCAAAGAAGCGATCTCGATGTTAGAGATTGACGATGCAGTCGATCGCGTCGTGGCAGGAATGGAGGGAACTCCTCTAGTTGACAGCAAAAGCAAGCGATTAATTGCCTATCACGAAGTCGGTCACGCGATCGTCGGTACTTTGGTCGAGGCTCACGATCCCGTACAGAAAGTGACCTTGATCCCGCGAGGACAAGCTCAAGGATTGACTTGGTTTATGCCGAGCGAAGAACAAGGTTTGATCGCCAAATCGCAACTGATGGCGCGGATTGCTGGGGCTATGGGCGGTCGTGCTGCCGAAGAAGAAATCTTTGGATACGATGAGGTAACTACGGGTGCAGGCGGCGACTTACAACAAGTGACCGAACTGGCGCGACAAATGGTGACTCGTTTCGGCATGAGCGATTTAGGACCCTTGTCTCTTGAAGGACAAGAAGGAGAGGTATTCTTAGGAGGCGGTTTAATGACCCGTGCCGAATATTCCGAAGAAGTTGCCGCTCGCATTGACAAACAAGTACGGGAGATCGCAGAACAAGGTCACAACCTTGCTCGGCAAATCATTCGAGACAATCGCGAGGTCATCGATCGCTTGGTCGATCTGTTGATTGACAAAGAAACCATTGACGGCGAAGAGTTTCGTCAAATCGTAGCCGAGTACACGCGAGTTCCTGAAAAAGAGCGCTTCGTGCCGCAACTTTAACTAGGTAGGTCGTTGGCTTAAAACATTGCCTAGTTGAAAAAAATATGATGGGGATGACTAATTATTAATACAATGGTCATCCCTGTTTCTTATATCTAAAGTTATGCGATCGCTAATAGCAAAATTGACTTTGCCGAAGAATCAAGCTAAACTTTCGCTTCCAAAGATTTAAGATACTCGGTATTAACTCCCGATTCGCGGATTAAGGCAATCTTTCCAGTGCGGGCTATTTCTCTGATCCCGAATTTATTTAACATCTGGACGATCGCAACCATTTTTCCCGGATCGCCTACGACCTCCACAGTCAGCGTCTCTTCAGAAATATCGACGATGCGGGCGCGAAAGACTTGCGCTAATTCAATTACTTCCGCACGATTAGAAGATGTTGCATTTACTTTTACCAACATCAATTCCCGTTCTACACAGGGAATTTCTGTAATATCTTGCACTTTCAGTACGTTGATTAGCTTGTAGAGTTGCTTAGTCAGTTGCTCGATAATGCGCTCGTCTCCCGGCACCACCATTGTAATTCGAGAAATCCCAACTTGTTCTGCTGGTCCTACAGCTAAACTTTCAATGTTAAAACCACGGCGAGCAAATAAACCAGCAATTCGGGTCAAAACCCCTGCTTCGTCTTCAACTAGAACTGAAAGTGTGTGTTTCATTGCGATCGCGAACTTATTCTGAAATCTAGGAGTTTGAAGATTAAGTTACATTCTTTATACTAAAGCTCATCATCTTATCACGCAACGACTCTTCGCCATTTCAAGCTACTGACTCTCTTAACATTCGGCAGCTTAAGAACGCCCAAAGACATTCACTATGATGGTAATATGAAAACTTTTACATCCTTGCTAACTTCTATCGTCATGGCTGCTTGGGTTGGGGCGATCGCTGTGTTCTCAATCCAAAATATCGAGGCAGTTTCCCTGAAATTCCTGACCTTTACATCGATTCAGATTCCTGTAGGAGTTTTGTTATCTTTTTGCCTGGGAACTGGTATGGTTCTGGGGGCGATCGCACCTTTGCTGCTGCCGCAACCAAAAAGAAACAAGCGCAGACGATTGGCAGAGAATGACCTAGAAGAATTTGAATTTTAGCGCTCCATTTCCCTAAAAATCAGAAAGAGAACCGACGACTGGCCGTGTTTCGTCTCGGTTCTCTAACTGGTTCGCTCCTCACACAACATAAAGTATAGTCGAGACCGAAGAATTTGTCACTATAGTTGAAGAAATTTCTCAAATTTAGAAGAAATGTTTCGTTTGTCGTTCCAGTTGGTGACTTAGCAAATAGGAGCGACCCGGATTGACCCAAAAACGCCTGCGTACTCCCTCACGTCCCAACAACATACGAAATCCCATAACATCTCGATTGGTTAAGGTCAATTCGATCGTCCATTGCAACTCTCCCAATTTTATGGCTGTTTGAATCACGGGTCGCAGTTGAGCATCTCCGTTAGAATTCCGTACCTGTCTCCACTCCAAAAGTTGCGCTTGGGCAGATACGGTAAAATGACTATCTCGCTGATAGGGATGTACTTGGAAGCGCACCATTTTTTTCCCCTCTTGCTCAAATGGTTCGACATGTATAGCATGTAAAGCCGACTTCTTTAGTAATTTGTTCGAGTGCCAGTAAATTATTGTAAAGCTTAGTTTCTCCAACAGTGATATTATTCCCAGAAATGCCATCAAGTTAAATAAAAAGCACTACTTTATCTAATGACAACCCAACCAATATCTGGATGGCATGGCAGTCTCGATTTAGTCTATAGTTGCGAGAGAGATACTACCTATCTGACCCATGCTTTGGTTAAAGCTCCCCTCAAGGTGCAGCGCCCTTTTTATCCTGAAGGTAAATCCATATGTCACAGCGTCATTTTACATACGGCTGGAGGAATTGTAGAAGGCGATAGTCTTGCTCAAACAATACGACTAAGAGAAAATGCCAATACTTTAATTACCACGGCGACAGCCGGAAAAGTCTATCGCAGCAACGGAAAACTTGCCAAACAAATAATTCGATTCGAAATCGAATCGGGTGCTTGTTTGGAATGGGTGCCTCAGGAAACGATTATTTTCAACGGGGCAATATATCAGCAAGATTTGAGAGTAGAATTAGCGCCTGGAGCTAGTTGGCTGGGATGGGAAATTACTCGCTTCGGACGCAGTGCCAGAGGTGAAAAATTTTTGCAGGGAAATTGGCAATCCCATACAGAAATCTGGCAACAAGAACGACCCTTGTTAATCGACAGACAATGGCTACCCGCAGGAGAAGCAATTGTTAATAGCTCTCTAGGTTTGGCAGGACAACCAATCGTAGCGAGTCTGATCTGGATTGGAAAACCTGTTTCGCAAAACATAATAGAGCAGGCACAAACCCTCTGGAGCAATAAACAATATTCAGGGGAAGCCGGAGTAACTCAAACCCAAGCACGAGGATTATTATGTCGTTATCGAGGCTCGTCTACAGCAGATGTCAGAAACTGGTTTACAGAAGTTTGGCAATTACTGCGTCTTTCACTTATGAAACGCTCCGTTATCAAACCCAGAGTCTGGATGTAATATTAATAATATTAAATAGCTAATCACTGATAACTGGTAGCCGCTCGCTGAAAAATGCAATTAACTCCCCAAGAAAAGGATAAATTATTAATCTTTACAGCAGCACTCCTGGCAGAAAGACGCAAGGCAAGAGGAATAAAACTAAATTATCCAGAGGCGGTCGCCTTTATCTCTGCTGCAATTCTAGAAGGCGCGAGAGAAGGACACACAGTCGCTGAATTAATGAGTTACGGAACGACCTTATTAACGCGAGATGATGTCATGGAAGGTATTCCAGAAATGCTGCACGAGGTACAAATTGAAGCCACGTTTCCCGACGGGACAAAGTTAGTTACGGTACACGATCCCATTTGTTGAATTCTGCGCGATCGCTTTTTTCTGCCGCTCGGTTCGTCTCGGAGTTAAGTTCTCGGATTGCGATGCGAGCGGTTGCCTAACACAGAGCAAGAGAATTTCCGGCATTTGAAAATTTTTTTGAGCCAAAGGGTTGACAATCGCCAAAAGGTTAGCTACATTAGTA
>NZ_MRCB01000046.1:0-21368 GCF_001904635.1 Hydrococcus rivularis NIES-593
TTAACACCATAATACTCTAAGCATTTTTACTCATTGCGAAAGTGGGATGCTCCCATATTTCATTGTTTATCGAGCATCATGAATGACCGTACCACGCAGCCAAAGCCATTTGGTGAATGACGTGCCAAGGCTGATTAGAATTCCTGGCTAATTCGGCACAATCTTCATATTCCGGTTGCACGTTTAGAATCGTTTTCTCTGGTTCGTTTCCTTGAGTGGCGACTTTGACTCTTACCGTGCCAAAAATTGTGTCTACCTCGCGAATTTCTCGCTTTAAGATCGATCGCTGTTGCGTTAGATGTCGGATTCCCAAAGTAGTCGTTTCTCTAAAGAGTACTGCTTCGCAAGCGGAGACCTTTTCAGGATAACAAATAACCGTTAATAAAATCCCCGGACGAGATTTTTTCATGCCAATAGCAACTGTAAAAACATCTAAGGCACCCACCTTAAATAATTCCTCAAAAACATAGCCGATCGCCTGGGGACTGAGGTCATCAATTTGCGTTTCTAATACCGAAATCGTTTCTTGGTTAGTGGATGGCGTTCCTAGCAAACGACCGAGCCAAAGTCTGAGAATATTGGGAATGGGTAAATCTCGCGAACCTGCCCCCAAGCCAATGCGTTCGAGACTCATCGCCGGGGGAGCGCCAAAATGGGTAGCCAGAGTCACCGCGATCGCAGCTCCAGTAGGCGTGACTAATTCCTTGTCGATGCCGTTGCTGTAAACTGGAACTTGACGAGATTCCCACAATCTCATCACGGCGGGAACGGGAACAGGTAAAATCCCATGAGCGGCTTTTACCGTACCGCCGCCCGTGGGCATAGCAGAGCAATGCAATTCATCAATTCCCAACCAATCCAAGCCCAAACAAGTTCCGACAATATCGACAATGGCATCGGTTGCCCCAACTTCATGAAAGTGAACTTTCTGTGGCGCAATCCCGTGAACGGCTCCTTCGGCGATCGCGAGTTGGCGAAACACCTTAAGACTCCATTCGGCTGCCCTTGGGGGTAGCGAAGCTGCTTGAATGAGTTGTTCGATTTCGGGTAAATGTCTTGCTCGATGGTGATGGTCGTGACCGTTGCGCTGTTCGGTATAGACATCGACATGAACTTTTGTGGCTACCTGTCCGTTGCGACAAACTTTTTCTGCCCACAAACTATATTCTCGCTCTATTCCTAACTTCTTGAGCTGTTTGCTTAGATATTCTAACGGCACGCCCGCATCGACGAGAGCGCCCAAACACATATCGCCAGCAATTCCCGTTTGGCATTCAAGATAGGCTAACTTTTTCATATTTTTTTTAATTTCGCGATCGATTGTTCATCTGCAATTGGATATTAGGCGAGCGTTAGTTGTATTATTTCATTTTTCATTAAAAGATCATGGCTACTATCTACTCCCTTCATCCCCAAAATCCCCAGCAACGTACCATTGACGAAATTTGCAATGTGCTTAGGCGCGGCTCGGTCATGCTCTACCCTACCGATACCGTCTATGCCATTGGCTGCGATCTTAACTCCAAATCGGCAGTCGAACGGGTTAGGCAACTCAAACAGTTATCCAACGACAAGCCGCTGACTTTCCTGTGTTCGTCACTTTCAAATATTTCTGAATATGCCATCGTCAGCGATTCGGCTTACCGAATTATGAAGCATTTAATTCCGGGGCCTTATACCTTTCTACTTCCTGCAACTAAATTAGTCCCCAAACTGGTAATGAACCCCAAGCGCAAAACCACTGGCATTCGCGTTCCCGATAGTGCCATATGTCAAGCGATTTTACAGACGCTGGGCAATCCGATTATTTCCAGTTCGGCTCATTTGCCCGACGAAGAAGGGGAGTTTCCTACCCTCAAACTAGAGAAAGCAAAACTGTTTGATGCACTTGATAAGTCGGTGGATATTATTATCGACGATGGTTCCGATCCTGGCGTTGAGGTTTCTACGATTTTGGATTTGACTGAGGAAGATCCTGTCGTTGTTAGAAAAGGCTTGGGGTGGGAAGAGGTGGAGCATTGGCTGACTCCGCTAGGCTGACTTGAGTTGGGAGTTGAATGAATTCGGTGCGATCGCGTTTTGGCAGGTAGCTAGGAAATGCGATTTAACATGAGTTCAAAATTGGCTCGCGCGATCGCGCAGTCATATTTCCTGAATAAGGAGGCTAGGAAAGGAAATATAATAAAAATAACCGCTTCGATAATCAATCCCAAACTATCACATGACTAAAACCGTCGCCGATGTCATGACCCCCAACCCGATCGCGGTCAAGCCGCAAACTCCGCTCAATGAAGCCATTAAGCTTCTGTGTGAGAAACATATTAGCGGGATGCCCGTCGTGGACGACGCTGGAAAATTGGTCGGCGTTATTTCGGAATCAGACCTAATGTGGCAGGAAACTGGTGTGGAACCGCCGCCTTATATTATGATTCTCGATAGCGTCATCTATCTGCAAAATCCCGCCCGTTACGAAAAAGAAATTCATAAAGCTTTGGGACAAACGGTTGGCGAGGTGATGACCGATAAACCCATTAGCATTACTCCCGATCGCTCTCTCAAAGAAGCTGCTCGCATCATGCACGAAAAGAAAATCCGACGCTTAGTCGTGGTTGACGAAGAGGATGGCAAAGCGATCGGCATTTTAACTCAGGGCGATATCATTCGCGCGATGGCAGATAGCTAGGGGAAGAATTGCTTTAATCTGGCGATAATCTTGGCTGGTTACTGTCAAGATAGTATCGATGCTAGGCTTCATCGTTGCCAACTACCGCTATGTCGAAAACCAAAACCACTCCCCCAAAGATCGATCTCAAAGATCCGCGATACTATATCAATCGAGAAATAAGCTGGCTAGAGTTCAATCGTCGCGTTTTACACGAAGCCCTCGACCCGCGCACTCCTCTCTTAGAACGCCTCAAATTTTCTGCAATTTTTAGCTCGAATCTGGATGAATTTTTCATGGTGCGAGTGGCAGGGTTAAAACAGCAGGTAGAAGCTGGGGTAACGAAACTAACGCCGGACGGTTTGACTCCCAGCGAACAACTAGAAGCGATTAGCGATCGCCTGCGTCCTTTGGTTAGGCAACAAGACCAACATTTTGAGTACGAACTTAGAGAGCAGTTAAACGCCGAGGGCATTCATATTATTAATTACGTCGATCTCAATCAAGAACAGCGCACCTATCTCCAACAGTACTTTGAAGAACATATTTTTCCCGTCCTCACGCCGCTGGCGATCGACCCCAGCCATCCCTTTCCCTACATCTCCAACTTAAGCCTAAATTTAGCAGTCATCGTTAGAGATCCCGATACCGACGAGGAATTATTCGCCCGCGTCAAAGTTCCCAACGTTCTACCTCGTTTCATTTCCCTGCCAAAAGAATTGCGACAGTACTCTGCCAACAAACAGTCGATTTGGTCGGGCATTCCCTTAGAACAGGCGATCGCTCACAACCTCGAAGCCCTGTTTCCCGGTACGATCGTTCAGGAGTGCCATCCGTTCCGAGTCACTCGCAACGCCGATCTTTCGGTAGAAGAAGACGAAGCCGACGATTTGATGCTGGCGATCGAACAGGAACTGCGCAAGCGACGAGTGGGAAAATCTGCCGTTCGCCTGGAAATTCAAACCTCAATGCCAGAAAACCTCCGAAACCGACTCATGCACGATCTGAGATTAGAAGAGATCGATGTCTACGACGTAGAAGGGTTGCTCGGACTCAAAGATTTAATGTTTTTTCTGTCCATGCCCTGCCCGGAATTGAAAGATCCGCTCTGGTTCCCCGTCGTTCCCGCTTGGCTGTCGCGCACTCAAGATATTAGCAGTCGCGATCGCAATGACGACACTCAAGAAGGCGAAGATATTTTTACCCTCATTCGCAACTCGGATCGATTGCTTCACCATCCTTATCAGTCTTTTAGCGCTACGGTCGAGGAATTTATTACCCAAGCGGCATACGATCCCAAGGTACTGGCAATCAAAATGACGCTGTATCGGACTTCTGGAGATTCGCCCATCGTCAATGCCTTGATCGCTGCCGCCGAAAATGGAAAACAGGTGGCCGTCCTAGTGGAACTGAAAGCTCGTTTTGATGAAGAAAATAATATTACCTGGGCTAGGAAGCTAGAGCAAGCTGGCGTTCACGTCGTCTACGGGTTGGTTGGTTTGAAAACCCACACCAAAATCGTTTTGGTAGTGCGCCAAGAGAGCAACAAAATTCGTCGCTACGTCCACATCGGCACGGGGAACTACAATTCCAAAACGGCGAAGCTGTACACGGATTTAGGATTGTTAAGCTGTCGAGAAGAATTGGGTGCGGATTTAACCGATTTATTTAATTTCCTGACGGGATATTCTCGGCAAAAATCCTATCGCAAGTTGTTGGTTGCTCCGGTTAACATGCGCGATCGCATGGTTGCAATGATTCGTCGCGAGGCAGAACACTGTCGTAAAGGGAACAGCGGTCGCATCGTCGCCAAAATGAATGCATTAGTCGATGCTCAAATTATCGAAACGCTCTACGAAGCTTCCCAAGCTGGCGTACAAATTGACCTCATTATTAGAGGAATTTGCTGCCTGCGTCCTGGTATTGAAGGCGTCAGCGAAAATATCCGCGTTATCAGCATTATCGGTCGCTTTTTGGAGCATTCCCGCATTTTTTACTTCCAAAATGGTGGCGAAGAGGAAGTTTATATCGGCAGCGCAGACTGGATGACGCGCAACTTAAGTCGCCGAGTAGAAGCCGTTACTCCGATAGACGATCCAGAGATTGCCAAGGAGTTAGAAGAAATCCTGGGAATTATGCTCTCAGACAACCGCCAAGCCTGGGAATTGCAACCCGATGGCAGCTATATTCAACGCCATCCAACAGACGGCGGACGCGAGCAAAGTTCCCATAAGATCTTGATGGAAATGGCCATGCGGTCGGCAGGAATTTAGGAATTGACATCATTCATGAGTTTTTTGTCCTGGACAGTCCAGAACAAAGTTCTTCTCCCTATCTATTTCACCAGACTTTGTGCCAGTTGGGATTGAGATGATGCGGTAACATACTCGTTCTCGCCGATATAAATACCTAGATCTCGCGCGGTTTGCACTAAACAACCGTTGGGATCGACCAAAGCCGGACTCTGAGCGATGACCGCTTCGAGGGGAACGCTGACGACTTCGCCGTTTTGCCAAGCCACCATGCGATCGAATTGTTCTCGCGCCACCAAATCGACCGCAGCCGTACCAAAAGCAGCCGCTAGAGCGCGATCGCCGGCCGAAGGAATACCGCCGCGCTGGACGTGACCCAAAATCGTCAAGCGAGTTTCAATGGGGGTACTGCTACAAGCAGGAATTTGCTCGGTAATGTATTGACCGATGCCGCGCAAGCGGACTTCGCCGAGGGAGTCGGTATAGCAACTGAGCGCTCCTTCTGCCGTTTTCGCGCCTTCGGCGACGACGACGAGGGCAAATTTTCGTCCCCACTTATCGCGCAATTCTTGGAGTTTTTGACACAGTTTCGGCACTGAGTAGGGAATCTCTGGAATTAAGATGGCATCGGCACCGCCTGCAATACCGGAATTCAGTGCTAAATGTCCTGCCGTGCGCCCCATGACTTCGACGACCATAACGCGATCGTGGCTGGCTGCGGTATAGGTCAAGCGAGTCAAAGCATCCGTTACCGTATTGACTGCCGTATCAAATCCGATCGCGCGTTCGGTTAATGCCACGTCGTTGTCAATGGTTTTGGGGATGCCGACGAGATTCCAGCCTCCTTTGCGGGCGACTTCTCTAAGAATCGTCAAGCTGCCGTCGCCGCCGATGACGATTAGGGCATCCAACCCAAGTGCCCGATAACTAACATCTAGTTCGTCTATCCTTGCCAGCGTATCTCCTTTATTGGTCGAACCCAGAATCGTTCCCCCCATGCTCAACAAGGGATCGATGCCGTGCAAATCCAAGCCGTGTAAATTCAAAGCAATCGCTTTTCTCTCCAGCAACCCCTGAGTAGCGTAAGGAATGCCGAGGACTTCCCACCCATAGGCACTCGTAGCATGACAGACGACGGCTCGAATCGCCATATTTAAACCCGGACAGTCCCCACCACTGGTCAGAATACCGATGCGTTTGGTCATAGTTTTCTCCTCTTAATTGGATTTGGTTAGTCGTTAATGGTTAGTCGCCATCTTCCACTAACTAAACTAACCCGATATCGCCCTCCTACTCGCTGCTGCTTCAATTCAAATGAGCAATCGCTCTGGATTGTACGTTTGAACGGCTTTCATGTATTGGGCGCGTTCAAAAGCACTCTCGTCGGGACAATTGATTTGACTCATACTGCCCTGCATTTGTTTGACCGACTCGTATTCGTGTTCTTCCATCCAATGACGCATTCCTTCTTCAATCGACGCAATCTCCCCGATTCCGTGGCGTAGCAACACGCTGACTAACATCGTGATACTCGCGCCAGCCATTAGCATTTTCAACACGTCATGCGCTTTGTGAATGCCGCTAGTTGCGGCTAGATCGGCTTGAATGCGACCGTAGAGAATGGCAATCCAGCGCATGGGCAATCGCATTGCTTGAGGCGTACTTAACAGAACGTTGGCTTGCACTTCCAAGTTTTCGATGTCAATGTCGGGTTGATAAAAGCGGTTAAACAAAACTAGCGCGTCTGCTCCTGCTTCGACGAGCTGTTTTGCCATATTTGCTGTGTTGCTGAAGAAAGGACTGATTTTAATCGCGACGGGAATCTTCACCGCCGATTTGACGGCACGCAGAATAGACAGATAAGTTTGCTCGACTTGAGAACCGGGCAGATCCATATCGGTCGGCACGTAATAGATGTTTAATTCCAGTGCATCTGCGCCCGCCTGTTCGATTTGCTTGGCGTAGTCAGTCCAGCCGCCAGGAGTCGAGCCGTTGAGACTGGCGATAATGGGAATATTGGTAGCCTCCTTTGCCTTGCAAATGTGCTTGAGATATTCCTCCGGTCCGACGTGAAAGACTTCTTGTTCGGGGTAAAAGGTTAGGGATTCGGCATAGCTATAGGTTTTGTATTCGAGATGATGGTGTAATTCAAGCTGTTCTTGCCTAAGTTGTTCCTCGAATAGCGAATGCAATACGACTGCTGCCGCTCCCGCATCCTCCATCCGCTTGATGTTGTCGATATCTTCGGTTAGTGGGGCTGCCGCGCCAACGACGAGGGGCGATCGCAGCTTCAATCCCATATAGGTGGTCGTTAAATCCATTGATGATTTCTCCTCTGCCTCAATCGATCTGAATTTAGGAATTACGGGGTAGTGCGGGCAAGATGCCCGCGCGAGCGGGACGCTCGCACTACCGATAACAACTAACTAGCTATGCTTTCCCGCTTAGCTTTGTCGTGTCTTCGTCCGTTTCTTGGGCTTTCCCGCTATGTCCGTTATGTCCGTTATGTCCGTTCTTGCTATGAGGAATTTCCAACGGACGGGCAGCGAGATACTCGTACATGTGCCAGCGATTGTCCACGTCTTGTTGAGCTTCCTTGAGCAAGCGTTTGGCATCTTCTGGCTTGCTCTTGGCAAGCATCTTGAAACGATTTTCTTTATACATAGACTCGCCTACTGGCAGCTTGGGCGATCGCATATCCAACTGAAGCGGATTCTTGCCTTCCTTCTTCAGGTCGGGATTATAGCGGTATAGCAACCAGCGACCGCTTTCGACGACGGCTTTCTGATGGTTCATCGCCGTTGTCATGTCGATGCCGTGGGCGATGCAGTGCGAGTAGGCAATAATGATGGATGGTCCGTCGTAGGCTTCGGCCTCTAGGAATGCTCGCAGTGTATGCTCGTCTCGCGCTCCCATAGCGACGCTGGCGACATAGACGTTGCCGTAAGTCATGGCGATCAAACCCAAGTCTTTCTTGGGTGCGGGTTTACCGCCCGCGGCAAACTTGGCAACGGCTCCTCGCGGAGTGGCTTTAGAAGATTGACCCCCCGTGTTGGAGTACACTTCGGTATCCAGTACCAAGAGGTTCACGTTGCGACCGCTGGCAATAACGTGATCGAGACCGCCGAAACCGATATCATACGCCCAACCGTCGCCGCCAACGATCCAGACGCTCTTTTTGACCAAATAATCGGCAACCGATTTTAGATTTTGGATTTTGGATTTTAGATTGGAATCTAATTCGCAAGCAAGTAACTCATCTAACTTCTGTTTGAGGAGGGTAACTCGATCGCGTTGTTCCCAAATATCCGCTTCGGATGTCTGGTCGGCGTTGAGAATTTCCGCAACGAGGTTATCGCCAATTTGACCGCTCAATTTCTGCAACAGTTCGGCAGCATATTGCGCTTGCTTGTCGATGGAGAGGCGGAAACCCATACCGAATTCGGCGTTGTCTTCAAAGAGGCTGTTCGACCAGGCGGGACCGCGACCTTCGGCATTGGTCGTCCAGGGCGTGGTGGGCAAGTTGCCGCCGTAGATGGAGGAGCAACCCGTGGCGTTGGCAACCAAAGCGCGATCGCCGAATAATTGCGACAATAACTTAACGTAAGGCGTTTCGCCGCAACCCGCACAGGCGCCAGAGAACTCGAATAAGGGTTCTTGCATCTGTTGCTGGCGGATTTGATTCAGTTTCAAATGACGGCGATCGGGATTGGGGATTTTGAGGAAGAAATCCCAGTTTTCTCGCTCTTGCTCGCGCAGGGGTAGCTGTGGTTCCATGTTAATCGCTTTGCGCGACGGCATGGATTTATTCTTGGCAGGACAAACGTCTACGCAGATCCCGCAACCCGTGCAGTCTTCAGGCGCGACTTGGATGGTGAATTTTTCGCCGGCAAAGTCTTTATCTTTGGTATCGGCAGACTTAAAGGTGGCTGGCGCGTTGGCTAATGCGGCTGGATCGTAACTCTTCCCCCGAATAACCGCGTGGGGACAAACCATGACGCATTTGCCGCACTGAACGCAGACGTTGGGATCCCAAACTGGGATAAATTCAGCAATATTGCGTTTTTCCCATTTAGACGTGCCCGTCGGATAAGTGCCGTCGCAGGGTAGGGTGCTGACGGGAAGCTCGTCGCCTCGCCGCGCTACCATCATGCCGAGAACGTCGCGTACAAAGGCGGGAGCCTCATCGGGAAGTCCTGTTTTCAGGTGTACGGTGCTGGTGACTCGATCGGGAATTGACACTTCGTGTAGATTGGCAAGGGTATTGTCTACTGCTTGCAGGTTCATGCGGACGATCTCGTCGCCTTTCTTGCCGTAGGTTTTTTGAATGGCTTTTTTGATCTGCGCGATCGCTTCATCTCTGGGCAATACGTTAGCTAGGGCAAAGAAACATACCTGCATGATCGTGTTGATTCGTCCGCTCATGCCGCTTTCGCGAGCGACTTTGTTGGCGTTGATGGTGTAGACTCTCAATCCCTTGCGGATAATCTGCTCCTGTACCTCGATGGGCAGATGTCCCCAGATTTCCTCGGCACTGTAGGGACTATTCAATAGGAAGGTCGCGCCAGGGGCAGCCGATGTCAGCATATCGAGTTTTTCGATAAAATTCCACTGGTGACAGCCGATGAAGTTTGCCTTGTCGATGAGGTAGGTCGAGCGAATCGGTTGCGGACCGAAGCGCAGGTGTGAGACTGTTACCGCGCCAGACTTTTTGGAGTCGTAGACGAAGTACCCTTGGGCGTAGTTGTCGGTTTCTTCCCCGATAATCTTAATCGAGTTCTTGTTGGCTCCGACGGTTCCGTCAGCGCCCAACCCGTAGAACAGCGCCCGCACGACGCTATCGGGTTCGATCGAGAAGCTGGGATCGTAGGGGAGTGAAGTGTGGCTCAGATCGTCATCGATCCCGATAGTGAAATGATTTTTGGGTTTTTCTTGCGCTAGGTTATCGAAGATGCCCTTAATCATTGCTGGATTGAATTCCTTGGAGGATAGACCGTAACGTCCTCCAACTACCTTGGGCATTTGTCGGGTCCATTCTTCGTTGAGGGCAGTGATGATATCGAGATAAAGGGGTTCGCCGGCACTGCCGGGTTCTTTAGTGCGATCGAGGACGGCGATGGTCTTGACGGTTTTGGGCAAAGCAGCAACCAACCGCGTTGCATCGAAGGGACGATACAAGCGCACCTTGAGAACGCCAACTTTCTCGCCCTGCTGGTTGAGATAATCGACGGTTTCGTGTACCGCTTCGCAACCGGAACCCATCAGAATAATGACGCGCTCTGCTGCTGGGTCGCCGTGATATTCGTAGAGATAGTATTGCCGCCCCTTTAGCTTGGCGAATTCGTCCATTGCCTCTTGAACGATGTTGGGGCAGTCTTGATAGAAGGGATTGACTGTTTCCCTTGCCTGGAAGTAAACGTCGGGATTTTGAGCGGTGCCGCGCAAGACGGGACGGTCGGGAGTCATGGCGCGACTGCGGTGTGCTAGGACGAAATCGTCGTCGATAAGCGCCCTTAAGTCCTCATCCTCTAGCAGTTCGATCTTTTGGACTTCGTGGGAGGTGCGGAACCCATCGAAGAAATGGATAAAGGGCACCCGCGATTTCAGGGTAGCCGCTTGCGCGATGAGGGCAAAGTCTTGTGCCTCCTGCACCGAGGCAGCACCCAGCAGAGCAAAGCCCGTGGCGCGAACCGCCATCACATCGCTATGGTCGCCAAAAATTGACAGCCCTTGTGCGGCGAGAGAGCGTGCCGCAACGTGAATGACGGCACTGGTAAGTTCTCCCGCAATCTTGTACATGTTCGGGATCATTAACAACAATCCCTGGGATGCGGTGAAGGTGGTGGTTAGAGAACCCGTTTGCAAAGCACCGTGTACTGCTCCTGCCGCTCCCCCTTCGCTTTGCATCTCTACAATGCTGGGTACGGTTCCCCAGAGGTTGGGAAGTCCTTGCGCCGACCATGCATCAGCCCATTCGCCCATCGGAGAAGCAGGGGTGATCGGATAGATGGCAATTACTTCGTTTAGTTTGTATGCCACCTTGGCAACCGCTTCGTTCGCGTCTAAGGTAGCAAATGTTCTCCTCGTCATGATTATTTAAACCTTATGAGTGTTTTCAGACATCGATAAAGCTTTTAAAGCCTTTTTTCTTGGAAATCTAAAGTTACGAAGAGGGCTTAAGAAAAGGTTTCAGCCTTTCTCTTTTAACAACTTCTTTATTGTTTTTCTAGAGACAATAGTTATTGCTTAATTTGTAGTGTTTGTTACTTTCGATTGGAAGAATTTTGTAAGTAGATTTATTTGAGTCTTCACTTCTATAATCTACTAAAAATTCGATCGATATAGGGATTCTTATTATTTTTTAATTTCTAGCAATTCCGCCTCAACCATAGCGATCGCGGTTAATATTAATTACTGATTTGTTTTGATACCAATCGGATTTTGCAATCGGACATGGCATCGACTCGGAAAAAGTAGTTTTTTAAAAAATACAATTGCTGAAATCTGAAATGATAAATTAATTATATTTATAAATTTCTATAGTTGAGGATAAATTTATAAATTCTTAGCACATGAGAGCAAAGAAAGTAAAGAAAATAGTCCTGGAATAGAAAAATAGCAGATTGTCACATCAACCTCTATTTGGCACTGTTTGTTTGAAAAATTGGTCTATTCTCAAAAAAAGCAGGATAGACTGACCTTTTTGGGAAATTTTATTGGGGAGAACGCCATTTTTCCAAAAGCCCTCAGAAAAAATATGCGAGCAAGATGCTCGCACGACTTTAATGCAAAGTTTTTTAAAAAATTTAATTTTTGCTGAGGCTACACTTCATACATTCTTGCTTCTAATGCTTCGGGAAACTCCTGGCAGTATTCATCGAAAGCAGTTTTTGAAAGCTTTTCTGCTTTTTGATGGGCAACTTCAGCTTGCAACTCTTCCACAATATCCCAGGCAGCAGCACAATCGGGGGAAGTCGCGCCTTTTTCGGCGCAGATAGCGCGTGCATGAGCGATCGCTTTTTGAATTTCTTGCTCTAGCTTAGTGGTTTTCGGTTGCTCGACGAAATTACTTTTTTGCAGAATATCGGTTACTGAAACAATCCCCAGCAGCTTATCTTTGATAACGGGTGCCCTGCGAATGCCTGTCTTGGCAAACAACCGGGCAACATATTCTACTTGCAAGTCTGGATTGATAACGATGCACGGTTTAGTCATGATATCGCAGACGCGCACCTGTTTGGGATCGATTCCATAAGCAGTGACATTGTAGACGATGTCAGTTTCGGTAAGCATCCCGTAGGCATCTTCGTCGTGTCGGCGGTCTACAATTAAAGCACGCAGGCTTTTTTCTTTCATCAATTTTACTGCCTCAGCTACCGTTGCCGCGCCGCGAATCGTAACTACTTCCGTCGTCATGATATCTGCCGCTTTCATCTTAGCTTGACCTTCTAGGAGAACACATCACGATAGTTATATCAAAGATCGAGCGAGCGCTTGAAGTGCCATTAACATAACCCTGATTATTGTTAGCCCTCAAGGACAATTTAACTCCCCATCAGACATAGCAGCATAATTAACCTGACTCATTAGAATACCTCACGCGATCGCGCCTAAACAAAAAAAGTAGGAAGCAGTTTCCTACTCCCTACTCCCAGTTATTTATCTATCTAAGCCAGCGCAATTAGCTAACGCCTTCGGTTTTAGCGATATCGAGCAATGTCTTGAGTACCGAATCGGGGTTTAAGCTAATCGAATCGATGCCCAACTCAACCAGGAAGCGAGCAAATTCGGGGTAATCGCTGGGTGCTTGACCGCAGATACCGACCTTGCGACCGTTTTTCTTGGCTTTCGCGATGACTTGGCGTACCATTTCTTTGACTGCATCGTTCCGTTCGTCAAAGATGTGGGCAACTAGCGAGGAGTCGCGATCGAGTCCTAAGGTCAGCTGAGTCAAGTCGTTAGAGCCGATGGAAAAGCCGTCAAAGATTTCGCTGTATTGGTCGGCGAGAATGACGTTGCTAGGGATCTCGCACATGACATAGACTTGTAAGCCATTTTCGCCGCGTTTGAGACCGTGTTTTTCCATTTCTGCCAACACTTTGCGACCTTCTTCGGGCGTGCGGCAGAAGGGAATCATGGGGATAACGTTAGTCAAGCCCATTTCATCGCGGACGCGCTTGAGTGCCTTACACTCTAAGCCATAGGCTTCGGCATACTTGGGATCGTAGTAGCGAGATGCGCCGCGCCAGCCGATCATCGGGTTTTCTTCCTCTGGCTCGAACTGCTTGCCGCCTAAGAGGTTGGCGTATTCATTGCTCTTGAAGTCGGACATGCGGACGACGACTGGATTGGGATAGAAAGCCGCCGCGATCGTGCCGATGCCGTGTGCCAGCTTATCTACGAAGAAGTCGGGCTTGTGGTCGTAGAGAGCGGTTAGCTGGGCAATTTCCTGCTTAACGCTTTCGTCTTCGAGTTCGTCGAAATGCATTAGAGCCAGCGGGTGAGCTTTGATGTGGTTGGCTATGATGAATTCAAATCGCGCCAAACCTACGCCGTCGCAGGGAATGGAAGCTAGACCGAAGGCTTCTTCGGGATTGCCCACGTTCATGAGGATTTTGGTGCGAGTGCGAGGCAGGTTATCTAACTGGGTTTCTTGGACTTCAAAAGGCACTAACCCTCGATAGACTCGTCCTTCTTCCCCTTCCGCGCAGGAGACGGTGACTTCTTCTCCCGTCTTCACGACTGCGGTAGCGTCGCCACAACCGACGATCGCGGGGATGCCCATTTCCCGTGCGATAATCGCTGCGTGGCAAGTCCGTCCGCCTTGGTTGGTGACGATCGCGCTGGATTTTTTCATGATCGGCTCCCAATCCGGGTCGGTCTTGTTGGTAATCAAGACCTCACCTGGTTGGAATTCGTCGATCTTATGAACGTCTAGAATGACGCGAGCTTTACCTTGTCCTATCATCTCACCAACGGCACGACCCTTGGCAACTACCTCGCCCGTGCCTTTCAGTTTGAAGCTACGGAGGACGCTACCGGATTTTTGCGATTGGACGGTTTCCGGACGAGCTTGAACGATGAAGAGTTCTCCCGTCAGACCATCTTTTGCCCATTCAATATCCATCGGCGTATAGCTGCCGCGTACTTCTGAATAATGGTCTTCAATAATGCAAGCCCATTTGCCCAGGGTGATAATTTCGTCGTCGGTGATGGCATATTTTTTGCGCTCTGGTTCGGGGACGGGAACGTTCTTGGTCAGCTTGCCGCCACCGACATCGTAGACCATCTTGATTTCTTTGCTGCCCAGGCGCTTCTCTAAGATGGGTCGGAATCCTTGCTTGAGGGTGGGCTTGAAGACGAAATACTCGTCTGGGTTGACCGCGCCTTGAACGACATTTTCGCCCAAACCGTAAGCAGCCGTAATCAGCGCTGCATTCTTGAAGCCCGTTTCCGTGTCGATGGAGAACATGACCCCAGAGGAAGCTAGGTCGGAGCGTACCATCTTTTGCACGCCGACCGAGAGGGCAACCTCGAAGTGATCGAAGCCTTTAATCGTTCGATAAGAGATGGCGCGATCGGTAAACAGCGAAGCAAAGCAGCGGTGGCAGGCATCGAGAACGCCGACAACGCCGTGGACGTTGAGGTAGGTTTCCTGCTGTCCGGCAAAGCTAGCGTCGGGCAAGTCTTCGGCGGTGGCGCTAGAGCGCACGGCAACGTCAGTATCGCTCAGATAGCGCTTGCACTCTTCTTTTTCGGCTCCTTCATAGCGATCGCATGCCGCAGCGCCATCGCCATAGCGCTCGCATAGTCTGATGTAAGCTTGAGTAATGGCTAGCTCTAGTTCGGACGGGAAGGGGGTGTTGAGAATGAGGGCGCGAGCTTGTCTGCCGTGTTCGCGCAGGTTGTTGACATCTTCTACATCTAAATCGGCGAATAAATCGCGCAATTTCGCTTGCAAGCCAGCTTTTTCGATAAAATAGCGAAAAGCATAGGCAGTGGTGGCAAAGCCAGTGGGAACGTTTACGCCTTTGGGGGTTAACTGTTGAATCATTTCGCCCAAAGAGGCGTTCTTTCCACCTACGAGGGGAATATCGGCTATGCCTACTTCCTCAAACCACAGAATTAATGCATTTTCTTTGGAAGGCTGTGACGATGCGCGATCGATTGTTGTTTGTACCATGATTTAATTCCTCTATTCAATCGACTCAGTTGGATAAAATTGCAGGCAAGTCTGTTCTTTCGGGTTTACATTTTTGTTGAAGTTCCCAAGCCTTTTAGCTAAAACTCAAGGTAAACTCCGTTTAACATCTGTTTGCGTGTTTAGGAAATCTTTTGGTTGGAAACAGGCTCGACCGAATCCTCGCTGGCAATTAGCTGTGACTGCTTTAGATCTTCGTTTACTGCTGGCTCTACTATTGCTTTTTCTACCTTTCAATTTCAGAATACGATCTCTGTTAGGTATATGTGCCACTCGGTAATCTTTTTTTAACTTTTGATCCTTGCAAGCACTAATTACGAAAAAAAATCGTAGCGATCGCTACGAACAAAATCCTATAAAATCTCGTGCTATGAACGAGCAAATAGTCCTGGGTTGCCATTATCGAGCAAAAACCGCAAGCCGAGATTGTTCAAAAATTAAACTAAAAACGAATAACGTTGGTTATTGATTAGTAGTCTGATTAAGTCATTAGGTTGTAAGTCATTAAGTTTGTCGTTTTGCAAGAAAACCAGTAAGAGGATGAGGGATGCACCCTCTTAGCTGGGGAGAGTAAGATAGCGGCTGACATTACTTAAGTACGATCGCTTTAATTTTTTATGCAGAAAAAATGCGATCTAGATTTGAGCGATCGCGCCTAATGCACTCTTAAAGATTTTTTATATTCGAAGAAAAAATCTAGATGGCTCCGGATTAAAATAAAAACAAACGCTGTAAGTGAGAATCCGCCATGTACGAACTGATTCAAGCTGTCTTAAATAGCGGCGACGAAAAAAAGACACTGCGTCAGTTGCTGGCGGAATTGCGTGCTTGGGGCAAGCAGTTCTTCGTGCGCAATGAAATTCAACAGGCGTTTGAAGAAAGCTGTCGGCAATTAGACAAACCAGCCTATTTTTACCATTCCTCCTCCATAGCGCAACTGATTCATCACACCCATGAAATTCTGCTTGATGGGGAAAGTTTCTGGTTTCTCCTGCGACCCAGAATTGCCAGTCAACAAGTCTTTCGGCTTGCTGCCGACCTCAGTTGCGTCGAACCGATGACCGCCAAAGCCCTGCTAGATCTGCGCGATCGCTTGGTTAACCGTTACAGTCCTCAAATCTTAGAAATAGATTTCAGTCCCTTTTACCGAGGAACCCCCACCATCGACGATCCTAGAAATATCGGTCAAGGACTGGAATTTCTCCACCGCTATTTATTTGACAAAATATCTGCGAATCCCCAACATTGGCTCGAAGGACTGTTCAACATCCTGCACGAGCATCAACACGACGGCATCTCGCTGTTCATTAACGATCGCATTGGTTCGGCAACCGAGTTGATCGATCGCGTTAAAGAAGCGATCGAATTTGTCAATCAATTGCCTCCCAACATGCCCTACGAAACATTCCGCCTCCAATTCCAACAATTGGGCTTTGAACCGGGTTGGGGCAATACGGCATCTCGCATTCGCGAAACTCTCGAACTGCTCGAACGGTCGATCTCCAATCCACAACACGCCGTTGTAGAAGCACTGATCGCCCGTCTTCCCATTACCAGGCGCGTCGTTCTCGTCTCCGTACACGGCTGGGTTGGGCAAGAAAGCGTTTTGGGACGAGCGGAAACAGCCGGACAAGTCGTCCATGTCCTCGATCGCTCCCGCAGCTTAGAACATCAATTGCGCGAAGAAATGCATCAGGCAGGACTCGACGTGGTTGGCATCGAACCCCAAGTCATCATTCTAACTCGCCTCATTCCCAACTGCGAAGGAACCTCGTGCAATCTCCGCCTAGAAAAAGTCTACGGTACTGAAAATGCCTGGATTTTAAGGGTTCCTTTCCAAGACTTCAATCCTAAAGTGACCCAGAACTGGATTTCTAAATTTGAGATTTGGCCCTATCTAGAGACCTTTGCTCTAGATGCAGAAAGAGAATTAATCGCCCAACTGAAAGGAAAACCCGATTTAATCATTGGCAACTACAGCGATGGCAATTTAGTTGCCTTCCTGCTTGCCCGCCGCTTTCGAACAACCCAGTGCAATATTGCCCATGCCCTAGAGAAACCCAGATATTTATTTAGCGATTTATATTGGCAAGATTTAGAGGATCGATATCACTTCTCGGCACAATTTACTGCCGACTTGATCGCCATGAATGCGGCTGACTTCATTATTGCCTCTTCTTACCAAGAAATCGTAGGCAATCCCGACAATATGGGTCAGTATGAGTCGTACAAATGTTTCACTATGCCGCAACTTTATCATGCGATCGATGGAATAGAATTATTTAGTCCCAAATTTAATGTCGTGCCGCCAGGGGTTAACGAAAATATTTTTTTCCCTTATACGCAAACAGAAGATAGAGTAGAAAGCGATCGCAAACGGGTTTACAATTTGCTGTTTACCGACGAAGATCCCCAAATTCTAGGACGTTTAGACAACCCCAACAAGCGACCGATTTTTGCGGTTGGACCAATTAACGCGATCAAAAATTTTACCGGACTGGTAGAATGCTTCGGACGAAGTCAAGCTTTGCAAGAACGTTGCAATTTGATCCTATCGCTGGGCAAATTAAAAGCTGACGAAGCGACTAATCTAGAAGAAAAAAGAGAAATCGAAACTCTTCACGCGCTCATCGAGCAATATCACCTTCAAGGTCAAATTCGTTGGTTAGGAATGCGTCTGACTAGCGCCGATCTCGGCGAAGCCTATCGAGTTATCGCCGATTTTAGAGGAATATTCGTTCATTTTGCCCGTTTTGAAGCATTTGGGATTACCATACTCGAAGCGATGATTTCCGGCTTGCCCACGTTTGCCACTCAATTCGGCGGCGCGTTAGAAATTCTTCGAGAAGGAATCAGTGGGTTTCACATCAACCCCACCGATCTCGAAGGAACTGCCCAAAAAATCGTCGATTTTATCGATAAATGCGAGGTATATCCCCAATATTGGCACGAAATCTCCCAAGGAGCGATCGAGCGAGTCCGAGACCAATATAACTGGCAAGATCACACCAGAAAATTGGTTTCGCTCTCTAAAATCTCCAATTTCTGGAACCATATTTCTCAAGAAAACCGCGAAGCATTGTATCGATATTTGGAAGCTTTATTTCATCTAATATATAAACCCAGAGCCGAAAAAATTTTAGAAAAACACTTACAACAATAAACAATAGAAGAAAAATATAAGCCAACAACCCTCACCAACCGATCCCCAATCTCGTTCCGAATTCTCAGTTAAATCAGATGTCTGCTAGTGCTCCTTCCCATCACTTTATTTATACCGATTGGAATTTAATCGAAACGCAATTCGACCCCGAACAAATCAATCACAAAGGCACCGTCTTTACGATAGGCAATGGTTATTTGGGAACGCGGGGGAGTTTCGAGGAGGGCTACCCGCGTGCTTTGAGCGCGACGTTAATTAATGGCGTTTACGATGACGTTCCCGTCGTCTATACCGAACTTGCTAACTGTCCCGATTGGCTGCCGCTGACGGTTAGAATCGACGGAGAGAATTTCCGACTCGATCGCGGCGAAGTCTTGAGCTATCAACGACAGCTCGACCTCCAAAGAGGCATTCTCAGTCGCAAGGTACGCTGGCGCAGCCCCAAAGGAAAGACGCTAGACCTTTACTTCGAGCGCTTTGCCAGTCTGGCCGACCAAAATGTATTAGCGCTGCGCTGCCAGGTAACGCCTCTAGATTTTAATGGTTCGATCGCCGTCTCGGCAAGCTTGAATGGCTATCCCGAAAACCAAGGCTATAACCATTGGGAAGAAATCGAACGAGGAGATGGGGATGGCACTATCTGGTTGCACGTGCGCACCCGCAGTTCTCACGTCGAACTCGGCATGGCTGCCAAGTTACTTCTATCGGGAACGGAAGGAACTTTTCAAGTCACGAGTGTACCCGGATATCCCACCGTAGAAACGACCTTTGCGG
Organism: Hydrococcus rivularis NIES-593; assembly: GCF_001904635.1. Taxonomy (GTDB): domain Bacteria; phylum Cyanobacteriota; class Cyanobacteriia; order Cyanobacteriales; family Microcystaceae; genus Hydrococcus; species Hydrococcus rivularis. The sequence goes on from NZ_MRCB01000046.1 coordinate 19,053, forward strand.
TTGCAGCAGGACAGACGGCAACGCTAGACAAAATCGTCACAGTTTTTACCTCGCGAGAGGCGCAAACGCCAGCCCATGTCGCCCAAGAAAAGCTGGCACAACTGTCTTCCTACTCCCAGTTACAATCTGCCCACATAGGGGCATGGGAAGAAGTTTGGCAGCACAGCGATATCCTCATCGAGGGCGATACCAAAGCTCAACTTGCCGTGCGCTACAATCTCTTTCAACTGCTCGTCAGTGCGCCGCGCCACGACAATCGCGTCAGCATCCCGGCTAAAACCCTGTCGGGCTTCGGCTATCGCGGTCATATCTTTTGGGATACCGAAATCTTTATCCTTCCTTTCTTTATTTATACTCAACCCAAAATCGCCCGCAACCTGCTGACCTATCGCTATCATACCCTTAATGGAGCGCGGCGTAAGGCATCCTACTATGGCTACAAAGGAGCCATGTTTGCCTGGGAAAGCGCCGAGACGGGAGATGAAGTGACTCCCCGTTGGGCGCTGCCAAATCAGCCCTACGCCGAAGATATCAGGATTTGGTGCCGCGATCGCGAAATTCACATTAGCTCGGATATTGCCTATGCTATCTGGTACTACTGGCAGGCGACCAACGATGACGAGTGGATGCGGGACTGCGGCGCCGAGATTATTTTAGATGGGGCTGTCTTTTGGAACAGCCGAATTGAATGGAATCCCAAACAACAACGCTACGAGATTCGCGAAGTCATCGGTGCGGACGAATACCACGAACACGTCAGTAATAACGCCTTTACCAATCGGATGGTGCAGTGGCACCTAGAAAAAGCCATCGCCGTTTATCAATGGCTGTGCGATCGCTTTCCCGAACGCGCTGCCGAGCTGGAAACCAAACTGGGGCTGACTGCCAAACTGCGCGATCGCTGGGAAGATATGGCTGCCAATCTCTGGATTCCCTATGACCCGACAACGGGACTGATCGAGCAGTACGAGGGGTTTTTTAACCTAGAAGATATCGATTTAGCGCATTACGAACCTCGCACCCGCTCCATGCAAGAAATTTTGGGCATTGAGGGAGCTAACAAGCGACAGGTTCTCAAGCAACCGGACGTATTAATGCTGCTCTATTTAATGCGCCAGTCGGAAGAGTTTCCCTATAACAAAGAAATCTTGCAAAAGAATTGGGATTACTATGCCCCTCGAACCGACATTACCTATGGATCTTCCCTCGGACCTGCTATTCACGGGATTTTAGCTTCCGATTTGGGTCAATCCGATGAGGCTTACAAATTGTTCCTGCAAGCTGCCATGGTAGATTTAGAAGACGTGCGCGGCAATGCTGCCGATGGAATCCATGCTGCTTCTGCAGGCGGCGTATGGCAAGCAGTTGTTTTCGGGTTTGGCGGCTTTAAGCTCACCCAAGAAGGTCCGGTAGCAACCCCCCACCTTCCCTCTCACTGGCAACGTCTGAAGTTTAAGATTCACTGGCGCAGCACCTGGTACGACTTCGATTTGAGGGCAGAAGCTTCGGAACAGAAAGCAGAAGGTAAAATTCAAGGCGTTATTTTCGACCTAGACGGAGTACTGACGGATACGGCAGAATTTCACTACCGTGCTTGGCAGAGGCTGGCAGATGAAGAAGGCATTCCCTTTGACCGACAGGCAAATGAGGCACTGCGAGGAATCTCTCGTCGGGAATCTCTGATGCGGATAGTAGGCGACAGAAATTATACAGAAGCGCAACTCGAAGAAATGATGGAGCGCAAAAACCGCTATTATGTGGAATCGATTCAAGACATTACACCAAACAACTTGTTACCGGGAGCGAGGGAATTATTAGACGAACTGCGAGCGGCTGGGATTAAAATTGCGATCGGGTCGGCGAGCAAAAATGCGCGAATGGTAATCGAGCATCTAGGCATTGCCGACAAAGTAGATGCCATCGCCGATGGCTATAGCGTACAGCTCTCAAAACCAGCACCCGATCTATTTCTCCATGCAGCCGAGTTGCTAGGACTCGAACCTTCTCAATGCGTAGTGGTAGAAGATGCAGAATCCGGTATAGAAGCGGGTTTAGCAGCTGGCATGCTCACAGTCGGATTGGGCCCGGCGGAGAGAGTGGGTAAAGCTCACGTCGTTCTTCCCAGTTTAGAAGGAGTCACCTGGGAGGACTTACAATCTCAATTGTTCGGTACTGCCGCAGGATCGAGATATTAACTCAATCAGTAATTCCTCCCTCTTTGGCAACAGACTTCGAGGGGACGGACTATACCAATTTTCAGGTTTTCGCGATCGACATTCTCCCCCCTCTCCCTATTCGGGAGAGGGGTTGGGGGTG
>NZ_MRCB01000046.1:21378-25083 GCF_001904635.1 Hydrococcus rivularis NIES-593
TCGACATTCTCCCCCCTCTCCCTATTCGGGAGAGGGGTTGGGGGTGAGGGCGATCGACTATCTGTGTCATTAATGAATGAAAAATGATATTACTTCATCCCCAGTCCTTGTCTTGGCATGAAATCAAAACAAATTTATTCAACTTTTTCTATCGAAGGGATAACTTATCTTTCATGCCGATTCAACTTCCAATTTTCTTAAACTTACCCTTCCTTACGGTACGCTGAAATAAGAATGCCAACCCACACCATCGCTCGTCTTTATAATGACTTACGAGATTGCCAATAAACTGGAAACGATCGCCTGGGAAAAGGTAGAACCGATATGGCAGAAGAAGATACAAGGAGCGATCGCCATTCAAACGCCTCCTAGCTGCCTGAGTTTTCCCAAAAATCAGGAATCTCTCTCAGAAATCATTAAATTTGCTAGCGAAAAGCGATTCTCCGTTCTTCCCTGCGGGAGCGGTAGTAAACTAAGATGGGGAGGACTGGTAAAAGACGCTCGACTGGTCGTCAGTACCCAGCACCTCGATCGCATCATCGAACACGCAGTCGGCGATCTCACAGTTACCGTAGAAGCGGGAGTTAAACTAGCCGATCTCCAGAAACTTTTAAGTCAAAGCCATCAATTTCTTCCCCTCGATCCCGCCTATCCAGAATCGGCTACCATTGGCGGGATCGTTGCAACGGCTGATTCTGGAAGTTGGCGACAACGCTATGGCGGCGTTAGAGACATGGTATTGGGATTGTCTTTTGTTCGTGCTGACGGACAAATCGCCAAAGCTGGGGGACGGGTGGTAAAAAATGTGGCTGGATATGACTTGATGAAGCTTTTTACAGGCTCCTATGGTACGCTGGGAATTATTTCTCAAGTTACCTTCAGACTTTATCCAATTCCAGAAGCTTCGCAAACAATTGTTTTGACTGGAGAAACCAATGCTATTGCCGCGGCAACGCAAACATTGCTGATGTCTGGTTTAGCACCGACTGCTGCCCAAATGCTTTCTGGCAGTTTAGTCAATCGCCTAGAAATCGGTAAGGAAATAGGATTAGCCATCCGTTTTCAAAGCATAGTCGAAAGCGTGAAAGAACAGATAGGACAAGTTGAATCGGTTGCCCGACAATTGGGCTTAAAAACGAGTTCGTATTGCGATCGCGATGAAACAAATTTATGGCAAAAATTGCAACAAATAACGCGAGTTCCTAGCTCAGAGAATGCCGTAACTTGCAAAATAGCAGTCAGACCAAATGCAGCTTCTAAAATTCTAGAACAATGCGATCGCATAACTAATAACCAAGGAGCGATCGCGATTAATATTAGTAGTGGTTTGGGACAACTGCATTGCCAACATGGAGAAATTAACCAGATTCAAAAAATGCGATCGCTCTGTCAAGAGCATCAAGGTTTTCTCACAATTTTAGAAGCCCCAATTTCAGTTAAAAAACAATTAGATCAGTGGGGCTATACAGGGAATGCCCTAGAAATGATGCGCCAAATTAAACAAAAATTCGATCCCAATAATATTTTTAGTCCGGGATGTTTTGTTGGTGAAATTTAGTCATTTGTCATTCGTCACTTGTCATTTGTAAATTTTAAAACATAAAGTTATTATGCAAACATCAGATAAAGCTTTAAATAATCCAGTTGAATCGATTTCTAATGAATTGAAAAGCTTTGACGTACAAAGTTTGCTCGATAAAGAAATCAAAGGATTTGATCCCAAAAATCCTCCCAAACAAGAATTAATCGATACTTGCGTTCACTGCGGATTTTGCTTATCCACTTGTCCGAGTTATCGAGTTATTGGCAAAGAGATGGATTCTCCGAGAGGAAGAATTTATCTCATGAATGCAATTAACAAAGGTGAAGCAGCATTAGACGAAACGACTACCCAACATTTTGATTCTTGTTTGGGATGTCTGGCATGCGTCACTACTTGTCCCTCTGGCGTTCAATACGACCAATTGATTGCTGCAACTCGCCCTCAAGTCGAACGCAATCAACCCCGCAGTTTAAAAGATAAGTTAATTAGAACGTTAATTTTTAATCTCTTTCCCTATCCCAATCGCTTGCGAATTTTCTTGCCCCTATTGTGGTTGTATCAAAAACTAGGCATACAAAAATTAGTTCGTGCGACGGGTTTGCTAAATCGATTCTTCCCTCGCTTAGCAGCAATGGAATCAATCTTACCGGAAGTTAATTTAAAATCTTTGCGCGACAATTTACCCGATATTATTCCCGCACAAGGAGAGAAACGCTATCGAGTTGGAGTCATTCTAGGTTGCGTACAGCGTCTCTTTTTCTCACCAGTTAATGAGGCAACTGTGCGAGTTTTAACGGCGAATGGTTGCGAAGTTGTTATTCCCCAAACACAAGGTTGTTGTGCAGCTTTACCCGCACACCAAGGACAAGAAGCACAAGCGCAAGCTTTAGCCCGACAAATGATTGACAGTTTTGAAGGAACGGAAGTCGATTATATTATTATTAATGCGGCGGGTTGTGGACATACTCTAAAAGAATACAACCATATCTTAGAAGATGACCCAGAATATCAAGAAAAAGCTAAACAATTTGTCGCCAAAGTCAGAGATATTCAAGAGTTTTTGGCAGAAGCAAAATTAACGACAAATTTATCGCCATTAACCGAAAAAGACTTGACAATTGTCTATCAAGATGCTTGTCATTTGTTGCACGGACAAAAAATTAGCTTGCAACCGCGTCAGTTGTTAAAACAAATTCCTGGCGTGAAGTTAAAAGAACCGCTAGATGCTGCTTTATGTTGTGGCAGTGCCGGAGTTTATAATATGCTACAACCAGAAGTTGCTAATGAATTAGGTCAGCAAAAGGTTAAGAATTTGCTCGATACGGGTGCACAATTAATTGCCTCTCCCAATCCTGGTTGTTCGTTACAACTTAAGAAACACATGAAATTGAAAGGTCAAGAAATTCCTCTAATGCATCCAATGGAATTGTTAGATTATTCAATTCGGGGAATTAAGTTGAAAATTTAACTATGGATTTGAGCCATAGAAAATTGTCAAGATATCTTGAGATATCTTAATGTCTGGCATCGCGACAACAGTCTCTAGCTTCTCTCGTGCCGAGTTGGAATCGACTCGCCGTGTTATCAAATATGGCTCTACCAATAAGTCATATCAAATCCGTTTAATTAGCCATAATATATAGTCCCGCTCGCGAGCAGGATGTAAGGCGCTCCGCACCCGCTACGCTTTCCGCACTACTAGGTATTGTGTTTGTTTAACCGAATTTAATGTCATACCAATTTTCAGGTTTTCGCGATCGACATTCTTCTCCCCTCTCCCTATTTGGGAGAGGGTTTGGGGTGAGGGCGATCGACTATCTCTGTCATTAATAGACCTCCTGCAAAAATCTAAGATGGCTATGTAAAATAGAGTAGCGCGATCGGAAATAATCATGACGTATTCTTAGATAAAAAATTTAAAGCCGACAGAGTTTAAACGTCTGTGTGGGGTGTATCCAGAAACTTTTAAAGAGATGGTAAAAGTCCTAGAAGCCGAAAAAGTATTACAGAAAAAGACAGGACGACCAAGTAAATTAAGTGCAGAAGACCAAATCTTAATGACTCTTGAGTATTGGCGAGAATACCGAACCTATTTTCATATCGGAACGGGAGCATCCCACTTTTTGATTAAGCAGAAATACCTAAATTCATATCTCCATTTA
>NZ_MRCB01000047.1 GCF_001904635.1 Hydrococcus rivularis NIES-593
TTAACTCCGTTCAAAACCAGGCTTAGAGCGTGTTGCCAATTTTCGGACGAGTCTATTGGATGTCGCTCGGTTATCTCCTTTAGGACACGACCATATCAATATGTTAGGGCGCTACCATTTTCATTTACCTGAGTTGTTGAAGAATGGGGGGATGCGTCCTTTGCGCTCTTTTGATTCGGAAAGCTTGGAGTGAAACTCTTATGCAGTAATAATTACAGCCTTAGCGTAAGTTTCTGTACGGTTGCTACCAAAACGCCGAGACCTAGTGCGGGCCCCCCAAGCGGGTAGCTTAGCGATCCTACCAGATACCTTTACTTTATTCGTGGGTGGGGCATAACCATTATGCCAATTTCGATCAGTCATCCAAGTATCTTATTATTTGAGGAATCGCGATCGCGAGAAAGCCTCAACTGTGCGTTTACTCGATCCTACAAATTTAATTTACCGAAACGCCTACCCTCTCCCGATTATGAGGTTCGAGGAGGTTGGTTATTTCTGGACCAATGGGAATGATGCCGCCGGGATTGAGCGGAAATAGGTTCCCGTAGTACTCGCGCTTGATTGCCTCTAGGTTGCAAGTATCGGCTACGCCAGGAAGCTGATACAAGTCGCACAGGTAACCTCCTAGATTGGTGTAGTCCCGAATTCTTTTGCGGTTGCACTTAAACAATCCGTAGTAAACGATATCGAAGCGGAACAGCGTAGTAAAAAGACGCACGTCTGCTAGGGTAACGCGATCGCCGCACAAATATCGACTCCCAGCTAGTACTGCATCAATCTCGTCCAAGACCGCAAATAGCTCGTTACAGGCTTTCTCGTATGCCTCCTGGGTTTGGGCAAAGCCACAGCGATACACGCCATTGTTTACTGCGCCGTAAATCTTTTCGTTCCACCAGTCGATCTTTTCCTTAAGTTCCTCTGGGTAAAGGTCGAGGGCGGGATTGGTTGCCCACTCGTTGAACTGAGAGTTGAGCATGACGATAATCTCTGCACTCTCGTTATTGACGATAGTTTTCGTTTGTCGATCGAAAAGCACCGGAACGGTACAACGTCCTTCGTAACCAGGTTGGGCTTTTTGGTAAAATTCGGCTAGGGTGCGGCAGCCTTCCTCTGGCTTCTCAAACGCCCAACCGCCCTCTTCTGGCGCAGGGGATAGGATAGTGACGGGAATGGCGACTTCGAGTCCCTTGATAGCTCTGACAACAAGGGTTCGGTGCGCCCAAGGACAGCCCAGTCCTACATAGAGGCAGTAGCGTTCTGCTGCTGGTTGATAGGGGTTTTCTGGTTCCGTCCCGATAGCCTTTCTAAAGGCACTGGCAGGGCGAATGTACTCTCCCGACTGGCTGCGCGGAGCGAGATTTGACATCATTAGATGCCAGAGGCTCGTCCAGACAAACCTTCCAAGTTTGATAATAGCTTTTGGCGGTAGCGACTTTCTCTTTTTGCTACTTTTCATTGTGGAACTTTTTGCTCGACTGGGCTACCTTAATGGTACTTTTTTGAGATGAGTGCGATCGCGAAACGAATGAGACAATTTTCTTCTAGCCTACCGAATCAATGTATCCTCCGTCGGGCAACCTCTAGAGATATGTGGAGGATTCGCAAGTTGGTGCTGCTAGCTAAATTAGACCCAACTCAGTTGCGCCAATCGCAGTTTTGGATCGTTGAATGCGAGGGAAAGATCGTTGCCTGCGGACAATTACGTTCTTTTGAGGGAGCGCAGGAACTGGGAAGCGTGGTCGTCGCCCCAGCTTGGCGCGATCGCGGTTTAGGAACTTATCTAGTAAGGCATCTCATTCAATCTGCGACTCAACCCCTGTATTTAGAATGTCTTGGTGCTAGGCTAGCATCGTTTTACAGTTGCTTGGGGTTTGTGCCCGTTTCCTGGCAAGCACTGCCGCCGCCTCTGAAGCGGAAATTTGGTCTTTCTACTCTAGCGGCTAGGGTATTTCAACTGCCCTTAAACCTAATGCAGTACGGACAATAGCGAACCTGAAAACTAGAGCAACGGATACCATTTTGGATTTTGGATGAAAGGATTTTGGATTGAGAAAGACCAATCCCATAAAGGTTTGAAAAATCTATCTGTAGCCAAGATTTGTCAAATTGGTAGGAGAACAACTCACCAACGTAAGCCTGATTCTCTCGTCAAAATCTTTGGAATTCCGAACTGCCAACTCACGTTATTTTATGGATTTTTGGATTTGGCGCGATCGCTACTGTCCAAAAGACTTTTGACTTTGTTAATCAGTTCGGCGGTAGAAAACCCTTTCGTTAGATAGTCGGTTGCCCCGACGCGACGAGCTTCTTTGCTCCACTCTTCTGCCAGTCGGGAGGATACAACTACGATGGGAATAGTTATGCCGATACGTCGCGCGCGGTCGATAAGCGTAAAGCCATCCATGTGCGGCATTTCGATATCTGTAATTAGCATAGCCGGAGTGGGATGGGTTTGCAGCCAGTTCCAAGCTTCTTGTCCGTCCGCACAGGTGCTGACCGCGTAACCATAAGCTGTCAAGCTCGCTTCGAGTCGTCGCCGCATCAGAGCGGCATCATCGACAACGAGAATCGATCGCGTCAGTTGAGCAACTTCTTGGCGAGTGGGTTGGTTGGAAACCGTTGTTGTCTCAATCGCAAGTGTCCGTTCGGGTAGCGGCTTAGCTATTCGCTCTGGATCCTCTAGCAAGACTTCTGCTAGAGTTGCTGCGTCTACGACGGGGATGAGGGAGCCATCGGGTTGCAAGCTCGCACCCAGCAGCGCAATTGGAGCAACGAGCGGCGAAGGCAGAGGCGTAATGAGTAACTCGGTCTGCCCCAACAAATCGTCGGCTAAAATCCATATTCCCCGGTACTGCTGGGCGGGATGCACGTACAGACAAACTGCCGTATCCGGTAAAGACCGTTTGGCAGCTTGAGGCTGCCAGTATTCGAGCAAATCGAGTCCCAATAAGATCTCATCTTCCTGTTGAATCTGCCAGGAGCAGATCGCATTTGGATCGGCGATTTGGGTTGCCTGCAGATTGTCTAGGATAGTTGTTTTGATAATATCTTGGCTGGGAATAGCAAAGGCGCGATCGCCTGCCCGTAACAGCACGCAGGATACCAAGAGTTGCGGAACCGGGAACTGGATTTCAAAGATCGTACCGATACCGGGTTGGGTCATCAAACTCAAGCGCCCTCCCAAACTGGCAACCTGACTGGCAACTATGTCCATTCCCACGCCCCGCCCGGAAACCTCGCTCACGTCAGTTTTGGAACTGAAACCAGGCTGGCAGATGACTGCCAGCAACTCGGCAGGGGTTTGGGTGTTAGTTAACGGCAATCCTTTTGCCTGGGCAGATTGCCGAATCGCCTCAGCCTCAATTCCCCGACCGTCATCTCCTATGTCTAGCAAATAGGCGTTGCCCCTTCGTTTGAGCGAAATCGTAATCGTTCCCTGTTCTGGCTTGCCCCGATTGGCTCGCTCTTCGGGGCTTTCCAGTCCGTGGTCGTAAGCGTTGCGGATTAAATGCAATAGGACTGGCTCTAATTTTGAGCTGGTTCCGGCATCGAGTTCGACCTTTTCTCCTTCGACGACCAGTTGGGCTGGTTTGCCAAAACGAACGATTAAGTCCCTCACAATAGCTCTAGCTCGAAAAGCAAGGTTTTTAAAGGGGACGAGTCGGCTTTGCTCGACAGTTTGCCGCAGGCGCAGAATGTTTCGATCCAGGCTTTCCAAACTGCTCGCCGTGAGCAGGGCAGTCTTTTCCGCCTCTGCTCCCAGTTCCGACAAACGCAAGCTCGTTTCGAGGAGGCGGTTAATAGTGGTGTAACCTTGGCGATAGCGCTCTAGGGTCGGAGCTTCGGCAGAATTACTACTACTTTTAAGGCTATCGAGCAAGGCATAATCGTCTTGCAGTTGTCGCAAGCGAGTGATGTATTGAGCGCTTTCTTTTGCCAGCGCCAAGAGCTGGGTTAGTTGAGTCTGTAGATTTTGATAGAATCCTTGAGAGGCGCGGGCGGTCAATAGAGTTTCTACCAAGCTCTGAGAGGTGCGCTCCAAGCGACTTAAGGGAACCGGAATCTGAATCTCATTGGTCTGGTTTTCGGTACGAGCGATCGCGTCGGGTGCCGCGCTTTCTGTAGTAAATTGGGGGGCATCCAACCGCGCGGATGGCGGCGCAACTAATTCCAGCCAATCGTCCGAAGTTTCAGGAGAAGACGCCTTCTCGATATCTGAGGCTGGTTTCGGTTCTTCTTCGCTCAGCGCTTCCCAATCTAATTGAGCCAAGGCATCGGCGGCTTGACTCAACTCGTCCATGTCCCAATCGACTAGCTCGTCGGCGGCAAGCTCCGGTTCGCGCCGTTCTGAATCGAGGTTCTCTGCTAGAGGTTCGAGCGAGCGATCTTCGCAGTCCAATTGAGAGGGATCGATCGCCGAGCGTTCTGAAACATCCGACTCATCCGTCTCAGACAAAGCAGGCTCGACGAATTTACCGCCTTGGCGAGCAGATTCTTTCAAGGCGTTTAAGTAGTTTGTCCACTGAGTCCGCCATGCCTCGACGCTGGGGCGACTACAGAGAGATTGACAGCGATCGAGCAATTGTGTCCAACCGTCGGCAAATTCGAGATCGTTCCCGATCTCTGCCAATTGCGCCAGGGTTTGCCGAGCCACTACCACAGTCTCATCACCGATCGTTCCTTGCTGGGGCAGCCGCTCCAATGCCATTTCCAAATCTAGTACGACCAGATCGAATCCCTGTTCGGCGAATTCTTGGTGGAGTAGGCGCTGCTCGTTCCACTCTGGTAAATAAAGTTGCTTGACTTCCTCTCGCAGGGTTTGAATTCGCTCTATGGTCGGCTGCACAACTTTTAAGGCTTCTTCTCCAGTCACTCGAACCTGCAAGCAACCCGCCAAAAGTTCCCCGGCTTCGAGCAGTATCTGTCCCAAGCGTCCATCCTCCAGCGGTGGGGCGGGATTTAGGTGGCGTAGGTCAGAAAGCAGGTCTTCTAGGACGGTAGCCACCTGTAAGATGGCATCGGCGCCGACAGTCACCGAGCTGCCTTTGATGGTATGGATAACTCGATATAGCTCTTGAATATCCCTCGTCCAAGAGGACGGATCGAGACGTTGTACCAGATTCAAATAATCTTGAAGATACTTCTGGCTATCGACCTCGAACATGGCACGCAGTTCTTGCTGCAATTGCACTTCGGCGAGATCGACCTCGTTGGGTTCTGGGGATGAAAATTTGCCTGATACCATCGCGATCCTTCTCGACTAGACAGATTGAACGGAGAGAATGGAAAGAGGCGGGCGATCGCATCTCGGAGAGGGAGTGAGAGCGAGAAGGATGGGTTGCATCAATTTTGCCAAATAGTCAAAGGAGGTGATAGGAGGTAAGAACATATACATTCAAGAAGCGGTTATCGAGCCTAGAAATGTTGCCGCCAACGTCTCTACTTAAGATTTTCTCTTCTTCGAGGAGGTGACTTTCTTATTTTCATTATTTATCGGATCGGGTTGCGTGCCATTACTCCCACTGCCGCTATCGTTAGCCGAACCCAGGATTTTGGCAGCCGAGCCAGCTTGCATTTGCTCTGGCGCAATGCGGAAAAACCGCACCAGTTCATCCAGATTGCGGGCGAGTTGTCCCATTGCTTCTGACTGCTCGCGAGTGATGCTAGCTTGCCGTTCCGTATCGGACGCGAGTGCGGCAATTTCCCGGATCGATTTTAAGGTATCGCGCGCCGCATCGGCGATCGCCTGACTCGATTGGGTCACTTGTTGCCCCACTCGCGCTACCTGCATCGTCGCGGTTCTAATCTCATCAAACACCTGACGGGATTGTTCGACTCCCGTCGCGAAGTCCTTGACGATGCGATCGATCTCTTCTGCATCCTGGTTAAGCCCGGACACAACCGTCTGAATTTGTTCGGTTCGCTGTTGCAGTACGATTAAACTTTGGCTGGTTTGCACGGCTAGATCGTTTACCTGGGCGGCAACCGCTTCAAACTCTCTGGCGATGCTAGCAAATTGATCCGGGTCTTGCTGTTCGGTCGCTCGCGTCGAGAGCAGCGCGGCGTTGAGTGCCAACACCCGCGTCATCGAAGCGATGCGCTTCTGATCTTTAGCAAATAGTACGGCAAGTTGTACGAAGTCGCTCAGGGTTTGCATCCGCCGGACAATCTGAACCGTTCCTCGGTCGAGGGTATCGATTCCGGCACTCAACTGGGTCATTTGCCCCTGACCTCGAACCAGAGCCTCCTGCGCCTGCTGTACCGACTGGTTAGCGATTTGGGTTTGTTTGGCGTTATCGCGGGTCAGATTGCGAATATTTTGGAGCAGCGCTTGCACGGCTTCTACTGAGCGGGTTTGTAATCGTACCTGACTGACTGTCTGTACGGCAAACTGCTCTAGGGTTTCGGCGCTTTGAGTGACCTGCTGCGCCGTAGACGATACCACTGCCATGATGCGGGCGAGTTGTTCGACTAGACGATTAAAGGTATCGGCTACCAGTCCCGTGACGCGATCGCTCACAGGCGCTTGCACGGTCAAATCGCCCTCTTCTACTGCCGCTACCACCTCTAGCAGTTGTCCGACATCCTCTTGCAATACTTGGCTTTCAGCTTCGAGCGCCTGTCGCTGCCGTTCCTGTATTTGTACTCTCAAGCTGGCTTCTTGACGAATCTGCGCTTGGTTGGCTTCAAGCTGTGCGAGTAGGTTAAAGAAAGACGCAGATAGCCGTCCGATCTCGTCCTGCCCTTGCAGCTTGGCTTGGGTTTGAGCGTCTGTCGCCAGTTTGTTGCACTCATCCAAAATCGGCTGCAAGCGACGGTTTAAATTCCGAACGAATAGCAAGACCACAATTCCCAACAAAGTCGCTACGATTAATGCCGCACCGATGCTGGTTAAAATCGCGGGAGCGACGATCGCTTCTTGGGGAAAAGCCGCCAGCATTACCCAGCCCGTACTGGGAATCTTTTGATACGCCCAATATTTGCCTTCGATCGCGAGCAGTCCAGAGGTCTGGCTAGCCAATCTCTGTCGGACTGACGACCAAACTGGCTTTAGTTCTGGCACCGTCTCGGCACTCGGTCCCGGTTGCAAGTTTTTGGGAGGAACGGGCGGCGCTGGGGGATAGGCAACGATTCGTCCCTGTGCCGACAAAATGGTGAAGTATCCCGCATTTCGTGTCACTTTTGTGTTGGCAATTTGCTGGGTTACATCGACGAAATCGACATCTGCATTGACGACTCCGATAATTTTCTGCTGGCGATCGAAGATGGGGGCAGCATAGGTGGCAATCAGAGCGCCATAACTGCCATAGGGTTCAAACCAAGAAGCTTTGCCGCTCGCGACCGGAGTTGCGTAATAATCTTGGTTGGGGTAGTTGTCATCGGCAAACAGCTCGGAGTAGATGACATCTCCATTGGGAGCTGGGAGGCGCTTTCCCTTTTGTCCTGCCACTTTTTTGTCAAAATAATAGAAGGGGAAAAACCACTGACGATCCGGGACGATCGCTCTGGGAGTTTGGCCCAAACCAATTCCCGTCAGCAGTTTCGATCCCTGTCGCAGGGCAGAGAAGGCGAGTTGCTCGTAAGCCGAGGGGGTCTCGATCCCCTGGCGGTGGAGAACGTTCGCGGCTCCGCTCAAGCTGCGAACTTGCTGCTCTACGGGAGCCAGTTGAGCTTCTACCGATTTAACTTGAGTGCTCAGGCTATTTTGAATCTCGGCTTGTGCGCCTCGAATGAGGGTTTGGTAAAATGAGTAAGACAAGGCGGCTAAGCCGATGGCGGCGCTTCCTAACACGTAAAGAAACAACCGCGCCCCAATTGAATTCGATCCCAATTGCCAAGAACTCAAAAGTTGAGTCAAGTTCCCGGCGATTTGCCTGGGCAGATTGGGCGGCGTTGTGGTCATGGGATGCTCCTTTAGCTTTTTAGCGACGCGATTCTATCTAGTTTTCTGTTCCAAAGACTGCGTTAGGTAGCAGTCTTTGAGGTAGTATCGAGGGCATTTTCTCCCTCCTCGGACAAGTCCACTCGTTCGGTTGCCTCGGCGGGCAATCGGAGAAATTGAATTCTCCCTAGCAATTGTTCGGAACTTTGTTGCATGCGCTCTGATTGGATTAGGGCAGTTTGGGTGAGTTGGGCGGTTCGATCTGCCAGTCGAGCGATCTTGTCCATTGCCGTTGCTGTCGAGCGAGCGGTTTGTACGATCTGCTGATTCGACCGAGCGACGGTTGCTCCAATTTGAATGGCGTTTTCGGTGCCAGACTGGATGCTCTCAAACGCTTTGGCGGACTTTTCGACTCCTAGGGTCAAGCCGTCTACCAATCCATCGATCCCTTGCAAATCCCGCTCGATGGACGACACTGCCTTTTTGATGCGATCGGTGCGTTTTTCGAGAGAGCTGAGGTTTTTGTCGGTTTGTTGGGCTAAGTCTTTGATCTGGTTGGCAATGGTGTCAAATTCTTTCGCCAGCACCATCATTTGTCGGGGATCTTGCTGTGCCGTTGCCCTAGCCGCCAGTAGCGTTGCTCCCATTGCCAGCGACTGGATCAGTTCTGCCAACTGGCTTTGCTCTTGCACGAATCCATCGGTCAGGGTCACGAACTCATCCAAGTCTTTGGTTCGCCGCACGACCCGTTCGGCTCCCGCTTGTAGCGTCCGAATGCCTTGAGTTAGGGTATCGATGGCTAACTGCCCTTGCTCGACGGTAGTTCGTACTTCTCCCAAGGACTGGTTTGCCAGCGCGATTTGTTTTGCCGAATGGCGAGCGGAATTTTGCACCCATTTGGTGAGGTTCAAGACCTTAGTGACGCCTTCGGCTTGTTGCTGGGCGTTGAGGGCGACGGTTCTAGAAGATTCGTCGAGCTGTTGGGAGGTTTGCGTTACTCGTTGAGCCGTTCCGGATACTTGGGCTAAGATCTGACTCAGTTGTTCGAGTAATCGATTAAAGGTATCGGCAACCAAACCCGTCGCGCGATCGCTGACATTGGCACGAGCGGTCAGATCTCCCTTTTCTACTGAAGATACGATATCGAGCAAGTGACCCACTTCTTCCTGGGTCGTCTGATTTTCCAGCGCTAGAGATACTAGGTTAGCGATCGAGCCGACAAAGGTTTGCTCTTCTGGGAGCCACTGTCGAGGCGAGCCAACCTGTTCGCAACAAACGATTCCCACTGTCTGAGCGGTAATTTGAATGGGCACGTCTAACCTTGACTGAATGCCCACAGGAGTGAGGTAGGAATCGGAAAACTCCTCTAGGGCGGGATGGGTATTGACGTCATCGGCAACGATAAAGGCATCTCGTTCGAGGGACTGAAAATAGTTTGGAAAATCAACTATCTTCAGTTTCATCCCGTCTGAATGCTGCTGGGAGGTAAGCTCGTAGAGGTCTAAACAGACAAGTTTAGTGCGATCGCTATTGTAGAGCCAGATACTCGCCAGTTCTACACCCAGGGTTTCGGCAGTGGCTTTCGTGAATGCAGTAGCAGCTATTTTGACATCTCCTAGCAATATCCCTTCATTTCTCGCTAGTTCGGCTAACACGCGATTTTGTAAACTCAAGCGATCGGCATTTTGGCGCAATGTCTTCAGTAAATTCTGAATTTGACTTGCCATACGGTTGATATTATCGCCCAAAACGGCTAATTCATCATTGCCTCGCACTGGAACTCGAATATCCAGGTTCCCTTGACCGATCTTTTCGACGGCTGAAGTTGCCTGCAAGACGGGGAGAGTCACTCGATTGGCAATAAAAGCTCCTAAGACCGCCGTTACCAAAGCTGTCAAAACCGTGCCGACGCCAATGGCTTGTAGCAAATTTCGCTGAGGGGCAAAAGCAATGGCGCTATCGGTTGCAGTCACTACGCTCCAACTCAAACCACTCACATTGAGAACGGGGCTATAGGCGTACAATTGCTCGCCCCAGGAGCTGCCGTCAATCCAAGCTTGATTGCGCCGTTGAGCATTAACTGGTGCAAACAATGCGGTCTTCTCGGCGATTTTACTGCCGATCGCGCTGTTGGCTTGCTGGTTTTGCGGGTTGAGGGTTTGAAAGATTCGCCCAGAGCTATCGATCAAGCGATAGGTTGTATGCTCGGATAAACCCGACGTTCTCAAAATGGCATTGCCGACAAATTCTACGGGGATTTTAGCAACGATCGCGGCGCTGACGCGATCGCCATCGTTTTTGATGGGAGCGCCAAGATAAATCGCCCACCGTTGAGAATCCCCTACTTTCGTAGCAATTGGCTCGCTGATAACCGGAATCCCTTTCTCAATTACCTGCTGAAAGTAAGGAAAGTTTTTCTGATTCGGTTCCCTGGCAGAACCTGCCGAGCGGGCGATCGGATTGCCTTGAAGGTCGTATAAAGAAATATTAGAATAGACGGGATAGTCTTGAGTAAAATTACTTAGCTCCTTCTCTAGCTTCTGTCGAGCTGCCGTCCGCGCCCGCTCCCTGGGAGCGCCTGAAAAGGCTGTCCCCCCGGTCAGTTCGGCAACCCTGACAACCGTTTTGAGATTGGCGATGCGGTCTTCCAAGAAACGGCTGAGGCGGTCGGATAGCTGGGCAGATTCGGTAATTTTCTCTTCGGCAATTTTTTGAACGATCGAGCGATCGGCGACCCAGTAAGCAATAGCGCCGACTAGAAACACGGGCAATCCCCCAAAAACTACTGCTAAAGCCGTAGCTTTGAGGCGGATCCTCAACCGTCCCCTAGTGCGACGAGCGATCGAAGCCTTCAGTGCCGATCGAGAAATTCTCCCGGCAGCTGGAGTGCGATCGCGTCCGGAACGCCTATCTTTAGCGGATTGAGCTGTCATGGTCGGTCAAACTCCTCAGACTACTGTTCGTCACTAAGGTTAGGGTTCCTCAAAATCGCCTCGATTTCTCAATGGGCTTGAGCAAAAACAAAATCGTCATAGCTAAGCTCGTTGACGCGATTCCAGAAAAAAATGGTTTTGCGGAAACCCTTCCAGCTTGTATAGACGGCTTTAAACGTTGCGTCCTTACTTGCGTTTTCTTCGTATAGCTCAAAGGCTGCCTCTTTAGCGGCTTTGAGAATTTCCGCTTCAAAGGCAACTAGCTCGGTTCCGCTCGCCAGCAGGCGCTGTAGGGCTTGACGATTGAGAGACTCGCACTGGGATTGGGACAAAATCTGGGTTTCAAAAGCTGCTACGCCGAGAGCCTCTTGGTAGTCCTTGGGCAATTTCTTCCAGGCATCCAAATTGACGAGCAAATCGTGGTTAGTGCCCGGTTCGTGCCAGCCCGGATAGTGATAAAATTTGGCAAATTTATTCAGACCGAGCTTTTCATCTTCATAAGGACCGACAAATTCTGCCGCATCGATGTCGCCCTGCTCGAATGCCGCCGGAATTTCAGCGTGGGGAAGGTTGATAGCATTGATGCCGATGCGCTTGGCGACTTCGCCTCCAATTCCCGGTATCCGCATCTTCAATCCTTTGAGATCGGCGAGCGAGCCGATCTTCTGCTGAAACCAACCTCCCATCTGCGGGCCAGTCGTTCCTGCCGGAAAATACATGACATTAAAGTCAGCGTAAGCTTTCCTCAACAGCTCCAGAGCACCTCCCCCATAGATCCATGCCATTAGTTGAGAGGGGTTAAATCCGAAGGGAATGCTGGTTGCGAAAGACAAGGCGGGACTTTTGGCAACGTAGTAAATTCCTTCGGTATGTCCGCACTCAACTTTTCCCTCGCCAACGGCATCGAGAATTTGTTGGGCGGGAGCAATACCTCCAGCGGGGAAAGGCGTAATTTTGAAATTGCCGTTGGTCAATCGCTCGACGCGATCGCAAATCCGAGTGGCTGCCTGATAGTACGTTTCAACTTTGTCCGACCAACTGGTTGCCATCCGCCACTCGATCTGGGTTTGCTCGGCTTGCCCAATTTCCGTATTGACCAGGAGTTGTTGGTTTCTGCGACAAGCAGCGAGAGTAGCGCTACTGGCTGCTGCGATCGCTAAATGGTTGATTAACCGCCTACGCTTTATCACTTTTCACTCCTCGCCGACTAGAATGGAGCGAACGGTTGGGGACAAAGAAGATTCCTGCTCGACCGACTCGGATTCCGAAGACGTTTGCGGCAACAGTTCGGTCGGAAGGCGAAAGAATTCTACCCGCTGTAGAAGTCGAGTTGAGAGGATCCCCATTGTCTCTGATTGATGGCGGGTATTTTGAGTGAGCCGAACTGTGCGCCGGGCGAGTTCGGCAATGTCTTGCATGGCAGCGGCAGTAGAGCGAACGGTATTGATAATGTCCTGACTCGATCGGGTGACGGCTTCGCCAGCTTGTAGGACATTGGCAGTTACCATTTGCACGTTGTTAAATGCCTCGGTTGACCGTTCTACCCCCTCAGTGAATCCTCCGACCAGTCCGCCCAGGTTTTGTACTTCGGCATCCACTGCTGCTACGACGTTTTGGACTTGGGTCGTTCGTTGCTCTAGCACTGATAAGCCTTCGTTGGTTTGCTGGGCGAGCTGGCTCACTCGATCGGCGATCGCTTCAAATTCTTTGGCGGCTACGGCGAACTGTCTGGGGTTTTGCTGCTCGCAAGCGCGGGCGGCTACCAGCGAGGCGTTGAGTGCCAGCACTTGCGTTTGCGTGGCAATTTGGTTTTGATCGCCTACCAATTGCTCGGTCAGTCCGACGAACTCTCCGAGGGCCTTCATTTGTTGGACAATGCGGTCGGTTCCTTGGCGCAGCACCTCCGTTGCTCGCGTTAGGTCGGCGATCGCGGCTTGACCGTCGAGTACCGTGCTATCGAGCGCTAGCAATGACTGGTTAGAGATCTGAAGTTGTTGCGCGGCGCTCTCGGCAGAGCGTTCTACTTGCTCGGACAAACTCAATGCCTGCTCCACCTCCTGCGCCTGTCGGTCGGCGTTGGTTACTACTACCTCGGCAATCTGCTCTAGGTTGTCTGCGCCCGCAGATACTTGGCGGGCAGCTTCGAGCACCTGCGCCAGGACTTTTGCGATTTCTTCAATCAAGCGGTTGAAGGTATCGGCTACCAGCCCCGTGGCGCGATCGCTTACTGGTGCTTGCACGGTAAAATCTCCTTCTTCTACAGCCGCTACTACCTCCAGTAATTGCGCGATTTCTGCTTGCAGCGCTTCCCCTTCTCGCTCCACCTCAACTGCCCGCTTCAGTTCTTCTTGCGTCTGCACTGCTCGCGCCACTTCTTGACGAATTTGCTCTTCTTTGGTGGCTAGTTGGTCGATCAAATTAAAGAAGGACACGGACACGCGCCCGATCTCATCTTCTTTCTCCAGGCGGGCAATAGTTTGGGCATCGGTCGCAGCCAATTTGTTACATTTGTCGAGAATTGGTTTCAGGCGGCGATTGAGATATTGCACTGCTACGACGACGATCCCGGCTAGCAACAGACCAGCCGCGATCGCTCCTCCCACGGTAATCAGCAGGACCGGACGCAGCACTACCTCAGATGGGACCGATGCCAAAGCCACCCAGTTAGTTGATGGAATTCGTTGGTATACCCAATAAGTTCCGCGCTCTTTTATCAATCCAGATTGACCGTTTTGCAGTCGAGACCAGACTGATTCCAATCCGGGAATGGATTTAAACGTTTCAGCCTTAAGTCCTTTCTGAGGGTTGGGAGGATAGGCGACGATTTGACCGCTATCGGTCAGCAGCGCAAAATAACCCGCCTCCTGAATGACCTTATCTTGGAGAGATTTCTCAAAGGTTCTGGCATCAAAATCAACGCTAACTCCTCCCAGCCACTGCCTTCGATCGTCGTAAATCGGGATGTAAAAAGTCGTGTAAAAGAACCCATAGTATTCATAGGGATCTGCCCAAACCGTTTTCTGAGGAACCATGTAATCCTTCCAATAATCCGACTCCGGGTAGAAATCTCCAGGCGTATTCTCGTCAACGTAGCGAATCTTGTTGTCAGGAGCTGGCAGGAGTTTTCCGGGAAAATTTGCGACTCCCGGATCTAAGAGGTAGTAGGGACTAAACCATGGTTTTTTGGGCAGAACGCCATACTCTCGTTGCATAAATCCCAGTCCCGTGACGTAGTCCGGGCGGTTTTTGAACAGTTCCAGGGTCAATTTAATGTAGGTTTCGGGGGTTTCTACCCCCTGGGCGTGGAGCGTAGCAACAGCGGTTCGTAACGATTTTGCCAACGCTTCAGCTTGCTGGACTTGACCGTCGATTAGGTTAACTTTGCTGCTCAACGTTTGACGAATCTCTGCCTCAACCTCTTTTCTGAGAGAGTTGTAGAAGAGGTAAGCCATACTTCCTAGTCCGACTAAAGCCCCCCCCATTACCAAAAGAAACAATCGAGTTCCCACGGATTTCAAACGAGGCAGCTTGCTATTGGCTTGCATCATCTTAAGCTGAGACTGGGGTTGGCTTGTCGTCATAACCAATTCCTAAAACGTTGACAGACTTCAAGAGCGGCTCGTGCTGGCAGCCCAGCGCTGGGGCAGAAACAGTTCGTCGCTCAACAGTTGGGTTCTAAACAGTTTCAGGGTCGCGTCGCTTTCCGTGGCTGGGAAATACAGATCTGAGTTAAAGATTTCTGCTGGCAACTGTTCGCTCGTTTGACTGCTCAAGAAGCGCTCGACAACCAGCCCAACTCCGGCGAACTTCTGTGCTTGTTCGCCCAGGCGAACGACGGTCAATCGTTCTTTCGTTAGAGGACTGGAAATCCCGAACAAAGCATCGGTGACTACAAGCGGTACGAGCTGTCCGGCGTGGTGAATGCAACCCAAAACGACTGAAGAATAGAAAGGGATCGGTAAAATCTGGGAGCGTTCGATTAACAGGGTTTCTGCAACTAGGTTAGCGGGAAACACCAGCGTTAGCCGATCGAGTTGTGCCAAGATGAAACGACTGCCGCTTGGAGGGGTTGCGATCGCTGCACTATCGGCTTCTCCCGTCATGTGGGGACCTCCTCTAAAACGGCGCTTACGCTTTCGCGGGTTACGGGCTTGGTTAGGTAAGCGTCTGCTCCTGCCCGCTTGATGCCATAGTTAACTTCAATGGGGGTTTTTTTGCTAGAGCAAAAGATCACGTGTTGTTTGGCAGTGGTCGGATTGGAGCGCAGTTCTCGTAAGAATTTGTAGCCATCCTGTTCTGGCATCACGATATCGAGAAACACGGTGGCGTATTTCTCCTGGGCGATTTTATTCAAAATGCCTGCTGTATCGGCACTTTCATCGACTTGATGTCCCAACTCTTGCAGGAGAGACACCAACAAGCGTCTATCCACTGCACTATCATCTACTACTAATAATCGCATCTGAAATTTTCTCTTGCTACAATCGTTTTAAAATCAAAAGATTATTGAGACAGAGGTACTGCTTCTTTCAGTAACTCGCGCAGTTCTACTTGGAAGCTAAAAATTTCTTCAGACGCTCTCGGTTTTGCCAAAAATTTACAGTTTCCCCACTTGGCTCGCCATTGGTTGGAGAGGGAATTCTCTGCCGTTAATAGCACCAGGGGGATCGCGGCGAGCTGGGGTTGTCGCCGCACTTCCTTGATCAAATCAAATCCTGACATTCCCGGCATGTTGATGTCGAGAAAGACAATGGAGGGATTGCTTTCTTGCATCTTTTGAACGACGGTGTCGGTATCGCCCCAGGCATTGACGCGATAGCCCCATCGAGTGACCAGGGATTTAAACTTTTGCAGAAATAGGGGGGAGTCATCGACGATAAATACTTCCGGTGCGGCAAATTTGGCGGCGATATCTGGGGAAAGCTGCAAGGTTACATAACCCTTCTCAATCAGCTTGGCAAACATTTTGGCGGTCTCGAGGGGGTCTTTTGCCATTACTTGGGCGATCGCGCTTAAAGGTTTGCCCAGACCGACTAATTTCCGCACGAGCTGTTTTTGCGCTGCGTCCAAGCTAGAATTTTCTAAGGCCTCCGAGTTCAGAATCGGCGTACCCAACATCGAAGGGACATAGCGTCGCAGACTTTTCCATTCTTCTTGGCGCATTTGCGCTTGGAAAATTAAATCTTCTAATTTAAAGCCGCTAACGGGAGCCTGATAAACTAAGGCGTTATTGTCGCTATAATGACCGCTTCCCGCCGAGTCAAATAAGTAGGTGTCGAAGTCGGATAAAATTTGCAGATGAATGGCACTGACGACGTTCTGCTGCTCTAGCGCAGGAAGCCTTTGCTCGGCTTTCAACAACACTTTGCTGAGCATCGCCAATTCCTGCGGCGAAGACTCTTGCGCGATCGCCTGAAGCGTTTGCTTGGCGCTGGCGGTCCGCAAACTGGGCAGGTAGCGTTGCAGGGTCTGGCACAGCGATCGCCAAGATAGGGGTTGAGACCCAGAAAAAATTACCCGTCCTTGAGACATTGCCAAATACCATGGTGCTTTTGGGTCGCTTGCTCCGGGAGCGCTCGTAAATTTAAACTGCCAGTACCCAGTTCTGACTTCTTCGCAGGCTGAAGCAAGTAAGTTTGGCAACTCACGGGACTCAAACGCGATGTTGGAGGATGTTAACCCGATCATAATTGATGCAATTGCCGTTTATCTAGGAGTATACCTATTTATTTGGAAAAAACGATCGACGCAACTGTAAAATCTAAGTTAGATTTTTTGTAAATTTTAGATGTTTTTTAGATAGTCAACATTCAGCTAACTGATGCAGGAAACATCACTTCTAGAGCGAAAAATCCTTGGATTATGCAATTTCAAGTTTTTATATCTTGTTAGCTTAGCGGATGGCAATGTTAGTTTTAGTGCTCAATCGCAGACACGACTCGTATAAACTCCAAAGGTAATCCATCGGCATCGGCGATGAAGGCGACTTCATAAACGCGATCGCCGATGATTTGCTGCATGGGTTCGAGCAAAACTTTTAAGGCTTGAAATTGTTCGGGATTTTGTCTGGCAGCGTCGGCAAACCTCGTTTCTAAATCTTTTAGCCAAGAGGGTAAATCTGGGGTTTTATCCGTCAAATCGAAAGACAGATGATAGTAGCCGACATAATGTTCGTCGCTAAAGGCATCGGGAGCGGGTTTGGGTTCGGGAATCTCAATTAATTCGATCCTGCCGCCCAACCCTTCCATCCAACAGGCGAGGGTGTAACCTGTCGTGAAGCGTTCGGTTACGGTAAAGCCCAACTGTTGGTAAAACGCGATCGCCCGATGAATATCAGCCGTGCGAATAGAAGCATGATGCATAAATTCAGCGATCGGTTAGTGGTTAGTCGATAGTATAACTATTAAACGACTAACTACTAACCGATAGAAATCTTAATTATTCAAACAAGCGAAAGTAAGGGTAACGTTTGGGGATTCCTGGTTCTTTTTCCAAATCAAAATTAATCACGTCCCAACAGGGATCTTCTTTTGATTCGGGACTAAATTCAACCGGAAGCCCATATAATCGAGGAGTCTGGGAATCGGAATTCCCGCGCCAAGGCGTATTGCGCTCCAGATAAGCGCTAACCAACTCGCGATAGCGACTGGCGATAATAACTTTCGTTGCCCGATAGCCCTGAGTATAGAGGCGATCGAGTGCCTCGTGAATTTCAAAGCGAATGCCGTCGGGATGAGTGTGCTGTCGATACCATTCTCCATTCCAGCGCCGCCAGTGCCGTCCCGACTGTAGGTGAACCAGTTCGCCGGTTTGTGGGTTTGCCTCAAAAGCACCATGGCGCGGACACAAATAGGTATCCGTCAGCGTCAAAGCTGGAATGATTTGACGGCAGTGCGGGCAGGAAATTTCTGGACCAAATATAGGATATTGTAAACCTGGACTTATCATTGAGGATATATTGTGCATCTCTGGTATCCGCCAGCAGTCGTGGATATATTATATCTGCTCATTTGTGTAGGGCTTTTATTTTAAATTGTAGATTTTAGATTTGGACAAAGTACTGATGCACGAGAATTTATCGGCTCTAGGCGCTTATTGGTCGCCCCCAGATTTATCTGCTGCCGCTTTTATTGCCCCCAATGCCGTGGTGATGGGGAATGTATCTGTAGCAACTGGTGCGAGCATCTGGTACAGTGCCGTCGTCAGGGCAGACGTAGAACGAATCGAAATTGGCGCTCATACTAACATTCAGGATGGGGCAGTTTTACATGGCGATCCCGGTCAGCCTACTATTTTAGAAGACTACGTGACCGTCGGTCATCGCGCCGTCATTCATTCGGCGCATATCGAACGAGGATGTTTGATTGGCATTGGCGCTGTCATCCTCAACGGCGTGCGAGTCGGTGCGGGGAGTATTGTTGGCGCGGGTTCGATCGTGACAAAAAGTGTACCGCCGCGATCGCTAGTTGTCGGAATTCCTGCCAAAATAGCGCGAGATGTCTCGGATGCAGAAGCCGAAGATTTGCTCGAACACGCGCGGCACTACGAGAAACTCGCTCTAGTCCATGCGGGAAAAGGAACCGATCTAGGATTCACAAGTCCCCACTGATTAGGATATAAATATAAACATGAAAATCTTTTAAATTACCTTAAGTATTCAAAGAGGAAAGATAAGATATGGACTGGCGAGTTTTAGTCGTGCTACTTCCCGTTCTCGTAGCAGCCGGATGGGCGGGATTCAACATTTTGAGTGCCGCATTAAGGCAAGTTCAACAGTTTCTGAGCAAGGAAAGCTAATAATACAAGCCTTCGAGCTTCCTTGTCTTACCGACTGTTTTTCGCCTGGGGAAGCAGTCGGTTAATTTTTTTAACTTTTGTACGAGTAAGGCACTTCCTTGCCTCTACGACTGACTTGTAACTGTACTGATTATGATTGTTACGACAGCACCGACCATCGAAGGAAAAAAGATCGTCCGTTACCATGGATTAGTCTGTGGCGAGGCAATTTTGGGGACTAATATTTTTAGAGATTTTTTTGCTAGTATCCGCGATATTGTCGGCGGGCGATCGGGAGCTTACGAGCGATCGCTGCGAGAAGCAAGAGAAACTGCCATTAACGAGATGATTCAAGAAGCGAGAGAGATAGGAGCCAATGCCATTATTGGAGTTGACTTAGATTATGAATCTATTGGGATTGGGGATGGCGGTAACATGCTGATGGTGTCGGCTAGCGGAACGGCAGTAAGATACGAAGATTAAAGTAAGAAGGTAAAAGGCAAAAAGGTAGTAAATTCCATCGAGTTTTTTCCTTTTTAATTTTCTTTTATAATTCTGAGGTTATTGTCGGTGCGATCGCGTGAGTCAATCTGCCCAGTCTCATAATTCCTCCCTCAATCATGTCTTCATCTTTT
The DNA here is from genome assembly GCF_001904635.1 of Hydrococcus rivularis NIES-593. Taxonomy (GTDB): domain Bacteria; phylum Cyanobacteriota; class Cyanobacteriia; order Cyanobacteriales; family Microcystaceae; genus Hydrococcus; species Hydrococcus rivularis. The sequence continues at coordinate 19,227 of NZ_MRCB01000047.1, forward strand.
TAGAAATTTTTTCCCAAGAAGGGGGAATTCAGTCTTACGTCAAGGATATTTTTCGTGCTTACCTCGCTTTATACGAAACCAAACCCAGTTCAGCAGAGCAAGCTGAAGCTTTTTTATTGCGAGATGTACCGGGATGCGACAATCCCTTCGAGACGGGGTTAATTAAATTTCACTATCTCAAAACGTTGCCTGCCTGGAGAGGACGCTTAAAACTAACTTTTTCCCTCTTGAGTTGTTTGGTGCTACGCCGTCCTCGGCACGTCTTTTGCGGTCATATTAAATTAGCGCCTCTGGTTAGCCTCCTGTGTCGATTTCTGGGAATTCCTTATACGGTTTTGACTTACGGAAAAGAAGTGTGGGAACGCCTACCCGATTGGCAACGTCAAGCCCTTGTCCAAGCCACTTCTATTTGGACGATTAGTCGTTACAGTCGCGATCGCCTGACTCAAGCTAATGGCATAGAACCCAAAAAAGTTCGGATTCTTCCCTGCGTCGTCGATGGAAATGCCTTTACTCCCGCAGCAAAACCCCGCGAACTCATCGAAAAATACGGACTTGCCCATAGTAAGGTGCTGATGACCGTGGCGCGGTTATGGTCGGGAGATATTTATAAAGGCGTTGACGTGACCATTCGCGCCTTACCCAAGATTGCATCAGCGTTTACAGAGATCAAATACCTAGTTATCGGACGTGGAGACGATCGCCCCCGTCTAGAACGATTGGCAAACGATCTCGGAGTTGGCGATCGCGTCGTCTTTGCCGGGTTCGTACCAACAGAAGCGCTAGTCGAACATTACCGGGTGGCGGATGCCTACATCATGCCGTCGCAGGAAGGCTTTGGCATTGTCTATTTAGAAGCGATGGCTTGTGGAATTCCCGTCCTCTCCGGCGATGGAGATGGATCGGCCGATCCCTTGCAGGACGGACGTTTGGGTTGGCGAGTCCCTTACCGCGACCCCGATGCCGTAGCGGCGGCTTGTATAGAAATCTTACAAGGTAACGACCTCCGTTGCCGGGGTCAATGGCTGCGGGAGCAAACCTTAGCAAAGTTTAGTCGAGAAGTATTAGTCAAGCAACTACAAGCATTGTTGTCAGAATTTGGGATTTTCTAGCCATCCCTGCCAGAATATCTATCCTGAGATAGAGTTCGCTCGAAGAGAACTACAGAAGAATATGAGAGAAAGCTAAAAAAAAGTCAAAGGGAGATGCTTGTGTTAGGTTTTTGATTGTAAGTCAGAATTTTTATCGATAACATGGGAATTATAAATTTTCAATAGCTTCTCGCACGGCTCAGCCGCTTTTAACTATGGACGTACAGCTTATAAACATAGGTTTCGGAAATATCGTCTCAGCCAACCGAGTGATCGCGATTGTCAGCCCCGAATCTGCCCCAATTAAACGGATTATCACCGATGCTCGCGATCGCGGACAACTCATCGATGCTACCTATGGTCGTCGTACTCGCGCCGTTATCATAACAGACTCTAGTCATGTAGTTCTCTCGGCAATTCAGCCAGAAACGGTTGCCCATCGTTTTGTAATCAGCAAAGAAGTTCCAGCAAATAATAACTGACGACTGTTACTTTTGAGCGAATGCAAACTGGGAAGTTAATCGTGCTAACAGGACCGAGTGGTGTGGGCAAAGGCACCTTAGTGCGGTTACTGTTAGCACGTCATCCCGAACTCTATCTATCTATCTCGGCAACAACGCGAAGCCCTCGTCCAGGAGAAATTGACGAAAAAGATTATTATTTCGTCAGCAAAGAACAGTTCGAGCAAATGATTCGGGAGAAAAAATTGCTCGAATGGGCAGAATATGCGGGCAATTATTATGGAACGCCCCGCCAAAAGGTAGAAGAACAACTGGCAAGCGGTCATTCGGTTGTATTGGAAATAGAAGTCGTCGGGGCAAGAAAAATCAAAGAAACGTTTCCCCAAGCCTTGCGGATCTTTATTCTTCCGCCATCGGTGTCAGAACTAGAGCGTCGCTTAAAAAGGAGAGGCAAAGATTCGGAAGACGCGATCGCCTGCCGTCTCGAACAGGCAAAAGAAGAACTGGCAGCCAGTCATGAATTCGATCGTCAAATTGTCAACGACGATCTCGAAACAGCCCTAGCAGAAATTGAAGCAGCGATTTTTACTTAATGGCTGGCTGAGTTGCCAATCTTCTGGCTCAATCTTCCCGTTTAATTGAGATCTGAACCTTCATTTCGGACTCAGACGTCTTGCCAGTCTCAATAACTGACACCAATTTGAAATAAGAAGGCGACAGATGAATTTACACAATTCAATCGTAGAAAGGGTTTCCCAATCCAAAATCCTTTCATCCAAAATCCAAAATGGTATGACTTGACAGGAGTAGTAGCCCCAACAATGGGAGAAGCATAAGCGGGTAGGGCGCTGGCAACTAATGCGATGTGGCGATCGCCTACGGCTAATCCGTGAGTCGGATCGTAACCTCGCCATCCCGCACCGGGTAAATAAACTTCTACCCATGCATGTAAATCCCGTTCTTCTTTATCGAGATCGCCTTCCTGATAGCCGCTGACAAATCGCGCTGCCAAACCGATAGCGCGGCCAACTTCCATAAATAATACCAATTTTCAATAGATGGTTTTATGGAAAATATGGTATAAAGCACTTTAGTCAAGGAAAAAGGTCACTCGTCCGCTACCGTCCACCAAGCTAGGGCGTAAGGTTGAGTACTTTCATTGACCTGTTGGCGATAGCTGACGCGAATTTTGTAACGCCCGGACTTAGGAATGGGACAAAAAATATGTTCTACGCTATCGACATCGCTAATTGACGCGCAGGTACTTTTAGCGGTGTTAGTTTCATCGGCGCTCATGAGATAGATATCGAGGTTATTCAAACCGCGATCGCGAAAATCCTCCCCGATATCGTACTGTTTATTGTTATTAGCATCGTTGAGTTCTACCAGGCGATTCCACGCCAAAGTAATCGAGACAAAACTATTGGCTTTTAAAGGTTGCTCTAGAACGTAATCGCGATTGCTATTAGCTGTCACTGTGCGATAATCCCAACCCCGGCTCGGAACGGGATTTTTAGGACTCCACTGACCCGCGCTAAATTGCTCGTAGGCGCGAAAAGCATCGAGATGTCCCGTACCCATTTCTATATCTAGCGGAATTTTCGGATCTTTATAAGCATCGGATTCCAACCAATTGCGATTATTTTTAGTCAGGGTAGTGCGGGTCATGCCCAACAGCAGACCATCTCCCTTATCTTGAAGTTTGTCGGCTGAGTTGAGCAGGACGGCTTTCATAACCTCGTGGCGGCGGGAATCTAAACTCCAGTCCGAGCGAGATTCCTTCAACTGGCGATCGCCATATTCCTGCAAGAGCGCGATCGATGCCGTGATGTGAGGCGCGGCAAAACTGGTGCCGCTGACTTCATTGATGGTTCCTTTTAAATCGTAGAGTCTAATTTTATTGCCGGGAGCGAGCAAACTTACGGAACGTCTCGTCCCGGCATTAATTTCTCGCTTAATCAGTCGGCTGCCGCTTCCCGTTGGTTGAGAACTTAAGTTAGCAAAGTCAACTTTTTTAAACTTGCCTTGCCGTTTGGCGGTGTAAGCGGTAGTAATGCCGTTGAAATGGTCGGTGGGGATGGGAATGCCGCCAGTTCCCTGATTGCCCGCGATCGTGTAGAGAACGTCGTGAACTCGCGCCGACCAATCGATACATTGAGTTAACAAAGCATTTCCGTCGAGGATGGCATTTTCTCTGGCATCGCGCTGTAGGGACTCTCCAAAACTAAAATTAATCGCCCGAACGTCTCCTCCATTTTGCAAAGCGACGTGCTGAGAGGCAAGACATTCTTCTGGCTGTCCGCTTTCGGCAAGAGAGCCAATGGCAGCAGAATAAAGTTTAGCTGCCGGCGCGACTCCTGGCAGACGTTTGTCACGAGAAACCATGACATTTGCCACCATCATCGCATGGTTATCAATATTCTCGTTAGGTTTGGCTTGCTTATCTCGATAGAAGACACCAGCCAGCGGGATAGGGGGATTCCAAGTCGCGGCTTTGTCTAACCCAAATTTTCCGGGTCTGCCGATTTCGACTTGCCCGATCGCGATTTTGCGACCGAGCAAATTGTAGGGTTCTTGATGTAACTTATAGGCGTTAATGCCCGATTCTCCTACCGTACTAATATCTGACGCTAAGACGGGTGCAATTGCTCCCGAAACAGCAATTCCACAAGCTAGCCAAACCCATTTTTGACCCATAGATGCCCATCTAGTAATTTTTTCTATAACTATCCTAGGCGCGATCGCAGCCAACCGATCGAGAAGTTCGCTCTCTTTTTTGGGGCTAGAGTAGCGATCGCTCAAACTAGAACTAAGTAAGTCGGCGGGGAAATTTATCAGTATGTAACAAAAGCTTAACCAGAGTTATTGCAGTCAAATTTAATACGGTATGTACTGTAGTTTCCTTTTTCCCCTCTCGCT
>NZ_MRCB01000048.1 GCF_001904635.1 Hydrococcus rivularis NIES-593
GAGCCAGTCGTCCCCCGATTCTTCGGTTTAGACTGAACGAATCGCACTTTTTGGCTGCGTTCTCATCTCTATCATGATGTGTGCCACAATTAGAACAAGTCCATTCTCGAATATTTAGCGGCTTCTTCCCGTCACGATGTCCGCAGTGAGAACAAATCTGAGAAGAAGGAAAGAACCTATCTATTTCGATTAGTTTTCCGCCAGTTTTTTCAATCTTGTACTGACAGAAATTGACTAACATCCCTATGCAAGCATCAGCCAAAGATTGAGCTAAATTAGTTCTCTTCAACCCCTTAATATTGAGATTTTCAAAAACTAAGACTTGGTTTTCGTCTACTAACTTGCGTGAAAGTTTATGGTAAAAATCAGCACGAGCCTTGGTCAAATGCTCGTAGACCGAAGCTACTTTTTTCTTGGCTTTGGCTCTTTTCTTTGAACCCTTCTGCTTCCTTGAAAGCTGCTGCTGTTTTCTACGAAGATTGCGTTTGATTCGGTTAAAGTGACGAGGATTAGCTACTTTAGTTGTCGATTCTCCATCAAAAACCGTCACTAGATCAATACAACCAACATCAATTCCAGAAATTTTTAAGTTAGAAATGTCAGGTAATTCCCGTTCTGGAATTTCCATTAATATTGAGGCAAAGTATTTTTCAGTCGAAGTTTTAGAAACGGTTACTGTCTTGATTTTACCTGCTATCGGTCGGGCAATTTTAGCTCTAACTTCTCCAATTTTAGGCAGCTTAACATCACCGTTCTTAGTTACAGAAACTCGCTGAGGATAAGCGATAGTTTGTTTGTGGGAGCGCGACTTAAACCTAGGAAATTTAGCTCTCCCTTCAAAGAAGTTTTTCAACGCCTTTTCTAGGTTTTTTAAGCTTTGCTGTAAAGCTTGAGAATCTGCCTCAGACAACCATTGAAACTCTTCTGTCTTTTTAAGATTGGTGACAATAGACCAGTTGAAACAATATGCTGAAAAGCAGGCAAAGGAGGAGAAATAGTTTTTTCTGGTCGCAATTCATCTCATCGGTGAGCTTCGCTGCACCGAGAGTCTTCTTGCTCCATTGAGATAAATCGAAATTCCATCCCAGCGCATTGATAACTGCCGCTTTGCGATCGCTAGAAATAGTTCGTTACGTTCTACTGCACTGAGAATGACAAAATGGATTTTTCAGATTTCTGCCCACATCTATAGCCCTTTTTTGTCAATTCCTCTATAAGAATTTTTATATTGCTTTAAATAAATTCATACGAGACGATCGCTTGAAAAAAGCAAAAATTTCGTTTTTTTTATTTAACGTTGGCTCAAAAGTCTTGCTAAATCTAAATTCTAGAAAATAACTTTATTTTTTGGTTATAACAGGCCTGAGATTATTCTCAGATTATAACTCCTCAAATGACCAAATTTCGTTGCTTAATGAAAATCTTCTCACACATTAAGATATATAAAACAAAGCTATTTGATTGATATTTTAAAATTTTAGAAACAGAATTTATTGGTTTATCTTATTAAATTTGAGCGATCGCAAAACTGGAAATCTCTTTTAAACTTAAGGTAGGCATTAAAGATTTTTGCGGAAAAAGTTCCTGAGTGGCTGAAGTAGTTGAAAGATTGGGGAGTTGATTAAAACTCAACCCAACAGCTTGAGTGTGGAAGAGGAGGAGAAAATGTTAGAACGTCTTTTCTGGAGTGCCTTTTTAACGGCTTGTCTTTGGAATATCGTCCATTTCTCAGAGCTATCGCAGTCCTCTTCGCAACGATCGGGAGAACTGTTAAATGCGAGCGATCGCGTCTCGGTCGTAGCAAGTCGCTTACATGACTAGCTGGGTTACCTCGCCAAATCTTTTTCCTTAGTCGGTTGATGCACGAGCCGATTGCGCTCGTCAATAGAGCGAGCCAGATTTTGGCTCGCCCTGCAGGTAAAAACGATCTTGCTTCTACAAAAGCAGATCCATCAATTGCATGACGCGAATACTTTCTGGGGATAAAATTGCTTCCGGCGACTGGTTTTCTAAATGCTTCTCCAGCAATCCTTTGAGAGAAATCAGTTTGAGGCTATTTTCGGCAAGCGTTTCTGCGATCGCTTCAGCGGCGGGAAGATAACCAATTGCCCCCAAATCCATCAAAGCCGATCGCCGCAATTGCAAATCGTCCCGTTCTAATGCTCGAACCAAACGCTCTCCATAAATAGGGTCCCCGGTCAGCTGGTACATCGCCCGCGCCGCTGCATACCGAACTTTTTCGACAAAATGTTCTAAAAACGGCTCGATAGCTGCGATCGCGTCTTTCGCCTGTAGCGTTCCCAAGGCCTCAAGAATCGCTTCGTAGGGTTGCACCAAATGAGGCTTGCCAGGAAATTGCCGGGCGGCTTGCACTCCCCCATCCAACAATTTCATCAGCGCGGGAATGGCTGTCGGATCGCCCAGCTTTTCCAAGGCTTGAGCGGCGGATTCTCGGACGTAGTAATCCGGACAATCCAAACATTTAATCAAGGGAAGAACGGCTTGGCGATCGCCCAATTTTCCTAACGCCGTTGCCGCATTTCTGCGCAGGGGATAGCCGCCATCGGGAGTTCTATCCGTTTCGTCTTCTAACGCTTCGAGTAAAGCCGCGATCGCTTCCGGTTCCCTGACGCGAAAACGACCGAGCCACCAGGCGGCATAGTATCGCTGTCCCAAGTCTTCTCGCTGTTTGAGATTAGCGATCGCGCCTTCGATCGTTAAAGACGGATGATCGGCGGATGAATCGCCTGTCGATAAATAAGTTTCCAAATTTGAATTGGGATTAGTCTCCATCATTAGACTGCTCGCCCGACCCATTATTGGATGTCCAGGGCTTGATACTTAAAATTGTGCCACCCATGCGAGTAATTCGTCTCATTTCATCATTCATGCGCTGATAGGGCACTTTAATGAAAACGCTGCTGCTCGAACGAAAAGGATAGCTATTTTTATCATTGTCCGTATTTTGTCGCACTCCCGCGACTTCATAGACAAAAACGCGATTATCTGATGCAGTTTTACCGAGCATAATTGCGATATTTCCTTCAGTTAACTCAAAAAAAGATTTTATCTGGAAAATTAGGAATTGGAGAGCGATCGCGCTCTAGCAGACAGCTTCCCCAATTCCTATCTTCTTTTTAGGCCAAGTTACAAACTCGCAGGAGTAATGCTCGCCACCTTGCCCCCTTGACGGTTGATTTGCTCTAAGGTACTGTTGAGCTGTTCGTAAGGAACGAAGAAAGCTTTGCTGCCCCGACGTACTCTGGGATATCCGGGTCCTGTCATTCCTGCTACCTCAACGCGGTAAACTTTGTTGGGAGAACCGAAAGGCACGGAACCGCCCAATGCTTTCGTAGGCGTAGTTCCTACTCCCAAGTTACGAGACCGGGAAGCCCTATAAGTATTTCCCGGTGCAACCACCGCAGATGCAGTATTCTGACCGAGTTCGCCTGCTAAGCGAGGTACTCCGCCTCCAAGTTGGGAACAATCGCTATTGGCATAGCCGCGATACAGCTGGAACATGCGGGTAAATCCGACTGTCTTTTGTCCGGTCTGGGTCGCAAAGCCGCGATAGTAAGGAACGACATTCTCGCCAAAATTCTCCAGATACTCGGCTGAATCGATATAAGAATCGATATCAGCTTCGTAGCCTTGATTTTGATAGAGGTCGAGGTGATAGATGAACTCTGACTCGTCGTAGGGAGCGCGACCCAACAAGTGTTTAAAGTTCAGCTCAATCGTCCGAGTCTGGAAGTTGTTATAGAAATACTTATTTTTGTAAAGTTCCGATTTCGCTACGGCGCGAACGAACTCCCGAACGCTGAGAGAACCATTAGTCAAAAGCGACTCTGCGCTTTTTAGACGCTCGGATTCCATGATATACTCATTGCCGATTACCTGACGGTAGACGGCGCGGATGACGGCTTTAGCGTCATCTTGAGACCAATTGGGACGCAGCTCAACAGGTGCTGCGCTATCAAAGGCTGATGTCCCCAAACGAGATGCTGCTACTGTAATAGCCACTTACAATTCTCCTTTTTTAAAACCAAAATCTAACTGGTTAAGCTTGCGTGATGCTAGTAACTTTGCCACCTTGACGGTTGATTTGTTGCAATTTATCAGATAATTGCTCGTAGGACACGAGATATTCTTGATTGCTTTGCCGGATTTTTGCCCTGGAACCGAGCGTCGGGGCTTGAGCGACGCAGACTCGATAGAAATGTCCGCGACTGCCACCGGCAATTCCAGCTAGGGCTTCTTGTGTCGAACCAATGCGAATGGGCGAAGCAGTATTGCGAGAAACTTCCCGCACTAGCTTAGCTGTTTTTGTTCCTTGAGAGCGATCGCTACTGGCATATCCCCGATAAAGTTGGAAAATCCGGCTAAAGCCCACCGTTTTTTGATTTCGTTGAGTCGTAAATCCTCGATAATAAGGGACGATTGAGTCGCCAAAATTTTCTTGATACTCTGGAGAATCCAGATAAGAGTCGATCTCGGCTTCATAACCTTCATGGTTATAGAGATCGGTATGATAAGCAATCTCCGCGCGATCGTAAGGTGCCCGTCCTAGCAGATGCTTATAGTTCAACTCAATAAACCGATTCTGCGGATTAGAGTAAAAAAACTTTTCTTTATACAATTCTGAGAGTGCCAAAGCCCGAACGAAGTCTTTTACGCTAATCGTGCCATTGCGTAACAAGGACTCAGCACTCGCTAGCCGTTCGCTCGACATCAGATGCTCGTTTCCCATTACCTGACGATAAGCGGCTCGAATGACGGCTTCAGCGTCTTCTTGAGACCAATTTGGGCGCAACTCAACGGGCGCCATCTCGCTAAAAGCCGAGGTGCCCAGCCGAGATGCGGCTAATGTAATCGCCATTTTTGAGTTCTCCTTAATGAAAACAGAATTCAATTCGCGTTCTTAAGCCGGCGTAATGCTGGTAACCTGACCGCCCTGGCGGTTAATTTGCCGCAATCTTTCAGATAATTGCTCGTAAGGAATCAAATATTCCATATTGCTGCGCCGAATTCGTGCCATGCGCCCGATTTTCGGTGCTTGCGTAACTCGTACCCGATAGAATCTCCCTCGGCTACCGCCAGAAGTTCCGGCAAGAACGGTACCCGTAGACCCGATATAGATAGGCGAAGAGGTATTCTGGATGACTTCTCGGTTCAAACGGGGCTGTTTTCCACCGCCAATTTGAGCTTTATCGCTACTGGAATACCCGCGATACAGTTGAAAAATCCGAGTAAAGCCAACCATTTTTTGCAGACCTTGGGTAGCAAAGCCGCGATAATAGGGTACGATCCATTCGCCAAAGTTACTTTGATATTCCTCTGAATCGAGGTAAGAGTCAATTTCTGCCTCATAGCCGCCTTCATCGAGCAATTGGCTGTGAGCCATCATTTCTTCGTAGCTTTCCGGGGCGCGACCGAGGAGATGCTTGAAATTTAATTCAATAGCTCGATATCGATAGCAATTATCAAAAAATCGGGAACGGTACAATTCCGATTTGGCTACCTGCCGGACAAACTCGCGCACGGAAATATTTCCTTGTTTGAGTTGAGATTCGGGAACGGTTAGCCGTTCGCTCTCCATTACATAAGCGTTGCCCAAAACTTGCCGATATACGGCTCTAATGACCGTCGCTTTATCGGCTTCTGAAGCATCGGGACGCAGTTCGACGACTGCTTGTTTGCTATAAGGTTCGATTCCTAAGCGTTGGGCTGCTGCTAAGCTTGTCATTTTTGCCTCCTAGCTGGTTTTAGATATAATAAGACCCGGATAGACGAACGATTGCTAACCCTTTTGCTAACAACCTCCCGCCTTTCCGGGTCAAAAGGAGCTTAAAAGCTCTATTAGCTCAGGGCGTTGATTGCATAGTCGATGTAGGAATTTGCTTCGACTGCTGCGTCGCCACTTAAACCGTGGTTGGCTTTGATGTACTTGAGCGCCTCAATGTACCAGCTAGGAGACAATTCAAAGGTACTGTTGATTTCATCAAGACCTGCGATCAAATATTCGTCCATCGGACCAGTACCGCCAGCAATACAGCAGTAGGTAATCATGCGGAGGTAGTAGCCGATGTCGCGAGCGCACTTGTCTTTTCCGCGTTGGTCGGCAGCATAGTTCGGCCCCTGCATTTGAGTGGTGTAGGGGAACTTATTGTACACGGCTTGAGCGGCACCGTTGATTAAGTTTTGAGCGTTGGCAGTCAACGCTTTAGCAGCTTCCAATCCAGATTTGGCTTGGCGCAAACGTCCAAAAGCAACTTGCATCTCGGTGCTGCTGAGAAAGCGACCTTGAGAATCAGCAGAGGCAACGGCTTCAGTCAAAGGGGTTTTCATAGTTTTGGTATCTCCCGATTATTTGGCAAAATTTTCCTAGAAAGGGTGTTGTTTAATCTATCTGCTTTTAATGACTGCTATTAAGCAACAGCCGCAGCAGCTTGATCGAAGTAGCTAGAAATTTCAGCCATCAAAGCACTGCAATCGCCAGGAGTGATATTATTCCGGTCGTTTGCGATCGCGATCGCAGCTTCCTTCATCTTTTGAACGCCAGCAGCAACGGAAGCGCCAGGAACGCCCAGAGCAACATAGGTTTCGCGCAGACCGTTCAAGCAGCGATCGTTGAGTACGCTAGCATCGCCAGTAAAGGTAGCATAGGTAACGTAGCGCAAGATGATTTCCATGTCGCGCAAGCAAGCTGCCATACGACGGTTGGTGTAAGCGTTACCTCCAGGAGCGATCAGTTGAGGCTGCTCGGCAAACAAGGCACGAGCTGCATTAGCAACGATAGCAGAAGCGTTGCTAGTGATCCGGTTGACTGCGTCTAGACGCTTGTTGCCATCGGCAACCATTTTGTTGAGGGCGTCGATTTGAGCGGTAGAAACGAAATCACCGCGAGCATCAGCTTGGGAAACAACCCTGGTAAATGCGTCAAACATTGGAATTCATCTCCTAATTAAAGTACTTCAAGTTAAGTTGAGTTTGGTTTGACAAAACCGAGTCTCGATGCAAATTTCCTAAGCAGTTTGAGCCACTTAGAAGGTTTATAGAAACAGTTTTCTTGTTTTTCCGCTCCCCCAGCATTTCTTAAAGTTTTTTTAAGAAACTGAGAAAACTTCACACAAATGTGATGAACCTCAAGAAGGTGGATTTAGGTGTTTGGGTTAACTCTCACCTGACTTTTTCCCACCTCAAGTTACTTTTATACAATGGGAATGAACCTTTGTTTGTTACATCTTGTAAATTTTTTCAGAATTTGATGGAACCGCTCTTTAATTGTCTATAGGTTAATCAATCCCCAAGCTGCTAAGGCAGAGGCAATAGCAACCAATCCAACAAAGGTAGCGCCAAAGATCGCGATCGCTTTACCCAGCATTCTCGCTGCTTTCGGATAAGGCGGTTTCTGCCACTCCCACCGATATTCCCGTATGGGTTTGGCTTGGAAATAACCTAGTGTTTCCAGTTGCTTGCGATGGTCTTCCCCGTAGCGAGGCATTCGCGCAAAAGGCAGATCGCCTTGGTTATGTTGGGGCAGAATTCGCCGCCGTTGATAGGGAACGGTATCGTAGCCAAAATTAGTCAGATACTCTTCGCTATCGAGCAGCTCGTCAATAAACCCTTTCAACCCTTTGGTAGCGAGTACGATAGACCAAGCCAGTTTTTCGCGATCGCTGTAAACATCCCGTCCTAGCAGTCGTTGAATGCACATCTGCACAAACCGATAATTATTATTCGGCTCGTAATTGCGCCGCCGGAAAGTGTCAGAAAGAACTAATCCCCGGATAAAATCTCTAACCGTAATTTGACCGAATTTCAGTTGAGATTCCAAGGTTTTTTGGCGATTGCTGGCGAGAAGCTGTTGTTCGTTAAAAATTTGCCGATAGGCTGCTCTAATTAGCTCGTCGATTTCTCCTCCCGATAGAAGAATTTCTGTATTATAAATCGCGGGCTGTTCGTCCCCCGGAACTTCAAAACCTTCTACTCGCTGGTTTGAGGTAGACGGGGGATAGTTTAACAAAGGAATCGACACCTTAAACCTCCTTAATTAAGGACAGGGCTAAAGTTTCCGTCTTAGTCGGAAATTTCTGCTATTTTCAATTGAATGAGTAATTTTGCTTATTTATCTTTGAGGGTAAAAGATGGCGTTTGCCAAAATTTCGTTTTTTCATAATCTGTAATATTTTGCAGTAAGCTAGCTCAACTTTGGTAAGATTTAAAATCTTTAATGAATTTTCTTTCAGTTGCGACGAAACTCTTATTAGATAAGCTTATTGAGGGTCGATCGCTCTGAGCTTTTATGACTTGTTTTTCATAATTCTCAAAATAACTTAATGAGAATAACTTCTTTTTAAGTTGATAGATTTTTATATCTAGCAAGCAAGATGCTCGCACTACAGGTAAAATCTAAAACTTCAGCAATTAGCATTCGTTTGCTCGCATGCCCCGATACTCACCCAAGTACTCGAACCGTCTGCCCAGTATTCTTTTTTCCAAATAGGGGCATTGTGTTTGAGGGTATCAATGGCATAGCGACAAGCTTCAAAAGCTTCCGCGCGATGGGGACAGCCAACTGCCACTAAAACGCTAATTTCTCCAATCTCTAGCTTGCCAATGCGATGGTGAATAATAACGCGATTGGTATCCATCCAGCGCTGGCGAATCTCGGCGGCAATTTGACGAAAGATTGCCAGTGCCATTGGTTCGTAGGCTTGGTATTCTAGGTAAAGAACGGGCTTTCCATCGGTTTGCTGGCGAACCGTACCGCTCATAACAACAATTGCGCCATTAGCAGGATCGTTGGCAAGATTGTAAACTTCATCGAGCGATAGGGAAGCAAAACTGATTCTAAAGCGATCGCGTTCTCCAGTCGTACTGGCAACAGATGTTACGCTAGAAGTCATAGGCAACAAGAATTTTGAATTGACTTACTTGTATTTTGGCGCAGTCAAGGGCGATCGCGAATTTCATAATACAAAAGCGGTCGTTTGTTAACGATCGCCCGTCGGTTTGGCGACATGCCGAGTTTCTCAAGCACTCGGATTGAAGCTGCGTTTGCTTCGTCAACATCGGCAAGAACGCGATCGCTACCGAGTGTTTCAAACGCATAGCGCAACACTGCCAAAGCCGCTTCCGTAGCGTAATCGCGCCCCCAGAGTTGAGGTTTGGTGCCGAAGATGAGACTCGGCGCTTCCTGGAAAAAGTCTAGCAAACCTGCGAATCCTGCGACTAGATCGCTCTGGCATTCAAAGAAAAGCCAAAGCCCATATCCACCGTTTTTGAAACTTTTGATACTTAAATCGACGAAAAATTGTGCTTCTTCGCGGGAAATAATGCGATCGTCGAAGAGAAATCTTCGTACATCTGGATCGTTCCATAACTCGTGCAAGAAGTCGAGATCGTCGATCTGGCACGGACGCAGGTGCAAGCGATCGCTATAAAGCAAGTAGGTCATTGTCATTCATGGCTGAAACTTATTTACAGGCATATTTATCTGCTCGTAGTTATACCTGACTCGATCCCCTTGATGTAATAATATACTACAAAAATATATTTGTATTATGCAACGGAATAATCTTTCTACTTGCGATCGCACATTCGCACGATATTAAATAGGCTGGTCGCATGACCATTTTTTGAATTCAAAATTCAAAGTTCAAAATTCAACCAGGAAGAAGAAGAATTTTGAATTGATAATTTTGAATTGTTTTGGCTCAAATTTTCAACTCGCCTTGAGATTTCCGATCAGATATAAAAGCGCCATCCGCACTGCTACTCCGTTAGTGACTTGCTCGGAAATTAGACTCAAAGCAGGATCGTCCATCAAATCGGAATCAATTTCTACGCCTCGGTTAACGGGTCCCGGATGGAGAACTTTGACATCATTTTGACAGAGCTTGAGGCGATCGCGCGTAATGCCATATCGTTGGTGATACTCCCTCAAACTGGGCAATAAATGCTCGGTCATGCGTTCTTTTTGCAGGCGCAAGGTCATAACAAAATGGGCATCCTGCAAAGCGGGTTCGATTTCCCAGTGTAACAATAATTGACCTCCATGAGTGCGATCGCCCATACTTGCAAATAACATAGGAACTAGCGTCGGCGGTCCTGCTAAATGAACTTCCGCTCCTGCCGCCGTCAAACTCCAAATATTAGATCGCGCTACCCTTGAATGTAGAATATCGCCGACAATGGCAATTTTTTTTCCTCTTAGCAGTTCGACGCGAGGATTTTCTGGGTCTAGTAGAGATGTAATAGTAAATAAATCCAGTAAAGCTTGAGAAGGGTGTTCGTGCTGTCCGTCGCCTGCATTGAAAACGCTAACTCCAGTATTAAGGCGATCCATTTCTTGTGCGATCGCGTTGGGAACGCCTGCTTGCTGGTGACGGATCACCATAATATCGGTTCCCATCGCCAGATAAGTTTTTGCCGTGTCTAAAATGGTTTCTCCCTTAGTTATGGAAGAAGTCCCTGGCGAGAAATTGAGGATATCGGCAGAAAGCCGCTTAGCTGCCAGTTCAAAACTGCTGCGCGTGCGCGTTGAAGGTTCAAAGAATAAATTCGTCACCACCCGTCCCTGAAGGGCTGGGACTTTTTTGGTTCGCCTTGAGAGAACTTCCCGGAAACTCGAAGCAGTTTGCAGCACGATATCGTATTCTTGGGGAACCCAATCAGCTAGGGCGAGGATGTGGTGACGAGTCCAGGTAAATTGCATAATGGGAAAGTTCCCTATTCATATCTTCGATTATTTTGCTACAAAAGGTGGCGCATCGTCTCAAGAAAACAACGATCGCGTTATTCTATGACTCCTAACTTCAAGCTAATAAACATAAATATGACAAAAAGGATGATGACTATGAAAAAGCTCGCGTTAGCTTTGGCTTTGTGCTTGTTGCCGACGAGTGCTGCTTTAGCCCAACTGCTTTCTCAGACTAACTCCCCATCCACTAACGACTCTTCGCTGATTTCGCCCGAAACTCGTATTAACTATAACTTTTTGCGTCAATTATTAGCGACTGGACAGTGGCGCAAAGCCAACGATCGAACCAAACAATTGATGTTGAAAGCAGCCAATCGAGAAGCGCAAGGATGGCTTTCAAGCCAAAATATCGAAAAATTTCCTTGCTGGGATTTGAAAACAATTGATAGTCTTTGGAAAGAATATTCCAAAGGGCGCTTTGGTTTTAGCGTCCAGTTTCCTATTTTTGTAGAAACTGGTAACAGACCGGGGCGATTGGTAGACGTAGATGCATACGAAAAATTTGGCGATCGCGTTGGCTGGCGAAAGGAACAACGATGGATCGATTTTAAGGAAAATTTAAACTATAGTCTCGACGCACCAATAGGACATCTTCCCAACCCAAGACAAGAATATCAAATTAATGGAGGAAGGCTCGAATATGTCACGCTTAGCAAGCGAATGGTTGACTGCAAGTTAGTTACTCCCCCAGCGAATCCAACGCCTCCAGCGAGCGAAACTAACCCATTAAATGTAATCCCTCCAGGAAACGAAACAAAATCATTAAATGCACAGAAAAAATAAGACGATTGCTCTAATTTTCTTTTCTTAATTTTGTCTTTTTTGTCATCTAGTAGAATGACAAAAGACTAGAAAAAATCAGCGATCGCGAAAGGATTTATATAATGTGTCATTAATTGTCTTTAAAAAATTTCGGCTCATAATTTTTAATCTATGGGTTGAATAATTTCATCCACCTTACGACAGAGCTTAGAGTTTCTTACCCAATTAATTCTCTAACCAGTTGAGACTTTAATGGTTACACCTAACAGTTCATGCTCAAAACCGTTATTGGGAACTGCTATTGCCCTTTCTCTGCTCGCAGCAGCGTGCAGCCCCGGTCAGCAGCAGGCAGGTGCTGGCGGACCGCCAGCCTTTCAAGTCAAAATACAGACAGCCGCAAAAGCCATGGTTGCCGACAGTAGCGAATACGTAGGCAATCTCGAAGCGAAACAAAGAGTCCGCTTGGCACCGCGAATCGACGGTCGAATTCTGCGGATTTTCGTCGATAGTGGCGAGAGAGTCGCGGCAGGGCAGAAAATCGTCGAACTGCAACCGACCAGAGAGCAAGAAGACGTAAGAGCCGCCGCCTCGCAAGTCAATATCGAGAAAGCGAATCTCAATGCAAGACAAGCTGACTTGAGGGCAGCAGAAGCAGAACGCGCGCGAGCAGAAGCCCAGGTTGAAGAAGCTAGGGCTAATTTGGCGAGAGCCGATGCGGACGTACAAGACATTCAAGCCGAATTAGAATTGGCGCAGAAAAATTACGATCGCTTCGTTTTTCTAGTCAAGGAAGGGGCACAATCCCAACAGGATTTGGACAATCGCACCCGCGACCTCAATACCAGGAAAGCGCAACTCGCATCTCGGATTAAAACCCGCGATTCTCTAAGAGGATCGCTCAATGCCTCCGTCAAATCTTTACAAGCAGCCGAAAAACGAGTCGAACAGGCACTAGCTAATATAGACAGTCAAAAGGCAGCCGTGGCAAGAGCAGAAGGACAGTTGGGAGTCAGCAGCCAGACGCTCGGCTTTAACACCGTGACTGCTCCAATTAACGGCATAGTTGGCGATTTTCCTTATAAAGTAGGAGATTACGTCCAAATTGGGGCAGAACTTACCACAATTACGAATAACCAAACCTTTGACCTACGAATTAGCGTTCCTACGGAACGTCGCTCCCAATTGCGAACCGGACTACCTGTCGAGATTATCAATGCGGATGGGAAGGTAGAAGTCAAGGGTCAAGTTACGTTCATCTCCCCCAATGTCAATAACACCAACCAAACTATCCTTGCCAAAGCCACCTTCCGCAATGATGGCAGCTTGCGAGACAACCAATATGTCAAGGCGAGAGTCGTTTGGGAGCAACAACCGGGCGTGTTAATTCCCACCACTGCCGTTACTCGCATTGGCGGACAGCCTTTTGTTTTTGTTGCCCAACAAGCAGAAAACAAACAAGGAAAGCCGACGTTAGTGGCAAAGCAAAAGCCCGTGACCTTGGGAAGCATTCAAGGGCAAGACTACGCCGTGCGATCGGGAATTAAGGCGGGTGAAAAAGTAATTACTTCGGGTCTTCTCAATCTCCAGGATGGAACGCCCGTTGCCCAAGAGACGATCGCATCGCAACAGAAGAAGTAATTTCGGAATTCGGAAGTTAATATTTTCC
Source organism: Hydrococcus rivularis NIES-593 (assembly GCF_001904635.1). Classification (GTDB taxonomy): domain Bacteria; phylum Cyanobacteriota; class Cyanobacteriia; order Cyanobacteriales; family Microcystaceae; genus Hydrococcus; species Hydrococcus rivularis. The sequence continues at coordinate 13,194 of NZ_MRCB01000048.1, forward strand.
TATTCTCGGAGTCTCCCCGTCTCCCTGCTTCCCCTCACTCTTATCGAGGAGCTTATGCTGTTTTCTATTTCCACTCCCTTTATCAAACGACCTGTCCTAACGACAGTCTGCACCATAGTAATCATCCTAGTTGGAGCCATCTCCATTCCCCTACTGCCGATCGCGAAACTCCCGCAGATCGCGCCAACGCAGGTACAAGTGACCGCCACCAATATCGGTGCCGATGCGAGAACCACAGAAGAGACCGTCACAACGATTATCGAGCGAGAAATCAACGGGGTTGAGGACATGAGATATATGTCCTCCAACACGAGCAACAATGGGGTTACTAATATTACCGTTACCTTTCCCACAGAGGTAGACAGAAATATTGCTCAAGTTAACGTTCAAAATCGAGTGGCTCAGGCAGAAGCAGAGTTGCCAGAGGTGGTCAGACAAACGGGAGTGACAATTAACAAAGCTTCCCCAAACATTCTCATAGCGATGGCTTTTTACTCAGAAAAAAACGAGAATGGAGAGTACATCTACGACACCTCATTCATCAGTAACTACGTTGATTTATACGTTCTTGACGAAATTAGGCGGATTAAAGGGGTTGGTAGGGCACAGATCGTTGGGGAACGGAAATATGCCATGCGGATCTGGCTCGACCCCGACAAACTCGCCGCACGGGGACTCAGCGCTCAAGATGTCGTCGATGCCGTTCAGGAACAAAATATTCAAGTGGGAGCAGGAAAAATCGGTCAGCAGCCAGCCCCAGACGAGCAACAATATGAAATCCCCCTGCGAGCTGTCGGTCGGATTAAAAACGTCGAAGAAGCAGAAAACCTGGTTATTCAGGTGGGGGATAACGGCACTCTAATTCGACTAAAAGATGTAGGTCGAGCCGAATTAGGTGCAGAGAGTTACGACACAGACGTAATCTGGAATGGTTCGCCAGCCATCGGTTTGCCAGTCTATCAGTTGCCCGGCAGCAATGCTCTGGATACGGCTAGTGCTATCAAAGCCAAGCTAGCCGAGCTATCAAAGCAATTCCCAGCTGGCATGAAAGGAGAAGTGGGATTCGATCCGACTCTATTCGTCACTTCTTCAATTCAAGAAGTAGTTTTGGCCCTGGTGCAAGCGATCGCGTTAGTAGTTCTGATCATCTTCGTCTTCTTGCAAGACTGGCGCACCACCTTAATTCCCGCCATTGCCATTCCCGTTGCTCTGATTGGGGCGATGGCGTTTCTGTTGATGTTTGGGTTTGAACTCAACCAGTTAACCTTGTTCGGCTGCGTGTTAGCCACGGGGCTGGTCGTAGACGACGGGATCGTTGTCGTTGAAGCGATCGCCAAAAAAATCGAGCATGGCATGCGACCGATGCAAGCCGCCCTCGATTCGATGGAAGAATTGTTTGGAGCCGTTATCGCCACCTCAATCGTATTGATGGCAGTATTCATCCCTGTCTCTTTTTTCCCCGGCAGTACGGGCATCGTCTACAGGCAATTCGCGCTGACGATCGCTTTTGCGATCGCCCTGTCTACCTTTAACGCCATCACCTTCTCGCCGAGCATGTCAGCCGTCCTGCTGCGCCCCAGGCAGGAAGCCCAAGGACCTCTGGGCGCCTTCTTCCGCTTGTTCAATCGATTCTTCGAGTGGGTCAACCGACAATACAGAAGGTTTATAGAATTTCTGACCCGCATTAAAATGCTGGTCGTCGGCGTTTTTGTTGCAGGTTTGGTAATAACGATAGGGATCTATCAGATCGTTCCGAGTGGATTTGTCCCAGAAGAAGACCAGGGGTACTTTATCATTATCGGTCAAGCCCCGGCTGGCGTTTCTCTCAACTACACCGCTGCCCAAGCAGAACAGATCGATAAGCTGATGAGCGGCATTGAGGGAATTCGAGGCAGATTCTGTCTGGCTGGTTTTGGCTTTGATGGCAATGGCTCCGATAAACTGATCTGCTTTGCTCCTCTCAAACCCTGGGACGAACGTCCCGGTGCAGAAAACTCGGTTTATGGTTTGCTCGCTCAAGCCAACCAGAAACTTGGAAGTCTTACAGGCATGCTAGCCTTTGCCGTGAATGCCCCTCCCGTTGACGGATTAGGTCAGTCTGGCGGTTTCGAGTTCGAGCTGCAAAACCGCCAACTTCTGCCGATGGAAGCGCTGATCGACAATGCCCAGAAACTCGTTGCGGCAGCTAATCAAAGACCCGAATTCAAATCGTCCAGTCCGAGACCGCTGGTATTTACGACCTTCACATCTAACACGCCTCAGATGGAAATTTCCATCGATCGCAGCCAGGCAAAGGCACTCAACGTCGAGATCGATGAAATTTTTGAAACCCTACGAACATATCTTGGCTCCAACTACGTCAACGATTTCATCCTCGGACAGCGGCAATATCGAGTTTACGTGCAGGCAGACCGCGAGTTTCGCTCCAATCCCGACGACATCAGCCGCTTGTACGTGCGATCGCGCGATGGCAACATGGTACAACTGAGCAACGTGGTCAATATTAATGAATTTACCTATCCGCCCACGGTGACTCACTACAACATCTACCCCTCGATCGAAATTCAAGGCGCTCCCGCACCCGGTTACAGTACCGGACAAGCGATCGCAGCCATGGAAGAGGTAGCCGCCCAAGTCCTACAACCCGGTTTTGGCTTTGAATGGACGGGAACCGCCCTAGAAGAAAAATCTTCTGGCGGTGCTGCGCCGATTATTTTCGGCTTAGGTTTTGTCATGGTTTTCCTGGTTCTAGCCGCTCAGTACGAAAGCTACATCGATCCCGCTATCATCATGCTCACCGTGCCTCTAGCCGTTTTGGGCGCTCTAGGAGGCATCTGGTTCAGAGCCAATATCTTTCAGGCGGGCGGACTTTGGCCCGTGGTCAATAACAATATCTATTGTCAGGTGGGTCTGGTAATGCTCATCGGGATGGCAAGCAAAAACGCGATTCTGATTGTGGAATTTGCCAACCAATCGCGAGAGTTAGGCATGAGCATTACTCAAGCAGCGCTCTATGCAGCAGAACAGCGCTTCCGACCGATTCTCATGACGGCAATTTCTACTCTAGTCGGTTTCATGCCTCTCGTGACGGCAAAGGGTGCGGGTTCTCTCGCTCGTTGGTCTTTGGGAACTGCCGTTTTTGGTGGCATGTTAGTAGCCACTTTCTTAAGTCTGTTGTTTGCCCCCATTCTTTATATCGTCATTAAAAATCTAGAAGAGACCTTCTTAAAAGGCGGCGGGCCGGGCAAACCTCGTCCATCCCGACGGACGGAAACCATGTTGCCTCCCTCCTCTGAAGAAGAAACCGTTCCTACTTTTCGAGCCTCTGGGCAAAATGAGTAGATTGTTATACCAATTTCCATTCAGACCTGCTACAGATAGTTGAATGGGAAAAGGAGTATGCTTCTTTCCCCTTTCCCCTGTTCCCCTCTCCAAGGATTTGTAGCGATATTTTAGGAAATTCATATTAAGTATTCATTAGCCTTGTTTATAGCGCAAAGCAACAAAGCCGAGAAAGCGAAGACCCAAATCTTTTATTTTTTTGCTCTCTTTTTAACCTATTATTAATCAGGACTTAACTAAGCTATGATAGGTCACAGTGAAGCAATGGTACAGGTAGGAACCCTGGTTCGGGTACTTTATCCCGATTATGCAGCAGGGATTCTGGGACGCATCCTAGCAAGGGAAACGTCGGGACGCTGGATAGTCAAGTTAGAGGAAAATCCGTTTGAAAAGAGCGACGAACCACTTTTTTTGTCTTTAGAAGAGACGGAGTTTGAAGTCATCGAACCACAAGGATGATGTTATTTCCAAAAGAGCTTGATACATTAAGAAAAACACAATATTTACATAATATAAAGTGGTTCGTACTCTCTTTATTACCAAGGAAAAACCCTATCCCCCAGCAGGTGGCGTAGAGCTGCGCAACTGGCAAAATATCAACATTATGATGCAGTATGGCTCGGTAGGGGTTTTTTCTATCTGTCAGTGGAGCGCGAGTTCGCAAGTGCCCGCAGGAATTGACTTTTGGTATCCCTATACGCTTGCCAAGTCCGTTTCGTCTTGGGAAAATTGGAAACGCCGTGCCTGGTTGCTTCGCCCCAATGCCCATCCCGATGTGGATAGGTTGTATCAACAAGCTGCTGCCAAAAAATTAGAAAAAGTATTAGCAGAATTTCAGCCAGATTTAACTATCGTCGAAGAGATATGGTTGTATCGCTATCTTAAAATTATAAAACGCCAAAAATGTCGAATTATCTTTGACGAACACAATATTGAGGCAGATCTCTTCGAGCAAAAACACGGCGCCTTAAAAATGAGATTGCCGCGCCTTAAATCGATCGAGTTAGATTTTATTCGTAAAGCCGATCAAACATGGGTTTGTAGCGAAGAAGATGTCGCTCTTGTAAAGACGTTGTACGGGCGGCAATTTCAACCCCAAGCGATTCCTAACGGAATTGATGTAGCTTCTTATGACTGCGTTCGCCTCGAGCAATGCAATCCTCCTGAAGGGTTCGGGGAAAAACAACACAATTTAATCTACATGGGAACTTTTTCTTATCCTCCCAACAAAGTTGCAGCGAAGTTACTCATAGAAGAAATTTATCCTCGACTGCGAAAAAGTAACCCAAATTGTCGCCTGCTGCTGGTAGGACGCAGCCCGACCAAATCGATGCTGCAAGCTGCCGAGTTAGAACCTGGAATCATCGTGACCGGAAGCGTTCCAGACATCCGACCTTATTTAGCTGCTGCTAGTGTTATGGTCGTTCCTTTACAGCAAGGAGGAGGCACTCGTTTAAAACTTCTGGAGGCTTTTGCATCTGGTTGTCCGGCAGTCAGTACTACTAAAGGGGCAGAGGGATTAAACGTCACAGATGGCGAGCATCTCTTAATTAGAGATGAAATTGAAGCGATAACCGAAGCCGTAGAACAGCTTTGGTCGAAAAATGCCCTAGTTGAGAAACTGACTGCTGCTGCTTACGAATTGGTTAAGGCAGAATATTCTTGGGAAGCCGTGAGCAAAAGAGTAGACCAAGCGCTCCAGCAACTTTTGTAGCGATGTTTTAATTGGTTACTTTTTTGCTGCTCATTTTCAAGTTAACAAACTAATATATTTGCAATTTTAATTTGCATTTCCTATTTCCGAACGGGTGGCTCAAACATATAACCTTTCCCGCGAATAGTCTTAATCCATTTGCTGTCAAAATCGCCGATTTTTTTACGAATTTGACCGATATGAACGTCAACTTTCCTTTCGGCACCGATCTCATCATTTTGACTCCAGACTGACAAAATTAATTCCGAACGTTCCCAAACGCGATCGGGATGACTGGCTAAAAAATACAACAACTCAAACTCCAAAGCTGTTAGAGATACTATTTTTTCTTCTACTACTACCTCGCATTTTTGAGGATCGATAATTAACTTGTCAAAAATGAGGCGAGATGGGTAGGAAGAAACAAGGGGATATATTACGTTATTAGAAACCTGTCGTCGTTTTAATAATGCTTCAATTTTAGCTTTGAGAATCTCTAGATTAAATGGTTTAGTTTGATAATCGTCAGCTCCTCTTTCAAATCCTTCTAATACATAATTGACATCGGTAAGACAGGTTAACATCAAAACGAACTTCCCTGTTTGACGGATTTCTTGGCAGAGATTGAAGCCACTATCGTCGGGTAGATTGACATCTAAAATCACCAAATCTGGCTGAAATATTTGGAAGATTTTCCGAGCAGTTTTAGCATCTTCTGCGGCAGCAATTTCATAGTTGTTATAGCTAAAAAAACGAGAAATTAGGTAGCGAACTGCCGGATCGTCATCTACAACCATTATTTTATTTTGAGCGGAGGGAACAACCATAACAGTTAGGCAATCTATTAGAGAGTCACTAAAATTTTGCTGTTGAGATCGTTAGTGTCTTTGCTCGGTAAGGGTAGAGCGAATTGATACTAGATTTTGTTTGTTGTTTTCAAGCAAATGTCTATATTAAATTCTCAAATAGTCTGGCTCGCTCTAACATGCCTTTTGTTGCAGGCTGAGCGAAACAGAGTCAAGACATTTCTTGAGTTTTTTGTAAATTTACCAGAAAAATTCAGCTTTTAGACATTTTTACCATCATTATTGCAATTGTATTAATTCTTTTGCACAATTTCTTGTACTCAAAGGATCGCTTCTTTGCCATATTGACTTCTATAACTTAAAAAGTTAGCGAAAATAGAAGAAGTCGAGGACAAGAAAAAGATTTGGCCAGGAAAATTATTTCTGACGTCTATCTCCTCGTCTGTCGTTCGTCTTTGCGATCGCTATGCTTTGGCCCTATACGACTCCCGGCATTTCCGACGATCTATTCGAGCGCTTGCCCGGCATTCCCTTAAGCAAGCGAGAAGTAAGATTGCTGTTGATCTGTGCCCTGAGATTAAAAGCCGATTCGGTTTTATGGGATATTGGGGCAGGAACTGGTACTATTCCAGTAGAAACAGGATTGCTCTGTCCCAAAGGGAAAATTATTGCAGTAGAACGAGACGAAGAAGTTGCCAGCTTGATTCGCCGCAACTGCGATCGCTTTAGCGTCGCCAATGTAGAAGTCATCGAAGGAAGCGCCCCAGATTGTCTTGAAGGGCTACATCCTTTACCGGATAGGGTTTGTATTGAAGGAGGGCGACCGATTGAAGAGATTTTGAAACAAGTTTGGCAGTACCTAAAACCCGAAGGCAGAGTTGTCGCAACGGCAGCCAATCTAGAAAGTCTTTACCTGATCTCAGAAGGCTTGGCAAAGTTACAAGCGCGCAATATCGACGTGGTGCAAGCAGCCGTCAATCGCTTGGAGACGCGCGGAATTCATCAAATCTTCGCCGCAGTCGATCCTATTTTTATTTTGAGCGGCGAAAAGTTGGATTCCTGATAGCGCGATCGCTCCCTACAATTCATCCAAAATTTATACAATTTGAATACGGGAATTTGTTAACCTTTCATAAGGATTTCTTAACCTGACCTGGCTGGTATTTATTTTCGCCACTGGGTTTTTTCTAAAAACAATAATATGCCTTGGTCTCGTATTGTTAGTGCTATTGTTGCGATCCCCCTAGCTTTGGGGATGATTATTGTCGGGGGCTGGTACTTCACCCTGGGAATTGGAGTCATTGTCTTTTTGGGACAGCGGGAATATTTCCAACTGGTTCGTGCCAAAGGCATTGCGCCTGCTGCTAAGACGACACTGGTACTCTCTCAATTATTGCTCGTCACAGCTGCGATCGCGCCTACGCTAACCGATGCCGTGTTTCCCTTAACGGGCGCTCTAATCTGCTTTTATCTGCTCTTTCAGCCCAAATTAGCGACGATTGCCGACATATCAACTTCAATTCTCGGATTATTTTACGGTGGCTATCTTCCCAGCTATTGGATTAGATTGCGGGTTGGTTTTATGCCAGCCACAATGCCAGTCAGTATTGCTAGCAGCAATCTGCCTTTGATGGGTTTTTGGCCCCAGTCTTGGATGCACCTGAAGCTGTTTCCGCCAGCTTTAGTCATTACTTTTCTGGCATTTGGTTGCATTATTGCAGCCGATATCAGTGCCTATATCATGGGCAAGTTCTTTGGTCGCACTCAATTGTCGCACATTAGTCCAAAAAAGACAGTTGAAGGCACTATTTTTGGCATTTTAGGAAGCATCGCCGTTGCAGAAATTGGAGCCTGCTATTTAGAGTGGCCCTATTGGCAAATAACGGGGCTGATTTTAGGGGTGTTAATTGGTATTGTTAGTCTTCTAGGCGATTTAACCGAATCGATGATGAAACGCGATGCAGGCGTAAAAGATTCGGGACAATTAATTCCCGGACACGGCGGAATTCTAGATCGCACGGATAGTTATGTTTTTACTGCTCCTTTGGTTTACTATTTCGTCACTTTATTTTTGCCCTTGTTAGAGGATGTCTGAAAAGTTAGGAATGATTAAGCTCGCGATCGCGAACAGAAAGAAAAAGCTCTCGTAACATTAATCTGTCAATAGGAAAAAACGACAGGTTCCGAGAGTCATGAATCAATCATACCGTTCTACGCTCTGACTCTGCCAACGGTTTTGAAGTTTTGCCGAGGCGCTGGGTAGTTGAACGAACTTTTGGTTGGTTTAACTGGTGTCGGCGTTTAAGCAAAGATTATGAGGTATTACCAGCCACTTCTGAGACGATGATTTGAGTTGCCATGATTCGTCTGATGCTGAGGCGATTGGCTTAGTCTGCGACTTTTCAGACATCCTCTTAAGAATGCTGGCTGCCGACCCAGCCCGAATGCATTCGGGCCCGAATGCGGCAGTGCATTCCGCACGGCTGGAACGACCGTCACAGCCCTCGGAGACTCGGTAAGACGTGCGACCCGTTCTA
>NZ_MRCB01000049.1 GCF_001904635.1 Hydrococcus rivularis NIES-593
CCGTTAATAAGTTGGACATAGAGCCAGTATAACATAAAAATATGTCTAGGATTATTCAACTATGTCTAATTATTTAAGTTCTGCTGCCTACCCAAAGCGAAATTGCTCCCCGACAATCACGCTATATAATATAAGTCATCGCTCCAATTCTATCTGAGCGTAACGCTGCCGAATTTCCTCAATCGAAAAGAGTGCTTGAAACTTAAGTCCTTGTGAGCAATAAAATTCTGCGCCTCCTTGCTTGCGATCTACTAAGGCAATAACTTGCTCGACTGCGTAACCAGCGGCTCGCAATCTTTCCACTGCTAGCATTGCCGATTTTCCGGTTGTCACGACATCTTCTAGAACGACAACTTTTGCCCCAGATGGTAGAGTCGGACCTTCGAGATAGGCTCGCGTTCCGTGTCCTTTTGCCTCTTTGCGAACGATAAGTGCGGGAATGGGGCGATTTTCGTAGGCTGACACTACGCTCACCGCCGTCACTATAGGATCGGCACCCAGCGTCAAACCGGCTACGGATTGGGTATCTTCTGGCAACATGGAAAGTAATAAACGACCGATAGCTAAGGCTCCTTCTGCCGTAAGGGTGACTTGTTTGCCATTGATGTAATAGTTGCTGCGCTGTCCTGAAGACAGGACAAAATCTCCTTCTTTGTAAGCCAAACGAACGAATAAGTCTAAAAGTAGCTGGCGTATGGCAGACAAATCGGCGTTAGTAACTAAGACGTTAGCTTGGGAATTGGTTTTCATAGGTGGCACTGTCAAGAGAAATCAAACAAGGAGGCTTTGTTTTCTAAGATTTCAGTTAAAATTGAGCCATGTAGATTAACTTTTTAGGAAGTTAATTCAGTTTATTGCACGAAAAGCAATTAGCACTATCTAGAAAAATTTGTTTTAGCTATTTTTCCCTGGTGAGGAGCCATCAATAAAAATGTCTAAGATCGTTTGGAAATCTTCCTTCCTTATCCTAGCGGCTTTTGGTACGTCCGCTCTCGTGCCATCGTTGGCTAACGCAGGCGAAGTCCCAATCTCGGTGCTAACAGCGAATCAATTCGCTCCCTATAGCAACGAAGATAGAGAGAAGTTACTGGCACAAGTGACAAGTATCGCCCAGTTCAGCGATGTTGCTCCAGGAGAATGGGCTTTTGAGGCATTGCAGAATTTAGTAGAAGAATATGGCTGTGTGGTCGGCTACCCCGATCGCACATACCGAGGCAATCGACCTCTAACCCGCTACGAATTTGCAGCTGGGATGAATGCCTGTTTGCAAGCAGTCGAACGTCGGATGCTAGAATCGGCAATGACGACTAGAGAGGAGACATCGGCAACTGCTGCCTCGACCGAAGCACTATCGGAAACCTTTAACCGGGCTTTCTCGCACAATTCCGGCGACTTTTTCGAGGGCACCGATCCCTTAGGGCAACTGAACAATGAATTGGGGATTATTCCTTTTCAGGTACCAGCATCTTTCCCAGAAAATCAAATTACTAGGGATGCAGAGTTGTTAGAGGCACTCTATAAAGATACTCTACAACAGCAATCGTCTCTACCGAGAATAAGAACACGGGATTTACCCAATCCTTTTAATACCTCGTTGCGAGAAAATCCTAACTATATTCGTCCTGCTGCTTCTGATGGTGGAAGAGAAGTTATTATCGAACGCAGCCCATAAATAGAGAGCAGAGGAGACGAGGAGATTGGGGAAGGGGATGAGTGAGTATAGAAAAACCAATGTCCCACACTCCCGTTTCTCTCTCTCCAGGGATTTGTAGTAAGATTTTAGGGAATTTACATACCATTGTACGGGAGGGTTTTTGACAGTAACTGTTGGGAAATCTCTAGCATTTCTATAGATAGATCGAAGCGTCTCTACTAACAAATGACGGATGACGGATTAAAAATGGCAATAATTATTTTTACCGATTTAGACGGAACTCTGCTTAACCAAGACGATTATCGTTGTGATGCAGCCCTTCCCGTCTTAAAGGAACTCCAAGCTAAGCAAATTCCCGTCATTCCCGTTACCAGTAAAACGCGCCAGGAAGTCGAGACGCTACGTCAAGAACTCAATCTGGGCGATCCCTTTATCGTTGAAAATGGGAGTGCTGTTTTTGTCCCTCTCGACTCAAAACAGTTTGTCTTGAGCGCAAAAATCGAGCGGGAAGGCTATCAACTCGAACTTTTGGGCTGTACCTATGCACAAGCTCGACAAGGACTCGCGGCAGTTGCAACGATGCTTGGGGAACGATTGCGAGGCTTTGGCGATCTCAGCGAACAAGAGATCGGGCAACTGACCGGACTATCCGAGCAAGAAGTCAAACGGGCAAAAGCGCGGGAGTTTACAGAGCCATTTCTTACTCCCGATCGCGTTTCGCAACAGCAGCTACAACAAGCGGTTGAGGCGAAGGGGTTTCAAGTCGTCGTCGGAGATCGCTTTTCTCATCTAATCGGCAGCGGTGCTGGCAAAGGCAAAGCCGTTCGCTGGTTAGTTCGGCATTATCGATCTCCTAAAGCAGAGGAAAAACTGATTACGGTGGGATTGGGCAACAGCCCTAACGATTTAGCTATGCTTGAAGCCGTAGATGTTCCTATCGTCGTTCCTAGCGCAAAAGCACCCCATCCGGGTTTAATGGGGCGAGGCTGGCAAGTCGCTTCCGCACCCGGTTGCCAAGGTTGGGCAAACGCAGTCGTCAGTGTGTGCGATCGCTTGTTAGCTTGAGTCACTCGCTCTAAAGTAAAGAATTTTTCCTAATTATTCCTTTTTATTAGTGAATTTTAAGTTTTTATAAGTTTTTAGTGGTTAAAAACTGCGCTGAGGACTAATAATTGGGAATTCTAAGCGATCGCTAAATTATGGTGGCAATTAGCCGTTACCTCAGAGACAATAGAGAAGTCAGGGTCACTTAGGCGATCGAGCATATAGCGTACCAAAGTCCCCTATAGAGTTAGAAAAGACATTAATTTATCAATCGTCAATCTATCACTCGGATGAGCCTTTGCATTAATCCTCGCTGTCCCAATCCCATTAATAAAGATTCACTTCTCTTTTGTGTCAGCTGTGGCTCTGAGTTACTGCTAGAGGGGCGCTATCGCGTCAGGCAACAATTAGGAGGGGGAGGATTTGGCAAAACCTATGAAGTCAAGGATTCGCAAGCTGGGTACGAAAGTCAAAGCGATCTGAAAGTCCTGAAAGTTCTGACTTATAATCACCCCAAGTACGTCGAGCTTTTTCAACGAGAAGCACAATTTTTAGCGAGATTAAACCATCCAGGAATTCCGAAAGTCGAACCGGATGCTTATTTTGTTTATTATCCTCACAATAGTGCCGATCCCTTGCACTGTCTGGTTATGGAAAAAATCGAGGGACTCGATCTCAAAGAATATATCAATCGCAGGGGGTCTTGCATTAGCGAGAAACGAGCCATTCAATGGTCGATCGAGCTAGTCTCAATTTTGAAAGAGATTCACAGCCATCACTTTTTTCATCGAGATATTAAGCCCTCCAATATTATGCTTCGAGCCGACGGACAGTTGGTGTTGATCGACTTTGGCACGGCGCGAGAAGTAACGGAAACTTACTTATCAAAGCGATCCGAAGGACAAGTCACCGGGCTGTTTTCGGCTGGATACAGCCCTCTCGAACAACTCAACGGTCAGGCTGTTCCCGAATCGGATTTTTTTGCGTTAGGACGTACCATTGTTTATTTGCTGACGGGCAAGCATCCCAGTGAATTTTACGATTCCTATGTAGACGATTTGCGCTGGCGAGAGGCTGCGCCTAATGTTTCTCCTATGTTTGCCGATTTCCTCGATCGCATGATGGCACGCTTACCCAGCCAGCGACCGCAATCTGCCGAAGTCATCCTGCGCGAGTTAGAAGAGATTTATCGCAGTTTGTACGGCAGCGATCCCCACTCTCGCATGAAAACGTCCGTTGCGATCGAACCCTTGCAACAAAAGCCCGCTTCTCCAGAAATAGAGACAACTACCGTACAAGCGACTCGACCACTACCCGATCGCGCTCCGCCAAAAGTTCCAGAACGGGCGGCAACAGACGACTCTCGACTCGATCTGAATTTTATCTCTCGCTCTCAGCAGGAACTCGCCCAATTTATCGGACCGATAGCTTCTATTATTTGCCAGCGAATTCTGAGTAAAAATCCTACCATCTCTCCTAGAGACTTTGTGGAAGCTTTAGCTCACAAAATTCCCGATCCAAAGCAAGCAGAAGAATTTCAGCGGCGAGTTCTCAAATGAAAGCCAGTTTATATTTCTGACGATGCCACAACCGATTGTGGCTTGGCAAAAATCATTCGCCCCGCCGAAGTTTGCAGCGCAGAAGTCACGATGACTCGCACTTCTCCCCCCACATAATCTTTGCCTTCTTCCACGACTACCATCGTCCCGTCTTCGAGATAGCCGACTCCTTGGGTGGGTTCTTTACCCGGCTTGAGGATTTTTAACTCGATCGCATCGCCGGGAAGATAAATAGGACGGATTGCCTGTGCTAAATCGTTGACATTGAGAATCGCCACTTTTTGTAAGTTGGCGACTTTACTGAGATTGTAGTCGTTGGTAAGCAGCGTAGCGTTGATTTCCTGTGCCAAACGAATCAACTTAGCATCTACGGCTGTCAGATCTTCGTAATCAGCCGGATGGATGATAATTTGTTCGGGAAAGGCTTCTTGGATGCGATTGAGAATATCGAGTCCCCTCCGCCCTCGAACCCGTTTTTGATCGTTGCTGGCATCGGCTAGCTGCTGCAATTCCTGCAAGACAAACTGAGGTACGAGAATTTGTCCCTCAATAAAGCCAGTTGCCAATAGTTGCTCGATCCGACCATCGATAATGCAGCTGGTATCGATAATCTTACTGGTGGCTGGTTGCAGCGTTCCTTCCGCAACCAGCATGGTTTCGATGCTGTTGGGATCGATCAGTCGCAAAAAGGTGCGCCCGTGAGTATCAGCTAAACTAATGCCTAGAAAAGAGAAGATAACGCTGCCCAAAATTGCCATCATTGGCTTGATGAAAGCGAATTCTTCAGGGATGGGTAGCAGAAAGATCGGTGCTAGCATCAAGTTAGCAATTAGGAGTCCGACGACTAGCCCCACTGCCCGCGTCAGAATCGTTTCAATTGAGGTTTGGCGAATTTGGGCTTCTATGCGACGATAGGTGGTTTGGGCAACTAGACCGAGTGCCAAACCGATAATCGAGGTAAAACCAGCTGTTAACCACCGCAACGCCTCAATATTAGAAATTTGCTCCTGTATGGCACGTGGCAGCAAATCGACGCTATCAAAGCCGACTCCGGCGGCTGCTAGGATGAATAGAATAATAATGATTGCGTCAAGCATGTTTCCGATCCAATGAAACTCCTTGGGAGTTCGGGCTATAAATTCGAGAAACTTTGTTGATGAGAGATAGGAATCGTCCCTATTATATCTCTTCGATCGCCAAAGTTTGGTGCTTGTTTTGTTAAAAGTGTTGCCTTAATTACCATCGGAACATTAGACCAATTCACAATTCGCCATTCGCAATTAATTGACAATTGGGCGGCAGATCTGGGTCTCAGACTTCTCGGAGAGCATCTGTAGCGTTTTTTAGTAAAAGTATTAGTTTTTGCAACAGAATCAATCCTATTTAAAAACAAGATTATTTTGGGATTAAGGATGGTATTAATGAGAGAAATTCAGCTAGAATCTCAAAAGCTTTCTAGGCAAAAAATAGCCCAAGATTCAGTCAAAACCGATTTGCCTCGTTTTGCTTACATTCATATTCCTTTTTGTCGTCGGCGCTGCTATTACTGCGATTTTCCGATCTCTGTCCTGGGAAATAAAACCAACATTAACACCTCCATTTCTATTGCTGAGTATGTCGAGGTCTTGTGCCAAGAAATCGCAGTTGCACCCGGATTCGGACAGCCATTAGAAACAGTTTTCTTTGGCGGAGGAACGCCTTCCCTACTGCCAGTCAAATATTTAGAACGCATCTTAGAAACGCTCTCGCAATGCTTCGGGATCGCCTCGGATGCAGAAATTTCCATGGAAATGGATCCAGGAACGTTTACCCTAGAACAGTTGCAAGGATATCTTCAGGCTGGAGTCAATCGCGTCAGTCTGGGAGTGCAAGCCTTTGAGGACGAATTACTGCAACTTTGCGGGCGATCGCATTCCGTTAGCGACATTTTCGCGGCAGTTGATTTAATTCGCCAAGCCGGTGCCGATAATTTCAGCATAGATCTGATTTCGGGTTTGCCGCATCAAACATTAGAACAATGGCAAGCCTCTGTTGAGAGTGCGATCGCGCTTTCGCCCAAACACCTTTCTTGTTATGACTTGGTACTCGAACCCGTCACAGCTTTTGGCAAGCAATATCAACCCGGAGAAACTCCCTTACCAACGGATGAAATGACCGCCCAAATGTATCGTCTCGCCCAGCAAATGTTAACAAGGGCAGGATACGAGCATTATGAAATTTCTAATTACGCCCAAGAGGGCTATCAATGCCGCCACAATCGCGCTTATTGGGAGAATCGAGCTTTTTATGGCTTTGGTATGGGAGCTGCTAGTTATGTCAGGAGACAGCGATTTACTCGCCCGCGCACGAGAGTTGAATATTATGCCTGGGTGCAACAATTGAAAGAAAATCGTGGCGCGATCGATTGTCCAGAAACTTCGGAGTGCGATCGCCTCTTAGAAACACTCATGCTCGGATTGCGCCTTGCACAAGGAGTAGATTTATCTCAGCTTTGTCAGCAATTTGGAGAAGAAATTTTAGAGAAAATTTGGACTTGTTTGCATCCTTATACGCAACAAGGTTGGGTAGAATGGATAACAACAGAAAGTCGAGACGATTCGCAATTAACAATTCGCAATAAAATAAGATTAACCGATCCCGAAGGATTTTTATTTTCTAACACTATTTTAGCTGCTTTGTTCGAGCGGTTAGGATAAAAATCAAAATGCACAAACTTCCAAAATTTCAAGATAAAAAATTATGGCAATGTGCCCTTACCCATCGTTCCTATATCAACGAAAATTCCGATACTAACGAACATAACGAACGCTTAGAATTTTTGGGAGATTCTGTTCTTGGATTTCTAGTCAGTGAATTTCTCTATCAGAGATATCCCAATTTAAGCGAAGCCCAGCTAACTCGCCTGCGCAGCTCTTTAGTAGACGAGACGCAACTAGCTAAATTTGCTACGGAACTGGGCATCGGAGAATACATGCGACTCGGTAAAGGCGCTCAAAAAGATGGCGGTCGCCAAAATCCTGCCCTATTGAGCGATACCTTTGAAGCAATTATAGGTGCATATTTTCTTGATTCGGGACTCGAATCCGTCCGCGAATTTGTTAGGACTTTGTTTCAATCAGTTGCTGACAGTATCGTACTTCCTCAATCCGATAGGAATTCCCAAAATCTGGTTGATGTAAAAAATCGCTTTCAGCAATGGGCGCTAGCAGAATTTGGCTGCAATCCGGAATATTTTCTCATAGAAGAATCGGGACCCGATCATGCTAAAGCTTTTACATTTGGCGTGCGCGTAAATGGCGTTGTATACGGCATTGGTACGGGTCGCCGCAAACAAGATGCAACAAAAGCCGCTGCAGAGGAGGCTTTGAAGAAGGTGTTGAATGAATATTAAAAAGTCCAGCTTAGGTTTCAACGATCGCTCGCAAGTTACCGCGCTTTTTGACCACTCGACAGGCAGTTGTCATATCGGTACGTTCAAAATCGAGATCCACGATTGTCGAACCAATGCGTAGGTTTTGGATTGACAGTTTATTGATGAAATCGGGCAAGGTAGGATCGACGATGCGCAGGCAATTTCCGGGGGCATCGGGAACCAAATTTAGCATTAAGGTCAGCAGTTGAAAGATACTGCCCGTCGCCCAAGCTTGAGGGGAACAAGCTACGGGATATTGTATGGGATGGCTGCCATCGATGCGATCGTGACCGCAAAAAAGTTCGGGAGGGCGTTGATAGGGTTGCTGCAAGGTCATGTCGATCGTGCCTTTAACAACTTCCAAGGCAGAGTCGATCGAACCTAAAGCCCGCAATCCCGCAGCAATAATAGCATTATCGTGGGGCCAAACCGAACCGACATGATATCCCATGGGATTGTAAGCGGGAGAGTTGCTGCTGAGGGTACGGATTCCCCAGCCGCTAAATAGATCCGGTGCGAGTAGCCTTTCTGCAACGCTAGCCGCTTTTTCTGGCGTAAAAATGCCCAGAGATAAGCAATGACCGGGATTAGAGGTAATACTATCGACAGGTTTTCCTTCGCCATCGAGGGCTAGGGCGCAGAAATCTTCGTCTTCTAGCCAAAAATCGCGATTAAATCGTAATTTTAGCTCTGTTGCTTCTTTTTCCCAACGAGTGGCGAGATCGATATGATGCTTGATGCGAGCCATGTGCGCCAGTCGGATTTTAGCAGCGTAGACGTAGGCTTGCACTTCGCACAGCGCGATCGCGCCCGTTGCTAGTTTACCATGGCGATCGACGATGCAATCGCCAGAATCTTTCCATCCCTGATTCACCAAACCCCGTGTAGACTTAGATTTGCGCTCATAACTCAGATAGCCCGTCTTTTGGCATTGAGCGTCAATCCAATCCATTGCTGCCAGAGCATTAGACCATAACCGATCTAATGTGAGATGGTCGTTGGTCCAAGCATAATACTCCGCATAGAGCATTAACCACAGAGGCGTAGCATCTACCGTACCGTAGTAAGGCGTATGGGGAATTTCTCCACAACGAGCCATTTCCCCCAATCGGAGTTCGTGCAAAATCTTGCCGGGTTCTTCGTCGCGCCACTCGTCGTTAACTTGACCTTGATAGTGCGCCAGAAGTTGCAAGGTGTCTTTAGCAATTGTCGGATCGAGAATCAGGGTTTGGGAAGCAGCAATCAAAGCATCTCGTCCAAAGAGAGTCGAAAACCAAGGAACGCCTGCGGAAAGGGCTTTATACTCTTGAAAGTTTTGCAAGAGTAAGTAGATGTCTTGTTCGGCACGAGAAATTACCTGGTTAAAGGTTTCATTATCAGAACGAATTTTGGTGACTCGCTGACACCATTCCTGTTCTTCAAGCAAATTAGCGGCTTTGGCTTGTCCGAGGGTAGTAGCTATCTCGCGGGCCACCGTAGACTTATGATTCGTCATCATTTGCAGCCGATAGCCTATTTTTTTAGTGGCGTGAGGTTCGAGAGACAATTGCCAAACCGCAGTGTAGCCTTTGAAGCAGTCGGGCGGATTTTGGTAAAATTGAATGCGAGATTCCATTAATAAACCGTCTAGTCCCTGATAGGCAAGGATTAAAGAGTCTTGCTGGAACTCGGAAAGCATCAGGAATTTTTTTGGATCGACTCCCTGTGGGATCTGTCTGAGGAATTTTCCTCTCTTTTTGCGCTGTTGACCCCGAATTTCAAACAAATCGGCAAAATCAGCCTCGAAAGTGAGGGTGATGGAAAAACTGACTGCTTTAGTGTTGTAGTTTGTTATTTCTATCTCTTCAAACAAGCCGCCGTTGAGAACGATTTCTCGCTGAATGCCGATAGTTTCTGGTTCGATACCTGGCAGACGGGGATTAGAACACAAAACCGAGAGAGCGAATCCTTTATCTGCATTGCTACTCAAAAGGATGGGAGAAAACTGTCTGGCAGCTTTGCCATTAGTGACGCATTCTTCTATTTGCAACTCCAATCGACTCAAAAAACGAGTGTCGTGACAGAATAATCCCAGGTTAATTGTCTGCTCGTTTTCCAAGCCATCGGCAATATTTCCTAGAGTATCTGCGATCAAAAATAATTCATCAGCTTTGAGAGTTAGCTTTGGCACTGGATGGTTGCTCGGTACTCGGGGCCACTCTGGCAGCGACCCCCAATCGGCAGAAACGAATTGCTTGCTATCTCGTTCAAAAATCTCTAAATCCATACAAGTGACGCTTGTGAGAATAAACTAACTAGGTAGGAGTCGGCGCGATCGCAATTAAGGTATGACTATCCGGCTCTTTTGCGTAAACTTAACCCCACCCTGTTAGGGCGGGGTTTCCGCGTCATTTGTCCGATTGTCGCCCATACACTGGGATTCTCTACGCTCTCTTGCTAAGGATACAGGCAAGTAACTCATCAGTCTAGCAGCGTATCTAACCAAAATCGATGACATTATGGCGCAATCGCTGGCAAACCGGTATTATTCTCCACAGCGATCCTAAGTTATTAAATATGTTTCTAATTAAATCGATTTTCTTACTTTGCTAATGCAAGGCTAATGCAAGCGATTTTTTTCAATGAGGCAATTCACTTAATGTCCAATAATTATTCAGAGTAACCATTATTTGAGCGAAATTCATAAAAGTTACGGGTTTAAGAATATATCCGGCAACATTTAAGTTGTATGCCTCTATTTTGTCTTTATCCTCGTCGGACGTACTCAGTACGATGACAGGCGTTGCTTTTAGTTCGGGATCGGCTCTCAATTCCTGAAGGAATTCTATTCCATTCATTTTGGGCATATTGAGATCGAGCAAAATCAGTCTCCGATGAGTTGGTATTATTGGAGGTTTCCCTTCCTGTCCTCGCAACATTGCCAGAGCCTCTAATCCATTTCCTGCAACGTAAAGAGGATTGGTAATATTATTTTTTTTAAATGCCCGTTTGACATTCATTACATCGACTTCATCGTCTTCTACCAGCAGAATATTAATAACTTTCTCTTTCATTGGCAATTTTTTCTGGCTATTTTATTAGCTTCTGGTTCGATCTCAATATTTTATATTTTTACTTAGAAAGCTTAAGCAAATTGGTTGATATTTTTCATCTTCCTTCGGAAAGAAATATATTTCTATAATTTTTTATTTGAGACTAATTGGATCGATGTTGTCGGACTCTTATTTATAACTAACTAATTGACTCTTTTTCTCCTTGCCAATCGGGACAGCCTTCTTTTTCCATCCAGCCATAGGGATGAAAACCGCAAATTAGGCGAATGCGAGTTGTCCGAGTAAGACCATAGGCTTTTCCGTGATAGTGACGACAACCTTGACAGGCTAAAGGACGCGAGGATTCAACTCGGTCAAACCCCAATTGAGCGCGTAAAATTTGGCATTGAGACTGGTGGCGATGCCAGCATCGCGAGATAGCTCGGTGTCTGAGTAAGTTAGCCGTTGAAATTGATGTTCCAGACATAATACTCAACTTCAAGTTTTTTTGTTATTAATGTAACGTTGCGCGACACTCCTGAGATTTGCCAAAATCTAGCAAGATAGATTCGCAATATTTTACACCCAATAACTTTAATCCGATTCATGCAAGCCCTACAACAATTTCTCACCTTAATCATAAATTCGCTTATTTTTGCGATCGCGATCGCCCTAGCTCTTTTTGCAATCTCTAAAATTAAAGCCGAAAGATCTCCACAGAGAGCTTCATCGCCAACAGCCAGAAAAGCAGAAAAAAGTTTAAAAATAGCCCTAGAGGAAGCCGAACAGGCTAAAGTCGATCTGCCCCAATCTAGCGTACCAGAAACAGCAATCCAAAAACCTCTATCCCAAGTTAAAGAATCGGTAGCTTTTCCCCTTCCCGTCCAAAAAAACATTCAGAGATTAGAAGAAAAGCTGCTTGCTATGGCAGAGTTCGGTCAAACGATAGAATTGCTTGAGGCGATCGAACACAAAACTCATCCTGACACTCAGATCCGGAAATTGGTAGCTTTGGCCTTAGGAAATATTGCCAGTGCGAAGAAGGTTAGAGCCGAGACGCAGCGAGCTATCTCAGTTTTGGGGCAATTAAGCCGAGATACGGATCCTTCGGTTCGCCAGGCAGCTGCGATCGCTTTGGGGAAAATTAAGTCAGAAAAAGTGATTCCCTATCTCAAACAAGCATTGCGAGATTTCGATAGCGATGTCGTCAAAAGTGCGAGTGAAGCTCTCAGTCAGTTTAAGAGCTATCCAGTCAATTCTCAACCTAAAAAACCGCTCCCAAAAAATCAAGCCGGAAAACAGCTACCAGATTCCGCGACAGAAACTGTCTATCAAGATGGGTAATACCAATTTTCAGGTTTTCGCGATCGACATTCTTCTCCCCTCTCCCTATTTGGGAGAGGGGTTGGGGGTGAGGGAGATCGACTATCTCTGTCATTAATGAATGAAAAATGGTATAAGCTATAGCTTTCGGCAGTTGCGTTTAAATTTATTAGCGATACGGAGGATTTGCCCTGCCAAAATTGCAGCCCCAAAGCCATTGTCAATATTGACTACGCCAATGCCAGCCGCACAGGAGTTGAGCATGGTCAACAGAGGAGCGATACCGCCAAAACTCGCTCCGTAACCCACACTGGTAGGAACTGCAATAACGGGGCAATCTGCCATTCCTGCAACCACGCTAGGTAATGCTCCCTCCATTCCCGCGACCACAATCAGGACATCCGCTTGGTCAATTACCTGACGATGGCTCAATAACCGATGAATTCCTGCCACGCCAACATCCCACAAACGCTGTACTTGAAAACCGCACAGTTCAGCCGTTACGGCAGCTTCTTCTGCAACGGGTAAATCCGCCGTTCCCGCAGTCAGAATGGAAATGACTCCATCATAGCTCGCGCCGGATTCAGCCGTTTTCAGGGCGCAAATGCGAGCAATTGGGTAATAGACTAGACCGGGAACCTGTTCTTCAAGGTGTTCGGCTACGGCGGGTTCGATTCGGGTAGCCATGACTACGGGAGAACCTTGGCTCATGGCTTTCATAATTTGAGCAATTTGCTCGGGGGTTTTACCAGGACCCCAAATGACTTCTGGAAAACCCGTTCTTAGCTGTCGATGGCGATCGATCTTGGCAAATTCCTCAACAGGCTCAAAACTCAAGTATTTGAGCTTTTCTAGAGCGGTTTCTGGACTAACTTGACCCCTAGCAACAGATTCAAGCAGGGATTGTAGGGCTTCGGGTTCCATTTGTTCAATTACCAGTTATTTGGATTTTGGATTGGTCAGTTGTCCTTTGTCATTAGTCATTTGATAAAAGGATGAAAGGATTGGGAAATCTATGAATCCTGGACTTCCCCTACTCTCCTCACACTCCCCCGGCTTCTGAGTTCCGACTTCCCCCAGTCTCCCAGTCTCTCACTTAAGGAGCGACCTTACTCTCTGTGGAGGCCAATAAATTTTGTAAGCTTTACCAAATAAATACTCTCTGGGCAAAAATCCCCATATATGGGAGTCAAAGCTGTCATTTCGGTTGTCACCCATTACAAAATAGGAGTTGGCTGGTATGGTTTCCGGCCCCCATTGATAATTAGGAGGAGCAGCGATATAGCTTTCTTGTAAAGGTTGCTCGTTAATATAAACGATACCATTATCGATGCGAAGAGTTTCTCCGGGTTTGCCAATCAATCGCTTGACGTAATAGAGATTGTCATCGCGAGCTGCTTCATCGTCAAGCACTTCGATCGCGCTGGTGGGTCTAAAGACGACGATATCTCCTCTTTGTGGCAGATCGCCATGAAAGGGTTGAACGAAAATACGATCGCCTTTCTGCAAGGTTGGCACCATCGACTCGCTAGGAATCAGAAACATCCTTTGGTTAAGCCACTGGGGAACGTGACTCCAAAACAATCCCCACAAAAAGATCGCTCCCGCCATCACTGCTATCAACGAACGATAAAAAGGTGTTTTTTGTTGGGGAAAAGTAATATAGGCGTGGTAAGTTGAGATCGCCTTCAAAAGCGGCGGAATAACCAACAGCGACGCAAAAAAATCGTCAAGCTTGAGTAAAAACAGCGTCGCTGTCAAAAATAAAATACCGGAGACGGCTTTGTCGATGTATAGCTGACCCAATCCCGGTAAGACGCGAGAGATACAGACAGCAAACCAAGGGTTTTTTTGCTGGCGAGGAATTTTTTCTAAGGTTGGATCGTCTTGCTGACGATAAACGCAAAGATGAGCATCTAGTATATTGACCGAATAAAAAACTGTGGCGATGCAGAGTTCGATTAATCCGGCCACCGTATTGCCATCAGGAGAGAAAATCGACCAAAATGCGATCGCTAATAACCCTGTTTGATACGCGCAGAAAATTACGCCTTTAATCGGTTTTCCCGCATAGAACTGTCCGATACCTGGGAAAAACATCGAAAAGTTAACTGCCAACCAGGGATCTTTGCTACTAATCTTCACTGAGGTTAATCTTGAGTGAGAATCGTTTGTGTGAGGTTATTTTGATGCTATCCGCTTGCTACCCCCAATGCCTAGAGCAGGAACACCGAGATCGGCTAACTTCATCAAAAAATTACAGAATTCTACTTATACTCTTGCTTTGAGAAAAAATCTTAATCAAACAAGCGATCGCGGCACTTGAAGCATCACTGTCTCGATCGCCGATAATAGGGGACGCTGGTTGACTGACAAATCTTTGACCCCTCATCCCTAAATCTCTTTTCCCACAAGGAGAAAAGGGACTTCAGGCAAAAAGTCTTAAGTTGAGAACTACTCTCCCTGAATGGGAGAGGGGTTGGGGTGAGGGCGATTTGAGTTTTGTCACTCAACCAGTAGGGGACGGTACCGATTCATTACCGATAAGATCGAAATATCTTTCCTTTCTACACCTTTTAAAAGAGAGCTTAGTACGTTGAAACCATTTGAGGAGCCATAATTTAGAGTGACCTTTAAAAAACTTCTAACTCGTTCTTTCTTTTTCTCTCTCTTAATCCTATCCCTTTGCTCTACTTTGCTATTTTCTGCCTGCAACCCACAGCAACAATCTTCAACTACGCCAACAACTACCCAGGGCAATAATGAAGTTTTAAGACTACTTTATTGGCAAGCGCCAACAATTCTCAATCCTCACTTATCCACTGGCTATAAGGATGCGGAGGCGAGTCGCATTACCTTAGAACCTTTGGCAACGTATGATAAAAATGGCAAATTAATTCCTTTTTTAGCCGCAGAAATTCCTACTCCTGAAAATGGGGGCATTGCTAAAGATGGAAAATCCGTTACTTGGAAACTCAAAAAAGGAATTAAATGGTCTGATGGCAAACCATTTACGGCGGCTGATGTAGTATTTACTTATCAATTTGTTACCAATCCTAAAGTAGGTGCGACGAGTTCGGGTCCCTATCAGGTTGTCAAAAATGTTGAGGCAATTGATGACTATACCATCAAGGTAAATTTTAAAGATATCAATCCAGATTGGTCGGCGGTATTTGTAGGCTCTGAAGGAATGATTATTCCGCGTCACCTCTATGAAAAATTTAATGGAGAAAATGCTCGACAAGCTCCTGCAAATTTAAAACCAGCCGGAACGGGACCTTACCAAGTTGTAGAGTTTAGACCTGGTGATGTTGTTGTTTACGAACCCAATCCTAACTTTAGAGAAGTTGATAAATTAGGGTTTAAACGCATTGAATTAAAAGGCGGTGGCGATGCAACTTCAGCAGCAAGAGCAGTGCTACAAACAGGCGGTGCAGATTATGCTTATAATCTTCAAGTAGAATCTTCCATCCTAAAAGAATTTGAAGCATCGGGGAAAGGTAAGCTCATCTCGGAATATGGTTCTTTAGTCGAGCGAATTATTCTTAATCAAAGCGATCCTAATAAAGCTACACCAGATGGAGAACGTTCTAGTTTAAAATTTCCTCATCCTTTCTTTAGCAATCCAAAAGTTCGTCAAGCTTTTTCTTTGGCAATCGATCGCGATACAATTTCTCAACAACTTTATGGTATTACAGGCAAACCAACTGCCAATATTTTAGTCCTGCCAGAGCAATATAATTCTCCTAATACGAAATATGAATTTAATTTAGAAAAGGCAAAAGCTTTATTAGATGAAGTGGGATGGAAAGATACTAACAAAAATGGAATTCGCGATAAAAATGGTACAGAAATGAAAATTCTCTTTCAAACTTCAGTTAATCCCTTGCGCCAAAAAACTCAGGAAATTGTCAAACAAGGATTACAAACTCTCGGCGTTGCTGTAGAATTGAAAAGTATCGATCCTGGGATTTACTTCTCTAGCGATCCAGCTAATAGCGATACCGTAGAAAAGTTTTATGCCGATTTGCAGATGTATACCTCAGGAAATAACAGTCCCGATCCTGTTGCTTATATGAAGTATTTTACTTGTGCAGAAATTCCTCAAAAAGCCAATAATTGGACTGGCGATAATAACGCTCGTTACTGTAACAAAGACTATGACAAACTCTGGCAAGAATCCACCCAGGAATTAGATCCGAAAAAACGGCAAAAAATGTTTATTAAAATGAACGATATGCTGGTTAATAATACGATAATTATTCCCCTCGTTCATCGCGCCGATGTTGCAGCTTTTAGTAATAATTTAGTTGGTTATGACTTGACTCCTTGGGATAGAAATACTTGGAATATTAAAGATTGGAAGCGTTCTTAGATAACGGACATGCGATCGGGTAACTTAACAAGAACTCTCTGTGTAATCTTCCATCTGTTAGAGGCTCTACTACTCGGTTGATTGTGAGACGCGATCGCGATTTTTTCTCTAAAAACTCACGGAAACCTCGTAAACGCCATCATTGATGCTGCAATATTTAACCAGACGCTTATTAATTTCTATTCCTACGTTAATTGCGATAAGTATCGTTATTTTCACGATTTTAGCATTAGCGCCCGGCGATCCGATGGGAGAATTTGCCTCCAATCCCTCAATTACTGAAGAAGTCCGCGAAAATATTCGCAGAAGTTTGGGACTCGACCAACCGATTTATATTCGTTATTTTAAGTGGGCTTGGGCATTTATTCGAGGCGATATGGGGTATTCTTTTGCCAGTCGCAGCCCAGTCCTTGAAATCATCTTACAACGCTTGCCAACTACGCTATGGATTGTCGGTTTAGCCTATTTTTTGGGAGTATTAGTAGCACTTCCTCTCGGCATTCTTTCTGCCCTAAAACGATATTCTTGGCTCGATAAATTCGTTACTACTTTTGCTTTATTAGGATTTTCTTTACCAACTTTCTTTACCGGATTGCTTTTTATTATTATTTTTGGCGTTCAGCTTAACTGGTTTCCCTTTATCTACAACAGCACTTTACAAATTACTAATTGGGAAACTTTTGTCGAGCAAATTAGACAATCGATTATGCCAGTGTGCGTGCTGGTATTGTATCAGTCAGCCGTATTAATGCGCTTCGTTCGTTCCTCGGTACTCGAAGAACTCGTTCAGGAATACGTGCGCACGGCTTATGCCAAAGGGTTGAGTAGTTTTGCCGTTCTAAAAAACCACATTCTCCGCAATGCCATGATTCCTGTGGTTACCTTAGTAGCTCTAGACGTTCCTGCAATTTTTACCGGAGCTTTGGTGACAGAACAAGTCTTTCGCGTTCCTGGAATTGGAGCGCTGCTAGTCGATTCGATTAAGAGCAGCGATACTCCTGTTGTCATGGCAATTACCTTTATCTACGCCATTTTGATTGTCGTTTTTAACGTGGTTGCCGACCTGACCTATGGTTTTCTCGATCCGCGAGTTCGCTACTAAGTGATATCCAGAAAAATTCTTGATAGTATAACTATTTGGCATGATATCCAGACTCTTTCTGGATATCATCGCAGAATATACCGAAAATTTCTTGATATTATTCTAATATGGGTGGATATACGGAAACTTTCTCAATTTTGTCCCCTATAGGGTGGATAGGCCGAAACTTTCTGTATAATAAATAGTTCGGCTGCTTCACATCTTGGTGGGGACGTTGCAGCAAGGCTACCTGTAAGCATCAAAGGCTAATCTACTTCGAGGTTGTCTGTGTGGCATTGCTCTAAACAGTCGGAGGCGATCGCATAAACAGGAGTTACGACATAAAATCAAGGCATAGTCTCATGTAACAGATATGCTAAAAACACTGTGGGCTACAGTTCGGCAAGGAAAAATTGAGCTATTGGAGTCAGCAGAACTACCGGAAGGGGTAAGGGTGTTGGTGACAGTTTTACCGGACGACGAGGCTGAGTTTTGGTTGAACGCAAGCCAAACCTCACTTGATGCAGTTTGGGACAATGCTGAGGATGATGTGTATGCCCAGCTACTCCAAGCATGACGTTATTCTAGTGCGCTATCCTTTCTCGGATTTGTCGAGCTCAAAGGTAAGATCTGCTGTTGTTGTAAGTACAGCGCATCCATCTCAAGACATTCTCATTACTCCTCTGACAAGCAAAACAAGTTCATTACTGGCAGGAGAGTTTGTGTTGTCTGAGTGGGCAGCAGCAGGATTGAACGTAGAAACCGCAGTCAAAAGAGGCGTGTATACAGTGTATGAAAGTTTGGCGATCAAAGTGATTGGTCAGTTAGCTAAGGACGATGCCAATCGGCTCGCTCAATCCTTGCGAGACTGGTTAGGTTTGTAGTCTGAATTACATTGCAATCATGAACCGAAAAAGTATTGCAACAAATATTGCTCGTAAACTATGGGCGCAGTGCGGCGGTTTCTGTCAAAATTCAAATTGCAATAAATACCTCTTCGCTAATGTTGAGGATGAGGTAGTTAGCCTTGCAAATGTAGCTCACATCATTGGTCACGGTAAGAATGGTCCTCGAAGTGAGCATGAATTAGCTGACTATATTGATAGGGATGGTATAGCTAATTTAATAATGCTTTGTTTGGAATGCCACAAGATTGTTGATGAGCTAGAGGATAAATTTTCTGTCGAGCAAATGCAGAAATGGAAGACTACTCACGAATCGAAGATAAATTCACTCTTCAATTTTCCTCAAATTTATGACGAGAGGAAACTACTTGAGCAGATCAATGACCTTTTAATAGAGAACAAAGCCATCTTTGAAGAGTACGGTCCTTTTTCAAAACAAGCATTGCAGGGTAGCTCTGGAGATACGTTAACTATTTGGCGACGACGATGCTTAGACACAATTCTTCCAAATAACCAAAGAATCGTTGGACTAATTGAAGCTAACAAAGGAAATTTTCCCTATCCGTGGGAAGTTTATTGGCAAATGATGAGCTATAAACTTCATTCAGATTCCTTTCGGGACAACTGCTTATTGGGAAAGAAAGTCAATGATTATAAGTTATTCCCAAGAGAATTTGATGACTTCATTAAGCAGAGTCTTGGTATACCTATAGACAATTTGGAGAGAAGAGGTGAAGAAGAATTAGAATTTAGGCAGGCAACAGTTTCAGCATATATCGAGAAATTCTTGGCAAACCATTCTTTTATCAACCGAATGAAGAAGCTCAACATAGCCATGTTTGATGTTGACCTGAATGATGGTCGAAGCCTCCGAGTCTTTGCGACAAATACCTACTTCTTCACTGAATATACGTTTGAAAAAATTATGGCAATTGATCCAGGCATTGATGCCATAATTTGCTCTAATCCCTACGGAACGTATACATGGGAGGCAAAAGCTCTCTGCATTGAGCGTGAAATCGGCTTATTCACGCTTAAAACTTTTATGGGTGCTATCCGTAAAGATGGCAATGAATTTCTGAATTATCTCGTACAAGAGGAGAAAACCAATCGTCTTAGCTTCTCACAATCTCTACTTAGTGAGGCTTCAGTCCCCTCACGTTTTCAAGTATATTTGTTTGGCTCATATCTAAGACGAGAGCTTTACAATGATATAGACCTCATCCTGGTTTATCCAGTTGGAGCAGATCAAGAATTAGTCTCATCAACATTAGAGAGTATCAGGCAAGTCTTTAAAGAGCGAGCATCACAGCTTGATATAATAGTATGCTCGGAAGTAGAGTATACAACTATGAGGTTTGAAGACGACAATCGCATAAGAATTAGGTAATCAGCATCTACACACCAGCCCAACAATTCAAATGCAGCAGACAGTTGAAAGCCGCTGGTGCTGAGTTCAAGGTTATCTACCGCCGCTGCACTTCACCGTTAGCCTGCTTCAGAACTCAATGAGCATATAAACATTTGTGTCACTCTCTACAAGCTTCACAGAGAAAATATTGCAGGAATAGCAAGATTTTAGATAAGAATTAACAACAAGGCTTACTGTGGACAGCGACAACCTACAAAATGCGCTCTATAGCCTGATGCAATCTGGTTCACACTCTAACCCTGCCTACAACACGCTATTGCACGATTACATCAAGTATCATGCTGCGCTCGTTATCGAGGGAGGCATTTTTGCGCTCCTGTTCATAGCGCTAGGCGTGTATTTCTGGCGACGGTTTAAGAGAATGCAAAAAGCTGAAACTTGCAATTGGACATTTGAGAAAAGAGCGTATTTTTGTTTTGGGCTAGTAAGCACTATCGTCGCCCTGTTTATGCTTTTGATTGTGGCGGTAAATCTAGGCACCGTATTAAACCCTCAAGAGGGCTTTGCCCGAGTCATTTGGGATCTCGGCACACCGCAAGCGGGTACGCAAAAGGCAGCGCATTACCAAGCAGTCAATACTTGGGTGCACTCAGGTAGTGCCCACATGCCGCCTGTGTTGCAAAACGAGGTGCGCGATCGCCTCTCGTGGCAGAGACCAAAGGCAATCGTTTGTAGCATCTTGCTTGTGGTATTCGCTATTTTCACCACACGCTTATGGCGAAAACTGATGAACTCTCGGGCAAGTGAGTCCATGTGGAGGCTGAAAGCAAAAGCGCTCATCACAATGGGAGTTCTAGCCGTTCCTCTTACCCTGCTGCTAATGATAATGGCTCTGGCAAACACGCAAGCGTCGTTCGCACCTATAACTTTGACGCTACTATTTAGTTAGCCAGCAGATGGATGTCTCTTACGCTACCGTCTAACAAGCCCGTTGCACGCCGACCGTATAACGTCTTTTCGTTGATCCACAAAGTGATTGGCGGCGGGTGAGCAAGAACGTTATCCTTGTTGAATCATCAAGTTTTGGAAGATTTTTCTTCATAGCACAAACCTGGAATTCTGAGACTTATGCCAAGAACGCTCGCTTCGTTTCCGATCTGGGGATGCCTGTTGTTGAATTGCTGAATTCTAAAGTAGGAGAAAGAATCCTAGATTTAGGATGTGGAGACGGAGCATTAACTATGAAGTTACAAGAGTTTGGTTGTGAAGCGATCGGCGTTGATTCCAGCCCAAACTTCATTCGCTCCGCTCAATCGCTTGGATTAGATGCACGTCTTCTGGATGGTCATCATCTTCCTTTTAAAGTGGTTAGGGTGAATTAAATATAAAACGCTCTACCAGATCCTCTTTCGATTCATATCGATGCTCAACAGCGGCTTCCACCGCCATCGCTAAATCATAAGCGGGATCAAACATCTGTCCAGCCATTTCATGGGCTTTCAGCTGATGCCACTCCCCTTCAATTGGATTCATTTTAGAACAATAAGGTGGCAGAAAAAACATAATCAATCCCTGTTGGGCCCAAGCATCCCACTGGGCTTGAACAATCTGGCTCTTGTGTAAAGAGCCGTTATCT
>NZ_MRCB01000005.1 GCF_001904635.1 Hydrococcus rivularis NIES-593
CTGGCAAGCTTTACAGCCTTAGCGTAAGTTTCTGTACGGTTGCTACCAAAACGCCTCGATCGGCTTGTTAATCTCTATGGCAGAGTTAAGGTTAACAGCTATGGAACTAGAATTCGCTCAGGAGAACAAACCAAGCATCTGCGATCGCAAAAAAGTTGTCGCGCGTCTTTCAGCACTTGGAATATTAACTGGACTCGCCATGGGATCTTGGGCATTTGAGACGACAACCTCAACTAATCAACTGACCGATGCATGTTTTGCGTCTTATGGCAAGCAGGTAGGCGTTATTTCCTTTCATGCAATGAAAGCTTGTCTACTTCGTTAACGCGATCGCAAGTTAATTTCCGGCTGATTGCTGAGTGCTAGGAATCGTTGCGAGACTCTTATCTGGCAATGGAGGACGCAGACATAAATAAACTAATGCTCCCAATAAAGGAATGAGCGAAACTACCCAGAAAATTAGCGGATTTTTAATCTCTCTTCGGGCTAGATCGTCGTTTAATAGAGATGGAAATAATAAACAAAGAAAACAAAAATCCAAACTCATTACATGAATAAATCGACTGGTTTGCCACTGTCGAACAAAATCTCCCCAGTCTCCTTGCGAAAATCCAAAGACAAGTAAAATAACTGTTCCTATAGTCAGTATTATTCCTGTCAAACGAGAGTCTAAAATTTTAATTAACCAGTCTTTTTTTCCAGAAAATTCTGGATTTGAGTTGCGAAGTGCTAAATAGGGCAAAATGGCAAAAGCACCAACACCAAAAGATCCCAGAACAAACGGAAATGCTTTAATTTTTTGTCCTCGTCCGTCGATAAAAAGTAGACAGGCATAAATTAGAGGAAAGATTCCCATTAAGTTAAAAAGTGCAATAATTAGAGGATTAATTCCTTCCCACGCTCCCGTCGAGAGTTTGATAATTAGTTCAAAAGTATTCGGTTGGTTAGGGGGTGCCAGGAAAAATGCATAACCAATCAACCCAACCCATAGCAACCAAAAGCTAATTTTTGCAAACATTGCTTGACAATTAATATAAGGTTTTCATCTTTTTTATAGATTTATCTGCCAATAGTCCTTGAAAAGCCTAAAAGAAAAACTAGCAACTCAACTATTCCTCAGAACCGGATACATCAATTTCTGCTTTTGTGGCAGCAAATCTCTCTCGCCAAGTTCCATGTTTTTTGAGGTAATTAGCAATCGATTGTTCATCAAAAACTTGTCTTGCTAAAGCCAAATATTCTTGCTTTTCTTCATTATTTAACCATCGATCGCCATTAGCAGAGCGATGGGGATCTCCTCCAGATTCTAGGTATCAATGTATTGTTTTTTTTAAGCAGGATGAAAATAGTTATAAATTTCCTGCGCTAACTGCTGACCGATTCCAGAAACTTTCATTAATTGTTCGACAGAAGCTTCGCGAATGTAATCAACGGAATGGAAATGAGCTAAGAGTTGTTTCTGGCGGTGAAAACCCAATCCGGGGATTTCATCCAAACGCGATCGCCTGCTTTTATTTAATCTTTGTTGGCGATGGAAACTAACAGCAAAGCGGTGCGCTTCATCTCTGACTCTTCTGAGTAGTTGCACCCCTGGTTGTTCTGGATCGGTTGGTAAAGGTAGAGATTCTCGAGGAAGAAATATTTCTTCTTTTTGCTTAGCTAAACTGACTACTTTGACATCTTGTAGCAAGTTCATTTCTTGTAGTACCGCTACCACCGAAGAGAGTTGTCCTTTTCCGCCATCTATCATTACTAAATCAGGAAAATCTTCTGCATCTTCGATTGAATTTTCTCCTCCTTGATACTTGCGAAAACGGCGGCGGATGACTTCTGCTAGAGAAGCAAAATCGTCGGAGCGACCGATTCTGACATTTGGATTTTTAATATTGTAATGACGATAGTATTGCTTGGCAGGAATGCCATCGATAAATACAACCTGAGATGCGACGGCATTAGAACCCTGAATGTGAGAAATATCGTATCCTTCAATGCGTTTGGGAAAGTCAGGTAAGTCGAGAATTTCTGCTAAGTCTTGTAGGGATTGCAAATTGCGATCGGCAAAGCGTTGAGTTCGTTCTAATTCATATTTTGCATTGCGTTCCACCATCTCAATTAATTCTGCTTTCATCTGTCTTTGGGGAACGATGATACTGACTTTACGACCCTTTCTTTCACTCAACCAATCTGCTAATATTTCAGCTTCGGGTAATTGGTATTGAACGAGAATTTCGCTGGGAATTTCCACCGGATCTGCCATTTGGTAACGATCTTCTAGCACTCGTTGTAAAATAGCGCCAGGAGTTTGCGATCGCGCATCGGCAAAAAATCCCAAACGACCCACCAATCGACCCGCACGAATTTGAAATAATTGAATGCAGCAGTGTCGATCGTCGCTAGCGAGTGCGATCGCGTCCCTGGAGATGGTATCGTCGGGTAGAGAAACTTTTTGATCGGCATTGAGTGCGTCTAATGCTTTGATGCGATCGCGAATTTCCGCCGCTAACTCAAAATTCATCGCTTGCGCTGCTTTCTCCATCTGAGATGTCAGCGTATCGATCAACTCTCCCGTCCGTCCCTGAAAAACCATGGCGACTTTTTGGACGGTTTGGCGATACTCTTGGGGCGTAATTAACTGCTGGCAAACGCCGGGACAGCGACCGATATCGTAGTTAAGGCAAGGACGGTCTTTAAATAAAGGTCGGGGACGCTGGCGCAGCGGAAAGATGCGCTTGATGGTATGTAAGGTATGGCGCAATAGGCGAGTATCGACATAGGGACCGTAATATTTATCTTTCTCGTTGTCGATGCGTCGCTTGCGCGTAATAAAGATGCGAGGATAATCTTCCGACCAGGTGATGCAGACATAGGGATAGCGTTTGTCATCCTTGAGCAGCACATTAAAGTAAGGTTGGTGCTGTTTGATTAAATTTGCTTCTAGCGCTAGCGATTCCGCTTCCGTATCGGTGACGATAAATTCGATGTCCGCAACCTGCTGCACCATCGTGGCGATGCGAGGACTGAGGGGTTGCGAGTCGCGGAAATAGGAACGAACGCGCGATCGCAATTTCTTTGATTTGCCAATGTAGAGAATATCCCCCTTTTGGTCGCGCATCAAATAAATTCCCGGTTCGGGGGGGATCTCTTTGAGGCGATTTTCTAGTCTTTCTTTGTCTTTAACTAGAGTTAGTGTCTCACTCAAGGTTATTACTGTCGGATTGTAGCTAGCTACTACTACCATGATAAAGTTTCTGCATTCTCTCAACCATCTCACGTACAGTTAGTACTACTTTATACTACAAAAAAGTAGTATAAAGTAGCGATCGCCGAAGACGAAAAATCTAACAGTTAGATACAATTTCCTGGGCAAAACTGGGAACAATAAAATAGCAATGCACGCACCCGAACAAAAGAAAGAATTTAGCGTCAAGACTAGCGCATGCCTATAAGAAAGCCAGAAAAGTTCATCGTTTCTCGTTCTTAAAACAGCGAAATGAACGCTAGCAAAGAGATTTTAATCATTATCGTTATTTTGAGTCTAGCCGCCTTTGCTAGTGCGTTACTCATTACAGTGGACAGTCCTCGCACCAGAATTTTGTGTACTGCCGCGATTGTTTGCATGACGTTGGCTTACAAGCATCCTCGCCTGGGACTGTGGACGTTTCTGATCTATTTACCGTTTGGCGGCACCGTTACCTATGCTGTCGTGGATATCTATAGGGCCGTTCATGGGAGAGTCACCTACAGCAGCGATGCTTTACTGTTTCATTTGGTAAAGGATACGGTTTACTTTCCCGCACTCATTGCTCTAATTGTCTCAAGCCCATCGTTTCAGAAGTTCCAACGAATTGCTAAGCCCTTGATCTTGGCAATTGGTAGCTTGTTGGGAGCATGTTTGTTGACACTGCTATTTGTCAATCTCTCACTTCAGCTAGCGAATCCCCAGAACAACTTTTTGCTCGTAGGCGCAATCGGTTTAAAAAGCCTGATCGGCTATGTTCCTCTGATTCTTTGCGGCTATTATCTAATCCGAGACCAAAAAGACTTATTTTTTCTCAATCGCTTGTTGGTTGCTCTGACCTTAATTTGCTGCGGCTTGTGTTTTGTTCAGTTCTTTTTGCTCTCTCAAGGCATTTGTCCGGGTAATAGTCTGTTACCCGAACCCGCGTCTTCAAAAGCTAGCCTATTAGCTCGATGTTTTGTTGGCGGTTCTCTACTATACAATCCTGCCAAAGGTTTAATTCGCTTGCCAGGGACATTTGTTGCTCCTTGGCAATGGGCTTGGTTTCTTATTGCTAACAGCTTTTTTGTCTTTGGTGCTAGTTTGAGCGATCCTTCACGTTGCTGGCGCTGGTTAGGTTGGACATCGGTAGGCTTGCTTTTGGCTACCACAATTATTTCCGGTCAAAGAGCTGCCCTGCTATGCGTTCCCATTATTTTATTGGTTTTGTTTTTGCTAAGTGAGTCAAACAGAAAACAGCTTGCGCTCAAGTTAGGCATTATGGTCTTTCTCGGTTTTTTAATTTTCAACAGCATCGAGAAAGTTCAGAAAGAATGGCTCGATTTGGTCGGTCGTTGGAATTATTCTCCTCCTCCTCTATTCGTTCTCAATCAATTCCGAAACGTTCTCGAAAACTACAGCGCATGGCTGGGACAGGGTTTGGGTTTGGCGACCAATGCTGCTCGTCGCTTGGGCAACACGGTGCTAATCGAAACGTTCTACGCTAAGTTACTTTATGAAATCGGTTGGATCGGTCTCCTGAGTTTTTTGCTTGTCGTTTCTATGCTCGCGCTACTAACCTTTAGAGCCTATCGATCGCTCGAAAAACCTTCTCTACGACGTTTGGCGTTTTGTTGGTGGACATTTATTTTGTTTATCGGCTATAACACTTATTACTATCCTCTAACTGTCGATCCGGTCGCAGTTTATTTTTGGTTTATTGGCGGAGTCATGCTAAAATTACCGGAACTAGAGCGTCAGAAAAGTTTCGATCCTATCTAGTGGATAGCGATACCATTGCTAAATGCTGACTAATTGATAGTTCGTAATTCGTCATTAAAATATAAAAACATTGAATTCCTAGCTAGAATCCATTTCTATTTCCCAATTGCGAATTGTAAATTGGTCCGACACCGCGATCGCGCTTGCTTTTTCGCTCTCGCGACTTTCAGCACGGGCACCCTACCAAACTGTAAAAAAAGACCAGCGATCTCAGTCGCTGGTATCCTCTAATTTTTGTTGTTGCTCTGTCGAGGAAATCTTAGCTGCGCGTTCCCAATTCGCCAGCTATCAAGACTTCTCTATACAAATTGTAACAGGGTGCGGTTCCCTTTGTAAAAAAAGATAAATTTTTTGAACTTATGCATCTGTCGTTAGATATCGTTTTACTTTATGGGGGTATCCCCAAATTACAGTTTCATGCTTATAGACGACCATCCCTGGTTTAGCGCCTTTGGGTTTATAAACGTACTTGGGTTTGGTGTAGACTACTGGAACGCGATCGCTCTCCCGTGCCTGACTGAAATAAGCTGCCCAATTAGCTGCAAACTGTAAATCGTCTTCGTCAGGAACGGCTCCGGGTTCTAGACGCAACAAAACGTGGCTGCCGGCTATTTCTTGGCTATGCAACCAAAGGTCGTAATCCCCTGCCATGCGAAAGGTAAGGCGATCGTTCTGGCGGTTATTTCTGCCGATCCACACTTCAAATCCAGAGGGCGTGCGATAGCGATAGGGCTTGGATTCGTCGGCAGTGCTGCGGCTACGCTGTTGGCTAGCTCCTAGATAATTTTGTTGAATCAGTTCCTCGCGGATTTCCTCTAGGGTTTGTAAATCTTCTGGGTTGTTATAGCCTTCTAGTTGATGCAAACTTGCTTCTACTTGCTCTAAATACTCGATTTCGGAGCGAACTTCTTGGAGTAAGGGTTCTACCGCACCTCTGGCTCGTTTGAGTTTTTGATGCTGTTTGTAGAGAGCTTGTGCATTCTGCACGCCGTTTTTTTCTGGATTTAGAGAAATGCTGACGGGTTCGCCCGTTTCAAAATCCTCAAGGCTAATCGACGTCATCCCAGGTTGCCAGCGATGTAGATTCGCCATCAGTAAATCGGCTTGTTGGCGATAGGTATCTGCTGCATCGGATTGCTGCAAGCGTTTTTGGAAACTCTCTGCCTTGAGGCGTAGTTTCTGTAGCAAGTTGCTGACTTTTTGGTGCAATTGATGGCGTAATTGTTGAAAAGTTTCCTGTTCCAGTCGAGCCGTGTAATAGCGGTTGAGTAGAGTTTGAACGCTTTCAACAGGTTGAGTCATTCCCCACCCGAGCACCATATAGCCATCCTCCGTCCAACCGGGTTTAAAATTGCCCGTTTCTAGAATTTGCAGCCATTCTTGCCAAAAGTGAAACAGTCTTTGCCAGTCAGAGTCTGCCAACGTTTGCGTGGATCGTTCGGGTTCTAGATTGGCGGCTCGAACCATCGAACGAGCAACGGTAGGACTCAAGCCGCGATAGCTTTTGAGTAATTGCCGCTCAATTGCCCCAGGAATGAGGCTGACTCGTTCTTGCCAGCGCACCTGCGATTCGCTCAAACTCGGTAAATTTCCTGCAAGGGCGGGCGGGAGCTCGTAAGGTTGTCCAGTTTGGATGGTACGGACGCTAGATTGGCTAGCCGTCACTTGATGGGCAGCGGTAACAATCTCTTTGTTAGCATCGGTTAAGATAACATTGCTATATTTTCCCATGATTTCGACATAGAGATGCCACTGAGGAGGATCGCCGGGACGCTTGGCAAATTGCAAATCGACTACCCTCTCCCAAGGCGCGATCGCGTCTATGGCAGTTAGGGCGTAGCCGTTCAATTGATGGCGCAATTGGTCGCTAAAGGTAAACGTATCGGGAATGCGAGGGGGGGCATCTCCAATGCAGATTCTCGCCGCTTGCGGGTGCCAGCAAAGCGTTAACCAGCCTCGCTGCTTGAGAGTACGCAAGGCAAGGGCAACGGTATAGCGATCGCGCTGATAAACCTGTTCGACGCGGGCAGGCAGCCAACGGGTTCTCAGTTCGGCACAAGCAGCCGTTAAAGTAGTAAAGTCAACTGATTGCATAGGGCTTCCTCACAATGAGAGAGGATGGGTTAACGAAGGTACAAAGAGCGGTTAAAGTTCTCGAACGACTGCCTCGCTGGCTAATTTTGGGCTTGGCATTTCCGCTACTCGTTCTCAATGGCTGGGTATTTCTTGTGGTATTTCACTATTTCCAGTCTCTCATTACTATCTTTGTTACTGCCAATCTTTTGGCTTTTGTCTTGAATTATCCGGTCAATTTGCTGACCTCGCGCGGCGCCAAGCGCAATCGCGCGATCCTGTTTGTCGGGTTGTTGGCTGTATTGCTCGTTCTCGTTCTCGGTCTTACTTTAGCACCTGCGGTCATCGGACAGTTTAACGAGCTGATCGCCCGACTGCCTACCTGGATCGAGTCTAGCAGCCAACAAGTTCAAATATTCGATCGCTGGGCAGCAGGACGCAAGCTGCCGGTGAATTTGACAGGTTTGGCGATTCAACTGACAGAACGCCTCGCAGAGCAATTGCAATCTTTGACGGGTCAGGTTTTCAATGTCATTGCCATTACTATCGGCGGCGTTTTCAATTTCGTCTTTATTCTCGTAATGACTTTTTACTTGCTCCTACAGGGGGATCGGCTTTGGGATGGAATTTTTCTGTGGTTTCCTCAGCCCTACGGTTCCCTGCTGCGACAATTGTTGCGACAGAATTTCCATAACTATTTTATCGGACAAGCTTCTCTTGCCGCCATCATGGGAACGTCTATGACCATTGCTTTCGTACTGCTGCAAGTTCCCTTTGCGCTGTTGTTTGGCTTGGGCGTAGGCTTTATGGCGCTTTTCCCCTTCGGCACTGGAGTAAGTATTAGCGCGATCGGTTTGTTAATGGCATTAAAAAGTGTTTGGTTGGGATTGAAGGTGCTAGGGGTTGCCGTCGTTATTCAACAAATTATCGAAAATGGCATTGCGCCTCGTTTGTTAGGAGGATTTACAGGACTCAATCCGGTTTGGATTTTAATCGCTTTGCTAATAGGCGCTCAGGTTGCGGGAATTTTGGGACTCTTACTTGCCGTACCGCTAGCGGGTTTTTTAAAAGGTGTCGCTAGCCTGATGCGTTCTCATCTTTTGGAGGAGCATTCTCTTGAGAGTTTAAAATGAAAAATTTAAAGTGAAGAATAAATAAACAGTTTAAAAAAATCCTGAAACTTAATTGCATGAATCAGACAGTTGGCGGAATGATTTTAGGATTAGCAATGCTAACTGGGGGATTAGTGGGTTGCCAGTCTCTCGACAGTCACAATGGCGCTTCCTCGCTTCCAGCTTCTCAAAGTGCCGCGTTTGCGCTAGCCAATCCCGATTCTCTTGCTAGCTTAGAGCAAGCTATTTACGAGGAAATCAATCGGTATCGTCAAACCCGAAAGCTACCACCTCTCAAGTTAAATTCAGACATTAGTCGGTACGCCAGAATTCATAGCGAACGCATGGCCGCAGGAATTGTTTCTTTCGGTCACGATGGCTTTGAGAAACGGGTGCAATTTATCGGTCAAATCATTCCCTACGAACAAGCGGCAGAAAATCTATCGGTTAATGTGGGATATGTAGATCCGGTGAAGGTTGCCGTGCAGGGGTGGATTGCCAGTTCCGGTCATCGTAAAAATCTGGAGGGAGAGTTCGATCTCACTGGAATTGGGGTAGCTAGAAATGCAAGTGGAGAATATTATTTCACGCAAATTTTTCTCAAACAACGTTATCCGAGAGAGACGAATACAGTCGAGGCAGACAGATGGAAATCTCCCGTACTGACTAAGAATTCTCCCTTGGACTCTCCTTTGCTGATTACCATAGAACAAGAAGTTTACCGACAGGTCAATCAATACCGCCTGTCTCGCAATCTAGCTCCTTTGAGGTTGGATGCTCGACTCAGCTATGAGGCGAGACTTTACAGTCAAAAAATGGCACGGGGAGAAGCGCCTTTCAGTCATGATGGAATGGAAGAACGATTCAAGAAAGTTGGACGGATCATTCCTTACCGCAAGGCAGCAGAAAATCTCGCCGTCAACAAAGGGTTTGCCGATCCGGGATCGGTTGCTGTAGAAGGATGGATTAGGAGTTCTGGTCATCGCCAAAATATGGAGGGAAAATTCAACGTTACGGGGATTGGCGTTGCCAAAAATCACAAAGGTGAATACTATCTTACCCAGTTTTTTATTCTTAAACGGTAGAACATTTTTATGATGAGTTTAGAAAATTTTCAAGTTTGCGATCGCGATCTTCCCCAAGACACTCTATCGAAGTATCTATCGGTTGAAGCGATCGCGGTCGATACCGAAACGATGGGATTGATTCCCGGGCGCGATCGCCTGTGCTTAGTACAATTATGCGATCCGAGTGGATTTGTTACGGCAATTCGCATCGCCAAAGGACAAACGGAAGCGCCTAATTTAAAACAATTAATGGAAGCAACTAATATCACTAAAATTTTTCACTTTGCTCGTTTCGATCTCGCTCAACTTCGTTACAATTTTGGAATAGAAACCCAACCAATTTTTTGTACAAAAATTGCTAGTAAATTAGCCCGAACTTATACATCCAATCATGGATTAAAAAACTTAGTTCAAGACTTAGAAGGAGTAGAATTGGACAAAAGCTCTCAAAGTTCTGATTGGGGCAACGCAGCTAATTTAACTGAAGCGCAATTGAGCTATGCAGCCAACGATGTACGCTATTTACATAGGTTGAGAGATAAGCTGACGACAATGCTCAAACGAGAAGACCGCTGGGAACTGGCACAGCAGTGTTTTGCTTGCCTTCCTACCTTTGTTGCCTTGGATTTATTGCAATATCAGGCGATTTTCGATCATTAATAAAAAGTCATAAAATTTTTGCTTAATTGTCAGTTTTTTGTCAATTTTATGTATCGATTTATTGAGTATTTATTTAATGACAAAAACACTGTTAAATAATCGCTATCAAATTTTACAAATTCTGGGCAAAGGTGGCTTTGGCGAAACCTTTCTGGCGATCGATACCCATATGCCTTCAGCCAGAAAATGCGTTATAAAGCAGCTCAAACCTGCCATTCAAACACCTACAATCCCGCAGTGGTTACAAGAACGATTTAAGCGAGAGGCGGCAGTTTTAGAAGAATTGGGAGAAAATCATCTTCAGATTCCCCGACTATATGCCTATTTCTCCGAAGGCGGCGACTTCTATCTAGTTCAGGAATGGATAGAAGGCATGACGCTCACCCAAAAACATCAACAAAAAGGCAATTTTTCGGCAGAAGAAGTTAAAAAAATTCTGCTCGATCTTTTGCCCGTTCTGGATTATATCCACAGCCGCCGCATCATTCACCGAGATATCAAACCCGACAATATTATTCTGCGTGCTTGTGATGGCAAACCCGTTTTAATTGACTTCGGAGTCATGAAAGAAGCCGTGGCAACGGTAATTAATACCGATGGAACGACAACCTATTCCGTTGCCCTCGGAACCCCTGGTTATATGTCCTCCGAACAGGCAGCAGGTCGTCCCCTTTATTCTAGCGATCTCTACAGCTTAGGGCTAACAGCCATCTTTTTACTGACGGGGAAAACCCCACAATACTTATCTACAGACGATCGCACCGGAGAGCTGCTCTGGCGACAAGATTTACCCGATCTCGATTCTAATCTAGCCGCAGCGATCGATCGCGCTATTCGCTTTCATCCGCGCGATCGCTTTTCCTCAGCCAAAGAAATGCTTGCCGCCTTGAAAGGCAACATAAAAATGCCCAAAGCAGTTCCTGTTGACGCTTCCGAGCAGGTAAGGCAAGTCCAAACCCATCTCCAGGAAAAAACAAACCTGATGGGGGCGACTCCTTCAGCGCCAACGGAATCAGAAAACGCCTGGATGCAATCGGTGTTTGGGCTGTTGCTGTTTTCGGGAGTAATGGCGGGAGCTTTTGCGGTTGGCTATTATGCCTTTTCCCTAAGAGAGTCTTCCAATCCTTCGCCTTCCGATGCTTCGCCTTCTGCCCCATTCGACTCAACTCCCCAAACTTTTCCTCCCATTCTCTCGCCAGACTCGAAAGGAACGCAGTCTCCTACGCCGCAACCAGAGGCTACCGCTTCTCCAACCCCAGAAGTTACCCCCAACCCGAAACCGGAAGCGACAGCCAGTCCAGTACCGGAAGCTTCGCCAACCGAGGAACCGGAAGCCACTACTAGCCCCACTCCCGAAGCTTCTCCAACCGAGGAACCGGAGGCCACTACTAGCCCCACTCCCGAAGCTTCTCCAACCGAGGAACCGGAAGCCACTACTAGCCCCACTCCCGAAGCCAGTCCATCCCCTCCAGAAACGACGAATCAATCCAGTTCGCCCTCGACAGAAGCGACACCCGAACCTTCTGCCACAATTGTCCCCGAACAAACGTCTCCTCAAGAAAGTAAAAACAGTTCTTCAAATGCCGTTCCTATTTTTAACATCGGAACGCCGGAAAGTCGAATCAGAGAAATGCTCGGACAACCTATCTCAACGAGTAAGGGAATCCAAAATAACAATCATATCGTTTTATACAAAAACGTTGTGTCCGATCGCGTAGAACTGGATTATTCAGTCGATTCCAAAACCGAGCGGCTAAAACGAACCGAAGTCTCCTTTGCTCAGACAGTTGACTTGTTAACGATGAAAGAGACCTTAAATAGCTTGTTAGGGGGTAAAGCTCCAGAATCTGCCAAACAAGCTTTAGAGCAGATTTATTATCGCCAAAGCGATCGCTATTCGTTTACTGTTGGGAATTTAACAGGAACAATAGAGCGAAATCAAAGCGATCGCATTTATATGAAAGTTTGGGAAACCGATTTTCATTCTTAAGCAAAAATTCGGATTTTTCTCGTAGGATAAAGATTAATTCTTTCGCTTGGACAGTCAGAAGCCGTGGCAGAATCGGAAATCCTTTCTAACCTTTTACGTACCCCCCTGTTCGACCTCGAAGTAGAGCAGAAAGCCAGACTGACGGCTTTTGCTGGATGGGAGATGCCCGTACAGTTTAGCGGACTCAAACAAGAACACGAGGCAGTGCGGACTGCTGTGGGGATGTTCGATATCTCTCACATGGGCAAATTTGTTTTAAAGGGAAAAGAATTGCTCAAAAATCTTCAATCCTTGGTGCCCTCTGACTTGGAACGCTTGCAACCCGGTCAAGCACAATACAGCGTCCTTCTCAACCCTCAAGCTGGCATCATTGACGATATTATTTTCTACTATCAGGGCGAGGATGAAACTGGCGAGCAACATGGCGTATTAATCGTTAATGCTGCCACGACTGTTAAAGATAAAACCTGGTTGTCGGAACACCTCAATTCAACTGCCGTTCGACTAGAAGACCTTTCCCAGAATAAAGTTTTAATTGCTATTCAGGGACCGCAAGCCCTAGTCTCGCTTCAGCCTTTTGTGCAAGAAGATTTGAGTTCTCTTAAGGCTTTTGGACATCTAGAGGCAACGGTGCTGGACGAACCCGCGTTTATTGCCAGGACGGGTTATACCGGAGAAGATGGGTTTGAAGTTATGGTAGATCCAGCAGTAGGACAAAAATTGTGGCGATCGCTCCGAGAGGCTGGCGTAACTCCCTGTGGTTTGGGGGCAAGGGATACCCTGCGTCTAGAAGCGGCAATGTGTCTCTACGGGCAAGATATCGACGATAAAACGACTCCTTTAGAAGCAGGTTTAGGGTGGCTGGTTCACTTGGATAGCAAAGGCGATTTTATCGGACGGAACGTCCTAGAAAAGCAAAAGGCATCGGGGGTAGAACGCCGTTTGGTAGGCTTGCAGATGGAAGGACGACACATTGCCCGCCACGGTTATCCCGTTGTGTCTGGCAGTAAAGTCGTCGGAGAAGTGACTAGCGGGACGCTATCGCCTACTTTAGGGAAAGCGATCGCGCTTGCTTATGTTCCTACCGCTTTAAGTAAAGTCGGACAGTCTCTAGAAGTAGAAATTCGCGGCAAAACCTATCCCGCTACCGTTGTTAAAAAACCCTTCTACCGTTCTCCCAGTCGTCTTTAATATAGCAATCCTAGTTGATTCATCAAAATTGTAATGCGAGCGTCTCGCTCGCGCGGGCAAGACGCGAAGCGCCCCTCCAGCGAGAGCGAAGGATCTCCTGCACTACGTTCACAAAATGGCTACTGACAAAACTTTTCCACGCAACGGACAAACATTTCTACCCCCACTCCTAAGGCAGCTTCATCAAAATCGAAGCGAGGATGGTGATGGGGATAGGCTAATCCTTTCTCTGGATTGGCAGAACCTAAGAAGAAATAACACCCCGGTACTTCTTGCAAAAAGAAGGACATATCCTCTCCACCCATAGTTTGACACTCTGGGACTATTCCTGCTGGGGTTTCTACCACTTCTAACGCCACAGAACGCACTAAGTCAGCGATACGGGCATCGTTGATCGTGGGAGGATACAGTCGCCAGTAATCTAGCTCGTAAGTTGCGCCGTGACCGTGACAGACTCCCGCGATGATTTCATCAATGCGCTTGCCGATATAATCTTCTAAGGCAGGGTTAAAATAGCGGACAGTCCCGCTCATTCTCGCCGTATCGGCAATGACATTCAGTGCTGTGCCTGCATGGAGTTCTCCAACGGTAACGACTGCTGAATCGATGGGATTGACATTGCGGGCGACAATAGTTTGTAAAGCATTGACGATTTGAGCGCTAACGACTATCGAATCGACGGTTTGATGGGGCATGGCACCATGTCCGCCTTTACCCTGGATGGTGCAGCGAAAACATTCTACGGCTGCCATTAATGCCCCGCTACGAACGCCTATCGTGCCGAGAGGAAGATTATTCCAAAGATGCAGGCCGATAATGGCATCGACATCGGGATTTTTGAGAACTCCTTCCTCGATCATCGGTTTCGCGCCGCCTGGACTTTCTTCTGCGGGTTGGAAAATAATTTTGACAGTTCCTTTGAAGTCGT
This sequence comes from Hydrococcus rivularis NIES-593, assembly GCF_001904635.1. Taxonomy (GTDB): domain Bacteria; phylum Cyanobacteriota; class Cyanobacteriia; order Cyanobacteriales; family Microcystaceae; genus Hydrococcus; species Hydrococcus rivularis. The sequence continues at coordinate 14,021 of NZ_MRCB01000005.1, forward strand.
CTCGATGTTGGGAGAGATAGCATGCCGTTCCCAGCGCGATCGCAGTATGTCCGTCGTGTCCGCAGGCATGCATGATGCCGTCGTGTTTTGAACGATAGGAGACATCATTTTCTTCCTGAATCGGTAAGGCATCCATATCTGCCCGAATTGCCAACACCGGGCCCGGATGATTGCTCTCAATCGTGGCGACGATTCCCGTTTTAGCAATGCCCGTTCGATGGTCGATTCCCATTTCTGTTAGTTTCTGGGAAAGAAATTCGGCGGTTAATTGCTCTTGAAAACCCAGTTCGGGACGTTGATGAAATCTACGCCGCCATTCCACCAAACGAGTTTGCAGGGAGCGAATTTCTAAACGAATTTGAGATAGATCGATAAAGTTTGGAGTGGGAAAAGTAGAAACCATATTTTTAGAATTGATTGGTAGAGAAAAAATAAAAGTATATTGAATTAAATTGATAAGATTATTCTTAGGCTGATTTCCCCGATAGGATGTTACTTTAAAGATTTTAATTTAAATTCTAATGTGACGATCTTAGATATCTTATGGAGATTAAATTATAGCAAGCATGTCTAAAAATGTCATGGCAAACCAAGAGTGCGATCGCACTCATCAAAAACTTCTCAATGAATTGCGATCGCTTGAGATTATCATCTATCTAGTACCTTGGCAGGAGCTTTAGCACTATACGCGCAAGTAGATCGACTAGAACCCAACAATTTGTCTTCGTATCCTTTGTGCCTTGAAACCCCGTTCGCCATCGAGTACTTGTCTTTGTGGTTCATCAATCAAATCGATTAAAAATTATTTAGTTGCGTAATTCATATTCTGATAAAGTATATGCTTTCTCATTTCGATTGGATAAAGGCTTACCAAATTGAGATTCTAAAATTGTTAAAAATTCATTAGGCTTGCTATTGTCTTTAAGAATCCTAAAATCATGACTGACAATCGAAAATACTTTGAGCTTTAAGGGATTTTTCACTTGAGATTCGATCGCAGACAAAATTTTTTTAAAATCTTCAACTGTTAAACTTAGATCGATACGAAAAATTAAAAAATTAGTCAATAATTGATTTCTATTATCAATAGCACTTTTCTTCTTAATTTCCCGCTCGAGTTTCTTTGAGTGGTTGGTATTCCTGCAACGATCTGAGCTTCTGAATTTAAATTATTAGAACGACTCATGATTTTACTTGCTTTCTTTTTTTCTAGCGATCGCCTATTGTAAGTTTCCTAGCTACCGATTATATCCATAGAAAAGTAAAATTGCGACAATAACTGCGGCAAAACCCGTCCTTCCTCCTTCAGAAACACCGGCTGCCGATTCAACATAAGTAGTTACGGTAGAAGTTCCCAAAAATGCACCTACAGTAGTTCCAATCGTGTCTGCCATCAATGCTCGATTAGCGCGGGGCAATTCTCCTTTTGCATTGATATAACCTGCTTGTATTCCAACACCAGATAGCGTTCCAATCGTGTCGAAAATATCGACAATGGGAATCGCTAAGATGAGCGATCGCTCGCGCCAATAAAGTCCAAAACCCGCTAGCAGCAGAGACAATTGGTTAGGGGAATCGGGAGAAAGACTTAGAATGATAGAAAAATCTCTACAAAACGCGATCGACCATGCTACTAAGAAAAATCTTTAACGATACAGATAGTAAATGGAAACCGATTATTCAAGAATTTGAAGCTGTTCTCGGTAGAGATGGAGTAGTGCGGCGCAAAGATGAATTGCTGACCTACGAATGCGACGGATTGACGGCATACCGCCAACGCCCCGCAGTTGTCGTCCTGCCTCGCACCACCGAACAAGTCGCCGCCGCCGTCAAAATCTGCGATCGCTACAATCTCCCTTGGGTTGCCAGAGGCGCGGGAACGGGTTTATCTGGGGGGGCTTTACCCGTCGAAGATTGCGTTCTCATCGTCACCGCCCGCATGAAACAAATCCTAGACGTCGATCTAGAAAATCAGCGCGTCGTCGTGCAACCGGGAGTTATTAACAACTGGGTCACTCAAGCTGTTAGCGGGGCTGGATTCTATTACGCCCCCGATCCGTCTAGCCAGATTATCTGTTCCATTGGCGGCAACGTCGCAGAAAATTCTGGCGGCGTTCACTGTCTCAAATACGGCGTTACTACCAATCACGTCATGGGATTAAAATTAGTGATTCCCGACGGTTCGATTATCGATGTTGGCGGTTTCGTCCCGGAAATGCCGGGATACGATCTAACGGGATTATTTGTCGGATCTGAGGGCACCTTGGGCATTGCTACAGAAATTACCCTGCGAATTCTCAAAACTCCCGAATCGATCTGCGTTCTTTTGGCAGACTTTACCAGCATTGAAGCGGCGGGAAGTTCGGTGGCGGATATCATCAGCGCGGGGATTATTCCCGCTGGAATGGAAATTATGGACAACCTCAGCATTAATGCCGTAGAAGACGTCGCCAAAACCAATTGTTATCCCAGAGATGCCGAAGCAATTCTGTTAATAGAATTAGATGGATTAGAGGTAGAAGTTGCCGCCAATAAGAAGCGCGTTGCCGAAATTTGTCAAAAGAATGGGGCAAGAAATATTACTTCGGCAAATGACCCAGAAACGCGCCTAAAATTGTGGAAAGGTCGCAAAGCCGCTTTCGCTGCGGCAGGACATATCAGTCCCAATTATTTCGTACAAGATGGAGTTATTCCCCGCACTCAATTAGCCAGGGTACTTAAAGAAATCAATGCATTAAGCGAACGATATGGCTATCGCATTGCCAATGTTTTCCACGCAGGAGATGGCAACCTTCACCCCTTGGTTCTATATGATAATTCTGTGCCCGGTGCCTGGGAACAAGTCGAAAAATTAGGCGGGGAAATTCTCAGACTCTGCGTTGAAGCGGGAGGCAGTCTTTCTGGAGAACACGGTATTGGTGCGGACAAAAATTGCTATATGCCTTATATGTTTAGCGAAGTTGATTTAGAAACCATGCAATACGTGCGGGATTGTTTTAATCCGAAAGGATTGGCAAATCCCGGCAAGGTGTTTCCGACTCCTCGCACCTGTGGCGAAGCGGCTAATGCTCAAAAGATGGCGCAGTTTAAAGAAGCGGAGTTGTTTTGAAGGCAAGTCGGAAGTCGGAAGTAGAGGGAGCGTGGGGAGACAATTAACTACTAACTACTAACTACTCTAACTCTCACCAATCCAAAATCCGCCGTTCTCCCGGAAGCGGTTCCGGGAGCGTGCAGCGGCTTCGCCAAAATCGAAAATCCAAAAATCAAATAGCTGATTTGTTCGGCCAACAAATTAAATTTTCTCCTTCGATCGAAATAAGTCCTTGCCGACGCAACCTACCCATCAAGCGCGTGACAGTAACGCGAGTTGCCCCGATCGCGCTGCCGATTTGGGCGTGGGTTAATGGATAGGGCAGACAATAACCGCGATCGCTCGGTTCTCCATATTCTTCGATCGATAGTTTGAGAAAGCCTACCAATCTGTCAATGGTACGTCTTTGTCCTAACAGGCACAACCAAAGTTGTTTGCGTTGGTGCTGGTAGCGGAAAATTTCTAAAACCTCTCGGCGCAAGTGAGTCCAATTGTCTAGTTCTTGCCAATACATCCAGATGACTGCGGTTTCCTCTACATGGGCGTAGGCTTGCAGGCTAAAAGGCGACTGTACTACAATTTCAAACGGTTGACCCGCCCCGACAAACCCTAAAAAGGCTTTCTCGATGGTTTCTGAAGGCGGAGGATTTTCAGTCTGGATTGCTTGCATCGATCCGACGATGCGGACGGCACCTCGCCGTACTAAATACAACAATCCCGGACGAGTCGGAATTCTTTCGTCTTTGCTAAAAATTCTCTCGCGGTAGTGGGATTGTGCCCAGTCAATAATACCTTGCCAAGTTAAAAATGGTCGAAATTCTTGGGGATCTGGTGAGGGAGTAGACGAAGGCATAACTGGTACCAATTCGCAATTCGCTATATATAGTTAAGAATTCCCAATCGGACAATTATTTTGATTAGAATTTTTATTCATTTTTATCAAGGTCAATTATTAGATAATTCTTTTGTAAACATCAGAGATCGAGGACTTTAGAGGCTGTATGAGGTTAAATGTATCAGAAATTCATTTTTCTTGTCAGAAGTTTTCACTCGCAGTTCCTTTTTGTTTTTTATCGATAGGCAAATTACTTCGGCAAAAACTTTTTGCCCTAGCACTTTTAGAGCGAAAAAAACAAACAGAAATCATCTCGGACGATTTTTTTCCAGAGAAAATTACTTTGTATTATCTAAAATCTCAAATTGGTTATCGTAGCGCGATCGCGCTGCAATTGGCAAAAGGACAAACTCGCTCGTCTCAAGAAATTGCAGAACAATTAGTCAAGCATTTGACTATACTCGAACCAAGCGATCGCGTCTCGTTAGATTTTATAATTCGAGTTTGGGAACCCGGTTGGATCGATTTTTTCATCAGCGATCGCGCTTTAGCTCTGTGGTTGCAACAACTGCCGCAAATTTTCTATCCGACGCTTGTAAGATCGGTAAAAGAAGCAATCGTTCCTCATCTCTTTTCTAGCCAATACGCTCATGCTCGCTGTTGTTCCCGATTGCGTTTGGGACATCGGGAGGGATTAATCGAACTGCGCGAGCTAGATTTCAGTCAACCTATTTGGCAATGGAAACATCCCCATCCCATTCCTTTTCTCGCCTCCGGCAAGTTTCAGTTAGTTTGTCCGACACAACAAAATTTGATTCGTCAAATCCTCGTAGTTACAGACGCGCTGGATGGTAATGCAACAGAAAACTGGATCGAACTAGCGACTAATTTGAGCGAAGCCATTTTGGAATTTGAGCGCCGTTGTCGCATCTGGGGAGAAGTGAAGCAAGAAACGCCACAATTATCCCAAGCGAGATTGGGATTAATCGCGATCGCTCAAGTCTTGTTGCAGCAGCTTTTACAAGAAAAAATAGGTGTTTGGGCACCAATAGAACTATAATCTGTCGAGCAAAGCTTTGAGGCACCTAGAGGAAGATATACTAAACCAAAGTCGATGAAAAGGATTTTTCGATCGTGTCGGATGTAAAAGCTCAGTTAACCGAACAACTCGCCGAGATCGAATGGAGCGATCTGATTCCCCACGCTCAACGCGATGCTGTGATTGTAGTTAACGAAGAACTTTCCATCGTTGATGTTGGCGTAGCGATAGCCAATGATAATGTCGCGTTAGTTCAGCAGTGGATCGCTCAAAAGCTAATTCACAAACCCTCTTTTGACGAACTCAGCGACTGGAACAGTCAACCCGATAAAAAATTTAGCACTTTAATCGTGCAGCCTTTTGTTTTGGTGTGTGCGGCGTAGTCTTTGGTTATTTTTCTGTTTCTGTTTCTAAGCGAATCGCGTTTCCTTGGGCATCCGTCCGATAAATCCAACTGCGATCGCCGTGGGACAAAACAACTCGCCAACCTTCTACCAGTGCTTGCGTACAAATTTCATCGGGTTTAGCCAATCCCAGACAACCATCCGACCAAGTTTGTTGACGGGTTTCCACGACTTTGAACTCGTTAGGTGCGATGCGAGTTCGATTCGATAACTCTTGGCGCACTGCATCGATAACTTGGGAAGGAATGCTTTCTCTGGGTTGTTTGCTCATGAATACTTGTTGGATCGTCTCAGAGCGATCGCCTAAAGAATCTGCCAGAATAATTTGAGTGTTTCCCAAACAAAAGATATTTGCTAGCAATAGAATCGCAAACCAAAAGCGAAAGCGTATTTTTAGAGGACGGGGCGCGTGCATCGAATGGTCTCTCTACTTTAGGTTCAAAAATTTATCTAATGCTGCCACCATTTGCGGGGGCCAGCGGCGGGTAGTTTTAACCCAATTGATGTCTTGATAGCGATTGTCCATACCAACCGCTGCTACCCAGTTACTTTCTGCTTCTCCCTGCTGTCCCTTCTCCCAAAGGACTGCCGTAAGAGCAGCCCGCATGTCTGGAAACATCGGATATTTGCGGACTAAATTGCGGATTTCGCGCAGAGCTTCATCTTTTTTGCCGACTTGATAGATAGCTAGAGCTGCATTAGCGCGAGCAAAGGCAAAGTTAGCGGCTAAATTGGCTGCCTTTTGATAATCTATCAAAGCTTCTTCCCATCGTCCCAATCCGCCTTTGGCATTGCCTCGGTTATTATACGCCATGGCATCGTTGGGATCGATCTCCAGGACTTTATTATAATCAGCGATCGCTGCTTCGTATTGTCCTTTTCCTTCTAAAGCTGCACCGCGATTCAGATAGGGATCGGGTGCATTGGGTGCGAGTTCGATCGCTTTATTAAAATCGGCGATCGCTTCGTCTAATTTATTCTGGCTGACGCGGGTATTTCCTCGGTTGCTCCAAACCGCAGGATTTGTTGGAAAGTCTCTAATTAGTTGCGTCCAATATGCCTCAGCTTGGGCAAAATTCCCTTTTTCCGTAGCTTCAAAAGCTTTTTTGGCTATTTCTTCGCCCTTTTGCAGTTGTTGCTCGGTATAGCTAGGGATTTGAACTTCTTGCGCCAAAACAGGTACAGTCCAACCTAAGACGAACAGCGCGCACAATAAACTCAGAATCCAGCGAATCATTGCCCTAAAAACTTTTAGGATTTATATTAACATACTTATTTGGCTCGCCTCAGCCCTGGATAAAATGGCAACATTCGCCTTCTTTTTCGATTTAAATTTGCTCCAAATATTGCTTATACCCTAATTGCTCTAATTTAGCCTGCTTATCTAAGACTGACTGGGCTAAATTTTGACGATATTGCCGCACTTTTTTAAGTAATTCCGGGTCATGGGAAGCGAGGATTTGCACCGCTAATAAACCTGCATTTTTAGCATTGCCAATGGCAACTGTTGCAACCGGAATTCCGGCTGGCATCTGGACGATGGAATAGAGAGAGTCCACGCCTTGTAGATGTCGGCTAGGGACGGGTACGCCTATGACGGGTAAAGGGGTAAGAGATGCTACCATTCCTGGTAGATGAGCGGCACCGCCCGCACCGGCAATGATGACTCTGATGCCTCGTTGGTGGGCAGTTTGAGCATAGTTAACCATTTTTTCTGGGGTACGATGGGCAGAAACGATCGCGACTTCGCAAGCGATACCAAATTCTTCGCAAACTGCGATCGCATCTCGCATAGTAGGCAGATCGGAATCGCTGCCCATAATAATGCCGACTGATGGAGGATTACTCATAAAGGAAGGTCAATATGGCTATTCAAGCAATCGAACATCTAACAGACGAGCAAATTGACGACTTAAACCGCTTATATCAAGACGAATGGTGGAGTCGAGGCAGAAAAAGAGCCAACATTAGGCGCGTGTTACAACATTTAGATCTCATTGTGGCATTTTGTGACTCTGAGAGCAAACGACTGGTAGCTTTCTCTCGCATCCTTACCGATTCTGTTTACAGAGCGGTAGTTTTTGACGTTATTAACATTTAATTTTGCTAGTTAAGAAAAGGCAAAAAGCAGATGATAGACAAAAGTTATAAAAACGTTCTGTAAAACGTCTCTAAAAAAAACTACAATTTAGATTTGGCAATAATTATAGCCGCGTCACTTGGTAAAATAATGAGTCAATTTTCTATTCAAATCATTAACGTATCGATGCCATCTACTGCGCGTTTAGATATTGTCAACGCCCGTTTACCAGGGTATCAAGGTTTATACCAAATTCGCATTAATAATCGAGGAGTAATTGAAGCGATAATCGCTTTAGATGAGCCTATCCTACCAAGCCATGATAAAAAAGTTTTAGATGTTCGCGGAGACTGGATTTCTTTAGGGGGAGTCGATTTACAAATTAATGGTGGATTGGGCTTAGCTTTTCCCGATCTAAAAGAGACAAATCTTCCTCAGCTTCAAGCAATTTGTGATTATTTATGGCAACAAGGAGTCGATGCATTTTTACCAACTATCGTAACAACATCGGTGGAAAAGATACAGCGATCGCTTTCAGTTATCGACGATTTTATCAAGCTACAAAAAACTGAGCCAAACCTTACTTCCAGAGTGCTTGGCGCTCATTTGGAAGGTCCTTTTCTCAATTACGAAAAGCGAGGCGCTCATCCAGCCGAATATTTATTGCGCCCAATCCAAGAAACTATTGAATGGGTTTTAGGAAACTTTGCCCGCGTCGTAAAAATTATTACCCTAGCACCAGAATTAGATCCAGCTGAAGAAGTTATTCCCTATTTACGTTCTCTGGGAATTATTGTTAGTTTGGGTCACTCGACCGCATCGGCAGCAGAAGCTAAAAAAGCATTCGAGCTAGGGGCTTCTATGGTGACTCATGCCTTTAATGCCATGCCTTCTTTACACCATCGAAAACCGGGATTATTAGCAGAGGCAATTGTCAACAAAAATGTCTACTGCGGCTTAATTGCTGATGGCGAGCATGTCTGTCCGACGATGATAGATCTCTTATTGCGGGCAAGTCGCTACGAAAAGGGAATTTTCTTGGTTAGTGATGCACTAGCCCCAATCGGTTTGCCAGATGGAATTTATCCTTGGGACGAACGTCAAATAGAAGTCAAAGATGGAACGGCTAGACTCGCAGATGGAACGCTAGCAGGGACGACTTTACCGTTGCTAGTTGGGGTAGAAAATCTGGTCAAGTGGGGAATTTGTGGAGTGGGTTCGGCGATCGCGATGGCTACCGAATCTCCTAGAAAAGCGATCGGGATGCCAGGAATTTCTGTGGGACAATCGGCTAATTTACTGCGCTGGCACTGGGATAAAATTAACGCGCAATTAACCTGTAAGCGATTAAAATTCAGAATTTACAACCCACAACTCAAAACCGTTCAGATGCGTTGAAGCAAGCTCATCCCATGGGTATCGGTTCCACAAGTCGTATATAGATCGTAAATCTCGCTCAAGTACTTGACCTTTTCGGTTTCTTTGAGGCTAGCTCTCCAGGGCTTGGGATTGTTATAAGCATAGTAAGCTTCTACGCCATCGACTCCTATTTCAGCCGCAGCTGGAATGAGTTCGTCGGCAGGACGGTGATAGCGGGCAGGGTGCGCGAGAATAGTCAAGCCTCCAGCTTCGTGAATGGCAGCAATAACGCGATCGGCATTAGCATCGCTTCCCGAAGGGCGATCGCCTTGAAGATAAGGCTGCATGACTGGGCGATCGGGATCGAATCCATAGCCGAGGATATGGACTTCTGTTCCCAGCAACTGAGAAGTCACTTCTATCCCCGTCCAGAGATGGGGTAGGCGAGATTTCGGTTGTTGGGAGCGGATTCGATCCAGCCAGCGTTGAGCCACTCGATAGCCGCGAACAGAGTGATGGTCGGTAATTGCCATGCCTTTCAGCCCAATGGTGAAGGCTTGTTCCATCAGTGCTTCTGGAGTCAGTTGTCCGTCAGAACAGATGGTGTGCATGTGGAAGTTGTAGTGATAGGGGCAACTCTCCAGATGAATTGTATCCCAAACTTCTGCTAGAGCTTGAGTGTTTTGAGCATCTAGCTCGTTGATAGGAGAAACCACTAAATTCAAAGTCATAGGTTTTAGGAACGAGTCCGAGTTAGAGGTTTAATCTGACAAAAGATTACAAATTATTAAGATCAAAGATAGCAAAACTTAGAGCAAAGTGACAGCTGGGATTGTGTGGAATATCGATTGGCTTTTCAGATGAGAACTATAAGTTAATGTATCAAATGCAACAAATCAGTCTAACAGGTAATTATACTTACCATTAATCGCGAATTCGACTTGACCAAAACAATTCAAAGTTCAAAGTTCAAAGTTTAAAATTCACCAAAAAGATGAAAAATTTAGGCTAGATTTGGGGAATTCGAGCAGTTTCTAAGATTTGTCTAAAGTTTTTGATATAATTAAAGTTTTCAAAAACGCGATCGCTTCCTTGTTCAAATAATTTTTTGGCTTCATCTGCTCCAGCAATACCAATAAAAGGAATACCGAGCTTTCCTGCTGTTTTTACATCCCAAATTCCATCCCCAACAAAAACAATTTTCTTAAAATCTTTAATTCCATATAAATACTTGGCTTTTTCAACAGATTCCTTGATGATATCTTCACGGGAAAATTTATCATCGTTTGAAACAAAAGGAATCCCCGAAATTCCAACATCAGCTTTCTTGAGTTTGAGCAATGCAGGATCGCGCCAACATCCAGTGGCAATGGCAATATTCCAGTCGGGATCTGTTTTTAATTCTTGAATTATCTTGGAAGCGCCAGGAATTTCAAAAAATAAACCGGAATGGCGATCGCAAGCTTCTTTAAGCAAATGAAAAAAACGGATTTTTATTCTTGATAATTCTTTATCTGATGGAAAACATCCCAGTCGCTCTTGCAAAATTTGAGAAGCAATTCCAGAGTCGGTTACATGAGTATATTCTGCCCAGTTAAGATTAATTCTAACTATGCCAAATTCTTCTGCAAAAGCACGGATAAAACAATCTTCTTCTATTTTGTTTATATTAATCAGTGTGCCGTCAACATCAAAAACGACCAACTTCATGATTAAATAGGGAATCTAACTCGTAGAAGAATTTTAGCTCTATCCCCTATCTCAGTTATCTATTCTTTTAATTCAGTAACATTACAAAAAATTTCTTTGAGGCAATATTACTTAATATAGTGACGATCGCATTTCGTTTCTCTTCGGTAATCTTACTTAATTGAGCATAGTTACTTAGCCACTCTTGCGAACACTCTATCCCATATTTTATAGAACTCGATCGTATAGCAATCCTATTTGATTTGTGAACGTCTCTTCTAACCGCTATCATAGAAGATTGAACTTTAACTCTCTACAGAGATAAATTATTAAATTTTCTAATTGAAAAATTATTATGCCTCTTCCTATTGTTGCAATTATTGGACGACCCAATGTAGGAAAATCGACGCTAGTGAATAGACTGGCGGGCGACCAACAAGCGATCGTACACGACGAACCGGGAATCACGCGCGATCGCACCTATCGTCCTGCCTTCTGGCGAGACAGAGAATTTCAGGTAGTCGATACGGGCGGCATCGTCTTTGACGAAGACACCGAATTTTTGCCCCTGATTCGCGAACAAGCAATGCTGGCACTAGCAGAAGCTTCCGCAGCCATTTTCGTCGTAGACGGACAAAGTGGTCCTACGACGGGCGATCGCGAAATTGCCGACTGGTTGCGCCAACAATCCGTTCCCGTCCTCTTAGCAGTCAATAAATGCGAATCCGTCGAACAGGGACTCGTTCAAGCTGCCGAATTTTGGGAGTTAGGATTGGGCGAACCCTATCCCATTTCTGCCATTCACGGCAACGGTACGGGCGAATTACTCGATGACTTGATTGCCTATCTTCCCCCGACAAGGGAATTGCCGGAAGTCCCAGAAATAAAAGTCGCTATCATCGGTCGCCCGAACGTGGGTAAATCCAGTCTACTCAATGCCCTGACTGGAGAAAAACGCGCGATCGTCAGCCCGATTTCTGGCACGACTCGCGACGCGATCGATACCGTCGTAGAGAGGAATGGAAAAACTTACCGCTTGATCGACACCGCTGGCATTCGCCGCAAAAAAAATGTCGATTACGGCGCAGAATTTTTCGGGATCAATCGCGCCTTTAAAGCCATTCGCCGTTCTGATGTCGTCCTCTTCGTCATCGATGTTCTCGATGGCGTAACCGATCAAGACTTAAAACTCGCTGGACGCATCATCGATGATGGCAAAGCCGCCGTCATTGTCGTCAATAAATGGGATGCAGTCGAAAAAGATTCTTACACCATTTATGATTACCAAAAACTAATTCAAGATCGCCTCTATTTTATGGATTGGGCGGAAAAAATCTTTGTCAGCGCTATGACAGGGCAAAGAGTTAACAAAATTCTCGATTTGATAGATACCGCTGCCGAAGAACACAGTCGCCGCGTCAGTACGGCAGTAATTAATGAAGTCCTTCAAGAGGCAGTAAGCTGGCACTCTCCTCCTGCCACTCGACAAGGCAAGCAAGGAAGGATTTACTATGGTACTCAAGTCTCCACCAAGCCTCCCACTATTGCTTTATTTGTCAACGATCCCGATCGCTTTAACGACAATTACCACCGCTACATCGAAGGGCAATTTCGACAGCAATTGGGCTTCACTGGAACGCCGATTCGTTTGCTGTGGCGAGGCAAAAAAGCCCGTGAAGTAGAAGGTAGCGCCAATCGGGCAACGAGGGTATAGTTAGCACTCACTCTCAAACGACGGGGGCAGAAGTAAAAACTAACCAAACCAGTATCGCCAGAATGAGGACGAAAATTTTAACGATGAGAAAAGTTAGGCTATCGGGATAGAGAAATGAGTTCAGCATTTTGTCCTCCTTTGCCAAGCTTGCCCAAGGAAGAGGGAATAGTCTAATTCCCCTCTATCTCTATCTTGCTTGCAAAAGCAGCAAAGGAAGGATGAAATTTATTAACCTTAATGTATAGAGAGAGGTTAATTCAACGGTTATGGTCATAGAGTGGCTCAAATTTCGCGTTTCTCCCCAGTCGAGAGAAAAGTTTATTCAAAAGGACGAGGAAATTTGGACGGCAACGCTGGCTAAGTATCCCGGTTTTTTAGGCAAAGAAGTTTGGATTAATCCAAGCGCACCAGAAGAAATCGTTCTCGTGGCACGCTGGCAAACCCGCGAAGAGTGGAAAGCCATTCCTCAAAAGGATTTAGACGAAACCGAACGGCAATTCGCTCAAGCGATGGGCGAAGATAGATATCAGATGATAGAAACCGGAGAATATCAGGTCCGAAAGTTTCCAGCTAGTTAAGCATTCATTCTTATACTATTTTGGATTTTGGATTGAGAAAGACTCATCCCATAAAGGTTTTAAAAATCTATCTGTAGCCAAGATTTTTCAAATTGGTATCACTTTTCCTATGACTACTTGTCCTCGCTGTCATCAATCCGTCGATGCAAAAGCCGTTCGCTGTCCCCACTGTTTTGCCGTCCTAAAAGCCTACGGTCATCCTGGAATTCCTCTCTATCAAGCCACTGGAAAGACTTTTTTATGCGATAGTTGCCGCTATCACGAAGACGATACTTGTACCTTTCCCCAACGTCCCTACGCGAAAACCTGCACCATGTATCGGGATAAATCCGAACCAGTAGAAGCTGAGTTAAAGTTTCCTCTCTATCCGTCGGATATGTGGGGGCGGTTTAAGACTTGGTGCCGCACAAATAAAGGTTTATTGTTACTGATTGGGTTGATTGGAATTAGTATCTTGGTTGCAATAAGGTAAATCATCGCATAACTGTTTTCGTTCTTAATGCCTGCGAACGTTTAGGGTAGGGGTTTTGCAATGCTAAGCCCCTACCTCATACCATTTTTCATTCATTAATGACACAGATAGTCGATCGCCTTCACCCCCAACCCCTCTCCCAAACTGGGAGAGGGGAAAAAGATGTCGATCGCGAAAACCTGAAAATTGGTATTAGTCGTTTTGCAGATAGCTGGCTATTTATAAATTTTTGTAAAGAAATTGAATAATTTACGCGATCGCTTCCAATACACCTATAGCAAGCTCAATAGTTTGAATTTTTGCTAAAGCATTTGGCAGTTAAGAAATTCTAGATTACGATTGAAACATATTATTGCAGTATGGGTATTCAAGCAAGCTATCTATTGCCGATTTTATTTTCCAAATTAACCGCTAAAATATGAACCATCAGCTGATTGCAATAGCGATTATTTCAATCTTGATTGGAATATCGTGTGGTATTTTAATTGCTATTTTAATCAAAATCATACGAAGAAAACAAGAAGTAGATAGTCTCATCCGTCCCCGCAATATTGTCGGTTTATTTGGCACGGTAGAAGTTCCTTTCGATCGAGATAGTAAAGGAAAAATTAGAGTCAATATCAAAGGCTCGATCGTTGATTTTATTGCCATGACCGATCGACCCATAACCTTAAATAAAGGAGATAAAGTTTTCATTGTAGAAATGAAAGATAGTCGAGTCTGGGTTATTCCGGCTGAGGATTTAAAACTTGGTTACGATTCAGAAAATTAAAACTCACTCAAAAGCTTTACAGAAAAAGGAGTATTACCAGTGAAATTCAACCAGGAATTGAAATCATCCTTTGAAGAAAAAATGATAGTATTGCAACTAGCTCAGATCGAACAAAATTCGTCAATCAATCAGCCTAAAAATAGTTTTGACGGGTTATTTTTTACTAGCATTCCCATTGCTTTATTGATCTTTGGTGCTATCGGGACTGTTTGGTTTCTTAACTCATTTTTGTGTATTTGTAAGCCCAATGAAGTTGTCATTATCTGCGGTAGAAAAAGACGATCTAAAGATGGGCAAGAAGTTGGGTATCGCGTCCTTTCAGGAGGGCGATCGATTCGGGTTCCAATTATTGAAACCGTTAAGCGAATGGACGTAACGACTATGCCCATTAGAGTTGAAATTCGCAATGCTTATTCTAAGGGAGGAACGCCAATTAATATTCAGGCGATCGCTAACGTAAAAATATCTAGCAATCCTGATGTAGTTGGCAATGCGATCGAACGATTTCTCGATCGCGATCGTTCGGAAATTATTCGCGTCGCCCAGGAAACTCTAGAAGGAAATTTACGCGGAGTTGTCGCCACTTTAACCCCAGAACAAGTCAATGAAGATCGCCTGAAATTTGCAGAAAGAATTACTTCGGGAGTCAGTAGCGATTTGATGAAACTGGGCTTAGAAATCGACACCCTAAAAATTCAAAATGTCTCTGATGATGTAGATTATTTAAATTCTCTGAGTCGAGAAAGAATTGCTCAAATTATCCGCGATGCAGAAATTGCCGAATCAAACGCTCTCAGTGAAGCAGAACAAATCGAAGCCGAATGCGAAGAAAAAGCTGAAGTGGCTAAAACTCAGGATCGAATTATCATTCTAGAACAAGAAAACGACCTGCGGAAAGTTAAAGCAAAACTCGAACAACAAGCTAAAACCGAAGAAGAAATTACCACTGCCGCAGCGAAAGAAAAACGTGCCAAAGTCGAACAAAAATTGCAAGCAATACGCGCAGAATTAGAACGCCTGCGACTGGAAGCCGATGAAGTTTTACCAGCCCAAGCACAAAAACAGGCACAAGAATTGCGGGCTAGAGGCGAAGCTTCCATCTTTGAAGAAAATGCCAAAGCAGCTGCATTAGTGACGGAAATGCTATCGCAAGTTTGGCAAGAAACTGGTAGAGATACCTCAGAAATTTTCCTAATTCAGCAATTAGAAACTGTCCTAAAAGAAGCCGTCAAAATTCCCGGGCGACTGCATTTAGATAACATCAATGTTGTAGACAATGGCAACGGCAAATCGGTATCAACTCTCGTCAAAGTCTATCCAGAAATTGTCGCTCAGTTCCTAGAAAGCGTCAAACAAACCCTCGGCATCGATGTTGTTGGAACGCTGACTCGTAAAGATGAAAACGGACATCAGTTACCAGTAAATAAATAACCAAAGACAAATGACCAAGGATAAATAACAAAACTATGGATATTCTGGCAATTTTATTAGGAATTTTTGGTCTTGGTACGGGGACGGGATACTTCGTATTTCGGAACCTTTACTACATCTGCCAACCCAGCGAAGTTCTCATTTTTGCGGGTTCCAAAAAAAGAATTTCTAGCACTAAAGAGGTTGGCTATCGCTTAGTCAAAGGAGGAAGTAGCTTCCGTACTCCCTTACTAGAACAAGCTTTCCGCATGGATTTAACCAATATGATTATTGACCTCAAAGTGGTCAATGCTTACTCAAAAGGAGGAATTCCTCTGACAGTAGAAGGCGTAGCCAACATCAAAATTGCCGGAGAAGAACCGACCATTCACAATGCGATCGAACGCCTTCTCGGAAAAAGTCGCAAGGAAATCGAACAGCTAGCCAAAGAAACGTTAGAGGGCAACTTACGAGGCGTATTAGCCAGTTTAACCCCCGAACAAGCTAATGAAGATCAGATTGCTTTTGCTAAAAGCTTACTAGAAGAAGCCGAAGATGACTTAGAAAAATTGGGCTTGGTTTTAGATAGCTTGCAAATTCAGAAAATCTCCGATGACGTGCGCTATCTCGATTCCATTGGACGCAAACAACAAGCAGATTTGTTCCGGGATGCGCGAATTGCCGAGGCAAAAGCCAAGGCAGAATCGATTATCAAAGATTCTGCCAACAAGCGGGTTACTGCCTTGCGACGCATTCAACGAGATTTAGAAGTTGCCAAAGCCGATGCCCAAAAACGGGTGCGAGATGCCCAGACGAAGCGAGTCGCCATGGTTGCCGAGGTAGAATCCGTCGTCTTGGCAGAAATCGCGCGAGTGCAAGCAGAAGTTGCCGTACAAACCGAACGAATTAAGCAAGTCGAACAGCAACTACAGGCAGATATCGTTGCCCCAGCAGAAGCGGAATGCAAGCGGGCAATTGCTAAAGCCCAGGGAAAGGCAGCAAAAATTGTCGAAGAAGGC
The DNA here is from genome assembly GCF_001904635.1 of Hydrococcus rivularis NIES-593. GTDB lineage: Bacteria > Cyanobacteriota > Cyanobacteriia > Cyanobacteriales > Microcystaceae > Hydrococcus > Hydrococcus rivularis. The sequence goes on from NZ_MRCB01000005.1 coordinate 30,483, forward strand.
AAAGCACAAGCAGAAGGGGCAAAACGCCTAGCCCAATCGTGGCAAGCAGCGGGGACGAGTGCCAAGGAAATCTACCTTTTGCAAAAACTAGAAGTCTTGATGAAGATGATGGCAGCCAGCGTACCCGAAGTCGAGGTACAAAACGTAACGGTTATCGATGGCAACGATGGTAAGAATGTTGCCAAAATTGCCTCTTTTGCCGAACAGTTGCGCCAGGCAACAGGAGTAGACTTAGTGCAGCTGGCAAATCGGATAGCCGGGGAGAAGACTTCAAGTCAAGAAGTCTTGACGCAACAGCCTCCCAATTTTAAAACCTTAAAACCATAAGCGGGTTTAGTAGGGGTGGGTTTTGAAACCCGCCCCTGCCAAAATTAGATGATAATGTTTCAAAGCGATCGCGGGAATAGGAAAAGTTAAACTCATCCTCTTATCTTAGCACGTTCGATATCACGTATTTTGTGATTTGTCAATAGCTATTAGCACAAAGAACCAATGACTATTGACAGTAATAAAGACTGTAGTGATAGCCATAGACCTTACGTTTAAAATTGAGGTCTCGATCGCAGTTGATGGCTTTTAATGCCTCTTGAGAAGTCGGAAAATTAACCAGCCACAATTGAAAAGGACGGGCAAGTTGCGGTAGCACTTGATGAAGCGTTTGAGATGCCGTTGGGATATCTTCGTTTGTTTGGTGGGCTAAAAGAAACTGGGGAGAATCAGCAATCGAATTTGGCGACGATCGCGCCATCCGCTTTTTCATTCTCTCAAACTCCCAAGCCAATCCCATGATTTCTCCCGTTTGTTCGTGGGTTTTGTGAAGGTTGGCGATGAAGATGGGCGTATCTGGAGAGACGAGTCGATGTGCTTCGAGCATGGTAGCAACGACGAAATCGGGGCGATCGGGTTTCTGAAAACCAAAATCGCCAACAACCGTCAGTCCGCCCAATAAACTCATTAACAAGACGACGACAACGGCACCTTTGCCTTGCGCGGGAAAATAGCGAGAAAGCTTAAAAGCAAGTCGTTTCTTCGGAGATTGTTGCCAAATTTGGGCGAGTACGGCTGCCATCAACAAGATAACCGCAGGAAAATAGATAAATTGGTAGCGAGCAGCCAACGATAAATCCGTGCCCAGGATATAAGTGACGAGCAAAATTAACGCGATCGCGCCGACGATACATCCCTCGAAAATCTTCATCTCCAAACGACTTGAATGCCCCTGGATTGGCGCTCGTAAGTAGCGAGCGATCGCTGGCATCAACCAGCAGAGAAACAACAAGATAACAACAGCCGACGTTATAGTGACCGGGCGAGGCGTTCCCTCTACAGGAAGCAGAAAAAGCATCGTGATTATCCACAGCAGAAGTCGCCCGATTGGTTCGAGAAAAGCTATCCCTAAATGTTCGCCCCGATAAATCCAATCGACCAGCTTATTTTCAGGGATGGTGCGCCAAGCCGACAGCCAAACAGCGCCTCCTATCGCCGTCCCCGCCACAGCAGCGTAAATCCTCAACCAATGGGAAGGAAATAACGCCGCCCAACCCGACTTTTTAATCGTTTCTATTTTTAAATCTACCAGCCAAACTCCTATTAGAACTAGCATCTGAGCCATCAAGGTCAGGGCAAAAAAATAATGGGTAGCAATCCCCAAACTGTTGACTGCCACCCAAACCAAGACAATCCATATCGGTAAAGGAATGCGATCTCGAACGTGTCGCACGGCAACGATAAGGCAGACAAGCGAGGCAATAATCCATAGAATAGAGATGGTATAGTGGCGAGCTTCTTGCGCTAAATAGATCCCGAAAGGAGAAACAGCCATCAAAGCCGCAGCCAACTGAGCGACTAACAGCGAACGAAACGCCAGCCACCCCAAACCGAACGCAGCAGGAATTGAAACAACCCCGAATAGAGCGCTCGGCGATCGCGCCGCCCACAGAGAAACTAAACTGCCTTCACTAGAAAAAAGCTTCAGCCACAGATGGGTTAGTACGAAGTAGAGAGGCGGATGGGTACTTTCCGCCATCAAGCGATCGATAACATCTCCCGGCTGAGTCGTTCCAGTGACTTGTAGCGGCTGCAACAGTTCTTGCGCAGAAATGATGCGATCGAGAGGAACTGTCCGAAAACTATGACCTAGACTGAAAACAATCGTTGCCCATTCATCAGACCAAGGAGGCTTGAACCCCAAATGGTAAAAGCGCAATCCAGTTCCGATCGCCAGCCACCCTAAAAACAACCATATATGCAACCAAGCATTCCTATTTTTCAATCTGGACGGGGTTAAGCTTGCCATATTCCGAATCTGGGACAGAACTGTCGATCCATTGTAGAGGCTATTGATGACCCTCTCTGCGCTAAGATCGTTCCCTTGTTCCCTATCTGATTTAAGCTTTTCCTCCAATCTAAATCGGTCGAGTCTCCTTAGAATGATGGTTAGGGGACAACCCTTGTATTCGTTTTGAGAGGAAATGACTGGTTATGTCTTGCCCGGCAAAAGTTTTCCCATAGGCGCTACCGTGTATGCCGATGGGGTGAACTTTTGTATTTTTTCCAAACATGCTACGAGGATCGAGTTATTGCTATTTGACGAACCCAACGACCCAAAACCCGCCCGCGTTATCGCACTCGACCCCAAACGCAACAAAACCTTTCACTACTGGCACGTTTTCGTTCGAGGCATTGGCGCGGGACAGATTTATGCCTATCGAGCTTACGGTCCTTTTGAGCCAGAAAACGGACATCGATTTGATGGCAACAAAGTCCTGCTCGATCCCTACGCGCGGGCGATCGCGGGAGAGGAAATTTACGATCGCCAAGCAGCGATTGACAAGGGCGATAATTGCGATCGCGCCTTGCGAGGTGTCGTCTTCGATCCGAACACCTACGATTGGGAGGGCGATCGTCCCCTGCGTCATCCCTATGCCAACAGCGTTATCTACGAAATGCACGTAAGCGGTTTCACTCGCCATCCCGATTCGAGCATCGCACCAGAAAAGCGCGGGACATTTGCGGGATTAATCGAGAAAATTCCCTATCTCAAAGACTTGGGGATTACGGCAGTAGAGCTACTGCCCATCCATTATTTTGACATTGAAGATGCGCCGCCGGGACATGACAACTATTGGGGTTACAGTACCATTGCCTTTTTTGCTCCCCATCGGAGTTACAGTTCTCGCCGCGATCCTCTCGGACCCATCGATGAATTTCGGGATCTGGTCAAGGCGCTGCATCGCGCCGGAATTGAAGTGATTCTCGATGTCGTCTTCAACCATACGGCAGAGGGGAATCAAGAGGGACCGACCCTCTCGTTTCGCGGCTTAGACAACTCAATTTACTACATTCTAGAAGAGGACGATCTTGCCGAATACAGCAACTATAGCGGCTGCGGCAATACCTTTAAAGCCAATCACCCCATCGCTGGCGAATTGATCTTAGACTGCTTGCGCTATTGGGTTGCCGAAATGCACGTCGATGGGTTTCGCTTTGACTTGGCATCGGTATTATCGAGAGATACCTCTGGTTGTGCCCCGCGCGACTATCCGAAAACGCGAGAAATTCTCTGGGCGATCGAATCCGATCCGGTTTTAGCAGGCACGAAACTGATCGCGGAAGCTTGGGATGCTGCGGGATTGTATCAAGTCGGGACGTTTATTGGCTTTGCCGATTGGTTCTCCGAGTGGAACGGACCTTTTCGAGACGACGTGCGTCGCTTTGTCAGGAACGATTCGGGAACAGTTGACAAGTTAGCCCAAAGAATTCTCGCCAGTCCCGATATCTACCCACGACGGGATATCGATGTCAACCGCAGCATTAATTTTGTTACCTGTCACGATGGCTTTACTCTCAACGATCTCGTTTCTTATAACGAAAAACACAACGAAGCCAATGGGGAAAACAATCGAGATGGTTCCGATCGCAACTTTAGCTGGAATTGTGGACAGGAAGGAGAAACAGACGATCCCCAAATCCAAGCGCTGCGTTTGCGTCAGATAAAAAATCTGCTGACGATCCTATTTATTTCTCAAGGTACGCCCATGTTATTGATGGGAGACGAAGTGCGGCGATCGCAAAAAGGTAACAATAACGCCTACTGCCAAGATAACGAATTGAGTTGGTTTGACTGGAGTGCCGTCGAAAAAGAAACCGATCTATTGCGCTATGTTAAGGGACTCATCAAGTTAGTTCAGTCTTTCAAAATCTTTCAAGAGGAACGCCTTCTAGAGGTGGCGAGCGAAACTCACAAACCCCATCTGGTTTGGCATGGAGTCAAATTGGGACAGCCAGATTGGGGATATGATTCCCATAGCTTAGCGTTTACGCTGCGCCACCCAGCAGCAGACGAACGCTTGCACGTAATGCTCAATGCTTACTGGGAAGCCTTGACCTTTGAATTGCCCTTGCTGGGATACTGCGATGGCTGGCATCGAATTATCGATACATCTTTAGCTTCACCCGACGATTTGTGCGATCCCAAAACCGCGCCGCCTGTTAGAGGAGAACAATATCAAGTTATGGCGCGATCGACGGTGATTCTTATGGTCAAGCCAATCGATCGTTGCGATCTTGTCTAGTTTCAGAGAAACAATAATCAATTAGACTAGACTTTCCGCAGATGAATTAAAAAACAGTCGATCTTGGAGAATACAAGTTATGCTAAACAAACCCGAAGTCAGAATTGAGGCGATCGCGGCGAGAGAGATTTTAGATTCTCGCGGTCGTCCCACGGTTGAAGCAGAAGTCCTCCTGGAAACGGGAGCATTGGGAATCGCTCAAGTGCCTAGCGGCGCTTCTACCGGAACCTTTGAGGCACACGAACTGCGGGATGACGATCCCCATCGCTATGGCGGAAAAGGAGTTCTGCAAGCCGTCCGCAACGTCGAAGAAAAAATTGCTCCCGAACTGATCGACATGAATGCGTTCGACCAGCTATCCGTTGACCTGAAAATGATCGATCGCGACGGTTCTCCTAACAAAAAATACTTGGGAGCCAATGCAATCTTGGCGGTTTCTCTTGCCAATGCGAAAGCCGCAGCAGCTGAGTTGGAGTTGCCCCTCTACCGCTATCTGGGAGGTCCTCTCGCCAATCTCCTTCCCGTACCGATGATGAACGTTCTCAACGGCGGCGCCCACGCAGACAACAACGTGGACTTTCAGGAGTTTATGATTATGCCCGTGGGGGCGGACTCTTTCGCGGAAGCCTTGCGCTGGGGCGCTGAAGTGTTTGCGGTGCTGGGCAAGGTACTCAAGGATAAAAAATTGCTCTCTGGGGGAGTGGGCGATGAAGGCGGTTATGCGCCTAACTTGGGTTCCAACCAAGAAGCATTGGATTTATTGATGGAGGCAATAGAAAAAGCTGGCTATAAGCCAGGAGAACAAGTCGCCTTGGCGATGGACGTAGCCGCCAACGAGTTTTATCAAGACGGTCAGTATATCTACGACGGCAGCGCTCATTCTGCCCAAGACCTCATCGATTACCTGACTAAATTAGTCGATACCTATCCCATCGTCTCGATTGAAGACGGGCTTCACGAAGAAGATTGGTCGAACTGGAAGCTGCTCACAGAAAAGTTGGGATCGCGGGTTCAGCTAGTCGGCGACGATCTCTTCGTCACTAATCCAACCCGACTGCAAAAAGGCATCGATACAGGAGTCGGTAATGCCATTTTGATCAAACTCAACCAAATTGGTTCTCTCTCAGAAACCCTACAAACAATCGAACTAGCCACGCGCAAAGGCTATCGTTGCGTTATCAGCCACCGTTCCGGCGAAACGGAAGACACGACGATCGCGGATTTAGCAGTTGCTACCCGTGCCGGACAAATTAAAACGGGTTCTCTGTGCCGCAGCGAACGAGTGGCGAAATACAATCGGCTGTTGCGGATTGAGGATGAATTAGGCGATCGCGCTATTTACGCCGGCAAAGTCGGACTCGGACTGAAGCAGTAATCGGCGAGAAAGGATAATTAGTTGTCATTCCCAACGAAGTTAGAGAGACTCCGCCGTCTCACGGCGGAGCCTCAACGAACGGCTTGAGTAGGCGAACTTCTTCGCCCACCGCGTCCTCCTCTAACTTCGTGAAGAATCTACTAGAGCCTTCGCTTCACTGCCTTGCACTCGGCATGCTAGTTGAGTGACAAAACTCAAATCGCCCTCACCCCAACCCCTCTCCCGCTCTGGGAGAGTAGCTCTCAACTTAAGACTTTTGCCTGAAGTCCCTTCGCCCCTTGTGGGAGAAGGGATTTAGGGATGAGGGGACAAAGATTTGTCAGTCAACCAGATCGGTATGAGACAACGCTCTTTCGATCGGTATTCAACCTAACCTGATATAAGATACAAAAACTCCAAGATTGCATCAATCCTGGAGCTAAAATTTTATCGGGAAAATAAAATCCCCCTGCTATTGCTCATCGCTATTGAGAATCTGTGGAACTCGAAAGAAGTCTCCTTCGATTTCTGGGGCTTGTTTAAGCAGTGCTTCTCGATTGGAATATGGGATCGTCTCATCGGGACGAGCGACATTGCTGATTTCAATGGCTCTGGTTGTTGGCGGCACATTTTTGGTATCTAACTCGCTAAGCTGTTCAAAATACTCCAAAATGCTACTGAGTTGAGTCGCAAATTGCTCTTCTTCTTCAGGAGTAATTTCTAGGCGAGCTAAATGAGCAATTTTTTGAACTTGTTGGCGATCGAGCATTGTTTTGTGATTAGTTATTGGTTAGTAGTTAATCGTATTTATCGCTTATCCCTCATCTTCTAGAAATAGACATCCATTTCGGAGCGTCCTGTAGTCTTTAGCCAATTTTGTGCTTCTATGTAGTTATTGGGAGCAAGGCGAATAGCCTGTTTCCAATATTCAGCCGCTTTGTCAAAAAATGCTTCGGCTTCTTGAGGTTGTCCGGCTTCTTTGGCTTTTTCACCTTCATAGTGATAAATAACGGCAATATTGTTCAATGCTGAAGGCATGCGGGGATTGAGTTCGATCGCTTGGTGATAATACTCTAGCGCTCGATCGCGCTCTCCGTTACTTGCATAGATCAAGCCCATATTATAAAGAATGTAGCTGCGATCGGTCGGGTCTTCCTCTAGCTTGAGAGCTTCGTTGTAGTTTTCTAAAGCTTCGGCATATTCTCCTTCCGCTTGAGCGGACATTCCATCGCGATAATAAACGAAGGCTTCTTTTGCTTTTTGATTAGCCGGCAAAATTTTTAGCAGAATATCTGCCATTACTGTGAAGCTTTTGTCAATAAAATTGTCGTTGCGTTGGGTGCGTGGCATGGCTAAACGCTAATGATGAGTATTTATAGTTAATCCTAAACTAGAAATTAGCACGCGATCGCGTGCAATGGTTTAAAGTTATCTCTATTTTGTATTTGTAGAATGAATAGCCAGATAGGGTTTATTGTTAAAGTCTTAATTCTTTCCATCGCGTTGTCTGTCGCGATTAAATATGGCGGTCAAGCGCTGGCGATCGCTCCTACCCCAACCAACGTTTTATTAGGAATTTTACTGCTTCCCGCGCTCGTTGCAGTCGCACTAGGGTGGCGAGCAAGAAACGCGGTAAAGCTCAAAGATTCGTCGCCCGAAAGGATCGGTCAAAAATCGCTGTAGCTAGTCCATGGGAGAGAAAACCTTGAAGTTCGGTCAATGGCTTGGCGTTGTTGCAATCGGGATTGCCCTATACATCATGTGGCAAATTCGGCAGATCTTGCTGCTGCTGTTTGCTGCGATCGTTTTAGCCAATGCTTTAAATATTTTGGTCAAAAGACAGCAAAAATGGGGAATAAAACGAAGTTATGCCGTTGCCATCTCCGGTATCCTTCTAATGGCTGCTTCAATTGGATTTTTTTGGTTAGTCGTTCCCCCTTTTGTCAATGAATTCCAGCAGTTAGTGCAGTTAGTTCCTCAAGGGATCGAAGAGTCGATCGCGTGGCTCGAAGAATTAGGCAATCGCCTCGATCCCGAACTCATTCGAGCTTTGCCTACCATAGAACAACTAACTCAACAACTGCAACCGCTAGTCAATCAAATAGCCGGACGAGGATTGAGTTTTTTCTATACTTCTTTGGGAATCCCGCTGAGTCTGGTCTTTTTGCTAGTGCTAACTTTTATGCTGCTAGCCGATCCCCATCCCTATCGTCAAGGATTTATTCGTTTGTTTCCTTCTTTTTATCGGCGGCGAGTCGATGAAATTTTGATTCATTGCGATCGCGCTCTCAATGACTGGCTGGCAGGCATTTGCTTTAATATGCTTGCCATTGCTTTGTTGAGTTTTGTAGGATTATCAGTGCTACAAATCCCGCTAGCGCTCTCTCAAGCCACGATCGCGGGTCTATTTGCGTTTATTCCCACTATCGGTCCCGCCTTAAGCGTCGTACCGCCCATGGCGATCGCACTTTTAGACGATCCCTGGAAAGCTCTTGCCGTCCTGATTTTCTACATTGTCATGCAGCAAGTAGAAACTCAGGTGTTAACTCGCCTGATTCTCAAGCATCATATCTCCGTCTTCCCGGCGATTACCCTACTGGCACAATTGTTTTTTGCAACTGTCTTTGGCTTTTTGGGTTTATTTCTGGCTTTTCCTTTAATCATCGTCGGTCAGGTTTGGCTCAAAGAAGTTTTGATTGAAGATATTCTCGACCGATGGAAAGCAGGGGGCGTTGGGAGACAAGAAGAGGAGGAGACGGGGGGACAAGGAGACAAGGAGACAAGGAGACAAGGGGACGAGTACTAACTACTAACCACTAGCAACTGTAGGGGCAGTATCCTTTCATCCAAAATCAAATGACTGATGAGAACGATCGCAGAAATTAACGATAAAATTCGCCGTCAAGCTGCGGTGGCGTGGACGGTAGAAGAACTGAAAGCCAGAGTACAAGACATCGGCATTGCCCAAGCTTTTAAAGAAGTAGATGTCATTTGTACGGGAACCTTTGAGCCGATGGAGTCATCGGGTGCTTTGATTAATCTAGGACATACCGATCCCCCCATCAAAATCCGTCGGTGCTGGCTTGACGGCGTACCTGCCTATGCTGGATTTGGGGCGGTAGATTTGTATATCGGCGCAACGGCTATGGCAGATTACACTGGCAGCCCAGAAATGGCTGATGGAGAAAACCGGCAGGGCGCAACACTTCCAGAACGAGGTGGCGGTCACGTCATTGAAGATTTAATTGCTGGTAAAACCGTTCAATTGCGAGCGATCGGACAAGCGACAGACTGCTATCCTAGAGCTTCCTATGAAACCACTATTAGCGCTAAAACGATTAATCAGTTTTATCTGTATAATCCTCGCAATCTCTATCAAAATTTTATTGTGGGAGTCAACGGGGGCGATCGCCTTTTATATACCTATCTCGGTCCCTTACAACCCAGACTAGGCAATGCCGTCTATTCAAGCCCCGGCGCCATTTCTCCCCTTCTCAACGATCCAGATTTGCAACTAATCGGTATCGGCACGCGCATTTTTTTGGGAGGCGGGATCGGTTATGTTGCCTGGGAAGGAACGCAGCATTTTCCCTTACAAAAGCGTCTGCCCAACCGCACGCCCATTGGACCCGCTGCTACTCTCGCTCTCATTGGCGATGCCAGACAAATGAATCTTCGTTGGGTGCGAGGCTGCTATTTCAAAAACTATGGTCCTTCTCTGATGCTTGGCGTAGGCATTCCCCTTCCCGTTTTAAACGAGGAAGTCGTTCGCCATTGCGCCGTCCGAGACAAGGAGATCGTCGCGCCTGTCGTCGATTTTTCCATTCCTCGGCGCGTCCGTCCTACCTTTGGTCTAGTTAGTTACGCCCAACTCAAAAGCGGTCAGATTACCATCGAAGGAAAAACAGTACGAACTGCTCCGCTTGCCAGTATTTTTCTCTCTAGGCAAGTTGCCCAGGAATTAAAGCAATGGATCGAAGCAGGCGAGTTCATGCTTGCCGAACCCGTCGCCTCGATTCCGATGGATCGTTCTTTTTTACCCCAAGATCGCTGGGGTTCTAAAATTACGCTCGATTGACTTTTCCTCTAGTTTTTAGGGGATTCTGGGCGGATAGAATTTAGAAGACTCAAAACCTCAGTTGAGCTTTTAACTCGCCTAATGTTATGGAGACGCGATCGCGTATAGTTTTTTCGACTTTTGTTATTTCTACAGCATTATTGGGAATTATATGACTGTAGGTCGAAAAAAATGCGTTAATGATAAGAGATATCGAGTGGAATCACATTTTAGATAGTATTTCAAACGATGCACACGAAGCGATTATTCGTAATGATTTTGTAGAACCTTTTTTAACAGCACTGGGATTTACAAAAACAGAATGGTTTCCAGAGTTTATGACAGGTAAAGGAGCTGATAGCGTAGATTATGCAGCTAGAAAAAATAGTGTTGGTGATATTTTTAGAGATACAAAAACAAATCCTTATGTTCTAATTGAGGTTAAGGGACGAAGAACGGTTGCTGGAGCACAAATTAACTTAGCAAACGGAACTTCCAAATACAAAGAAACAAAAGAACAAATCAAAAGATATCTACTTTCTCCTAAATGTCAAACCGCCCGGTGGGGAATTATTACTAATGCAACGCATATTCAGTTATTCCGACGGCATGAAAAAGTTATCGTTCCCGCCACTTCTAACTATTTGATTAAAAAAGACAACATCGCTCAAATTGTCTCCCAGATTAAAAATTTAATCGATAATCCTCCTAGAGCCTTATCTGTTTGTGTTTATAACGATAAAGGTGGAGTTGGGAAAACAACAACGGTAGCTAATTTAGCGGCAATTCTTGCACATCTAGGCAAAAAAGTTTTAGTTATTGATTTCGATCCGCAACAAGGGGATCTGACGGCTTCTCTGAGAAAACAAGAAGGAAAAGTTAAATTATCTGATTGTCTAATTAACCATAAGATAGATATTCATAACACTATTCAAAAGTTCCAAGTAAAATTCAAAAATCCGCCTACGCTAAAAAATATCTTTGACTTAATTCCTTCTGACTCAGCACTTGAAAAATATATGGAGCCTGGGGAGCAAGCTAAAATCCAGGGAGGATCTGCTCGCTTAAAACGATTAATCGAACCTTTATTGGAAGAATATGATTATATTATTTTTGACTGTCCGACTAACTGGACATTTTTTAGTCAAAGTTGCGTCTATGCTTCAGATGTTGTTTTAATTCCCACACAGCATAATAATTTTGCCTCTCTCAAAAATTCTCAAAAAGTTATTCAAAAATACATTCCAGAAATACGAGATAAAAGAGATGATGGAAGACCAGTTGCTCTACCAATTTTCTTTAATCATCATAAACCTACCGATGCTGCAATGAAAAGAACGCATGATTTTATCCAATCTTTATTGACAACAAGTAGCGGTGGAATCAATAAAGACTTACTTCCTTACTACTATCCAAAAGCAAGTTTGGGTAGTTTTGATAAATCAATCTTTTCTATTCCTGAATATGCTATTGTAGCCAGCGCTGGATTTTCCGGGATTCCTGCTGCTTTAACGCATAAAATCGCACATGCATCTTATCTCGCTTTAGCTAAGGAGTATTTTCTATAATGGGTGACTTTGATAATATTGGTAAACTTATGCACTTGCCTTTAGAAGACATTAAACCAAGTGATGAATTTTTTACAGCACCTGAGTTTATTGTCAATGCGGCAGCAGCAGCAGTCAAGACAGAAGGAAGAAATTGGGTTCCTTTAATTGTTAAAGAAATTGCTGAATATCAATATCAAGTTGTCAGTAATCCACTGGTTTATGAAGTTGCACAAAAAGCTGGACTAGAAAGAGTTTGGTGCATCGTAATCGATCCAAAACCAGAAAATATAGAACAGGCAAAAATTCTAACAGGAGCAACTAAGCCTCGTGTCAATTTAAACACTGCTTCTAGAGAAACTATTCTTGCCGCGCTTAAGTATTTAATTGAAGAACCTAATAGTGCTTTAAAGGGAGTAGATGTTATCATAGCTACTCAGAAAATCGCCGAAGCGAAGCGAGAAAGCTGGAAAAATTTTAATGAGATTACTAAATTAAAATGTGGGATAACACAAGGAAAAAAATTAGAGGCTTTGAAGGAAGTATTTTTTCTTTCTCCTTCGCCAAAAGCAAAATTACCTCCTCTTCCCGAACCTGTTAGTATTAAACGCGCATCTAGAGATGAAATTTTTGAGCGTCTTAACTATTTATTTACTTGGAAGATAGATAGATTTGATACTATCAATCCAGACAAAGCAGCAGATATTATCTTTACAGCTAGCAAAAGCAAGTGGAAAAGCCTAAATCCTATATCAAAATTGAATTGTGGTCTTAATCAAGCACAAATTAAAACTTTAAAAATCGTGTTCTCCCTCTAATAAAAAAACTCTGCGTCTCTGCGTCTTTGTGCGAGATTAGGTCTTAGCTTTAGGTCGAATTAAAATTCCCTGAGAAGGACTAAATAATAATGCAACCAAAAAAAACGTAGAAGAAATCAATACGATCGCAGCTCCAGAAGGAAGATTATTATAATAACTAATATAAACTCCTACTACACTTGCAAATGATCCTATTAATGCACCTAAGATCATCATCTGGTGAAATTCTTTAACTAATAGATAAGCTGTCAGTGCGGGCCCAATTAAAAGAGATATAACGAGAATTACTCCTACGGCTTGCATGCTAGCAATAATAGTCAAGGTAATCGCTGCCATAAAGCAAAAATGGATCGCATTAATCGGCAAACCGATCGCTCGTGCTCCCATCTTATCAAACGTAAAAAATAGGAGTTCTTTATAAAACAACCAAACGACTAAAAGAATAATCGCAGCAATAATAGCTGTTCGATAAATATCATGAATGGTAACGCCTAAAATATCTCCGAAGAGAAAACTATCTAAATCTAATTTGCTCTTGAGAACTGTAATTAGTGTAATTCCTAGCGCAAAAAAAGTAGAGAAAGTTAATGCCATAGCCGAATCCACTTTGACGCGAGATTGAGCGCGAATTAAGGAGATTAAAAATGAACCCAGAATCCCCGATGCAAAAGCACCAATGAGAATATCAATTCCTAAAAAAAATGAGATTGCCAGTCCGGGAAAAACACAGTGGGCGATAACATCTCCCAGAAGTGCCATACGTTGAACGATTAAATAACTGCCTACAACTGGACAGAGAATACCAACTAGAATGCCGATCGCGATCGCGTGTCGCATGAATTCATAATTCCAGGGTTCGAGTAACCAATTCATATTGTTATTAGTTAATAGTGATTGATTAGTTTTTAAGAGAAAATACTCGCCCTCTTACTAGCTACTAACAAAACAGCGTATTATCCCAATCGGGTTGTAGCGAGTTTTGTAAATTCGTCCCATAAGCGCGACATAAATTTTCAGGGGTCATTACTCGATCTGGACTTCCATCCGCAATTAAGCCTCGATTGATCAGCAGCAGTCGATCCAACTGATTCAATGCCCCTCCCCAATCGTGGCTGCTGATTAAAAGAATTTTGCCCTCTCTTTTGAGTTGGGCAAACACCTCTAACATAATTCTCTCGGTTTTTGCATCCACTCCAGTAAACGGTTCGTCTAATAAAAATATTTCCGCTTGTTGCGCTAAGGCACGGGCAAGGAATACCCGTTGCTGTTGTCCGCCAGAAAGTTCTCCGATGCGACGGTGACGCAGGGAATACATTTCTACCCTTTCCAGCGCCGCTTTCACAATTTCTTTGGCAGCAGCGCCAGGACGACGAAACCAACCCAAATGTCGGGTTCGCGCCATCAGAACGACATTCCAGACAGTGATGGGAAAGTCCCAATCGATTTGCGATCGCTGGGGAATATAGGCAACTTTCTGTAATTGTTGGTGAAGGGGACAATTACAATAATGCACCGCGCCACTCGCTGCTGGAATCAGTCCCAGCATGGCTTTTATCAGGGTGCTTTTCCCCGCCCCATTGGGACCGATAATACCTACCAGTTGTCCCGGTTCGATGTGAAAACTAATTCGATCTAAGCCTCGCACTTCTCGGTAATTGACACTAAGTTGCCGAACATCTAACATGAAAAGTCGAGAATAATAATGATAACAAAACTCATTTTACTCGTCCCGGTTAATTAGAAGTCTTAAAAATCTATGATTCCTACCCCGCCTCAAACCTGGGCAAAAGCTGCTGTCGTTCTGGCTGTAGGATGCTTAGTTGGTTGCGGTCAATCTAAGCCCACTACTCAGACTAGCCAGATTAATCCTGCCGCAACTCCAGTAGAGGTAGAAAATACAGCAAGCGATCGCCCCAAAATCGTAGCAACTACCAGCGTTTTGTGCGATCTAACCAAACAAATAGCTAGAGATACAATCGATCTGACCTGTTTATTGAAGCCTGGAGTAGACGCTCATGTCTACGAACCCGTACCCGAAGACCGCAAGGCAATAGAAAACGCTCAACTCATCTTCTATTCAGGCTACGATCTAGAACCAGCCTTAATCAAAATTATCAAATCAACCTCTAATTCCGCACCAAAAATTGCGGTTGCCGAAGTAGCAGTTCCCGATCCTCTCATGGGCGAAGAACACGAACACGAACATCAGGAAAAAGCGCAAGGAGAGCAAGTTCCCGATCCTCACGTCTGGCATGACGCTCAAAATGGCATTCGTATGGCAGGCGTCATTCAAACTAATCTGGCTCAGTTAGCCCCTGCTAATGCCGAACTGTATGCTAAAAATGCTCAAGCACTCAAAGAAGAATTGACCCAGATTGACAGTTGGATAAAATCTCAAATTGCAACGATTCCCAAGACGAATCGGAAAATAGTCACCACCCACGATGCAATGGGATATTATGCCGCTGCCTATGGCATTCCTATTGAAGGAGCGATCCAAGGAATCAGTACAGAAGAAAAGCCTACTGCGACCCGGGTAAAAGAATTGGTCGATTCGGTTAAAGCAACTAAAGTCCCGACAATTTTTGCAGAAATTGTGGTCAATCCCAAGCTAATTCAAACCGTTGCCAAGGAAGCTAACGTTAAACTCTCAGATCGCGAACTTTTCTCCGACAGCTTGGGCGAACCGGGTTCGCAAGGCGATACCTATCCCAAAATGTTAATTGCCAATACTCAAACCATTGTCGAAGGCTTGGGCGGGAAGTTTACGCCTTTTGCAGCTCAGAATTCTAAAGAATCTGAGTAACTTAAGAATTACTGCTTCAAAAGAATTACTGCTTCAAATGTCGCTCGAAAAAATTTAACGTTATCTCCATCAGATTTGGATCGAAAGGTTCTCCATTTTGCCCTCTGTAAGAGTGTTTTAAGTTGCGATCGCGAACGTATTCAACTTTAACGCCTTTCTCCTGCAAAGCTTTGACTAACAAATCGCTTTGACTGATGGGAACGACATCATCCAATTCCCCGTGAACGATAAGAAAAGGCGGATCGCGATCGTCGATGTGAGCGATGGGATTGGCGAGAGCAGCTAATTCAGGGCGTTGCGAGACGGGACTGCCGAGTAACCGATAAACCACTTCGGTTAATTTTAGCCAGGGCTGGCCTTGGTTTTTTTCGAGAACTTCAGGAGTAGGAAATTCCGCAAACGCTCTAGGAAATTTTGTCAAGTCCGTCGGCCCGTACCAATTGCTAACTGCTTGAATTTTACTGGAGATTGGTTCGTTGCCCGTCGCGCCTTCCAAGCTGGGAACTCCAGCTGAAGTTCCCAGTAGGGCGCTCAAATGACCGCCCGCTGAATCTCCCCATGCCCCAAATCGATTGGGATCGAGATTATATCGAGTTGCATTTTTTCTTAACCAGCGAACGGCAGCTTTAACATCGTGAATCTGTGCTGGAAAGATAGCTTGGTAACTGTAACGATAGTTAATACAAGCTAAAGCAAATCCTCGTCGCGCAACCAGTTCGCCCGGACAATCTTCTTTACTTCTTTCCACCCAACCGCCCCCGTGAATGAAAATCAGAACGGGTAGAGGTTGGGTAGAGGCAACTTTGGGTAAATAGAGATCGAGCAATAATCTTCCTTGACTTCCCTCAAGCAGATAGGTGCCATATTCGAGGTCTTTTAGGACAGTAACGCGATCGCTACAACCGATCGAGAAGAATAGACCGACCGAGATTAATACAAGTAGCCTTAAGGAAAATAAAAGCTTCATCAAGTGCGCGATCTAGGTCCAAATTACTGCTCCAATCGCAACACCGCCATGAATGCCTCTTGAGGAACGTCTACGGTTCCTATCGCTTTCATGCGCTTTTTCCCCTTGGCTTGCTTCTCTAAGAGTTTCTTCTTGCGACTAATATCGCCGCCGTAGCATTTCGCCAAAACGTCCTTGCGCAAGGCGGGAATGTGTTCGCTAGCAATAATCTTACTTCCGATCGCGGCTTGAATGGGCACTTTAAACTGATGGCGGGGAATCAATTCTTTTAGTTTTTCCACCAAAGCGCGACCGACGTAATACGCTTTATCGCGATGAACGATGGTTGACAGCGCATCCACGGGATCGCCGTTGACCAGAATATCCAGCTTCACCAGAGGATTTTCCCGAAAACCGAGCAATTGATACTCCATGCTCGCATAGCCGCGCGATCGCGATTTAAGCTGGTCGAAAAAGTCTGTCACCACTTCTGCGAGGGGCAATTCATAAATCAAAGCCGTCCGAGTTTGGGTAAAGTAGCGCATATCCTTAAACGTGCCCCGACGACTTTGACACAATTCCATCAGTGCTCCGACAAAGTTTTCAGGACAAATAATTTCTACCTGAATGTAGGGTTCTTCGATTTTTTCCCGTTTCTGCGGCGGCGGCAATAGGCTGGGATTGTCAATCTCTATAACCTCTCCATCTACGGTCGTGACGCGATAGACTACCGAGGGAGCCGTCGTAATTAAGTCCAGATTGTACTCTCTCTCCAGTCTTTCCTGGACGATTTCCATATGCAACAAGCCCAAAAAGCCGCACCGGAATCCAAATCCCATCGCCGATGAGGTTTCGGGTTCGTAGGAGAGGGCAGCATCGTTGAGTTTCAGCTTTTGTAGGGCATCTCGCAGATCTTCGTATTGGTCGGCATCGGTGGGAAATAAGCCGCAGAAGACCATCGGTTTGGCTTCTGTATAGCCCGGTAGCGGTTCGGAGGCTGGGGCTTGAGCTAAAGTAATCGTATCGCCGACGCGCGCATCTGCCACGGCTTTAATTGCTGCCGCCAGGTAGCCAACTTCTCCGGCATGCAGTTCTTCGACCTGGATTTGGTTGGGAGACAGTACGCCTAATTCGTCGATTTCGTATTCTTTGCCCGATGCCATCAGGCGAATGCGATCGCCTTTTCTCACTTTGCCGTCCATAACTCGGAAGTACACGATTACTCCCCGATAGGGATCGTAATAACTATCGAAGATCAAGGCGCGTAGGGGGCGATCGACAGTATCGGTTGGCGGGGGAACCAAATGAACGATTGACTCTAAAATTTCATCGATGCCAATCCCAGCTTTTGCTGATGCTTTGATAATATTGCTGCAATCTAGACCGACAATTTCTTCAATTTCTTGCGCTACCCGTTCTGGTTCGGCACTGGGAAGATCGATTTTATTGAGAACGGGAATGATTTCGAGATTATTTTCTAACGCCAAATAGACGTTGGCTAGGGTTTGTGCTTCGACTCCTTGGGAGGCATCGACAACTAATAAGGCTCCTTCACAGGCAGCTAGAGAACGAGACACCTCGTAGGAAAAATCCACGTGACCCGGCGTATCGATGAGATTGATAACGTATTGCTGACCATCCTTGGCAGTATAGTTCATTCGTGCCGCCTGCAATTTGATGGTAATTCCTCGCTCGCGTTCTAGCTCCATATTGTCGAGGAATTGTTCCTTCATCTCTCGCTGAGCGACAGTACCAGTGATTTGTAACATGCGGTCAGCCAAAGTAGATTTCCCATGGTCGATGTGAGCAATAATCGAAAAGTTACGAATGCGAGAGACGGGAACGTCAGTCATAGAGGTCAAGTGTGATTTGAGTAGTAGTTCGTAAAAAGCAAGAATCCTTAATCTATTTTAAAGTTAAGCTTCTGGATTTTATTGTAAGCTCGATCTGCCGTGGGCGATGTCAATTATTTGCGTCTTTGGGCAGAAGCGCTATTTGAGCGAGAACGCCGACTACTACAATAGAAGAAAGAAGAATAATAATGACTTATGAACGATAATATTCATCAACAACGTTCTGCCGATAAAGTTGAAATATCAATTCATTTAGATTCAGAACTGTTGGATCAAATTCAACATCTGACAAACGATCCCAGTCGGATAATCGAAACGGCAATCAAACAATGGCTCAGAAACGAGCGCGAAGGGGATGACGACTTGGCACGTTCCTTGCGGCGCAACCCGCCCGTACCGCCTAGAGGCGAATGGAATGACTGAAACAAAGCACTGGTGCTTTCTGCTTGAGAGCAAAGATAAAATTCTTTTCTAGAGGTTAAACTAGATTTCCCGTCAATCGGTATTTAATTCCCTAAAATCTGGAGATTAGTTAAAATTTTTAACAAAGAGCTATCTACTGTTATTTTGGAAACATATTGGGGCATTTTAAAGTTGGGAGGTGTGGGATAGGCTAAGCGCGTCGCAGTCGCGAGATCGAATTTTTGAGTGCATGCCTAAGGTTTTCGTACTCTAAAACTGATGCGAACCATGAATCCTCTGCTTGATGTCGGTGCTTTTCCAAGGCAAGGAATGTCTATGAAAGCCGAGCTGGCGAAATCTAAGCCCAATAATGATTGGCAGCATTTAGGAGCCGAACTGGTCTTTACTCAAGATAGCTCTGGGAAATATCTATCTTTTTACTGGCAAGCAGCTTCAGATTATGGGATTGGGGAAGAAGAAATCGTTGGCAGCTATCTTGAAGAAACCTTAACTCCAGTTCGCATCAAAGCTTACTATGAGAGGGTTAGACGAGTATTAGAGAGAAGAGTTCCCGAACAATGCCACTGTCTGTTCCGGTATCGAGGACAAACTTTGCCTTTTGAATTGGTTATTAGCCCGATCTTACCAAAAGAAGGCAAGCCGCAAGCCGTCTTGGTCATGGGACGTTTATTGAGCGAGACAGAAATTGCCCTGACCGCCAATACCGATCTTCCTCCCCATCCAGGACCTTATCAAAAGCTACTGACCAATATCGCCCGAAAAATTCGCCGCACTTTAGATCTGGCAACGATTTGGAAGCAAACGGTCGATAGCATTGGCGAGGCGCTGCAAGTCAGCCGCTGCTTGACGCTTGCCTGCGATCCCAAACAGAGGTATCTGGATGTCAAAGCCGAATACTGCCAGCAACCGTTTAAATCGATGCTGGGATATCGTTTGGATGGCAAATCCGAAGCGTATTGGCAACAAGCTTTATGCCAGCGAGAACCCGTCATCGTCGAGCAACTCGTTGAGGACAGATTTCAAGCAAAATCTATCTTAGTCGTCTCTACCTTTTACCAAAATCAACGCAATGGGTTAATCTGTCTTCAGCAATGCGATCGCCACCGCTATTGGACTCCCGCAGAAATTGAGTTAGTCCAAGAACTCGCCGACCAAGTGGGAACCGCGATCGCTCATGCTACTCTCTACAAAGAACTCGAACAAGCTACCCTAGCGGCAGAAGAAGCCTCTCGCCTCAAAAGCGAATTTCTAGCCAGCACCACCCACGAACTGCGAACTCCCCTCAATGGCATCATCGGCTTTCTTAAGCTGATTCTCGACGGCATGGCAGACGACCCCGAAGAACAGCGAGAATTTCTTGAAGAAGCCTATAAATCCTCTCTTCATCTGCTCAATCTCATCAACGACATTCTCGATCTTGCCAAAATCGAAGCTGGCAAAATGGATCTAGAATTGGGTGCCGTCGAGCTAGATGAGTTATTGCAATCAGTAGATAACTTTACTCGTCCCCTGGCACAGCAAAAGAACCTTAGTTTCAAGATTAAACCGCCTCAAACCCTAACGCCAGTGATTCTCTATGGCAACTATCAGCGCCTGTTACAAGTGATGTTGAATTTAATCGGCAATGCCATCAAATTCACTCACGAAGGGGGAATCGTCGTGAGTGCAGAAATCTCTAAGAAGAAAGTGAAACACGACAATCAAGAGTTTCCCGGCATCGTCAAAATCAGCGTAGCCGATACGGGAATAGGCGTTTCTCTAGAAAAACAAGCCAAACTGTTTGAAAAATTCGTGCAAGTTGATGGCTCTCTAACTAAAGCCTATGGCGGAACGGGTTTGGGACTAGCTATTTCCCAGAAGCTTGTAGACGCGATGGGAGGACAGGTAGACTTTTATAGCATGGGAGAAGGATTGGGTTCGACGGTCACTTTTACCGTCCCTCTCAATCATATGCCCGTCATGAAAAGCGTTCAGTCGATCGACGATTCTTTCGATCTGGCAAGTTAAGATTTTTC
Organism: Hydrococcus rivularis NIES-593; assembly: GCF_001904635.1. Taxonomy (GTDB): domain Bacteria; phylum Cyanobacteriota; class Cyanobacteriia; order Cyanobacteriales; family Microcystaceae; genus Hydrococcus; species Hydrococcus rivularis. Next base: position 50,876 of record NZ_MRCB01000005.1, read on the forward strand.
TATAGAGAGAGCGCGTCCCGAACGGTTTGTCCAATTGCGATCGCCTTAACGGTAGGATAGAAGTGGCTACAATTTAAAAGTAGTGAATTGAGGTCAACGTATGTCATTAGCACTGACTCCAGATAACGTCGAGCAAGTCCTAGACGAAATGCGCCCCTACCTAATGGCAGATGGCGGTAATGTCGAACTGGTTGAAATCGATGGCCCTATAGTTAGACTCCGCCTACAGGGAGCTTGTGGTTCTTGTCCCAGTTCTACCATGACGCTGAAAATGGGCATCGAGCGCCGTTTGAGAGAAATTATTCCTGAAATTGCTGAAGTAGAACAAACTATGTAGGTTAGGTAGTTCTTTGTGAGTAGTTAGTAGTTATTAGCAATTTAACTAACTACTAACTATTTCAACCAATCTTTTAACTTCGTACCGCAGACTTTACAATAATTGGCATCAAAGTCGTGAATTGATAGTCCGCAACCCGAACAACTTTTTTGTACTTGATTGGTTGTTTTGAGTAATTGCTTAACTAACTCGCCTACCTGCCAAGGAATTAATAAAATTCCCGTTAAAATCATTAACACGGTTAAAAAGCGACCAGTCTCAGAAATGGGAGTGACATCGCCAAATCCCACCGTTGTCATGGTCACGACTGAAAAATAAAGAGCATCGAAAAAGTTTCTAAAAATAGTAGGATTGACGGAATGCTCGGCTTGATAGATAAAGCCAGAGTAAACAAAAATAATCGAAAATAAAGTTAATACTATTCTGGTAAGAATTACTCCGTCTTCTGTTTCGATTTTAAAGATAGAAATTTTAAACTCAAGAAATCTAATCAGTCGTAAAAGACGAAACCATCTAAAAATCCGAATAAATCTAATGTCCATTATCCCTATTATTAGGGGAACGATCGCAATTAGATCGAAAATAGAAAAGAGACTAAAAACAAATTTTATTTTAGAGTCAGCACACCAAAAGCGAATTGAATATTCTATCGTAAAAATAACCAAAATGGCTATATCGATGTTATCTAGCCAAATTCTTACTATTTGGGGAATGGAATAAGTTTCTGTAACAAATATAGTTAATGATAAAAATATTAGTCCTAAAATGGTTAAATTAATCGTTTTTCCTATAGGGGTTTCAATATCTTCTAAGTAATGCGAAACTGTTTTTCGCCACGAAATGAAATCCATACAAATTGTCAAAGCAGTTCGCACTAACTAAAAAACTTATGAAAATATTTTATCGTTAAGTTTAAAGATAATTTGCTAATTGCATATCGTTCAAAAATTGGTATTAGCTATTAATAATTGAACAGTGAGATGAAGATAAAAACTCAGATCGCGATCGCTGGGTTAACTCAAGAATGCTTTCAAGATTATCCCAATTTTCCCGTTTGATTGTATCAATTAAGCGATCTAACCGAGCGCGATATGAAAACAGCGATCGCAACAAATTCTCTTGATTATACTGTGCCATCATTAAACCCAATTCTGGATTTCCCCCGCCGACGCGACTGGTATCTCGAAACCCCGAACTCGCTAACTGTCTTGCCAAATTGAATACTTTTGGATCGGTTTCACTCATGCAAGCATCAATCAAAGCAGCACTAACCATGACAGGTAGATGGGAAATCCAAGCAACGGCGCGATCGTGTTCTTCTGGCATACAAGTATAAATAATCGAACCCAGCGATCGCGCTATTTCTTCAACTCGTTCGCGTGCGACTAAAGGAGTAGTTTCTGTTGGGGTTAAAACGTAAGCAGCACCGACAAATAAATCGTTTTGTGCCGCTTCAATCCCTTGCCGTGCAGTTCCTGCCATAGGATGTCCGCCAATAAAATAATCCCATAACTGGGAACATGCTTGCACGATCGGAGTTTTTACCGAACCGACATCAGTAACGATAGTTTTAGGAAGAAGATAAGGAATTAGTCGTTTGAGAGTTGGAGTAATTTTATCAATAGGCGTACAGATAAATACTATTTCTACTCCTTGCAACAGCTTGGTTTTCACTTCATCAACTTCGCTGTTCTCCGACAGGACGATATACTCATCAACTGCACCTATCTGTTTTGCTTTCTCGCAAGTCTCTTGGCGATGAGAGATTCCGAGTACGTTAAAATTGTGCGATCGCAAATCTAATCCCAACGATCCACCAATTAATCCCAGTCCGACAATTCCTACCGTTTTCATCTGTTCTGTGCTACTATTCATAAACTGTTTCGTCTTCCTTACGCCATGCTGGATCGACGATACAGATAAATACTAGCGGTTCATTTGCGCAATTGCGAATATATTGTTTGGCATTGGGGGGGATATAGACTGCATCTCCAGGTTCGACGATTTGCGTTTCCTCGCCGATGTGCATTTCTCCCTTCCCGCTGAGGATGTAATAAACTTCTGAGGTTTTTAGAGAATGGGGTGTCGAAGTTTCCCCGACGGGGACGACGGCATGAGCTAAACTGTAGCGCAGTTCTATTGGTTGCTTGTCAGGATGCAGCAATTCTCGCAGGCGAGTCTTATCTCCTGCGAGAAATTCTTCACATTCTTTCAGTTTTTGAACTAACATAACGCGCGAATTGTTGTCAGGAGTTAGTCAATGATTCATTAATCATAGTTCGGAATCAAAAAAAATAACTCACAACTTTGTTATACTAACTCCCGATTCAGCGCGCCGCCGCGCGTCTCTATTAATCTTTATATGCTGGTTGAGTAACAAAACGCAAATCGCCCTCACCCCAACCCCTCTCCCAGAGCGGGAGAGTGGCTCTCAACTTAAGATTTTGGACTGAAGTCCCTTCGCCCCTTGTGGGAGAAGGGATTTAGGGATGAGGGGACAAAGATTTGTCACTCAACCAGCTTTATATGTTACCCAGGTCGATAATCAGAACAACCGATCGCTTGTTCTGTATTAGCAAGTGTCGGTTGTACCGTACATTTGAGATGGTAATCGTTAGTAAAAAACTGACAGTTAGCGCAAGGGATTTGATGCATTTGCTTAGCTTTGGTAGCAGTATCGCGAATGATACTCCACAACGTCCAGCTTAGTAAAATAATAAAACCCCAAGCAACGAAAAAACAGATAGGAACAAGGAAAGGTTGTATGGCTTGAATTATACTGCGTAGGAGTTGAATCACTGCCGATCCTTAGCCCGAAACGTCACTTAATAATAATCGAGTCTTTGATTGATTTAAGCGCGCTTTGTGCGTTCTCGATTCTATCTTGCGATAGATAAATTTAACTTCCCTTACCTAGTATAAAAGTGAAGATTAAATTATGCTATAAAAATTGCTTCCGATGGGGCACACAGACGCGAGCGATCGCGTCCCCATCCCTTCAACCGATGTAAGCCAGTCCAATTTCACCAATACCTAACTTCCCGAACTCAGCAATTGAACGATTTGAGAGATTTGCTGTTTGTTGAACACTTTAAGCAAAGTTTTTGCTGCTGCTTGGGGATCTAGAGCGATGGTAATCTGTTGTGGAGCTTGTGAGTGAGCCACAGCCAGTTGTTGTAGCTCAGGAGGAATAGCAATTTGACTGCCTTTGCCCATCTCAAGGAGATCGCCGCCCTGTTTCAGTTCTTTGATAACGACAGGGGCAAGGATGCGATAGGGGAGTCTGGGATTGGCGATCGCGGCATCGGCAGCTTTCAGAAGCTTTTGCCAGCCTTGCTCGCCAGGAGCTAATTGTGCTAACCCGGCACAGATCTTCCGCAGTTGTTGGCGGCTAGCGGGCGTATCTTGTTGCTTGAAGAGCTGCAACATTTGCATTAGTAGGTTCTTCACCTGGGGCGCGATCGATACCTTGGCAGGAGCAGTCTGCGCTGCTGGCATTCCGTTTCTTGGGGCTGAAACGGCACCGCCGAGCAATTGTTTGAGGTAATCTTGCAGTTCGATAAACTTTGGTTCGGAGCGCGAGACGATCGCGTCGGCTTCTTCTTCTTGAAGTCCCATCGGACTTTGCAGGTGCTCGATTAAATCCTGAAGAACATCGTATCCGGTCAGGAAAAGAGATTCCAGCTTTCGATCGACCGATAGGGTATGTTCTTTGAGAACTTTAAAAGCATCTTCTAGACGGTGAGCAGTTTTCTGAATGCTGCCGTAACCTAGCATTGCTGCTCCCCCTTTAATCGAATGGGCAGCCCGAAACATTTCGTTGACTCGTTCGGGATCTTCGATGACCGAAGACAACTCCAGTATTCCACGTTCGAGAGTTTCGAGGTGTTCTTTGGCTTCTTCTATGAAATAGCCAAGAATTTTTTGCTGATTTGCGGCATCCAAGGCAGTTTCTCCCAATCTGAATAAGGTTCGCTATCGCTAGGCTACTGCCACCTTGCTCGCGATTTGAGCTAGGCTGAGATGGCGACATAACCCGATCGAAAATCTCCCAATGCTTCGCACAAAAAGCAGTTTAGGAGATCCTTAGTAATAGTATTCCCTAAAATTTCCAAAAAGTAACAGAGGATAGGGATAAATAATTTCATCATAGATTTAAAGGATTTAAAGTAACTACGGCGAGCCGCGAACTATTTCCGAAAAAGAGCGTTTAATGAGGAAGGGGGTTAGTCCTGCTGCCTTCGCTCCGTGGTAGTCTTCTTTTAAGCTATCTCCAATGTGCCATGCCTGTTGGGCTAGACAGTTATGTTTTTGTAGTGCGATCAGAAAAATTTGACTATGGGGTTTTGCCGCGCCTACTTTTGAAGAAATTGTGATACTGCTAAAAAAATCTTTCAGTTGCAAGCGTTCCATTACTGAATACAAGCGAGTATCGAAATTGGATATTATACCTAGTTGAATGCCTTTTTGCTGCCAGTGTTCCAAAGCAGGAACGACATCGGGATAGACGTACCAAGGCTGCTCTGTGGCAAAGTAGGCGTAGAGTTGGCCAAAGAAGGTATCAAAGTCAGAGAAGCGATCGAGAACGCCAGCTCCCTCAAAAGTCTCCTTGGCGATCGCTCTCCACCATTGATACTCCAGTTCGGGAATTTTGGCAGCATCGATTCCTGGAAAAGCTAGCGGACTGGCAGTTTTGAAGCTTTGGATAAAGGCTTCGTCGAGGCGATCGGGCGAGATATCTACTCCAGCTCCCCTGGCGATCGCGCTATAAACTTCGCCGACGCTTCCCTTTACACCAAATAAAGTCCCGACAGCATCTAAGAAAATGACTTTTGGTTGTTTGTCATTGGTCATTAGTCCTCCGAGCTATTCACCCTGCCAGCAATTCTATAACGGGCTGGGTTATCCAGTTAAACCCAACGTTAAGTTGGTGTTTTAGGGTTGGTAGGCGATAGAGATAAATCAAACGCCGCAGAATATAGGCTGGTATTCCTTCTAGTTTCACTCCCAAACCGCTAATAGTGGCATTATCTACTCCCAAGGTCATCATCTCGCCCATCGGGAAGTAACGGAAGGGCAATAAAGGTCGTCTGGTAATAGAAGCCCAGATATTCCAAGCGCAGAAGTCAGACTGCTGAAGGGCAGATTGAGCGGTAGCCGGAACTTGTTGTCCGGTTATATCCTGACAATTGGCGACATCGCCGAGGGCATAAATTTCGGGGCGATCGCTTGCTTGCAGAAAAGCATTTGTCGTCAACAATCCGCGTCGATCGTGCTTGAGGGGGAGTTTTTGAATCGATTCGGAAACTTGAGTTCCCACCGTCCACAAAACTATATCTACCGGAATCGTATCGATTTGTCCTTTATAAAGCAAGGAGATGGTATCCGATGTCATCGACTCGACTTCAGTTTCCAAGTCCAGCCATACCAGTCGTTTTTCTAACGCTCTCTTAGCTGCTTCTCGATTAGATTCTGGGGACGTAGCGAGAATCGTGGCTTGCTTTTCGATCAGCCGCAAGCGTCCTCTCTCTCCCAAACGATCTGCCAACTTGCAAGCGAGTTCGACTCCGCTGTAGCCGCCGCCAACGATCGCGACGCGGATCTTGTCTGCATCGGACTGTTCTAAGATTCTTAGTCGTTCTCCGAGTCGATAAGCATCGTTTAGAGTCCGAAACGGGATCGCGCGGTCCTTTGCTCCTGGGACGATATCTAGGGGGGTTTTGCCGCCGATAGCTACGACCAGTTTGTCGTAGCTTATGCTGGTTTCGTTATCGAGTTGTACTTCTCTAGCTTCAATATCGATGCCAGTGACGCAAGCTTGTTTGAAGAGGATGCCCGTACCTGAGAGCAGTTCTTCAAAAGGCGGAGCAATTTCCCAACTCTGCATTTCTCCCGTCATTAATTCGTATAACAAGGGAGAGAATAAAAAGCGATCGCTTTTGTCGATCAGAGTGATTTCCGGTTGGTGAGAATTGTCCCAGGGGAACTGGGTTAGGCGTAACGCGGTATATAACCCCCCGAAACCGCCACCAAGAATGCAGATGCGTATAGTTTGTTTGTTCATAAGACCAGGCTCAGGTGTTATATGCAAGGCGACTGTATTCAGCATAGCAAGGGAATCGCTAGCTTCAAGGACTCTATAGCCCGCAACCAATTAGTCGCATAAAGAAATGATGCGCTATCTTTGGTCTGTAGGGAGAATGCCAACAATAACCGGGAAGACTGCCAGTTGCTAAGGATTTAGAGAAATCAAATTCATCAAACTCTAGCCATCTTTTCTCGCGATACCAACCTAATTGTTTGCCCAGGCGAATTAAAATTTCGTTATTGTAGGCTCTGAGAGTATCCAGATTTCCTCCTAAGTTATGGTATAGATGTAGCTGAATGCTAAAGCCAAAAAGATCCTTACTGTATTTTCTCCAAAGGCGATCGATAATGCGAGTTCCATTACAGCAAAAGCTGTTCATATCTTCAGGAGTACAACCAGTTTGCGAATCGTTGCCTGCAATTTCTTGCATGACCCTGGTCGTCTCTAGGTCAGCGTCTTTCCACTTACCTACTTTTAGCAAATCTCGCAATTTGCCATATCGGTGTAGATCGGGAAGTAATAAACGAGTTTCCTCTAGTTCTTCTTCCAGGCGAGATATTCTCTGTCCAATCGTCGTTTCTAGTCGAGCTAAACGCGAGAGAACTTCTGATTCAAATTCCGGATCGAGCATGGGATAATTTTATGAGGTCGGTTTCTAACTACTCTAACAATCGAAAAAAGTCGAAGCAGTTGATGGCTTCTGGGAAGATTTTTCGTGCATTTTGCACTCCTATCGCGAGGATCGACTTGCGGTGCGATCGAATCCACTTGCTCAGGAATCGTCGTTTTTTGTTTCCAATCCCTTTATTTCTCAGCAATTGCTTTACTTTGAGAATAAATATTGGGATGCGGCAAATTTTTAGCTAAAAAAATCATTTTTGCTTATTTTAATCATTTTTCAAGGAATAACTGTTAAATTTTTCCAAGGTTATTGGAAAGTAATTTTAGCTTTAACCTATACTTTTCTTGATTTCATTGTAGTCAAAGTAAAAAGGGAACTCATCGTGACTGAAACCCCTATCTCTCAACAGCTGTCTCATTCTTCAACCCTAGCAGGTTATGACATCGAAAAGGCAGTTTTAGAACGCTACCGAGCTAGTGCAAAGCAACAAGAACCTAGCTTGTGTTGTCCTACAGAGTATGAAGGAAACTATTTAGATATTCTGCCTCAAGAAATTATTGAGAAGGATTACGGCTGTGGCGATCCTACTCGTTACGTTTCTGTAGGCGAGACGGTGTTAGATTTAGGTTCTGGTGCCGGAAAAAACTGTTATATTCTAGCGCAGAAAGTAGGCGCGACGGGCAAAGTCATTGGGATTGACTTCAATGATGAAATGCTGGCACTAGCGCGAAAATATCAATCTGAAATTGCCAGAAAAGTTGGATATTGTAATACGCAATTTTTCAAGGGAAAAATCCAAGATCTTAAGCTAGATTTAGAGAAAGTAGAAGCATGGTTGCAAGACAATCCGATCGCTTCTATCGAGCAATTTAGTCAATTTGATGCCCAATGCGATTGCTTGCGCGATCGATCTCCTCTCATTCATGATTCAAGTATCGATGTAGTCATCTCTAACTGCGTTCTTAACCTAGTTTGCCCTAAAGATAAACAGCAGTTATTCCAAGAAATTTATCGCGTTCTCAAACGAGGCGGAAGGGCAGTTATTTCTGATATCGTTTGCGATGAAGATCCGACTCCAGAAATCCTTAATAATCCCGAACTATGGAGCGGTTGTATTTCCGGCGCGTTTCGAGAAGATCTCTTCCTTAAAATGTTTGAAGAAGTCGGATTTTATGGTATTGAGATTCTCAAACGAGACGAAAAACCATGGCAAGTTATTGATGGCATTGAATTTCGTTCCGTCACTGTTCGTGCTTTTAAAGGAAAAGAAGGTTCTTGTTTAGAACGCAAACAAGCCATTATTTATAAAGGTCCTTGGAAACAGGTGCAAGATGATGACGGTCACACCTTTTGTCGCGGAGAAAGAATGGCAGTTTGTGATAAAACTTATCAAATTTTAACTAATCCCAATAGTCCTTATGCCAAAGATATTATTCCTGTGCCTCCCTATCAAGAAATCTCTCTAGAAGCAGCAACAAACTTTAGCTGTAAAAATAAAGCCATTCGCCATCCAAAAGAAACCAAAGGATACAACTACCATCTCACCGAAATTAACAATGATGCTGGGTGCTGCAGTCCAGGTGAATGTTGTTAACAGTTACCAGTTATCAGTCAGTCATTGGTCGTGTGTTTTTTCTTTATCTATCTCCCTTATACCCTCTGCGTCTGAAGGATCGAATTAAAAAACTTAGTAACTAAGCCAATATTTCTAATGACTCAATCAGCATCTACTTCTCAACTTTCCTTCTCAGAAATTACCCCATTTCAAAAAAAACTCAGTCACCCCTTAACCAAGCAAAAAATTACTGTTCTACAAATTAATCTAGGCAAGCGTTGTAATCTAGCTTGCAATCATTGTCATGTAGAAGCAGGACCAAAACGAACAGAAGAACTATCTTCAGAAATCTGCGAACAATTAATTGAATTAATTCATGGTTTTCCTCAAATTGAAACAGTCGATTTAACTGGCGGCGCGCCAGAAATGAACTATGGGTTTAAACCGCTAGTAGAAGCTGCCAGAAAAGCAGGAAAAGAAGTCATTGTTCGCTCTAACTTAACTATCTTTTTTGAAACTGGATATAAAGATTTACCAGAATATTTAGCCCAGTATCAATTGCGAGTTATCGCATCGCTTCCCTGTTATTTAGAAAACAATGTAGATCGACAGAGAGGTGCAGGAGTTTATCAGGCTTCAATTAAAGCAATTCAAAAATTAAATCAACTCGGTTATGGAAAAAAGCCAGATCTAATTCTAGATTTAGTTTATAATCCTCAGTTACCTAAAAATGATAATTTTTTTCTAACTTCCAATCAAGTTAGTTTAGAGCGAGATTATAAACAATATTTAGAAGAAAATTTTGGAGTCGTTTTTAATCGCTTATTCGCTATTACTAATCTTCCTATTGGCAGGGTCAAAAATCATCTCAACAATAATCATTTATATGTTCTCTATCTAAAATTTTTAGAATCTCACCATAATTCCAGTACTGTTTCTCATCTAATGTGTCGCAATCAATTATCAATTGATTATTTAGGTAATGTATATGATTGTGACTTCAATCAGATGGAAAATCTTCCAGCTACTTTACCCAATGGAGAAGCTTTAACAATAGTCAAACTATTAGAAGCAGGAAATCTCGACTTAATTCAAGAAATCAAAACCGCAGCCTACTGTTATGGGTGTACGGCTGGGAGTGGTTCGAGTTGCGCAGGAGCATTAATTTGATAGTCCGCCAGGAACCGAAGTTCCTGGCTATTAGCTTAAGTCCACTTAAGTGGACTCGATCTAGCCTAGAAGATTGGTGTTATACTTTTTTCGTTCATTAATGACAGAGATAGTCGATCGCCCTCACCCCAACCCCTCTCCCTATTTGGGAGAGGGGAGAAGAATGTCGATCGCGAAAACCTGAAAATTGGTAGAAAATTGGTATTAGTTGTTATCTTTAATGTCGGGGTGAAGACCCCCGTTACATGAATATTAACGGGGGATGAAACCCCGACCAACAAATAATCGCGTAGCACGATTGACATTTTGCTGCTGACGATCGAATAAAACTATTAGTTAAGGTCGATATAAATGTGGGTTTTAGAGGACAAAATCCGAGCCAAAGAAAACCAGTTTCGAGCAATAGACGAAGCCATAAAAACGGCTCAGTTTGTTCGGAACAAAGCTTTAAGGTATTGGATGGATACGCCTAAACAAAACAAATATGACCTGAATAAGTATAGTGCGATTTTAGCTAAAGAATTTAAGTTGGTTGACAAGCTTAATTCAATAGCTAGACAATCATCTGCCGAACGAGCTTGATCAGCTATTGCTAGATTCTACGACAATTGTAAGAAAAAGATTCCAGGAAAAAAAGGTTTTCCTCGTTTTCAAAAAGACAATCGCTCAGTAGAATACAAGCGAAGTGGATGGAAACTTGACAGCCAGACCAAAAAACACATTACCTTTACCGATAAAATCGGGATTGGTAGAGTTAAGCTGGTTGGTTCTAGAGACATTTACTTCTACAACCAAGAAGACATTAAAAGAGTCAGAATAATCCGCCGTGCCGACGGATACTATTGCCAATTTTGTATTTCTATTGATGTCAAAGAAGGCTTAGAACCAACTGGGAAAGCTATCGGTTTAGACGCAGGGCTGAAATCCTTCTAGGTTGACTCCAATGGTCAAATAGAAGAAAATCCTAAATTCTACCGACAGGGAGAAAAACGCCTTAAAAAACTACAACGTCGTGTTTCAGATAAGTTTAAGAAAGGAAAACCTGTTACCAATAACTATAAGAAAGCCAAAGCTAGTTTAGCTAAGTATCACTTGAAGATAAGTAGGCAACGTGAAGAACACGCAAAGAGACTTGCGCGTTGCGTATGCCCATCTAACGATGTAGTCGCCTATGAAGACTTACAAGTGAAGAACTTGGTTAAGAACAACAAACTAGCCAAAGCGATTAATGATAGCGGTTGGTACCAGTTCAGAAAATGGATAGAGTATTTTGGCATTAAATTTGGCAAGATAACCATTGCCGTTCCGCCACAATATACAAGTATTAATTGCTCCAATTGTGGTGAGAAAGTAGCCAAAACTCTATCGACTAGAACGCATAGTTGTCCCCACTGTGGATACATAGATTGTCGGGACAAAAATGCTCCCCCTCTCTTAGTTTCCTAGTCTTCCCTCCTAGCTGTCCAGAACTTTTTTTATGGCTGCAATCAGATCGTGGGGAGCAACGGGTTTAGCTAGATGGAGTTGAAATCCAGCTGCGATCGCCTCATCGCGGTCTTGGTCTCTAGCATAGGCTGTTAGAGCGATCGCTGGGATTTGTCCTCCTTGTTCTGGGGACAACAACCGAATTTTGCGAATTAAACTGTAACCATTTTCTTCTGGCATGCCGATATCGCTGAGTAAAACATCGGGGTGAAAAGAAGAAAAGACTTGCAAAGCGGATTGAACAGACGCGGCAACTGTAGCGATCGCGCCAGATTGTTCGAGCAAGAAGGCGATAAACTCGCTAGAATCGCGATCGTCATCCACCACTAAAATGCGGAGATTAGCGAGAGGGCTTGAGGTTTCGGGGTTTGGGGTGTCGGGCGTGCTATTTTGAGAGGTTTCTGCTATCAACAAAGGCAGTTCGATCCTAAAGGTTGCTCCTTTTTCTTCTCCTGGACTGCTTGCTGAAATAGTGCCGCCGTGTAACTCGACTAGATGGCGAACGATCGCCAACCCTAAGCCCAATCCACCAAAACGACGGGTTGTCGAACCATCAGCTTGACGAAAGGAATCAAATATGTAGGGGAGAAAATCAGCAGAAATGCCTTTACCCGTATCAGTGACGGTAATTTGGGCATAGGGTTTTGAATTTTGGATTAAGTGTCTCCCTCGTCCCCCCGTCTCCAATTTCACTTCCACCCGTCCCCCATCTGGCGTAAATTTGATGGCATTGGTGAGGAGATTCCAGACAATTTGTTGGAGACGACTGGGATCGCCAAGTACCAGGAGTGGAGTGGGGGTTTCATCTTGCTGATACTCAAAGCGCAGCTCGATCGCTTTAGCTTGGGCAGAAAGGCGCACGGTATCGATCGCGGCGGCAATAACGGCAGCGAGGTTAATGGGTCGCGATTCGAGGACGATCTTGCCTCGGATGATACGGGAGATATCGAGTAAGTCTTCGATCAGTTGGGTTTGTAATTTAGCGTTGCGAGCGATGGTTTCTATAGCGCGATCGACATTGGCTGGATCGAGTTTTTGGGTTTGTAACAGCTGCGCCCAACCTAGAATGGCGTTGAGCGGCGATCGCAACTCGTGAGATAAGATAGCGATAAATTCATCTTTGATGCGATTGACTCGTTCTAATTCTTCTTTTTGCTGTCGCAATTCTGCCTCCGCCTGCTGACGGGCGCGGCGTTCTTCGGCTTCTCGCAGAGCGCGTTTGACCGAGGGAACGAGTCGCTCTAATCGTTGTTTGAGGACGTAATCGGTTGCCCCCTTTTTGAGGGTTTCGATCGCTACTTCCTCGCCCATCGTAGCGGTGACAAAAATAAAAGGAGTCTCCGGGCTAAGCTGTTGCGCGATTTCTAATGCCGAGATCCCATCGAAACTAGGCAAAGCGTAGTCCGACAGGATCGAGTCATAGCTGTGTTGTGCTAGTGCGGTTTCAAATTCACTACGAGTTTGTACCCGAACTAGCTCGCACGCAATTCCACCTTCAGTTAGTAGAGCGTGAATTAGCTCCATATCTAATACACTATCTTCTAGTAACAGAAACCGGAGAGTCATAGCAGTTCAAAGGTCAAAATTCAAAGTTCAAAATTGATTAACTGGTCGCTGATACTCGGTCATTGTTTTAGTCTCCTCCATCTTGAATTGTTTGACTGACTCGAAACGGGGGCATCGAACCCGGCGGGGGTTCGTTGATAATTGCCCAAAACAATCCTAATCCTTTGATTGCATCGACAAATTCATGAAAGTCGATTGGTTTGACCACATAGGCATTCGTGCCCAACTCATAACAGCGAGTTAAATCGTCTTCCTCGCGCGAGGAAGTTAAGACAACGACGGGGACAGTCCGCAGGGCTTCATTTGCTTTGATATCTGTTAAGACTTCTATGCCGTCAATCTTTGGAAGCTTGAGATCGAGTAATACTACGACAGGATTTCCTTCTCTTCTTAGTCGATACAAGCCTCGACGGTACAAATAATCGAGGGCTTCTTCGCCATCTCGAACGACGACAACTTCGTTGCCTAAATTATTTTCTGCTAGGGAAGTCAGGATGAGTTCAACATCTCGGATACTGTCTTCTACCAGGAGAATTCGTTTGAGTTCCATCTGTCGTACTCTATTCTCCACTCCTGACTTCTAACTCCTTGGGTAGCGCGAAATAGAATGTTGCTCCTTCATTGACGGCACCTTCAGCCCAAACTCGTCCGCCATGACGGTGAATGATGCGTTGGATGTTTGCCAATCCCACTCCCGTTCCCTCGAATTGAGGATCGCTGTGGAGACGTTGGAATACTCCAAATAGTTTGTGTACGTATCGCATATCAAAACCAATTCCATTGTCTTTTACGAAAAATATCACTTCTTGTTCGGTCAAATGACTGCCGACAGAAATCTCTGTCTGGGGAGAGAGTTTAGTATATTTGAGTGCATTTTCGAGTAGATTTTGCCAAACCAATCGCAGCATCGAAGGATCGGCTCGCACGGTCGGTAGTTCGTCAATGTGTAAATTAATCTCTCGATTTTGCATTTCTGGTCTGAGATCGCTGAGAACTTCTGATACTAAGAAATTCATATCGATCGCCGCATAGCGCATCTCGGTTCGTCCCATGCGCGAGAAGGTGAGGAGGTCATCGATCAGTTCGCCCGCTTGTTTGGTGGTTTCTACGATGATATTCAAATAGCGTTGGCTCGTTGAATCTAGTTCGGTTTGTTGAAGACGTTTTTGCAGCAGATCGACGAATCCGGCAATATGGCGCAAGGGAGCGCGCAGATCGTGAGAAACCGAGTAGGAAAACGATTCGAGTTCTTTATTGGCAGCTTCCAGTTGTGCTGTGCGCTGTTGAACCTGTTCTTCTAAAGTGACGTTGAATTGCCGAATTTCTGCCTCAATTTGTTTGCGATTGGTGATGTCATGGGCAACAGTATAAAACAATCCCTCTTCAATAACCGGGAATGTGTTCCAAAGCAGCCACTTGTAGGAACCATCCTTACAACGATAGCGATTTTCAAAATTTAAGGTTGTAGCTCCAGTCGCCAGTTTTTGTGCTTGTGCTAGGGTACGATCGCGATCGTCGGGGTGTACGAATTCGATGTAAGGCTGGCTCATTAACTCCGTCGGCGTGTATCCCAGAAGGCGCTCGCAGGCAGGATTGAGCCGCTTAAAGTAGCCATCTATACCAGCTACTCCCAGGATATCTAGCGACAGATTAAAGAAGCGATCGCGTTCTAATTCTGCCCGTTTGCGATCGCTAATATCTAAAATAAAAGCGATCGATTCTTCTCGTTCCTCTCCCAGCAAAACGTATCCAATTAACACCCAAACGCGACGACCATCTTTGCGAATGTATTCCTTTTCGTAGGGCGTACACAGTCCTCTCACTCGTGCTTCGGCAATGCTTATTTCATCCAACGGCAGATATTCCGGCGGCGTGATTTTATCCCAACGCAACCGTCCCGCTTCCATATCCTCGCGAGTATAGCCAACAATTTTCAAAAAGGCATTATTGGCTTGATGAATCCTGCCATAGACATCGCCAAATAACAGCCCTACCAAATCCGATTCGGCAAACAATTTCAGTCGTTCTTGGGATTGTCGTAGGGCAGATTCTATCTGAGTGCGCTTGCGATCGATTCGATTTAGCGCAATGGCAGTGCGCCAAATTAGTATGAAATAAATAATGCTCAACGACACGACCAGTAAGGTGAAACTGAAGACGGGATGATAGGCACCGAGTTTTTGCCCCTGTAAGATCGACCAGCCCAAGAGCAAAGGAGTGACAATGGCGGTAGGAATGAGCCTGCGGGCAACGATACCCCCATTAAAATCGCTCGCGAGCGGTTCCATCAAGCCGCGATCGGGTCGAACAAACAGAATCCCAATACACAGCACGATAAAGGCGAGAGCAGTGTGCCATGCCATCGAAGTTGAGTAGACAAAGAACCGATGAAAGGTATCTACGCCATAGGCATAACCTGCGAGAGCAAGAAAAGCGATCGCCACCGCAACTGCCGTCAGCAATTGAGCCAGTCCATCCCCGCGGTGCGTCTGGCGAGGCAGCAACCAAAGCGCCCCACCTATCAGACAAAAACTCAATGCTGTATTGTCTTCCATGCGACCGGGATATTTAGTTTGGGAGAAAATGGGCGAATCTCGAACTAGCAACTCATCAATTCCCAGATTCCAACCAAATAGGTATTGAGCGAGGGTAAGGAGTCCGATTAAGAAAACTGCGATCGCACAGCTATCAGCAACAAGTCTTCCCATCCTTCTGTGCTTTTCTCTTCCCCCCATCTCTTTGTCTCTGTGTCTCCTTGTTTCTCCGTCTCCAAGCAAACGCCCTTCGCTTTTGACGGTTAATCCTAAGGAGATTCCTGCCAGGATAAATGCAACCGCGCTATTGGCTTTCATCGTAGATCCCATGGCAACAAATCCACTTTTGAGCCAACCAAGGAGAACTAGACAACCGACGAGCAGAGTAATGAGGCTGGCTACCAGGGGAATTGCTCGAACGACTTTGGAGTTGCACAGCGATCGCATCTTTGTCGATTGAGAGCTGTTATGGTAATTCAAAAAGAGATTTTCCGCCACAACCGAGCGATAAATTTAGAAAAGGAACTTGAGATCTAACTTAAGATAGCCGATCGAGCGATGGAAACCTACTTTAGGTAGATGTTTATAGAACTAATAGCGTATTGACACCAGAGTTATTTCACTGTGACTCGATCGCATCAAGAAATAAATTTCTTGGAACTCAAATATCAAGCTGCTAGGAAATGAATTTCCCGGCTTATAGCTCAAGTCCATTTCAACTGAGATCTTGCATCATTCTCAACAACTGCTGTTGTCATTAATTTCCTGTTAGTCGATTTTAATCGAGTTGAGCATCAATGCCTAGAACTTTAGTTCTAGGCATTAATGCTCTTCTTGCAGTCAGATAAATCTGACTTTAGCTATAAGCCAAGAAATTTATTTCTTGGTGGGAGGAAAAGCTTATCCAGTCGTATGAAAACGACTTTACCTTTACCTATGAGGCAGCAATAGAACATTGCTGACTTTTTGACATCAAAGTGCAAGTGCTTGGGCAGGGACAATGCCTGCCCAGATCGTCAATTAACTGTAACTCAGCACCCAATTAACCAGCGTCCGTACGGGAAAACCAGTCGCGCCTGCATTATTAACCCCATTTTCTTTATCGGCCCAAACTGGACCCGCAATATCTAAGTGTGCCCAGGGGGTTTCTTTGACGAACTGCTTGAGGAAGAGGGCAGCAGTAATCGACCCGCCAGCACGAGGTCCGGTGTTTTTCATGTCGGCAATCTGGGATTTGAGACCTTCAAAATACTTCTCTTCCATTGGCATTTGCCAGAACTTTTCTCCTGCTTTGTCGGAGGCTTCTTTGAGTTGATTGGCAAGGGTTTCATCCGTACTCCACAACCCAGCAATATCATTGCCAAGGGCAACGACACAGGCACCCGTGAGAGTGGCGAGATCGACGATCGCGTCAACTCCCAGTTTTTCTGCAAATACTAATGCATCGGCTAGGGTCAACCGTCCTTCTGCGTCGGTATTATTGACTTCGATCGTCTTACCGTTAGAAGCCCTGAGAATATCGCCGGGGTGCAGGGCGTGACCGCTAATCATATTTTCTGTCGCCGCACAGATGAAGTGAATCTCGACCTCTGGTTTTAGCTGCGCGATCGTTTTGGCTGCTCCTAGAGTTGCCGCACCGCCTCCCATGTCCATTTTCATGGTTTCGATGCCGCTACCCGCCCCTTTGATATTCAGTCCGCCAGAGTCAAAGGTCAGACTCTTGCCAACGATTGCTAGCTTGCGTTTGGGCGTACCCGAAGGTTTGTAGGTCAAGTGAATGAATTTAGGCGGCAAGTCCGATGCCATCGCCACGCCTAAAAAGGCTCCCATGCCCAGCTTTTCACAGTCTTCTTTTTCTAGGATTTCGACGGCTAAACCGCCCTCTGCTGCGATTTGCTCGGCAGTTTGAGCCATTGTAATCGCCGTGACGGAATTAGCGGGAGCGTTAACCAATTCTCTTGCTAATATAACTCCAGAGACGATCGCTTCGGCACGGGCAATTGCTTTATCTTGACTGCCTAACCCAATCAAATCGACAGTTTCTAGCTTGAGTCCTTTGTCTTCCACCTCCGACTTAAAACGGTTATCTTGGTGTAAAGCTAAGAGCATCCCTTCTGCGATCGCCCCAGCAGTAGCGGCTGGATCGTTATCGACAACGGGCAAGCTAATTCCCAAGGTTTTAACCTTCTCTTTTTTGGCAATCCGCGCGATCGCTGCCCCAGCTAGGCGAACCGCATTCAGTTTTAAGTCCTCGGCTTTGCCCAACCCCACTAAAATAATTTTGCGGACGGGACTGTTACTACCGACGCGCGTCACTGCTGTACTGTTGGATTTTCCTTCAAATTCCGTCTCAGAAACTAATTCTTGAATCGTCTCTACCAGTTTCTCATCTAAGCGAGCTAATTCTCCAGTTAGTTCTATATTGCTCTCAAATAGACCAATTGCTAAAGCATCGCCAGTCCAATCTAATACTGCTGTATTTGTCCCTCGAATTTGCATTCTTGTTTAGTGGCTCTCATACGACTTCCGTCTGAAATTGTAGCTTACAGAAGGTTGAGGATGCGATTTCCTGAGTCGGTGCTTTACGGAATCGTCTTGGTCAAAAACTGAGAGAAGCGTAAACCAATATTAATTAAAGAAGGCTGATTAACATTTCTTAGCGTTTAGATTGGCAACATATATTAATTTTTGTAAAAAATAATTGCAAAAGGTATCCATTTCTGGCTTGATGGTATGCAGAGGGAAACCTTGTTAACCTGTGCTTTAACCAATAAATTTAATAAAAAATTATTGGAAAGCGAAAAGTTTTTTGACCTTCTATCTTGTTTTGAGAGAGAAATCAGCAGATAATTTATAACTGCTAAAGTCGCTTTCTCGCTCGTCAAAAATATTCGAGCAAAAACAGACAGAATTAATTTTAGTTAATTCTTGTCAGAGAATTGCGGTATGTCTGCCCTTAGTTTCTCAGTTTTGCTTCAAGCGAATTTGTGTTCGATTTCTACTTCTATTTCATGTAAATTGATTTAGCAGGAACTAATAGGTTTCTCAAACGATTATTTTTACAGTTCACCTCATCAGACGGAGTTGTTGTCAATGTTTAAAAAGTTATTTGGCGGTAAAAAAGATGCTTATTTTCTTGAATTAGACGAAAGCAAAAGCCAGCAGCCTGCAAAGGATAAAGCAGAAGCAGCAGCCAAACCAGTAGAAGAGAAAAAAGCCAAATCTAGCCAAGCTAGTGAGATCAAGTCACCAAAAGCCGCACCTGTCGAAGCGAAAAAGACGAAGAAAACC
This sequence comes from Hydrococcus rivularis NIES-593, assembly GCF_001904635.1. Classification (GTDB taxonomy): domain Bacteria; phylum Cyanobacteriota; class Cyanobacteriia; order Cyanobacteriales; family Microcystaceae; genus Hydrococcus; species Hydrococcus rivularis. Next base: position 69,524 of record NZ_MRCB01000005.1, read on the forward strand.
TCAGTCAAGGATAATGGACAAAATGCTAAGGCTGCGCCAGAACCAGCCCCTAAAGCTTCTGCGCCTGTGGCATCCGATCCAGAAGCTATAATTAGAGCGGCAGTTTTTAAAAAAGATAGCAACGGCAAAGTCGGTTCTCAAACCGTTCAATTTGCCGATAAATACCTGATGATGCCTACTATGTCGCGCCGGAAACCCGGACCGAGTTTAGACATGTTTAAGAACATGGCACGTCAGGTCAAGGTTCCCAAAAAATGATAAGTTAATTTGAATTAACTATAAATTGCAGTGCGAGCATCTCGCGAGCGAGATGTTCGCACTACCAGTTACAGAGCAGCACGAATTCGGTTTCTGTAGGCTTGATTATCTAATCCATCGCCGGCAATGGCTTTTTTGGAATCGATCGATCGCTCTAAGACAACGATGCGATCTGATACATTGGGATGAGTACTAACAAAGGTTGGAACGGAGCTACCTTGAGCCAAAAGTTTTTTCATAAAACTCACCATGGCTGAGGGAGCGTAGCCAGCTTTTTCTAGATTGGCAAGTCCCAGTTTGTCGGCTTCAAATTCGTCTTCGCGGCTGTTGGGGAGGCTAACTGCCAATTGTACGCCTAGATTGACCAGAGTCTCTCGTTCGAGTCCGGCTGCCGAAAGCAATCCTTGAGAGATTGCCGTATCTCGCATTTGGTCGATCGCGTGACGAGCAGCGATATGACCGATTTCGTGAGCGAGGACGCTAGCTAACTCTGCTTCGTTATCTGCTTTCTGCATCAAACCACTGTTGATATAAATATAGCCTCCTGCGGTGGCAAAGGCATTGATTTGTTTGTCGTTGACGATCTGAAATTTATAGGGAATGTTAGGTCGCTCGCTCGCTGGCACGAGTCTTTGTCCGATTTGATTCAAATAGCTGTTGAGGGAGGGATTTCTCAAAATCCGAATTTTTTTTGTTTGGGTTAGTTCGCGATCGATTTGTTTGCCCAGTTCGATTTCTTGTTCGTCTGAAATGCTCGACAGTTGGATAACTTGAACTCCCCTAATTAAAATATCTAGCCAAGAGCCTCCGTAGCTTGGTTTAGGAGCGCTTAAGATTAAAGTGCCAGCGATCGCAAGCGACAGAATTATATAAATCCATCCTTGGCGAAAACGACCGAAAAAGCGATCGAGTTGTTTTAACATGGTCAACCAGGCGAAACTGTAGTGAGGAGATCGTTTTGATAAGCACTATCCGATTCTTCTAAACGGCAGAGCTTGTCTAATTCCTAGTTTAGCTAGATTGACCGGGAAAAATAGGAGCGATCGCGCAACTGCCTTATTGGCTGCGCAAATCTTGATAGAGGTAAAAGTTGTATAGATCGAACAAACACCCTACCATACCGCAGCTAAAGCCGATAGCTAGAATTCCTTGAAGGGGATACCCGCCGCCAAAAATCGCCAAAAATTCCCAAATTTGACTGGAACCGATGCGTCCGAAAGCAGTTAATCCCGGTACGTGAGCGATCGCGAACGCAGCAGCTAGTAAGGTACCGATTGCCATAATCGGTAGGATAAAGCTTAAAAGGGTGGTTAGCAGTAGAGAACGGATTAAATTGGACACTAGACTCATCTCCAAGCTAGTAAAGAGCTGCTGAGCGAGAACAGAGTAAGGTCTTTGTTCTTGCTCCTTTTTTACAATAGGTGCATTTACTTTGTCCAGGCAGAAATGTCAAAAATCTTAAATCTTTATTAAAAAACTTGGTAAAAGGCAGCTTATCGTTATCCAAAACGTATGGGGTTGTAGCTTTAGGTAAAGCAATTTTAATTGCGCTAAGCGGACATCTTAAAAGTGTTTGGGATCGTTGTGAGCAGAGTCAGAGATACTCCGCCCCCGCACGGCAAGCCTCTTCTGACTTTGTAAAACATAACGAAGAATCTGGGTTGTTAACCTAATGCATTGAGATGTTTCACTTCGCTCAACATGACACCCGCTCCTTATGGAGCAACCACTTAGCGTTTAGCCCTCTTGAGAGGGCTTAGGCTATTAGTCCGAAAATTGATTTTCGGGCTGCAATATTTTTTTATCAAGAAATGCGATCGCGTTTCCGAACTTTTGCGAATTGCGAATTGGTTTGACTGGTTTTTACCGCATGGTGACAAATTCTTCGGCGGCGGTGGGGTGAATGGCAACTGTAGCATCGAAGTCAGATTTTTTCGCGCCCATTTTTACGGCGATCGCAACTCCCTGGATAATCTCGGCGGCATTGTCGCCAACCATATGTGCTCCCAAGACTCTATCTGTATTGCGATCGACCACCAATTTCATCATCGTTTTTTCATCTTTGCCAGTCAGGGTGTAATAAGTAGAACGAAACTTAGCGCGATAGATTTTAATGGCATCATCGCCGTATTTTTCCCTAGCTTCTGCTTCGGTTAACCCTACGGTTGCTGCTTCTGGGGTGCTAAAGACTGCCGAGGGAATATTCTCATAACTCATCACGCGAGATTTGCCGCCAAAGTGGGTATCGGCAAAGGCGCGACCTTCATTGATAGCAACGGGAGTCAGATTGATGCGATCGGTACAATCGCCTACAGCATAGATATGTTCGCAAGAAGTCTGACTGTATTGATTGACCGCGATCGCGCCGTTACTCACTTCTACGCCAGCATTTTCTAAACCCAGCTTTGCCAAATTGGGTTTGCGTCCCGTTGCCGCCAAACTCACGGCATCAGCGACGACAATTTCAGAGGCATTGTCGTTTTCTATGTGTATTTTCAATCCTTCGGAGGTCTTTTCTATCGCCGTCGGCGTACTATTGGTCACGATGCGGATCCCATGCTTCTCCATCGCCTCCTGAACGCAAGACCGAAGATCTTCATCAAATCCCCGCAAAATCTTCTCTCGGCGAATAATCTGCGTCACCTCGGAACCTAACCCATTCATGATGCAAGCGAATTCTACGCCAATATAGCCACCGCCAATAATAACGATTCGTTTGGGTTGTTCTTTGAGGCGAAACATATCGTCCGAGACGATCGTATGTTCGCTCCCCGGAATATCGGGTCTGATGGGATGACCGCCGACGGCAATTAAGATCTTATCTGCCGTTACCTTAGTATCTCCAATTTCGAGCGTGTGAGGGTCGAGAAAGCGAGCATATCCTCTAAACAGTTTCACCTTGGCATTGTCTAGCATTCTTTGATAAACCCCGTTGAGGCGGTCTAATTCCTGGTTGACGGCGGCTATCATCTTTGTCCAGTCGAGGGTACTATGCACCGGACTCCACCCATATCCCTGTGCATCTTGGAAATAATCGGGGAAATGGGATGCGTATACCATTAGCTTTTTGGGGATGCAACCTCGATTGACGCACGTTCCTCCCAAGCGATCGAATTCTGCAATACCAACTTTGGCACCGTATTCTGCGGCGCGTCTGGCAGCAGCAATTCCTCCAGAACCGCCGCCGATCGCCAATAGATCGAAATCATAACTCATAATTCAATCGACTCCCTCGCTCGGTCTTTTCTAGTCTACTTTGTTAGTCTCTATTCTCTACCAGACAAAATTCTCGAACTTGAATATTGAGTAAATCAAATAAGTGATTTACATTCAAGGTATTTGCTGATAAACAAATAGCAAAAATACTGCAAAATTTAAATTAAACATATTTTGGCTTCTCCCCCCGCTTTGTTTCTCAAGCTATGGTTAATAGATCGCTACGACAGCTACCGTTTTTTCAGCAAATCCGGCAGCGACTGGAAGACATGCCGCCACCCAAGACAGAAGAATCGATTCTACTGCGGGTTTTGGTACAAGCTTTAGTCATTGTTGGAATTATTGCTACCGACATAGCTGCTGAAACTCAAATGAGTTGGTGGGCAGTACCTTTGAGTATTGTAGGGGCAACCTGGAGTTGGTATCGACGACGGAAGCGCAATATTACCGCTAAATTTTTAATTGCCATCGGAATGATGGTGGTGTTAGTCGTTTTTTTGGGAAATTTGGTCGTCAATTTAAGCGACAGTCGCATCTCCCTGGCTGAATTACTCGTTCAACTCCAAGTTTTGCACAGCTTCGATCTGCCTCGGCGCAAGGACTTGGGCTATTCGATGGTCATCGGCTTAATTTTGTTAGGGGTAGCAGGAACGGTATCTCAAACCTTGGCGTTTGCCCCTTGGCTAATCGTTTTTCTGGCGATCGCGCTTCCTACTCTAATCCTAGACTATCGCTCCCGTCTCGGTCTTGAGAAGATTAAGCTTACTTTACCTGCGTCCTCTTCTTTCTCTCCCCTTTCTCCTCAACGCCTTCTCCTTTTTCTAGTCGTCATTATCGCGGTAGGGCTAACGATCTTTGCCCTTATGCCTCGCTTTCCAGGCTATCAGCTACAAACCTTTCCCGTCAGCAGTCCGGTAGATATGCAAGATCGAAGTTTTGATGGCGAAAACCGCGATATTGTCAATCCCGGTTACGTGCGAGAAGGGAAAGCGAGAGAAACTGGCGCAGGAGGAGGCACAACCCAACAACAAGGCGCAGGTGAAATCGATCGCAAGTATTATTATGGCTTCAACAGCCAAATGAACCAAAATCTGCGCGGAGAAATGGAATCCGAAATTGTCATGCGAGTTCGTTCCCAAGCGCCCGGATTTTGGCGGGTTATGTCCTTCGATCGCTATACGGGACAGGGATGGGAAATCTCCCGCAAAGACCAACTCCAAGACATTCAGCGTTCTCGCTGGTCCTATCGGTTTTTGATTTCGCCCCCGCTAACTCGCGGCAGGACAAAACAGGTGATTCAGAGTTACACGGTGGTTTCAGAATTGCCCAATATCATTCCCGCGCTATCGTATCCAAAATACGTTTTCTTCCCAACAAAAGAGATTGCCATCGATCCTGAAGGAAGCTTGCGATCGCCAGCTGGATTGATGGAAGGAGCAACCTATACCGTAATCTCTCAAGTGCCCTACCGCGATCGTACTCTTTTGGGTCGTGCTTCAGAAAACTATCCCAAAAAGATTCAGGATTCCTATCTGCAAATTCCGCCCGAAATTAAAGACAAAATACGACAAAAAGCCGAAGAACTCCTGGCGAAATCGCCTAACTCCCTGACTTCTGCCTACGAAAAATCTCTCTTTTTGGCGCAAGCACTCAAGCAAAACTATCAAATTCAACCAGAACTACCATTTTTGGCAGAAAAAGAAGATTTAGTTACAGCCTTTCTTTTTCGCTACCAAGGCGGCTATCCCGACCACTTTTCTACGGTTTTGACGGTAATGCTGCGTTCTCTGGGCATTCCGGCAAGATTAGCGGTAGGGTTTGCGCCCGGACAGTTCAATCCGTTTACAGGATACTATATCGTTCGCAATACCGATGCCTATGCCCTAACGGAAGTTTATTTTCCCAATCACGGCTGGTTCGCCTTCGATCCGATTCCGGGGCACGAATTGATTCCCCCATCCTTTGAAGAAGACCAAACCTTCAGCGTTCTCAAACAGTTGTGGAACTGGGTAGCCAGTTGGTTGCCGTCTCCAATCGTCAGTTTTATGAGCATTTTGTGGGGCGAAATTCTTGGGGGATTCTTGAGAATTCTGGGCGGGTTGTGGCGCTTCATTTCTGGCAGTCTCATCGGCGTGCTGGTGGGTATTATTGCGGCGATCGCGTTAGGATTTTTTGGATGGCTAGGCTTCAACCAAGTGAGGCGTTGGAGGTATCGTCGTCGTCTGGCCAAGTTACCGCCAATGGAGAGGCTGTATCGGCAGATGCTGGAGGAGTTAAAGGCGAAAGGCTATCCCAAGCATCCCGCCCAAACTCCCTTAGAATACGCCCGCGCGATCGAGCAGAACTACTCTTCTGCTGCAGCTGAAATTATTGAGGAAATCTCTCAGGCATACGTGCGCTGGCGCTATGGCGAACAAGGACAAAATCTCGTTTACCTTCGCCAGCAACTCAACGTATTGATTCGGAGTTTGAGGAGAGTTACTTCAGTTGATATTTAAGTATGTATTAAGTATTTTGATGAAAATGCTCTTGTTGACAAATAACCTTCTTCTGTTTTTTCCTGCGCTAAAGCTATGTAAATTCTGCAACAATTGAACAGGGAGTCCTTTAGGAGAAGCGACGATGACTGTAGCAAGTTCGGAAATTGATATCGCCAACTATATCGACCATGCATTGCTCAATCCTACAGCTACCCCCGAACAAGTAGAACAGTGTTGTGCCGAGGCGGATCGCTTTCATTTTCCGGCAGTGTGCGTGTATCCGACTGCTGTGAGACAAGCAGCCGAACTGCTGCATGGAAAACGAACGCAAATCTGCACCGTCATTGGGTTTCCTACCGGGGCGACCACCTCAGCCGTTAAACTTTACGAAGCGCAAGAAGCTGTCGAAAATGGCGCAACCGAACTCGATGTCGTTATTAATTTAGGCTGGTTAAAAGCGGGGCGATCGGAGGAAATCTATCGTGAAATCGCTTCTATCTGCGAGGAAACTGGAAAAACGGTTAAAGCTATTTTAGAAACTGCGCTCCTTACCGAGACAGAAAAACGGCTAGCTGCTGAAATTTGTATGGATGCTGGAGTAGGATATCTAAAGACGAATACGGGTTGGTTTGGTGGGGCTACCGTTGCTGACGTTCGTTTCCTCCATAATATTACTAAAGGACAGATAGGAATCAAAGCTTCTGGGGGGATTCGCACTCTCGAACAAGCTTTAGAATTAATATCTGCTGGGGCGACTCGGCTGGGAACTTCTCGCGGAGTCGATCTCGTTCGACAGCAAGAAGAAGGAGGCGTTTTAAGAACGGAGAGCAGAGGACGGAGGACCCAGGAGAGGGAGTAGAGGGAGACAGGGGGTGTGGGGAGTGTGGGGAGAGTTGGGAGTGTGGAGAGACAATTAACGACTAACCACCTAACTACTAACTAATCCCCAATCCAAAATCTGCGTCTGAGCAGTCGCCGCACGCCGCTGGAATTGACGAAGGACTTTTCAGCAGGCTGCGTCGTCTACGGCGGAGTACCTTGCACTTCCAGCACAACGGCGACCAAAATCGAAAATCTTTTTATCCAACGGTCGATGACTCGAACTTATCAAGCCACCGGAATTATTCTTAAAGGAATGCCGCTAGGGGAAACCGATCGCCTCTTGACGATTCTTTCGCCAGAATTCGGCTTGATACGGGCTGTTGCGCCGGGGGCAAGAAAGCATAAATCGAAGCTGCGGGGCAGAAGCGAGTTGTTTGTCGTCAATCAATTATTAATTGCCAAAGGGCGATCGCTCGATAAAATTACTCAAGCAGAAACCCTAGAATCCTATCCGCGCTTGAGTCGCGATCTGGGCAAACTCACTGCCAGTCAGTACTTAGCCGAATTAGTACTCTGTCTTGCCCTCAGCGAGCAACCCCAAGCAGAACTCTACGAATTGCTCAACGAACATTTGCGCCGCATCGAACAATTTGCCAATTCTAGCAACCTCGTCGCTTATCTAGCTCAAGCCGTTTTTCACTTGCTGGCGATCGCGGGAATTGCCCCGGAAGTCCATCGCTGCTGTCTGACCCAAAAATCTCTGACTCCTCAGTTTAGCGACCCGCGTTGGCGAGTAGGATTTAGTTTTGAAAGCGGCGGACTGGTTAATTTATCCGTTCGGGGAGCGATCGCTCGAACTGCAACTCAAACTCTAACCGATGCCTCTGAGGCTTTTCTGCCCAAGGTCAATGCGAAGCTGGGCGCCTTAGAACTAAGTATACTGCAACATTTGGGAGTTAAATCCTTGCCAGATCCGTCTCAAATTCTGGCGGCAGAATCTCTGAAGCTACCGCTAGATGTAGCTTGGGTGAAGGTAGAGCACCTTTTAAGGGATTACGCTCAGTATCATTTTGGTCGTTCTTTTCGCTCTGCGAGCCTAGTCGATGCTTTATCTCCCTTAGAATTTTAACTATTCGCTTAAAATCTCTTTAGTAAAGATCTTTATCGAGAATGCAAGTCTCCGAATCGAACCAGAACGAAACTCCCTCTGACAACCCTCGCCCGTCGTCTATATCTATGGATCGCCGACCACTCTATTCATCGCGTCAACCTTCCAGTCAGGGGTTTGCCCCCGTGCTGAGAAATCCCCGCTTTTTGACTCTCTGGGGAGGTCAAATCTTTTCTCAGCTTGCCGATAAGTTTTATCTGGTGTTGATGATTGCCTTCATTGACAGTCACTTTAAAGCAGTCGGTCAACCAATTAGCGGTTGGGTATCGGCAATTATGATCGCCAATACTATTCCTGCCGTGTTGTTTGGTTCTCTAGCGGGGGTTTATGTAGATAGATGGTTTAAAAAAGGAGTCCTGGTCGTTTCTAATCTGATACGCGGTTTTCTGGTCTTAATCGTGCCGACTCTATTGTGGTTTTCTCAGGACATAAAAACCTGGATGGATTTGCCAGTCGGATTTTTAATTTTGTTGGTCGTTACTTTCTTGGTTTCTACCTTAACTCAGTTTTTTGCGCCAGCAGAACAGGCTACCCTAGCATTAGTTGTCAGAAATCGCCACCTATTGGCGGCAAATTCCCTCAATACCACGACGACAATGGCAGTCTTGATCGTGGGGTTTGCGATCGGAGAGCCTTTGTTAGCGATCGCCGATCGCCTTTTGGGAACGTCGGCGGCATCCTGGAATTTTGGTAAAGTTTTGGTCGTAGGCGGCGCATATATCATTGCCGGATTAATCTTACTCTTTTTGAGAACTGGAGAAAAATCGGAACATTTCCGCCCGGAACCCCCCCACATTTTTGACGACATTTTAGATGGCGTGCGCTACCTACAAGAAAATCATCGCGTTCGCAATGCTTTAATTCAGTTGGTCATTCTCTTTTCCGTGTTTGCTGCTTTGTCCGTTTTGGCAGTGCGGATGGCAGAAATCATTCCGGCAATGAAAGCCGACCAATTCGGTTTCTTACTGGCGGCTGGCGGCGTCGGACTGGCAATCAATGCCGCTATCTTGGCTTATTGGGGTCAACGATTTGCCAACGCTCAATTGAGCCTTTGGGGGTCGATGGGAATGGCTGCCTCTTTGATCGGTTTGTCCGTCGCAACGAAAAGCCTTTGGCTAGCGCTAGCGATGACAACTTTGTTGGGAGCTTTTGCCGCTTTGGTGGGAGTGCCGATGCAAACGACACTGTTGGCAGAAACGCCTCCCGATATGCGAGGCAAGGTTTTTGGCTTAGAAAACAATGCGGTCAATATTGCTCTATCATTACCGTTGGCTGTGGCAGGGGTCGCAGAGACGTTTTTGGGTTTGCAACCCGTTCTCTTGGCTTTAGCAGCCCTGACTGGGGCTGGAGGAATCTTAAGTTGGTATGTTGCTCGTCTGGAATCTGTAAAGTCATCTAAAGTTGACAGATGGGGAGGTTAGTTGTCAGATATTCTTAATCTTCGTTAAGGTATCTAATTTCTTCCTAAGATCGTCAACTGAATGCATATTGCTTGGCTGGGAAAAAAATCTCCCTTTTGCGGAAACGTTACCTATGGTAGAGAAGTTACCAATGCTCTGCTCGATCGCGGCTATCAAGTCAGTTTTCTTCATTTTGCTCAAGAAGAATCGGAATCTAGCGACCAAGGCTGGCCCGCTTGCCCCGAAGTCGTTCTTCCCTTTTTCTACAAGTCTCAGGTTTATACGATTCCGACTCCAAAATCGAGTAAAGTTTTAACGCAAGCGCTTGCGAAACTCAAACCCGACATAGTACACGCTTCTCTAACGCTTTCTCCTTTGGATTTTCGGCTGCCAGAAATTTGCGAAGAACTGAATTTACCTCTGATTGCGACTTTTCATCCTCCCTTTGATAGCAAGCTTCGCAACCTCAAATCTAGTACTCAGTTTTTGACCTATCAGCTTTATGCGCCTTTTCTTGCCAACTATGACAAAACGATAGTTTTTTCGCGCCTGCAACAACATTTACTCGTTAAATTAGGCGTGCCACGGGCAAAGCTGGCAGTGATTCCCAACGGCGTTGACGTACAGAAATACTCTCCGGGAGTCTCCGATCTCAAGTCTCGCTTCGATGCCGAACGCCTATTTGTTTATTTGGGTCGTATTTCTACAGAAAAGAACGTAGAAGCCCTCTTAAAGGCTTGGAAGCACTCGAATATGAATCGAGATAGCAAATTACTTATCGTTGGGGATGGACCGCTTACAGCCGCTTTAAGACCCTTCTACAATGAAGAATGCGGTATCATCTGGCTTGGATTCGTCGCTGAGGAATATCGACGCATCGAAATTTTGCGGGCGGCAGACGTATTTATCCTTCCCTCACTGGTGGAGGGATTGTCTCTCTCTCTGTTGGAGGCGATGGCTTGTGGAATCGCTTGTATTGCTACTGATGCCGGTGCGGATGGGGAAGTCTTAGAAGATGGTGCAGGGGTCATTATCAAGACTCAGGGGGTCACGACTCAATTAAAAACCCTGCTTCCACTCTTTCAAGATCATCCAGAAATTACTAAGCTGTTGGGGAAAAAGGCCAGAGAGCGAGTGTTGGAACGCTATACTCTTTGTCACAATATCACCAAGCTGGAAAAACTTTATGCTGATGTACTCGACGATAGACAATCTCGTTTACTCGACAAGTTAACTTAATTTGTTTGATAGCAAATAAGGACACGGGAGTTGATGTCGTGTCCTTGCCGCTTTTGCTTGCCCTACTCAAAAGCCTTTTTGACTTGCTAAAGCTGCGTTTGAGGAAAAATAAAAAAGAACTATCGCTTCGTTTGTAGCGCTGCGTTGTCTTTCGTCTTGTCTTGGAAACTGGCGAGATCGCCGCTATTTTTGCTTGAAATTCTAATTAATCGATTTTTCGGTTGACCAGTTGTTGATTCTGTCGAGCGCTAGAGGAATGGCAACAATTGCTAGCTTAAGCGCCCAGGGAGCAAGCAAGAGCGTTAAAAAGGAGAAGATTACGGCCGTAAACCCCATGGCTGCCTTAACAACCTCCTCTCTAGTGTTGAAACTCACAAAAGCTGCAACCGATGCGATAGCTAGAGTAATTAGTGAAAGCACAAGCATTGCAGTGTTCCTTTTGACGCATATATCAAGTGCGTTTCTTCGCTTTAAATATCGCTCGTTCTATCTCGCGTTTCGATGCTTGCCGATAGCTATAGCGATATTTTTTAAAGCCCATTTAGTAAATATATATAATTTTTTACCCAAGTGTCAATCCTTAGTCAACAAGTTTTGACTAATACAATTTTTAGTGAAATTTCCCTTGACATAAAGCTTTTTTGTGATAGATACCAAAAGCGATAGATCGGTAACAAAATTCTCGAAATGCGCTTTTAACCCAGATAGCCACTGGCAGGCGATCGCAATAGTCGAGCCAAAAAATCAAAAAGAAGTTAGGTAGGTTATAGAAAAAGTAGGCTGAAACAGTGTATGATTTGATGCTACAAATTAGCCATAAAAAAATCAAGTTTACCTATCACTCTCTTAAGATGTAAAAATTTAGCATAGTCTGAATCCATCGCATCGCGAATGTATACCCAAGCACAAGTGGGCGTGAGGAGATAACTGAATGAATTTACGCGATAATGCTCTAGAAGTTCTCAAACAAACGAGTAGAACGTTTTATATCCCTATTAACCTTCTGCCGTCAAAACTCCAGGAAGCAGTGGCTTCGGCTTATCTGTGCATGCGTGCCATCGATGAAATAGAAGATTGCCCAGAGCTAGATAATGTTACCAAAGCCAGGCTGTTGCGCGGAATTAGCCTTAACTTACAAGCTGGTACCGATGGCAGCGCGATCGAGCATTTTTCGGCTGGGTTAGCCGACTACATCCTCCTGCCGGAGGTGACTCTTCGCATTGGAGAATGGGCATTACTCGCGCCTAAAACCATCGCGCCGCGCATTTGGGATGCAACGGCAGCCATGGCAGATCGAATGGCGTACTGGGCTGAGAACAACTGGGAAATTCATACAGAATCGGATCTAGATCGCTATACTTTCAGTGTAGCTGGGGCAGTTGGTTTGCTGTTGTCGGACTTGTGGGCGTGGTACGATGGAACTCGCAGCGATCGCACCTGTGCGATCGGTTTTGGTCGAGGCTTACAGGCAGTTAACATTATCCGCAACCGCAGCGAGGATCTCAGTCGAGACGTGAATTTCTTTCCCGATGGTTGGCGCGACGAAGAGATGCATGCCTATGCGCGTCGCAACTTAAAGCTGGCAGAAGGATACACAAATGCTCTTCCTCCCGGTCCGGCACTCGACTTTTGTAAAATTCCCTTGACATTGGCTCATGGCACCTTAGAGGTTTTAGCCCTGGGGAAAGATAAATTAAGTCGCAGCGATGTCTTGACGCTTGTCGAACGGGCAACGCATTGATAAAAAAATATGAATTCTGAATTATGAATAATTGAAAATTCAGAATTCATAATATAATATAATATAATTAATTTATTATTGGTTAGTCTGTTGTAACTCGGTTAAAACTTCCTGAGCGATCTTCATGGTGAGACGTACTTTTTCAATCTCGGATAGTTCGTCCCAAGGCGCAACTTTAACGCCATTGTCGCCGCGCATGGTATAGACTAAAGGACGAGCAAAAACTTGTAAGTCTTCTTCTCCCCAGTTCGATAGTAGGGGGTTGACGCACGCTACCAAGCGCTCGATGGGAGAAAGATTTTCAGCAATAAGACGAGCGGCTTGTTCGGCGATCGCATCTATCCAATCACAGGGAACTAGATGACCGAATCTTTGCAGGATTGATTGCTTAGCTTGAAGAATTTCTGCCGATTCCCAACACTGATGCAGACAATCATAAAACTTTTCTGCTTGGGGGGCGATTTCTTCTGAATCTAGGGAGTCTAGAAGAGAAAAATTTTGTTCTAATCTTTCAAAGTAAGCTTCGGTTTCGGGTTCGGCTGGATTCCAAAGATAGCAAGCTTCATCTTGTAGCAGCACTTCTAGAAATTCTCTGGCAAAGCGATCGAGAGAATCTTCGGATTTGATATGGCGTATCGGTTGGTTAGTCATGATGGAACGAATCCTTCAGTTTTAACGATCTAGTAGCAGCTTGGCAGAAGTAACTACACGGTTATTGGCTTCGATTCCGAACTAAAGAAGAATGATTTGTTGGAACTAGAGAATCAGACGCATATTGTCTGGAGAGATATTAATTTGAACGTTTTCTCCGGGTTGATAAAAATGGATGCGACTGCGATGCAAATTTTGTTGGCGAATAGTAATTACCGTTTGTTCGGTCAAGCGAACCAAATAGCGCGTATCCGTTCCAATATAAACCGCTTCTTCTACTTTTGCCAGCCAACCGGATCGATCGCCTTCTTGGGGGGAAGAAATTGCGATTTTTTCGGGACGAATGACGATCGTAACTATCTGTCCTACTGAGAGGCGATCGCGATAGGATACTTTGATTGGCAGAGTTTCATCGACTAGGACAATGGCTTGCTCGCCCTGTTGTTCTATAATTTTTCCCGTCAACAGATTCGTTTCTCCAATAAAATCGGCAACGAAGCGGGAATTGGGTTCTTCGTAGATTTCGATCGGCTCTCCTACTTGTAAAATTTTACCTTCTGACATCACCGCCATGCGATCGGACATGGTTAAGGCTTCTTCTTGGTCGTGGGTGACATAGATAAAAGTAATGCCCACCTGCTGCTGCAAGTGCTTTAATTCTATTTGCATTTCTTTACGCAGCTTTAAATCCAAAGCGCCTAGCGGTTCGTCTAGTAGCAATACCTTCGGTTGCTTGACAAGCGCTCTCGCCAGCGCTACTCGTTGCTGCTGTCCTCCCGATAGTTGGCGAGGATAGCGTTTTTCCAGTCCGTTCAACTTGACCATTTCCAACGCCTCTGCCACTCGGCTGCGAATTTGAGCGCGAGGCAATTTTTCCATTTCTAGTCCGAAGGCAACGTTTTGGGCAACGGTTAAATGGGGAAAAAGAGCATAATTCTGAAAAACCGTATTGACAGGACGGTGGAAGGGAGGCAGTTGTTCCATCGGTTCGCCGTATATATATATGTCTCCCGACGTAGGTAACTCAAACCCGGCTAGCATTCGCAAGGTTGTCGTTTTCCCGCATCCAGAAGGTCCCAACAGCGAGAAAAACTCCCCTTGAGCAATTTGCAAATTTAGTCGGTCTACCGCCAAAAATTCCTTGTGTCGAGAACTCGTAAAAGACTTAGAAACTTCTACTAACTCAACTGCTTGCATTCTCACCCCCTATTTGAAATCTAAAATTTACCCGCCAATTTCGGCTTTGATTTCCGTCCAAGCTTGGTCGTATAGTTGATTAGCTTCGCCAACATCTTTAATAAAAGTCATTTTGTTAAATGTCTCAGCCGATGGGTAAATTCCTGGATTCTTCAAATCTTCTTTGTTAATTAAACCTTTTTCTAATGCCATTTTGTTTGGCGTAGCATATTTGACAAAATTAGAAATCCTAGCACCCACTTCGGGTTCGAGGAGAAAGTTGATGAATTTCTCGGCTAATTCTTTGTGAGGAGCGCCCTTAGCAATACTCATATTATCCATCCAAATGACCGTTCCTTCTTTAGGGATTGCATAACGGATATTCGGGTTTTCTTCCATAATCTGGAAGATATCGCCGTTCCACTCGACGGCAATATCAACTTCCCCCTGGTCGAGGAGCATTTGACCCGTATCCGGTGCAAAAGCGGCAATGTTATCTTTATGTTGAATCAGAAAATCTTTAGCTTTGTTTATCTCGTCGGGATTAGTCGTATTGGCATCGTAGCCTAGGTAGATTAAGATTGCGCCCATCATCGTTCGCAATTCGTCCATCAAGGCGACTTTTGCTTTATATTTAGGGTCAAAAACCGTTGCCCAGCTATCGATCTCGCCGCCAGTTTTTTGAATGTTGTATCCGAGTCCCATCGTTCCCCATTGATAGGGAAGACTATATTTATTTTCTGGATCGAAAGGAGCTTTAAGAAACTTCGGATCGAGATTTTTAATATTGGGGATATTGGCTAGGTTGAATTCCTCGACTAAATTTTCTTTTCCCATAATCGTTACCATGTAATCGCTGGGAAAAATTACATCATAGCCGGGATTGCCTGGTTTGAGCTTGGCATAGAGATCGTCCATGCTTTCGTAGGTGTCATATTTGACTTTGGCGCTATATTTTTGCTCAAATTCTTTAATAATTGCCGGATCGATATAGGTTGAAAAATTGTAGACACTGAGAACGTTTTCTTGGCTATTATTTCCCCCCCTAAAGTTAGATTGGTTTGCCGCACAACCAAAGGGTAAAGTTACGCCAACAATAAAGAGAAGCAGAAAGATAAATATCTTTTTCATTGATTCGCAGTTGTCAATATTATCGATTGACATGATAAAGCAAAAAGAGCTATGGCGATCGCGATCGCCCCTTAATGTCAGCAGAATTAAACTCGTTGCTAATATTAAGGAATTTTACAATCGCGATCGCAGGAGGGGCGCGAAGCTGTCTTGCTCGCACTATAATTACCTATTTGGGATGCTCCCCCTACTTATACCTCGCGATCGAAGCCAAATTTATCTCGAATTTGAGCGTTAAAATACTGACCCTTTGAAGGAGCATTTTGCAACTCCTTGTAGATTGATTCGGGAACGTCGTGATATTTGTAGATGCTGCCGCTAGCAAATTCAACTTTCAGAATTTTCTGTTTTGAATCGTAGTCGAAGGATTTAATAACGGCACTGTGAGTTTTGAGGAGTGGGAAGGCGATTACGTCGCGAATGCTAGCAGAATCGGTTAATAACATTACCAGGCGATCGATACCAATTCCTAAGCCACCAGTGGGCGGCATTCCATATTCCAATGCAGCTAGGAAATCTTCATCGACACCGTGCGCTTCTAGATCGCCTGCTGCTTTTTGGGCTGCTTGGGCTTCCAATCTTTCCCGTTGATCGATAGGATCGGTTAACTCAGAAAAACTATTCGCCGTTTCCCGTCCGACGATAAATAATTCAAACCGTTCCACCAATCCGGGTTTGGAACGATGGGGTTTGGCTAGCGGTGAAATTTCAACTGGATAATCGATGACAAAAGTTGGTTGAATTAAGCTTTCTTCTACCTTTTGTTCAAAAGCTTCGTTGAGAAGTTTTCCGATAGAATCGCAATCTTCTGGAATTTCAATGCTTGCTTTTGTCGCTGCTGTTTTTGCCTCATCCAATGTTTTAAATGATGCGAAATCTACCCCCGTTTTTTCCTGCACTAACTCGTGCATAGTTACTCGCCGCCAGGGAGTCGTCAGATCGATTTCTTGTCCTTGATAATTAATTTTTAAAGTGCCTAAAACTTCTTGGGCTACATTAGTAATAATATCCTCCGTCAGCGCCATCATATCGTTATAGTCGGCGTAGGCTTGATAGACTTCGATAGAAGTAAATTCAGGATTGTGCTTAGTAGAAACCCCTTCGTTGCGGAAAATGCGTCCGAGTTCAAATACCTTTTCAAATCCGCCGACAATCAATCGCTTCAGATGCAATTCCGTCGCGATGCGGAGGTATAAATCCATGTCTAGGGTATTGTGATAGGTAATAAAAGGACGTGCTTCCGCACCGCCTGCTTCGCTTTGCAGTACGGGAGTTTCTATTTCCAGAAATCCTTGTTGTTCTAAATAGCGACGCATCGAAGCAGTAATTTGAGCGCGACGGCGGAAGGTTTGTCTGACTTCGGGATTGACGATGAGATCGACATAACGCTGGCGATAGCGCTTTTCTGTATCGGTCAATCCATGCCATTTATCTGGCAAAGGCAACAAGGATTTCGTCAGAATTGCATATTCGCTGACATAAACAGAAAGTTCGCCTTTTTCTGTCCGTTTTATCGTTCCTTTTGTTCCTAAAATATCTCCAGTATCTGTTAGTTTGATCAGGGTATTAAAGGCATTAGGAATCTCTGCCATCGTTTCCTGAATTCTTTTTTTATCCAAATAAAGTTGAATAGTTCCTGTCTCGTCTTGGAGATTGAAAAACGCAATTTTTCCCATGATTCGACGAGCCATAATTCGACCTGCAACAGAGACTTTTACTTCGACTTCTTCTCCATTGCCAAGGTCTGCATATTTATCCTGTAATTCTGCTGCGCGATGAGTCGCTTCCCATTTATAAGCATAAGGATTCAATCCCAATTTTTTTAGTTGTTCGACTTTTTCAAGACGTGTAGCGCGAATTTCATCTAGGGTAGAATGCTGCTGTGATTCTTGGGAGCGATCTGAACTCATGGTTATCAATAGTTAACAAACTTTATTGGGAATAGATTTAACAGTTTTTTGCCTTTTTTCGGAGCAAAATGGATAATCTAATTATAGTCGATTTTTACTCCTATCGACTAAAATGCTCTGTCATTATACAGCTTCTTCTAGATAATAATTGTTCCTTTAATTTTTTGATTTATGAACGCTGATTCCGAGACCAATTCCAACTTAACATCGAATTCGCCTTGCACTATCGAAGTGTGCGATATGACGATTGACGATCTCTCGCCTGTCTTTCATCTCGGAGAAAGTTTGTTCACTAGCGAACTATATCCCTATCTCTATCGCACTTGGGATGAGTGGGAAGTCATTGGACTTTACAATACCGACCCTGAATACTGTTTAGTCGCGAAGGTAGACGGACAGTTGGCAGGTTTCATCTTGGGAACGATTATCAGCAAAGCAGCCTGGACTTACGGCTATATTATTTGGTTAGGAGTGGACAAGAATTTCCAGCGTCGGGGAGTTGCTGACAAACTGGTGGATAAATTGATAGAACGCATGATTGAAGATGGCGTTCGCTATATGCTAGCCGATACCGATCCTAAAAATGTTTCTGCGGTTAAGTTTTTTGCCCGAAAAGGGTTTGGCAATGCTCGCAAACATATTTTTATGTCGATGAATTTAAGCAAACATGAATACTATGGCAGATTAATTGCTTACGAGCGCGATAAAGCCGAACGGTCTGGATATCGTACCCCTCGCCGTCACCTTTGACGGGGGATCGGGAGACATACTTCCGAATTCTTAAAGATTTCCGACTTCTGACGATTCACCTTTGAAACACTACAGATAGATTATTAGCTGGCATGGGAATGACTTCTAATAAATTTAAGCCTTGGGCATTGGCTGCTTTGGCGACATCTTCTAGGTTGCGGACTCCCCATTCCGGATTTTGGGCGCGTAACGATCCGTCGAAGGCGAGATTGCTAGAGGATGTGTGTTCTCCGCCTCGTTTGAAAGGTCCATACAAGTAGAGAATGCCGCCGGGAGACAGCAAGCGATTTGCCCCTGCCATCAGTCCCAAACAAGCCGACCAAGGAGATATGTGAATCATGTTAATGTTAACGATTGCGTTTACAGGAATTCCTGTCTCTTCAATCGACCAAAGGGAATCTCGCGCGTCTATTTGGTATGGTGGATGTAAGTTATCCGATGGATTGCGATCGCGCCAAGCATTGATACTTGAGAGCAAAAGCGGATTGGGGTCAGAGGGAATCCATTGACGAGGACTGAGGCGCGGTGCTAAGAAGACAGCATGTTCTCCCGTTCCGCTAGCAATTTCTAAGATATTGCCACTAGGAGGTAGTACTCGCAATAAGACTTCTAGAATGGGTTCTCGGTTGCGTTGTGTGGCAGGTGCATACTGTCGTGCATCTGTCGGTGTATTCATAGGGCACTACTTTAGTCTTCGGCACTAGATAAATATAATCTTTGAATAGAGTCAAAGTGAATATAACATTTTATATCCGCGAAGCCGTTCCGACTGACCGAGAGATCTTGGTCGGTTTTATGACTCAATTACAAGAATTTGAAAGGACGCTACATTCAAACCGCAGCGATGGAACGTTGATAGGTAGCGAACACTTAGCAAACGACTGGATTAACAATTTAAATCTGGATTAACAATTTAAATATGGAAGCACAATCTAATAAAACTGAAAATTATATTCATGGTTATACAGTAGAAGAACAACAGCGTTTGATAGAGCAAGCGCTGTATTGGCGAGAAAAACTAATTCTCAGAGATGTTAATTTTCTACCAGGCGATCGCATTTTAGAAATTGGCTGCGGTGCGGGGGCAGTTCTTGGAGTGTTAGGGCAAGCTTTTCCTCAGTTGCAGTTAGCGGGGATCGATTTACAAGCATCGCAAATTGCTTATGCTAGGCAGCATTTAGAAAATCTCGGTTTATTAAATGTTGACCTGCAAGTTGGCAATGCTTCCCAGCTTCCTTGGACTGATGAGAGCTTTAATTATATTTATAATATTTGGTTTTTAGAACATATTTCTAATCCAGAACCCATCTTGCAAGAAGCATATCGCGTTCTCAAACCTGGAGGTACAATTATGCTTAATGAAACCGATTATCGGACTATTCTGATTTATCCAGAGTCAGCCGATTATCGATATTTACAAGATGCACTATGCGAACTCCTACTCGATTCAGGAGGCAATCCTTATATCGGTAGAAGGTTGGGATTACTGCTGCAAAAAGCTGGATTTAGTCGAGTCAAAAATTTACCCTGGGCTTTCCATTACTTTCAAGGAGAAAATAGTCAGAAACTACGAGATTTTATTGAATATATTTATGCTTGGCTGGCACCTACTATTTCACAAATGATTGAGAAGTTAGGAAAAGATGAAAAAAGATTGGGATCGGGCTTAGAATTTTTTCGTTCTATCCCGGATTTACAAGAAAGCGCCGCCAGTATCATCGTTTATCGAGCGTCAGCAATCAAGGTTAGTTATTAGTTATTGGTTAGTGGTTATATTAAATCCGATTGAATAACCATAAATAGCTGGTGGTATTGTGAGCATCCTGCTCGCTTCTGTTGGCGATCGCACGGCAATTTATGGTTAATTAAATGGAGCTGATATTAGAAGTCTGTCAGGGAATTAATTCCCTAGCCCAAAGCTAAAGTCGGTTAAACCAACAGACAAAAAATAATCTTTTAGTCCGCCGGGGAATAAATTATACCAATTTTCAGGTTTTCGCGATCGACATCTTTTTCCCCTCTCCCAGTTTGGGAGAGGGGTTGAGGGTGAGGGCAATCGACCATCTCTGTCATTAATGAATGAAAAATGGTATTAAGCATCTCATATATCAAGTCCATTAAAAAGGACTCAGACATTTATCCAGTCGTCTTTAGATGACTTTAAATATAAGGCAGTGATAGAACATCGAGGGGAGATTCTACTCCGAACTCACATTTGCCTCCGTTTCTTGTGCTTGCTCGGCTATAGAATTGAGGCGTAAGAGAAAACGTTCTTCTAAGTGCAAAGATTGAAAAGCTTCTTCTACCGAAAGAGTTGGTTGGCTAAGCGCTACCGAATCCGCTTTCTCTAGCATCTTTCTTTCGGAAAAGTCGAGTTGGCCCGATTCAACGGGAGTATCGTCGATCGCTTCTGGCGAGGGGGTAGGTTGAGGGTTGGGAAGGGGTGGAAGTTGAGGAAGTTTAATCTCTTCAATCGCGTCAGAGAAAACAAGCTTTGGCGGTAAAATTTGACCCGAAGGAGATTTGGAGGGTTCGAGTTTTTTGGTCATTTTACTCGGTTCGGGCAAATCTAGATTTAGCGGTGGAGTTTTGGCTTCTTCGGCAAGTAGATAGTTAATCGTGCGGGAAAGTTCCTCGGCAGAGTCGGGAAGTGCGATCGCGTAGTTAGTTGGACGTTGAACTTTTGCTGGCGCTTGCTGCGCTTCGGTAATCACGATAAACGGTTCGCGAATGGAAGCAAAACCAGCAGCCGTTTCTAAGATAACCGTTCCGATTGCAAGCGGAACATCCCAGTCGCTGGGGATTTCCAAGCAACAGTTAAAAGCATGGGGCAAAGTTGTTTCGGGAAGCGATTGAACCAGGGCGATGCAAATTTCGCCAGTTTCCGGGTTGCGAAGTTCGTAAAGCAGCTTGCCTAAAAGAACCGACTCTAGATTTTTAGATAAATTGGGGTTGAGGGCTTCAATGCGCCCAGAAATCGCGATCGCCTCTCCTTTGCCTCTGACGACCGTATCTTGCTCCAAGACGATCTGCAACTCTTGAGCGGCAATCTTAGCAAAACTGAGCCAGAGAAAGTCAGCTATCTTTACAGAATCAATCGTTTCTTCTTGGGCAAACCCCTTTGTCTCTATGTCCCCGTCTTCTGGCGATAAGGGCGCGATCGCTTCTGCTGATTTCTCCTCTTCCAAACAAACAAAGGAGGGAGATTTAAAAGAAAGAACGGCTTTTTCGTCTGTCTCATCTGAGGAAGAAGCGCCTTCTTCCAACATTGGTTCGATCTCGTTGCGCAACAGTTGTTCTAACTGCTGTAGATAGGGATTAGGGGAAGGGGTAGAGGGATGAGGAAGGAATTGAGGTTCCCAGTTGCTAGCGAGCGGTTTAGAAACGATTTTTAGTTGCATGCTCTCCTGCCAGAATTCACCCAGTAACTCGGACATTATGTCGCCACGGCAGCGGATTTCCCAACAGCCGGGCGTTAAATCGGTCAAGGGAAGAATTGTAACCAATCCTTCCGAGTTGGTGCGACGGGAATACTTATCGCAATGTTGCACAATTCGACCGTTTTCCTCAATTTGATGGGCAATGCGAATTTCGACATCGAGATTGGCGCGATTGGCGCGGGCGACAATTCGATATCTGCCTTCTTCAAGTTCTAGGGTTGGCTCTTTGACCGAAAGCCAAGCGCGATCGCCTTCTTGTTGTATGAGGAACTCCCAGCGCTTCATCAGTAATCAGGATCGGTAAAGTTACTTGCGGTCAGATTTCGCTTGCTGTTTACTGGTTGCTGTCAATGACGGTCGCTCGCTAGTTTTTGTGCCTTTCAATTTCTTGTTTTAAGTTGTCTAGATTACTGAGCAGATCGGCCTGAGCGATCGCTTGTTGAACTTGAGTTGCCATCCATTTTAATTGGACGGTGTTGTTTTGAGCTTCTGAGTCTCCTAAGACTAAACAAGCTATGGCACCGCTGCGATCGGCTCGTTTGAATTGCTTGCCAAAGGCACTGCCGCTTAAGTCTAACTCTACTCTAAATCCAACACTGCGTAACTTTTGCGCCAAAATCAAAGCTTGGGCTTCTGCTGAGTCTCCCTTCGAGACAACATAAAAATCTGGAACTAGGGCAGGTGCTGAGACGAGTTTTTGCAGCAATAAAATCAGGCGTTCCATGCCGATTGCCCAACCCACGGCAGGCGTATCGGGTCCTCCCAATTCTGCCACCAAGCCATCGTAGCGACCGCCACCGCAAACGGTAGATTGCGCCCCCAAATCGTCGGATTTAATCTCAAAAGCTGTATGGGTGTAGTAATCCAATCCGCGCACTAAGCAGTGATTGATTTGATATTCGATACCGAGATCGGTTAATAACTGCTGCACGCGATCGAAATGCCGTCGAGATTCATCGCTGAGATGATCGATAATTTTGGGTGCATTTTGAGCGATTGCTTGAGTTTTTTCATCCTTACTATCTAAAATGCGCAAGGGATTGCGATGTAAGCGTTCTTGTGAGTCTTTATCCAACTCATCTTTGTAGGGCGTGAAATAATTAACTAAAGCCTCTCGATGGGCGATGCGGTCTACCCCTCTACCTACCGAGTTAAGATCGAGTTTGAGGTTTTTCAGTCCTAGCGCTTGCAACAAGTCGGTAGCAATGGCAATCACTTCTACGTCTGCTCTAGGATCGGCACTGCCTAAAAGTTCTACTCCGATTTGGTGGAATTGTCGCTGGCGACCTGCTTGAGGACGTTCGTAGCGAAACATCGAGCCTTTATACCAAAGGCGCTGCACTCCTCCACTCGCTAGGAGTTTGTGTTCGATTAGAGAGCGAACGACTCCCGCCGTTCCTTCGGGGCGCAAGGTAATCGAGCGATCGCCGCGATCGCGAAACGTATACATTTCTTTGCCGACGATATCGGTTGCTTCGCCGATTCCTCGCTCAAATAGTTCGGTTTGCTCGAAAATTGGCGTGCGAATTTCTTGATAAAGCGCCCGGCTGAGAATTTGTGCCGCTACCATTTCTACTTGCTGCCAATAACCGATTTCTCCCGGCAGAATATCTCGCGTTCCTCGTATTGCTTGAATTGCACCCATTGGGGAATAAACCTTCAAAATTACTGATTATTTTGCTTTTTAGCTTTTTGGATTGTCTCAAGAAGTTAGGCAAAGCGATGTGGATCTTCTAAATCTTCTAGGGTTCGAGATACCAAAACTGGCTCGTTTGCGAGTTTGTCCATGTAGGCATGAAAAGCTCGTTCGTCATCTCTATGCTTAAGAATATAGGCACGAAGTTCTGTTCTACTCATCTGATGAAAGTTTGGCTGCGTCATTGAAACTCCCACTTACCATCGCTGTCTATAACAATTTCTGTCTCTTCCTCAGCCAAAATGAATATGTATCTCGTGCGTTCGTCCAGACGCACTATGAAATATGGGTCGATACATATCGGTTAATCGCTGGCACAAAATAAAGCAAACTAGAGCCTGTGCTGATGTCGGAAGAATAGCTGTTTTCTTGCTAATACGATCGTATTCTCAATTTACCCGATTTCTCGAACTTTAGCGATCGCTACTGCTGCCCAAGCGCGAATGTACGATTAAAAATGCTCCCAGACAAGAGGTGACAACAATGATAATCAGCGCGATCGCCAATACCCAACCATTCATTGTGCCGTCGCTATTCGATTGAGATGCATAACGAGAGCGATCGCTTTCTACTTCTATAATTTGTTGTTGCTTGTCATCCCCGGCGGCTGGCGATTGGGGAAGCCGTGACGGAGTCGGCACGTCATGGGAAGCGATACTCGTATCTTGAACTGCAATAACCGCCTGTAAATGCTGTGCGTAATGAATTACTCGTTCGATTTCTTGTCGAAGTTGTTGATTTTGCTTGACAAGTTCCCGATTTTGTGCATGTAAGGCTTCTTCTCGTGCTTGAGCTATCTGAAGTTCTTCTACCAGTTCTCGATAAACGGAAAGCGGCACTGAGGGAGCATAAAAATTTGAAGAGGAAGAAAGATTTTTGGCTAAGGGGTTTGGAGACTGGCTCCGCGAATTAGCTGTCATGCGTTTTAGCTATTTTTCTCTAAGCGCAACGGGAAAAAGTGCCCCACTGGACCCGTACCTCGACCGATATCGAGAGCGTACTTCAAGGCTGTCGTCACGTAATTCTTCGCCTGTTCGACTGCGTTCCAAAGATCTTTGCCCAAGGCTAAATTAGCTGCGATCGCTGCCGAAAGGGTACAGCCCGTCCCGTGAGTATTAGAGGTATCGACGGTTTCCGTCGTTAAAGTTTCCCAATGCTTACCATCAAACCAAACATCAACCCCTCGCCATTCTCCCATCATGCTGCCGCCTTTGACTAAAACTACCCCTGCTCCCAATTTATGCACCATTTGGGCAGCCGCTTTCATCTCTTCGAGGGTATTAATTTCCAAGCCGCTTAAAAGCTGTGCCTCATAGCGATTTGGCGTAACGATTAACGCTTTAGGGATTAATCGATCGCGTAAACTCGCGATCGCGTCGTCGTCGATTAATTGGGCACCCGTGCGCGATACCATCACCGGATCGACGACCAACTGCTTGAGTTGCCACTTTTCAACTTGTTCGGCGACCGTTTCAATAATCTCTCGATTTAACAACATTCCCGTTTTCGCCACATTTGCTCCAATATCGCTCATTACTGCCTCAATTTGAGCGGCAACTGCGGCTGGACTTATTGCCTCTACTCGCGTTACGCCTAAGGTATTTTGTGCCGTCACGCAAGTAATTGCGCTAGTGCCGTGAACGCAGTGAAAGGCAAAAGTGCGCAAATCCGCTTGGATTCCCGCACCGCCACCGCTATCGGAGCCAGCGATCGTCAGAGCAATTGGGATTTTACTCATCTCTAGCGTTGAAAACGCCGTTTTTGCAGGAACGGAGGAATGTCTAAACCGCCCTGCTTATTCGGTGGTGGTTCGGGTTCGGGTTGAGGTGTCGTTGGATTGACTGGATTAACGGTTGTCCTCACTTGACTTTTCGCACCAGATTGGATTTCGCCGGAAAATCCGGTCGCGATCGCCGTAATTCGAATTTCGCCCTGCATCTTCTCATCGATTACCGCCCCGAAAATAATATTAGCATTGGGATCGACGATTTCATAGATAATATCTGCCGCCGCATTGACTTCGTGCAGGGTCAGGTCGTGACCGCCAGTAATGTTTAAAATCACGCCTTTAGCGCCTTCAATCGAAGACTCTAGCAAGGGAGAAGAAATCGCTGCGATCGCGCCTTCTTTTGCTCTCGATTTGCCCGTGCCGATGCCGATCCCCATCAATGCCGAACCCGCGTCTGCCATAATCGCTCTGACATCGGCAAAGTCAACGTTGATCAGCCCAGGAATCGTAATAATATCCGAGATTCCTTGCACCCCTTGCCGCAGAATATCGTCAGCCATCCGAAAGGCTTCTTGCATGGGAGTTTCCGCATTAGCGACCGCAAGCAATTGATTGTTGGGAATGACAATCAGAGTATCGACTCTGCTTTGCAAGTTGCTAACGCCTTCTTCTGCGTGACTGTTGCGGCGACGACCTTCAAAGGTAAAAGGGCGAGTGACCACGCCAACTGTCAGACAGCCTATTTCCTTTGCCACTTCAGCGACTATCGGAGCAGCTCCCGTCCCCGTCCCTCCTCCCATGCCTGCCGTGATGAAAACCAGGTCGGTATTTTCTAGGGCATGGGCGATTTCTTCGCGCGATTCTTCAGCCGCTTTTTGCCCAATTGCCGGATTGCCTCCCGCGCCGAGACCTCTGGTCAATTTTTGTCCGATTTGTAAACGTTGGGGAGCTTCTGATTGCGATAGGGCTTGGGCATCCGTATTAATTGCCCAAAACTCAATTCCAGAAACGCCGCTTTCGATCATGCGATTGACGGCATTGCATCCACCTCCGCCAACACCGATGACTTTGATTTTGGCAACGTTACTTGGCACGATTTGGTCGCTCCTAAATTCTTCCCTAGGTTTCCCAGAAATCCGCTCGGTTCGATGCAAGGGTAACCCAGCCGAGTTGAGGGGATAGTGATTATCCTCTTTTGCTGGAGGTTCGCTAATACTATTTAAGCTCTGATGGATCGGTCTTAATTCATTATCAAGTGTCATTGCAATCGGGAAAAGTTTATACACAAATTTTAAGGATTCGACGCTTAGGAGTAAACTTATTTACTCTATTTCTAATCTTGTGAGGTTAAGCCCTCAGGTAACTTATATAACTTAACTTCTCATTTTGAAATTTATTTCTATTTTTCTTAACGTTACGCTTTTAGTCCAAAAATCTTATTTGCACTTTGTCAAGAGATTTTGCCCTGGGTTATCGGACAGATAATATTGTTATTAGTTCCTGACAGAAGAGGGATCTCGGCGATCGCTTTTTGGCGGTTTGAGTTGAATGGTAGGGAAAGCTGGATCGCTCAAATCGATATACGCCATTCGATCGCTGGGAACTCGCGATGGCAACTGGCGCATTTGAGCCAAAACCGACAATTGTTCGGGAAATCGTTCGTCGGTAAAGGAACCAAAATAAACCGTCCCCAACTCCGTGTTGAGAACGAGATTGTTAGCGTTTCGCCAATCGACTTCTAGAACTTTTACAGGAGAACGAGCGACGAATGAATATAATTGCGTCCACTGCTGGCGATAGAGATCTCGATAGCCAATCGCCCTAAGCCTTGGGACTTTCCAGTTTTGACCCGCTTGCTCGTAGAAGCTTTTAGGGATAAAAATGCCTTGGGCATCTATAAACCCGACTTCCCGACCGGATACGGCAACGGCTACGGGTTGACGTTCGGTTACTTCAACGATCAATTTAGGCGGCAGAATTTGACGAGTAATTTTAGCGTCGGCAATGGGAGGCGTGGCTTTGAGTCGGGCGATAATCTGTTGCGTGGGCAGTTGCCAGACGGATTGAGGAGTTTCCAGGGGAATCAGCTCGCGAATTTGCTCTTGGGAAACCAATCGATTTCCTACTATCTCCAGCGATTGTTTGCCGACTATCCATTGGGGCAACGTGACGATCCACAGCGAACCGCCAGCCATAGCCGCGATCGCACAAAAACGCCAAGTTGCTTGTAAAGCCTTCAATCTTCTTTTGCCTTGCAGTTTTTGCCGGCGACTTTTTAACTGCGCCGAAGAAACAGATGCTATATCTGTCATTGCTCACCTCATTTTTTTTCGAGGTCGGAGCTAACCCCTATACAATGTTTTAATTAAGCCTACCAAAAAGTTTGGTTTCCGTTAAAACTTTTCCAGACTTTTTTTAAAACGCAATATAAGATTGGAGAAACTAATGTTATAAATGGATTAAAATGTACGTCTAACAAAAAAATCTAACAAAACAAACACAATGATGTTTTACAAAACAAATTAGCGATTTGTCCGAGCTTGGGAAGCGATCGCATTTCAGTAGGAAACCATAATTGATAAGATTGTTGCGCGATTATAATTCCTACGCCAGAGTTAGCGTTAAGATCGTTCTAAAGTAGATAGTCCTCCACCAGCACACGATTAGGCTTATGGTCATTACAAAACGCGGACTTGTTCTGGGCGCTACAGCAGTCGTACTGACAACAGTCGCCGTAACGGGAGCGGGTCTTCGCCTTTCGCAAAGTCAAGCATTTTTTCAGGAAAGCCCAAAAGAGTTAGTCGATGAAGTTTGGCAAATCATCAATCGAACCTATGTCGATGGCACGTTTAATAAGGTAGATTGGCGAGCTATCCGCAACGAGTACCTAGGGAGAGAGTATGCCAACAAAGAACAAGCATACAAAGCCATTCGGGAAATGCTGGAGAAACTTGGCGATCCCTACACTCGATTTATGGATCCAGAAGAGTTCCAAAACATGCAAATCGATACTTCTGGAGAATTAACCGGAGTGGGCATTCAACTAGCAAAAGATGAGGAGACAGGGGAACTGATAGTCGTAGCCCCCATAGAAGATACCCCAGCCTACAAAGCAGGAATTTTGGCAAAAGATGTCATTGTTAAAATTGATGGTAAAAGTACTAAGGGGATGGAAGTCGATCGAGCCGTGAAGCTGATTCGAGGAAAGCCCGATACCCAGGTCACCATTACCGTCAAGCGAGGCGATCGCGAAATTGATTATCCCCTCACTAGAGCGCGAATCGAAATTCATCCGGTACGCGCTCACGTTGAAGATACGCCAGCTGGAAAAATTGGTTACATTCGCTTGACTCAGTTTAGCGCTCAAGCTAGCGAGGAAATGCGTCAGACCATTCAAAACTTTGAAAAACAAAAGGTAGTAGGTTATATGCTCGACCTACGGTCTAATCCTGGCGGTCTGTTGTACTCTAGCATTGACATCGCTCGGATGTGGCTCGATGAGGGAACGATCGTATCGACGGTAGATCGACGAGGAGAAGTCGAACGCCAACAAGCTAACGGTAGCGCTCTAACCGATAAACCTTTAGTCGTGTTAGTGGATGGAGGATCGGCAAGTGCTAGCGAAATTCTCTCTGGTGCTTTACAAGATAACAAGCGTGCCATTGTCGTGGGAACCAAGACTTTTGGGAAAGGGCTGGTTCAATCGGTACGTGGATTGGGAGATGGTTCGGGATTAGCCGTAACGATCGCTAAATATCTAACCCCAAGTGGTCGGGATATCAATAAACACGGCATCGATCCCAACGTCGTGCATGAGTTGTCAGACCAACAGCGCAAAACCCTACAGAAGGATCGCACTCAAATTGGAACGTTTAACGATCCTCAATTTGTCAAGGCGTTTGACGTTCTCAAGCAAGAGATTGCCAAAAAAACGCCAGCTCCTCAAGCGACTAATCAATCAAGCAATTAGCAACCCGATAGCGCTACACGGATGTAACGTCTGGCACCCGCACCGATCGCTGTAAGGACGGGTTGGAATCTATTGCTATTGGGGAAGAGCAAATATGTTAACAATTAATCCACTCCTACTGATAACTGTCAACGGGGTTGGCATTTGCCAGCTCGAATCAGTCCAACCCGACGAGCGATCGCTTCGTCTTGAGAAGGAAAAGGTCCCCATTTTTCTCGAACGTCTAAAACTCGGTCAAGGTTTGGCGCGACGCTCTCGATCGCAGCTGCGTTGTCTGCATCATTGTCGGCGGCAACAATTAGACAATGGCCATCTTGTGTTTTAACAATATACCAGTTAGAGATACTCTGCCGCGAGACGGCAGAGCCTCCTCTAACTTCGTGAGTTGTATGATTCATTGCTGTGAAGAATAGCAAAACGAACGACAATTAATGACTAACCTCGATCCTAACCTGAAAAGGCAAGTGCGGCGGTTGCACCAGCTAACTGTTGGCGCGAGGTGGTTGTTTGTCGCGGTTTGTTGGATGACGCTGGGGAGTTTTGGAATCTGGGGATTGCGAGAAGAAATTCCCCTCTGGCAAGAACATTTTACCTGGGTTGCCGTCCGCTACGCGATCGCTTTCAATCGCATTCCCGCTCTCTGTCTGGCTTTTTGCATCGGAGTAACGGCAGCCGTTTTAGTCTGGCAAAACAATCATCGGTTTGGCGGACTTTCTGTCCAGGAAAAGCAACGATTGGAGAAAGAGGTCAGAAAAATTCACGCCATAGGACCGCGCCATCCTTTGTGGAAGTGGATTAAATAACCGCTTTACAAACCGACGGGAGCCAGGGGACAAATTTGGAGTCCGACAGGCGTTTTGATGACCGCGACGCGAACGCCAAAAACTTGAGCGATTGTCTCTGGAATTAAAACCTCTGCTGGCTTGCCGACGGTGTAAAGGCTGCCCCCCTTTAGCAATGCCAAGCGATCGCTGTAGCGTGCCGCTAAATTGATATCGTGTAAGACGGTAATAATTGTCAGTTTTTGCTCCTCGTTAAGTCGCTTTAGTAGTTCGAGCAACTGCAATTGATAATTAATATCTAGATAGGTAGTCGGCTCGTCGAGCAGTAAAACTTTGGGATCTTGGGCGAGTGCTAGAGCAAGAAAGGCTCTTTGCCGTTCGCCGCCGGATAACTGAGTTACCAGGCGATCGCGATGGTCTTCGAGTCGGGTTTGCGCGATCGCTTCGTCCACTTTTTGTCGATCCTGGGCATCTAATTCCCATCGCCACCAAGGTTGATGGGGCGTTCTCCCCAAACTCACCAATTGATAGACGCTTAGCCCCGCAGGAATCGTTGGCTGTTGCGGTAGAATTGCCATTTTTTGGGCGACAACGTTAGGAGGTAAGTCGCGTACGGCTTTTCCATCCAAAAGAACGACCCCTCCTGTCGGGTTGAGGATGCGGCAGAGAAGTTTCAGGAAGGTCGATTTCCCAGAACCGTTGGCTCCTACCAAGCTCAACCATTCACCCGTTTGTAGTGCGAGATTGATGTCGCGAACAACTGGCTTGGTACCGTATCCACCCGCAAGATGTTGAGTTTCTATTGGCATTAGAGATCGGTTATGTTAAATATCTAAAAACCATTTTGACTAACTCTGCTTGGGTAAATGGTTTAGTCATATAATCTGTCGCTCCTGCAATTCTTGCTTTAGCGCGATCGATCAAACCGGTATTGCCGGTTACCATAACGATTGGCGTATTCTCAAACAGGGAATGATTTCTAATCAGGCGACAGAGTTTATAGCCATCGATCCCTGGCATGCCAACATCCATCAAAATAATATCGGGTTTAATGCGGATAATTTCTCTGAGCGCTTTACCTGAATCGTTAATTGCATGAACTTCGAGATCGTAATTTTCTAAAAAGCGGTTAATTTCTTTCAAGATAGTCGGGCTATCATCAATGCAAATAACTTTATAGGTTTTTTGCACTCCTGTTACTTGGGGCAAGCCAGCTAACGTAATATTAGAGAGCGTGTTCTTAGCGGAAGTTTCCTGAGTTGGCTTGACAATTGTCGGCTCGGAAACAAAAATTAGCGCAGTATCCAAGGTCGGAATTTTGGGCAGGCGATCGTAAGGAGGCTGAGGATCCCGCAAGACAACGAATTTATCTTTAATCAAAGGATAAAGCCCTTGCGCCAATCTTAGCTCATCTTTTTTAGTCAAAACCGCAAGCTGACGAAAACTAAAGCCCCTCAGAAGCTTGCTGAGTTTCTCGCCTTTGTCGGGGGGAAGTTTCTGTTGAGCGTGAGCTAGACTGACAAAATAGGGACGCTGTTCTGGCGACGAGATCGCAGAACTCATAGCTTGCCAACAGCTTAACCTTTGCTGGCATTCTTCAACAAAAGGCTGCACTTCAAAACGGCAAAACTTAGGATACTTTTCATTATTAGAAATGAATTGATAAGCGCCCTCTTGTAATAATAAGTAGGACTCAAACACTTCTTGCGTGATATTTTTAAGCAACTCGGCTGCCTGTTCTGGTTTGAGATGTTCTTGTTCGACTAGCCAACAGATCGCCAAATAATCCGGGCAAATATGGGGATTGCTTGACGATTCGGATTCAAAGTTTACTCTGGCTTGGGTGCGAACGGCGCTAGTCAGCGTGGGAATTTCGTCGCTCAAACAACGTAAATGACGTTCTAAGCGCTCGAAAGGGTCGAGAGAATGGGTAGCGTAGATTAATTTTCCCAGATTGAAATAAATCTGCCACTCTACGGAATTGTGAGAGATTCGTAAACATCCGTTAGCCTGAGAACTAGATATCTGCTCTAATAATTTGACAGGAGAAACATTTTGCTGGTTTTGACCGTTTTCAGCAGGAAATTGGTCAATTATTGCTGGGTTCATCATAGAGGAGTCCTAACGATTATTACGATTACAGCTACCGTTTTCTGTATAATTCCCTGCGATGACCAAAATCTAACAAGCACAATAAAAAAATTGCCCGCACCCAACTTTTTCCTATCTTCAAATCGGTAGGAACGCACGAGTGTCCGGCAATAGCCAATAAAAATTGGCGATCGCTAGGATACAAGAACATTCGCTCGCGATCGCCAATCACCAACAATTGAGTTTCTATTCGTTAGACTGCCAGCGCATCCTGGATAGTCTTGTTATAGATAATCCGACCCGGCGTAGTGCGAATAAATTGAGAGAGCATTTGTCCGTCAGTGCTTTCTCTGACCTTGCGCTCTCGATAGTGTTTGATGACGCTGCCATCATCGAGTTTTTCTATCTTGAGAACTTCTGTATCCGGTTCTTCCGTCTCTACTTCATCGTTATGGCGTACCCAAATATAAGCGTGCAGGTCTACATATCCTTGATCGTAAGCTTTTAAAGCATCGTCGAGGCTAGCAAAATGCCGTTCTGCACCTTTTTGAGCCTTGGGATTTTCCGCCGTCAGATAGTAGCATCCCAACACCATATCCTGTGAGGGAGCGACGATAGGACGACCCGTTGCTGGAGAGAGAATGTTATGACAAGCCAGCATCAGTAGGCGTGCCTCAGATTGAGATTCCAGAGACAGAGGAACGTGAACCGCCATTTGGTCGCCGTCGAAGTCAGCGTTAAAAGCAGGACAGACCAACGGATGTAATTGAATGGCACGACCTTCTACCAAAATCGGTTCAAATGCCTGAATCCCCAAGCGGTGAAGGGTTGGGGCGCGGTTGAGTAAAACTGGGTGTCCCGTAATCACTTCTTCCAAAACGTTCCAGACGCTGGGATCGCCTCGTTGAATCAGCTTCTTCGCCGCCTTGATATTGTTGACCATTCCCAGCTTGATGAGGCGATGAATCACGAAGGGTTGAAAAAGTTCGATCGCCATTTCGCGAGGCAAACCGCACTGATAAATTTTCAGTTTGGGACCGACGACGATCACGGAGCG
This sequence comes from Hydrococcus rivularis NIES-593, assembly GCF_001904635.1. Classification (GTDB taxonomy): domain Bacteria; phylum Cyanobacteriota; class Cyanobacteriia; order Cyanobacteriales; family Microcystaceae; genus Hydrococcus; species Hydrococcus rivularis. Next base: position 102,231 of record NZ_MRCB01000005.1, read on the forward strand.
ACCGGAGTAGTCAACCCGCTTTCCGAGTAGGTTTTGACGGAAACGGCCTTGCTTTCCTTCGATAATGTCCGAGAGCGATTTGAGGGCGCGATTGTTTGCCCCGACAACGGTACGACCGCGCCGTCCGTTGTCTATAAGAGCGTCAACCGCTTCCTGTAGCATCCGCTTCTCGTTGCGGACGATAATTTCTGGCGCGAGGATTTCTTGTAAGCGCGAGAGGCGATTGTTCCGGTTAATCACCCGTCGATAAAGATCGTTGAGATCGGAGGTAGCAAAGCGACCGCCATCGAGTTGCACCATCGGACGCAGGTCGGGCGGAATTACGGGAATCACGCTTAGCACCATCCATTCCGGTTTAGATCCGGTGGCGATAAAGTTGTCGATCACCCTCAGGCGTTTGATGAGCTTCGCCCGTTTTTGTCCTTTGCTCTCGATGATTTCTTCGCGCAGTTTTTCTGCGACCTCTTCTAAATTCATTTCTTGGAGTAGGCGTTGAATTGCCTCAGCACCAATACCGACTTCGATATTGTAGAGTTCGGAGTCTTCGGCATAGATTTGCTCCTCAATCTCTAGCCATTGATCTTCGGTGAGCAGTTGTTTGTAGGTGAGGTTAGCGGCATTGCCAGGGTTGAGAACGACATAGGCATTGAAATAGACAATCTGCTCTACATCTCGCAAAGGCATATCCAGCAGGATGCTGAGATAGCTGGGAATGCCTTTAAGATACCACACGTGAGTGACTGGAGCTGCTAGCTTGATAAAACCCATGCGGTGACGGCGGACGCGGGACTCGGTAACTTCTACTCCACAGCGTTCGCAAACGATACCCCGGTGACGCACTCGCTTGTACTTACCGCACCAACACTCCCAGTCTTTGGACGGACCAAAAATGCGTTCGCAAAAAAGCCCGTCCATTTCGGGTTTTAGGGTTCGATAGTTGATAGTTTCGGGTTTAGTGACTTCTCCGACGACCACGCCATTGGGTAAGGTTCTTTCTCCCCACTGACGAATCCGCTCTGGAGAAGCCAACCCAATCTTAACGTAGTCAAACCGTTGTTCTACTTGAGTTCTCATTACTGTTCTTTCTGTTGTTGAGATTCTAGTTTGAGGCTGTGAGAGCAATTGAAGGAGCGTCGCGACTTCTGCGAGCTTTGCTGTTAACTAATAATTAAACTGAGTTCAGAGCCAACCACAAATAAATAGCCTATAAACTTAACATAGGATCTAAAATTATACAATTAATTCTTTCCAAATGACAGAAGCGATCGCCCCATCAATCAAAGCAAAAAAAATCGACTTGGCTTGCGATCGCGTTACCGATGAAGCGAAAATTCTACGAACATACTAACATTGGCATGAGCGATCGATATTTAACCATCAAAGACCTGACAGAAGCCGTTGGCGGCGGGTTAACTCCTCGGATGGTGCGACACTATCATGCCTCTGGATTGCTACCAGAAGCCAAGCGCAGCGAGGGTAATTACCGACTCTATAGTTCAGAAGACGTACAGCGCCTCCAGCGCATCATGGCACTGAAACAACAAGGATTTCAGCTATCCCACATTCGCAAATTATTAGAAGAGGAATCTTCTGAGGGTGATACTCTCAGTTCGATCCTACAACAGCAGTATCAGTTAGTCATCCAAAAATTGACGCGATTGCGGCGCACGGCATCGGCGTTAGAGAGATTATTGGGACGCGATCGCCATTGTCAACAAGTGCAAGCAGAAGCTCTCGCCCAACTGCGACACTTAGAAATAGAAACCGCCGACGGACTCGATACTATCGAAAAGCTGTGGCAGAGTTGGGACGTTGCCGCAGATAATCATCCAGAAGTTTTTAGCGAATCGCTGCAACAATTATTACCCGATTTATCCAATCGTTCTGAGATTGAAGTCGATTTGCTCTCAAAATTAGTCTTAGCCAGCGGCGATGTCAGTTTGGTCAACTTCGTGCGAGTGGGACAAGATGCGATCGCAGCGGCACGCGATCGCCTCAAAACTGGCTGTCAAGTCGTGAGCGACGTTTCTGTCGTTGCTCGCGCGCTCGATCGCGTTCGCCTACAACATCTCAATTGCACCGTCGAAACCCTGATTTCCAACCCTCACGTTATCAGTGCTATTGATGCCGAAACCCAATTCTGGCGAGAGCAACAGCAATTAAATCCTTGGCAATTCGAGCCGGGATGCATTTTAGTCATCGGCTATGCGCCTTCGGTTCTTCTATCTGCCTTAGAAGCGAGCAAACGAGGAATATTACAACCTGCTTTAGTCATCGGCATGCCTATCGGCTTTAGCCACGCTCCTGCTGCCAAGCGCCGTTTAATGCGCTCTAGCTTTCCTTACATAACGATTGAGGGATCTTTGGGAGGTGGTTTACTAGCGGCAACTGCTCTCAATGCCTTAGCTGAATCTTTGCTAGAAAAGCCGGATTGTCATTGCTATCTCAGCTAAAGCAGTAGGATCCCCGCGCTCTTCCGGAGGTGAGCGTCGGGAGGAAGGCTCCTCCGGCGGAGGCACGGAGCCGGACAATTGATTATCGGACATACTGACAACCGCACCTGATTCGCTCATTGAGTTTACCTTACGAGGATCGCGCCATGTAAAGGATAGAAGAGAAGGATCGGAGGTAAAAACGTTAATATCCATTAAAAAATCGCGACATAGGGAATTGTTGCGCTTCCCAAAAAGGCGATCGCTATTTTAAGTTTACTGAGTTAGTCTCGAATTAAATACTTTTTTTTGCAAGTAATGCAGTTCCGTAAGCCGCTTCTGCATAGTCAGAGGAGACGACGGGAACTTGTAAATAACGTTGGCGAATCTTTCTCCAAGTCGGATTTTTTGCCCCTCCTCCCGCCGTGTAGACGTAACAAAGTGGAGTTGCCCCTAGTTCTTGCAACCGTCGATATCCGAGCGCTTCGATTCTTGCTATGCTTTCCAATAAGCCGTGTAAAAATTGCACGGGATCTGCGGGACGAGGTTCCAGTTTTGGCGGCAATTGGGGATCGTTAATCGGAAAGCGATCGCCCGGTTTAAGTAGGGGATAATAATCTAAATGACTTGCTCGATCGGCATCGATTTGACTACTAAATCTTTCTAATTCTTCATTGCTAAAAAAGTATCGCAAGACTGCCCCACCTGTATTAGATGCGCCTCCAGTTAGCCATAAATCTCCGAATCGATGGCTATAGATTCCATATTGAGAATTTTCTACGCGAGTATGACTTAATAATTTCAACACCAAAGTCGAACCGAGTGAAGTGACTGCCTCGCCGGGATTTGTCGCGCCACTGGCAAGAAATGCGGCAATACTATCAGTTGTCCCAGCACAAACGAGACAATCTTTTCGTAAATTAAAACGATAGGCAATCTCTTTTTTGACTGTATCTATAAGCGTTCCTGGAGACAACACTTGCGGCAATAAATCTCGGATTGGTAATTCTTCCAACCAGTTTGGATAACATAAATTTTCCACGTCGTAACCGAGTTTTAAAGCATTGTGATAATCGCTAATGCCTAATTTTCCATGCAACAAAAATGCCAGCCAGTCAGCTTGATGTAAAAAGTAAGAAGCTTGAGAGTAAATCGGTTGTCGATACCACCAAAAAAGTTTTGCCAAACTAGAGGTAGCACTTAAAACTAGATGATTGGGAGGGGCAATGGCTGCTAAATTTTCTAGGACGGTGATTCCTCGCCCATCGTTATATAAAATAGGATCGTTAATGGGGTTTCCTTGCTTGTCGCACAGTAGTACTGTAGAGGACGTTCCATCGATCGCGATCGCTTGAATTTCTTGTCTAATCTGGAGAGGAATTTTCTCGATTAAAGCGAATAAAGTCTGCTGCCAGCAAGTTGCTAAATTGTTTGAGGACGATTTCTTAAAAGTTTCTTGAATTTCTGAGCAAATATTTTCTCGCGAATCGATGACAATTGCTCTTGCACCAGAGGTACCAAAATCAATTCCTAAGTAAAAGCTCATATTATTATTAGTAAGTTTGTTAAAATTTCACGCTCTAGACGCAGAGGGGCAGAGGAAAACGCTAAGATTAGTTTGAAATTTGAGGGCGAATTTTGTAGTGACGGTAATGCCAATAATCTCGAAGGATTTTGTCATGATCGAAACAAAGATTTTCTGGTAGATTCCAAAGATCGAAAATGCCAATATTTTTAGCATCATCCGCTGCTTTGGGGTTGCCTTTAGCTGTAGCGATAAAAACGACGCTTAAAGTATGTTGGCGCGGATCTCGGTTAGGATCGGAATAGACTTGAAATTGTTCGATGAGTTCGACCTCTAAACTGACTTCTTCTTTTGCTTCTCGTCGTGCTGCTGTTTCTGCCGATTCTCCATAGTCCACGAATCCACCAGGAATTGCCCAGCCATAGGGAGGATTTTGACGTTCGATTAAAACAATCGGTCGATGAGGGCGATCGATTAGTTCGATAATAATATCAACTGTTGGTGTAGGATTGCGAAATGTCATCTAAATTTTGAAGTCTAAATGCAAATTTTTAATAACCTTTTTTAACTCTATCATCGTTTTAAAAATAAATAATAAAAAAACAATAACTAATGACCAATAACAAACAAAAAAAATTAACAATTATAGGTGCAGGGGTTTGGGGTTCGGCTTTAGCAACTTTAGCCAAGCGAAATCAACATTTAGTTCGTTTATGGTCGCGTCATAGTACAGAAAGTTTGGAAGCAGTTATCACTGATGCCGATATTATTTTATCAGCCGTTTCTATCAAGGGAGTTAGACCTACAATTGAAAAACTGCAAGCTTTAACCTTACCCGAAAAAGTGATTTTAGTAACAGCGACTAAAGGGTTAGATCCGCTTACAACTCTCACGCCTTCTCAAATTTGGCAAGAAGCTTTTCCAAGTCATTCTATTGTTGTTCTATCAGGACCAAATCTTTCTAAAGAAATTCAACAGGGTTTACCAGCCGCAACGGTTGTTGCTAGTAATAATAGATCGGCAGCCGAAATCGTACAAGCGGTATTTGCATCGGAGAATTTTCGAGTATATGTTAATAGCGATCCGCTAGGAACGGAATTAGGTGGTACGCTAAAAAATGTAATGGCGATCGCGGCTGGTGTTTGCGATGGTTTACAATTGGGAACGAATGCAAAGGCAGGATTAATGACGCGGGCGTTACCAGAGATGATTCGCGTGGGAACTTATTTAGGTGCTAAAGCTTCAACCTTTTTTGGATTATCTGGTTTGGGAGATTTAATGGCAACTTGTAACAGTCCTCTTTCAAGAAATTATCAAGTCGGTTATGGACTCTCTCAAGGGAAATCTTTAGAAAAAATTTTAGAAAATTTGGAAGGAACTGCGGAAGGAATTAATACGACTGAAGTTTTGATAAGAATTGCCCAAACAAAAGAAATTTATGTTCCTATTTCCCATCAAATTTATCGACTCCTCAAAGGAGAGATAACTCCTCAAGAAGCTGTTAAAGCTCTTATGGAACGCGAACCAAGATCGGAATTTCATGGCTTAGAAATATAATCAAAAAATGTAACAAAAATTATTGGTTACAATTCTCGATCCGAAAATTGCTGATAACATTGTATAAATAAAACGAACAAGAAGATCTCTAAATATTCACGTTGTCTCGATCGTGACTGAAATTAAGGCTATCAAAATGGATAACTACGACAGTCGCAAAGTAGCAATTCAAGTTGTGGGTTTACCCAATCAAACTCTGAAGCGAACAAGTAACTATACCGTTATCGTTCCCTATTATCGCTTTAGTCAGACAATTCAACAAATTTGTCGCACTGGAGGGCGAATTGTTGATATAACCTTGCATTCTTCATCCTTGATTGCTACAAAAACAGCAGAAATATTGCCAGAGACTAAAACAGGGTTCTCTCAAACATTAGCTTCCGCTGAAATTAGTGAATCCGAATCGATCGCAACGTCTGAACCTCAAAGAGAAACCATCGCACCTAAAGATAGTCAGGCAGAAATAACCCCTGCACCTGTAGAGTCAGCGACGACGCGATCGCAAATAACAACTTCTAAAGTTGTACGATCGCCAAGAAAAACTACTCAAGCTCGCAGAAAAAAATCCCAAATTGATTCAGCCAAATATTTAAAAAAGACGATGAGAAACGCCGCAAAAATTCGAGGCAAAAAGGAGCGCAAGAAATCGAAACCTTACTTGTTTAATTAATTAACCAAAAGGAATAGGCTAATAATTGGCATGTGTTTTGAGGAGAATCTCAATGGCAAAAAGAAGACGTAAAATTTCTCCACAATCTATAGAAAGAAAAGAAAATTTAATTATAGAAAAAGAAGAAAATACAGCGATCGCGGTAGAATCTTTTCCAGAAAATGTTAAAAAGACTACTCTAGCGATATCTTTAGAAGACTACAATTCTCTGCAAAATAAATTAAACAATAAGGAAACTAAAATTGCAGAATTAAAAGAAAAATTAGAATCGCTACAAGAACAAACTGAAAAGCAAGCCAAAGACATAGACAAAAAAGACAAACAACTTCAGGAACTACAAGATAAATTAGTAAAACAAAAAGCAAAAATAGAAGAACGAGAAGAAGATTATCAAGCTCTGCGCAAAAAAGCCAACAAAAAAGAAGAACGAATAGCAGAATTACAAGAAAAGCTTGCCGAGCAAACTAATAAGAATCAAGCCCTCCAAAATAATATTCATGAATTAGAGCAGAATTGGAAACATTCCCAATCTCAAGCAAGCGAGCAGCTAAAAATCACTCACTCTCTCCAGCAGCAATTAGATACCAAAGAAAAACAACTAAAAGAACTGCGCGTTCGCTTGGCACAACAACAAAGTCAAATCGACGAGCAAATTCAAAAATTTTACGATCGAGAGCGACAAATCGCAGAAAAAGAAAGAAATCATTTCCACCTAGAGCAAGATTATCAAGAGCAAATTGCCGCCCTACAAAAACAAATTGTTTGGCAAACTAGCGTAGCGGCTATTGGAGAGGCGCATTTAAATAAATGGCGCAAACATAATTTTTCTAGCTAATTTAAATTGTTTGAGTCATATAAGGCTCACTTTGCTCTGTTTTAATAGGCAAACAAAATTTCTCTGCGATCGCGAATTAGTATGCAATAAATTGTGCTTCGGGATTAGAATGAGTCTGAGCTAACCTTCTTTGCAACCGAGACAATGTCGCTCGACGTTCAAACGCTGCCTTCAGATGTCATCAATCTGATTGCTGCTGGAGAAGTAATCGATTCTTTTGCAGCCGTCGTCAGGGAATTAGTAGAAAATTCTCTCGATGCAGGAGCAACTAGAATCGTTATTTCGCTCTATCCCAACCTGTGGCGCGTACAGGTAGCCGATAACGGCACAGGAATGTCTTCGCCCGATTTACAGCTCTGTGCGAAGGCACATACAACCAGCAAAATTCGCAGTACGGAAGATTTGCGGAAAATTACGACGTTAGGATTTCGAGGAGAAGCGCTACACAGTTTAGCCCAAGTCGCCGATTTAGAGATCGCTAGTCGCTGGGCTTCAGATCCAGATGCACCCGGCTGGCAAGTTGTCTACAATCGACAAGGAGAACCGGACAAAATAGAAACGATCGCGATCGCGCCCGGTACGATTGTTACGGTTGCCAATCTATTTGGAAGTTTGCCAGTTCGCCGTCAAGGATTGCCTCCCCTGGCGCAACAACTCAAAGCCGTACAAGGATTGATTCAGCAAATAGCACTTTGCAACCCCAGCATTACCTGGCAAGTGCGACAAGACGAAAAACCTTGGTTTAACATTAGTTCCGGCAAGAGCGCCCAACAGATTCTACCACAAATTCTCAAGCCAATTAAGATAGGCGATTTGCATAGCTTGAATTTAGAAGTAGAAGCCCCTCGCAACTCCAAATCCCAAATCGAATTAGTCTTAGGATTGCCCGATCGCTGTCATCGTAGAAAGCCCGATTGGGTTAAAGTAGCAGTCAATGGACGAATGGTACGATCGCCCGAACTAGAACAGACTATCCTAAGCGCCTTTAGTCGAACCTTACCGCGCGATCGCTTTCCCGTCTGCTTCGCTCACCTAACAGTTTGCCCCAGCCAAATTGACTGGAATCGTCATCCGGCAAAAGCAGAAATTTATCTGCATTCGATGGAATTTTGGCAAGAACGAGTGGTTGGCGCGATCGAACGAGCAATGCAACTAAGTTCCGCCAATCTTCCCGCAACAGTCCATAATCGACGGATCGGTCAACTGATTAAAGCGGCTGAAGCCAAAACTAACTACCAAATTGATTCGCCATCCAAAATCTTAGCAACGCAGTCGTCGCCAGAGACTGAAAGCAAACCCCAACCTAATGGCAACCCCAATCTAAAACCCAAACATCAAATTAGTTTGATGGAATTGCGAGCCGTCGCTCAGGTTAATAAAACTTATATCGTTGCCGAACACTCCAGCGGGGTATGGATAGTCGAACAGCACATTGCCCACGAACGGATTTTGTACGAACAACTGCAAGATGATTGGAAGCTGGTGCCCCTACAAACCCCCATCGTTTTGAGTCAGTTAACCTCGGCACAAGTAGAACAACTCCAACGGCTAGGATTACGGGTAGAACCGTTTGGCGAGCAATTATGGGCAATTCGCAACGCCCCAGAAATGCTAAGCAAACGCGACGATTGTGCGGATGGACTTTTAGAACTGAGTTTGGGAGGAGACTTGCAAGCGGCACAAGTAGCGACTGCCTGTCGCAGTGCCATTCGCAATGGCATGCCCCTGAGTTTATCCGAGATGCAAACGTTGTTAGATCGCTGGAAAAGTACCCGCAATCCGCGCACTTGCCCTCACGGACGACCGATTTATTTATCTTTAGAAGAAGCTTCTCTAGCTCGTTTCTTTCGTCGTCATTGGGTAATTGGAAAAAGCCATGGAATTTGAGCCAAACCGATCCCCACGCTGGGATTGTACCGTCTTTGAAAGCTCGGTTAGGATCGATTGATTTACGGGATGGGTAGCTCACGAGTTAAACTCATACTAGAGGTCTACTTGTATAACCTTTATCGGAAACAAAAAAACAAAGCAGGCGATCGCTCCGCTTCCCTAAGCTGCCTCTAGAGCGTGTCTGCTTGTTTCTCTGGTAGCCGTAATCGCAAAAGCAAAAACGCTTGATGAGCATCCAAAAGTCTGTACTAGCAGAACTGCTGCAAGCCCTTCCTAATTGGCGACCCCAGATGTACTTCAAGGCATCTCTAACCGCGCTTTCTCACGCGATGGAAGATCGGGTACTGGTGGGAGAAGATCGACCTTTAGCGATCGCAAGCTTTCAACGAGAGCGTTTTTATCGCCAAGAAGCCCATCGATATCGACGCATTGCCCAGAAGACCGACCAAGTATACGTTCTTTGCGCCCCAGAAACCGACTTTAAGAACAGTTCTGGACTCTACGAAACCATCGCCTTTGAACCAACCGACAGCTTAGCTCGGGAATGGCATTTGGTCGTCATTGGAGAACAGTATTCTAGCTGTTTGATCTGTCGCGAGAGAACGACAACCCTAGATGGAGAAAATCGGGGTTCTGCGATGGACAACAGCCGCCGTTTTGAGGGCATTTGGACTTTCGATCGCCAAGTCAGTCAAGAAGCCGCAGCGATTTTGTTAGATCGCATTTTAGCCTACCGACCCGAACTGGCAGAAAAAATCGAGCGAGCGCGACATCTCTATTTGCACTCAGAAGTCAGGAGCCAAGATTCAGAATGGAGCTTTCAAGCCGACCCATTCGTTCAGAGATTGGTCACCTATTTACAAGCCGGCCAGTATAAGTTAATCAAAGCCAACCGCTCGCTCGCCTCCAAAGAACATAAAGAACGGCTGATTAACTCGGTCACGGCAGCGATTCGGCGTTCCCTAGACCCGCAACAGATTCTGCAAGTGGCTGTTCAAAAATTAGGAGAAGGACTTGGAGTATGTAGATGCATTATCTATCGCTGCGACGAATCCGATGCTACTGCCAAGATAGAACACGAATTTTTGAACGCAGGCATTACCTCTATCAAGGGACAAGCTTGGCCCCTCAAAAACAATCCCCTGTTTGAGGAAGTTTTGGAATTGCGCGAATCGATTAGCATTGATGATGCTTTCCACGACCCTCGTATCGTCGAGCGAGCTAACCCCAATGCTCCCGATGGTTCTTTACAGAAAATTGTGAAAAATTGCTCGATTTTTTCCTGGCTGTTGGTTCCCATTCTCTACCAAGGTAGATTGCTGGGAATGGTCGAGTTACACCACTGCGGTCCGACTCCCTCGGCTTGGAAGAGCGAAGATATTGCCCTGGTAGACGCGATCGCAACTCAAGTCGGCGTTGCCCTCATTCAAGCCGAAGCCTATGCCAACTTGCAAGATCTTAACGAGCAGCTAGAAGCCCTCGATCGCACTCGTTCTAACCTAGTCGCCATTACCGGACACGAACTGCGCACCCCGCTATCGACCATTCAAGTGTGTCTAGAAAGTCTTGCCAGCGAGCCAGATATGTCTCCAGAACTGCGTCAAGTCATGCTCAATACCGCTCTGGCAGATGCGGAACGCATGCGCAAACTCATCCAAGACTTTCTCACCCTCTCCCAGCTTGAAAGCGGTCGCGTAGAGTGGCACCCAGAACCGTTATCTCTCAATGAATGCGTCGAGTTAGCCCTCAGCCATCTCCATGCTCGTAACGCCAAGAACGATCTCCCGAAGATTAGCAATCTCGTGCCCCAAAACCTACCGTTAGTAGAAGCCGATGGGGAATGGTTGGTTGAGGTCTTGACAAAATTACTCGATAATGCATGTAAGTTCACTGGTTCTGACGGTCAAGTAACTGTAGAAGTCAGTCGCCATAGCCCTCAAAGTCTAGAAGTTACCATCGCGGATACGGGTCGCGGCATCGAACCCAATCGCTTAAAAACCGTGTTTGACCGCTTTTATCAAGAAGAAGGCGCTTTGCGACGCAGCGTCGGGGGCACGGGATTGGGCTTAGCCATTTGCCGCCAAATCGTCAACGGTTGGGGCGGAGCAATCTGGGCAGAATCAGAAGGAAAAAACCACGGCAGTCAATTTCACTTCACCGTCCCCATCGTCAGCGAATCTTCTTCGAGTAAAAAATCGCAAGACGTTAACGGGCAATCTTCCCAATCCTCGCCATCTCAAAAGCAACAGAGATCCCCTAGAAAGAGGAGTAGAGGAAAATGAGGAAGAGTTCTCACCAAAGAGGACAATCTGCGATCGCTCGCGAGGTTTTCTAAAACTCCCATCCCAAAAGCTTTAAGATTAAAGAAAATTTTAAAATTTAGCGCGATCGCTCGCTTCGGATTCACGATGACGGGACAAGAACTTCAACAACTTTTGCTCGCTAAGTGGGGGCATTCCTACGATGTTCGGCTACGACGGATTAAGGGCAGAATTTTTGTCCAAGTTATGTGGAAATATCTCGAACAGGTATCTTTCCCGATGTCAGAGCAAGAATATCTCGAACATCTCAATGCTATAACGAGTTACCTTGAGGCTTGGGGAGGAGTCGAGCAGGTCAAAACTTATATCTACAGAACCCGCGAACGTCCCCGACTCGGTAAACCAGTGAGCATTCCTATCGATTTGGGCGATCGCGCTTCAGAATGGATTCTAGATGAAACTTAAATTTCTCCACTCAGCGTCCGCTTAACTTAACCATCCCAACCCCGCCAAAATACAGCCCCAGAACCGCACCCGCCAGAAGAGATTGAGTCAAGGGGTCGGTAGAAGGAGTCAGCACCGCACCTAAAACGACTGCCCCTAGAACGACATAACGCCAGCCAGACAGCATTTGCTTGGAAGAAACAATGCCCAAGTATCCTAATATTAACTGGATTACCGGAATTTGAAAGGCTAGTCCGGTGCTGAACATTAACAGCAAGACAAATTCAAAATAGCGATCGATCGACCACAATTGTTCGACGACATCGGCACCGTAGCTAATAAAAAACTTTAGTGCAGCAGGGATAAGAGCTAAGTAAGCAAAGGCAAGTCCCGCAAAAAATAAGACGCTCGACCCTAATACAATGGGTCCGAGAAGGCGACGTTCGCGCCGGGTCAATCCTGGCAAAACAAATTGAATAATTTGGTAAAGGATAAATGGACTGGCAACTAATATGCCGCTGTATCCAGCAACTTTGAGAGAGACAAAAAAGAATTCTCCGGGGGCGAGTTGTAAAAACTTGACATCTCCCGCCGGAACTTCCAATAGTTGAACCAATGGCTTAACGAAGATAAAACAGCCAGTTACCCCGATCGCTACGGCAATTAAAGCATAGAAAATTCGCTGGCGTAATTCTTCGAGATGATCGAATAACGACATCTCTACCTCATCGGGAATCTCGTCGAGATGTTCGTCAGTCGTGTTTTTAGGTGGGGTTTCCAGTTCTGTAGAAGCCATGTTCGCTCTAATCCAGTCCAAGGGCTGTTAACCATTTTATCGATAGTTGGGTTTTGGAAGTAGCCATCGCTTCTCGATTGCTTGCTCTTGTCATCTTTGGATAACGCGATCGAGCCATTGAATCTTAGAATTTAAATTTTTATTTCCTAAGACCGATGTTTGCAACTGCGATCGCTTTTTCTTAAGTAACAAAATGTGTATAATTGTAACAATAGTGAAGAAAATATAAAATTGTCTATCGAGCTATTAGCCTAAATGACCTTTTTCAATCCAACCGAACCCATTCTTCGTCCCAAACAATATGCATTAGATTATCAGGATCGCCAAGGACTCTTGCACGTTCAGCTGAAAATTAAAAATAAAACCCTAGTTTCTAATATTTATAATCGTATCGATCAAGTTTTTGGACTCTGGGGTTTAATATCAGCTGCAGTCTTTATTACTGCTCAATTTACTCCCATTAGTTGGGTAACGCAAGCGATTGTTTGGTCGGTTTTAACAGTTGGGGGAACTCTAGTTACTATCGGACTAACTCACTTTTGGGTAGCAGTAGAACGCTTGCATTGGGTGTTATATGTCTGGGTGATTTTAATGCTGGTAGGTGTTGCTATTACTGATTTGGGTATCTTTTTAGGGTGGGGTCAGGTGTTAATGCATCTATCTCATCTCTGGTTGGGATTATGCGCCATAGGATATTTCTGTACGGGAATAGGAATGCGTTCTCGCGCCTTCATCATCTCTGGCATCATTCACTCGCTGGGGATTGTCAGCTTATCCTATGTTGTGGGATGGCAGTTTCTGGTTACGGGGTTAATTATGGCAGCCAATCTATTTGTCTTGGCAGAAACTCAATGGGATATGCGCCTTCCCATTGAGAGTTATGGATTGTTAACAGAAAAGCAAAAACAATTCAATCGCGAACAGCAAAAGTTAAGACAAGCAACTTGTTAGAAAGAAAAAGTAAAAAGGAGAAAGGAAAAATTTTTATTTCCTTTTTGCCTTTTCTGAGATCTTGCACCATTCTCAACAACTGCTGTTGTCATGAATTTCCTGGGCGATCGAAAAAGTCTTCTAAAGAAGACCCGATAAGAATTTCAGTCGATTTTAATCCAGTTGGCATTAACGCCTAGAACTTGAGTTCTAGGCGTTAATGCCAAAGGTGCAAGATCTGAGTTTTCCTTTTTACCTTGCGACTAATCCTCCTCTCCAGCATGATAGGAGCTGCGAACCAAGGGACCGGAACGTACGTGAGAAAACCCCAGGGAGCGGGCAATTTCTCCGAGTCGGTCAAATTCTTCCGGTCGCCAATATTTTTGCACGGGTAAGTGTTCTAGGGAAGGACGCATGTATTGACCGAGGGTAAGGCGATCGCACTTTACCGCCCGTAAATCTTCCATCGTTTGGATAATTTCTGTTTCTGTCTCGCCGTGTCCCAGCATCAAACCGGACTTGGTAGGAATGCTCGGATCGAGTTCTTTCACCCAACGCAATACGTCAAGAGATCTTTCGTACTTTGCCCCCCGCCGTACGGGACCTTGCAGCCGCCGTACCGTTTCGATATTGTGGTTGTAACAAGCAGGTTTAGCTGCGACTACGGTTGCCACTCGTTCTTTTTGTGCTTTTTCTTTCCCCATACCGCCCCAAAAATCGGGAGTCAAGACTTCGATTTGAGTATCTCGATTCATTTGACGAATGGCAGTCATCGTCTTAACAAACCAACTTGCTCCACCATCGGGCAAATCGTCTCTCGCCACCGAAGTCAGCACCACATAGCTCAACCCCAGCAAATGGACGGATTCCGCTACCTTTTGCGGTTCGTCGGGGTCTAATTGCATCGGCGCATGTCCCTTATCCACTTGACAAAATGCACAGGCACGGGTACAGGTCGAACCCATCAATAAGAATGTCGCCGTTTTCTTGGAATAACATTCGCCTCGATTGGGACAGCGACCTTCTTCGCAGATAGTATGAATTTGTCGCTGCTTGATAATCCTTTGGACGGTCGAAAGTTCGCTGGCTTTGCCAAGAGAACGCTTCAACCAAGGCGGAAGTGCGGCTATTTCTTCGCGCCACTGAGAATGAGCCGATGGAGTTGGATGAGAGCGATCGATTTCTGTCGGCATCTATCTTGAAAAATACTGACAACTGTCACGGTATCTCAAATGTTACAACATTTCAGCTCGCGACTTGATTAGTCCCTTTTTCGTTCCTGCTGTTGATGAAAACCAAACTTCAGTATGAAAAATCCGAGTTTGATAAGCATCCCCCTACGGATGTAAATTTTGACAGATGAAATGTGTAGCTTTAAATTTATACTGTTAGTTTTAAGCGATTGGTAGGGAACATTAGTATGTGTAGAGCGAGCGGTATTTGGTCTATAGTCTTTTGTACGCACTAAACTAATGACAGATGACTAACGGCTCACTCGTCAGTGCAGTCAATCACCTCTTTGTATAAGGAGAGTTAATCGTGTCCACTCACAAAGTTCTCGTGATTGATGACAGTAAAGTCATCAGAATGCGTGTCAGAGATATGTTGCCTCCCAACACCTTTGAGGTCATAGAAGCCAAAGATGGATTAGAAGGTTATAATCTCATTCGCTCCGAAAACCCTAACTTGATCGTGTTAGATTTTCTCCTACCCAAAATGAGCGGCTGGGAAGTCTATCAAGAACTTCAGAAAGAATATCAACTAAAGACTATTCCCTTAGTCGTTATGTCGGGTCGCAAAGAAGAGGTGATGGAGAAAATTCCAGAACCTTTCGACTATTTTGCTTTTGTTGAAAAACCTTTCGATCAAAAACAATTAGTAGATGCTATCAGAGAAGCGATGGCAAAAGCGAAGAAGCATCCCAGACCCGTAGAGTTTGCTTCTACTAATAACGTTGGTACGGCAGCTTCTAGCTCATCGGATACGGCTGCTGAAATTCAGACACTCAATGCCAAAATCGCTCAGATGCAGGATGAAATTAATAGCTTGAAAAAACAGTTATCTCAACTTATCGTGTTTATTAAACAGAGAATTAAATAGGAAAGCGGGGAAACTTGCTAGCTTTTATTTTTCTTCAAATATCTCTTTTCTAGTTATTCGCTCGCTTATTGTTGCGATCGCAACAGTCGAACTAGATGCACCAGTTCCGGCAAAATGAGTTTTTCTAGGGCAAGTTTCACAGCATCAAAAGAACCGGGGAGAGAAAAGATGAGTTTCTGACGATAAATGCCAGCAGTTGCTCTTGAGGCGATCGCTCTCGAACCAATTTCTTGATAGCTTAAATAGCGAAAGATCTCGCCAAATCCCGGTAGCGTTTTTTCTAATAACTTTGAGAGGACATCGTAGGTCGTATCTCTAGGTGCAATTCCTGTCCCGCCGCTGAAAACGATCGCGTCAAGATCGGGAATCTCAGATAATTGCCTTAACTGTGTCTCGATTTGCGTCGGTTCGTCCTTAATAATGGCGTATGCACCAACCCCAACCCGATGACCCGCTTGTTGCAACAATTGCTTGATGAGTTGACCGCTGCGATCGGTTTCGGGCGTGCGAGTATCGCTAACTGTAATCACCGCACAATTGATAGAAATTAGATCGCGGTCGGGGTGAGGAACTGAAGTCATAGAGATTTTTCTTGCGATCGACGATCGCCGCTTGACGATCGCAATCGCTTTGAATTACGCTTTGGTAAACTGTAACCCCTTTTCCTGGGCATATCGCTCCATAAAGCGCATAAAGCGATCCCATTCTTGAGGAGAATTCATAACCACAACTGCTTCTACAGCTTCTGGTTTGCCATTAATAAACTTGCCTTTGACTTCCCGCGTAACGATTTCTCCTTCTTCATCGATTAAATACATTCCAGTAATTTCTTCTTGAGTGTCGTTGCTGAAAATGTTAGGCGAATCAAAATAAAACTTCGCCATCCCATTTTGCCCGTTGCGAGCGCGACTTAAACGAACTTCTGGAATCACTTCTTCCGTAACTCCTCTAGCAAATTGAATTTCAGCCATCTTTTGTTATCCTCATATTTAACTGGTAATTTTTTCATCATCGCACAATCAATAAGCGATCGGCTTAGAAAAATCAGAGGCAAATTCAGGGAAAACCAGTGGAAAAATCTATTGGGCAACGCTTAGAACAGTACACTATCAAGCGCCCTCAAGAAATTTTGTTAGTCGAGATTGAAATCGGGGGCGAACCCGACCAAATTGTTATCTTCAAAGGATTTTCTAGTTCTCTGATGCATCCGACGGCTTTCGATCCCGACGTGCCAATCCTTTCAGAAGACGCAAAAATTATCAAGATCGATCGCCTTGCCAGTCCCTACAATCCTGCCAAACCTCGCTACATCCAGCAAGGATTGACTCTCGAACAGATGGAGGCTCTTTTAGCCGAAGTCGGTTCTTAGAGAATTCAAATATAAATAAATTTAATCATTTACCTGAATCTCCAGGCGACTAGCTGCCGTCAAGATTAGCTAATCGTAGAATTTACTGTTTTAGCGATAGAGTAATATTTTAAAACTCAATTATTGTGTTATTGAAACTTAATCTATTGGCTTTTAAGTTTTATATCCTTCTATTGTGAGTGTGTCGTGTGAGGAAGCTCGAACTATGGTAACATCTCTATCCCGTAACGGAAATAGCCGTTTTAATCCGCTACAGCCACAACTATCCGTCTTGGCTCAGTCTTCTGCTCGCTTTCCCGAACTTCCCAAGTCTCCCCTATTTGGGACTGACGGCATCCGAGGGAAAGCAGGAGAGTTACTAACCGCGCCTTTTGCCTTACAATTGGGGTTTTGGGCAGGTCAAGTGTTGCGGGAAGTCGCTTCCGAACTCGGACCCGTCATTATCGGGCAAGATTCCAGAAACTCCAGCGACATGCTCTCTATGGCACTAGCAGCCGGATTGACCTCTGCCGGACTGGAAGTGTGGCAATTGGGATTATGTCCCACGCCTTGCGTTGCCTACCTGACGCGAATGAGCGAGGCGATCGGAGGAATTATGATTTCTGCCAGTCACAACCCGCCAGAAGATAACGGCATCAAGTTTTTTAGCAGCGAGGGAACCAAGCTATCGGATTCGCTAGCGCAGAGAATTGAGGAAGGATTGAGAAGCAATCTAGCTCCTACAACGACCGTCGAAGCTTCGACTTCCTGGGGGAAATCCTATCAGCACAAGGCTTTAGTGAAAAATTACGGTCAGTTTTTGCAGGAGTCGCTCCCAGCAGGTATCGATTTTCAGGGAATGCGAATCGTTCTGGATTTGGCTTGGGGAGCCTCCGTCAAAGTCGCACCCTCAGTATTTCGTGCTTTGGGGGCAGAAGTGATTAGCTTGCACGATCGCCCCGACGGGGATCGCATTAACGTTAGCTGCGGTTCCACCCATCTCAATTTATTGCAAACAGCAGTGAAAGAATCTGGCGCCGACATGGGATTTGCCTTCGATGGCGATGCCGATCGCGCCATGGCAGTCGATGCCAAAGGTCGAGCGATCGATGGCGATTATATTCTTTATTTTTGGGGTCAGATGCTCAAAAATCAGAATTTATTGCCCGATAATTCGATCGTCACGACGGTTATGGCAAATCTCGGCTTCGAGCGAGCTTGGCAAGCGATTGGCGGTCAAATGATTCGCACCGCAGTGGGCGATCGCTACGTTCAGGAAAAAATGTGGCAAACGGGAGCTATGCTGGGCGGCGAACAGTCGGGACATATTATCTGCCATCACCACAGCGTTTCTGGCGATGGCGTACAAACCGCCCTGCATCTAGCCGCTTTAGTGCGTCAATTGGGAATTTCCTTAGCCGAATTAGTCGATCGCAGCTTTCAACCCTACCCTCAGATTTTACGGAATATCCGCGTCGAAGACCGCGAACGCCGCGATCGCTGGCAAGAATGCGACCCCCTACAAGCGGCGATCGCTCGCGCCGAAAGCGAAATGGGCGATCGAGGACGAGTTTTGGTTCGGGCATCGGGTACGGAACCCTTAATCCGAGTTATGGTAGAGTCGGCTTGCGCCCAATCGGCTCAATATTGGTCCGAGCAATTGGTTAAAGCCGTCGAGCGATATTTAGTTGCCTGAAATTCGGCGATCGGTTATCAGTTATTAGTTATTTGGTCGGTTTCTTACCCAACATTGGTAACTTTTCACGGTTGAAGCTTATCCTCTTACAATAGAAAGTAAAGAAATGTAACTACCGAGATCGGGAAATGCAGAAAACGATGACAGAACCTCAACCAACCCAAACGCCCAAACTAGAGGAACCCAAGTTTGGATTCAACGACTACGCAGAACGGTTAAACGGTCGTGCAGCCATGATTGGCTTCGTTTTGACTCTTCTAATCGAGTACATTACAGGACAAGGTTTACTTGCCTGGTTGGGTTTGAAATAGTAAATAACACGTATTGCCCCTATGTCTTGCAGGAGGCTAGGGGAAAATACTTAATGATTATTGAACTTTACATTTGGTGCCTTTTTGAGGCAGGTAAGATAAGCTGAAGTTAGAGTCGCGAATATCCTTAGAGAATCTAGAGCCAAGTGATGAACGCTTTATTGCCTCGATTTTTAAAAGTCGCTTACCGCAAGGAACCGATTGCTAGCTTCATTTCGATCGTGGGAGCGGTGGATGCGGCGATCGGCGGTTTTGGCTCGCGCTGGAGCTTACTATCTTTTGGGCTAATGATGGTATTCTTGGCTGCCTTGCTGCGGTGGTGGCAAATGCAAAAAGCGCAAGCGGCGATAGCAGAAAACACTCCCAGACATTATTTGCCGCCTAGCTCGTCTCGAACCCCATTACCCATGTTGACTAACGAAAGACATCGGCGATGAATCCGACTGCTGCGATCGACCAATGGCTAAAAATTGGTGAAGTGGCGACCGAAAGCGGTTTGCCAGTCAAAACAATTCGTTATTACGAAGAACTCGGCTTGTTGACTCCTTCGGTAAAAAGAACGAAATCCGGCTATCGCCTCTTTGACAGATCGGTGTTCAATCGACTTGCATTCATCAAGCGATCGCAGTCTTTAGGTCTCACTCTCAACGACATCCGCAAAATTCTCTCGGTTCGCGATGCCGGAGAACTTCCCTGCGGAGTTGCCAAAGAAATGCTGTTGCACAAGCTAGAGCTAATCCAACAACAAATAAAAGCCCTAGAAATTTTGCAATCTGAGTTACGAGGAATACTATTGGGTTGGCAAGATATGCCATCTCGTGAGAAAATCGCCCAAACAATCTGTCCCAATATTCAATCAGAAATATGAAGTTTAGGGGCGAAGCTCGGAAAAATCGAATTAACTGGACGCTAATCCTAACAATCCTCGCAATTTTCCCAGGAGGGCAGGAACTAACCGCACAAGAGCCAAACCCTTCCGCTCCCTCCGAACCCGTGCCGGGAACCGAAAGAGTATTTTCAGCCAATCCCTGGAGAAAAGCGCTGAAAGTTCATACCCTCTCAGGTCACCTGACAGGCATCACTTCTCTCTCATTTACGAGAGACGGCCGAACGCTAATCAGCGGCGGTAGCGAAAATGATGGTTCCCTGCGCTTTTGGTCGGTTAGTTCGGGCGAAGAAGTCGCCGAGTTTCGCGCTCAACGAACCAACGTGCAGACGATGGCAATTACTCCCAATGGGGAAACGTTAGTGACTAGCGGACCGGATACTATCATTAACCTCTGGGATTTGGCAAGGGGAAAAGAATACAGAGAAAATAGAACATCCTTCTTAGAACACAGCACCCAAGTTCTATCCGTAGCCATTAGTCCCGACGGGAATATTTTGGTTAGCGGCGCTTTAGATGGGATTCGCGTCTGGACTCTCAAGCCGCGCCGCCCTCTTTATCGGTTAAGCTGGATAGGCAACCCCGTCTATGCTATTGCTTTCAACCCTAACGGGTATATCGTCGCCAGCGGCGATGGAGATGGCAGAGTTCAACTTTGGGACGTGAGAGAGGGAACTTTTATCTCTGAATTCTTCCCTCACCAAGAAGCTATTACCGCACTGAGGTTTACTCCCGATGGCAAGCTCCTCATCACAGCTAGCGACGATCGCACTATAAAAATTTGGGATCTGGAAACGGGAACGCTAGTCCATACACTGATCGGACATACCGGTCGAGTCCGCGCGATCGCTCTCAATCCCGACGGACGAACCCTAGCGACTGGTAGCAACGACGGCATTCGCATTTGGGATATCCTAACCGGAGATTTAGTAGGAAGATACTACGGTCACAGAGATTGGGTAACTGCCTTGGCTTTTAGTCCCAACGGACGCTATTTGGCTAGCGGAGGACTCGATTCGCTAGTTAATATTTGGGATAGTGCCTTAGCCAAGCAACCCAAAAAATCTGAGGAAGCAGAGGGAACTGAAAAACCAGAGAGATTAGAAGATTCAGAAGAATCGGAACGATGAATCCGCAACAACAACTCGAACAAGTCGTCGTCACCGCCGAACAAATGCGTCAAATCGAGGCGCGTATATTTGCGGCAGGAATGCCCGTAGCGGCGCTGATGGAAAAAGCGGCAGGACTGACGGCTTCTCGCATTCGACAACTCTACCCGCTTTCTCAAGTCTCGCGGGTAGGGATTTTAATTGGTCCCGGTCACAATGGGGGAGATGCCTTAGTTATTGCCCGCGAATTACATCTGGCAGGCTATCAGGTGTCTCTATATCGTCCTTTTGCCAAGCTAAAGGATTTGACGGCACAGCACGCTGAATATGCCGAGAATTTGGGAATTCCTTCCCATAAGGATCTTCAGTCTTTACAAAACTGCGAGTTGATTATTGATGGATTATTCGGCTTTGGACTGGAGCGATCGCTTTCTGGCGAAATCGCCGAGGCGATCGATCGCCTTAATGAATGGTCGCAACCTGTCGTCAGTATCGACATTCCCTCTGGGCTGCATACGGATACGGGAGAAGTTTTAGGCACCGCCGTTCGCGCCACTTATACCTTGTGTTTGGGGCTATGGAAACGGGGCTTTTTCCAGGATGCAGCGCTCGAATACATTGGCAAGGCAGAACGGATCGATTTTGGCGTTCCGCCACAAGAGGCATGGGCGATTCTCTCGCAAAGCGAACCGATACGACAGATAAATCTATCCAGTGCCAAGCAGTATTTGCCCGTCCCGCGTCCCCCAGTGACGCATAAATACAAGCAAGGACATTTATTGGTAATTTGCGGCTCTCGTCGCTATGCTGGGGGCGCAATTCTTACCGGACTGGGAGCGAGGGCGAGTGGAGTAGGAATGCTCTCGATCGCCGTGCCAGAATCGCTCAAACCCTTGTTGGTAACTCACCTAAGCGACGCTCTCATTATCGACTGTCCCGAAACGGAGACGGGCGCGATCGCCCAGTTGCCCCCGATTGCTTCAGATTTCAGCAAGTATCAAGTCATCGCTTGCGGACCCGGTTTAACTCAGCAAGCGCAATCGATCGTCCAAGCGGTTTTAAAAGCCGAATGTCCGCTCGTGTTAGATGCAGATGGATTAAATAATTTGGCGCAGTTGGGTACGATGGCAAGTTTATCGCTACGAAAAGCTCCAACCGTTCTTACTCCTCATTTGGGAGAATTTAAACGGTTATTTCCCGATATCGATCGCCCGGATCGCGATCGCATTCAAGCAGTACAAAA
This sequence comes from Hydrococcus rivularis NIES-593, assembly GCF_001904635.1. Lineage (GTDB taxonomy): Bacteria > Cyanobacteriota > Cyanobacteriia > Cyanobacteriales > Microcystaceae > Hydrococcus > Hydrococcus rivularis. Next base: position 124,264 of record NZ_MRCB01000005.1, read on the forward strand.
AGCGGCAGCGCAAAGCGGTGCAATTATCTTATTAAAAGGAGCCAGAACCGCGATCGCTCATCCTCAAGGTTCCGTTTGGTTAGTTCCCACAAGTACGCCTGCCCTGGCGCGAGGAGGCAGCGGAGATGTCTTGACAGGTTTAATTGGGGGCTTATTAGCGCAATCGGCTACTTCCGATGGATTGTTAGAAGCCCTCGTCGCTACGGCGGCTTGGTGGCACGCGCAGGCGGGAATTTTGGCGGCTCAAGAGCGTACTGAGTTAGGAGTCGATGCTTTTACCTTGTCGCAGTATCTCTTGCCATTTCTGAGTAATGCGATCGATAAAACCTAATTATCTTATACCTGAATCCTTACAAAAGTTTTTGTAATTTTCTAAGCGAATAATATCATTTTTCAATTGATTGGGAAGTTAGATAATCTGCCAATAATTTTTCTCCCTTAAAACAAGGCATGCCGAGGAGAGGACTAGCACCACAGGGCACATCAACAGGCACTAATTGTAAGCGCTACAGATGCAGCTCGCTCTTTCGACTCCGGTTTTCTCCAAAGTTGTAATCCAACATAGCTAATAATTAGTAAGAAAAGAGCAATATAATCAACATCAATTACAGTTTTAAACACCTCAAAGAGCATTTTGAATGAGAGAAGTTCGCTGTAAGGCAGTATGTATTTTTCGTCGTATACCGAGCCATGATAGCCTTTTCCTAACAGAGGATAGAGTAAGGTTCCCGACGATTGATACAGCGAAATCATCCAAGGAAGAAGAAAGACGAATGTGAATACTATGACTGCTAAAAACTCCAATATTACTTTTTGTTTATTTTCCGTTCTAGCGATATAAAAAAAGTAACTAGAAGACACGAAAATAACAGCGGCTGGAATTAAATTAGTTTTTGCAGCACAGAGCGCTGCGGTTATCGCAGCTATAATTACAGCATTGGCTATATATTTATTAGCTTTTAATTTCTCCCAATTGAGAGTACAAAAAAGGCTCAAAAATAGAGCCAGTCCAGTAACGTTACTGGTAGAATTTCTATACGCTGGAATTATCAACAGCCATGGGATCAAGATTAAAATTGTTATTCTTTTCGAGAGATTTTTTTCTTGAATCAACCCCAGGATAAGTCCGAAAACCGCGATCGAGGCAATTCCCGGATCGATAATACGAAGATTTTGTTCTGAAAGAACGCTCAGAACAAAAGTATGTAAAAATGATTGTCCTCCTAGAGAAGATACCAGCCTTCGTTCGCTGAAAGGATCTGCTCCCATCGATCCGATTTGCAACATCTTTTCGGGAAAGACAAAATAGGCGTGATAGTCGTCATGTCCGTGAAATGAAGCATTAGAAACCCAACCTGCATATTGAACGAAAATCAGCACGATTGCTAAAATAGAACCAACTAAAACAAATTTATCTTTCTGGCAATCGCGAAGATGCTGAAATAGACTATTTAAAATTAAGTTTCTATTCTGGTAAGAATCGATTGCCCAAACAATTACGCCTAAGCTAAAGAAAATCATAATTGTTGTCGGCGAAATTGTCCGAGTAAGATTGAGTACTCCTCCAAAAATAATACTAAAAGCAATTCCCCAAGCCGCTTTTTGACCCCAGCCAACTCGGTTTTTTGAAAAAAGAAAACGTGCGATCGCTCCTCCCCAACCGATGCAAGACAACAGAATAAAAATTCCCCAGAAAAAGGCAAATAAGTATGAGTTTACTGCTTTGTTAGGATCGATAATGCTCATGATTATTTAACCCCTATATTACTAAAAAATTATAATAATTTCAGCAACCAAGTTTATAATAATTGTTAACCTAGATGGTAAGAAAAAACTTATTTTTTACTTTGGATCTTTAAAAGGTCGAGAATAAAAATATCACCATCATCGTATATTTTTTTTCTAGTGTTGCTCAGTTTGATAAGATTATCTTGAAAATCTAAAGCATGCTTTGCAGTTGTTCGGAACCAGACATGTACGTTTGGCTTGAGCAACTCGATCGCTTTCTTGCGTGGAAAACCTGCTTCTTTCGCATAAGAATAAACAACATATTTTATAGATTTTGAAATTAGATAGTCAGCTAAAACTTCACTTCCTTGAAAGAAAGGCATTCCTGGCGGAGGACTAGCTCCGCCAGGCCAGTCAACTACAAAAATTTGATTCCGCTTAAAATTTAGGAGAAAAGGTTTTTCTAGTCTGGTTAAAATAGTTGCTGACTCTGGAATAGATTGCTGCATTTTGATATATTGTTCGATTTCTTGAGCGGAAACTAACGGTCTATTACTTAATCCCACTCTGATATTACCTATTAATAAGTTTGCATACCTCTGCCAGTTAACATGACCAATTGCACCGCTACCCCCAATGAGCATACCGATGGTCACCATGGCAATAAGCAAAAGACTGGAAGCTGAAACCTTGTTTTTATTTGTATCTTCTGGGTTAGCACAAGCATTGACTAGCAATATAAATATTGCCGCATAAAGAAAAGGAAATGGATAGCGATAGAAGCTACTAGATGAACCTCCAGCAGATAAAGTTACCGCGATCGCTCCTAACCCAACGCTAATTATTAACGAAGGAATTAAGCCCCGTTTATTAACAGCCTGCGGTAGGAATAAAAAGCACAACAAGCCAAGTACTATAAAAACAAAAAAATAAATCCAAAATATTAATTTAATAATAATTTGAATTGAGCTTAAAAATGTTAGTTCGCTTGAAGGCGATAGATAAGTACCGTATACAGATCCATGATAGCCTTTGCCTAAAAGTGGATATAATAAAGTTCCTGATGATTGGTACATCGATATCATCCAAGGCAAAAGAAATACAAACACTAATAGGAACGAGATAATAAATTCATAAATTGCAGTTTTGCATTGTCTTCCAGAACCAAGAATATAAAATAAATAACTAGAAAAAAATAAAAGAACACAGGTCGGAAGTAGACTAGCTTTTAACGAGCAAATTGCTGCTGCAATAATTGCTATAATCAAAGCCTTAGAAAAAAAAATATTTAATTTTAAGTTATCGTCATCAAGCAAAACAAAAAAACTCAAAAAAAGAGCAACAGGAGTTACAGTAATTGAAATATTCGGCTTGGGATAAGGAAGAATCAGAAAGACGATAAGTAGAAAAATAGAGAGATACTTAGATATATGTTTTTTTCTGAGATAACCTATCAGAATTCCTAGGGATATCACTAAAGCAATTCCCGGATCGATAAGATTCAAATTTTGGGTTTCAAGCACAGTAAGAACGAGAGTTTGTAAGAATGATTGTCCTCCTAACGCAACCATTCTTCTTTCGTTAAAAGGATCGGCTCCGATAGATCCTATCTGGATCATCTTCTGAGGAAAGACTAAATAGCCTTGGTAATCATCGCTGCGTTCAAATATATGAGTACGAACCCAGCCAGTACACTCTATTAAAATCAGTAAAAAAACGATAAAAACGCCAAGAATAAATAGCTTATCCTGGAAACAGTTGCGTCCCCGATCTAACAAATTTCTCAACGATCGCCTATTTTGGTAAAAATCGACTATACAATTCAGAAAACCAATTCCTAAGTAAATTAAAATTGTTGTTCGCGAAATAGTCCACGTAAGATTCAAAACTCCGCCAACACAAACAGTAAAAGCCATCCCCAGGCAGATCTTTGTCCCCAGTCAACTCGGTCTTTAGGAAAAAGAATGCGATTGATTAATCCTCCCCACCCGATGAAAGATAAAAGAATAAAAATTCCCCAGCCAAAGGCAAATAAGTATGAAGTTATTGCTAGAGCACGATTGAGAATACTCATTGTTATTTCAACTTAAATACAATTGTCAAAAAGTCTTCGTTCCTCTTTTCCTTTTAGCTATTAGATGCAATTCTGTGAGCATTCGCCATTACAGTTAGTGTAATCGTTGTTGCTGGAATGGAAGGAAAAACTGTAGCATCTACAATATGAACGTTTTGAAACCCTAATGGTCGTCCCAGAATATCGCTCTCAAAGTCCGAGGGATTCAATCTCATTGGAAAAACTCCACCGCTATGGAAACTTCTTCCGGCTTTAGCAATACGTAACAATTGTGGTATTGGGATTCCCTTCAGATATTTTTGCTGACTCAATAGCTTAGCGATAACTCCTCTGATAACTTTCCTAGTCAGATTATTTTGATTAACACTGAGAATTAATTTGCTCGTAGATTCGCTGCTATTTTTTTCTAATCGTACTGAAATAGTTGGTGAAAGATCCGAATGGAGATATCCCTGTATAACCATTAACCTACCGAGTAGTTCTTCGGTTGGAATCTTAAAAAGTGGATAGAGAGGACCCACTATTTTCTGAATGAATGATAAATATAGATCGTTATATGTATAAATCCCTAAATGAATAGTATGCTCGCTTAGACTTTTATCGAATAATTCAATGAAAACTTGTGCTAGAGTATGGAGTTTTTCATTGACTACACCCTTGATATTTCTATAGCGAAGAAATGGCAGGAGAAAATATTGACTATCCTTAATCGACAAAACGCGATCGTAAGCTTGCAAAGATTCAAGCATTATTTTAGTCGTGGACAAAACTCCACAGGCTAAATACACTTTTTCGGCTTCAAAATTCAACGATTCGTCAGTTATTCTAGAGCGAGCAACGATTCTTGCGCTCCCGTTTGACTCAACTATCTTTTCAACAACAACATCTTTAATGTAATTAAAGTTTTTAGCTTGTTTGAGTTGTTCTAGGGTCGATGAAGTATTGTAAATTAAACCATAAGGACAGCCATACATGCACAACCCGCAATAGACGCATCCGAAGTCATTGGCATTGGGTTGGGTACGAATGGCTAGGCGAGAATAGCCAAATTTAAACCCTTGCGCTTCGAGTCTATTTTGATTTAGTTTCAAATCTTCAATCAATGCTACAGCCTGTTTGCTCGGACATAATTTTTGGTAGTTACTACCGTACAAGGGAAAGAGCGATTCTAGGTCGTCTTTGATTGCCGAGAAAGGCATGAATGAGAGCACGGATTCGTAGTGTGGAGCTAAGTCAGCGATCGCAATCGGCCATTGGGCAATATCCGACTGTAAAAAGGGGAGGACTCCCGCTCCCCACACATTGCTTAAACCTGCTTTGGCTAATGAGGGATTGCTCTCTACTCCCGCTTGAACGATGGGAATGTATTTGTCGGTTTCGCGATAGGGAAAATCGGAACCATAAATAAGCTTGAGAGGAACGCCCTTGCTTTCAATCGCCATCCCTTTGCGGATAAAATTTAGGCGAGCCGCATCCCACTCTTGGGGTTGATTTCTACTTAATTGCTCGACAACTTCTCTTCGCTGCGGTTCTAGCTCTAAACCAGCGTCAATAATTGTCACATCCAAACCTTTTTGGACTAGCGCATAGGCACAAGCTACTCCGGCAGGACCAGAGCCAATGATATATCTCATATCTTTCCTACGTACTTATCTTTTTTGCCACTGACAAATGACAACACAAGAAAATAATTTTCCTTGGAACTTTTCTATTAGAGATTCAAGCCACAAAAGAAATGGTGAATAGATAGGCTTCCAACTCAGAGGGATCCGCAATATTAAGGAGCTTAGGACGAAGAGATAAGCTACGTTGCCTTTGTATTGTTCCTTAACAAAGGAAAATTTTGATGAAAACTCTTTTTTTAATTGGTCTAAATCAATGGCTTCCTCATTGTCTGCAAAATATTTGCGATCGCGCTTGTACCAAAAATTTCTAATTGCGTCGGGGAAAGATCCTTTATGGGGTTCCAAGAAACATAAATAACCGCCAGGTTTTAAGATGCGATAAATTTCTGCGATCGCATCTGAAACATAGGGATGGACGTGATGCAACCCGCCTACAATCGCCACAACATCGCAGGAGTTACTTTCTAGACCAGTTTCCAAGATTGAAGCGCAAATCGCCTCGCAATCCGTCCAACGTTCTCGGAAATGACTAATTTCCTGCTCCGATATATCGATTCCTATTACTCTAGCTCCATTCTCTAAAAGATAGCCCGTCGTCTCGCCGCTGCCACACATTGCCTCAACTACTTTCTTGTCAGCAAGGGCGATATTAGCAAACATGGGTTGGTTAAAAAATTTATAGCGATATTTTTGACTCCAAATATCTCCATAATGGGCTGTATATTCTGCGGCAATTGTGTCATAGTGAGTTTTCTGCAATTGTTGTGTATCCATAGATTTCTCTCGTTTGAAGTTGTTTGCTGAAACTTTCTCTAATTCAGACCAAAATATTTGCGTATAACTGCAATATTCTTCTCCACTTCAGAACGAGAATAACGGGGATAGGTTGGTAAGAAGATTAACTCCTCAGAGACGTGCCTTGCATTGGGGCAATCGCGATAAAATTCCTTAAAGGCTGGTAAATCGGCATTATTGTGATAATGTTGAGCCGCCACATCGCGACAATGCTTCATCATGAACTTGAGAAGCTCGTCTCTTTTGGCATATTGAATCGGGAAATAAGTATAAATATGGGAAAAATCGCGGCGATCGGGAGGGATAATTAATTCCTTAATATCTTTGAGTCCCTCATAATAAGTCAGACCATTTTCAATTCTCACCTTGCTATCGCGATCGATCTTGTCGAGCTGGGATAAGGCGAGACGAGCTTGAAAGGGAACAAACTGGGATTTGTAGGATTCGGGCAGCTTATCTTTTCGACTGGCATCGAGTTCGATGCGGACGATTTTATTGATAAATTCAATATCGTTGAGAAAGCCAAATCGGAAAATCCAGTAGGTAAATAATTTAAAGACAAGGGGATTGGTGGCAATGTCGGCAAATAAACCAGACTTGACTTTTTTTAATAAATATGGTAAAGGAGGATAGGCAAAACTCGCTAACTCGGTGCGGATTTTCTCAATGACATCTTGGCGATTGGAAATTACGGCTCCTCCCAGCCAGGTATTGATATTTTTGTACATTCCAAAGCTGAATACGCCAGCATCTCCGATCGCGCCGACTGGCTTGCCCTGCTCTTTGGTGCCAAATGCCTGAGCGCAATCCTCAATTAAGGGAACGTTAAAGCGATCGCAGATCTCCTTAATCCGGTGCGCCTCGGCAGCCAGTCCGTGTAGGTGAGTAATCAAAACTGCCCCCGTATTGGAATTGATAAGGCGTTCGACTTCGGCAACGGAGATATTACACGTCTGGCGGTCAACATCGGCAAATACCGGACGACCTCCCGCACTAATCACCATGTTGGTGATATCGACAATCGTGTAGGGAGACATGATGACTTCCTGACCCGGTTTGATCAGCGCCTTGACGGTGAGGTACACGCCTACCCGATTCTGAGGAACGCAGACCGCATACTCGGTGCCAAATCGGCTACAGAGTTCTTTTTCCAGAATTTCAATTTCTTTGCGGTCTTCGGGGGAGCGTTTTCTCAGTAGTAAATCTTCTAACAAGAAAAGATAGCTATTTCGATTAGTGTAAATTCGATATCGAGGATTGGGTGCAAAAGTTAACATCGTTAATATGCCTCGCGAGGTAAACGTGCTTAGGAGCGATCGGGTTTGACTAGATTTAGATACATATAGAGTCCCAGCCCTACTACTACCAAGCTCCCCATCAGAAAAACTTGGATAGCCGTTGCTGCGGCTATGCCCTGTGCAGGCTTGTAAGCCAATAAGCCCAACGTAAAAGCGAAAGCATACTGATAGGTGCCGACGAAGCCGGGAGCAGATGGAATGAGGGAACTCAAGCTGGTTACGCCCGTTACCAGCAGCATCTCCCATACACCCAGAGACACATTGACTGCCTTTAATACCGACCAAATAACGAGCGCCTCCAGCAGCCAAATAATGAGAGAGAGATTGACAACCCGCACCGCGCCAACTCCGCGCATCACGCTCAAGCCTTGGCGAAAACTTTCTACGCGGCTAGAAATGGCATTCGGAAAACGGTCAAGCCAATCCTTTCCAGAGCCAGACTTTTTACCCAAAAGCAAAAGGGCGATAAAAATGCTGATAAAAAGTAGGGCGCTGACTGCCGTAAGACTGCTTAGGAGTGGATGATCGGGAATAAATAACTGTCCTAGAACCAAGTAAAGTACGACGATCAGACCATCTAAGACTCGCTCTGCCAAAATAGAACCGACCATTGCAGAACGAGACAGACGATAGCGCCGCCCAGCAAAATCTGCTCGGACTAATTCGCCCAGGCGAGCAGGCAGAACGACGTTGGCTGCGTATCCCACTATCAGCGCAATGCCGACCGATTGAAACGAGAGAGTTTTGATATCGCAGAGCAAGATGCGCCAACGCGATACCCTCAGCCAAAGATCGGCAACGTAGAAACCAAGCGAAATAAACAGCCATCCCACATTAGATTGGAAGAGAATCGCGCTTACTTGCTCCCAACTGGTTTGACGTAGGGAGAGCCATAAAAAAGCTGCGCCGATCGCAATCCCGATCGCTCCACGGGCAAAATTACGCCAATGACTGATGGTCATGAGTTTTCAGTTTCAACGTAATATAACAGGTTTGAAATCGGACCAAAGAGCCGGAAATGTTTTTTAGTCACTTTAACATTCACTGGAAAAAAACCGAGCATGTCTTTTTCCGAGAGGATATTAAAATGCTCTTCCTTAGCCCAAAAATCTTGACCGACCCAGGTCAGAATTTGGCGAAACCAGGCGGGGGGAAGCCAGTGAATGAAGGGAAAACCCGTCACTAAATCTACAGGATACCAGCGGTTTGGCGTGGTAATGAAACAAGTCCGTCCGACGCGACAGAGTTCGCGAACGAAAGCTTTTTGTTTGTCGCGATTTCCTACATGGGCGATCGTGGCAAAACTGACGACCAGATCGAAGCTTTTATCGGCAAATGGCAAATTCAGCCCATCGGCTTGTACGAATTTTAGTCCTGGATATTCTTGTTCTAGAAATGATGCGTCCTCTATTCCCGAAGCCGTAAGGCTTTGAGGATAGGGATAGAGCCGCTCAAAAAAATTGCAATCTTCGCGGCGATCCGAAGTGACTCCCACATCTAATACTGTGGTCTCTGGCGTTACGCGGGCTACTTGCATCAGCGACTCAAACATTTTTTGACGAGCGTACCAAGAGAGTTTGGTAGCAAAACCGCCAATTTTAGGTCCGATGTAAGGGCTTTCTTTATAGGTCGAGGAAGTCATAAGCTAAGCCGTTCCAGTAGTCAGGTTTACTAAAAAATCAAACAATTTCTCGGTGCTTTAATCCCAGTACGCTCAAAAAGAAGCTCGATAGAACGATCTGAAAACCAAGCGACAGGGAAGTCACTGCCGGGATAACGATTCGCATCGTTTTGGTAGGGTCGAGTACGCCAAAATCTTGGGTTCCCCAAATGCCAAAAGCATAGATAGAACCCCCTATTCCAGCTAACAACAACAGGCTGCCGACAATCAGTCCTTTCTCTAAATCGATATAGCGAAATAACCTGTTCAATCGGGGATCTTCAGGCAGTAGTCCTTCGCTAATCGCAAAAATTTTGGTGAATACGGCGAAAAGAACGGCTTGAAAGCCCACCAGAATTGCCGTTGCTGCGAATAGGAGCGTGTGGATGTCGAAGAGTCCTCTCGGTCCCGGTAGAAGCCAAATTCCGACGATTAAACCCACAAGCATCAGCAGTGCGCCAGGATAGAGAAACAACCAGCGCGGACTGTAGAGCAGCAGGAAACGCAAATGCCGCCAACCATCTCGCCAGCTACGCAGGTGCGGAGGACGGCTGCGACCGTCGGGAGAGAGGGTCGTCGGGACTTCAGTAATTTTCATCTTATGCAGGGTGGCTTTAACCACCATTTCACTGGCAAATTCCATCCCAGAGGTGCGCAAATCGAGTGCTGCGATCGCGTCTTTTCTAAAACCTCGCAGTCCGCAGTGAAAATCTTTGCAGGGACTAGCAAAAAACAGCCGCCCTATCCATGTCAGCACGGGATTTCCTAGATATTTGTGCAAAGGCGGCATCGCCCCTGGTTTGATGCCGCCTTTAAAGCGATTTCCCATTACCAAGTCGTGACCTGCACGCAGTTGTTCGAGAAAGGGATCTAGCTGAGTAAAGTCGTAACTATCGTCGGCATCGCCCATGATGATATACTTCCCGTTGGCAGCAGCAATTCCACCCCGCAGGGCGCTACCATATCCTTTCTGCTCGACATGAACGACGCGGGCACCCATGCGAATAGCAATCTCCTGCGATCCATCCGTACTGCCGTTGTCAGCAACGACAATTTCACCCGCAATCTGGTGTTGGTCTAAGTATTGCCGAGCTTTCTTGATGCAGGTGGCTAGGGTTTCTGCTTCATTTAAGCAAGGCATGACAATAGAAAGTTCGGGAGAGAGGGCTTTAATGTCAGGCGATTGACTGAAATTTAAGGGATTTATCATGATTTCTTAAACCTGGCTCACTCTTACGAGCTAATGCGAAGTAAATCTTGTGCTATTGAAGAAGTTTAACTTTACTCGCTAAACCTCTGAATAAATCAAGATTGTCAAAATTGCAGATAAAGCTAGATAAATATCCAAAAAAACTAGAAAATTTGTTGCTTATGCTGGAGTAAAGTAGTCAACAAGTTCAGTATAGTGACAGATTTTATTGAGTCAAGAGTGGTTAAGATATTTGAAGATTTATTAAAATTATGTAAATTAAAGAATTTTTTAGCGTTCTCAACCCCCTCTAACCCGTGAAAGCTCTTAAAACTTTTAAGACACTAAAACCAGAACAACTGAGCAATCTGCTCGTTTTATTTGCGACTGGTCTGTTCTTTTGGACGAGTATTACTACCTTGCTGCCAACTTTACCCGCCTATGTTGAGGATCTTGGCGGAACGCCACAGCAGGTAGGAATAGTAATGGGCTGTTTTGCGATTGGTCTGTTGCTCTCCCGAACTTGGCTGGGGCAATTAGCCGACCAAAAAAGTCGTAAAATAGTCGTGCTAATTGGAACTGTGGTCGGTGGGATTGCACCATTGGGTTATCTGTTCGTGCAGTCTATTTATCCTTTGATGGCAATCCGGGCATTTCACGGGATTAGTATTGCTGCGTTTACAACGGGATATAGCGCTTTAGTAGTGGATATATCGCCCGTGAAGCAACGGGGAGAATTAATCGGTTACATGAGTTTAGCCGTTCCTATCGGCATGGCAATCGGTCCCGCTTTGGGGGGATATTTGCAAGCTTCTGTCGGTTATACGCCTCTATTTTGGGTTTCTGCCAGTTTGGGTTTTTTGGGTTTTGTCTTAGCCAGTCGAATAACACAAGACAGTCGGCAAACTATCTCTTCTCAACAACTAGAAGATGAAGTCACTCTATTTCAAAGTCGAAAGTTTTGGGAAATTTTTATTGCTCCTTCTTTTCTGGTGCTAACTCTAATTATGTTGCTCGTTGGCTTGTTATTTGGAACGCTAGCGTCATTCTTGCCTTTGTTTATTCGAGAGATCGATCTCGATTTAAATGCAGGATTATTTTATACGGCAGCCGCGATCGCTAGTTTTTCCGTCCGCATTTTTGTCGGTAGAGCGAGCGATCGCTACGGTCGAGGACTATTCATCACAGCTAGTTTAACCTGCTATAGCCTATCGATGCTACTATTAAGCTCCGCGACCACGCCGTCTTTGTTTATTCTTGCTGCAATTTTAGAAGGGGCGGGAGGCGGCGTGCTGATTCCCATGACGATTGCTTTACTTTCGGATCGTTCTTACGACGGCGAACGCGGAAAAGTTTATGCGGTTTGTATTGGCGGGTTTGATGTCGGGATCGCGCTTGCGGGTCCAATTCTAGGATCCTTAACAGCAATTATAGGCTATCGAGGCTTATTTTCTGTAGGGATTAGTTTAGCCTCGATCTCCTTAGCATTATTTATTACCCTATGCAATAAAAACTTGAGCGATTCCCTTCGCTTTGCTTTCGGTAAAGGAAAGGATCTTTATGCTTTAGATTAATTCAAATTCTTCCTATATTTCTGTTTGAGAAATTCCACGAGTTTTTAAAATATCTGTCACCGTAGAACAATAATTCGTTAAGCCAAAGCTTTCAGGGCTAGTGATATTTTGATAAGTAGAATGCCGATTATTAAGAAGAAACCTATCCCAAGCAGCCATTTGAACCCGAAATACAGCTATAAAAAAATTAGCTAACCAAACATATAAAGGAATGCGAAAATAAATTCTTTTATTAAAATAAGCACAAATTTCTTCTATAGCTTCATTAACGGTTGTCGGTTGATATCCTAAGATAAATTGCCTGCTAGATGTCTCAGATGGAGGACGATCGACTAAATATTTAATGACTTGAGCGATATCTCGTGCGTGGATGAAGTGAAAGCTGCCGTCTGCTTTAAACCAACGAATTAAGTCTATCCACTTAACAACATCGGGCAAACCAGCGGCAATATGAGAATAGGGTTTATTTTCATCGCCTCCGAATACTAAAGTAGGAAATACTTTGGTAATTTTAGATGCTAATGCAAGTTTAGATAATCGAGAATAACATTCATATTTGGTGCGAATATAATCGGTTCCAATTTCGCCTGCTTCTTTGAGCAAATTATTATTACTATCCAAAATACTAGCTGTAGAAAAGTAAATGACTTGCTCGCATATCTTTGGATCGAGCAACTCGATTAAGCAGATCGTTTTGAGAACGTTAATTTCAAATGATTCAACGGCTCCACCCCAACTGGTAGCTGCTAAAATAGCAACTTCTATCGTTTTAAGTAACTCGCTATATTTTTCGATCTCTTGCAGATTTCCCTGTAAAATCGTTATTCCAGGACGTGCCTTATAATCAAATTTCAGCTTATTTGGATTTCTAACTAATAAAAATAGTTCGTGTTTGGTTTCTTGAATTAGTGCCTCCGCCAAATAGTGACCGATACAGCCACTCGCACCTGTTAAAAAAATTCGCATATTAAAGATTAATTTTGCCGTTTAAATTTTAATATTTTCTCCTGTAGCATCGATCTCGATTTGGACTAGAGACAACAGCTCTCTAACCATTGTTCCCAGGCCGGGTTGACCGATAAATCTTGGTTCCCTCATCCCTAAATCCCTTCTCCCAGAAGGAGCGAAGGGACTTCAGACAAAAGTCTTAAGTTGAGGTCCCCTCTCCCTCTCTGGGAGAGGGGTTGGGGTGAGGTCGTGTCAGTTAACTATTCCCAGGCTCAGCCTGGGAACGAGAAGCTTGAGGTTCTATCTCAAGAAACTAATGTACAAATGGCTTGTCCCAGAAGACCTTAATCTAAAATCCAAAATCCCTCGTCAACTGATACTTCCGACTGCATATTTCGCTTCTTTGTATCTCACTTGTTTTGCCGTCTCAAAGAAGTAAGCCACATTTTCTTCTGGCGTGTTTGGGAGAACGCCATGACCGAGATTGAGAATGTGTCCCCAGTTACCAGCCTTTTTAACGGTGTCAAAAATGCGATCGCGAATAAATTCCTTAGAGCCAAATAGCACGCCAGGGTCGAGATTTCCCTGGACTTTCACCTGCTTGCCCAATCTTGTCCGTGCCTCTGCCATATCCACCGTCCAGTCTACGGTGACAACATCTGCGCCTGAGAGAGCCATTCGCTCTAGCACGCCTGCACTGCCACTGACAAGAAGAATCAAGGGCGTATCTGGATGGGTTTGCTTCACCTGCTCGAATACCCGCTTTTGATAGGGAAGGGCAAAAGTGTCATAGTCTTGGGGACTCAGTTGACCTGCCCACGAATCAAACATTTGTACTACCTGAGCGCCACAGTCAATTTGGTAGCGGACATAGGTTGCGATCGCATCTGCAAGTTTTCCGAGCAACCGATGCAATATCGTTGAGTCTGAGAATGCCATGCTTTTGATGATGGAGTAGGTTTTGGAACCTTTTCCTTCCACTGCATAAGCTGCTAGCGTCCAAGGCGCACCCACAAAGCCTAAAACTGTAGATCGATCGCCAACTTCGGAGCGCAGAGCCTGTAAGATGGTTTTGATAAACGGTAGAGACTCTTCTGGTTCGAGGGAACGTAGGTTATCGACTTGTTCGGATGTGCGGATGGGAGCGTGAATAATTGGTCCTTTCCCTTCGGCAATATCCATATCGATGCCCAAACCAGGCAAAGGCGTGACGATATCGGAAAACAAAATTACGCCGTCTGGCTGGAAGGCTTTCCAAGGTTGCAGAGAAATTTCAATCGCCACTTCTGGGATTTCCGAGCGATCGCGAAAAGAAGGATACTTCTCTCTTAAATCTCGATAGGCTTTCATATAGCGCCCCGCCTGCCGCATCATCCACACGGGAGGACGGTCTACTGCTTCGCCACGCGCCGCTCTTAAAAGATAGGGTATCTCCATTGACCCAGCCATATAATCTCCTAACCAAAAAAATTTTGTGTTATCGGGGCATTTTATGTGTCTGTATAGCACATTCGTTTAGCTTATCATTGTTAATTCCCGTCTCGAAAAAATCTTCCCAAGAATAGAATAGCCCGCCTAAGCGGGCTGAGTCCGTTTTGTCTAAAGATCGGTGTTGTTTACCGTCCCGGCATTGTATATTTAAAGTTCGTTGGACCTTGATAGCCCGAAAGCTTGGCTAATTCTTCCGGTAATTTAACGCCTTGATGTATCTTCCCGTTAATCTCCCAAGTTGGGAAAGACTGAATCTTGGCATCGGCGCAGGCTTGAGGTTGTGGATTATTGCCTTGGGGATCGCACTCGATATAGTTAATTTCTTGGAAGGCTTCTTGTCCGAGTAGCTGTTTTTGTTCGTAGCAGTGAGGACACCAAAATGCCCCGTATTCTTTCGCACCGATAGCTTTTAAATGTTTTGCCAGGGCAATTTCTGCTTCTCCAGAAGTTGTGGTGATTTTCCAACCATAGGGGGGTTGAGGATTGGTTTTCGCTTCGGGAATGGGAATGCGTCCTCCTTGTGCGGTTGGAAGGGTATCGACATTAGCATATACGGCTAAAGTTCCCACAATCGTTATAGTTCCAACGATCATTGCGGTGAAAACAATTTGCCCTAACTCTTCCCATTCGCGCCCGACAATGGTTAGCACCAACAAACTGAGGGAAAATATGGCGGAACCGATACAATACGGACAAGGCGTTTTGAGTTCGGTGGCTAGAATAAACATTAAATAGCCGCTGAAAACTGTCATTGCCGTTGCGCCGATCAGTAAGAGCAGCCAAGTCCAGTCTTCTAGTTGTTTCCTCAGTCCTTTGTTGGTTTCTGGGCTAACAAACAACGGACTCAAAGCAAAGGTCGCCATACCGATATAGGCGAGGCTACCAAAGAGGGACAGAGGTGATCCAGAACGACCGAACGGATAGGCATAAGCGCTGTCTAGCACGTCTTTACAGCCCCCTGCCGCTTGGGCAGCCTCAGCAGTGCAGGCAACGTCTCCGCCTGTTAATTTTGTGATGGTTAAATAGGCGGTGAGGATCGCTCCAACAATAGCGATCGCGCCAATGATTGGACGCGACCAACGATGAATCCAGGGAAGAGTACGTCGGCGACTCATAGTCAGTTACCAGTTATCGGTAGTGGCTTTTCACTATCAGCGATTGTAACAATGTCTCACTGAGTTAGCTTAACAGAAGTTACAGATTTAAATTTTTCTTTGGCAGCCGCGACTTGGCGTGCCGCTTCGACAAACTGAGCAACTCGAATCGGATCGACGGGTTCGGTAATTTTTCCGTTCCGTTTGAGGGAACTAGCAACGATCGCGCCGTCGGCAGCTTTCATCAGTTGACCGATATTTTCCCAGGTTGCGCCGCTGCCGATGAGAACGGGGGTTCCCTTTGCCGCCGCAGTTGCCAGTTCTAAGTCCTCGAAACTCGGAGGACTTCCCGTTGCCCAACCGGAGAGAATGACTGCATCGGCTAAACCGCGTTCGATGGTTTCTTGGACGGCTGTCGTCAGATTGGGCATTCCCAGAGGACGGGCATGCTTGACGAGTACGTCTGCTAGGATCGCTACGTCAGCGCCCAGTTCTCGACGGTAGCGCATCAGTTGATGGGCTTGTCCTTCGATGAGTCCTTGATCGGTTGCCATTACTCCGGTAAGTACGTTGACGCGGATAAATTGAGCGTTGACGCAAGACGCGATCGCGAGGGCACTTTTGGCATCGTTGCGCAATAGATTGATCCCTACTGGTACGACTACCAAATTCATAATGCGATCGACAATCAACGTCGTCGCGCTCACCACCGCCGGATCGACGCAATCTTTCGCAAAGGGAGCGTCAAAGAAATTTTCGACTATAATTCCGTCTACGCCTCCGGCCGCTAACGCGGTTGCTTCCTGTTCTGCTCGCTCGATAACCGCTTTCAGGCTGCCCCCCCAACGCGCCGAGGTGGGCAACGGCAACAGATGAACAACGCCGATAATCGGATTGGGTGTGTTGAAAATTTGAGTTAAGTTCACTGAAATCTACCTAATGCACCGCCTGTTTGTCTGCCATCTGCTTTATGTCCAATAAAAAATTGTATCGAGAATAGGTCTCGGATGGCGAGCAAAATTTTTACTTCGAGATCTGCGCTCGTTTCCAAAATCAGTTAAAATATCTTAATAAATTGTGAAAAAATTATTGCCAACCCTTTCTAAAATTTTCAATCGAATGGGCAACAAGCCAACCATTGCCATTTCCCATTTAGGCTGCGAGAAAAATCGAATCGACTCCGAACACATGTTGGGCTTGCTGGCTAAAGCTGGCTATCGAGTAGATGCCAACGAAGATTTAGCTGATTACGTTATCGTTAATACCTGTAGTTTTATTCAAGCCGCTAGAGAAGAGTCCGTTCGGACCTTAGTCGAATTAGCAGAAGCCGACAAAAAAATTATTATTTCTGGCTGCATGGCGCAGCATTTCCGCGAACAACTACTCGAAGAGTTACCGGAAGCGGTTGCCATAGTCGGAACTGGGGATTATCACAAAATCGTTGAAGTTATCGAACGAGCAGAGGTAGGCGAACGAGTCAAAGAAGTTTCTGACCAACCGACGTACATCGCCGACGAAACGACCCCTCGCTACCGCACGACAAACGAAGGAGTCGCTTACCTGCGAGTTGCTGAGGGATGCGACTATCGCTGTGCTTTTTGTATCATTCCCCACTTGCGAGGCAACCAGCGATCGCGCTCCATCGAATCGATCGTCGCAGAAGCCCAACAACTGGCCGATCAGGGCGTACAAGAAATCATCTTAATTTCCCAAATTACAACCAATTATGGGTTAGACTTGTATGGAGAGCCAAAGCTAGCCGAACTCTTGCGGGCGCTGGGAAAAGTTGACGTTCCTTGGATTCGGATGCACTATGCTTATCCGACCGGACTGACTCCAAAAGTTATCGACGCTATTCGAGAGGTACCCAACGTTCTGCCCTATCTAGATTTACCCTTACAACACTCCCATCAAGATATTCTCAAAGCAATGAATCGCCCCTGGCAAGGGCGCGTTAACGATGCTATTATCGAACGCATTAAAGCTTCGATTCCAGAAGCTGTCTTGCGAACGACCTTTATCGTCGGCTTTCCCGGAGAAACCGACGAGCATTTTGCCCATTTAGTCGATTTTGTCAAGCGCCACGAATTCGACCACGTAGGCGTTTTTACTTTCTCGCCGGAAGAAGAAACGCCAGCCTACACCATGCCCAATCAAATTCCTCAGGAGGTGATGGAGGAGAGGCGAGATCTTTTAATGCAAGTGCAACAACCCATTTCCGAAAAGAAAAATCGCGCTTGCGTCGGGCAAACCGTTGAAGTCCTCATCGAGCAAGAAAATCCCGAAACGCTGGAATTTATTGGACGTTCGGCGCGCTTTTCTCCAGAAGTGGACGGAGTGGTTTACGTTCGAGGAGAAGGGGCATTAAATGAAGAAGGGGCATTAAATGAAATCGTGCCAGTCAAAATTACCGATTTCGATATCTACGACCTCTATGGCGAAGTTGCTTGGGAAGAATAAAACGGCTCAAACTGGCATAAATTCGCTAAAAATAGAAAGTTTAGGGTCAATTTTTCAGATTTTAACGCATAACTAACACCTAATCACGCTCAATTATGACTATTTCCTTCAAAAGCTTAGGATTATCAGACACTAGAGTCAAACAGTTAGAAAATTTAGGTTTTATCAATCCTACAAATATTCAAGCCCAGGCAATTCCCCTGCTACTAGAAGGTCGCGATGTTGTCGGTCAATCGCAAACCGGAACGGGAAAAACCGCAGCCTACTCGCTGCCAATTCTCGATGCGATCGACGGACGAAATTCCGCCGTGCAAGCACTAATTTTAACGCCGACGAGAGAATTAGCCCAACAAGTTGCCGAAGCGATTAAAGATTTTACAGGCGATCGCCGACTCTTCGTTCTTACAGTCTATGGCGGTCAATCGATCGAACGTCAAATCCGCAGTCTGGAACGAGGCGTTCAGATCGTCGTAGGCACTCCCGGACGTGTCATCGACCTGCTCGATCGCAAAAAACTCATCTTAGACCAACTTCGTTTTGTCGTACTCGACGAAGCCGATGAAATGTTGAGCATGGGTTTCATCGACGACGTGAAAAAGATCCTCAAACAGACGCCAGCAACTCGTCAGACGGCTTGTTTCTCGGCAACTATGCCGCGAGAAATTCGCGAGTTGGTCAATCAATTCTTACAATCTCCCGTTACCGTAACCGTAGAACAGCCACAAGCGGCTCCCGCTAAAATCGAGCAGCATGTTTATATGGTTCCTCGCGGCTGGACGAAACTTAAAGCCTTGCAACCGATTTTAGAAATAGAATCCCCAGAATCGGCAATTATTTTCGTGCGCACCAAGCAAACGGCAGCCGAACTGACAAGCAAGCTGCAAGAAGCCGGTCAATCCGTCGATGAGTATCATGGCGATCTCAGCCAAGTGCAACGAGAACGACTAGTGCAGCGCTTCCGGGAAGGAAAAATTCGCTTAGTGGTAGCAACTGATATTGCGGCGCGAGGTCTGGACGTGGAGAATTTGTCCCACGTAATTAACTACGACCTGCCAGATAATGCCGAAACCTACATTCACCGCATCGGTCGCACCGGACGAGCAGGCAAGACAGGAACGGCAATTGCTTTGGTAGAACCGATCGATCGCCGAGCGCTCAAGCAAATCGAACGCCGTCTCCGCCAAAACATAGAAGTCAGCCGCATTCCAACTCGCTCTCAAGTAGAAGCCAAGCGCTTAGAAAAACTGCAAGCGCAGATTAAGGAATCTTTGGCAGGAGAACGGATGGCTTCTTTCTTGCCCCTCGTGCGGGAATTAAGTGCCGAATACGACCCGCAGGCGATCGCAGCAGCAGCTTTGCAAATGATGTACGACCAAAACTGTCCCAACTGGATGAAAACCGATTGGGAAGTCCCTGCGGCAGCTCCCTTACCCAAACCCAATCTCAAGCGCAAATACAACAAAAACAATCGCTCGTCAGACAGAAAGCCTGTCTCTCAGAATCAAGTGCGCTGACGCATCGACTAAAGGGAAAACAGTTGAGAGCCAGGAACTTAAGTTCCTGGCAAATTATTTAGGTTATGTATGTCGCCGCTTCTAAAATATTAAAAGTTGTAACTATTTGGTGAAAGAACGGGAACGAGCTATTAACTCCGGTCAAGCACTGCGATACTCTAGATCGAGTCCCTTATTGATGCTTCGCTAACAATACATTTTATGACCGTTTCTAGTCCTAGCCGCACCATTCGCATTGGTTCTCGCAAAAGCCAATTAGCCCTGGTTCAGACTTACTGGGTGCAGGAACAACTTCAGAAACACTATCCCGACAGGCAGTTTGAAGTTGAAACCATGAGTACCCAAGGCGACAAAATTCTCGATGTCGCTCTTGCCAAAATTGGAGATAAGGGACTATTTACCAAAGAACTCGAAGTGGGAATGATCGACAAGCAAATCGATCTAGCCGTCCATTCTCTCAAAGATTTGCCTACTAAGTTACCTGAAGGCTTAATTTTAGGTTGCGTCACCGAACGAGTTAACCCCGCCGATGCTTTAGTGGTCAACGAAAAGCATAAAGACAAGCAGTTGGAGACTCTACCAGAAGGCGCTGTAGTTGGAACCTCTTCTCTGCGACGGTTAGCCCAATTACGCCATCATTTCCCTCACCTGACTTTTAAGGACGTGCGCGGAAACGTCAATACCAGACTCTCTAAACTCGACGCGGGAGAGTACGACGCAATTATTCTAGCAGTTGCAGGATTGCAGCGATTGGGAATGGGCGATCGCATTCATCAAGTTATTCCCTCTGATATTTCGCTTCATGCCGTCGGACAAGGCGCGTTAGGAATCGAATGTCGCGCTGACGACGGGGAAGTTCTGGAAGTTCTCAAAGTATTGGAACATACCCAAACCCGCGATCGCTGTTATGCAGAACGGGCTTTCTTACGAGAATTAGAAGGCGGATGTCAAGTTCCTATCGGAGTCAATACCAAAATCGAAGGCGATACCCTCACCTTGACTGGAATGGTAGCGAGTTTGGATGGCAAAAAGCTGGTCAAGGATACGATTAGCGGTAAATCCAGCGATGCCGAACAATTGGGACGGGAATTAGCTATCCGCGTGCGTAACGCTGGCGCAGGGGAAATCTTGGCAGAAATTTTCGCGCAAATTGAGAGGGGTTAGTTATTAGTCTTTGGTCATTGGTCATTCGTTCTTGAGAAAGGACAAATAATGTTGTTTTCGTTAATATCGGAATAATAATTGTTACAAAGGCACAAACAAGAGTACCCGATGCCGGAAGAATTTTCGGCACTCAAGCGGTGCGTCCACAAAGAGAGAAAAGAAAGAAATAAAACTGGTTGACAGACAAATCTTTGTCCTCTCATTTCTAAATCTCTTCTCTCACAAGGAGCGAAGGGACTTCAGGCAAAAGTCTTAAGTTGAGACCCCCTCTCCCAAATAGGGAGAGGGGTTGGGGTGAGGGAGATTTGAGTTTTGTCAGTCAACTAGGAAATAAAATTCTAATGCTGACGAATTGATATAACAAAAAACCAATAACTAATGACTAAGGACAAAACAATGACTTCAATTTTACTCAAAGATATTGTAGATGAATTTGAGTCTCAAATAGACGATCCAGAGGAAAAATTTATTACTACAGGAGTCAGCTGGGAACAGTATGAAAAGCTACTTGACCAACTCGGCGACAGCCTTCGATATCGGGTAACTTATTTAGAAGGCATTTTAGAAATTATGTCTCCCAGTCGCCGCCACGAAAGAAGTAAATCAGTAATCGGTTCTCTTCTAGAAGCCTACTTTCAAGAAAGACGCATTCAATATTTTCCTCTTGGTTCGACGACGTTAAGTAAAGAAGAGAAAAAAGGGGGTACGGAACCAGATGAATCTTATTGTATCGGTACGGATAAAGAAATTCCAGATTTAGCTGTTGAAGTAGTAGTAACCAGTGGCGGCATAGATAAGTTAGCAGTATACAAAAAGCTAGGGGTTAGAGAAGTCTGGTTTTGGCAAAACGATCGGTTTTCAGTTTACTGTCTGCGAGGAAACGAATACGAAAAAATTCCAGCTAGTGAATTGTTACCAAATCTAGATTTGGAACTATTATCGCAGTATGTAACCCGTACCGATACCCTAGAATCAATCTTAGAATTTCGTGCCCAAATTCGTCAAAATAAATAGATAAAGATTAACGAGCAAGACACTCACATTACTAATGACTAACGACTCTAATATCAATCGCGTTCAAGAACCTATCGTAACGGCTCCACCAGAAGTTCGACAAATTATCGAAAAAGTTTTACAACTGGAGAAGGATAAACTTTATTTAAAAGCTCCTCGAAATATTAATGACGATGTTCTCAAAATTGTGAAAGAGGTTATTCAATAATTAGTGTCCCAAACGCGCGATCGCATGCCTTTAAAACATAAATTTATTAGATTGCTATGAAGCTTCTCTCGATTAAACTATGTAATTTTCGACAATTTTATGGAAAAACTCCTGAAATAATCCTGGCTTCTGGGAAACAAAATACAACGATTATTCATGGGAATAATGGTGCGGGTAAAACCACTCTCCTCAATGCATTTACCTGGGCACTTTATGAGAAATTTACGGCTGCTTTTGCCTCTCCTCATTTGTTGATTAATAAACGAGCAATTAATGAAGCGAATATCGGCGTATCGGTTGATTGTTGGGTAGAAGTTCAATTCGAGCATGAAAATAAACGCTATCAAGTCAAGCGTAAATGTTATGCTTGCCGCGATAAAGATAACAAGATTCAATATAGCCAAAGTAAATTTTTTATGTTAATAGCGGGAGATGACGGACGTTGGTATCCTCCGCTGCAACAGCCAGACGATATTATTAATAGAATTTTGCCAGAAAGTTTGCATCAATATTTTTTCTTTGATGGAGAGCATATCGACCACATTTTTCGAGCGAGTGAAAAGAGTAATATTGCTGAAGATACAAAAGAACTGTTAGGCGTTAAAGTCTTAGATCGCGCGATCGAGCATTTGAAAAAAGCCAAAAAAAATTTACAAGAAGAATTAAAAGAGATTGGCGATCCAGATACAAAAAAGCTTTTGCAAGTGCAATCAAAATTAGAAAAAGAGAAAGAGCAATTACAGCAAAGCCAGCAACTCATTATTCAAACATTAACTCAACAGGAAGGGTTAAAAAAAAGCCTTTCTCATCGTTTGTTAGAGTTGAGCGGTGCAGAAGAATTAAAACAACTTAAAGAAAAACTAGAAAAGCAAGAAAATATCTTGCGAAAAAATCTATTAGAAGCAAAAAATAAAATTCAGCGATCGCTCTCAAATCGAGGCTATAGTATCTTTCTTCCTGAAATTATCTCACAATTTAATTCTTTAATTGACGAACTGCGGAAAAGAGGGGAGTTACCCAGTGGTATTAAACAACAATTCGTTCAACAATTATTAGATAGAAAACGCTGTATTTGTGGAATCGAACTTGTTGAAGACAGCGATCCTTATAACCAAGTTCAAGAATGGATGAATCGAGCCGGAATGGCTGATGTAGAAGAGTCAGCAATTCGTTTAGAATTTCAGGTTATAGAGATTGAAAAACAAGCTTTAGAATTTTGGCAAGAAGTCGATACAGAACAAGCAAAAATTAATCAATGGAGAACAGAATTAGCACAAGTTGAAAATGAATTAGATGAGATCGGTAATAAATTTAGACATTATCCTGATGAAGAGATTAAAGCTATTCAAAAACAAGTAGATGAAATAGAAGATGCTATTAAAGAATTTATTTTAGAGCAGGGAGCTAATCAACATCAAATAGAAGTCATTGAAAAGGAAATTGAGGAAATTGTTAAGCAGGTTTCTAAGCAGAAAATCAAGGAAGAAAAACAAGGACTAGCACGGAGACGAATGCAAGCGACTGAGGACGCGATCGCACGGTTAATAGAGGTCAAAAATCGTCTAGAAAAACAATTTCGTCTTTCTTTAGAAAAGCGAGTTCAAGAAATCTTTAGTTCGATTTCTTTTACCCCTTATATTCCTAGAATTAGTGATAGTTATGAACTCAATCTTATAGAAAATACATCGGGAATCGCCGTTCCCGTTGCTGCCTCTACAGGAGAAAATCAGATTTTGAGCTTATCATTTATCGGAGGAATTATCGATAGAGTAAGAGAATGGAGTCAAAAAAATACTCTTATGGGACCCGATAGCAGTACTTTTCCAATTGTCATGGATTCTCCCTTTGGAAGTTTAGATGAAATCTATCGACGGCAGGTGGCAAAAACTATTCCTCAATTAGCCAATCAATTGCTCGTTTTAGTGACAAAAACGCAGTGGCGAGGAGAATTAGAAGAAGAAATCAGCAATTATATCGGTAAAGAATACGTTTTAGTTTATAACTCTCCCAAACCAGATTGCGAAGAAGATGCGATCGCGCGAGGTGGAAAGCTTTATCCTTTAGTTAAGCGAAGTTCTAATTCGTTTGAATATACCGAAATAATTGAGATCGAGAAAGATGGTTAATTCCAGGGAAATTTCCTTGTGACTTGATTTCACCAAGAAATCAATTAAGACGGACTTTAGCATCTTAGACAGGGAATTTATTCTCTGGCTACTTTGAGGCGCAGTCAGAAAGAAGATGACGGGCAAATTAATCGCTAGTTGTTACAAAAATTTAATTAAAATTTATTAAGCCTAAATGATGAACGGTCGCGAGATCCGCGCTCAACCACCGCTAGAATTCATTCCTCCTTCTCTCAATCCTATAGTTTTGCGAAGTTCTCAAATCATTTTGCCGCTGTGGTTGCGGTGGAAAACGAATATTGCTAGCATTCAAGCCGATCGCGTTGAAATTTTAGCCGATCTTTACCATCAGTTTCAGCAAGGGAAAATTCGTTTTTTGATGGCATTTCGTCATCCCAATACCGAAGATCCCTACGCCATGGTTTATCTTCTCTGGAAATTACTTCCCCAGGTGGCTAGAGAGCAAGGCATCTCGCTACAAATTCCTACTCACGCCCATTTTATCTACGATCGCGGTATTCCTCTCTGGGCGGGCGAGGGGATAGGATGGCTTTACTCTCAGTTGGGCGGCACTCCCATCGTGCGTGGCAAAATGGACTTGATGGGATTGCGATCGGCGCGTCAGTTGTTTGCAGAGGGTCGTTTTCCTATGATGGCAGCACCAGAGGGAGCAACCAACGGTCATAACGAAATTGTCAGTCCTATAGAACCAGGAATTTCACAACTCGGCTTTTGGTGCGTTGAAGATCTACAAAAAGCCCAACGTTCCCAACAAGTTCTCATTGTCCCCGTCGGCATACAGTACCGCTACGTTACTCCTCCCTGGAAAGAAATAGAAACACTCTTAACGCAATTAGAAATCGAAACTGGTTTAACCACTCTTCAAACATCAGAAGCATCGGATGAAAAGATTCTCTATCAGAGACTTTATCGATTGGGAGAGCATCTTCTATCGCTGATGGAGGAATTTTATCGAGAGTTTTATCATCAAACCTTACCACAACCGAAGGCAGAAACAAGCCAGTTAGATACAGAGGCAGTCTTATCAATTCGATTGCAGAATTTACTAGACGTTGCTCTCAAGGTTGCAGAAGAGTTTTTCGTCTTACCGCCAAAAGGTAACTTTATCGATCGCTGTCGTCGTCTAGAACAAGCGGGATGGGATTATATTTATCGCGAAGAACTCAAACCCACCCATAATCTTTCGCCAGTAGAACGGGGATTAGCCGATCGCATTGCCGAAGAAGCCAACTTGCGGATGTGGCATATGCGACTGGTAGAAACTTTTGTTGCCGTTACGTGGTACTACGTGCAAGAAAAACCGACGGCAGAACGATTTGCAGAAACAACCTTGCTATTGTGGGATCTAGTGACTCGTATCAAAGGCGGAAATCCTTTCTTTCGCCCTAGCCTGGGAAAACAGCGAGTTCAAATGACGATTGGCGAACCGATTTCTGTTTCAGATCGTTGGCATGACTATAGACAAAATCGCCGTCAAGCCGTTGCCACGTTAACGAAAGACTTACAGATGGCATTGGAGAATACGATCGCGACAAATTGAGCTGTTACCTTCTGTTGTTCCATTGCTCTAACTCTATGAGAACCCGAACTTTCTCATCATTATCCCTTCCAGGAGGCACTGAAGGATCGAAGAAGGGATCGCGATCGCCAATATTTTCTCCTACATCTTTCAACCAAAAAATGTTTTTTAGGTTGAAAAAACGTACATTTCCCAGTCCTCGCCCACCAATCGCCAGTTACATCGCTCGCACTTGCTCGGTAATGGCTCGACTAAATCTAAAGAAAATATAAAATTTAGATTAGTGAAGTCAAACCGATCGACGAGATGTATAAAACTCAATCCCAGACCGTTCTACCCCACAAAATGAATCCTTTAGCTCGATTTTCCGGTCGAGCAGCCGATTATGCGAACTATCGACCCAGCTATCCCAAAGAAGCGATCGAGAAAATCCTAGAAGGGTTGGATAGCTCCTCGCAACTGCTTGCTGCTGATGTTGGTGCGGGGACGGGGATTGCCTCGCGTTTGTTAGCCGACCAAGGAGTACGAGTGTTTGCGATCGAGCCAAATGACGAGATGAGACAAGCTGCTTCACCTCATCCGTTAGTTGAGTTCCGCAAAGGCACGGCAGAAAATACGACCTTACCCAAGGCATCAGTCGATCTGGTTGCTAGCTTTCAAGCATTCCATTGGTTTGACCCAGCATTAACCCTTCTAGAATTTCGTCGCATTCTCAAACCAACTGGACGATTAGCCCTAGTATGGAACGATATTAGATCGCGATGACAAGCTGACCGCAAGTTACAGCCGTCTGGTCGATACAGTAACCACCCAAAAGCGCCTCAAACCCCTCAGTAAATCGGCAAACTCGCTTAGAGAAAGTCCTTACTTCGATAATGTTGTGAGCTACGAGTTCGCTTACAGGCATGAGTTAGATTGGTTGCAATTTCTCGGTCATGCCAGGAGCATTTCGTTTATTCCCTATGAAGAATTCGCGCAGCAGAAATTTCTCGATGGATTGCAAGAGGTGTGCGATCGCTTTTGCGACGAAAATGGCAAGGTTTGCATGGTGTACCGCACGAGCGTTTACATAGCCAAGGCATCTGCCTAATTCTGCTAAGAGGGGGATAATCCCCCTTTTTTATTCATCAGAACGACGGTTACGCAAGAAAGACGGTAGATCGACCGAAACCTGAGCTGGCGGTTTTTGGTTAGAAGAAATTATCGGTGAGGGCCAATTTGGGCGAGGCGGGGTAGTAATTTGAGAATTGGGATTCAAATTGAGGGGTTCAGCATCAGACTCGGCTATTTCCAAAACCTCAGAAGCATCGATCTCCATAATGAATGCTTCTTCTAGCGGCTTGTCGAGACTAGAATCGATAGCATTGGCATCTTTTGGTGACGAGGAGGAAAAGCGATCGCTTTGGCTCGACCAAGGTTCGATCGCGGTAACTTTAGAAGTCACAGGGGGAGTTAGAGAAAAATTAGACGACTCACCGAGTATAACGCGAGCGTCTGAGGCGCCTAAATACTGCTCTAATGCCGCTTTGTACTCCAAGGCATAGCGCTGCTGGCGATGGAGTCGAGACCATAATTCCCGAATATGTTTTTCCATCGCGAGGAGTTTTTGGTCTTTGTCGTTGCAGTCTTCTTGGAGTACGGCGTATTCTCGTTCTAAGCGAGCAATTTGTTGTTGGGCGAACTCAAGCTGTTGCGAGAGAGTGGCAATCTTCAGTTGCTGGCGTTCGACCTGCTGCTGGGAGGCATCTAATCGAGCCACTAAACGGGCAATATGGTCTTGGGCTTGCTGAAGTTGTTCTGCCTGTTGCGCGAGCGCTGCCTCTGCGCTTTGCGATCGCTCCTGTAACTGTTGCTGCGACTCGTTGAGCGCTTGTCTGAGTTGAAGGATGGTTTTATCGAGTTCTTGGTTTTGTTCTTCGAGTTGATGGGCGATCTCAAACCAATCAGTGTCTCCCTCCAACCGTTCGCTATACCAGTTACTGCCAGCATCGACTAAAGAAGCCTCTAGTTCGACTGCGTTTGATTCAATTGCAGAAAATGGCGGCTCCGAGGAATCAATCGTTTCCAGAAGAGAAAAGAGTTGCTCCTCAAGCGTCTGCGGGCGTTCGGAAGTGTCCGAATTTGCCAGCGACTCGTCATCTGTAGAATTTGCCAACTCTGTGAAGGATAAAAATTGTTCTTCTAGATTCTCATCTGGTATAGGAACGCTCCGGTTTTCCGGCAAGTCGCCGTCGGCAGAAGAAAAATTGGATTGTGAAGGAGGCATGTTTGAGGGATTAGCGTCACTCATCACAGGTCAATTCATTAACGCGATCGCGCTTTAGTTACGCGCCGTTAGCATTAGCTACGAGTGTCAATGACCGGAGAATTTGCGCTTTTGTTCCCCCGATTGAGAAAGACAGGGAGACTGGGGGATAAGGGGGACAAGGGGCTGGTTGAGTGACCAAACTCCAATCGCTCTGACTCCAACCCCTCTCCCGCTCTGGGAGAGGGACTTTCCACTTAAGACTTTTGCCTGAAGTCCCTTCGCCCCTTGTGGGAGAAGGGATTTTTAATTACTAACTACTAACCACTAACCAATCTCCAATCCAAAATCTGCCGTTCTCCTTGAAGAGGTTCAAGAAGCGTGCGGCGGCTTCGCCAAAATCGGGAGACAAGGGAGACAATTAACAACTAACCCCTGTACGGGCGGTTTTTTTTTCTACTAAATGTTAAATGTAGGTAAATCTCTAGGTTTTTTAGATAAACTCGCTTCTACTAACCAATGACCAATAGCTCCTAACAAACCTTTGCTAAAATTTCCCGATGCATTAGAGCGCGATCGACTAGAGACTGAATTTGAGTGGGTGCCAAAGATTCCCCATTGACATAGTGTTCCAACCAGGCGGTGCTAATGACGTTGGGATCGTCGGGAAGGTCTTCTAATTCCCATCCGGGCAGATTAATTTCTTCCATCAATCGACTTACTTTGGGGTCGTAACTAAGGGCAAAACAGCGACATTCTTCGGCAGCTGCCATGATGAGGCTATGGTAGCGCATCCCGATCGCCATTTCTACGCCTCGGAATAATCCCTTTAATTCTCTGGGATCTTCTAGGGAAACGACATGACGCTCTCCGGGAAGTTGCTCGGCAATAGAACGCGCGATCGCCAAATCCTGCGACGCTTGGAAAGGAACGAGTAAAATACAAGTTTTCGTCGCTTTCTGAAAATCGATTAATGCCTGAGTCAGATTGGCAAGGCGTTGGGGAGTCAGTTGCGGATGGGAACGCAAATTGACGGCGACTCTGGGGGCGGGCAAATCCCACAACCCTCGAACGGGTTTTGCTTCCATCGCCCAAACCGGATCGGGGGCGAGAATGGACGAAAGGTTCCAGTCGGCTACTAGGGCAGCCGAGACGCGATCGCGAACGCTGATAGCCGCGCATCCTTGCAAAACCCGTTTCGTCATCGATCGCGTTATCGAACGCTTGAGAGGACCGATTCCCTGCGCCCAAGCGATCGTTTTTAAGCCTCGCTGCTGCGCCAGTGCCATCAATCCAATATAATAAAAAGGACTAGCGAAACTGGTAACGTCTTGGATCAAGCTGCCGCCGCCCCAAATAAACAATTCTGACGCTTTGAGCGCCCGCAAAACCGAAAAAGCCGAACGGCGATCGCAACTTTCTACCCCATAGCGCTTGCTAGTCTGGGCTGGATTGCCGGAAAGAACGATAGGAGTTATCCGTTTGGGCAACATTTGTACTAAAGACACTAATAAGGCTTCATCCCCTGCATTTCCTTTACCGTAATATCCACAAATGACTGCCCGCATTACTTTTTGTCCTTGCTTGTCGGAAGATTTTTGCTCGATCGTTTATATTTTCTCAACGATTGGCTCAGTGTCATCCCAATTCGCCATTCACAATTGGATCTATTAGACCTTTTATGAAAATCAATTCTCATCTTCGATTGTGAGCGCGATCGCTATCATGCTCGTCTCTTGCCAAAATATTTAGATGTCATGTTGAGCAATCGCTCAACATTTCCCAGATTCTTCCTCTTTAATTGCGAATTGTCAACCGCCCCGGACGGAACGAAGATCTGGGGATCGCCTCTCCAACAATTGTTTCGATCGAAAACTGACTGCAAGCGCGATCGGATAAGGTGGATAAAGACTTCCCCGATCTTGGCGAGAATATAGACCCCATCTAAAAAAAGAATTACTATCATGCCAACTCCGCGTCAATTGGCTTTTGATGCTCTCCATGCTATTTATCGACGGGGAGCTTATACAGATGTTGCTCTAGATCGCGTCTTGCGCCAAACTAACCCTAGCGGTGCCGATCGCGCTTTGGTTACAGAATTAGTTTATGGCATCGTCCGCCGACAGCGATCGCTCGATGCTTTAATCGATCGACTCGGCAAAAAGAAAGCCTCTCAACAACCGCCAGATTTACGCATTATTCTCCAGATCGGTTTATACCAGTTACGCTACCTCAGTCACATTCCCGCTTCTGCCGCTGTCGATACCAGCGTAGAATTAGCAAAAAAAAACGGATTAAAATCGTTGTCCGGCGTAGTTAACGGACTGTTGCGCCAATACGAACGTCTAGCCGCCCAAGGTAGCGATCCTCTAGAATTGCCTACAGATCCCATTCAACGACTGGGAATCGCCTACAGCTTTCCTGACTGGATTATTCAACTTTGGCTAGCGCAATTCGGAGTTGCAGAAACGGAAAAGTTATGCGAGTGGTTTAATCGACCTCCCGCGATCGACTTGCGGGTCAATATTCTCAAAACGACTATCGATGAAGTCGCAACTGCCTTTTCTGATGCTGGCATCGCTGTCTCTCGCGTTCCTTACTTACCGCAGGCGTTAAGATTAGTAGGAGGAGCGCGATCGATTCAACAATTACCCGGTTTTCAGGAGGGATGGTGGACGGTGCAAGATAGTAGCGCCCAGCTAGTCGCCCATTTGCTCGATCCCCAACCCGGAGAAGTCGTCATCGATGCCTGTGCCGCACCGGGAGGCAAGACAACCCATATTGCCGAACTGATGGGCGATCGCGGTACGATCTGGGCATGCGATCGCGTTTTATCTCGCCTGCGCAAACTTCAAGAAAATATCCAACGCTTGCAACTCCATTCGATTCAAATTTGCACGGGCGACAGTCGTCAGTTTCCTCAATTTAGGCAAATAGCAGATCGTGTCTTGCTAGATGCCCCTTGTTCTGGACTGGGAACGCTGCACAGGCGACCTGACATTCGTTGGCGACAAACGCCAGAAAAGATCGCTCAACTGTCTCGCCTACAAGAAGAACTGTTAACGCAAACAGCCACCTGGGTAAAATCTGGAGGTACATTAGTGTATGCAACTTGTACGCTCAATTCCCTAGAAAACGAAACAGCGGTACAAGCTTTTTGCGATCGCCATCCCGATTGGCAAATTCAACCGCCATCTCCCGACTCTCCCGCTGCCCCCTTTACAACTAGCGAAGGATGGATTAAAGTTTTACCTCACCTACATCAGATGGATGGTTTTTTCATGGTGAAGTTGAAGAAAAAATAAAAGATATCGGAAGAAACTTTTCTTGTAGGACAAGTTAGATACGTAACATTTTTTAATGATGAAAAAAGAAGTGGACGCAAAACAACTCCTAAAAATTTTGGTTGGTGTTGCTTGGCTAGACGGCATCATTCAACCAGAAGAACGAAACTATTTACGCCGCATGGCAGCCAACACTGGAATAGCTGATGACCCAGAAATTCAATCGCTTTTATCCGAACTCAAACCCGTAAAACCAGCAGAATGTTACCAGTGGCTAGAGGACTATGTAGGCAAAAATCCTTCTCAAGAGGATTATTACGGATTATTAGAAGCAATTAGCGCTCTAATTTACAGCGATGGTGATATTCCAACGCAAGAAGCTAAATTGCTAACTAAAGTACAGCTTCTCGATCCGTCTAGCGAATCTCCCAAATCGACTGGTGACAAAGTTCTCAAAACCATTCAAAAGCTATATCGAAAAGCTATTAGCGAGCATGTTTGAGCAAATGCGCGATCTGGTTCGTTCATAACTCACTCATCATCGATTTTGCTTTCTTTCACTCTATTTTCTATAGAAATGCAGAGTATTCAGCTTTGACAGAAGTAGCCAAATTTGTAAAGCACAGTGACCGGAAGAAAACACTGGTTTGTGGAGCGAGGGATAGAAAGGAAAGTCGCGATCGCTTATAGATAATGAATTCATCGGAGTAGAGAATCTTTAAGATTTTATCAATTGGACGCGATCGCAAGTGCAAAGAAGTAGAACTTTAAGCATCAAAAGCCTGCCCCATGGCAGGCTTTGTTTGTTGAAATCTAAAACCGATTAGCTGACTACATCTCCTTTTTTAACTAAGTGAGCTTCTAGGAACCACAAGCGCTTGTCAATGTCGCGGGAAATTTCAGTGTAGAGATCCGCAGTATCTGCATCTCCCAGCTCGTCAGTTTTATCGATCGCTCCCCGAAGGTGAGCGGCATATTGGGCGTACCGTTCTGCTAAGGCTGTTACATGCTCTGCGCCATCTACGATATCATAAGGGTATTCTGGTAGGATGGATTGTTCTGCGGCAATGCGAGCCGTTCCCATCGCCGTAGCGCCAAGCGCAGTAACTCGTTCGGCAACCAGATCTACATACCCTTCTAACTCGGTAGCTAATTCATCGAATAACTCGTGCAATTGGTAGAAGTGCATGCCCTTAACATTCCAGTGAGCTTGTTTGACTTGGGTTTTAAGATCCAACGTCGCAGCTAGGGTTTGATTGAGAATTTCTACTACTGACTTGCGAATGTCAGCCGATAAATCGATGCGAGTCGGATAGAAACGTGTAGACAATGCAGATTTGCCCGTTTGAGTGACTTGTGTTGTCGCCATGATTATTTCTCCTTTCTCTTATTAAGCTTTGCAAGATCTGCGATCGAATGTCATCAGCCAAACGCTGTATCCATAAACATCATCGCTACGAATCCGGTCATCACTCCAAAGGTTCCCTCTTGAGCCAAACCCTTACAATTAATTTCCGGAATAATCTCATCCACGATAACGAATAACATTGCGCCCGCAGCAAACGCCATTGCCCAAGGCAATATCGGTTGAGCTAGACTGACTACACTCGCTCCAACAATCCCGCCAATTGGCTCGATTAAGCCTGTTAAGAAGGAAACGCTTAAAGAGTAACTGACTGAATATCTTAAGTTTCTCAAGGCAAGCGCCACAACTAATCCTTCTGGCATATTTTGCAAGCCAATTCCAGTCGCTAAGGCTAGTCCGCCGCTAGGATTTTCGCCGCCGAAACCAACGCCAACTGCTAATCCTTCTGGAAAGTTGTGTAGGGTGATAGCCAGGATAAACAGCCAAATTCGTTCAAAATTTTGTCGCGTAGATCCTTCCCGTCCTTTGAAAAAGTGTTCGTGCGGAAAGTTTTCGTGAGCTAACCAAATTAATGCCGCTCCTAACAAAATCCCTACACTGAGAAGAAAAGCTGCCTTGGGTTTAGAATAACCCTGTGCGATTGCGGCCTCTACTCCCGGAACAATGAGAGAGAAGGAAGTCGCTCCTAGCATCACCCCACCCCCCAATCCTAACAAAATCCCCTGAAACCGTTCGGTTATGTTAACGGTTAACAAGATAGGCAGGGCACCGACACCAGTTGCTAATCCTGCGATTAAACTGGCAACGAAACCAATAGCAACTGTTTCCATCCTTTCTTTGTGTATTTTAAAACAAAAACGGGTTTTGGAGTAGTAAAGATTGCTCGCCGACACAATTCGTATTCGTTACGAGTTTGTTCTACTTTCTAGAGTGTACTCATAACGAGTATGACTTGTCAAGAGAGTTTTTAAAAGAATTGGCTTGAAAATTGCGATCGCCTTTTCTCGTAGCTGCTCTCAGTTCAATGCGGTAAGATCGAAGAATTTTGGATGAAAAGATAGTTTTTCTTCTGCCTTCTGCCTTTTAATATGTCCAAACATTATATTTTTTTTACTAGAAATGTTTTGCCCCAACCCGAAGCCCATATCATTCATGATGTTAATACGGCTAATGCAGCAGCCAATTTGGGGTATTCGGCAATTTTAGTCTATATTCAGCAGGGGAAAAAAGCTCTCAATCCTCTCGATTGGTTTTATCCATTTCGACCGAAAAAACCGTCAGAAGAATTGATTAACTTTTACAATATTCAAGAAAAACTAAAGGTTATTCCCCTCTCAATGCCATTGCCGATTAGCGAAAAGGGAGGAAAATGGACTCATCCAAGCACCTACGTTTGCAAGTACTATTTTCCCGTTCATATCTTTCCCCATACTAAAATATTGCATACTTTAGACTGGAATTTAGTAAAAACAGCGATTAGATCTGGCATTCCCGTTATTTACGAGCGAGAACACGATCGCAACGGCAAATACGAACCGGAAATTGTTAATAGTCCTCTTTTTCAGGTAGCAATTACCGTTGCCGATTCAGTCAGAGAAAACATGATTAAAAATGGCATGCCGCCAGAGAAAATCGTCAAACTTCATCTGAGCTACAATCAATCCTTTTTAGTCAGACAACCAGAAGCGGCGGCAGAATGGCGAAAAAAATTGCTGGTTGACGCAACAGAGCATTTAGTCGTTTACTCTGGGGGATTATACAAATTTAAAGGAGTCGATTTGTTGTTGGACGTTGCTAAAGAATTACCCCGCGTTCAGTTTGCCTTTGCTGGAGGGAATGAAACTCAACTGAAAGCCTATCGTCAGTTAGTGCAAGAAAAGCAAATTAAAAACGCTATCTTTTTAGGCTACATACAACACGAACGACTGCCCAGTTTGCTCCAAGCGGCGGATATCCTAGCTCACCCCCATCTTTCCGGGCAAGCAGCGACTTTTACCTCTCCCCTCAAATTCTTTGAATATTTGGCTTCTGGGACGCCAATCGTTGCCTCTGAGATTCCCCCGCTAATAGAATTCAAAACGGCAAACATCGTGGCTGGTTGGTGCGAGACTGATAGCGTTGTTGCTTATACCCGCGCTCTGCAGCAGGCGTTAGAAACGCATCCCAGAAAAGTTGAGGGATATTCCGAACAAATCGAGTTCGCACGCCAGTTTTCCTGGGAAAGCAGATTGGCGAAAATTATGAGCTATGTAGACGAGTCGCTGCAACCGTCGATTGTTTATTAATTTGTCGTATCTTGGGGAAAGGTTGCCTTGTATTCTTCTAGCAACTCGTCCAATTCTTCCAAAGCTTGGGAAACATCAAGACGCAAGGTTCCCAAATTGGGTTTCTCCAAAAGTTGGACTAGGAACTCTCGCTTTTTGGCAACGCGATCGACTTTCTCTTGAAGGGCGGCTTTATCCATGCTGCTATTTCCTATGGGTAACTCTAGCTTTTTATTTAACACATTTTTTATGGCGATTGCTTGTTGATTTCGGCTAGTAGTTCTTTAACCGTATTACTGCAAGGGGTTTCTCTTATCTTTCCCCTATTCGATGTTAGGATAATGACCCGTTTCACGCCTTTATTTGTAAAGTAGAAATTAGGGCAGCGATTTTGCTACGCATCGATTGCTTAATTATCTATTGGTCGTTAACTGACTATGACGAATTCTGCTTATGTTAATACTGGCAACGCCTGGGACTTGGATCTTTTCAAGCCCCAACCGACACAGGATAGCGAGTTTCTCAAACTGCTAGGTTTTCTTCCCGGACTTAAAGAAATCCTGATGTTACGTCAAGTGCATGCCCTAGAACATGCTACCGTTTGGGTTTTAAGCGAGACAAGTCAGCTTGAGAAGGAACAAGACTCAGAAAATTCTCGTCCGCAGGATAACGAAACCTTGGGCGGCTTGTCTACTGACCGGGGATTTTATCTCTACGGTCAAGTCAGCCAGCTAGATTTACAGCGAGCCGTCCGCACTGCTCTTCAAAGACTTCAAGGGGGCGAATGGGATTTAGCCGTACACCCTCGCTGTGGGACTAATCTTTCAGTCTCAATGCTTTTAACGGCAGGATTAGCGTTGGGCGCTCACTTCCTTTTGCCGAGAGGTCCAATCGAACAACTAATCGGGTTAGGTCTAGCCGCTACTGTAGCGACTCAACTAGCTCCCGATTTAGGACTCACCGTTCAGAAGTATCTGACTACCGCGATTCCCTTTAATCTGACGCTAACCGATATATCAGCAACTAAAGACCTCTGGGGACGTTCTGCCTATTTTGTTGCCGTACAATGGCAAGAGCCGCAATAAAACTTAAACTTTTGAGTTGCTAGGGAGTTCAGATCCAGTAGTACGCTTTTATAGAAGAAAAGAAAAATCTAGGTGCCTGTCCTTCTCAAGGATACGGTACTAGCAATCTTGAATTGGATACCGATATATCAAGGAAAACAAACTTATGGCAATCGAACGTGGAGCAAAAGTTAGAATTCTTCGCAAAGAATCCTATTGGTACGGAGATGTAGGCACTGTCGCCAGCGTTGAAAAAGGCGGCATTATTTATCCTTACATCGTTCGCTTTGATAAGGTCAACTACACTGGGTTTAGCGGCAACGCTAGCGGGGTAAATACGAATAACTTTGCCGAACACGAACTTGAAGTAGTTGCAGCTCCTGCGAAGAAGGCAAAATAAAGTGACTATGGTCGAGGTTGGGAGCCAGATTTCTTTGACCTCAACCAACCGCTATAGTAGTAGGGGGTATTTATTGCAATACCCCCTTATTTTTTCCTTCGTTAGTGAGCGAACGGACTTAATCGTGCCAGAACTGCCCGAAGTAGAAACCGTCTGTCGGGGTCTCAATCAACTGACCCAAAAGCAAGTTATTCGCGGTGGGGAAGTGTTACTCAAGCGTACTCTTGCTTACCCTCTTTGTGCGTCGGAATTTTGCCAAAACATTGTAGGAACCAAGATCGCTTGCTGGCAGCGACGCGGTAAATATTTGTTAGCTCAACTGACGAACGCTTCATCAGAAAATGCGGGTTGGTTAGGCATTCACCTGCGCATGACCGGTCAAATATTGTGGTTAGAGCGCGATCGCCCTTTGCAAAAACACGTGCGCATTCGCCTATTTATGGAAGGCGATCGCGAGTTGCGTTTTGTCGATACGCGGACGTTTGGCAAGGTTTGGTGGGTGCCGCCAAAAGAGTCGCCAGAAAGGATTATTACGGGTTTGAAAAAATTGGGTATCGAACCGCTGTCTCCCGATTTTTCTTGGCAATACCTCCAACACAAGCTGCAAAATAGCCGTCGTCCGATTAAAACCTTTTTGCTCGATCAGGAAATCGTCGCAGGCATTGGCAATATTTATGCCGACGAAGCTTTGTTTAAAAGTCAGATTAGACCAACTGCGATCGCACGAGATCTAACCCCAGAACAAATCGAACGCTTGCGACTGGCGATTATTGAAGTTTTGCAAACAGCTATTGACAAAGGCGGCACGACCTTTAGCGATTTTCGAGATGTCAAGGGAATTAATGGTAACTATGGCGGCGTTGCTTGGGTTTATGGTCGTGGCAACCAACCTTGTCGTCTCTGCGCAACTGCGATCGCGCGAGTGAAATTAGGCGGTCGTTCTACTCATTTTTGTCCTCAATGTCAGAGGTAGTTTGATAGCGATCGCCAATGCCACTCCATGCCTTACTCAAGGACTTCCCCTAAGGAACTGTTAAAATAGACTGTGTTCTAGAGTAGGGTCAACTTTTCTAACCGTGACTTCAGTTCAACCTTCTCCGGCAACCGGACAAACTGTCGAACTGGCACCGAGCTACAAAATCCCCTTGGTGCTAATCATAGCTGCAATTCCGATCGCTTGGATACAAATTTGGGTAGGTTTAGTTATCTCTCTGTTTGGGCTGTTTTTAATGCTTCAGACGGCAACTATTCGACTACAATTTACGGAAACGGCGCTAGATGTCTACCGCTCTGGAAAATTAATTCGGAATTTTCCCTATGCTGAATGGCAAAATTGGAAAATTTTTTGGGAGCGGGTGCCAATATTATTCTATTTTAGGGAAATTAAAAGTATTCATTTTTTGCCAATTCTATTCGATCCAAAAACTCTAAAAGCTTGTCTAGAAAACTACTACCCGCTGGAAAAATCGAATTAGGAATACAGCAAAGCATTTATAGGTCGCAGAATTTTAAGAGATTATTCGATTAATGAATTCAGACGAATTACCCACCCAAAAATCAGATTTAACTTCTAATATACCGGATAACTCAAAAGAGTCTTTAGCGAAAGAAGTGGAAGCTGAAAAAATTGAATCGCAACCCGAAGCTTCAGATTTTTCTGAAGTAGAGTTTGTCGAACAAATCATAGAAGAAATCTCGCACGAATCAGCTTCGCCAGTTTTAGCAGAATCGAGTCAACCCAAGGTAGAACAAATAACTCAACAAGTTGCCAACCTAGAACGCCAAAAACAAACCCTCGAAGCAGAAATTAAAGAATTACAACAGAGAAAAGCTCAAATGCTTTCCGAACAGATCGCCGAAACCCAAGAAACCTTGAGACGCATGGTTCAGGAAGCGATGAAAGAACTCGAGGGACGCAAACAAGCTTTAGAAATCTCGATCGAGCAACTCGAACGCCGCAGAGATCGCATTCGCGAAGAAATGCGTACCAGTTTTGCCGGAGTATCCCAAGATCTAGCGATTCGAGTACAAGGATTTAAAGATTACTTAGTCGGTAGCTTACAAGATTTAGCGGCGGCAGCAGAACAGTTAGAATTACCTGCCTTTGAGAAATGGGAAAAACCAACAGAGACAGCAGCAAAACCCGAACCTCCCGCTGAAGAATCCTTCGCACCGCAATTTGCCCAACAAAGATTTCAAGATCGAACCAGAGAAATTCAAAGAATTTTAGAACAATATCGCACTCGTCCCGACTATTATGGTCCTCCTTGGCAACTGCGACGTACCTTTGAACCAATTCACGCCGAACGAGTACAAAACTGGTTTTTCTCTCAAGGCGGACGGGGAGCAATTCGCACTATGGGCAGCCGCCTGCAAAATATCCTAATTGCTTCGGCAATAATTTCAGTATTGCACAGGATTTATGGCGATCGCTCTCGAACGCTGGTACTGGCAAATACTCCCGAACGATTGGGAGAATGGCGGCGGGGACTGCAAGACTGCTTGGGAATCTCTCGCAGCGATTTTGGACCAGAACGCGGCGTGACCCTGTTTGAATCCGCAGAAGCGTTAGTCCAAAAAGCCGAACGTCTGGTCGAGAAGAAACAACTTCCCCTGGTTATTATTGACGAAACCGAAAATGAAGTGAATCTTTCTCTTTTACAGTTTCCTTTGTGGCTTGCTTTTGCTGCCGATCCCCAACAAATGTCTAGCTACACATATTAGGTAGGGTTAGTGGTGAGTCGTTAGTGGCGAAAGACTCTAGACTCTCGATCGATTAAAAGACTTTCAAGCCCACGTACTTTAGTCGTGGGATAATCTAAAATCATAAATCCTTTCATCAGTTGACTAACCACTAACGACTCACCATGCTTGTCTCTATACTTATTAGCGGACTACTCACAATCGTTGCTTATTTGTTCGGTTCGATTCCGACTGGATATCTAGCCGGACGCTATCTCAAAGGAATCGATATTAGAGAGCATGGTTCTGGTTCGACTGGGGCAACTAATGTTCTGAGAACGCTAGGAAAAGGTGCTGGAATCGCGGTTTTATTAATCGATCTCCTCAAAGGAGCGATCGCAGTTGCATTGGTCGATCTTTTTTATGCGGTTTATCCTACAGAAATTCTTCCTGCCAATTGGCAACCTTGGCTGATTGTTGCCACGGGTTTAGCGGCGATCTTCGGTCACAGTAAATCGATTTTTCTCAACTTTAGCGGAGGGAAATCTGTAGCCACTGGCTTAGGCATTTTATTAGTCATGAACCCTGTTGTGGCTTTGGGAGCGTTAGCAAGTTTTTTAATCGTTTTGGCACTGTCGAGAATCGTTTCTCTCAGTTCGATTGGCAGCGCGATCGCGGTTAATATATTAATGATTTTTCTCAAACAACCCCTTCCTTATATTCTATTTGCAGCCATAGCGGGGATATATGTAATCGTTCGTCACCGAAGCAATATCAGTCGTCTTCTTGCCGGAACCGAACCTCGGATCGGACAAAAATTACAAGAAGAAGCTTGATGCTAAT
Source organism: Hydrococcus rivularis NIES-593 (assembly GCF_001904635.1). Taxonomy (GTDB): domain Bacteria; phylum Cyanobacteriota; class Cyanobacteriia; order Cyanobacteriales; family Microcystaceae; genus Hydrococcus; species Hydrococcus rivularis. The sequence continues at coordinate 163,914 of NZ_MRCB01000005.1, forward strand.
CGTCATTAAGCCAAACTATCCCAATAATAGCGATCGCTATCGTAGGTGTTCAAGAGTCCGGTAAATAAGCGGTCTAATTGTCCGCTACAGTAAGCGGGCGGAGATATCATCTCTGTGGCATTAATAAAATACCCTCGAATTGCCTTGAGAATGGAAGGCTTGCCCTCAGATTCGTCGGAATCGGCGTATCGATTGCCTAAATTAAGAACGCTCAGCCAAGCATCTACGGTGGGAGGAAGTTCTCTAGCCAAACGAAAAGTTATTTTCTCGTCAGAAAGCGATTGGACGTAAGCAGGTGATAAAAACGGTCGATAGGTTGGGGCCGCAGGCGTTAGCTGTTCGACAAAGGCTAAAGCGATCGCCTTTGCCATTTGTCGCATCGATTCGGCATCTTTTCCCATCACCTCTTGCACTAAAGTACTCTGTCCGACAGTACTATTTAAATTACTGATATCCGTCAAGCTCATATGAGTTGCGCCGATCGCAACTAGAAGGTATTTTTCTCCCGACAATTGCTTAAACGGTTGCAGTTGGTGAGAGATAGTTGGCGTGATCCCATCCGCCGATGAAGACACAATTAATGTCGGCACCTTGACCCCAGACAAATCATTGCCGAAGAGATTGCCGATAATGGGATTGAAGGCAATGACTTGGGCGACTCTGGGATCTCTAAACTGTCGTCTTCCGTAAGGCAATTCGGAAGCCGCACATTGCAACCAGTCGGCAGGCGAACGCTGTAGAATAGACACGGCTTGGCAAAAGCCGCGCAGCGCTTTCGGATTGAGTTCTGCTCCAGCGACGGCTAAAGCCGTATAACCGCCATAGGAGTGACCGATAACCGTTACTTGCCGCACGTTTAATTTACCTTTCAGGACACCTTTGCGTCGGTTGAGGATCTCTAGTTTATCGAGTAAGAAACTAATGTCTTGAGGGCGATCGATAAACTCGGAGGCAGGCAATAGCTGACTGACTCGCATGCCCAGGGCTTTTTTCACTAGCACGGCAATATTGCTACCGGGATGGTCTAGGGCAGCAACTGTCATGCCGTAGGACGCTAGATGTCGGGCAAGATAGCGCAGAAATTTGCGATCGGCTGCAAATCCATGAGAGATGACGACCAAAGGACCGCGAGTATTGCTGCTGTAGTAAATGTCTACGGGAATATTGCGCTGTCTCGTTCCATCTTTCAACCTTAACGTCACCATCGAAACGGCTTCGTTGCCCGATACAGTTGGATCTATACCGAGAGGAACATTTTCATTTGCCTCTACTCGAAGGTCGCGTTCTAGTCGAGGACTCATCATTTGATTTTGCCAAGCGGAAGCATTGAGTTGCACGGCGATCTTAGCCACCTCGGCAAGATCGACGGTAAGAGTTGCGTCGGGATAGGCGCGTACAAAACTCAGAAAATTCAGAGCATCTCTTCCGTGCAAAGCAAGGCTGAAGGTATCTTTAATCCGTTGTGCGTCGGTTCCCGGTAGCGCTTTGCTGAGTTGGTCGAGTAATTTTTCCCCATCGGGAGAGCTAAATAAATCTGCTAGAAGTGGCTCGACTAGAGCCGAATCGACGTACAGGCTTTTAGTAAACGCCTGCTTGATAGTGGGGGTTAACAAAAACTTATAGGATTTTAGCGAGGATGGCACTTCTCCCGTCTTGGCTAAATGTTCTAGGGACTTTACCTCGACTGAGTGCTCAAAAAGTCCCGCGCGAACGCTTAAGCGTTCGGCTGCCCAAGCAGAAGGAGCAATCCAATAACCGAGGGAAAATAGAAGGGCGGCAATGCTGCCGAATAAGGGAATGGAAGAGTGGAAGAGCTTTTGAGGTTCTGTGCGATCGCCCGCGATCGCGCCTTCAGGAAATTCAGATTCATTATCATTACGCCAACCGAGCCAAGATTTCATAAGTCCGGTCTAATTGATAAGAGGAAAAAATTGTTAGTCTTAGCCCCTCTGCGATCCCGATGGTGGCGCGATCGATCCGAGCTAGCAAACTTCTTTTTATAGATTGCCCCGAAAACCTATCTTTGTATCGATTTACCGTTCAAATTTTTATAAATGTAATCCAGCAATTTCTCCCGTTAAAATTGCCCCCATTAACTGCTCTAAATAAACGCGATCTTCAGCCGACAAAATTGTATCGGGATGGCAGATTCTCATCACTTCTGCTTTGAGCGTCGGATCGAGATAACCATCTCTTAAACCCTGTTTGAAGATCTCCTTAAGACTCATAGTTTTTCGAGGCTTTCTATAAAATCTATTATCGCTCTCAAACTCAAGCATGGCTTCTATCGTTTGACCTAAATTTCAGCGTAAGCTCCTAATTTCGGCATGTCAGTCCCATTTAAAAGGGAAAAAAATACTACTTTTCCAAACCAACCAGACGAGCGATGGCGCGATCGAGCAACTCGCATCCTTCCTCGACGGTTTCGATCCGAGATACTTTATCTCGTAACTCAGATGCGCCAGCAAATTCCGTACAATACCAAGCCAGATGCTTTCTAGCCTGAAAAATGCCTCGTTTGCCTTTATATTCCCACAGAAGGCACAAATGCTCTTTGGCACATTCGAGACGTTCGACGGCTGTCGGCGATGGTATTGGGTTCCCCGTCTTCAAAAAATAATCGATCTCTCCAACTAAAAAAGGATACCCTAGGGTTCCCCGCGAACACATGACTCCATCCGCGCTCGTCTCTTCTAAACAGCGCACGGCGGATTCGACAGAAATGATATCTCCGTTGGCAATGACAGGAATTGAGAGTACTTCCTTGACTCGTGCGATCCAGTCCCACCGTGCCGAACCGTTGTATCCTTGAGCGCGGGTGCGTCCGTGCAAAGTCAGCATTGCTGCGCCTGCGTCTTCCATTCGTTTGGCGAAGTCGAGAATGTTGATTTCGCGATCGTCCCAGCCAAGGCGAGTTTTGACGGTTACGGGAACATCGATCGCTCCGGCGACTTCTTTGACGATCGCTGCGGCAATTTCTGGCTGGCGCAGTAAAGAAGAACCGCCCCCTTTTTTAGTAATTTTATTAACCGGACAGCCCATGTTGATATCGATTGTTTGAGCGCCCTCTGCTACTGCTTTCTGGGCGGCATCAGCCATAAAATCGGGGCGACAGTCGAACAGTTGAATGCTAATCGGCTGTTCGTCGGGGTCGATTTCCATGATTCTCGGCAGTTCCTTGAGGTGATGGATTTCGGTCGCGCTTACCATTTCCGTGTACATCATCGATTTTGGTGCATAACGCCTCACCAAGCGTCGAAATACCAAATCGGTCACCCCAGAGAGAGGAGACTGCAAAACGCGGCTATTAACCTCAAGCGAACCGATCTTTAGAGGTGTGGAGAGTTTGGTTTGTAGGCTGGGAGATAGGGTCATTTAAGGGTGAAAGACAGAAGTCGGAAGTCGGAATTCGGAAGTCGGAATTCGGGGCGGGGCAGCTAATACTATTGCTAAAAAAGAACGCTACAGATGTTCTCTGAGGGAGTCTTATACCAATTTTCAGGTTTTCGCGATCGACATTCTTCTCCCCTCTCCCAATTTGGTAGAGGGGTTGGGGGTGAGGGCGATCGACTATCTGTGTCATTAATGAATGAAAAANTGGTATTATACGCAGAGCTACTGACTAATTACTCCCCGCCGCGCACGCTATGAGCGAGCGGTAACAAAGCGCCCCCGAGCAGCGATGCCTTGCGAATTGTCAATTAGTTTGGCTCCTAATGTTTTAAGACTATCCGATATCGTGCTTTGCCGCTGCGGAGCCTTTCCATTGCCTCATTGACTCGATCGAAGGTGAATGTCTCGGTAATCGGTTCAAGCTGATGGCGCTCAGCAAAATCGAGCATGCGAGCGACAGTAGTAGGGCTGCCAAGCGGGCTGCCAGAAATTGACTTCTGACCCTCTATAAGCGGAAAAACATGGGTCGATATGGGGTGGGGAACGACTCCGACGAAATGTAACCGACCTTTGGGACGTAGAGTAGCAATGTAGGTGCCCCAGTCTAGATCGGCATTAACGGTAGAAAGAATCATGTCAAAGGAGTTGGCTACTGTTTTTAACGCTTCGGGATCGCGGGAGTTGACGAAATGATTTGCCCCCATTTCTCGCGCTTCGGCTTCTTTGTCGGAACTCGTGGAGAAGGCAGTCACATCGCATCCCCAAGCGCGAAGAAAACGCAGCGCCATGTGTCCGAGTCCGCCAATGCCTATCACGCCGACGCGATCGGTCGGTTTGAGATCGAATTGGACGAGTGGGTTAAAAACGGTTATCCCGCCACAAAATAATGGACCTGATGTAGCGGGATTGAGGTTTTTGGGCAGGGGAAGTACCCAGCCTTGGTGGGCGCGAACTTTGTCGGCAAAACCGCCGTAGCGACCGACAATTGTTCCCTCTGCTGTCTGACAGAGGTTGTGGTTTCCCCCCATGCACCATTCGCACGTCATACAGGAACGGGAATACCAGCCTAGCCCAACCCGTTGTCCGAGTTTCAGTTGTTTAACTGTGTCTCCTAAAGCCGCGATCGTACCGATAATTTCATGACCGGGCACGAATGGGTAGCGAGTCATTCCCCAGTCATTATTAAGCATGCTCAAGTCGCTGTGGCAGATGCCGCAGTATTCGACTTGGATTTCTACCTCTTCTTCTCCCAGAAGACCTGGTTCGTACTCGAATGGCTCTAGTTTTGCACCGGGTTCGCGGGCTGCGTAGGCTCGAATCATGATTTTCCCTCTCCTCTAGTCAATCTCCTCTTTAGGATAGATGACTCGACCGACTTTGGAGATTGGATTGAAAAAAATCTTTCTCAAGATACATTTGTCAGGAAAATCCACAATCCTGGAAGCATGGATGGGGTAAGTTTTAAGAATGATTGGCGGCAATTCTCGATAGATTGTGTCCGTTGCCGTTATTACGATCGCGCGCGATCGCGGCTGGCGGCATTGCAGGCATCGGCGCGTCCTCAAGGGCATCTGGATTAAACCGATAGCCGACGTTGCGAACGGTTTGAATTAAACTGGGTTGTCGGGGATCGATTTCGACTTTTTTGCGCAGCGAGAGCACGTGAGTATCGATAGTACGGGGATTGTCGATCGCTTCGGGCCAAGCTCGACGCAGCAATTCAGACCGACTCAGTGCCATTCCCTCTGCCTGGGCAAGAACGTAGAGCAGGCTAAATTCTTGCGGCGTTAGTTCGATAAATTCTTCCTTGAATTGTACCCGACGCTGCACTAAATCGATTTTCAGGTCGCCATATTCCAGATACAAGGGCGCAGAAGCTACTCTCATGCGGCGGGTTAGGGCTTCTATACGCGCCATAAACTCCTGCATGCCGAAGGGCTTGGTTAAATAATCATCCGCACCCGCTTTCAGTCCTTTAACAATCTCTTTTTCGCTATTGCGTGCCGAGAGAATTAAGATCAGCGTCTGTCGCTGTTGATAAAGCCAATGGCATAATTCGATCCCGTCTCCGTCGGGCAGATCGGAATCCACAATAGCTAATGTTGGTTGGCGATGGAGAAACGCCGTTCTAGCTTGCCCAATCGTAGCGATTTGTTGCGTTCGATAGCCTGCTTGCTGTAGATGCCAGCCTAGCAGCGATCGCAGATGCGGATTTCCCTCAACAATAGCAACGTAGATCGAACCCACCTTTGCTTTTTTCCTTCACAACATTTGTTTTATAAGCTAACAGAGTCAATGTCATGATTTTGTAACATTGGCTACGAAGACAAGCCCCAAAAACTCAGAAAAAAATAAAAAAAGTAGCAATATTCAGCATTTTTAATGCTTCCCGTTCCCCTGCACTACTTGTTTGAGAGTCGTAAAGGTTTCTAAGCTAATCAGTCCCCGACGATGACCTTTCTGGTTGGATATTCCTAAAAATACGGATTCTCCCTGTTTGGGATTGCGCGAGAAGCGAGGCGATGAATTAATAAAAACTAGGGCGCTATCGATTTCCATCGCAAATTGGCGGCTCTCTTGATAAGATTCTGTCACCAGGCAATCGGCATGACCGCTGCTGTAGCGATTAATCCAGGCGATCGCTTCCGAAAGATCCCCAACGACTTTAAAAGCGACGATCTTATCGAGATAGGGTTTGCCCCATTCTATCTCGGTGGCTGGCGCTAAATAGTCGGAGAAGTCTGCTAATAATTCTCGATCGCCTCTCAACTCAAATCCCTTTTCTTGAAGGCTATTAAACAGACGCACTAACAACGAAGGATTGTGATTGGGACCGAGCAAAACTTTCTCGATCGCGTTGACCGGATCGGGTTCGCTCTCATGGCTGTCGATAACAATCCAGCGCACGAGATCGAGATCGCCACTAAGCGACCAATAGAGATAGCAATTTCCCATGGCTGATTTGAGAACGGGGGCAGTTGCCAGTTGCGTCACTTGTTCGACTAAACTGGGACGACCGTAGGGAATCACCAAGTTAATATACTGGTCTTGGGTTACTAGCTCTTGAATCGAAGTTCCCGAATCCGAGGGAATTGCTTCTATACATCCCGCCGGCAATCCAGCGTCTTCTAGGGCATTTTGTAGCGCTTTGGCAATAACCGCGTTAGCATAGCTCGAAGCGCTACATCCGCGCAGGATAAGGCTATTCCCCGTTTTCAGACACAACCCGGCAGCGATCGCGCCTAATTCGGGAAACGCTTCGTGAATCAAAGCGATCGTGCCTAGGGGCATGCGCTGACAGTAGGTTTGGAAAGGAGTCAGTTGATAGGAGGCAACGATTACCTGTTGCAGGGGATCGGGTAACTCTGCCAACCGTTGCAAAATCTCAACCGTTGTTTGCAACCGTTTTGGCGTAAGCTTTAACCACTCTAAGATCATTTCCGGGACTGCCATTTCTCGGCTCATTTCCAGATCGAGGGTGTTAGCTTCCAGAATATCGTTAAAGGCATCCTGAAGCCCTCGAACCATCGCTCTAACCCCCCGATTGCGCTCCAAGCCACTGCTTTTTCCCAATTCGACAAAAGCGTTCTGGGCGCGCTTGGCTTGGGCAAGCAGAGGGGTGGAGGAGCTTTCTTGCGTCATATTTTGACCTTTAATGCCGATTGGCTAGCCATGACATCAGTACTACTATACTAAAAATCAATCCTACTACGATCGCTGCCCAAATCATACCGATACTCGGCAGCGATCGCAATGCCAGGGCAAGCACGATGACGATCGTCGCCAGGAGCATGACCAACATAAAAGGCAGCCCACTGTCTCCGAAGCCAGCAGCAATCCAACGATATCCCGTCCAGCGCCAAGCGCGTTTGCCGGGATAGTTAGAAGATAATTGTTCTATTATCTGATTTTTTTCATCAACGACAAAAATTTGCTGGCAGCGATCGCAGCCAAATGCGTCTGTCAGCAGAATCGGTAACAGACGACCGCGCCGCCGACAGGGACAAGGATACTCTTTACTTAAATCTATTTTCAGAGACTTCTGAGGTCGCACAAGCGTTAACGATCGTTAGAGCATTGGCACTATATAGTATAGTCTCAGCACTCGAATCAAGATATCAAGCGAATTTAATGTCTCATTAACGAAACGAGTCAGACTATCAATTTTAGCACCTTTCTCTGGCTGGGCTTTAACTGGTTATACTTTATTTTATCTTAAAAGCGGGTAACGCGATTCGAACGCGCGACGTTCACCTTGGCAAGGTGACGCTCTACCACTGAGCTATACCCGCATAATCTTAGCACCTTTTCTAGTATCTCAGAAGGATTTTCATCTGTCAAGGGCTTAGCCCAATCCAAGAAATTAAAGTTACCATTTGACATGGAGATCGGGTTGTAATTACTCTCCCTATTGTGTCTGAAGCTTTGCGCGTTCCCGTCAATCAACTACTGGCAGCTTTGCCAGACTCAGAGTATCAGCGTCTCGTTCCTCACCTAGAGCCTGTCTCGCTTTTCCTCGGACAGGCACTCTACGAGCCTGGCGAACCGATTAGGGAGGTTTATTTTCCCGCTCGCGCCATGATTTCTCTCGTTTCTGCGCTCGCAGACAACTCAACAACTGAAATCGGCTTGGTGGGCAATGAAGGCATCGTGGGACTCCCCGCATTTTTGGGAGGCGATTTTACCGTCAACCGCGCTATCGTGCAGATTGCCGGAAATGCCATGAAGCTGGATGCTAGCGTGCTTAAAAGAGAGTTTGACAGAGGGGGAGAACTACAAAAACGGTTGCTACTCTATACCCAAGTGCTATTGACTCAAATCTCCCAAATTTCTGCGTGCAAATCCCGTCATCGACTAGAGCAGCAGTTAGCTCGCTGGCTGCTGTTAGTTCGAGACTGCGTAGGGCAAGACGAGTTCCGGCTGACTCAGCAATTCATCGCTGAGATGCTGGGAGTGCGCCGCGCTAGCGTCACCCAATTGGCTGGCACCTTTCAGAGAGCAGGACTCATCCGCTATAGTCGCGGTCAGATTGCTATCCTCAATCAATCGGAGTTAGAAGCAACTGCCTGCGAGTGTTATCGCCTCGTGCGCAGCGAGTCGATCCGCTTGCTAGGCACAAGGCCAAGCAGTTGAATCTTAAAACCAAACCCTTTACCCGTCTATGTACGGTAGCGTACTGAAAATCCCCCAGATAGAGGTATGATTAATTTTCTCATTTGCAGGAGATTTCTATTATCGGTGCCCGAAGACAACTCTGTTCCTATTAACCAACTGCTAACCGCTTTACCGAGATCGGAATACCAGCGTCTTGCTCCCCACCTACAGTTTGTATCGCTTTCTGCCGGACAAGTTCTCTACGAACCTGGAGAAACGATTAGGGAGGTTTATTTTCCCAATCGAGCCATGATTTCTCTCGTCTCGATTATGGAGGACGGCTCGACAACCGAAGTTGGCTTGGTGGGCAATGAAGGCATGGTAGGACTCCCCGTCTTTTTAGGAGGAGAGTTCACGACTAACTGCGCGATCGTGCAAATTCCAGACGGAGCAATGAAGCTAGATGCCAACGTGCTTAAGGAGGAGTTTCATCGAGGAGGAGAACTCCAACGACGGCTGCTACTATATACCCAAGCGCTATTGACTCAGGTGTCGCAAAGTGCTGCCTGCAACCGTCAGCATACTATAGAGGAGCGGCTTGCTCGCTGGCTACTATCAGTTCAAGATTGTATCCAGAAACATGAGTTCCCGCTGACTCAGGAATTTATCGCCAATATGCTGGGGATCCGTCGTTCTGGCGTTACGGTGGCAGCGGCTACCCTTCAAAGAGCGGGAATGATTCGCTATAGCCGCGGAAAGATTACCATCATGGATCGGGAGAATTTGGAAGCCGCTGCATGTGAATGTTATCGCCTCGTACAAAGCGAACTGATGCGCTTACTTGACTCTCGACGAGGTTAAATGTTTAATCAATTGTAAAGATGAGGAATTTGTGTACGCTAACGTACAGATAAAACTCCTAAATCTATATAGCATCTAAAAAGATAGTTGAAAAAAGCTTTTAAGAACAAAAATTTAAGAATTCATAACCAGGAAGCAAAGCTTCTTTTCTAGTATTTAGAAATTGTCAATCGCGAGATGACAGCTTTAAATCCATTATTGCAAAAGTTGCTAGGCTTCCTGAGCTAGATGCGGTAAATCTAAATAGAATTGTTCTCAGTCGGAGCTAGCGATCGTGATTCAAATACATGAGCACCCCGAGCAATCTATAGCAACTCCGAGCGATTTCCAGCTTCTATGCTTCTATATCAATGCTACCAGTCGAATTCAGAGAATACGAATTACCAATATTCCTAATTGTCACTATTGCCATTGGGAAAAAGTCGTTTTTCCAGGTCAGAAATTACTGTTTGAGACAGTAGCAGATACCAAATTAGAAATTCACACCAGCCAGAATGACGTCACCGTTATTAGTGATGTCATTCCTTGCCAGCAGTTGCGCGTTACTGAAGAAAAACTTAATGTCACAAAATAAGAGAGAAGTTGAAGTCAATGTCTTACCAAATTGTCAACTTAACTTTGCTATTTGTCATTAAAGAAATTGAAGATATTTTGGTGTATTATCCTGAATATCCTTATCAAGTAGCCTTCTCTATTCCTTATTGGCGGCAAAGGCTAATTGCTTATGTCCTCAATCATGTTCGCAATCGACATATAGTGATTGAGAATACTAAAAAGCTTTCCGAAGACCCAAATTTGACATCCTTTCCTTCGGACGAGCGGTTACGCATAGAAAATTGGATTCGTTCGGGGATAATTCTTCTCCTCCAAGATAATCCAGACTGGGCTAATTATCGAATCCCTCAAAAGGAAAAAGTAATTTATAATCTCGATATTACTCCTTTAATTAGGAACAATCAAAGCAATTAGTCTTGCAGTTTAAGCGACTAAAACAATCAAAATCGTGCATTTTTTGACTTGAAATTTTCTTTAAATGCTTCAGGTAGGAACTTTGATTAGGGTTATTTATCCTGAATACGCAGTAGGTATTTATGGGGAGCTTCAAGCCGAGGAGAAATCGGGTCGCTGGATAGTTAAGTTACTGAAAAATCCTCTTGAAGATGAAGATGATAATGAGCCTTTGTTGTTATCTTTAGAAGAATCAGATTTTGAAGTCGCATCAACCGCCGAGGAATAAATTCCTTTTGGGATAACCTGTAAGATCTCAGTTGAAGCCTCATTTTTCCTTGACCTCTTCAAGAGATTCCGGCGCGATCGCATTACTTTCAGAGGAGACAGGTAAAGCTGAGGTAATTTCCCCATTCAACTCGCCACGGCTGTTGTAGGCAGGGGAGGGAATTTGACGGTTGACTTGTCGCATCAAATTTGCCATTTCCAGCGCGTCTAGCGCATAATTCCAGCCGTGATTGCTTTTGATTCCTGCCCTTTCTAAAGCTTGCTGCATCGTATCTGCTGTCAGAATGCCAAAAATGACTGGTACTCCGGTTTGAAAGCTAGCCGCTGCCACTCCCTTAGCTGCTTCAGCAGAAACATAATCGAAATGGGGAGTTTGTCCGCGAATCACTGCCCCCAGACAAATTACTGCGTCGTAAGCATGAGAAGCTGCCACTTTTCGCGCTAGCATAGGAATTTCAAAACTCCCCGGCACCCAAAAATAGTCTACTTGCGTTCCGTTGGGATCGACATCGACTCCGTGACGTTTAAGACAATCTTGGCATCCAGACAAGAGTTTGCCCGTCACCAAGTCATTGAATCGACCAATGACGATCGCAAAACGCAAAGAAGACGGATCTTGAGTAAAAGTGCCCTCGAAAACAGCCATATTTAATAATTAGTTATCAGCAATTAGAGTTGGGAGTTGGGAGTTCGGAGTTAAAGAAGAATAACTCCGAACTGCTATATTCTAACTTTGAATTTTCCCTGGTCTGTGTTGGCTAAGCTATTTTCTCTTAGATAACGAAAAAGTTTAAAACAGCGACTAGGATAACGAGAGCAACCCAAATTGCAGAACCAACAAAGAGTAAAGGTTTGGATTGATCCCAGTTTTGGGGGGAAGCATAAGCCACCGGAACCCCAATCACCATGACAAAAGAGAATGCAACTAAAGCAAGCAGCGCGAGTTGAAAAATGAAAGTCATTTTATAGTTCTCCTAGAGTTCTCCTATTACAGAAAGTGAGCCTTTGATAATTCTCACCTTTAGGTGGACGATCTTAAAATACTCCTGAATAGTACGCTACCAAAAATTGACCCATCTGTCTCACTGGATTTATCAGACGCGGTAGAGTAGGAAATGGGAGAAGAAGACTGGGGGACTTTTGAGACGAGGAGACAAGGGGACAAGGAAGAGTGGAAAGATGGGGAGACAATTAACGACTAACCACTGTACGGGCGGTTTTTTCTACTAAATGTAGGTAAATATCTAGGGTTTTTAGATAAACCCGCCCCTACTAACCGATCCCCAATCCAAAATCTGCGGAACGGCGACCAAAATCTAAAATCCTTTCATCACATGACCAATGACCAATGACAAAGGACAATTGACCAATTCAAAATCTAAAATCGAACGATGGATTTAATTTTGTGTCATCAGACGGCTGATTTTGACGTGCTGGGGGCAGCAGTGGGGCTGTCGCGGCTGAAAATTGGCAGCAGGATTGTTTTGACCGGGGGAGCGCATCCAGCCGTGCGAGACTTTTTGGCGCTGCATCGAGACGAATTGTCGCTCATCGAAATGCGCAGCGTCAATCCGAAAAAAATTCGCTCTTTGGCAGTGGTAGATAACCAACAGCGCGATCGCTTGGGAAAAGCGGCTGAATGGTTCGATCTCCCACAAGTGAAAGCGATCGCGATTTACGACCATCATCTCGATAGTAGCTCGGATATTCCGGCGACAGAGAAGCAAATTGAAGCAGTAGGTGCAACCACCACCCTCATTGTCGAACGATTGCAGCAGGCGAAGATTCGATTGAACCCCGTAGAAGCGACTGTCATGGCGCTAGGAATTCACGTGGATACGGGTTCGCTGACATTTCCCCAAAGTACGGCTCGCGATGCTCGCGCTTTGGCGTGGCTGATGGAGATGGGGGCAAATGTCAAAACGATCGCGGAATATGCCGATCCGGGTTTTCCGCCTCATTTACAGCAATTACTGACAGAAGCGATCGAAAAGCTACAAACGACCGTCGTCCGAGGTTACGCGATTGCTTCGGTTCTCCTGACCACCGAGACTTTCGTGCCGGGATTGTCCAATCTGGCAGAACGATTGATCGAGTTAACCGAAAGCGATGCCTTGCTGTTTGCCCATCAGTACAGCAGGGGTAGAGGAGACAATACCTATAAAGAAGTCAGGTTAACGATTATCGGGCGATCGCGCATTGAGGGGACCAATCTTCATCAGTTATTCGAGCCATTGGGCGGCGGCGGACACGCGCAAGCAGCCTCTGTGATTCTGCGAGGAGTCGATCCAGAAGCGACGTTACGAGAATTAGTCGAGCGACTCAAAGAACAAATTCCTCACCCGCCAACGGCAAGGGATTTGATGTCTTCTCCCGTGCGTACCATTCGTCCCGATACCACCATCGAACAGGCGCAGCGAATTTTATTCCGTTACGGTCATTCTGGCTTATCGGTGGTGGACGAGAGCGATCGCTTGGTGGGGGTAATTTCTCGACGGGATATCGATTTAGCCTTGCATCACGGTTTTAGTCATGCACCCGTCAAAGGCTACATGACCCGAAATTTGCGGACAATTAAACCAGATACGCCCCTGCCAGATATTGAATCGATCATGGTCACTTATGATGTCGGACGCTTGCCCGTAGTAGAGTCCGGTCAATTAATCGGCATTGTCACGCGCACAGATGTTCTGCGACAAATTCATAACGATCGCACTCACAAGCGAGACGAACAAGGGAGAAAAGAGCCGCTGGTTTCTTGTCTGCTGCCTTCACTCCAAAATCGCCTGCGCCCGTCGCTTTGGCAATTTCTCACTAAAGCGGCACAAGAGGCACAACAGCGCGGTTGGCATCTCTACCTAGTCGGGGGAGCAGTTCGAGATTTACTGTTGGCAGAAAACCACGAATCTCTACTTTTGCAAGATATTGATTTGGTAGTAGACGGGTTTCATCGCTCCGCCGATGTCGGTGCGGGGGTAGAATTAGCCGCTAGGCTGCGAGAAATTTATCCGCAGGCGCGTTTATCGGTTCATGGCGAGTTTCAAACGGCAGCCCTCTTATGGCACAAAGACCCCGAATTCGGCTCTCTGTGGGTCGATATCGCCACGGCGCGGACAGAATTCTATCCCTATCCTGCCGCTAACCCAGAAGTTGAGGCGAGTTCGATTCGCCAAGACTTATACCGACGGGATTTTACTATCAATGCCCTAGCCGTGCGGTTGACTTCTCCAAAAGAAGGGGAATTATTAGATTTCTTTGGCGGAATGCTCGACTTGCGATCGCGTCAAATTCGAGTGCTACATGCCAATAGTTTTATCGAAGATCCGACCAGAATTTATCGAGCAGTACGCTTTGCCGTCAGGCTAGGATTTGAAATCGAGCCTCAAACCGAAGAATACATCCGCTATGCGATCGAAAGTGGCGTTTACGATCGCCTAAAACTAGAAAATCATCCCGCACCCGCGCTCACGACTCGACTAAAAGCAGAATTACATTATATTCTCGAAGCCGATTATTGGAAGCCTGCCCTGCGATTGCTTGCCGATTTGGGAGCGTTGCGCTGTTTGCATCCTACTTTAGTGTTGGATAAAAAATTATGGTGGCAAATTCGCTGCGTCTCTCGTTGGTTGAGGTGGCTCGATCCAGAAAATCTTTTGCATCACTGGTTAATTAGATTAGAAGTTTTGTTGAGCGCTATAGAATCGTCAGAAGGCGTTAAAATTGCTACCAATCTTCAGTTACCGAAAGATAGCCTCGAACGACTAGAGCAATTAAAAACCATCGAACGAGAAGTCAATAGCGCTTTGCCAAAGTGCGATCGCCCTAGCGAAGTCGTCAACTTATTGCGTCAATATAAATTGGCGAGTTTAATTCTAGTCGCCATTAGAAGTTCAATAAACATCCGTCGTACAATTTGGCACTATCTCGCTCGATGGTCGCAAGTTCGCTCGCCATTGGATGGAAACGATCTTAAAGCAATGGGTTATAAACCCGGTCCCCAGTACAGAGAAATTTTAGACGAGTTGTTAGCAGCAACTCTCGATGGAAAGATCGGTACCCGCGAGGAAGCAGAAAGGTTTTTGCAAGATCTAAAAGCCAGGAATCGATTGTGTTGCTAGCTACAGTTCTCTAGCAGATTTATAGGGGAAGATTAAAGTTTAGCTTTTGAACGATAGCGGCTAGCTAGGCAAATCGATGAAACCCCGAATCATTGTCTGCGGCTTAGGTCGTACTGGGTATAAGATTTTTTGCTTGCTCAAACAACAGGGCGCAGCGGTTTTTGGCATAAGCGATCGCCCCATTCCTGGCGAAGGGAGCGAAAATATCGTTGTTGGAGATTTGCGTTCTCCTGCTACCCTCGTAGCTGCTGGAATTAAAGACGCTTATACTCTCGTGCTTGCCAGCGATAACGATGCAATTAATTTAGGAGTTTTAACCCAAGCGCGATTGCTCAATCCTCGCATTCGCATCATTAACCGCCTGTTCAATCAAACCTTGGGAGAACGCTTAGATCGCGTTTTGCCCGATCATGTCAGTATGAGCGTTTCCGCACTGGCAGCACCAATATTTTCTTTTGCGGCATTGGGGAATAAAGCGATCGGACAATTAGAACTCTACAATTGTACCTGGCCAATACAAGAAATTCTCATTGGCGAGAATCATCCGTGGCAAGGATTGAAGTTGAGCGACCTTTGGGACGATCCCTCGCGAATGCTGATTTACTACTTACCCAAAGACGGAGAAATCGATTTGATTTCGGCAGTCGTGGGAGGGAAAACCTTGCAGACAGGAGATCATTTAATTATCGGGACTAAACCGACGATTCGCGTCAAACGCCGTTCTTTTTGGCAAAAATTTGTCAAAGCGATCGCTAATCTGCGTCAATATCAGCGCTACGTTCGTCCTGTCACGCTTGTCAGTCTGTCGCTGCTAGCAATGATTTTTGTGGCAACTCTGACCTATGTTTGCGTCAATTACAATACTTCTATTGTAGATGCACTCTATTTCTCCGTCGGCATGATTACGGGGGCTGGCGGAGAGGAAGACGTGGTTGAAAAAGCTCCTGCTAGCATCAAAATCTTTACTGTCATTATGATGATTGTCGGCGCGGGAGTCATTGGAATTTGTTACGCTCTGCTCAACGATTTTATTCTGGGCAGCCGCCTCAAACAATTTTGGGACGCGGCACGAGTTCCTACCCGCAACCATTATATTATCTGTGGCTTAGGGGGGATTGGCACGCAAATTGCGCGTCAATTGCACGCTCAAGGACACGAAGTTGTCGTCATTGAATCGGATGATAATAACCGCTTTTTACATACTGCTCGCTCTCTTGGCATTCCGATTATTCTAGAAGATGCCCGCATGAGCGCGACGCTCAAAGCAGCCAATAGCGATCGCGCAGAAGCTCTTATCGTCGTCACTAGCAACGACATGGTAAACGTAGAGATCGCCTTAACTGCTAAAGCTGTTTCTCCAAAATTATCGGTTGTCGTTCGCTCTCAAGATCCTCAATTCGCTCAGTCGGTGCAAGAAATTTTTGAGTTTGATAGCGTGTTGTGTCCGACTGAGTTGGCAACTCCTTCTTTTGCCGCTGCTGCCTTAGGAGGCAAAATTTTAGGCAATGGCATGACTGACGATCTATTATGGATAGCGCTAGCGACTCTTATTACTCCCAACCATCCCTTCTGTGGCAAAGCTGTAAAAGAATCTGCCGTGAAGGCTAATTTTGTTCCCCTTTATATCGAACGAAAAAACTATACAATTCATAGTTGGGAGCTTTTGGAAACTCGTCTGGCACCAGAAGACGTACTTTATCTAACCATGCCAGCAACCGCACTAGAACAGTTGTGGCGTACTAACGATTCGGAAATGATGGTAGGTTAATAGAATTCGGAATTCTGAATTAGGAATTCGGAATTGATTATGACTAATAATTCTGTTATTACTTCGAGCAAATTTCTCCATAACCAAGTTGCTTCCCTACTGCTATACCAATCGGTTTTACAAGATGAAGTGGGAAGGTCTTTTATCGATCTCCTACAAACGCTAGATCGCAGTAAAAGCGATCCGAAAACGCAACCATTTACTCCGATTAATTGTTTGCAAGCTTATGGAAATTGGTTTAAGAGTTTAGCTGCTCTAAATCAAAGCTGGTGCGATTATTTAATAACACAAATTTTACACGATGATAATCCTTTTAGCAGACAAGTTCAAACCGTTCCCTTAGAAAAATTACCGCGATCGCTAATTGCTGCGGCAAAACACGATCTAAAAATCTTACAGAATCTCTATCGTTGTAGTCCGCAACAGATTAGCCAATGGGTACAAACAGCGACGCAAGTATCGGTAACTCCTGTTGCTTGGAATTCAGAACCTATCTCGAAATCTTTTATCCTTTGGCACGAGAATTGGGAAGATGCTTTAGAAGAATTAGCTATTTATTATCAAAAAAATGGGACGGGAATTTTTGCTAAATATAAAGCTTTACGCTGGCAAGAGGGAAAATTACTGGGAATTGCTCATCCCGATCCAATTGAGTTAAGAGAAATCGTTGGCTACGAGTCTCAAAAAGAAGCCTTACTCAAAAATACTAAATTTCTTTTAACTGGATGGATATCCTGCCCTTCATGTTCTACTTTATGGCAGTCGCGGTTCGGGAAAATCCTCTTTAGTTAAAGGATTATTAAATCAATATAGCTCCCAGGGATTGAGATTAATTGAAGTTAGTAAATCTGAATTAAAAGACCTTCCAATTATTTTAGAAAAATTGCGAGATTTACCTCAGAAATTTATTATTTTTGTGGACGATTTATCTTTTGAAGAAGATGATGATGCTTTTAAATCACTCAAGGTTGTTTTAGAAGGTAGTTTGACCGCTAAAGCACAAAATGTCTTGGTTTATGCGACTTCCAATCGACGGCATTTAGTGAGAGAATTTTTTAGCGATCGCCCTCGTCCGAACGATGGAGATGAAGTGCATTCTTGGGATACACTACAAGAAAAATTATCCTTTAGCGATCGCTTTGGTTTGACGCTTACTTTTGAACCCGTCAATCAAGATACTTATCTAGCAATCGTTCGTTATTTAGCACAATTAGCTAACATTCCTCTCGATAATAATGAATTAGAATTTCGTGCCAAACAATGGGCAACTCGTCATAACGGACGTTCGGGAAGAACTGCCAGACAATTTATCGATTTTTTGAGAGGAGAATTAGCGATTAACAGTAAACAGTAATTGGTTAGTGGTTAATGGATAGTGGTTAGGTGTTAATGGGTAGTCTAACTACTAATATCGAATCCAATTATACGATCGTAATTAAAGAAGTGCAACCATCGCGATCGCAAGCGAGACGCATGCGCTTACGCGCACGCTACGATGAGCGCACTACATATTATGTCTAAGACATAGACACACTGAAAAATCCCGTAACCGGATGCCATTTGAACGATTGTTATTTATGGTGGAATTCTCAATTTCCAGATTTTGTCATCGCGATCGCTCCTCTTTATAGAAAACTTTTGCTATTTTAAGAGAAGGCAACCCAACCTCAAAATCTTAGATTTTTGTAAAAAATAAAATTCTTTGTTAGATTTTTGCATAACCCTTGTATTGGTAAGGCAGGATAAGTAATTGAGATGCCGTCAACCAAGCTAGCGAATCGGATTTTGCTCTGTTTAGTGGCTTTTGGCGCAGGTTGTGGTATTGGATTCATCGCCGACAGAGATATAAAAAAAGCACTGACAACGGGTGCGATCGCAACAACTGCTAGTTTTATCGGAGCATCAGTTGTAGATAGAAAAAACCTCAGACAAGAGCGAGTAGTCAGAAACGCTTTAAAAAATAAAGCTCAAGCTCTCAGAGACGAGATCGATCGCCTTGAAAATTATGAAAATCAACTGCGTCAATCTTTAATGACGACAACAAACGTCAGACAAGAAATCGAATTGAGCCTTGGAAATTTAAATGCAGAAAGAAATTATCTAATCAACCAAATTAACGAACTACACGAACGAAGAGAAGAAATCCAACAAGAATTACCGCGACTTTGCGAACAAAAGCAGGAGTTAGAAAAAGCTTGTGAAGCTTTGCAAGTAGAATTGCAGCAAATGAGCTATTTTAAAAAAGAACTCGACCAAATCATTGCAGATCGACAAGAACAAATCGATCGAGATGAATCTTGCTTAACCTTATTAAGAGAAGAATACCAGCAACTGCAAGACTATATTTCAGAAATATATGCCCAAAAAGAGCAACTCGATCGCGACTTATACGAATTAGAAAGCCAGAAACAACAATTACTAGATTCGGTTAACGATCTGCAATTACATATCTGTCAGCTTGAGGAGCAAAAACAATCCTTAACAGAAATAGAACCAGCAGAAAAAACACAAGAGGCTTTATTGACGACTCAGACTGATGGGGATAGAAACATCTCAGAAGCATCAGCCCCACAATGGGAAGAATGGGACGAACTTTTAGATAGTATTTAACCGAAACTTGATTCGCTCTCTACTTCCGACTTCCGACTTCATTAGATTTTTGAAGCATCAACGCCTAGAACTAAAGTTCTAGGCGTTGATGCCAACTCGATTAAAATCGACTGAAATTCCTATCGGGTCTTGTTTAGAAGACTTTTTCGATCGGACGGGAAATGAATGACAACAGCAGTTGTTGAGAATGGTGCCAGATCTCAGATACAACGGATGGATGATTCGAACTCGTGCTAGGTTTAGGATCGTCTAGATTTTGAATTCCGAAAAAATAGCAGATACCCTAGTATTATGAGCAAGCCCCTGACTCTATCCAAAGGATTGGTTTAAACATCAAATGACGCTTACACAGCTTTGGGGTTCTCTACTAATTTTTATAGTCTGTCCTCTGCTAGGAGGACTTCCTCTAATTGACTGGATTACCTATGGACTGACGGGACGAAAGCTAGCGAGATTGGGAACGGGAAATATCTCCGTCTCGGCAGCTTTTTATCACGGCGGTATCCTTGTAGGAATATTAGCCGTTTTGTCAGAAGCAGCGAAAGGAATTGTGGCTGTTTTCTTAGCCCGTGGGTTCTTTCCCTCCCAACCAGTATGGGAGTTAATCACCTTAATTGCCCTAGTTGCCGGACGTTATTGGATGGGCAAAGGTGCCGGAACGACGAATGTATTCTGGGGAATTGTCGCTCACGATTGGAAAGCTGCCCTTTTGACCATTCTCATTGGAGGAGTTAGTTTTACGATCTTTCGGGAGCGCAAATCCGGACGTTTGGTAGGACTGTTGGTGCTAGCTCTAATTTTAGCTTTGCGACACCCTAATAGTGGCGAATACATTGCTGTTGCGATCGCGCTGGCTGGGTTGCTTGCCTGGATCTATCAAAAAATCCCCGACGATCTCGATCTTCCCTCGCGATCGGCAAAAATAGGAGCGCGAAAAATGTTTCGTTTTTTCCAAGGCGATCGCGCCATCCTCTCTTTAGATGATAAGCTTGATGCTCGGAAAGTCGGACAAAAAGCTGCGACTCTCTCGCGCCTAAAACGATTGGGTTACGACGTTCCCGATGGCTGGGTTCTTCCCCCAGGCGACGATCCGCAACCGTTACTTGCCTTTCTCGAACCCTCGGTTGAAAATCCCTTGGTCGTTCGTTCTTCAGCCATTGGCGAAGACTCGGAAACCGCCTCAGCAGCAGGACAGTATATTACCATTTTGAACGTTACTAGCCGCGAAGCCCTACAGGCTGCCATTCTCGACTGTCAAACCTCCTACAGCCTTCCCTCTGCCGTCAGGTATCGTCAGGACAGAAATCAAACTAATGCTGCGATGGCGGTATTGATTCAAAAACAGGTTCGAGGTGTTTTTTCTGGCGTTGCTTTTAGCCGCGATCCCATCAATCCCTTGAATACAGCCGTTGTCATCGAAGCCTTGCCAGGAGACGCAGCGCGAGTGGTATCGGGGAAAGTTACTCCCGAAAGATATTATATAGAAGTAGGAGCAAACGGCAGTTCGCCCAGACAGAATTCAGAAAATGGGGACGTTCCGCGAGAATTACTGCAATTAGTTGCCCAAATAACGCGGGAAATAGAAGATCTGTATCACGGCATTCCTCAAGATATCGAATGGACTTTTGACGGACAACAGTTGTGGTTGCTGCAAGCGCGATCGATTACTAATCTGCATCCGATTTGGACGCGCAAGATTGCGGCTGAAGTCATTCCAGGGGTCATTCGTCCGCTAACGTGGTCACTCAATCGTCCCCTTACCTGTGGCGTGTGGGGCGAGATTTTTACGCTAGTTTTGGGAAAACGGGCGAAGGGCTTGGATTTTAACGAAACGGCAACCCTCCATTACCAACGCGCCTATTTTAACGCGACGCTGTTGGGCAAGATTTTTCGCCGCATGGGACTCCCCTCAGAAAGTTTAGAGTTTCTCACCAGAGGCGCAAAATTTAGCAAGCCTCCTTTGCAGTCTACCTTGCGCAACCTTCCGGGATTGCTGAGGTTATTGGAAAGAGAGTGGAATTTAGAGCGAGACTTTGAGCGAGACAAAAAGCGATACTTTACGCCAACTTTTAATTTGATCCAAGCTATCCCTCTATCAAACTCGTCTCCTTCGGAGTTATGGGAAAGGATAGATACGATTTTATCCGTGCTGAAACAGGCAACTTACTACAGCATTCTTACCCCTCTAAGTCTTGCCCTGCGACAAGCAATCCTTAAAGTATCCCCCGAACAACTTGATAACAGCCAAACGCCAGAAGTTGCCTCCTCGCGATCGCTTGCCGATCTTGCTGTTTATGCTCGCAACTTGCTACCTATCGAACAATTGAGCGGTTATAGCTGTCCCTCCCTATTCGCATATTTGGCAGAAACCCCCGACGGACAAAACATTTTAGAACAGTTTAAACAATGGCTGGAACGCTATGGCTACCTGAGCGAAGTGGCAACCGATATCGCAGTTCCTCGCTGGATAGAAGATCCTCGCCCGATGAGAGCGCTATTTACCCGCTTTCTCTTTCATCCGCCGCAACCGAAAGAGAACGCAGTGCCAACGCAGGCATGGAAAGTACGACTCGTACAAAAGCGCCTCAATCTCAAGGGACAAGCGACTGAAATCTACTCGCAACTGCTTGCCCATCTTCGATGGACTTTTGTCGCTCTAGAGAAACTCTGGCTTAAAGACGGCACGCTTTCGGCTCAAGGAGATATCTTTTTTCTGGAATTTGATGAAATTCACTGCTTGATTGAAAATTCCGATCCCGAACTGAAAGAACGGTTGCCTCAACTCATCCAACAACGACGAACTCAATATAAGAAGAATCAAGCGATTACTCACGTTCCCTTCGTTGTCTACGGCAGTCCGAAAACCTCTTTTCTGTCTGCTGCGCCTCTGCCTGCCAAAGGACGATTGCAGGGGATTGCTGCCAGTCCTGGCATAGCAGAAGGGCAAGTCAAAATTCTCACAACGCTTCAACAGATGGGCGAAATCGACCCACAAACCATTCTCGTCGTTCCCTATACCGATTCCGGTTGGACAGCTATCCTCGCTCGTGCTGGCGGCATTATTGCTGAAGTTGGCGGTGCTTTATCCCATGGCGCGATCGTTGCTCGCGAGTACGGGATTCCCGCCGTCATGGATATTCATAATGCAACTCACCTGTTGCGAGATGGTCAGCGAGTGCGAGTTGACGGTCAAATGGGGGTGGTGGAAATATTGGAAGATTAAAGTTCTGAATATGATTATTTTAATTACAGGGTTGTTAAAGTAGTCTTGGCAACGCGATCGCGCATCAGCTTCTGGACGCTTAATATGGCTGGATTTAGCTCGTAAGATCGAGAAGGTTCGCGATCTCCATTAACCGCAGATCCTTGTTCAAATTGCTGTTAATGTAATCGATAACCAGGCGTAACTTGTGTCGAGCTAGTCCATCTGAATAGTCGTGGAGTTGCACTTGAGCGTAATCGATAGTTAAGATATCTTTCCCTGGCATATTGCGATCGTTCTCGACACACTCTAGACATTGTATCTGCCTATTGCGAGATGGTCGGCGAGTGCAAATTGACGATCGAATAGGCATCATTAAGATTTTGGAAAACTAAAATCTAAGTTGGCTTTCGTGAATATAACCCCCACCACAAACATCAGTTTCATACCAACCGTTTATGTATCTGGAAACATTGATATATTGTTGAGCTTTTAGCGAACATACAATATTTCTATTGGGAGTAGCTCTTACATTTGAAGGTCAGGGCTATTTCATTCCAAAAAGTAACAAAATATGTTGACTAACGAAGCGATCTCCAATCGTACTTTTGCTAGTTTAGATGATTTGGAAGAAGTGACGGAGAGGGCGATGTCGTACCTTGCTTGGTCAAAGAGAGCGAGTTCGAGGGTTAACCTGTTATCATTTGTGGTTGGAGGCAGTCAGTTAATTATGGGTAATCAACCGGATTTGATATTTTGGCATGAAAACTCAATTCACGTCCAAGTTAACATCAGGTATTAATTTTCAAGTTTCTGATGTTGAGAGGAATCAAAGAAAATTATCTGTTATTAAATATGAAACAGCACTGAGAAACCTACTGAAAACCAAACCTAAAGCTTTCTCGCGAGTCAAGAAAAATTTATTGGCAAAGATATATACTCATCCATTTATAGGTGCGGTTCATTTAGCTTTTGCCCATCACTATCCTTTAATTATCTCTCCAGATGTTGTTTGGCTTTGTTTAACTCAAGGACTGGCTTTACATATTAATCGCCATCCTGAAAAATTTCGTCATCATTTTGTCAATCATTTCGGCAAAAAAACTATTACCATCATCCGAAATGATTTTTTGAAAAACTCATCGGAAAATTATTGGTATGAACTTTTACATCAATTTTCCGAAAAAAATTGCTGAATATATTGGGGAGAAACGAGATTTAATTGTCTGTGATTTTTCTACTACTGGTATGTTAGAAAAAACAGTTTCCGAGATGGTCTTGATGGATGTAGTCAAACACTATTTTGAGTATGAAGTATATACTATGTGCGGTATTCCTGAAATTACTTTATTAGGAACGGTAGAAGATTGGCAGTCAATCCGTCAGCGAGTAGAAAATTTCGATCGTTTTGGGTTAGAAAAATGGGTTGATGTGTTGATTCCTGTGTTGGATGAATTTATTGCTACTGCTAGCGGGAAAATCGCTCGACAATTTTGGCGTTCTTTCTACAAATTTGATGATATTTCTGAAGGAGTTTCAATTACAGGTTGGATTAACGTCTTTTTTCCTTATCTCAGAGATATACAAGGAAATTACACTGAAATAAATCCTTATGTAGATGCAGCAATTAAAAATTGGGACAGTCCATATTTAGCCGCATCAACCATGGATTGTTTTCCGGTTGGTTTATCACAAGTTCCTTTTGTTTGGAAATACTATCAAGAAATATTTAATATGAATTTTATTGGAGGTTTTGTTGGCGTTTCTCAAGATCGAAATAATTTGGCTCTACAAGCAGAAATTGGTTGGGCTATAACTTAATCTGACTAAAACGTTCAATTTTATTGGATTTAGAAATTTTTTAGGACAACTACTTATTTATTTTGTGCTTGGGCACTCCGATAGGCATTAACTCGTCCTTTCCACTGCTGCCAGTAAAAGTCAATCTCTGCTTTCTCGAACCAAAATACTTCGGCAGGCATATTAGGAATGGCTACAACTAGCAAAGCGCGATCTAGCTCGATACCAAAATTTTCATAGGAAGAATTAACCGCTCCTAAATACGCAATTAATTGAAGGGGAAAGTCAAATAAACGTTCGAGCGAACCTTTAGGCTTATCGGCTGTCTTCCACTCGCAGACGCAGGGAACGCCTTTATAGCTGGCAACGCAGTCCACGATTCCAGCATAGCTTAAATCGTAGTGGACGATAGGACTTTCAATTAGCTTAACGAGATCGATATTTTCTAAAACTGGTTTAATACTCTCCCAATAAGGAAGACTAGTATCAGAACAAGGCAAGTCTTCACCTTGCAAGTAACTTTTAATATATTGATGAGTTTTAGTGCCGCGACGACTGGTTGTTGTGGAAACTCGCTTAGCTTCCTCCGTACCGAGACGCTGCCGCCAGTTAAACAACCTGTCTCGCTCCGCTTGAGGTTTGGTAGCATTAAGAATGGTGCTGACGCTAGGGAAACGAATTCCCCTAGCATCAACATAATATTTACTGCCATTTTGTCGCAAAGATTTGACTTGAAGGGGAGGTAATAACATTTACTGCCATTTTGTCGCAAAGATTTGACTTGAAGGGGAGGTAATAACAGAGTCTTAGGCGGCATTTTCAACTATATAAGGCTCATACAAAGAGGCGAACTATCTCTTAAGCGGAGTTACCGAACCAATAGCAGAAAATGCACCCTGACCAAATAATTCGTAATTCGTAATTACGAATTATCAATTACGAACTCGCCCGCACGTAGCTCCCGCTCCGAGGACGGTCTCAGCGAAGCGACTTGACCTGTTAAAATTGCCGTCAATTATAAACTTGGCGTTATACCTACTTCAGCTTGAGACGAAACTCGCTTAACTTCAGTGTAGCCCATATTAGACGCTATCTCGCGCAGGACAGAAATTTGTTCTTCAAATTCAAGTTTTTTAATTTGAGATAGAACATTACTGATGGCTTCTGTTGCTTTATAATCGTCGGGAAGATCGACAACAGTGTCTCCCATCGCTTGCGCCCAGGCGTACCATACCAATAATTGGTTGTTAGGCGTTAAACCCCCATAAGCCCGCGAGTACTCTGTATCTTTACAGTTAACAATATCTCGCATTATTTCAAGTTGTTCGTCCTCAGATAGGTTAAAAATGACTTCTATTACAGAGGAAGTTAGGTTTAAATCGGCAGCATTCGGAGCGGCTGGGGTAATTGAATCTCCCATGTTTTCATAAATAAAATAAAGCAAAGCTAATTTTTCATCAGTGCTTAATTGTGTATACTGTTGGAAAATTTTTTGAGTATTTTCTGAGAGGATATTAGAGCCTTCTTTTCCTAAAGTCATGATTTAAATTTCTTCTTAAATTCCACTATAAATTTAGTCATTGCGATCGCGAAACGTCGCCTAACGCAAGACAGAGTTTATTTATAACTTTAAGAAGACAAAATTTAGAGCGCCAAGAAAAAGACATTTCTCCCAATTTTATAGTACGATTGTATCGATACTTCAGCGTAAATTTTAAACTTGAGGATTAAAAATAATGGCTAGACGGAAGACTATTACCCATTTTGTAGCGGTTAGCGATATTAACCAGCCTGCCGACGAGCAAGAAGGGATTCTCATTGAGGTAGAAGGGAAAGAAGGAGATACCCTACAAAATCGAACGCAAGCTTTAGAGATTCTCCAGCAAATGTGGGAAAGAGGGGAAATCGAAGCGGACAAATTCCCCGATGGCATGACTGCCGAACATTTGTTTTACGTTCCCCCAGAAAGTTCTCGCCTGCAAAAGTCGCAAGTTCCTCAAAAAACCGATATCCTCGCTCCCGTAATTCAAGGAGCACAAGAAATCGTCCAACTGACTAAACTGCAACTAGAAGTTCAAGAGGCAGCTGAGGAAGCTTTTACCTATGTTCCCATCATTCAATCCGTTCTAGAGAAAACGCGACCTCTCACTGCCGAAGAGAAGGAGTTAGTCAAAGATAAAATAATTTTTATTGCTGGAAATGACGAGAAGCAGCGATTTAACATCCAGCGACTACTAGATAATAGATCTAGTTATCAATAGACCTAAAGCAAGCTTTTCTTATGAGTAAGGCTATCTTGCGCGTCAAATCCTTTCTAAAAAGCGTTTTAGATAGATTTTTTAGTCAGTTAGCCAAGAGAGCTATTGTTACAATCCTTTGTTTTGTAGCGTTGGCGATCGCAACGATCTCTTTACCCGCAGAGGCGATACAGTCTAGACGCGAGCCTTCTCTGTGGCAAGTCTATCAGCAGTCGCTCAAGAGCGCCAAATATGTCGATCTCACCCATGCGATCGCGCCTTCAATTCCCGTCTGGGAAGGGTTTGGACCGTCCAAGTTCGAGCCGACAGTCAACCCCAAGACTGGCAAACCCTACACCTACGAAACCGATGGCTTCGAGGCAACCCACTACGACTTAGCTACGGATCAGCTCGGTACTCAGTTAGATCCACCCGCCCATTGGGATCCTTACTATCCAACCATCGACGAACTCCCAGCCACTTATGCCATTCGTCCGCTCGTCGTCATTCCCATCCAAGACAAAGTTGCCAAAGACCCCAATTATCACCTTGCCGTTGAGGATATTCTCGCTTGGGAGAAAAAGCACGGTAAGATTCCCGAAGGCTCGGTTGTCTTCGTGCGCTCTGATTGGTCTAAGGAATGGCCTAACCCCAATCTGGCTAAAAGACGCAAATTTCCTGGCGTAGGGCTCGAAGCGCTCAAATTTCTACACCTAGAGCGCAAAATCTTACTGCACGGGCACGAGCCGCTCGATACCGACAGTACGCCTACTCTCGAAGGAGAAGCTTGGCTCTTACACAATGGCTATACCCAGGCAGAAGGAGTGGCAAATTTAGATCGGGTGCCTGAAACGGGGGCTTTGGTAGCCATCGGATATTCCAAGTTCAAAGGCGGTTTGGGAGGATATGCACGCTATATTGCTATTTGCCCGTCAGACTGGAAGTATGGGGTATCGGTGGGACAGACTCCAGAAGCTCCCTTGCCCAAGTCAGAGAAGCCAATTCATTGGGACAAGGCTCTCGGCGTGCGCGTTAGGTGAGACTCCTGTTTCTCCATTGCTGATTTGAACCGTCCCGCCGCCATGAAGACTTGAGGCAGAGAAATCCCATCCGGGAGATTGGCTACAGTAACTACGCCGCCCATCATAGCAGGAACAATACCTCCCATAAACAAATCCGCACCCGTTAGATATAGTCCCGCTACGGGAGTTTTCGGATGAGTCCAAGCAGCATTTTCCTTCTCAAAGCGTTCGGGAGCAATAGGCAGTCCATAAATTCCCCCGCGATCGTGTCCTGTAAAATGCTCGTTAGTTAGCGGCGTTGAAAGTTCTTGGTACTCAATAATTTTTGCCAATCCGGGATAATGGCGATCTACCAAGTCGATTAACGCTTGGCTCAACCGCTGTTTGAGTGCCCTATACTCCTCATCTCGTCTCAACCAAGATTGCTCCCGCCAGCGAGCAAATGTTTCATAATCTGCCCAAGCAATAATTTCTGCGGTATGAGCCTTCGCCTGGGGATCTTTGAGCGACGGAAACGACAGATATACTCCCATCGGTTTTCCATCTTCAATCCATTTACCCCGGCGATTATAAATACTATCGTGGTCAAAACTCTCGTAAATCCAGTGATTCTCCCCTTGAAATCCTAGTTTGCACGGATCTTCGGAAAATCCTAAATACAGGGTAACATTCGTCACTGGGGAATGCTGCTCTACAAAGCGTCGTAGCGACTCGCGGAAAGAAATAGGATAATCGCTGGGAATCAGTTTGAGATAAGTAGCCGTCGCTCCTACATTACTGACAATGACGGGGGCATAATATTCCTCAAAAGTCTCTTCCTTGGCATTGACTTTGCGAACCCTGACTCCCACTGCTTTGCTATTTTCTATTAAAATCTCGGTGGCTTCACGGTTTAAGAGAAACTTACCCCCGCTCGCTTCTACAGTCTCTCGAACGCTGGCTGCAATATTACCCGCACCGCCAACGGGATAGTATGCCCCCTCTAAATAATGTTGCGCGATCGCCGAGTGAACGGCAAAAGGACTCTTGCTTGGTGGAAGTCCGTAAGTTCCCCATTGAGACACTAATAAGGCTTTCAGTTTGGGATTTTGAAAATGTCTGTCTAAATATTCCTGAGTCGTTAGGTTGAGTCTGGGAGGATTGAATAGGTTGACAACGGCACCCAGCAACTTCAACCAGCCGCCAGATTTGCTCGTTGCCTGCATCCCAAGAGCGCTCGCTGCTTTAGCCGTATCGCGGAAATATTGGCGAATCGCTTTTTCTTCTTTGGGGAATTGCTCGATTAAATCCCGAATATAGCGTTCTTTATTGCTGTATAGATTAAAGGTGAAGTCGGGATAGACGAACTTCTCAAACAAGTCGGGCATTTTTTGCCAGCCAACTCGTCCTTGAGTCACTAGATCGAATAAGCGGCGCATTTGAGAACCTTCTCCCATTTCTCCGACATAGTGAATGCCGACATCCCAATGGAACTTTTGTCGCTTGAAGGAATGGGTATATCCGCCTGCTTTGAAATGGCGTTCTAGGACTAAGATTCTTTTTCCTCGCATCTGTGCCATCAAACTCGCGGCGGTTAGAGCGCCCATCCCCGAACCGATTAGGATTATGTCGTAGTGTGAGGTATTCATATTATTTCTTCCTGAATTGTTGATGGTGAAGCGATCGCATCGCAAAAGTTCAATAAAAACCTAGATAAATGAGTTCTTCATGGATGTTTACGCTGTCAACATTTAATCTAGCGCCAATATGTGGCGTTTTGGTAGCAACCGTACAGAAACTTACGCTAAGGCTGTAATTATTACTG
>NZ_MRCB01000050.1 GCF_001904635.1 Hydrococcus rivularis NIES-593
CAGACGCTACATCCCACCCTTAAAAAGGGGTGGGCTTCGCTTCCTTTCCTGTAAAATGCCTTCACCAGCGATATAAGCGTCATGTACCAGCACCGGAATACCTGGCAGCATTGTCATTCGACCATTCCAGTCAAAACTAGGACGCTGAGCGATCGCCTGTTGGTCTGAAGTGAAAGGTTTCCACTGTTCCCCTGTCTCACTCATATTGAACGTACCACGCGACGAAAACTTTAAGCAACATGATACCTCCAGAGTTTTGTAGACGAGGATGAATTAACCTAAACTTGGACATATTGACGGAATTTATTGAGGCATTATCATGCGATCGCCGCGAACTAGAAAACGACCATCGAAGCGAATCGGCAATGGATCCCCAGAAAACGGTTCGATTAGTGAGCCGGGACGTTGGGCACTAATATGCAGGTGCGGTTCATCGCTTGCACCAGAGTTACCCACCTCAGCAATGCAATCGCCGACTTTAACTGTCATTCCAGCTTGAACTGAAAGACTCTGGGGACGAAGGTGGGCGAGTACAACATCGGTATTGCTACAGCGCAGAACGACATAATTTCCAGCGCGATTCACGAGATCGACTTGGGGAACCTTCAGATCTCGAAAGCCATCGATTGCCTGAATAATCTTTCCTGAACAGGGAGCAAACACTGACTCACCATAAATCTGATACGCTGCCGGATCGCTGGGAACCAAACCCTTCGCCCGCAAGCCGAACGGATTAACCTTGATTATATCAACGCCGTAGCTCTGCCCTCGATAGGCACGAAAACGCGGCACTGACTCATCCAGTGTTTTTAGATGTGCATTAATCCGAATATTGCTACCGCCATTGAGAATGAGATAATCGCCATCCCGTAGCGGAAAGGCGAGATCGACAGCGGCAATAGGGGGTGGAAACTGACCTGCCCAACTTTGCACTGCTTCATTTCCGACAAAAACCCCCAAGGCAACAAAAATAATGACGGCAATCCATCCGAGCCAGTGAGATGGTAACTTGCGTTGAGGCTTGCGTCGTCGCACCCCAATAAGCAAGGACAGAACAAAGAGCAACCCATAAAGATAAGGTGTCCACCAAGGCGGAAAAACCCAGACTCCCATGCGTGCGATCGCCAACAAGGTGATTGCTGTTACGAAGGCTTGTAGCAAAACACCCAGAAAGTTACGAGGAGGCGCGATTGCTAACCAGGCGATTAGGGCAAGCGGTAAACCGATCTGCAATCCAATTAGTAAAGCGATCATATTGTTTTGCCAATTGAAATCTCTGTCGCTCATGCACAAGGTGCTAGTACTGTTGACTTTCCCAGCGATCGAGGGAGGCAAAGAGTCTTAAGATACTTGATATAGCGGTCTAACGCCCCGGTTCAGCGGCGGCGCGAAGCGCCGTCCGCTGCAATCGGTTGTTAGCCTTCCGTTCTCGCTTCCTCGCCTTGCAGGAGCACATCCCGAATCTCGCCCGGGTGTTGTGCAACCGCCCGTCGCCAATGGCCAAAGCCGCCATGCGCGTTCACCGCTTGCACCCATTCGTCCAGATAGCGGCGTTTGACCTGTTCCTGTTCTGTATCCTGACCCTTGGTTTCCAGAACCAGATAATCACCGTTCCTCAGCCGCACTAGAAAATCGGGCCGGTACTTCCGCACCACGCCGCGATAGACGTAGAGCACTTCGAAGCCCAGGTGGTCGTTCTTGACCCAGGCGCTCACGGCATCGCTATTGTCCAGCACGAAGGCATCCGACGCCTCCCACGTGCTGTCATAAACGCAGACGTTGATGTGCGACTTACGGGTGCGTTCGCACGGCTTGCCCGTATACCACGTACGCATCTCGCCCGTGAACCGAATGGGATGATCGCGGTCGAAGACCGGCGTAAGCCGCTCGGTGTTCTCCTGCCGCACCGCCTCCCACACATGCTGCACGACCCGCGACATGTTGAGCGTGATGATCAGCCGGCGGCGCAGTTCATCCTGATCGAAGAGAGGCGGCGAGATCGAAATGCGGTCGGAGCGAATGAACTGCTCGACGATCCGCACCAACTGGGCCAGCAACACCTCGCGGCTGCCCTGCCAGGTGTGCTTCATCTGGTCGAACACGTCCCGCGCCGTTTCGAAGATGATGCGCTGAGTGCGGAACTCCCGCGCCAACCGCTCCAACTCAATGCGGCTCACCTTCGTGACATCCGGCTTGCCTTCGAGGATCGGCGCCAGTTCGGCGACCCGCGCCGTCTGCGCCGCGTCCAGTTCCAACGGCCGCACCTTCGACCAATCCAGGGTCAACGTGGGTTGAAACACGCGCTCGATGCGCACCACGTTCGGCCAGCGGATCTCGAACTCCGCCTTGGCCGAGTCCGGTTCGACGGCGGTCTTGGGCGTGGGCGGGGGAGGCGGGCCGTCTTCCCCGCCTTCGTGCGGCAAGAAGGTGAACGGCACGCCGAAGATGTTGACGTATTCCGGCTCGAACCGTCCCGTTTCCGGGTTGACTTCGTAAGACGTGCGCCGCAAGCCGCGGCCTACCACCTGCTCGCATAGAAGCTGTGAGGTGAAGGCCCGCAGTCCCATGATGTGCGTGACCGTCTTGGCGTCCCAGCCCTCGGAGAGCATGCCGACGGAGATGACTTTCTGAATCTTCTCGCCGGGCTTTCCCGCCTTGCCTACCGTATCTACGGTCTGTCGGAGTAGTTCCGCCTGCTCGGCCTTGGTCAGTTTGCGCTCGACCGGCGCGGCCTCCTCTTCCGCATCAGCGGTCTCGTCCGACACTTTCACCGGCGCGGCGGGTTCCTCATGGGCCTCCGCCTCATCCAGCACCTTCGAGTCGATATGCAGGATGCGCTCAGGGTCGCACAGCTCGTCGATGTGGATGCGTTTTGAATCGAAGGCGTGCTTCACGCGCGCGGCAGTCTCGGTACGGTTGCAGACGGTGATCATCACCGGCGGGGTGGGCTGCCCGGCGTTCTGCCATGCCTTCCACGTCTCGCGCCAGTCGTAGCCCAGAAGATAGTAAGCGTTTAGGACCAGGTCGGGAAGCGGCTCTTCCGGCTGCGCCTTCCTGTTGAGATCGTCCTTGACGTCCGGGTCATTGTAGATGTGGTAGAGGCGCGACTTGTAGGTCTTGGCGTCGGGCACGGCGTCGTCCCGCACCACCACGCGCGGGGTCTTGACCAGCCCTGACTCGATGGCGTCGTTCAAACCGAAATCGCTGACGATCCAGCCGAACAGGGCCTCTTCGCTGCTCTTCTTGCCCGAGGGCGTGAAGGGCGTGGCGGAGAAGTCGTAGCACTTCAGGATGCCCCTTGTGCGGTGCAGCCTGTCCAGCCCGCCGACCCACACCGTCGCCTCCTCGGCGCTGTCCTTCAAGTCGCGGGCGCGCAGGTACTTGCCTTCGGCCTCCCAGTTCACGCGCCAGGCATGGTGGGCCTCGTCGTTAATCACCAGCAGGTTACGGGCGTTCGCCATCTCGCCCAGCACCTCGCGGGTATAGGCTTCTTTGCTCTTGACCCCGCGCTTGTCCACGCTCTTGCGCTTCTTGAGTTGCTCTTCGCTCTCCCATGCCAAGGCGTGCCAATTACGCACGAGCACCTTTCCCTGGCGTAGCTTGTCGAGCAACGCCGAAGGGACAATGTTGAATTCCTCGTAGTAATTCCCCTCCGCCGAGAGTTCCAGGACCGACAGGCGCTTTTTCACCGTGAGCCCCGGCGCGATCACCAGCACGTTCTTGGAAAAGCGCGCATCCTGCGGCGACACCACTTTGTTGAGGACCTGCCAGGCGATGACCATCGCCATGACGATGGTCTTGCCCGAGCCGGTCGCCATCTTGCAGCACTGCCGCACGAACTCCCCGCCGTCGCCGGGAATCTCGATCCCCACGCGCTCGGCGGCGGGCGCTTCCGTGAGCCAGATCAGCGTTTCCACCGCTTCCAACTGGCAAAAGAAGAAGCGGCGCGTCTCGAACTCCTCCGGGTCGCGCCAGTGCTCCAGCAGGCGCTTGGTGATGCTGGAAACGCCCGGATAACCCGCCTCGCGCCAGGCCTTGACGCGAGGGCGGATCTGGTTGACCAGCGGAATCTCGACGAAGATGCCCGGATCGTCGAAGCCCTTGGAACCAGGCGTTGCCACCACATACCCCGCCGGGCGGCGGCCCTCTACCAAGTCAAAGAGCCGCGTTTCCCGGTCGTAACGCCAGTGACGCTGCGGCTCCTCGTAGGGCGAGTTGATGATCAGGCGGTCGATGGTGGTGCGGGGCATCACGCTACCTCCAACACCTTCAGGCTCTCGATCCCCCGGTCGTCCACGATCTTGACCGCGATGCGCTTGTGTTCCCCCGCCTCGAAGGGGAGCGATACCGTGCCCCGGTAGGCCTCGATCCGGTCCGCGTCAATCTCGGCTTTGAGATTGCGCGCCAGCCTTGCCCAGCCTTCGCCGTCGCCCGCCATCGGGAAGAACACCTGCCGCGGGTAGAGGCTGCGGCCGTCGTAGTCGGTATCCAGCATCCACACCGCGATCTTGTCCGCGCCGCCCGATTCGATCTGGCCGGTCTTGGTGTTGTAGTAGTCGAAACCGTGCACCGATACGCGCAGCTTGCCCTTGTCCTCGCCCTCGGCGCTGCGCTCGACCTGCACATCCGGCTGGCCGATGAGCCAGAAGGACTCGTTGCTGGCGCGTTTTTTCTTGAGGTCGTCGGTCAGCAGGTCGGCGTTCATCTGCGCCTTGAGGAGCGTCACGCCCGGCCAGTTGGTCTCGTCAATGTCCTTGGCCGCTTCCGGGTCGAACTGGAAGGCCGCGAAGACGATGAGCTTCGGCTTCGGCACCAGCGTCTGCGCCTCCTCGATAGCCATCTCCACTTGCCGTTGCTCCAGCGGGGCGTGCTCCGGGCCGAAGGAGACGACGACCCGCATCGGGTCGTAAGCCGGGCCGCGTTCGCGCACCGAATCTGCGCCTTCGTCGCTGGGGCGCGTCTCACCGTCGGCGTGTAGCCAGCGGCAGCCGGGCAGCGGCTCCAGGCGCGCAAAGCGGATGTACTGCCCGGCCTTGCCGCGAATGCCGGTGCGCAAGAGCTCGTCGCGCCACTCGCCCTGGCGCAGCGTCTCCCCGGAGCGGGCGATGGAAGCATCCGCCGGTTGCGGCCTGGCCTCCAGAATTTCATCCGGAGATTTGACGACCGGCGCAGGCACGGCCTCCACCGTGAACGGCCCGGTCACGCGCACCTTCTTGCGGTCCACGTAGGGCTGGTCGTAGAGCGTCTCCTGCGGCGCGTGGCGGGCGATGGCGGCGTCGATCTCCTCCTGGCGCTTGCGGCGCAACTGCCACCAGTCGGCCAAAAGTTTCTTCGCTTCTTTGGGCCAATCGTCTTCCGGTTCTCGTGGAATTTCCCACTCCTGCCACTTTTTCTTGAGCAGCTTGTTCAACCGCTCGCGGATGGGTTCGAGTTTCGCCTGCCAGCGGGTGTAGATGCCGTCAATCTCCGGGTTGTTGGCGATGGATTTGAGCGTGACGTGCGGCACGGTCTTGTACCTGAAGCCGCTGCCGACGCCCTCTTCCGGGTGCGCCAGTTCGTAGTAATCGAAGACGGCGGTCATCAGCCGCTGGCGGGCGATGGCTAAAGCCACGCGCGAGGTATCGCAGGTGATCCAGCGCCGCCCCCACTGCTCGGCCACATAGGCCGTGGTACCGCTGCCGCAGGTGGGGTCGAAGACCAGGTCGCCGGGGTCGGTGGTCATGAGGAGGCAGCGTTGGACAACTTTCGTGACTGTTTGAACAGCATAGATTATCTCGCTACTTACACTTCCAACATCCGTCCAGTTATTCATTATGGCGAAAAGCGGAAAATCATCAAGGTATCGTATAAAATTTACTGAATTCCCAGAAACTACTATTCTGTCAGCCTTCGCTAACCTGTCAAGCCCATCGCGCGTAGTTGACCAATGGCGGTTTGGCTGCGGTTTGTATTTCTTTCCTACAAACTCCCACTCAAAATGCGTCTTGGCACTGTAACCCTGTGAAGTAATCGCACTTAGTCTGAAAAGCTTTATTGATGAGTTTCCTATAACTTCCTCATTATTGGACAGCCTACTCCTTACACCGTTTGGCGATTCAGCATATCGGTAAGCTTCGAATCCAGCACCTTTTTCTTTTCCCCAGTAGAGCGTTCTGAATTTGGTTTTGTTTCTATCTTTTGCATACCAAAGAAGGTAATCATCACTTATTGAAGGTATCAAGCTTGTCGTTTGGCCACTAGTTTTTACAAAGGTAATAATTACCACAAAATTCCCCGCCCCAAACACCTCATCCATCAACTCCCGCACGTGGTGCACGTTCTCGTCGCTGATCTGCACGAAGATGCTGCCGCTCTCGGTCAGGAGTTCCCGCGCCAGGAGCAGCCGGTCGCGCAGATACGTGAGATACGAGTGGATGCCCAGCTCCCACGTGTCGCGGAAGGCGCGGATCTGCTCCGGCTCGGCGGTCAGGTCCTCGTCCTTGCCGTCTTTGACGTCGCGCTTGTTGACGAAGGGCTGGAAGTTACTGCCGTACTTAATGCCGTAGGGCGGGTCAATGTAAATCATCTGCACCTTGCCGGCCATGCCCTCTTTTTCCAGGAGCGAGTTCATCACCAGCAGGGAGTCGCCTGCGATCAGGCGGTTGGTCCAGCCGTGTTTGTGCTGGTAGAACTCGATGGCCTCGCGCAGGGGTTCCTGGCGCTCCTCCTCGAACAGCCCCAGTTGAATCGAGCCTTGCTGGCCGTTCTTTTTCCGCACGGCCTCGATAATGGTGCGCGGCTCGATGCGCTCATGGACATGCAGCGAGACCGTCGGCACCTCGAAGGAAGTATGCTCGGCCTTGCCCGCCCAGACGAGTTGCGGGTCGAGGTGCGGGTCGTAGGCATAGGTCTTTTTCTTCTGCCCGGCGTCGGGGTCGGTCTCGGGCGTCACCAGTCCCACGGGCGGGTTGTTGACGCGCTGCTTGTCCCGATGCTCGTAGGATTCGATCGGGCGCTTGGTCCGGTTGGTCTCTGTCTTCTTCTTTGGTGCCATCAAGTCCTTCCAGTCGGCGTCATCGCGGCCTCCACCGGGAGGCTAACTATTTATTCTACGGAATTTTTCCATATAACTATCTTGTATAGGGTTATTATACGGATTTCTTCCATTTAACACATCCAAGAAAAACATTATCGGGAATTTTTCCGTATAACTACCTAATTTGGGGGAGTTATCTAGAATTTTTCCGTATAACTCTTGAAGCAATTGGGCAAGTTTAAACATAATATCCAAATTTCGCTTGCAGTCCTCTCGCTCCTTGATAAGTTAATCCGAGAATTAAGGCGCGAATAGCTTTGTTGTCAGACATCGCTTTCATTTCTCAAATTCGACTTAAGATTTACTTTATAAATGCTCTCTTATGCTGTTAACCAAAAAATTGATTTCTTGGCGAGATTTTAATGTTTACTGGTTATGATACAAAATATAAGAATTCGCAATTAAAGAGAGTCCTCGCCACCGATCGTAATTGCCAATCGGTGCGATCGGACAATTTAAAAGTTCATAGGCAAGCGCACGGTAAAAATACTTCCTCGATTCAATTCGGATTGAACTTCGATTTTGCCGTGATGTCTTTGGGCAATCTGCTGGCACAAATGCAATCCCAATCCGTGACCGAAACGCTTGTGGGTTCCCTGACGAAACCGCTCGAAAATTGTCTCTAGATCGTCGGGAGCAATTCCGATCCCCGTATCCCGAACTTCGATCGCCACCCAATCGGATGTTTTTCCGTCCGCTTGAGATGATAGACTCGAACGAACTTCCACAAACCCAGCATCAGTGAATTTGATCGCATTACCGATCAAGTTGGTCAGCACTCGTCGTAACTCCAGGCGATCGCCCCTAATCTCTCGTGCGTCTGCTGCCAAGTTCATTCGTAATTCCAGTCCTTTTGCCTCTGCCAAAGGAGTTAATTGTGCTACAACTTCTTCAATTAATTCCGCTAAATTGAAATTGATAAAGCTGAGCGTCTTCTCCCCAACCTCATAGTGATGGACTTCTAGCAGGGTATTTAACATCTCTAGTAAGTTTTGATTATTGCTGATGATATTCTCAAGTGCTTTTTTAAGTTCTGGCGAAGCTTCCCCAAAGACTCCTTGCAAAATTAAGTGCAGCATTCGATCGGCGGCGACTAGAGGCGTTCGCAGATCGTGGGTGAGACAGCGAACGAAGTTCTCTCGCTGGTCAATGGAATGTTTGAGGCGCAAAAGCGATCGCACCCTTGCTTGCAATTCGTCGATTTGGAAGGGTTTGCGGATAAACTCATCTGCTCCTGAGTCTAAACCCCGCACTAAACTCGATTGCTCGTGCGCTGTAATCAACAAAATCGGGATGTAGGGCAAATTAGAATTTGCTCGGATGCGTCGCGTAACTTCATAGCCATCCATTTTTGGCATCATTACGTCGAGCAACACGAGATCGGGAGGCGATTTTTCAATTTGTTCTAGAGCCATAGAACCATCGCCAACCAATACGACATTATACCCTTCCTGTTCCAGTGCCAATTTAATCAGGAATAGATTGTCGGGAATGTCATCGACAGCGAGGATATAGTTAGTAGTTTTTGGAATGGGAACGACGGACATACAAAAATAAAAATTTAAAATTTCTTTTCAATTCCTATCGATCTGACGCGGAAGTTCTACTTGGAATGCCGATCCTTTACCAACCTGGCTTTCAACGGCAATCGTTCCTTGCATCATCTTAACCAAAGAATTGGTAATTGCCAGCCCCAAGCCACTGCCCTCGTGTTGGCGAGCGAGGCTGCCATCGACTTGTCGGAAAGCTTCAAAGATGGTTTCCAGGTGCTCGCTTGCAATTCCTATCCCCGTATCTCTCACCGCGATCGCAACTCGGTCGGGATTCAACTCCCAAACTTTCACCCAAATGCTACCTGAGTCAGTAAACTTGATGGCATTGGAGAGAAGGTTAATCAAGATTCGCCGCAGACTATTTTGGTCGTTGACGACAAGAGGATTTTTTAAGTTTAGATCGACTTGTAGGCTGAGTTGTTTTTGTAAGGCGAGGGAACGAAGTTCTTCCACAGTAATCTGCACTAGTATAGCCAGGTTAAATTCTTCTGGTTCGAGCGTTAGTTGACCGGATTCAAGTTTAGAAAAATCGAGAACTTCATTGAGCAGAATAAGTAGGTTTTGACTGTTGTTAATGATGCGCTGTACGATTTCAGTTTGCTGTGGCGTAAGCGGATCTGGGTACTGGCGCAACAAAATTTGCGAGAATCCCATTATGGCATTGAGAGGGGTACGTAGCTCGTGGGACATGGTTGCCAAAAATTGGGATTTGAGGCGATAGGCTTCTTGCAGTTGCAAGTTCTGTAACTGAATTTGTTGCCGTTGCTTTTCGAGTTCTTGATTCTGATGCTGGAGGAGTTCGTTACTTGCTTTGAGCCGTTGGTTTGCCAGTTCTGCTGCTTTTTGCGCGCGATCGATGCGAATGGCATTGCGGAGAGTCTGAGCGAGCGTTTCTGGGGATACCCTGGTTTTGGAGAGATAATCAGAAGCCCCTGCTTTCATCATCTCAACGGCAATTTGCTCGTCTCCCTGACCGGTGAGGACGATGGTGGGGACTTTGACCCCCATCGAGTACAATTCCTGAATTAACCCGAGTCCATCGCGATCGGGTAAAAGATAGTCCAGGAATATACAATCAAAGTGAGTATTTTGGAGCAGCGCGATCGCGTTCCGGGCATCGCTAGCTTCGGATAATTCCACTCTTATGCCCGCTTTTTGGAGCGAGCGACGTACTGCTAGACGGTCTACTCGATCGTCGTCTACAACTAGGATTTTGAGTATATCCTCCATTCTTGCTTAGAGCATTTCACACAGCATCCAATACTGATTCAAAGTCGATACGACTTCTGTAAATCTAGAAAACGTAATGGGTTTGAGAATATAGCCTGCCACATTCAAGTTGTAGGCTTCTAATTTATCTCTATCTTCATCAGAGGTTGTCAAAACAATTACTGGTGTTGCCTTCAGTTGAGGATCGAAGCGCAGCTCGCGAAGGAATTCCAATCCGTTCATTTGAGGCATATTGAGATCTAGCAGAATGAGACGGCGCTTTGGAGGGACAACCGGAGGTTTTCCATTTTGGGAGCGCAACATTGCCAAAGCTTTCAATCCGTTCTCGGCGATATAAAGCGGATTGGCAATCTGGTTTTTTTTTAACGCTCGCCGGACGTTCATCACGCCAACTTCGTCGTCTTCTACTAGCAAAATGTTAATCGTTCTATCCTCCATGCAATTTGTCGCCATCGCCCTACCGTTTGCTCTTATTCAACCACGGTAACAATTACGACATAATCGTCAATAATGTTAAGATATTTTTTACTTAACTGCCTTCAGCCATTGGTACAAATTACTACAACTAGCTATCTACGTCTTTAGGAGTAAATTTCTGCCAGTTGAAAGAAAAGCTGGTTCTAGAAAATGAGACGAAAAGCGCGATCGCTCCGAGTCTATCTTGAGAATCGATAGTTGTGCTGTCACAGCGTCAGCGAGTCGGAGCAGTCGGTTCTTGTCTCGAATTAAATATTGCAAGATATTATTCTGCTAGTTTTTTGGCTTAGCTTCCCCTTAAAATAAAATAAATAGTAGTTACATAATTTTTCTTTTTTAAAGAATTTCATAAGGCTCAGTCCGTCTCTTACTTTTGATAGATGAAATTAACCAAATCGATCTTCGACGATGGTAGAGGCATTGTCTGTCGGAAGTAATAACACTTTTAGTTTTAGCAGCTAATCAGTTTAGTAATGAGTGAAATTCGCGTTGTTATCATCGAAGACCACGATCTAAGCCGGATCGGTTTAAGCGCTGCTTTGCAGCAAGTTGAAGATATTAAAGTGGTTGGCGAAGCAGCCAATGGTCGTCAAGGGCTACAAGTTCTAGCAACAGCCAAGCCGGATGTTGCGGTAGTCGATATCGGGCTGCCGGATATCGATGGGATCGCAGTAACGCAGCGGCTCAAGCAGTCTCAGGACAATGCTGACGCAGCGCGAACCAAAGTTCTCATCTTGACAATGCACAAAAGCGAGAACTCTGTCATGGCGGCTTTTGCGGCTGGTGCCGACTCATACAGTCTCAAGGATGTGAGTTTGGAAAATCTGGTACAAGCCATTCGGACGACAAATGAAGGGAATGCCTGGATCGATCCTACGATTGCCCGTATTGTTCTCAAGCAAACTCGACAGCCTATTCCTAGCGAGCCTCTCAAGACTGTCGAGGAGCGATCGCTGGCAAATACAAGAACCATTAGCTCTCTAGATACAGAGGCTCAGCAGATGATCGAAACTTATCCCTTGACCGATCGAGAACTGGAAGTTTTAGAGCTAATTGTTGCTGGTTGTAATAACCTGCAAATCGCCGAAAAGCTCTACATTACAGTGGGCACGGTTAAGACTCACGTCCGCAACATTCTTAACAAGCTATG
The DNA here is from genome assembly GCF_001904635.1 of Hydrococcus rivularis NIES-593. Lineage (GTDB taxonomy): Bacteria > Cyanobacteriota > Cyanobacteriia > Cyanobacteriales > Microcystaceae > Hydrococcus > Hydrococcus rivularis. Next base: position 11,486 of record NZ_MRCB01000050.1, read on the forward strand.
TGCTGACGATCGCACCCAAGCAGCAGTCCGCGCTCTACGCTCTGGTTTAGTAGAATAAATAATTAACGTTGTTAGATTTATTTTTCTTTCCTAAAAAACATTTCACAGATGAAAGCCGCTCTTAATTTTTACGAATCTATGAGCGGCGTTTTGCTTCTATTCAGTTCCTCGATCGAAAATTAAAAAGGCTTTAGTCAAGCGATTTTTTAACTTCGTCTTTAATGTTTTCTACAGAGTGCCTAGCTGCTGCTTCGGCTTGCTTAGCTTTTCCCTCAGCTTTATCTTTAGGATCGCCCGTAACTTCTCCTACCATTTCTTGAACTTTCCCTTCAACATTTTTAAAAGTTGCTTCAACTCTATTTTCGGTACTCATGTGAATAACTCCTTTTTTTATTAGTTATTTTTTGTTTTTGACAATTATAAAAATAAATGGGAATGCGAAAGTAAATCTTCCAACTAAAGGAATAAAATTAATAAAATAAGAATCTTTCTAAAGAGATAAAGTTACAGAAGTTGCTGTACTGATACCCGCACCCTGGTTGAGTGACAGAACTCAAATCGCCCTCACCTCAACCCCTCTTTCGGAACCCCTTGTGGGAGAAGGGATTTTTAGGGATGAGAAGACGGTGAGCCAGGACATTCATTTCCTGGCAGCTACATCAGTGTTGAGGTTAGAAATCCTCCGCCTCTTCTAGCTTTTTAATTCAAGGCAAGGTGGATTCCGTCGCGATCGCTGACACAAGAATGCTCTTATAGAGCGGTTTCTCATAGATATGCAAGTTAGATCTTGAAAATTTAGTTGGAGGAAGATATGATTCTTCCTCATTCAGAATGATTGGCGATAAGCTTTAATTGAAAAAAATCTATTTTCATCAGAAAAAGCGATCGCTCTCGAAAATCTTTTTTCTGGATGCGAGTTAGAGATACTCTATCGTTTCACGACGGAGCTTCAACGGACAACTTGAGTGAGCGAAGAGGTTCGCCCACCGCGTCCCCTTTCTAACTTCGTAAGAATCGCTCTCGCTTTCTGGCTTGTATCTATTTAAGGAGAGGTGGATTGGTTAGAGTTATCTTGCTCGTTGTGGCCGCGGTTGTAGGCTTATTAATCGCCATCGAGATAGGATTGAGGGTTTTGGTGGGTTTGGGCGATCGCCCCATTTATATCCCAGACGAAGAAATTGGGTATTTGCTCGCCCCCAATCAAAAAATGCGTCGCTTTGGCAATCGAATTTTTATCAATCGCTATTCCATGCGCAGCGACGAGTTTGCAGACGTTCGCCCCGCCGCTACTTTACGGATACTCTTATTGGGAGATTCGATCGCCAATGGTGCTTGGTGGACCGATCAAGCGCAAACGATTTCTGCCGCGATCGCGCAACAATTACAAACTAACCTACCTCAGCCTTTCCAAATGGTTGAAGTTCTCAATGCTTCGGCGAATTCTTGGGGACCTCGCAATCAGTTAGCTTATCTCAAACGTTTCGGCACCTTTGACTCGCAGATCGTCGTTTTACTGCTCAATACCGACGACTTGTTTGCGACTGCGCCGACTTCTTTGCTAGTCGGACGCGATCCTAACTACCCCGATCGCAAACCCTACTCGGCAATCGGAGAACTGTTAGAGCGCGTTTTCGCCCGTCCCAAACCGATTCCTGGCATAGTTAAAGTTTATCAAGAGAAAGGCGATCGCGTCAGTCATAACCTGGTGGCAATTGAAAACATCGACGCGATCGCACGCCAAAATCGCGCCCAATTCCTTCTCGCGATCGCGCCGCTGCTTAGGGAAGTAGACGGAACTGCACCCAGGGAGTACGAACAAAAAGCCAGATCTCGCTTGAAAGCGTTTGTCCAAACTCGGAAGATTACCTTCGTCGATTTTTTACCGCTATTCAAACATAGCCATCGCCCAACTTCCTTATATCGCGATCGCATTCATCTATCTCCCGATGGCAATCGACTGGTAAGCGATACCCTCACATCAGTAATCAGGAATCAGTTGTCAGTTGTCAGCGATCGAGCGCCAGAGACGAAATCGGACAATCTCTTAGATAACTGACAACCGATCGCTGTTTAAGAAATCGTCACCATTGGCGCGTTGACTGGGTAGTTCCAACTAGACTGCTGCCAAGCTTGACCGTCTAGCGCCATTTGTTCGATCGAACTAGCCAAACGCAGCGCTTTGAGCGCCTGTTCGCCGCCAACGGAAGGCTGATTGCCGCCGCGCACGCAGTTGACGAAATGTTCCAATTCGGCATGAAGTGGCTCGATATTGCTGGTATAAACTTTTTCAATCAAACCATCCTGTCGATAGAGTACTTGTCCGTAGTCCGTCGTGTAGTTAGCCGTTGTTTGGCGATGAATCAAAATTTCATTGTTAAGAAAATCTGCTTCTGTCAGGGAATTCTTACAATGAGCCGATAAACGACGAATTTTGCGATGGGTAACTTTGCTGGCAGTCAGCGTCGCCACGATGCCATTACTAAACCCTAACGTCGCAGTAACATAATCGAGATAGCCAGAATCGGCAGCGCGACTGCCGCTGGCAGTTAGTTTGACTACTGGTGCGGCGACGAGATCCATCAGGAGATCGACATCGTGGATCATTAAATCTAAGACGACAGAAACGTCATTAGCGCGATCCGAGTAAGGACTCATCCGATGAAATTCTAAAGCCAGTAATTCCTCGGTTTTGAGGACTTTGCTCAACTCCTGAAAGGCAGGATTGAAACGTTCGATATGTCCGACTTGCAGAATGCAATTAGATTCTGCTGCCGCATTGACTAAAGATTCTGCCTCAATAATGCTAGCTGCGATCGGTTTTTCAATTAAAGTATGGATGCCAGCATGCAGACAATCGATGCCTACTTGATAGTGCAATTTCGTGGGTACGGCAATGCAGACGGCATCTACGTGAGGCAACAGGTCTAGATAATTTTCAAAAAAGCGAACCCGATATTTACTAGCCGTATCTAAACCTCGCTCGACGTTAATATCAGAGATTCCTACTAACTCAATATCTTTAAGCAGGCTAAGTACGCGAGTATGATGTTGTCCCATATTGCCTACACCGATAACGCCGACGCGAATTGGCTGGAATTGGCTTCTGGGGATTTTTATCCGTTGGTGTCTTTCTGACATCCGCAATTTTACTCCTTTTGACTCCTCCACCACATTGGATTTAGGCAATTGTGCCTTTGTGCCTCTAAAACCATCAAGATACTATCATAGCTATTCCACTCGCGATGAATTTCAATATACTTAGTCGTCCTAGATTTTCTCTTATTTCTCAAAAATAAGAGTTGTTTATCGATCGCTCGCAAGATTTTTTTCTGGCAGTTGTCTGGGATCTTGAATATTTCTTCTGAATTTTTGTTCTTGCTCTACTTATATTTTTTTAATCGCCAACCAAGACCGAACCTTCATGGATAATAACAATAGCAATTAGGCACTCCTGTGAAAAACGATCGCTCAAACATCGATGGAAGTTCCCCGCCTTCATCCAGACACGATTGAAGAAGTCAAACAACGGGTTGATATTTATGATGTCATCTCGGAGTATGTCGTACTGCGCAAGCGCGGAAAAGATTTTGTAGGCTTATGTCCCTTCCACGACGAGAAAACGCCCAGTTTTAGCGTCAGTCCCAGCAAGCAAATGTACTATTGCTTTGGCTGTCAAGCAGGGGGAAATGCCATCAAATTTTTGATGGATTATAAGAAACAATCCTTCAGCGAGGTCGTTCTCGATCTGGCCAGGAGACATCAAATCTCGATTAAAACGCTAGAACCCGAACAAAGACAGGAACTTCAGCGCCAACTATCTTTGCGCGAGCAACTTTACGAAGTTTTGGCGCTGACGGGGAGTTTTTATCAACACGCTCTCCGACAACCACAAGGCGAAGTTGCCCTCAATTATTTGAAACGCGATCGCAACTTAAGCGAGGAAACGATCGGGCAGTTTCAGTTGGGATATGCCCCCGCCGGATGGGAAACTCTCTACCGCTATCTAGTAGAACAAAAACGCTATCCCATCGCCATTGTAGAACAAGCCGGACTCATCAAACCGCGCAAGACGGGGAATGGATATTACGATGTCTTTCGCGATCGCGTGACGATTCCCATCTGCGACACCCAGGGGCGAATCATCGGTTTCGGGAGTCGAACTTTAGGCGCAGAAGAACCAAAATACCTTAATTCCCCAGAAACGCCTCTATTTGATAAAAGTAAGACCCTATTTGCCCTCGATAAAGCTCGCAATAGCATTGGCAAAGACGATCGCGCGATCGTTGTCGAAGGATATTTCGACGCGATCGCGCTTCACGCAGCAGGTATTACCAATGTAGTCGCCTCATTGGGAACGGCTCTTACCCAAGACCAAATTCGACTCCTGATGCGCTACACCGAATCGAAGCGAGTGATCTTTAATTTCGATGCCGATAAAGCCGGAACCCAAGCCACACACCGTGCTATTAGCGAGATCGAACCCCTTGTCGATGCCGGACAAGTGCAGATAAGGATCCTCAATCTGCCGGGCGGCAAGGATGCGGATGAATTTCTCAAATCCAGTGCCGATGCAGTAGATACCTATCGCCAACTCATTCAATCTGCGCCTCTGTGGTTCGATTGGCAGATCCAGCAACTGATCCAAGGGCGCGATCTCAAGCAAGCCGACCAATTCGAGCGAGTAGCGCAAAATATGGTCAAATTGCTCGATCGACTCGAAGATAGCAATCAACGCAGTTATTACCTTCGCTACTGTGCCGAAATTCTCAGCCAGGGAGATTCCCGAACGATTTCCCTGCATCTCAACAGCTTGCTGGCTCAAATTAAGAAACCCAAACGGCAATTTACACCCAAAGTCAAACAAACCGTCCAGCCTCCTCCTCTCGTTCTTGCTGAGAAAAGCCTCCTCGACGAAGCAGAAGCCGATCTCTTGGGAATTTATCTACATTGTCCCGAATACCGAAGCGCGATCGTCGAGGCGCTAGAAGAAACAGAATTGTTCTTTAGTTTGCCTCACCATCGTCTTTTATGGCAGCAGATTATGGAATTGCGCGAAGTTAGCAGCGATCGCCTAATTTCGCAACTACAAGACCGTCTCGTTCAATTTCCCGAACGGGCGAATCAACTATCTCATCTGTTTCAGATTACGGAAACCAAACAGTGGGAAGATAGCACTCGCGCGCCGATTATGATTCGCACGGCGATCGCATCTCTAGAACAAGTCGCTCAAGAAAAATACCGCCGCTACTGTCTTCAACAACTGCAACAACTCGATCCAGTTCAGGAAGTCGAACAAATGCACTATCTCTACCAGGAGATTCAAAATACGACCCAGCGCATTCGAGAATTAGAGAAGCGGCGGCGTTGCGAAGGCTAATATCGACGGATTGCAGATCGCCAACCCACCTTATGCACATTTTGGTAGCTGTGCGTCAAAATTAAAGTGTATTTTAATAAAATTTTGCGTTCGTTAATTTTTGAATGCTGAGTATCTCAACCGAACAAACACAGCCTCAAGTTCCTCGAATCATTACACCTTTACCAGGTCCTCGCGCCCAGGAACTGATCGAACGCGATCGCGCCGTGTCTTCTCCTTCCTACACTCGCGGCTACCCCTTGGTGGTGGCTAGAGGAGAAGGATCTACGATCGAAGATGTAGATGGCAACGTCTTTTTAGATCTGACGGCGGGAATTGCCGTAACAGCCACCGGGCACGCCCATCCCCAGGTCGTTCGAGCCATCAGCGAACAAGCAAGCCAACTAATCCACATGTCGGGGACAGATTTTTACTACGCCCCAATGGTAGAGTTAGCGGAGATGCTCGCAGAACGCGCTCCTTTCCCCAAACCCGAACAAGGGGCACGCGCCCGCGTTTTCTTTACCAATTCTGGCGCGGAATCTACCGAAGGTGCAATCAAATTGGCTCGCTACTACACGGGGCGATCGCGTCTGATTGCCTTTTTGGGAGGCTTTCATGGACGCACCTATGGAGCCATGTCGCTGACGGGTTCTAAAGCCGTTCAAAGAAAAGGATTTGGACCGCTACTTCCCGGCGTTACCCATATCCCTTACGGCACCCATGCCAGCTTGGACGATCTCGAAAAAAACCTTTTTACTTCGATAGTGCCGCCAGAAGAAGTAGCTGCGGTTATCGTCGAACCCATCCAAGGCGAAGGCGGTTATATCTTACCGGAGGATGGCTTTCTAGAACGCCTGCGCCAAATCTGCGATCGCCATGGCATTCTGATGATAGTCGATGAAGTACAGTCGGGAATGGGACGTACGGGGAAATTATTTGCGATCGAACATTGGGAAGTCATGCCCGATATCGTTACCCTCGCTAAAGGGATTGCTAGCGGACTGCCTCTTGGTGCTATCTTAGCGCGACCAGAATTAATGACTTGGCCCCCCGGTTCTCATGCCAGCACGTTTGGCGGCAATCCAGTGGCTTGTGCCGCAGGTAAAGTTACCCTAGAGCTATTGGAAAAAGGGTTAATAGAAAATGCTCGCCACAGAGGAGAAGAGTTGCTCTGTGGTTTAACGCAACTCGCCCAAAAATGCGATCGCGTTTCTCTACCTCGCGGGAAAGGATTGATGGTTGCGATCGATTTATTCGATGACGATGGCAACTTAGATCCCAATCTGCGAAATTGGCTCGTAGACGAAGCATTTTGTCGGGGGCTGTTGCTTCTCGGTTGCGGTAAGGCAGCAATTCGCTTTTGTCCGCCCTTGATAATTACTAGCGAACAGATTCAAGTGGCGTTAGACATTCTCGCCCAATTATTAACAGAAATCCCATGAAACAAGCACAAATCGCCTGCCAACTGTGGGAACGCCTATGGAAAGATTACAGCCGTCGCGTCGAGTATGCTCGCGTCTATCAATCGATAATAGAAGAAGCAGGCGGCGCGATCGCCAACGATCACATTGCTTTTCGTTCCCTGCGCTTAACCCTCGATCGCCCGATGGGAAAAATTAACTTGGGAATTCCCTATATTGCTGGTATTGCAGAAGCGTTGGGCTACGAGGTTGCCGGAGAATACGAATTTCCCGACCAGTATCTCTATGCCCGTCACTACCGCCATCCCGAACAAGATCGGTTTGACTTACCCAAACTTTTCATCAGCGAACTAGTGGTAGATACATTACCCGATCCCATAGTTCGACAAATCGAAGCAACCGTTAGTTCTGGCAAATTCTTCGATTTAGAGTCCCTTAAACCCAAGATTGAAGCTACATCTACCGACGCAGAGATCGAACAAATTGCTACGGTTCTCCAAACCGCCTTTATTCGCCCCTGGCAACCTCCCAAGCGATCGCTAGTCGAATCAGTCAACCAAGTTTCTCAATACGGTGCCTGGGTTCTTCTACATGGCTATGCAGTCAATCACTTTACAGGCTATATTAACCGTCAGCATACCCCTCAATATCCCGATATTGAAAGTACAGCTCGCGTTTTGTCCCAACGAGGCGTCCCGATGAAAGATGCGATCGAAGGCAGTCGGGGAAGCGGTTTGCGACAAACAGCCACCCAAGCAGTCACAGAATTCGTTGACGTTTGGGACGATGCTAAGGGCGAACTGTCTCAAATTCCGTGGACGTATGCTTATTATGAGATAGCCGAGCGAAATTTTATTGAAATTTCTCCCGGAAAAACCGTCTTGTTTGAAGGTTTTCTCAATGCACAGGCAAAGAATTTATTTGAGATGACCAGGAGATCGGAGAACAGTAATCAGTAATCGGTTGGTTATTAGTAGATTCACTCACTCATCGGGAAATTGCCAGCAGGAAATATGCTCTATATCCGTACTGCTGCAATAGGAACAAACTGCTTCAAAAGAGGAGTCTATCCACTCGGCATCGCAGGTACGGCAGTGGCAAAAAATGTTATTGCGATTAGCAATTTCGATTTTCGATCGCCATTCCCGTAATTCTGCTGAATCTAGTGCTAAGTTATTGTCTGGCATCTGATTCCTTGAATTCAAAGAGGCTAATTTTTGAGTGTTTAAGCAATTGAGATGGCATTGCCCACTACTAGGAATCATAGTCTTTTTTTTCACTCTGGCGATCGCGCCTTCAATTAGAAGCGAAACGCCTCAACAAAAAGACGATCCTGCCGCAGCGAATGAAGCATTAGATTTGAAGCCAGAAATCATCGAAGAAAGTCCCGTTTTGCAGCGATGGTTACAAGAAATTCCCAACGTTTCCAAAGAGATTGAAAACGATCCTAGCTTTCGGACGCGCATCCGGTTAGGGTATTCTCAGTTTCTATCTTCTAGCGATGCAGGCGGATTGATCGTCGGGGTAGAAGATATTTTTATTGGGAGAACCGGATTGACGATTAGTGGAGATTATCAAGCGTCTTTTAATGGCGATCGCGAATCAGTCGGTGGCAATTTACACTATTATGTATTGCCTTTAGGAAGTTATTTTAATCTGGCTCCAGTCCTGGGATATCGCTATATCAACAGTGGCGACTATTCTACCGATGGAGTTAATGTTGGCATCCGGTTAGTGCTGTCTTTATCGCGTACTGGTGCTGCCGATATTTCTCTAACTCAGAGTTTTGTCTCTCCTGGCGATCGCGAAGAAGTCGGAATGACGACGCTTTCCGTTGGTTATGCGATAACGAAGAATGTACGATTGTCTGCGGATATTCAACAACAAAATTCAACTGAAGATAAAGATAGTCGAGTCGGGATTGTGATTGAATGGATGCCTTAATAAGTACAAAGGACAAAGGCAAAAGGAAAAAGTAAATTTTATTCTTTCTAGGAATAGTCCCAGGGCTATTTCATTCTAAAAAGAGACCAAACGTGCTTGAGTCCAAAAGTACATAATCGTTGAGCTTGAGCCATATTGGTAAAGCCAGAATCTCGATTATCGGGTAAGGTTCGAGGGTCGCCCCTCTCCCCTCCCCTAAGAACGGAACGT
>NZ_MRCB01000051.1 GCF_001904635.1 Hydrococcus rivularis NIES-593
GAATGATGCCTTCGGCGTTTTGTTGATTGGCGCGTCGTTCCTCCCTACATCTGAAACTGAGGGCTTCCCGACGCGCATTTTCGGTGAGATGGATGCTAGTCGCCTCTAAATTGTTTCCAATTCATGGGTTGTTGCTTGCAGGTTGTCCTAAAAATATAAAATGTCGAAGATACTCTGCCAATTGAGCGGCTCCGCCGGCTTCGACTTCGTCATGTTGAGCGTAGCGGTAGCGAAGCGAAACATCTTATCCCAATTCACAATTCGCAATTATCAGTTCGCAATTATTTAATCGCTCTGGGTGTAAAGCTTTTGCCTTGAACATCTGTAGCGTTTTTTTAGAGATTTTTTTAGAGATGGTCTTATAGCAGTTTTCGGTTAGATTTTAATTTCTGCTGGTGCGTTTTCATTTTGCGATCGCTTAGTTAGTTTTATGTTAGCGAATTGTACTTTTATTGTTTGACTTGCTAGCGATCGCGTCCATTTAACTTGCCTCCATTGGCAGGCTGAGTTATGGCATTTGCATTGCCGCTATCATTTTTTCTTATATTTTGCTTTGCAGTTTGATTCTTATACATTAATTCATTTGAGATAATTGCTTCAAAAAGAAATATTAAAAATTTATATAAGGCTTGTAAAGGCATAGTCAAACTACGCCTTTCCAAAATTGGTAAGACTTCTTTAATTTTTGAAGAAAAACGTTAAAGATTGTATGTTTACTCATCTGAATACTTAACCTGAAAATGCAGTAAAGATTAAGTTTACAAAGTCTATCGGAGCCTTTGTAACTAAGACACAATATAGAGTTGCCAGAGCTTTTTAGCAATTTTTTGCTTGGGAAATTTCATTTGGACACGATGAGATCGTTCGTTCTGGCAACTATTGTTGTGTCTTGACTAAATCTTGACCGTTCCAGATAAATACAGTTGAGAATTTTAAGATCGAAGTCGCGATCGGCTACTATCGCGAGTCGGATTGCTAGGCGCAGACACAAGATCTGCTCGTTCTTCCCAAATTTTTTCTACCTACGGATAAGTTAATTTTTTCTTTCCGTAAGATGTTTCTAATTTGCGAACCACTTAAGGTGATCCCGGTTGACTGCGCCAGGTGTTCTGCCAGGCGATCGCCACTCCAGCGAGTAAATTGATAGCCCAACTCTCTGGGATCTTTAGCGATAGTTTCCATTAATAACTCCATGTATTCTTCCGTAACCTTACGATAGTTACCTTTTGTGCGCTTGTCCCTCAGACTTTCGATGTCCTCTGGATCGCCATGAACGCACCAATAGGCTACAGTCCGGTAAGAACAGCCGAGAAATTCAGCAATTTCTTGATAGGTTTTTCCTTCGTTTCTCAAAAGCAGCATCAAGATTCGCTGAATAAAATTCGAGCAATCATTTTCTTTTAATGCCTTGAGTAACTTTTCTTTTTGACCGATCGTTAGGAATCTTTTACTTGACATGAAACGTAGCATGAAAAAATGACAATCTAACCTCGTTAATTTTGATTTTATGCGATTATTATTCGTAATGGAGTCTCTTCATAAAATCTTCACTGAAATACTATCCGAAACGTTCTCTTAAATGCTATGTAGGAGCGCGGCTTTGAGGTATTTCTATGCAAATTAAGGTAATTAACTATAATACTATCTTCAAATTTCACCAAACCTTTACAAATTTCTTTATTGAAACTTCATAATTCTTGGCAAATTCCGTCTTTTGAATTTTATTGGCGGGGACAAACTGCTAATGTAAAAAATATGGCGTATATGAAAATAAAAACAATCAATAAAAATGACAAGGAAAACTAACACTTTTATTGCGGGAGCAAGTCGCGGAGTCGGCAGAGAAATCGCTCTTTGTGCTATCGAAAAGAATTGCCGAGTAAAAGCTTTGCTTCGTTCGGAAAAATCGCGATCGCAATTAGAGGCAATGGGCATTGACGTGGTTATAGGAGATACTTTGGATATAGTAGCAGTGGAAGTAGCCATACAAGAAAGCAAACCGATAGAAGCAGTTATCAGTACGATTGACGGATTGCCGAAAGACGGGATCGGAGCCGATTATTTTGGGCAATAAAAATCTTATCGATGCTGCCGTCAAGGCAAAGGTGAACAAATTTATTTTGATTTCGTCAATTGGTAGCTCAGTCAGAAAGTGCGATCGCCTTACCTCCAAAAGCTTTAGAAGCATTGGCAGCCGTTTTAGCAGAAAAAGAAAAGGCAGAACAACATCTGATAAATAGCGGACTAACCTACACCATTATTCGACCTGGCGGATTAAAATCGGAACCCCCAACCGGAAACGGGATTTTAACCGAAAACCACCGGGTTTCTGGAACGATTCATCGAGTTGATGTAGCCCAGTTAGCTTGTAAATGCCTTTTTTCCGATGCGGCTAACAATAAAATCCTCTCCGCTATCGACCGCAATATGATATACGCTCAGGAGGAAATCGAGGAGCTATCAATAGACTAACGGAAATAAGGTATATTAATAGCTTATCTTTTCTTGAGCGAAAGTAGCTCGACGAAGGCTCGATAGATTTTTTTAACGAACGATGGAGGATACAGCAAAGGAGCAACTAACAAATAACTAACCACTAATAAAGGAAAAGCCTTGCCGCGACCTGTTGACTTATCTAGAACCTTTTGACTTTGAATTGCCGTCTAAATTAGAAACGCCCGCATAGGCAGCCATGACCGGACAAATTTACAGCGCTTTTACCCTATTTTTGAGTCTTCTAGTCGAAGCAATTCCTTTCCTGTTGTTAGGAGTTCTGCTCTCTAGCGCGCTGCTATTTTTTATCGACGAGCGCCAGCTGGTAGCGAGGTTGCCTCGCCATCCCTTTTTGGGGGCGTTCGTTGGAAGTTGCGTCGGCTTTCTCTTTCCCGTGTGCGAATGCGGTAACGTTCCGGTGGCACGCCGATTGTTAATGCAAGGAATGCCGACTTCGGTAGCGATTGGTTTTCTCCTAGCGGCACCGACGATCAATCCCATCGTCATTTGGTCAACTTGGGTGGCTTTTCGAGATCGCCCAGAAATTGTCGTTTTTAGAGTGTTGGGTTCCTTGGCAATTGCTACGATTATTGGCTGCGTTTTTAGCCTGCAACAAGACCCGCGACCGATATTACAATCCGCACTAGTCAAGCGCGTTAACCTGCTGATGTCTCGTTCCCCAGAAGTTAAACCAGCTACGCAGCGATCGCCAGAAATCCCCTCGCTCTTGCAATCGGGAACGTTTCTTTTAAGCAAATCGGGTCAACCAATCCGAATGGACGATGCCGTGGCACTAGCAGCTGTTGTACTCAATCGCCCGATTCCTTTAGAAAAGCGTTTGCGTCCGTTTCTCGATAATGCCATTCAGGAACTACGCGAGTTGGGCGCAATATTGATTTTCGGAAGCGCGATCGCGGCTTGCATTCAAGTTTTCGTGCCCCGCGAGGTCATTCTCGACCTCGGACAAGGCGTTATTAGTTCGATCGCGGCGATGATGGTTCTAGCTGGAGTAGTCTCGATTTGCTCGACAGTCGATTCTTTTTTTGCCCTGTCTTTTGCTTCTACTTTTACCACCAGTTCGCTGCTAGCATTTTTGGTGTTTGGACCGACGATCGACATTAAGGGTATTGGCTTAATGTTGTCGATTTTCCAACCTAGAATTATCTTTTATTTATTTGCTTTAGTAGCGCAACTCACCTTCCTGTTCGCCTTGTTTCACAGTTATTTCTTTTAGAAGGCACAAGGAAGGAGTTGGGAAGGGGACTCCGAGACAAGATAAGGAGGAGTGGTGAGACTTCTAAGACGATTTGACAATAAGTGTTGGGAAATTGCTAGCGTTTTTAGATAAACCCGCCCCTACTAACCAATCCAAAATCCAAAATTCTTTCATCCAACAGATGATACCAATTTTCAGGTTTTCGCGATCGACATCTTTTTCCCCTCTCCCAGTTTGGGAGAGGGGTTGGGGGTGAGGGCGATCGACCATCTCTGTCATTATGAATGAAAAATGGTATGAGTCAACAATCCACTATCCAAAATCCAAAATCGAAAAGTCTTTTGCCCTGGTTGGACGTTCTAGCGCTGTTGGCATGGGGCGGGTTGTTACTTAGGTATTGGATAACCGGGCAACTCAGGCTATTGATTCACCCGAATTATTTTTGGTTGGTCTTGGTGACTGGCATTGCGCTGTTAATTCTCGGCGCTTTGAAGGGCGGACAGCTTTTGGCAGATTGGCGCAAGCGAGGCAATAACTTCCAAGAAAAAGAAACAGTACAGCACATGACGCTATTACCTCCCGGTGTCGGAAGCGGCGTATTAGTGGCGACGGCTTTGGCAGGGTTTTTGATCGCGCCGACGGTATTGACTTCGCAAGCGGCACTGCAACGGGGAGTTACCGAGTCTTTGCCAATAACGCGATCGCAACCTCAATCTTTTCGCGCGACGACTAGACCAGAAGAGCGATCGATTGTCGATTGGATTAGAACCCTCAATGCCTATCCCGAACCCGATGCTTACGCCGGACAACCAGTCAAAGTCACTGGATTTGTCGTCCACCTGCCTCACCTGAGCGACAATTATTTATTAATTAGCCGTTTTATTATTACTTGCTGCGCCGTAGATGCCTATCCCGTCGGTCTTCCCGTCAAGCTGGAGTCGAGTCGCAATAACTATCCGCCGGATACCTGGCTAGAAATTGAAGGGGAAATGATGGTAGAAACCTTACCCCAGCACGAGCAAACGATGAAAGAAACAACCGCTCAAAAACGCCAACTGGTTATCGCAGCAAAATCCCTCAAAAAAATTCCTACGCCAGCCGATCCTTATAGTTATTAACATCAATTGGGTAAGTTAGCTTATTTATAACTCGTTACTACAATTGGCAGTCAGAAATTAGCTCCTTTTATTCGCTCTAATGAAAGTGTTATTATAAGAGGTTGCAATATTTATAAAGAGATTAGTCTACCTTAACCCTATGGCTTTAACTCAACAGCGCAAACAAGAACTGATGACCGAATACCAAGCTCACGAAACCGATACGGGTTCGGCAGACCTACAAGTTGCCTTACTGACGGAGCGCATCAATCAACTCAATAGCCATCTCCAGGCGAATCCTAAAGATCATGCCTCTCGGCGGGGACTACTTAAAATGATCGGTCGTCGCAAAAGTCTGTTAGCTTATATTCAAAACAAAGATTTCAATCGCTATCAGACGCTAATTAGTCGTCTGGGCATCCGTCGTTAAATCCTATGGATAGTTGTTATGTCTTCTAAATCTTCGCGGGAGCGGATGGCGTTTGAACCTCGCCAAAAAAAGAAAAGAGCTAACAAGCAACCTCCCGTACAGTCTCAGAAAGAACCTATAAAAGAGCGAAACACGGCTCGCCAAAAAGCTGCCTCAATGGCTATTCCTGATGTAGTCAGCAAGCGAATGGTACGTCGTATGGCTTTCTTTTGTGGCATTCCTACGGGATTGGGAATGTCATCTTTCTTTATCTTCTACTGGATTGTTAGTAACGAATGGTTGAAAATCCCCGCATCAGCCGTGGGGGTTACCAGTTTAGGCTTGTTTGGCTTAGGAGTCTTGGGATTGAGTTATGGCATTCTTTCGGCTTCTTGGGATGAAGATAGAGTGGGTAGTTGGTTCGGCTGGGGAGAGTTCAAGAGCAACTTTGGGCGAATGATGACTGCTTGGCAGGCGGCTAGAGAAGCGAGCAAAAAAGCGAAAGAAAATTAAGTAATTTCATCAAATTTCTGGGGACAAAAAGGGGAAAATTATTAGGGGAGAGTTTCTCCCCATTCTTTTGCGCTTTCATAAGAAGCCAAACTATTGAATTTTATCAACCAATAATCTAGATAGCGATCGCTAAGGAACGCAAACATGATAGTAGTCATGAAAGTAGGTTCCCCAGAAACTGAAATCGAGCGAGTTAGCCAAGAATTAACAGACTGGGGTCTGACACCTGAAAAAATCGTTGGCAAACACAAAGTTGTCATCGGTCTAGTTGGCGAAACGGCTGCTTTAGATCCGTTGCGCATTCAAGAACTCAGCCCTTGGATCGAACACGTCCTGCGGGTCGAACAACCTTTTAAGCGAGCCAGCTTGGAATTCCGTCACGGAGAACCCAGCGAAGTCATCGTTTCGACTCCTAGCGGTTCGGTCCCCTTTGGGCGCAACCATCCCGTAGTTCTGATAGCGGGTCCGTGTTCGGTAGAAAACGAAGAGATGATCGTCGAAACCGCTATGCGTGTAAAGGCAGCTGGCGCTCAATTTCTACGCGGTGGGGCTTACAAGCCTCGTACTTCTCCCTATGCTTTCCAAGGTCACGGAGAAAGCGCCTTGGGCTTGCTCGCAGCAGCTAGGGAAGCTAGCGGATTGGGCATTATTACGGAAGTGATGGATGCTGCCGATTTGGAAAAGATCGCAGAGGTAGCCGATATCATTCAAGTCGGCGCAAGAAATATGCAGAATTTTGCGCTGCTCAAAAAAGTGGGTGCCCAGGAGAAACCCGTATTGCTCAAGCGAGGCATGTCAGCAACGATAGAAGAATGGCTAATGGCAGCCGAGTATATTCTGGCGGCTGGCAATCCCAACGTGATTTTATGCGAGCGAGGCATTCGTACCTTCGATCGCGACTATACTCGCAATACCCTAGATTTAGCCGTCCTGCCCGTTCTTCACTCTCTAACCCACTTACCAGTGACCATCGATCCGAGTCACGGCACGGGGAAGTCCGAGTACGTTCCGGCAATGTCAATGGCTGCGATCGCCGCAGGAGCAGACGCTCTCATGATCGAGGTTCATCCTAACCCTGCCAAAGCCCTCTCTGACGGGCCCCAATCTTTAACGCCAGAGCGATTCGATCGCCTCGTTCAAGAGTTGTCCGTCATCGGCAAAGCTGTCAATCGCTGGTCTCAACCCGCAGTTGCTCTTGCTTAAAATTGAAGTTCTTAAGTAGCGCTTTGACACCAAAGCGTTACTATAAGGGTTTTTATCGGAAGACTTCGCTCCTTCTATTAATCCCTTCTCCTTATAGGAGAGGGGATTAGAGCGTAAGGAACAAAAGAACTCGCGTTCATCAAGAACCAATAACAAAATGCTGAATGAAGATTGGCTATTTTGGTAAAATCGACTATAATATTATGGTAATAATCACTATAATTTTGCCAAGCCATCTTATCTCAGGAGTTACCCGTTATTGTGTTCGCAACTGTAAAACCTCAAGCAAAGCTAACAACTAAACCCCTTCCCGACGATCTATTTACAGCAATTAACGAACTCAAGCGGGAGTTAAACGCTGTTATTCTAGCTCACTATTACCAAAATCCCGACATCCAAGATATTGCTGACTACATTGGCGATTCTCTCGGTCTTTCTCAGCAGGCGGCTGCAACTAACGCAGAGGTCATCGTTTTTGCTGGCGTTCACTTCATGGCAGAAACCGCCAAAATATTAAACCCCGACAAACTCGTCCTCTTGCCAGATTTAAACGCAGGATGTTCTCTTGCCGATAGCTGTCCCCCCAAAGAATTCGCTGCCTTTAAAGCTGCTCGTCCCGACCATCTAGTCATCTCCTACATCAATTGCAGCGCCGAAATTAAGGCGATGAGCGACATCATTTGCACCAGTTCCAACGCCGTCAAAATAGTCAGCCAGATTCCTGAAGATCGACCGATTATTTTTGCGCCCGATCGCAATTTAGGTCGCTACGTGATGGAGCAAACCGGACGAAACCTAGTCTTGTGGCAAGGTAGCTGTATCGTACACGAGACCTTTTCTGAAAAGAAAATCGTCCAGCTAAAAATGGCATATCCCGATGCACAAATCGTTGCCCACCCCGAATGCGAACCGCCAGTACTGCGTCACGCCAGCTATATCGGTTCGACTACAGCCCTATTAAAATACTGTCTCAATAGTCCTAGCGAAACATTTATCGTTGCCACCGAACCAGGAATCATTCACCAAATGCAAAAAGAAGCACCTCACAAACGCTTCATTCCCGCGCCAGCAACCAACAACTGTGCCTGCAACGAATGTCCTCACATGCGCCTCAATACCCTAGAAAAGCTGTATTTAGCGATGAAAAATAGATCGCCAAAGATCGAGATTCCAGAGGAGATTCAAGCAGCAGCTTTGCGTCCGATCCAAAGAATGCTGAAATTATCTGCTTCATAAGCCATGGCGAGGCCTACCAGCTAAGAGGACATCCCAAAAGTCCATTTTGTTATTCCCAGTGCAGGAGAAGATAACGAAGAATCTCTGTTTGGAGTTGGTAGGCTAATATGAATTTCCTATTACTAATCTATTTACTAATCTATTTACTAAGTAAATGCGAATACGTAGCCTATAAGCCTACAATTTGTTGAGGCTCGGCGAGTTGATTGGCTTCGAGCAAAAAGAGTGGTGGATGGTCGCTTAGTTGGATCGTCGTCGAACTGATACAGCGAATGTTACCTTGAGCCATGTAAGTTTTGGGGATAGGAGTAAAAGCCGATTCAGGCACCCGACGCATAGCAGGAGTAGAATCGACAGGCAGTCCAACAATTTCTCCGCTGTTGCTTTGAACGAGCAACATAAAACGAGGTTCGCTTACCTCCCCGACGACGGAAGATAAAGAATGTTTGCGTTCTTCTGCAACGGATGAAGTTTCTCCAAAGATTCGTCGAGCGACATCGACGACAATTATTTCTTGACCCTGATAGTTAGTGAGGCTAATCCCCGTTCCTTGAGGATCGCCATACACTTTGCCCATTTGGATGACCTTTTGTACGGCGTAAATGGGCAGAGCGAACCATTCTTGACGGAGACGGAAAGTAATGAATTGTCTGGTTTTTTCTGCTTGACGGGCGGCAGTGCGCCGAGAACGAACGGGAGAGTAGATAGCCATAGTATGATACACAGAAGAGGAAGACAAGGGAGTGTGGGAAGTGCGGGGAGAGTTGGGGGAGTGGGAGACAACTAACGACTAACCACTAACTACTAACTACTAACTAATCCCCAATCATCAATCACTTATTTCAGGGCGAGTGGTTTTTGGGTTAACTGTTCGATGGTTTTTAGTAATTCTGGCTCTCTAAATGGCTTGGAAAAGTAGGCTGACGCACCCAAATTCATTGCCAATTGACGGTGCTTCTCGCCACTGCGAGAAGTCAGCATAATGACCGGGAGCTGTTGGCAATTGGGATCGGATTTGACGTGAGCCAAAAAGCCGTAACCGTCCAGACGAGGCATTTCGATATCGCTCACGACTGCCTGAACGACTAGGCCGCCTTTGAGTTTTTCTAGGGCATCTTGACCGTCTTTAGCTTGTTCGACACGGTAGCCTGCTTTTTCTAAGGTGAGAGCCAAGAAGCGACGAACGTTGATCGAATCGTCTACTACCAAAATGGTACTCTTTTGAATGGCATCGGCTGACCCAGATTCCACAGCATTTAGGGCATTGACCAGACCTTGAGAACGCTGGCTCGCATCCGAATTGTCTATCCAGCGCAAGAGCGCGATCGCATCTACCAGAGGAACGACTCGGCCGTCGCCCAAAATAGTACAGCCGCTAAACCCCGGCGGCATGGCTAAGTGACCTTCCACCTGACGAATGGTAACTTCTTGTTCTCCCCAGTAGCGATCGACCAAAATACCGACGAAATCTTCTCCTTGAGCGATTAATAATACGGTTTGGTCGTCGATGACGGGAATAGCCTCCGTATCGGCGATGCGATGGGAACGAGAAAACTGGAACCATTGACTGAGGCGAATCAGCGGCACCATCGATCCTTCCCAGCTTAACACTTCCTTGCCAACCGTTTGCAGGATATCCTCCGATCGCAGGCGCAGCATTTCTTCAATGGAGCTGGTGGGGAAAGCGAGGAGCATTTCGCCGCTTTCGACCAACAGCACCCGCACGACAGACAGGGTAAAGGGAACGGTAATGGTAAAAGTCGTCCCAACACCCAGTTCGGTATCGACTTGAATGTCACCGCGAATTTGTTTCAGGTTATTGCGCACTACGTCCATCCCCACGCCGCGACCGGATAAGTCAGTCACTTTCTCGGCGGTACTGAAACCGGGCATGAAAATCAGCTCTAGCAAATCGTTTTTGGTAGCAGCTTTGAGATCGGATTCATCTAGACCCATTTTGAGAGCTTTAGCGCGAATCTTGTCGAGCTCGATGCCGCGACCGTCGTCGCGAATAGTAATAACCGTCTGGTTACCTCGATAGGCGGCACCGATTTCAATAGTGCCTTTTTCGAGCTTGCCTGCTGCTCGACGCGTGGCAGGATCTTCAATGCCGTGGTCGAAAGCATTGCGGAACAAATGTAGAAGCGGATCGTTGAGGGCTTCTAGAATAGTGCGATCGATTAGCGTTCCTCCCCCTCTGATCTTCAGTTCTACCTGTTTGCCGTACTTTAGCTCCATTTCTCGCAACGCTCTGGGAAAACGCCCTAGCAAATCGGCGATGGGACGCATCCGTAGTTGGGTAATATTGCTCTGCATCAGTTTGGAAGTACGATTCAGGTCGCGAGCCGACCTTTCGGTTTCTTCCAGATTGGTTTGCAGGTCGCTGGTGACTTCTTGGATTTGTACCATCGCCTCCATAATTTCCTGCGATACTAGGTGCAGCTCGCTGTAGCGATCCATCTCCAGAATGTCAAAGTCCTGTGTAGTAGAACTAACAGCTCCGACGCTGAGTTGGGGGACTAGCGGGGCGTTAGCGATTTGGGTAGTGGCTACCTTGTCATAGGCTGTACGCAGGCGGAAGTTAGATTGCTCTAGGCTGCGTACTCTTTGGCTCAACAGCCGCAGCAAATCCCGCAAGCGTCTGAGGTACAAGTCAAGTCCATTGCGTTCGATAGTCAATTCCCCGAACAGGTTGCTAAGTTGGTCGAGTTGGCGAACGGCAACCCGAATCGTATTTTCGTCAACCTTTTCGCTGGCAGTAGCCTTAGTCTGAACTGGAAATGACGGCGGAACAGAGGATTTGGCTGCGCCCGCTGTTTTGTTGGTTCCGTTTTTGAGAGGTGAAGTTGGGGAAGAAAGATTTTTTTCGTCTTTTGTCTTCTGTTCGTTGTCCTCAAAGACGGGAGTACTGATGGCAAGACTATTTAAGGACTCTAAAAAATCCTGCGCATCTTGGCTAAAGTCGTCTGTCGAGCGATAATCGATCGCTTCTAATTCTTCTAGCGATTCTAAAGCGTCCGCAGCTAGAGCAGCGTCTTCGAGTGTTTCAAACTCTTCAAACTTACAGAAAGATTCTGCCCCGTCTAGTTTAGGAGCCGGGATTGCTTCTGCTTGGGCTGGGAGGGCATTGAAAGTTGCTAAATTCAATTGTGCCGGAATAGCTGAAGCCTGTCCGACGAAGACCATGGCTTGAGATCGCCGCCATTCTTGCAGGGCTAGCTGCGCGATCGCTTTGGCTTGCGCGGGATTGGCTTCTAAGTGCTCGATGACCGACTGGCAAAGGCTGCTAAAGGCTTTTAGCTCTAGCATTTCTCCCAAACCGCCCAATTCTTGAGCGGTAATAGTAAACTCTTCGACCAAACAAGGTTGGTCGGGATTTTCCAAGACTGATTCGAGTCGCTGGAGACAGCCCTCTACTTCTGTCTCGAACAGCAACACGGTCATGTCTTCCCCTGTTTCTTCAGATAGGAGAGCGGCGGCATCTTCTTGAGTGGGTTCGCCCAGGCGATCGCGCAGGTAGTCGATGAGGGGATTGGCATTCTCCTCCAGCCACGCCTCGTCAACATCGCTGCCTTGACGGTTGAGATTAGCGACCTGCCGAAGGCGATCGACGCTAGAGAGCAGGGAGCTTTCCACATCGCCATCGACTTGTGCCCTGCCGACTTTGAGGACTTTGAAAAAATCCTCCAAGCGGTGTGCCAGGTGAGAGAGGTTGTGGAAGCCCATCATCGCAGCGCCTCCCTTGATGGAATGGGCAGCACGCAAAACGCCATCAATTCCCTGGCGATCGACTCCGCGAGTCCCTATCCCGATTAGTCCCGTCTCGATAGTATCCAGGTACTCTTGCGCTTCTCCTAAAAATTGGAGTTTGACTTCTTGTTCTTTATCTACTGCCACGATCTAATCCCTCTCAGCTCAATACCGATTACAGATGGACGATTCTTGTTGTCAGAATTCAGGCTTAAGCAACCTTAAACGTACCGACGGACTCTTGAAGTTGCCTAGCGACCTCTACCGTTTCTTGCAGAGAACTGGACACCTGACGAGAGGAATTTGAAGTTCGCTCGGACACTTGAGCGATCTCTTGCATCAGCTTGGTTACCGTTTTCGAGGTATTGGCTTGAGAAACAGTGGCTTGGGAGATAGACTGGAGCAATTGGTCGATCTGACGAGAGACTTCTACGATTTTTCCGAGGCTTTGTTTGGTTTTTTCTACCAGGCGCGTTCCTTGAACGACCTGCGCGGTACCGACTTCCATCGCTTCAACCACGTCGGCGGTTTCTTGTTGAATGGCTTCTACGATTTGCTCGATTTCTTTAGCTGCCGTCGCCGACTGAGCCGCCAACTGACCGACTTCTTCGGCAACCACCGCGAAGCCTCGACCTTCTTCCCCGGCTCGCGCTGCCTCGATAGAGGCGTTAATAGCAAGCAAATTGGTTTGTAGGGCAATCTGGTTAATCAACGAAACTGCTTTAGAAATCTGTTGCGACGATTCCCCAAGTCGCTTAACCTTCTTAGCGGTTTCCGCAACGGTTTCGCGCAACTGCACAATACTGCTTACCGTCTGTTCCATCGCTTCTCCGCCTGTTTCGGCAGTGGTCGAAGCGGTACGAGCGACTTCAGCCGCCGTTCTAGCGTTATTTGCCACCTCTTGAATCGTGTTGGTCATCTCTTCAATGGAGTTGAGAGTTTGGCTAATCTGGGTAGCTTGTTTGAGCGCTTCGTCTGCCAGTTCGCGGATCGAACCTTCATTAGTTCCTACGGATTCGTTTACCTGGGTAGCGGCTTGTTTTACCTGAGCGACAATATCTCGCAAACTTTCAACAATGGAGTTGAATACGTCAGCCACGATGCCGACTTCACCCGCCGTAATTTGCGCCCGTACTGTCAAGTCTCCTTGAGAAGCACCGTCCACGTCAGTGAGGAACTGAAGCAATTCTTGCTGAAGTGCTTGGGAGCGCTGGCGTTCTCTTTCCGCCGCTTCTGCTTGCGATCGCGCGATCGCGGCTTGGTTTTCCAATTCTCGTCGGGCAGCTTCTTGTTGTTTGTTCAAAAGCGTTTGAATCTGTTCTGCCATCAAGTTGATGTTAGAACCGAGTTCGGCAAGTTCGTCTTGCCCGCTGACGGCAATGCGGGTGTCGAAATCTCCTTGACCCAGTTTCTTAACGGCATCGGTAGATTCGAGAATCGGGCGAGTGGCTCGGTTTGCCAAGAATGCCGCGATCGCACCGATTAGGATAGTCGTTACGATAGTACCTGTTGCTAGAGCGAGGAGGAGTTGTCTTTGAGGAGCGAGGGCAATTTGGGTGTCAATGGCGACGATAGCATCCCAGTTTAGCTCTGGCAATCCTTCCAGTTTTGCTAAGGGAGCATAGGCAAACAGTTGTTCGGCGTTGTCTATTTTATCGACACCGACGGCAGTCCCTACTTTCTTTTCTGCTTTGAGTTGAGCCAGGGCAGGCAAATCATCCTTAGCTACCCTGCCTATCTGTTCCTCTTCTGTGGCGAGGAAAAATTTACCGGCAGCATCGACTAGATGATATTCTTCCCCAGCTTCACCGAATTTTTTGACGATCTCTTCGAGAGACTCGATGGGCATGCGGCTGCGGACAATGGCGATGGTTTGACCCGTGACGGCATCTTTTACAGGGGCAGCTAAGTGAATGGCAATTTTTCCTGTAGATTTAGAAGCTTCTGGCTGACTAATGACGGGTCGATCCGTTTTCAGAACTTGCTGGAAATACTCTCGATCGCTGTGATTGCCAACGGTTTGACCGCTAGATTTAACGATTGGGTTGCCCTTGAGGTCGAAGACGACAATGCTGTCGTAGACTCCATAAGTTTTTAGAATATTATCTAAGACCGCCTCTTTTTCTTGAAGCGTCGTTACTTCTCTTACCTTCGGATTGGCGAGAATCGGCAGTTTAGAAAGTACCTGAAGATCCCCATACCGTTCAAACATGAAGCTGTTGATCTTGTCTGACAAATCGATGGCAAAAGATTCTTCCGTTTTCGTAATTTGTCGGGTAATCGATTGGTTAGCTAACTGATAGGCGACCGTCCCGATCCCCAAAACTGGAATCGTACCGATCGCGATCGCCAAGAAGGTTGCTTTGGTTCTCAAACCCATTCTCTGCCACCAAGAACCCGTCTTGAATGACTGGGAATCATCTGGACTCAAGACAAGCGAAGGTTTTTCATTGGCTTCGCCTCGATTGTCTATTTCCTCGATCGCGCTATCTGAGTCTGGGATAACTGAGTGCAAGGTACTCCGCCTTCTGACGGCGGAGCCTCCCGGTACACCCGAACGAGTTCGGGTGCCTGCGGGAGGTCGAAGACCTGCTTGCACTTCGTCAACATTAACTTGACCGTTTTTGGGTTCGATGGGGTTTTTGGGATTATTAGTTGCAGTCATAATAAATACCTCAAAAAGTACAAACTTAGATAAGTGATAGGTAAATTTTTTATTGGTTAGCGATTAGCATTTAAGGTGGCAGAATTGAGAATTGCTTCGGGATCTAAAACCAGCAGGATTTCCCGCTCTTGGGGAACCAATCCTTGTAGATAGGGGGTCAAACCGGGAGCAACCGTCCCAATGGGCGACTGGATAGCTTCGGGAAGAAAGCGAGTGACGCCTCTGACTGCCATGACGGCTAGAGCAAGAGCCATATTGCCCGATCGCGCGATCGTGATGTTGTACTGTTGAGTATCTGAGGGGAGCATTGGCATCTCTAACAGTTGTGGTAAATCCACGACCCAGTAGACGCGGCTGCGTTGGTTGAGCAGTCCCAGCACGCAGTAAGGCATATTGGGCATGAAGGTGAGGCGGCTGCTGGGAACGATTAACACTTCTTGGGCAGCATCCATAGATAGGGCTGCCTGGGTTTTGGCATCGAGTTGAAATCTTAGATAGGCTTGACCGACAGCTTTTTGCGATCGGTTGGATTGCAGGGTGAGGGTTGATAGATTCATCGGTTTAAGCCACCACAGTTGGTCGTTCGGAGGGGGATTTTGTAGTGCGGGCACTCTGCCCACGAGCGGGGCGTTGGCGCGGAACGCAGTTAGAGGGATTTTTTTAGAATACGGGAGCCAGCCGCATGGAAGTCCTTCTGACTCCTGTATTCGGACTTCTGTTATTAGACCGCAACCGATTTGACGGCTTTGACCAGTTCTTCTTTGGTGAAAGGCTTGGTCACGTATGCGTCAGCGCCTTGCTTCATTGCCCACATGCGATCGAGGTCTTGGTTTTTTGAGGTGCAAACGACAATGGGCAGCTTCTGGGTAGCAGGGTTTTTCTTGAGAGTGCGACACAACTCCAGACCGCTCATTCCGGGCATGACTACATCCGTCACTACGACATCGGGCTTTTGCTGCTCGGCTTTGGTCATAGCGTCTTTGGCATCGCTGGTAGTAATCACGCTATAGCCGCTCTCGCGCAAATAGTTGCAAATTAACTCCATTTCGGAAAAGGTATCTTCTACCACTAAAACTGTAGGCATTGTCATTATCCTCGTAACGAAAACTAAACAACTCCCAAAAATAATGCAATTTTGGTTACCGATAGTATTCCCATCTCTCTTTAAAAAACTAACGCTTTAGTTCAAATAGCGAAAAACTATTTTGACTAATTCAACTGGAGTGAAAGGTTTGGTGAGATAGTCGGTTGCACCCGCGACTCTCGCTTTGGCTCGGTCGATCGAACCGCTATTGCCCGTCACCATGACAATCGGCGTTGTTTGAAATTGGGGATGGGAGGATTTGGGAATTTCTTAAGAGCTGCGATCGCGTGCAATTTGACAGTGCGATCGCTATTTTCTGCTAAATTGAGTAACACAGGGATCGCTTCCGTTTGTCCTAGTTCTCCGAGAGACATTGCTAAAGCTTGCTGGATCTGGGGTTGCTGTACGGCAGGTTTTTGCGAATGAAAAAATTCAATCAGAATTTGAGTAGCTTTGCCTTTTAATTCTGCCGATTCCTTGCGTCCCAATAGCGTAACAATTTCCTGACAAACTTCGACATCGCCTAAGCGCAATCCTTGCTGTAAATACGTTAAAGCTTGAAGGGTTTCGATCCAGTTCAATGCTCTTACAAGGGTAAGTTTCAAGATAACAGGCGTAGCAGGGGATTTAAGGACAACAAATAACGCTTGTGCCGCCTCGTCAGTGCCTATGCGTCCTAGAGCCATGGCTGCCTGCTGGCAGACTTCTAGATTAAGATCGTAGAGGAGTGGTTTGAGAAGCTCGACTAAGTCGAACTGAGAACCCATCTGGGCGCGCATTCCCAGCGCGATCGCGGCTTCTTTTCTCACGCTTGAGGCAGGATCTTTTAAAGCTTCTATTAGTACTGGCAAGATGCCTTCATCGTGAAAGCTCCCTAAGGCTTCAATCGCGATCGCGCGAATTTCCGGATTTGGATCGTTGACGACTTCGAGCAATGGTTTGATAATATTAGAGCGCCGAATCTGAGCGAGCGCTCGTACTGCTAAAAGTCGAGTTTCTGGTTTTTTTAGCAAACCGATCGGTACTTGGATGGCTGAAGACCCAATCTTGGCAAGCGCCTGGGATGCTACGAGCGATAATTCTTCTTCTTCTTCGGTTTGCTCGAGCAATTTCACTAAAGCGACAATACAACTAGGCTCGTCAAATTCACTCAAAATCCGTGCCACGAACCAACGGGTTTCTAGATCGGTCGTTTCGTTTTCGAGAGTTGTAATTAAAGGCGCGATCGCCTCACGCCCCAGTTTTGGGAAAAGCTTAGCTACTTCCCAGCGTTGGTGGAAATCGCTCTCTTTTAGCACCTGCAAGGCTAAATCGATGACCTGCTTTCGTTCGCTCTTGTTTAAAGGCGATAATAAGAGTTGCTGCAAACATTGGTTGACTGACGACCAATTGCCTTCTTGAATAGCCGCGATCGCATTTTGTAAAATCTTTTGCATTTTTGAGAGTTTTTGCATAGCGTTAGTCGAGCTAATCAAAGCTTTCAGCCGTTCAACTTGAAATTAACTTATACCAATTTTCATGTTTTCACGATATACATTCTTTTCCCCTCTCCCAAATAGGGAGAGGGATTGGGGGTGAGGGCAATCGACTATCTCTGTTATTAGTGAATGAAAAATGATATTACCTTTAATTGTGGAGACTAGGCTCTCAGAACGCAACTTATTATGTTAAAAGCGCATTAAAAATATTGAATTAGTTCATGATTTGAGAGATTAGTTATTTTATATCTCGTACCATCACCAGCAAACATTAACATCTCGCCAAGAAATTAATTTCTTGGCTAAGAGCATAAGACTATTAAAATGGACTAACAAACAGTCGTAGTTTCACGGCGAGGAAACGATGTATGGCGATTGAACTGGCTCGACTTTACCTAAATTCACCAACGCTTGGTGTATCATTGCAGCAGCTTCGCCACGAGTTGCAGGTTGGTTGGGGTTGAGAAATTTGGTATTGGGATAGTTAACAACTATTCCTTTCTCAGTTGCCGCCGCAACTTGCCCCACTGCCCAAGCAGGAATTTCTGAGGCATCCTCGTAGACTTTGAGGGTTTGCTGGGGGTCTTTGGTTGGCTTGAGATTCAACCCTGCTGCCAACGTTACTAAAACTTGATAGCGGGGGATATTCTCTTGCGGACGGAAACTATTGCGAGAGTACCCTTTCATAAATCCTTTCCCGATTGCTTTCTCAATATCGGAAGCGATTGGATCGCCTTGGGGGACGTCTTTGAACTCTATTTCGATCGCTTGCGATGACGAATCGAAAGCGCGATCGATTAAACTAGCCATCTGCGCTCTGGTAATTGGTCGATCTGGCTCAAAGGTGTTTTCGGAAACGCCGTCTATTAGTTGTTTGCTGCTCAATCCCTCAATAAAAGGATAATCCCAGCGATCGCGCGGTACGTCTTGAAAAGCTATCTTCAACTGCAATGACGGCTCTTGCGATTTTGGAGTGGGTATAGGTTGTGGGGATGGTTGAGAAGCCGATAAAATGGGAAGAGCTAATAGAGGTGATGATGCTTGTCCTTGTCGGTTTGTCTGTCTGTGCTGGGGAGCTTCAAATAATTGCGATGGTTGCTCTGCTTTTTTCTGGCTAGCTTCAGGCGATTCTGTCGTTGCTGGTTTCTCTTCTGTTAGAGTAACTGTCGGGCGGGGTTGTTCTGGCTGAGCGGTTGGTTGCGATCGCGATCGAGCAAACAGTTGTGACTGGTTGTTAAAAAACTTGATGCCGCTACCGCTGCCGAGTCCCCACCACAAGATACCACCAATTGTAGCTAAAACAAAAATAATAGCGATCTTCTCGTCAGAATCTAGATTCCTTCTTCTCGGAGGTTCGGGATTGGGAGAATTAGACATGATGACAATTTATGAACACTCCACAAAACTCCACAAAATAGTTTGTAGTTATCTTATCCTATCTTTGGTGAGCCAATCCGAGCCAAGTTAAAAGTAGGATGTTTCGCTTCGCGATCGCTCCGCTCAACACGACATTCTATACTTTTTAGACAACCTGTAAAGAAGACCCGATAGGAGTTTTAGTCTATTTTAATAGAGTTGAGCTTTGAGCCTAGAACTAAAGTTCTAGGCTTTGATGCCATTCTGCTACAAGATGTAAAGTGTAATCAAGATTACAAACAGTCATGACTGCTAGTGGCGTTGATTGCTAGCTTGGTGCGACTGAATACTATCCCGAACAACAAAGAAACAAGAAAAGAGAATGTATAATGTAATATGTCTCAGTGCGGGTATAGTTCAGTGGTAGAACGTCAGCTTCCCAAGCTGAATGTCGTGGGTTCGAGTCCCATTACCCGCTTACCAATTTAAACCTTTTTGGTAACGAGTCCCATTTAGCTATCATATTGGAGATGGCTTATACCAATTTTCAGGTTTTCACGATATACATTCTTCTCCCCTCTCCCAAATAGGGAGAGGGGTTGGGGGTGAGGGCGATCGACTATCTCTGTCATTAATGAATGAAAAATGGTATTATCTGGTCGAGAGAGGTTTGATTTTACCGCCCCATCAAGTCAAGTCGGGGAGCAACGAAATCACGGCTGTACTCTTTTTTATCAAAGCAATTTATATCGGCTAGCCGCTTAAAAAGTCTAAGGAATTATTGGTAAGCAAAAAAGCGATCGCACTCCCAGACGCAATCGCTTTTGATGGGAGAATTGATGTTTAAGGATTGCCGATTAATCCGAAAAGTTTAGCGAATCCTCCCAAAATAGCGACAATTAAAGCAAATACGATACTTCGACTGACAAATTCTTGATTTTCTAGACGCTTGCTTATTCCATCTATTTTGGGTTCTAACTTTTCTTCTATTCGTCTGATATCTCGGGTTAACTTTTCTTCTATTCGTTTAACTTCACCGAAAATGCGCGTCGGGAAGCCCTCAGTTTCAGATGTAGGGAGGAACGACGCGCCAATCAACAAAACGCCGAAGGCATCATTC
>NZ_MRCB01000052.1 GCF_001904635.1 Hydrococcus rivularis NIES-593
CGAGCGACATTCTTCTCCCCTCTCCCTATTTGGGAAAGGGGTTGGGGGTGAGGGCGATCGACTATCTGTGTCATTAATGAATGAAAAATGGTATAAAGAGAAAGAAATGACTAGCATCAAATCAAAACTCATGAATTAGCTGGTCGAATCCTTAAGAATGAATACGAATTAGCGATCGATCGCGGTAATCGAGGGAGTAAAAGCCCGCGCCTAGCAAGGACAACATGACAGCGAGCGTTTTCTTTTCTATTGAATTGAGCCTAGCTACTTAGCAACACAGTACATAGCAATCCTAAATAATTCATAAAATAGGCTGTAGTGCGAGCAAGATGCTCGCACTACCAGACTTACAAATAGCCATGCTCCGCTAAAAAAGTGAGGCTAATATCTTCTTGGGCATTATCGGGGGCTAGGCGATGATTGAGGAACTTATCGACATATTTACCCAGAATATCACTTTCTAAATTCACCAAATCGCCGATATTGAGATAGCAAAGATTTGTTTCGGCATAGGTGTGGGGAATAACCGCTACCTTGAACCAACTGCCGCGCTCGTCGCAATCGGCAACGGTTAAACTAATGCCATTGACGGCAATGCTGCCTTTGGGAATGAGATAACAGGCAATGCGAGAGTGCCATAGTTCGGACATGGACGGCGGTGCGGCAAAGGTCATTTCCCAAGACTTTTCCGTTGCGACTGACTCGACCAAACATCCCATCCCATCCACGTGACCCGTAACGAAATGTCCTCCCAGTTTGCTGCCTACTCGGAGGGACGTTTCTAAATTGACATAATTGCCCGCCTGAGAGCGCTGTCCTAGCGTAGTCCGCTGCAAGGTTTCTGGAGAGGCAGTAGCTACGAAGCCATCGGGCAAGATGTCTTCTACAGTCAGACAAACGCCATCCACCGCCACGCTATCGCCAATCGCTAAATCTGACAAGATGATGGAGGCAGCATTTCCTTTAATTGACAGGGCAAAGCGATCTTGCCCTAGCGATCGCATCGTTCCTATTCCTTGAATTAATCCTGTAAACACCGTTCTTTATTTGAGACAATATAAGTAGTATCAGAGCGAAGGGAGTCACAGAGAGCGTCTTGGCTTAATGTATTTTTTTCATGAAGTTAAAAAATATTCCCCCCATCTTGGGGCATACTGTTTGTTGGGTGCCACGCTAGGTGTAGTCCACTGCTCAATCCTAACAATTTCCCTTCCCTTTTTACCTTTTGATTCTTAGATTAACGCCGACCTTACTTGAGAGGCTGAGCTTATGATTGAAATGAGAGTTGCTGGAATTGCCTTGGATGCCGTTACTCGTAGCCCGATCGTGCTGCTCAAAGACGGCTCAGATCGTCGCGCTCTGCCAATCTATATCGGGCAAGATCAGGCTAGGGCGATTATCGGTGCCCTAGAGCAACAAAAACCTCCTCGACCGCTAACCCACGATCTGCTCGTCAATCTCCTAGAAGCGTGGGAGATGGAATTAGAGCGCGTTATCATTCATTCCCTACAGGATAATACTTTCTATGCCGTCTTGTGCATAACTCAAGGAGAGAAGAAAAAAGAGATTGATTGTCGTCCCAGCGACGCGATCGCGATCTCTCTGCGCACGGGTGCCCCCATCTGGGTCATGGAAGAAGTCGTAGCCGATGCTTCTATTCCCGTCGATCGCGAGGCTGATGAAGAAGAACGCAAAGCTTTTAGGGACTTTGTTGCCAATTTGCGACCCGAAGACTTCATTCAACGAGGAGGCTTGGGCAACGAGAATGAATCTTCTTAATTGTCTTGCGCTTAAAGCTCTAACGGGTAACTGGTGATGCGGTATCGACGGTTCGGAAAAACGAATTTATTCCTTTCAGTTTTTTCCTTGGGAACCATGCGCTGCTTGGCTTCTGAATCAGTGCTCGAACAGACGCTACAGCAGGCGATCGCGCTAGGGATCAATCATGTCGAAACCGCCAGAGGCTATGGCAAGAGCGAACAATTTTTAGGACGCGCCCTCAAAGCCGGACTGCCAGTGCCGCGAGAGCAAATTTTCATTATGACGAAGCTTCCACCGACCACCGATGCAGGACAAATGCGTCAGTGGCTCGAGCAATCGCTGGTTAACCTACAGCTTGACTATATCGATTGCCTGGCAATTCATGGAATTAATACCTGGGAGCATCTCGGCTGGATTACGCAGGAAAATGGAGGCATGCAAGCCATTAGAGAAGCCATGTCAGAGGGAAAGATACGGCATCTTGGTTTCTCTACCCATGGCTCTTTAGAATTAATCTTGGCTGCCATTAATACCGATTTATTTGAGTTTGTCAATCTTCACTACTACTACTTTTTTCAGCGTCACGAAAAGGCGATCGCACTCGCCCATCAGAAGGATATGGGCGTATTCATCATCTCTCCGGCGGATAAAGGGGGTCGTCTCTACACGCCGCCAGAAACCCTCGAACGGTTATGCCAGCCTTTCTCTCCCCTGGAATTGAACTATCGTTTTTTGCTCGGCGACCGCCGCATTACTACCCTCAGCATCGGACCCGCTAACCCAGAAGAATTAATCGATCCCCTGGAGGTTAGCGATCGCGACTATCCGCTTACCGCCTCGGAAATGGCTGCTCTAGAACGTCTAGAAACTCATCTAGTCCAGACTCTGGGAACAGATCGCTGCGGTCAGTGCTATCGCTGCCTGCCTTGCCCAGAAGAAATTAATATTCCTGAAGTCTTACGGTTGCGCAATCTTGCCGTTGCTTATGACATGACAGATTTCGGTCAATATCGCTACCGAATGTTTGAAAACGCAGGTCATTGGTTTCCCGGCAATAAGGCTAGCCGCTGCACTGAATGCGGTGAGTGTCTCCCTCGCTGTCCCGAACAGCTAGATATTCCAAGGTTATTACTCGACACTCATCAACGCCTCAACGGTTCTCCCCGTCGTCGTCTCTGGGAATGAGGCAAAATTGTTAAATATTCTTGAGTAAATGCTTGTATAGATTATCTTTCACCATCATCTGGCGAAAGAGTTCGATCAAACACTCTTGAGCTTGGTTTTGGTTCAAGTTTTTGACCTGCTCTTTAAACACTCGCAATTTAAACTCTTGCTCCATCGTCAGTTGGTTGGGAATTTCCATCAACTTACTCCTGAGAACCTTTTGAACGGGGGAATTGGTTTCGATCTGTTTCATCATTTGTTACTATAGCAGCTGATGAGCAAAAAGTCAATTTTGTCAAGCTATGATTAATGTTATCAATAAAAGTTAACAAATGAAGAAAAAATTTTTTCAGTCCTTTGCCCTTCATCATTGGTTAGTAGGGGCGGGTTTATCTCAAAATCCTAGAGATTTCCCGACAGTTACCGTTAAAAACCAGTTAATCGTTTCCTTGTCTCTCTCGACCAAAAGAAGCCATTTGTATTTTTAATGTATTATATCGAGTCAATTTTTACCTTATGTTTACCTTGACGTTGTAAGTTAATAGCGGACTCGCTGCTTTTTTGGGGAAGGACTTAGATTGGCATGATAGTAACCTGTAATCTCACTCACACACAACTACAGAACGAACAGGCAGAAGGACGGAGACTGCATTTTTATGATAGAGGCGAAGAAATTCCGTTAGTAGAACAAGGCGTTTGGCAAGTTTATCGCGGAGTTGCCCAGCTAAGTCAATTGTCTGTAAATGGAGAAGAAATTCTATTGGGTTGGGCGCAACCTTCTACCTTTTTTGGGATGTGGTTAACGCATATCGAGTCTTATCAAGTCAAAGCCTTATCGGAACTATACTTGAAATGGTATCCCTTGAGCGAAATCGAAGCCTCCCCTCATTTGTCTCATCTCATGTTAACTCAGGTAGTACGTCGGATGCGCCAGACAGAAGCGTTACTCGCGATCGCGGGATTGCGCCGAGTCGAAGAGAGACTGCATGAGTTATTACAACTCCTCAAAAAAGAATTAGGTCAACCCGTCCCAGAAGGAACTCGCTTGGCAGTTCGTTTGACTCATCAAAATCTGGCAAACGCGATCGGAACGACACGAGTCACGATTACTCGTCTGTTGGGGGACTTTCAGCGTCAGGGGATAATCAGTCTAGATAGCGATCGCCACATGATCGTTCATCACTAATGTAGTGCGGAAAGCGTGGCATGCGCATAAGCGCATATGTTGGCGATCGCAGATAAAAGATAGGAGCCGACGGTCAGGGAAATATCTCTCCTCGACTCTACTAATCTCCCACCACACTATGAAAGCATGAAAGCAGTTAGTGGCGGGAGTGTCAAACAACAAAATTCACCAACTTTCCAGGTACAACGATCGTCTTTTTCACTTCTTTGCCTTGCAAATGTCGTTGAGCAATTTCCGATTCGCGGGCATATTTTTCTAAAGCAGCTTTATCGGCGCTTGCCGGAACTTGTATCGTCCCACGAGTTTTGCCCATAATTTGAATCACCAAGGTAATTTCATCGACCTCTAGCGCCGAGGAATCGACTTGAAGCCAACTTTGTTGGTGAATGGAACAATCATGACCTAATTCGTGCCACAATTCTTCGGCAATGTGAGGGGCAAAAGGGGCAAGCAGGATGAGCAATGCCTCAATTCCTTCGGCATAAACCGGCGAATCGAAACATTTTGCCTCGCCAAGCGCATTACTCAGCTTCATTAATTCAGAAATCGCCGTATTAAATTGATAGTCTCCCTCTAAATCTGCCGAAACTTCTTTGATAGCCGTGTGAATGGCGCGACGCAAATCTTTTTCGATTTTGGCGAAGCCGCCGCATGCTTCTTGAACCTCTTCAAGGAGAACGGCGGATTTTGGATTCCTCCCTTTTGAAGAGGGAGATTGATTTTTGGATTGTTTTTTTCCTCTTGGGGATGATTTCTCAACAAACTCTGCAACTAAGCGCCAAACCCGATTTAAGAAGCGGAATTGTCCTTCTACATCGGCTTCATCCCATTCTAAATCTTTTTCGGGCGGTGCTTTGAATAAAATAAACATCCGCGCCGTATCTACGCCATATTTCGCGATTACTTCTTCCGGTGCTACGCCATTGCCTTTTGACTTAGACATGGTGGCGTAAACAAGCTGCAAAGGTTCTCCCGTCTGCGGGTCGCGCGGGTCTTTGGGATTGACGAGTTCGGCAGGAATCCATTTATCTTTATCAGACTTGTTGGGATTCATGTAGGTCAATCCCTGCACCATTCCTTGCGTCAAAAGACGTTGGAAAGGTTCGTCAAAATTCAACAAGCCTCTGTCTCGCAACACTTTAGTAAAGAAGCGAGAATAAAGCAAGTGCAAAATCGCGTGTTCGATGCCCCCTACATACTGATCCACTGGCATCCAGCTATTTACCTTATCTGAGGCAAAAATTTCCTTGTCATTGTTGGCATCGGTGTAGCGGAGGAAATACCACGACGAATCGATAAACGTGTCCATCGTGTCTGTTTCCCGCTTGGCAGCTTCGCCGCAACTCGGACAGGGAACGTTAACCCAACTTTCAAGTCTTGCCAATGGAGAAGGGCCGCGCCCGGTAAACTCAACATCTTCGGGCAACTTGACGGGCAAATCTTCCTCTGGAACGGGAACGATGCCGCAACTCGGACAGTGAACGATTGGAATGGGCGCACCCCAATACCGCTGGCGAGAAATTAACCAATCCCGCAAGCGATACTGTACCCGTGCCTTACCATAGCCTTGTTTTTCTGCATATTCGATGATGGCGGTTTTTCCTTCAGTCGAAGGCATCCCGTCGAACTGCCCAGAATTAATCATTATTCCTGGGTCGGTATAAGCTGTTTCTAAAGGTTTCGTGCCATCCTCGCCTTCTGGGACAATAACAGTTTTAATGGGGAGATTATTTTCGTTAGCAAATTTGAAATCCCGCGTATCGTGGGCGGGAACTCCCATAACGGCACCGGTGCCGTATTCATAAAGCACGTAATCGGCAATCAAAATAGGAATTTCTTCTCCGTTGAAGGGATTAATTGCCTTTCCGCCCGTGAAAATGCCTCGTTTGGGTTTATCTTCTGCCGTCCGTTCGATTTCGCTTTCGCCCTTGACTTCTTGGATAAACGCCTCAACTGCCTCTTTTCTGTTGGGAGTGGTGACTTTTGGCGTTAGGGGATGTTCTGGGGCGAGGACGACGTAAGTCACGCCATACACGGTATCGGGGCGAGTGGTAAAGACCCCAATCTTTTCCTCCATCCCGACGATGGGAAATTCTAAGTATGCGCCGACGGATTTGCCAATCCAGTTGGCTTGCATTAGCTTCACCCGTTCGGGCCACCCCGTCAATTTCTCGAGGTCATTGAGCAACTGTTCGGCATAGTCAGTAATTTTGAGAAACCACTGGCGCAATAATTTGCGTTCTACGATTGCACCAGAACGCCAGGAACGCCCTTCGCTATCGACCTGTTCGTTAGCTAAGACGGTTTGGTCAACAGGATCCCAGTTTACCGCGGCTTCTTTTTGATAGGCTAATCCCGCTTTAAAAAATTGCAAGAATATCCATTGAGTCCACTTGTAGTAATTCGGCGCACAAGTGGCTAGTTCTCGACTCCAGTCGATGGAAAGTCCCAATTGCTGGAGTTGTTTCTTCATCTGGGCAATATTTTGGTAAGTCCATTTAGCTGGTGGAATGCCTCGCTTAATAGCAGCATTTTCGGCAGGCAAACCAAAGGCATCCCAACCCATCGGGTGCAGAACGCGATACCCTTGCATCCGCTTGTATCGAGCAATTGTATCTGTAATTACGTAGTTGCGGACGTGACCCATGTGCAGGCTTCCCGATGGATAGGGAAACATAGATAGGGCATAGAATTTGGGCTGGGTGTTATTTTCTGGAGTTAGGTATAACCCCGACTCTTCCCATTTCTGTTGCCATTTTTGCTCGATGTTGGCTGGGTTGTATTGGGACTCCACTCTCTGGTTTCTCCAAGGACTTCATTTTCCTATTTTAAGCGCATCCCACAACTGAATTTTAGAAGGCTTTCACTTTTTGAGCCATTTCTTTGGAGGCTATAATCGACTCAATTAAGTTTTAGTTGTGTCCATCCTTATCAAGAGGTAGCCAATGAAGAAAGTTTTATTGACTTTGCTTGCTAGTTCTGTAAGCCTAGCTGTTATTTTATTAGCGATCGCTACGGCTCGTGCAGATGCGATCGCATCTCGAAATATAAAGTCTGCTATCTCTGAACCTGTCGTACAGTTTGCCAATCTAAACTTGGCTAATTTTAGTTTTAATGCGATCGACTCAAAAAGCTATCCTATTTTGCATCAATGGGGATGTAGTTGTGCGGCTTGTACCGAACCGTCTAGACAACTATCTTTGATAAAAAGTTAACGCCGTGTTGCCGTAAACTTTTTCTCGACAAATTTTTAATCCTGGAATCTCTATTGCTTTCCAAGATTTAGGATCGTGTTCTACCGCGATTTCCCCTTCTTCATCGAGAAATTGGTATTGCGCGATCGCTTCTAGGACTGGCTGATACAATTGGCTTTCGTAGGGAGGATCGAAATAAATGCGATCGAATTTTTCTCCCGCTAGGTTTTTGAGGCGCGTTACGACATCTCCCCGGATAACTCGGAATGTCTGTTGCGGGGTAGCTACTTGTTGCCAATTTTGTTTGATAATCGCGCAAGCTTGAGGCGATTTTTCGATCCCGACAACTTCCCTCGCCCCCCGACACAACGCCTCTGCACCCATCGAACCATTGCCCGCACACAAGTCCAACCAGCGACAATTAGCAATCTTGCCCTGCCAGATATTAAACAATGCTTCTCTTACTCGCGCCGCCGTCGGCCGAGTTAGTTGTCCCGGCAGGGTTTTCAATTGTCGATTTCCGTAAATTCTCATGGTAATTAGTGACTCTACCTCGTTGAAGTATAGTCACGCTATC
Organism: Hydrococcus rivularis NIES-593; assembly: GCF_001904635.1. GTDB lineage: Bacteria > Cyanobacteriota > Cyanobacteriia > Cyanobacteriales > Microcystaceae > Hydrococcus > Hydrococcus rivularis. The sequence goes on from NZ_MRCB01000052.1 coordinate 7,883, forward strand.
AAAAAAATATTGGTTATGGAGATGGGGGCAGAGGGACTTGAACCCTCACGACCTTTTAGGGTCAACGGATTTTCATTCTCCCGCAGCTTTCGCTACTGCCATCTGCTGGCTTTGAGAATTGGACTCTCTCTTTACCCTCAGCTTGACCTGTTAGGGTAGCTCCCGTCGAGTCTCTGCACCTTCCCTTCAAGGTAAAAGGTAAAAATGTTCTTTTTCCTTGATTAAGGCTTGGCTCAGGATTGCCGTATCTGTTGCCAGACTTAGGTTTCCCTGAATTTGAGAGCGTTCGCATGACAGATTTCTCTGCCAAGGCTCAATTTTTTTTAAGTCCGTAGCGTCTACCATTCCGCCACGCCCCCGCGATCGCCTAGAAAGAATTTCCTACAGCGAACCAGCAGTTACCTACAATACCATATTTTTACCTTAAGTGACAAATCAAACAATTCTATCTATTCGCTCCCGTTCAATTTTTTGGGAGGCAGCACCCGAAGCGATACAATAAAATAAATTTGAGATAGCTCCCTTTTCATTCTTGACAAATAGTAGAAATAATGCTTTCTCCTGAAACCACTTTAATTGCTCTTCTCTATCTGAGTTTAGGCGGTCTCTATTTATTAATAGTTCCTGGTTTGGTTTATTTTTATCTTAACAATCGCTGGTATGTAGCCAGTTCCTTTGAACGGGGATTTATGTATTTTCTGGTATTCTTTTTCTTCCCCGGACTATTGCTGCTAAGTCCGTTTCTGAATTTTCGTCCCAAACGCCGGGTTCTAAAAGCCTAAAGCTCAAACAGACTTTTCGATTACAAAATTAATGCGACGAATTGATGTCATAGGAATTGGAATCGGCATTTTTGCAGCAGGTGGAGTTATCTATCTGTTTTTGCAGGCATTTGGATTAGACAGTCTCTCAGCTGGGGTTTGGAGTCAGGCGATCTTAGTCGCTGGGTTAGTCGGTTGGACGCTGACTTATTTGTTTCGAGTCTTGACAAAAAATATGACTTACAACCAGCAACGTAGAGACTATGAAGATGCCATCTTGCAAAAACGTCTCGATGAAATGGCACCAGAAGAACTAGAAAAGTTACTCTCTGAGGTGGAGCAAGAAAAACAAACCAAGCAAACCAAGGCACAGAAGAAAGCCTAATGTGAGTTTACCAACAGGAGGCGAGAAAGCCTTATTTTTGTAAGGATAGTCATTGGGGGAAAGGGAAAAGAACAAATGATATCAAATCCGTTTAATTAGTCATAAAATATATGTAGTACGCTCATCGCAGCGTGCGCTTAAGGGCATACGTCCCGCTCGCGACCAAGACGCGGAGCGTCCCTCCAGCGATAGCAAAGGATCTTTCGCACTACTGGTTATTGTGGTCATTCATCCGGATTTGATATGACTTGAAATTTTGCTCTTTTTAAGGATGGGATGAGCTTAACATCCGGGAATCTAGCGTGAGAGAATAAAAAGTCGGCTATTAAACTCGTATCCAAAATCCTTTCATCGAATGACCTCTGTTTCCAACTGCTTAAAATCCTTACGCGATCGCGCTCAATGCGCCTTAATTCCCTTTATCACTGCTGGCGATCCCGATTTAAACACTACCGCTAAAGCTTTACAAATCCTCGATCGCTCCGGTGCCGATCTCATCGAGTTGGGAGTTCCCTACTCAGATCCCCTCGCAGATGGTCCGGTCATTCAAGCGGCTGCCACGAGGGCTTTAGGACGCGGAGTGAAGCTAGAAGATGTCTTGCATGTAGTTAAGACAGTCGGCAAAGAGATTAAGGCACCGATTATTTTATTTACCTACTACAATCCGATTTACTATCGGGGAATTGACAGTTTTCTCAGACAAATTGCCGATGCTGGCGTGCGAGGATTAGTCGTCCCCGATTTACCCCTAGAAGAAGCGCAAACCCTCCTAAAACCAGCCGCCGAGATGGGGATTGAGGTAACCCTGTTGATAGCCCCTACGACTCCACCTGAGAGAATAGACGCGATCGCGCAGCAGTCGCAAGGATTTATCTATCTCGTCAGCGTCACTGGCGTAACGGGAATGCGTCCTCAAATTGCCAGCCAAGTTCAAGATTTACTTTCAGCTATTCGCAGCACCACTGATAAACCAATTGGCGTAGGTTTTGGCATCTCCGCACCCGAACAGGCTTTACAAGTCAAACAATGGGGGGCAGATGCCGTTATCGTTGGCAGTGCTTTTGTCAAACGACTGGCTGAAGGATCGCCAGAACAAGGTTTAGAAGCGATCGCTCAATTTTGCCAAAGTCTCAAGCGGGCTATTATCTAACTTCAACAATTGCCACATCTTCGATTGCTTTGCCACGATGCATAAAAGTTTCGTGACCGTTAGCATTTAAACTAACTTTAATTTCGTTGCGTCCCGGTTCCAATCGGTCGAGATAATACCAATTCCCATAAAGACGGGTGATTTTTTTGCCATTAACGTAGAGATGGGCATGTCCTTCTTTGAAATTACTACTTTGATTGACCTTTTCTGGAGCAAATGCAAAATTAGTTACTTTCAGTTCTAAATTCCATCCCTTCAAGGCATCCCGATGAACGATTAAATCTACCGTGGGAACGGGTTGGCCGTCAGGAATTTCCATCATTTTATGTTCGTGTCTTTCTCCGTCTTTAAGCTCAACATTTCTTTGCAATTGAGCGGTTGCGACAGTTCCAAATAATGTCAAACCAATTAGCGAAGCCGAAAGAAGCACAAGTTTTTGTTTCATAAAAGAACGAATCAAACAATGATATTTTCAGAACCAGAAAAACTTTGCTGAATTTGCTCGATTAGCTTGAGGATGTGTCGATAAGCAACTAACTTTCCTTGCTGGCCAAAACATTCTGCACCCAAGCGCAAATCTGTTAATGCCGTTTGGTAATAACCGAGTTGATGGCGAAGCAAACCGCGATTGATGTATGCCTCAGCGCGATTGGGATCGTTTTGTAGGGATAGGGTAAAGTTGGCAATGGCTTCTCGATAGTGCCCTTGTCTTTGACAGATCAAAGCGCGGTTATAGTAGGCTAGAGAATTTTTGCTGTCGAAACGAATAGCGCGATCGTAATCCGCGATCGCTTTTTCCAAATTGCCCAAACCAAAATAAGCCAATCCCCTGTCATTGTAGATAGTGGCGAGTTGGGTGCCATCGAGGGCAGACATCTGACGCAAGGCTTGATTATAGTCGGCAATGGCTTCTAAATATTTTTCTTGAGCGGCATAGGCTAGTCCTCGGTTATAGTAAGCCAGAAAGCTATCGGGTTTGAGTTGGATGGCAGCGTTATAATCTGCGATCGCGCTTTGATAATCGCCGAGTCGATAGGCAGCCAGTCCGCGATGTAAATAGGCTAAATCATTTGTTGGCTGATGTTGCAAAGCATGAGTACAATCTTGTTTGGCTTGTTGGTAATCATTTAGATAAATGCGTACCAAACAGCGATTGCTATAGGCAGCTGCCAAATTAGAATCGAGTGCGATCGCTTTATCAAAGTCTAACAGTGCTTGTTGGTAATGTCCTTGTTGCGTCTCTTCAACACCCGCTTTAAACCACTCTTGCGCGAAGATCGGATCGATTTCTGCTGCTTGAGTCGCCCGACCAAAGAGGGAAACGAAGAGCAATACCGAAATCCAAAACTTGGCAAGCTTTCTCAGAGCGAATTGGGGTAGCATTTTCCCTTTTTAATCGCGATCGCTCCTAATTTTCGGCAAGATTTCTAGCGATGTCAAAAGACGAGTTGTCAAACTTCAATAATTATTGGGTAGTAGATGTAGCAATCCTAAATGAGTTATGAACATTTTTATGTAGTGCGAGCATCCTGCTCGCAAGTTAGGCTTACACGCGAGCAGGATGCTCGCACTCACCAATCAATTAAGACTGCTATAGTCGTTAGTAGAAGATTTCCCACTAACTACTAACACAGGGCTATTTCATTCTCGAAAGCCAGAGAATCAATTCTCTGTCTAATCCCTTAAGTCCTATAAGACGGACTTAAATTTTGAGCCAAGAAATTCATTTCTTGGTTAACTAACTACTAACTAAAAAGCTAACTAAAAAGCAATTTCTACTAACTTATTTTTTGAAGATAAACCGAACTTAATCAAAACTTGTGATTTCGCGACTTTGAATTTTTTGGCAAGCAGTTCGATGAGTTCTTGATTAGCTTTTCCATCAATTGGGGGCGATTTTAAACAAATCACTAAACTTCCGCCATCAACTTCTTCTATTTTTTGTTGTCTAGAGTTAGGTTTAACTTTTACTTGAATTTTCATCAACTTTCTGTTATTCAATTCAAAAGCCTACCGATCGACAGCTCCAAGATTCAGAAAAGCAACAACCTAACCCTGTTGTTAGAATTAGGGTTGGGCAATTAACTCTCAGCGAGAGCGACCGAACGCTATCTTACAGGTACAGGTTGTCTCAAAGGTATAGTATGTCATGTTGAGCGTAGCGATCGCGACGCGAAACATCTGAATATACTAACTTCCTGCACTGGGAATGACAAAATGGACTTTTGGGATGTCTTCTTAGCCGACATAGGAACAAGACGGACAAAATAGATAATCATCTTTGGGAATATAACAATCTAACATCTCTAAATGCAAATCGAGAATCTGGGCAATTCCCTCAGTAACATAACGTTCGATGAGCAAGCGAAGTTCTAGAGACCGATAAGGAAACTTAGTTTTCGAGAGTCGATGTTGCCTATTTTTGAGATCTGGGTTTTCTGTCTCAATTTTATCTAGAACATAGGCGCTCAATTTTTGACGAAAACCAGGAATCGCTAAAATTTTCTCACACAATTCATCCGAATAAAGTTGCAGTGCTTTTTCAATTTCCTCATCGATCGATTTTTGCACTGATTTTACCCAGATTGAGGTCGAGATAGTCATTTCAGTTCCTTCCTTTCGCAGTCGATGCTAGTATCCACTGCTTAGTGTAATTCCCCAACCTCAAAATTTTGTGAGGGAAATCGGGAAGAAATCGGGAAGAAGTCGCCAACTTTTATCGCAAAAGATTAAGTAAGCGAAGCCCGAACCTGCATCGCACCCCAGTTTTCCTTAAGGTTCCCTCAAAGCATCTCGCTCGCTACCCAACTCCTCTACTAAAGTTGATTGTCGCGGCATGTTGAGTCGATAACCGATACCGTGAACCGTCTCGATTAACTGCTTGGGAGCGCCTACGGCGTTTAGTTTGTGGCGCAGGCTTTTGATATGCGCTTTGACTGTTTCTTCTGTTGGCGATTCTTCTAAAGACCAGATGTGTTCGATAATGACGCTGCGACTGATAACCCGCCGACCATAACGCATGAGAAGTTCTAGGATTGCGTATTCTTTGGGAGTGATGTGGAGGAAACGACCGCCATAAGTGACTTCAAAGGTACTCGGATTGAGGCGCAAGCTGCCCCAGGTTAAAATCGGAGACGCACAAATCTCGCCCCTACGCAGCAAGGCTCGAATTCTGGCAAATAGCTCCGATAAATCGAAAGGTTTGACGATATAGTCATCGGCTCCGGCATCTAATCCAGCAACTTTGTCGGTGCTAGCATCGCAGGCAGTCAGAATGAGGATGGGTTTGAGAAAACCGCGATCGCGCAGCCGCTTGCACAAGCTAATGCCATCTAATTTAGGCAGCATCACGTCTAACAAAACGAGGTCATAGTCGATTGTTGCGATTTGCTGCCAAGCCGCTTCCCCATTTTGAACGACATCAACCGCATAGCGTTGGTTGGCAAGCGCTTCAGATAAGCTGACAGCTAGCGCTACATCATCTTCAACCAGGAGAAATCTCATAGAAGGTTCTATTGCGGGCAATTGGCTCCTCCTTATCCAAATAATATACGAGTTTCTCGCTCGCGATCCGAGGCGGAGCGATCGCCAAAGATATTTTTTAACGATTAACCTCTTGCAAAATTATCCGACCTGTCGCTATAATAGGAAGCTGTTGTCAGCAATCCTCGGTAGCTCAGCGGTAGAGCGGTCGGCTGTTAACCGATTGGTCGTAGGTTCGAATCCTACCCGGGGAGTTTGAAATGACGACCAATCCGTTAAAGTCTTCTGCCCTCCCACCAAGCAAGTCGAGGTTTGGTCGTAGAAACTGGTATCAAAGTAGTATCGTGGTATCTCACAAAAAGAAGATACTGCATGGTACAGGCTACCTTCACTGGAAAAAAGAAGATAGGGAGAATTAACATCGAACGCTATCGGGATTCCATCAGGTTACGCTGGCAACTACAAGGCAAACGTTATAGCTTAACCATTGGCAAAGAATCTAAAACCACGATCGCGGCTGCCTTAGCTCAGGCAGCCTTAATTGATAGCGATATTACGTTCGAGCGTTTTGACCCTGACGGGGTGACAACAAGGCTAAAAGGCTTGCTGTATAGTGTTCATAGCCCTCAGACCTTTTTGATAAAATGGCAGCTTATTGAGACTAACTCTCATCAATTCCTCTACCCCTTGGGCAACAAATTCCTTAGTTATTATCCAGACATTCCCATATAATCCTAGCCAAAAGTTACTGTTTCTCGTCTTTGATTGCCGAATTTTTCTCAAACGACCGATGTATTTTTGTTGTCCAATTAATTTAATAGCTTTTCCCTTGAGGGTTGAAAAAGCATACGCGATCGCTATCAATAAGACCAGACAAGTTAATCTTGCTATCGAAGCTTTTGAGCTTTCTAAATTATATCCTCCACTCTTATAGATTTTTAGAGGAAAAACTGCCGACTCTTCGAGGGCATGGCCAAGGAACTACCCACCAGAAAGCAGACTCGCAAAAATCAACCAATGGCTTTTAGTCAAGAAGAGATAGAACTCGTCTCAAACGCTTTTGAGGTTAACAAGTATTATGCTCATTACGTGCCATTGATTGAGTTCTGGTTTAAGACTGGCTGTAGACCATCAGAAGCGATCGGCTTGCAGTAAAAACATATTTCTATGCGGTTGTTAATTGACTACCTCAAGTTCTGGGATGTACCTGTTCGTTACTCTTTCCTCCCACAACTCAGATTCATATCCTAATTCAGCAACGCCAAAGAATCCAGGGTGCAGGAGTTGAACCTGCCTAGCGCGAATTATGAGTTCGCTGCCTCAACCGCTCGGCCAACCCTGGTTCATAAATTTTGAGTGGACGATTGGATTGCAATTAACCATCAGCCATTCAGTCCAGATACTATTATATCTATATATACCTACACAATAGCTTCTTTAATTATGGTTTTATCTGATCGGCGACAATTCTTACAATGGAAGCAACTTATTTAGCCTAATTTTTGATAGTAGTTATCGGGTAATGAAATTTACATCGTTTAATCTAGGTAAATCGCCCTCAACGCCAGCCCTAACCTTGTTGGTAGCGATGATAGGAAGCGGTCTGATTAGTGCTTCGATCGCATACAAAATGGGTCGCGATGCTCTCAAAGGAGTTAGCCAACCCGATGCCAATCCCGCTAAGAGATTGGCGAGTAATGCCAACAAGGATGCTAACCCTCAAGAATTTGTCCCATTAGATGAAAAGAAAATTTTGACGCAAGTCTATAATCGCATCAATGGCAGGGATCGGGACGAGAAATCCGATCTTACCAACAAAGATCGACAAAATTTGGCTTCCTCGAATGAGGAGCCAAAATCCAGTCAAACTTCCAGCGAAGAAGCTAACTTTCCGCTGAAAACCAGCGATAGAGAAGTTAGCCTTGAGGTGGTTAAAGCGACCCAAAAAGGAGGATCTTTATTGCTAGAAGTGAATCTGAGCAATGAGGGTTCGGCTCCGGTACAATTTTTGTATAGTTTCTTGGAAGTGAAAGATAAAAAAGGACGACCGCTGAGCGCGATCGTAGAGGGTTTACCTGGAGAATTACCTGCTAATGGAGAAAGTTTTACGGGTATAGTCAGAATTCCTCTAGAGTTAGTTGATGAAGGTCAGCAAATTTCTCTAAACTTGACAGATTATCCCGCTCAAAAACTCAAGCTGAATATCTCTAATATTCCCGTTAGGTAGGTGACAAGGACAACGATTCTTTATAGCCCGACTCAAAGCGCCAAGCGCTTGCAGAATTTATAATCCAGATGACTATTCAAGACATATTGCTGCGATTGTTGTCAGTCGTGTTCCTGATTGCGATCAACGCCTTTTTTGTCACCGCTGAGTTTTCTATCGTTTCCGTGCGGCGATCGCGCATTAGCCAGTTAGTAGAAGCTGGAGATATTCAAGCGCAGACGGTTCAATCCTTACAGCGAAGCATCGATCGCTTGCTATCGACCACGCAGTTAGGAATCACGCTCTCTAGCTTGGCGTTAGGGTGGATTGGTGAAAGTACTATGGCAGTATTCATCAAAGTGCTATTCGCCCATCTGCCGCTTCCCTCAGCAATAACTGGAGCGTTTTCTCACGGCTTGGCAATCCCGATCGCCTTTTTTCTGATTGCCTACCTGCAAATCATTTTAGGAGAACTTTGCCCGAAATCAATAGCGCTTCTGTATTCAGAACAGCTAGCCCGCTTTTTAGGACCGCCCATAGGTGCGATCGCGCGGATTTTCAACCCATTTCTTTGGATTTTGAACCATTCTACCCGTTGTTTGCTGCGAATTTTTGGGATTAAGTATAGCGATCGCGGTTGGTACGCGCGCGTTACTCCAGAAGAACTACAGTTAATTATTGCTACGGAAGTCGAATCGACAGGGTTAGAAGCTAGAGAACGAGAACTTCTCCAAAACGTATTCGAGTTTGGAGACGTAACGGCATCTGAAGTCATGGTTCCCCGCACTCAACTGATCGCTATTCCCGACACGGCAACCTTTGAAGCTCTTCTCAATGAGGTGACGACTACAGGACATTCTCGCTATCCCGTCAAAGGAGAGTCCCTAGACGATATTCGCGGCATCATCGATTTTAAAGACCTCGCCTTACCATTAGTGCAAGGCGAGCTGCAATCCGATACGCCGATTCATCCTTGGATCAAACCCGTGCGCTTCGTGCCGGAAACGACTCCTTTAAGAGAACTACTCTCACTCATGCAGCGATCGCATCAGCAAATGGTCGTGGTGGTCGATGAATTTGGCGGCACGTCTGGATTAGTAACCCTTCAAGATTTAGTCTCAGAAATCATTGGCGACAACCTCGAAGGAGAAAGATCGGAAACTATTGCCCTGCAAATGATAGACGAGCAGACTTACTTGGTTCAAGCTCAGATGAACTTAGATGAAGTCAATGAGTTGCTAGAACTAGACTTGCCCCTTGCAGACGAATATCAAACTCTCGGCGGATTTCTTATCCATCAGTGGCAAAAAATTCCCGCTCAAGGCGATACTTTGCTCTATGAAAATCTAGAATTTACCGTCGTCTCAGCTCAAGGTCCTCGCTTAGAGCTAATTCGCATTCATCGACACCAACCCCCTCCCTCCGATCCCAATTCAGATGAGAGCAATGACAATGAATTTACATGGCTAGAAGATCTGCCTTTTTCCAACAATGGCAATACCGATTTGATAAGGGCGGAGAAATTTAGAGAAACCTAACTTCTTGCAATCGTCATAGACAGTTTCTCTAACATTTGAGCGATCGCTACTTACCAATCGTCAACTGTAGAATCGCTGGTCGTCGTTTGAGGTTCCCACCAATTTTTGAATTTACTCCAAAGACTTGCTAGAGTTTGTCTCATTTCATTCTTAAGGTTCCATCTTTGGAAAGCTTGCTCGTAAGCTTCGCCTTTGGTTTGAAAAGTTTTCCAAGTGTCTAGCGCTAGTCCCAATCCCCAGATCAACAGTATATAGAGCGACCAAGACAGAGCACCGCCAGAGAGAAAATCGAGAGAGACTAGAAAAATGTTGACGATCGCGTATCGAGTCACTTTTTGTTTGAGAAGATCTCGCCGATACAGATCGAACTCTTGTCGCTTTTTGTCTAACAATCTACGATTAAGCCAATCTCGTTCGGCTGCTTGCAACGATTCGCTGTCAATTTCTAGTTCTGCTGCAATTTCCCACAATTGCTCTCTAGACAATTCTCCTCGATCGGTTTTCTTAGCGATCGCCAGATGGAGAATTTGCTGGACATCCTCTTGGGTATAAATTTGAGGCGGTTGAAATTCTGAAGCTGTCATAATTTGCAGTTGAGATCGACCTGCTGAGAAGCTTTCTGTTTCTATTATGCCGAAGCGATCGCCCAACTGGCTTTCCTTTATCAAAATTTGTCACTGGCTATTGACGAAGCGAGCGTTCTTTCCCCTCAAAAACCGAGATACACTAAAAAAAGTTAGCATTACTTAACATTAGTTGAACCATGCAAGTAGCCCCAGTCGCATCTGCTGCCCCTATTCCCGGTACTTATTGGCAGTGGCAAGGACATTCCATCTATTACGTTAAAGCAGGTGCCAAACAAGCAGGACGACCCCCTCTCCTGTTAGTTCACGGATTTGGTGCTTCCACAGATCACTGGCGCAAAAATATTGCCGAACTCCAGCAGGATTTTGAAGTGTGGGCGATCGACTTATTAGGATTCGGACGGTCGGCAAAGCCGAATTTACTGTACAGTGGCAATTTATGGCGCGATCAATTACACGATTTTATTACACAAGTCATCGGTCAGCCAGCAGTTCTAGCAGGGAATTCCCTGGGAGGCTATGCCTCATTATGCGTAGCGGCACAACGTCCCGCTTCGGCGGCAGGGATCGTTCTGCTCAATAGTGCGGGTCCCTTTACAGATACTCAACCCACTCAAAAACAGAATTTATTATCAACGTTAATTCGCTCGATTTTATTGCAACCCTGGGCAAGTTATCTTTTATTTCAGTACGTGCGCCAGCGATCGACCATTCGTAAAACCCTGCAAAAAGTTTATCTCGATCGCAGTGCTGTTACCGAGCAATTAGTAGAAGAAATCTATCGTCCCTCTTGCGATAAAGGTGCGGCACAGGTATTTGCTTCCGTGTTCAAAACTCGAGAAGGTGAAAAAGTCGATGCTTTACTCAAACAGATGACTTGTCCGCTGTTGACAATTTGGGGAGAAGGCGATCCCTGGATAAAAGCAAGAGAACGCGGAGCAAAATTCCGTCAATATTACCCCAGCTTAACCGAATATTATCTCCAAGCGGGCCATTGTCCCCACGATGAAGTCCCCGAACAGGTAAATGCACTAATTCTTTCTTGGGTTCTGGCGAATTCTTCTATCATGAAATAGAGGAGATTGGGGGAGTTGGGGGAACTCGGAATTTGGAAGTTGGAAGTAGGAGAGACTGGGGGACTTCTGGGAGGAGGAGACAATTAACCACTAACCACTGACTTCAGCAGCAGTATCTTTACCGTCAGGCTGCGCAAGCCTCAAACCAGTTCTCTAATGCTAGGGTAGGCAGCAGAACTTAAATAATTAGACATAGTTGAATAATCCTAGACATATTTTTATGTTATACTGGCTCTATGTCCAACTTATTAACGG
>NZ_MRCB01000053.1 GCF_001904635.1 Hydrococcus rivularis NIES-593
GGTAGCTAAAGTTCTCTTTTGGCTGCCGTTCTTTCTTTTTTAGTCTAAACTCCAGGTCGATCGATGCTCTCAAAAAGGCGCTTAATGCTTCTGCACAAGTTGCATCTCTGGCTGTGATAGCAGAAGCTTTGGATGAAGTAGCTCTAAATTTTTACACAAAGTATGGCTTTCAGCGGTTTAGGCAACATCCTCTGAAACTCTATCTCCCGATGAAATCTGTTGAAGAGTTTTGTCAAACTCTTGGCATCTAGTCCGCTTAGTTTGACGCATAACAAACACAATGCATCGGAATGAAGTGTACTCTAGCATTCCACACGCGATCGCTAGTCTTCTCGTCTTGAGGATGCAAGAAAGATCGTCAAAGTTGGCGAATTCCCTCAATCAATCCTTGACAGACTCCGGCAAGGAAATTTAAATCTAGCGTTTCTATGCGATCGCTCGGTTGGTGGTAGTGGGGATTGCGCATAAAAGCCGTATCCGTTACCATAACAGCTCGATAGCCCCGATCCCAAAACGGGGAATGGTCGCTCAGTCGCGTAGCTGGAACTAATCGACCTTGTTGGGGAACTAGCAGCCATTCGCAGGGCGTTCCAGAGCGACGAATGATACGACTGAGACGAATTATGTCTCCAATTGGAGACAAATTGCCAATTAAAGCGATAAAATCGCCGCGATTGGGATAAAAATACTGGAGTCCGGCTGGATAGCGTTGGGAGTTGGGAGCGCGATCGCAATACCCTAGCATCTCCAAAGATAGCATCAAGCGCAGACGTTGCCCTGCTTGCTTCAAATGCTCCGCATAGGCAGTACTTCCCAATAAGCCGTACTCTTCTAGATCGAAGGCAACCAAGCGGACTGGAGATAAAGGAGGTTCGGCAGCAAAAGCTTTCGCTAACTCCAACAACACTGCTACGCCAGAAGCATTATCGTCTGCGCCTGGGGTTCCTGGAACGGCATCGTAATGAGCGCCGATTAAAATTGGGGGAGAAGTTTTATTCTCTGAACTGGCTAAGTTAAGAATCAGATTCTTATGGGTGTTGCCCCGAATTTGAAATTCATGGGTTTCTACCTCTCCCCATCGTTGAAGTTCTTCGCGAATGTACTGCCGAACGAAAAAATGTCCAGCCGAGGCGAGGTAGGGATCTCGCTCGCGGGCGAGCATGGTTAAGTGGGCATACAGGCGGCTTTTCACATTAACTGATACGCCGAATGGCTTCTAACAAACCTCTGGCTTTATTCATCGTCTCTTCGTATTCTGTTTCGGGATCGGAATCTGCTACTAATCCAGCCCCCGCCTGCACGGAAACCAAATGTCGATTGTCATCAGTTGGGCGAACGACCATAGTACGAATGGCGATCGCGCTGTTTAATTGACCTTCAAAATCGTAGTAGCCGTAAACTCCAGAATAAGGTCCTCTCCGTTCCGGTTCCAGTTCGTGAATAATTTCCATCGCTCGTATTTTCGGCGCACCGCTGACGGTTCCTGCGGGAAAACAGGCTTTCATCAAATCCCATGCCGTCTTTGCAGGCGCTAATTCTCCCACCACATTACTGACGATGTGCATGACGTGCGAATAGCGCTCGATTAGCATAAATTCATCCACTTTCACGCTTCCCCGAACGCAAACCCGACCGAGATCGTTCCGCCCCAAGTCTACTAGCATGATGTGTTCGGCGATTTCTTTGGGATCTTTTAACAAATCTTCTGCTAAAGCATTATCTTCAGCCGTCGTCTTTCCACGCCTGCGAGTGCCCGCAATCGGACGCAGGGTGGCTTTTATTCCTCCTTCTTCCGTTCGTTCGGCTTTAACCATGATCTCTGGACTAGAGCCGATAATTTGCCAATCGCCAAAGTTGTAATACGCCATGTAGGGAGAAGGATTGATCGTGCGCAGCGAGCGATACAGTTCAAAGGGATTGCCGCTAAAAGGAGCTTGCAGGCGTTGGGAGAGAACTACCTGAAAGATATCTCCCGCACGAATGTATTCTTTGGCTTTTCTGACATTTTCGCAGAACTGCGATCGCGACGTGTTACTTTGGTATTCCAACTCAGTTGCCTGTGGGAGGTCTCTCAACGTTAGCGCGGTGGCTTCAACAGGTAGCGGCAATTGTAGTTTGATGACTAACTTCGTTACGCGATCGCAAGCTTGTTGATATGCCTCTTCTAAACTAATCGTTTTATCGCGTAGATCGGCATAAGCGATCGCCCAAATTTTATTCTTGACGCGATCGAAGATAATCAAGTTATCGATTTGCATCCAGATCCCATCGGGCAAATCTTCGTCAGTTGCTGGATATATTGGCACTCTCGGCTCGATCCAACGAATTAGTTCGTATCCCCACACCCCGAATAAACCGCCAATTCCTGGCGGTAGTTGGGGCAATTTCACGGGATGAATGGGTTCTAGACAACTAGCCAAAATCTCGAAAGGATCGCCCTCATAGCTTTGAGATGAGCCATCGCGATGCGTTTGCGTCGTCGTGTTGCCTTTAGCCTGCAAAATCCAAACCGGATCGCACCCTAAAAAACTGTAGCGTCCTAGTTTTTCTCCGCCTTCTACCGATTCCAATAAAAAACTATAAGGCTGACCCGCACACACCTTATACCAAGCAGAGACAGGGGTTTCTAGGTCAGCCATCCATTCTTGATAGACCGGAATAAAATTGCCCTGTTGAGCCAGGGCAGAAAACTGAGCAAAATCGGGAAAAATCATAGTTCGTTACGGTAGAGACGCGATATATTGCGTCTGTACATGAGTTATCGGTAACCAGTTATTCAGTTGCTAATTATGGATCGCCGAATCAACTGGTTACTGATAACCGAATTATTTAGACATCGTATGGCATTTTACCAGAGAACTTCAGCGTTGCTGGCTCTGGATTTTTGCCGATACTTCTGTCTTTCTTCCCAACCGCGACGCGACCTTCATTAACTTTTTCTGGGAAAACGCCATCTGCGGGATGGAGATACTGGATTTCACCGTTGGGATAAATCCGGTAAATTTTATAGTTTTCGATTTTGGGCTTAAATTTTGTCCGCAACTGGGCGCCCAGTGCCAGACATTGCTCTTTGCGAGCGAGATAGAGGAGATTTTCTCCTTCGTTCATGATGGCTGCCCCGCCAGTAGGCATTTCAAATACCTGTTCCTTTGGGCTAGTCCAAGTAATCGCATATTTTTCTTCTACGTCGGCTTTGGTAAGTAAGCCGCCAGTGCTGCCACCGAACTTGGGAGGTTTTCCAGTAAGCGCTTCTGCCATAATTTAATGTTATCTCTTGCGAAGGTATTTTAGGGAATCCTATCACTGAGTTCGTCACTGACCGATCGCTTTGTCAACAACTGTAACAAATCCAGAAACCAGAAGTCAGATCGACTTCTTTAAGATATGGCTTCTAGAACAACTTCTATAGCTCTCTGTTTCTGGGGATCGGCTCCTTGAGCGTAGGGAATCGGAGAAGGAACGCTAATATCTGGCGTTACGCCTTTTCCTTCTAACCTTTCGCCATCGACCGAGACATCGACAACGGCTAGATAGAGCAAATTCCCATCTTTCATCAAAAAAGGACGACCGGCGACGACATATCCCGCTGTCTTCGAGCCAACTACTTTACCAATATTGTATTTTTGAAAAGCAAAGGCGAGAATTTCTTTAGCGCTTCTGGTTCCTTCGTTAACCAAGGCGACGACTGGCTTTTCCCAATCATAGCTAATCTTATTTCGACTGCCATCGCGAGCGGTATTGACGATGTCGGGACTTTTGCCCGCGAACAGGCGAAGATAGCCCATGTCTACACCGCCCCAACCGTCGCGCAAGTCTAAAATTAATCCATCTGCCCCTTTAAGGCGACCGTAGATTAGTTCTTCTTCAAACTGTCGCAGATCTCGCTCGTTGCCGACGCGCGACCAAATATGAATGTAACCAATTTTTCGATCGTTTTTTTCAATTATTTCAACGCTAGCTTTCTGAGCTTCCAAAAACATCTGAGTCGCGTTGTAGATTTTGGGTTCGATCGCGATTTCTTCTTGAGAGTTAGGATCGGCGGTTCGTCGAACCAGTAACTTGACTTTCTGTCCTACTTTATCCTGAAAAGACTTAATCGGTTGATAGGGTTTGCCATCTGCTTCTAGTATTTCGTCTCCTACTTTCAATCCGGCTTTAGCGGCAGGACTATCGTCTAGAATAGCGATCGCAAAGGTTTTGCCCTCAATTTCTTTGGTAAATGCCCCAATGCCGCTATATTCAAGCTTGCCATTGGGAAGATGTTTTTTGGCTTTTTGTTGTAGCTCGCTGTATCCGTCAAAAATTCCCAAAAGCTGATAGTAAGCTGGTTCTGCTTGAGTGTAGAGGCGCGTGTGAGAAGTGTTCAATTCCGAGAGCATCTGATTGATAACGACGACAACTTCTTCGACAGACTTAGTGTTTTTCACCTGCGGTTTGTACTTCTCTTTCATCGCTCCCCAGTCCACGCTGTTGAACTTTGGATCGTAAAAATTTTGATTAACTGTTTCCCACACTTCATCAAACAGTGCAGACGGCGATTCTTGTGAGGTTGCAACGATTGGCAATAAGCTACATAATAGCCATATGGAAAGACTAACGAGAGTAACTCTAGCCCAGCAGCTTAGTTTAGGAAGTTTGTAGCCTTTCCGGTTAAATGACATAAACTGTTGCATAAGGGTCGAGCTGTCGGTTGGGCGGACTCTTCATAACGATAGCGCACTCCCAAATGTTGCCAGAAATGGCAAATAGCGATCGACTTTTAACATTATCTATGATCGGTACGATCGCCGTAAAATCTAGCGATAGACCGCAACATCTTGCAGGCAATAAGTATGCGGGGAACTACGCAAGCGGCTAAGAATTCAAAGAGTAGATGAGTGAGGACACAGTACCCATGCCAAAAGCTTTAGATCTGCGAAAAAATCTCTTATTTTTCTATTTTGCCCTGGTTCTAATGACTGCAATTTTGCTTTTTCTTCGAAATCCAGTTCCTTTTGTCAGGGAAGATCTTTGGGGAGAAGATGGAAGAGACTACATTGCTGGCGTTATCAATCACGGATTTTGGCAAACTTTATATCTAAACTTTATTCAGAAAGGCTACCTGCAATTTTTCAAGGTTTTTATTGCAGCTTTAGGTTTAGGAATCAATCAAATTTTCTTTAATTGGGAAATTCTCTTTCTCCCAAGAATAATAGCAGTAATGTCATACTTAATCTATGCCTGCATCTTTTGTCTTCCCATTCTTCTATTTCATTCTAAAATTGAGGTCAAGTATTTAGTTGCTATTGCTATCAGCACTTGCTTGGTCGATTTGGGTCCAATGGACAACTTTTTGGTTTTTGGAAGAATATTAAATGTTGGATTTTTGTCTATATATTTTTGTTTTTTATTGGTTGGTTATCGCATATTATTTATTGATAAAATTAGAAATTATTCTTTATTTTTAATCGATTTTTTAATTTTATTGTGCATAATTACTCAACCGATCAATGTTTTTTTTCTTGTCTTTATATTCATGGATTATTTGGCTAAGATATCTTTTTCATTTTTTAAAAAAAGAGAGAAACTAGCGATTAAAAAAAGTCTATTCAACAGCTCATCAATCAATTTATTTGTACTTTTTATTGGGACGATTATTTACTTTCTAAGCATCTTAATTATTGATTTAAAGCCAAAGACTTATGCTACAGTATATGGCAATCCTACAAATATGGAATACAGCCATAAACTCTTTTTCGGAAAATTATGGTTTAATCAGCTATTAGCTCTTATTTATGAAAGATTGCCAGAGTTTTTAATCGTTTTTTTAGTTTTTTTTCTAGTAGTATTTACGCTAATTTCAAAAGAAAAACTACTGATATATTGTCTATACTCTCTTATTATTATTTCTTGGATGACTGTATATTGGAGACCAGGTTTATTAGTAGCGATAAAAAATGTCGAATCTCTCAGAATAACTGTTTATACTATGGCTTCAAATTTAATATTTATATTTATGACATTTGTAATGCTAGCTTATTTAATAGACAGATTTAGCGGCTTTAAGATCGCCAAGCTCAAGATTAATAACATACTCATTGGTTCTCTAGTCGGCTTATACATAGCAACTGGTTTGCATAGTATTAAGACGGCTAATTTTCAACCAACTATTTCTCTCAAACAAGGGTTATGTATAGCTAAAGCTTCTGGCTCTAACCGAGAAGATGGTTTAGTTCAAGTACCCGCTAATCCTACTAGAGATATGGATATGTTGTTGCCAAAAAAACTGATAGAATGCAAGGATAAATAGAATTCTATAGCAGGATAAAAAAGCGTTAGGATAAGTTAATAATTGATGCTACGGGCAATGACATTCATCTCTTGACACTTTCATGTCATATTCACCACTCATACTAAAAACTAGCAAACTTAATTCGGTTTTTCAGAGGGTACTATGAAAATCAAACTGATGCCATTGTTAGTTGGAGCGCTCGTCTTTGCCCTGTCATTGGCTCCCCTAGCCGCTCAAGCTTGCACTGAAGGCAAACGGAGTTCGGACACTAACACGGATAGCACCCCCAGACAGGAGCAAAACTCATAAACTCAGTATAAAAGATAGTGATGGGATTATCAAAAACTCAATCCCATCGCTCTTTGCAATCAAGATAATCCCAACAATTTCCGAAGCAGTAGTTGGTCTTCCAACTTGGCACAGAAACGGCCGTTTTCTAAGTCTCGAATCCAACTTTGACTTTTTCCCAGCTTTTTGGCCAAATCTCTCTGACTGATACCTCGATGTTTTCTGGCTGTCTGAATTTCTTCGGCAGATAATTCAAAATTCATCCTGGGTCGGGTTTTTCGCGCGGTCTTTTGCTGCTTTTTCTTTTCGAGTTTGGCAAGTTGCTCCGCCCACTCTGATGGCAACTCAAACCCCAAAATACGAGCTTTCATCAATAAATCCCACTTCCCGCGAGGTCCGGAATCGGTTAAGCGGCGATCGCCACTGCCGTCGTTAGTCCAAAATTCTAGCGCTTCTTCTGCGTCTTCGGGAAGCTCGTCTAACTTTGCCCATAGCGGTTGAATTTCGCTTTGATAGGTTGCCGGATCGAAGATAGGTTTGAGTCCGTAATAGTTGAGCACTTCTAAATCGCTTTCAAAGGTTCGCACGAGTCGCTTTCGATGTTCTCGCTTTAAAGAGGCTTCCAGAATTTTTTCTTTTCCATAGCCAACGCGCATCAAGGTAGGAACGGTTATACATTGTTGCTGACCCATTTTGACTTTAAATAGTAACCATAACATCATCCGCACGGCTCCTTGATGTTGCTGCCAAATGCTCATCACGGTACTTAATAAAAACTGAGGCAGGGTTCCGTACTGATAAAAAGCAGTTCGTTTTCTGTAGCTTTGCTTGTTTAAAAAATATTCTGCCCAGCGTCCCGCGCGAATTCTAAAAGTTATACCCATCAAATGTTTGTGTCCTGACTCGTCTTGCTGAAAATGATGATGAATTGCTCCCAGATGCCACAAACGACTTTCCTCAACTGAAAAGCCTTCAACTTTACCTTGTTGGGGCCAGTCAATCGTCGTAAGGAGCTGACAAGGTTGCCGTGCCAGGATTTTAATCAAGGTTAGCTTAGTGGCTTTGGTTAAATCTTTGCGTTTATCTAAGCCTAAATATTTTTCAATTTGCAGGTCGCTGATAATAAATTCTTGTTCCCAAGGCTTTTCTAAGGTTGTGGCATAGGCAGCATAAATTAAATGCAAGCATGCAGAGCGAATGTCGATCGCGTCAAGAATCGGTAGGGCTGCTGCTTCATCCAGCGTCTGGGGAAGGTCGCTTTCGCGGTCATTGCTCAGTCGAAATGCGATCGCGCCCCGACCGTGTTTGACCGCTCGCTGATAATATAGCTTCCCATTGGCATCGGTTTTCCAGGGAAGAATCTTTGCGCCACTCAATAATTTGCAAGCTTCCCAAATCACCATCGAAGAAGCAAAGGGATTGTTCTTGCCGTTGGAAAAAAGATCGGGGCTAGTGGCTATTCTCTCGGCAGCTTTGTATCTTCCTTTTTTGGCTTGCAGGGGAGTTGGACAATCGATCGGACAATGAACGACACATTGAGGTTCGCTATAGCGGTCTTGGCAACCATCGCACAGACCTGGCTCGATCCAATATTGCCCGTCATCGATCTCAATAGCGCCCGTCGGACATAAAGGTTTGCAAGTACCGCATTTAATACAATTGTTGGGGATCGTATAACTCATTTCAATTCGATTCGTTCGGTAATCTTTTTTACTTCTCCTTCACCACCCAAGCTGCAATGAATAAGCGAGCAGCTTTACCATCACTTGGCAAGATTCTTCTAAATTTTAGACTCTCATAATATTGTTTTTAACTTTGTTCAAATCGATCGCTTTAATTTTTTCTTAATACTCTTTCTGACAAACTGTTCAAAAGGAACATTTCTTGCGATAAAAAAAAATACTTAAAGTTTTTTAAATGCGTTTTTTGTAGAGTGAATAAGTAAAATAGTCAAGTTAATTAATGCTCTTGTCTTGACAGGCTTAAAGTTAATAGTTAATAGTTAGTTGGAATTTTTACTAATTACTAACCACTAACCAATTATGATATTTCTATCAACTCTACTTGAAATACCTCAGCAAAAGCAGTAGCGATATCTTGACGGACTCGTTCGAGATTGATATCGGGAAGAAACTGAACCAAACTACCAACGGGTTTGTCGGCAATGCCGCAAGGAACGATATGTTTGAATCCCGTCGGATCGGGACATACGTTCAAGGCAAAACCGTGCATAGTAATCCAACGACTCGCTTTGATGCCGATGGCAGCAACCTTATATCCTTCTACCCAAACGCCAGTCAAACCGGGAACGCGATCGCCTTTGAGTCCGTATTCTGCGATCGTCTGAATAATCACCTCTTCTAGCTGTCGCAGATACCAGTGCAAATCTTGGCGATAATGGCGCAGATTGAGGATAGGATAGCCGACTAACTGCCCCGGACAGTGATAGGTGACTTCGCCACCCCGTTCGATGCGATGCACTTCCCAATCAGTTTGTGCGGGGTCGAATTTGAGAAAATCCAGACTCGCACCCGTACCTAGCGTATAAACGGGGGGATGTTCTAATAATAGGAGTATATCTTCGAGATTAGGATCTTTAATTCTTTGCGCCACTAGCGATCGCTGATATTCCCAAGCCTCGCTATAAGGAACCAATCCTCGATTATCGAGAAAACAGCATCTTTGTTGAGAACTAGGCGTTAACACGTTAACTTTAAGAAATGTCACAAGATGCAAAGGAAAATAAAAAGAAGGCAAAAAGCGATGTTTTAGACAATACAAAATGCTAGTCTAAAATTAAAGAATCAGTTGGAGGGAAGCATCTTCTAAAGAAACCCCAAAGATTTTACCAGACATCTACTTCAGAAAAACTCTCCCAAACCAATTAATAACAAAAAACATGGGAGTTAAGCAAACTAGCCAGCTAATTGGGTAGATCGAGCAATATCCTGCCATTGGGATCGACAGCTAGAGAAAAAAACAGGATGAAGATTCTGCAAAGTTGAGCGGGATTTTTGCTATCTAATCGGCTCAAAAAGAAAGCATGAAATTTTTTCAATCGAACCAAAAAAGCTAACAAGCTTTGTGCTTGCTTTTTTACTCATAAAAACTAGAAAAGATGGAGTAATCGGTATGAAGCTTTTGATCCAGGGCAATAACATTACAGTTACTGAAGCCATTCATGATTACGTAGAGCAGAAGCTAGAAAAAGCCGTTAAACACTTTCAAGGTATGACGACAAAGGTAGACGTTCATTTGTCCGTAGCCCGTAATGCTCGAATCCCTGACAAACACAAAGCTGAGGTCACAGTTTATGCTAACGGAGCAGTGATTCGTGCCCAGGAGGGAAGCGAAAACCTATATGCCAGTATCGATCTAGTCTCTGATAAAATTGCGCGTCAGCTACGCAAATACAAAGAAAGATTGCAAGACAAAAAAGTCGCTTCAGTGAAAGCCGGAGAAATTGTCGAAGAAAAACCTGTAAGCGAGACCTTAATTGGCGATCGCACCCCAGAACTTCCGCCAGAAGTGGTACGCATGAAATATTTTGCCATGCCTCCCATGTCAATCGAAGAAGCCCTGGAACAACTTCAGTTAGTCGATCACGATTTCTATATGTTCCGCAACCGCGACACCAATGAAATTAATGTGATTTACCAGCGCAACCACGGTGGCTATGGCGTGATCCAACCGCGTCAGAGCAACGGAAATTCTAATGGTACTCATTAAATCATCTAGTCCGCCAGCCAGCCAGGAACTTCAGTTCCTGGCTAATAGCCAAAGTCCACTTAAGTGGACTTTTTTTAGAGTTTCCCCCATTTTTCTATTGCTCGCCGCAACGCGCCGGCTGGCAAAGTCTCTAATTCAAAAGATCGACCGTTTTGCAATCTTTCCAAGGCTTCAAAAAATGCGCGAACGCCTGCGGCGGCACCGTCGGGATGCTCCATAATCCCCGTTCCGGCATTGAGAATGACATCTTTACCGTAATCTGCGATCGCTTTGGGGACGATCCCCGGATGAATGCCCGCCGAGGGGACGGGAAACACATTGCGCGATCGCAAATTATCTCTAATTTTTTGCTCCTCTTGTAGGTCGAAAGGCAAACTGCCATAATGAGCGGGATATAGCACCGCATCCGCACCGCCATGTGCCATCAAAGTTCCCAACACCACCGAATAAGCTAATCCCGTGTCGGCAGAGGCACACATCGCCCCAGCAAAGGCGGGATGGGCAAAAATGGGGACATTAATTTCTGGATCGGCGGCTAAGGCTTCTAGGACGGAAAAGCCATAGGTAAGGACGTTGAGTAGTAGGGCATTTGCCCCTTCTCTGACCAATAGGCGGGCTTTTTCGATTAATTTATCTGCCGTTCCCGTGACATTGACGGCATACAATACCGTGCGTCCCGTTTTCGCTTTCACTTCATCCAGGACGCGACGGCAGGCTTCTAGCCGCTTTAGCGTCGGTGCAACGGCTAAATCGCCCATGATTTCATCATCTTTGATGATATCTAATCCCGCATCTGCCACCTGTTCTAAAATAGCGGCATGGTCTTCGGCAGACAGCCCCAAAGCTGGCTTATAAATTGCCATGATTAAGGGGCGATCGCGGACTCCCACTCTTTCTCTAATTCCCGTAATCCCCACTTTGGGCATTCTGCCATAGGTCTGGGGGAGATGCACCCCAACTACTTTTGCCGCTCCAGCCAGGGAATATTTGCCGAAAATCATCGTTAAAAGACTAGCGATGTCATTTTCGACGTTTAGCTCGGGAAAGCGCACTCTAGCGATGCTATAGCCTTGCTCGTCGGTTTCGACGCTGACAACTTCGGCTAAGTGACGTTTGAGAGAGTCTTCTCGATGGACAAAGCGATCGTCCCAAGTACCCGCCGTTTGTCCGACAGCGATGACTTTTGCCTGACGCTGTGCTTCTATTCCAGGGGGAAAGCGGTAATCGACTTCAATAGACATTGGTTATTGGTTATTTGTTTTTTGTTATGAGCTAGTTGTTAGAGATTAGTTAAATATATCTGCACTAACTACTAACGACCAACCAATAACTAACCCATTGCTAAAGCTGGGAAACGAATTGAGGTTCCAGTGTATTCGGGAACCCAACCTTCTGTAGTGACAAAGTAACGGACTGCTTTAATGCGTTTGCGATCGCTAAGATGGAACCAATGCTCCGTTCCTGCAGGGACGTTAATATATTCTTCAGGTTGAATGGTTAATTCTACCTGAGATCCGTCGGGACGGACAAATCCAAAAACTCCCTCGCCATCGATGATGTAACGGACTTCATCATCGGCATGGGTATGACAGCTTTCAAATTTAGCCAGCAAAGCATCTAAATTAGGAATATTGGGATGGAGAACGATTAAATCACGAGATTGGTAGCCTGCATTTTGCTTTAACCGTTCAAAATAGCCGTCTAATGCTTGTAAAACTTGCTCTTTTTCGTCCTCATTTAATGCTTCTTGTGCTAGCAACTTACGAAGTTCTGGATTATCGCCGACAGACCAATAATTGAGCTGGACGTTGAGGGAAGCGAGTTCGCGGGAAATGTCTTCCAGTTGGGTGTAGGTTGTTCCGCTTTCCAAACGTAAAATTGCCATCTTTAACCTCAGTATCCTAAGATGCCTTTAACTTTAATCATTATCATCTTGAAGCTAAAGGAGCGACAAGTTCGTTAATTTTCGGAACCTGCACTTGCTCAAGCGAATATATTCATCCTCTCTTTATCAATAAGAAAAAACATCTGAAAAATGTCACGAATTCGATCTCAGCAAAAGAAATAAAGTCTTTTTGAGACGAGAAATTAACGCCATTTTAGGCTTAAAGTCCGATCCGGGTTCAATTCTACTTGGGTTCCTAACCGTTTTCCTTCCCGATTCAAAATATCTCTTAACCAGAAGGCATCTTGGGGTAAGGCTCGATGCACTCTTAAACGCTTAATTTGCGTTGGGGTCATTTGCAAAGAAACGAGCTTCCCAGTCAATGGCTCTATCCGAGCAAAGTACATTAAGCTTAGATCGTCTCTAAAAGCTTCATAGCCACTCACTCCTTCATAGTCATTGAGAAAGTCTCCGCAGCCATAGAGAATCAGCTTGTCTTGATAAACTTCGATCCCTTTGATATGGTGAGAAGAATGACCGTGAATGAGATCGACTCCAGCCCCTTCGATGAGTCGATGGGCAAATTCCCTTTGGTCGCGATCGATCTCGTAACCCCAATTCCCTCCCCAATGAATCGAGGCAACGACAATATCTCGCGATCGCTTAATTTTTCGGATTTGTTCGCTAATTTGGCAGACAGTTGCCTCTGACAAGTCTTTTAATAGATTGACCCCAGGTCGCTCTTCTGAAGCCCTCCAACTGAAAGGAATTCCGCTTGTTGCTAATCCGAATGAAAAAACAATAACTCTCCCTTTGCCTTTAATCTCCATCACGGCTGGAGCTTCTGCCGCTTGGAGATTCTGTCCGGCTCCCGCACTTTCGATCTTAGCTTCCTTCAAGCTTTGTAATGTCTCTGCCAAACCCGAATAGCCCCAATCGAGAACGTGATTGTTTGCCAGAGAACAACAATCGATTTTTGCTGCCACCAAACAAGGAATATTAGCTGGATTCATCCGATAGTGAATGTCCTTACCTTCCCAATAATCTTCACTGGTGGTGATGCTTGTCTCCAAATTAACGAGCCTCAAATCTGGCGCGAGACGTTCCCATTCATCAATAGCGTCTCCCCAAATGTCAGAAAAGTTGACAGGGTATTGTATAGCCCCGTTCGCCTCCTGAGCCAGTTCGACGTATTCTTCGGCACTTTTGACATATGGCTCGTGCAGGAGTGGATTACTTGGATGAGGTAATATTTGGTCGATCCCTCTTCCTGTCATAACATCCCCGCACAGAAACAAGGTGATGCAATTGGTCATCTTCGATAGACTTCTTGCTTTTATTCGGGTAAGGGGTAATAAGGTTAAAGGGAAGGGAAAAGACTCATACTCATACTCCTTTCCCCTTTACCCCTTCCCCTTGTCCCTGGGGCGAAGCCCCTTTCCCCTGCATGAGAATTAAATTTTGTGATTGAAAGCGGGAGGTTTGATGATTGGCTAGTAAGAAGCGATCGCGGTTCGGATAATAGGTACTAGGGAAAACTAGCGAAGCTGTCACCAGGATCGATCTAGCTCGAACCCCCTGCCCTTCCATTCTAGCCATGTGGGAGTTAGCAATTGCTTATCAGGAAACGGTTTCCAGCGAAGCTAATGGATCGGTAATTGTTTGGGAAGGGGCTTGAAACTCACCCACGACTACATATTCTAGACGTAATTTCAACCAAGTAATAAACTGTTGATTGGTGGAAATAATTGCTGCTGCTGGTTGAGGACACTTCGCTTTGATTTCGGCGAATTCCGGTGCCTCTAAAAATGCAGGTTGCTTGACTAACCAAAAGTCAATTTCTTGTTTCTTTTCTTGATAATGTCGCGTGCGTTCCCTGAGAACTTCTTCTAAGGGTTCTTCTTCTATTAAAAATTTTTGACTGGCTAGGATGTAATAATAGGTAGTCATTTGTCCTCTCCTCATATCTCGGTCTAAAATTCACCTCGCATGGCGAGTTTCATTTCTCGGACGGCTCTTTCCATGCCGACTAACACTGCCCGACTAATGATAGTATGACCGATGTTGAGTTCTTCCATGCCGGGAATGCAAGCGACTGGATAGACATTCGAGTAAGTTAAGCCGTGACCTGCATTGACGCGCAACCCCAAGGAAATCGCTTCTTCGCATCCTTTCCGTAACAAGTCTAATTCTTTCTGGCGCGTTTTTTCGTCGTGGGCTTCGGCATATTTTCCCGTGTGCAGTTCGATAAATTGAGCTTTTGTCTTTGCTGCGGCTCCGATTTGAGGTGGATCGGCATCGATAAACAAGCTTACCGGAATGCCTGCGCCTTGCAAGCGATCGACGATCTGGCAGAGGCGATCCAATCCACCTGCAACATCGAGTCCCCCTTCTGTGGTCACTTCTTCCCGTTTTTCCGGGACGAGGGTGACGTAATCGGGTTTGACCTCAATAGCGATCGCGACCATTTCATCGGTGGCTGCCATTTCTAAGTTTAAGTGAGTGCGTACTGTTTGCCGCAAGAGTTGCACGTCTCGATCCTGGATGTGACGGCGATCCTCTCTCAGATGAGCGGTAATGCCATCGGCACCGCCTAGTTCGGCTAAAACGGCAGCAGCAATGGGATCGGGTTCGACAGTACGTCGTGCCTGTCGGATGGTTGCAACGTGATCGATATTGACACCAAGAGTTAGCACAGCGAACTTCTCCTGTAACTGGGCAAAGCGATCGCCTTAACGATCTTAACCGAAACAGATGGACTAAAAACACAAAAATCCTCGCTCTTATGATGAACTAGGGCGAGGTAGTTTTTAGTTAACAAGTCAGTTATTCGGTTTGGACTCAATTGCGAGACGATTAGTCAAGAAAACCCATCAAAGCTGCGGGATCGTCAATCTCGTTAGAAGCAACGGGGCGATTGCCCATAACCGTATAAGTTTCGCTGATTTTCAAATGGCTAGCTGCAATAGGACGGTTTCCAGAGATCGCCAGCGTGCTGCTGACCTCCATTCCGCTCGCAACGACTGGACGTACACCTCCAACAGAACTATAGGTACTAACAACTTTTAGATGGCTCGCTTCAACAGGACGATTGTTAGGCAGACCCTGTCCATCCATCTCTTTGATCGCTAGATGACTGACACCAATAGGGCGATTTTCTGGCAATCCTTCAACATGTTTGAGTTGCGATTCTTTTTCTGCTTGTTTCTTTACCGATAAAGCGACGACTTCCCGGTTTTTTTTGGCTCTATTACCTGTTTTAGCGCTATCGTTAGCTTGCTCGGCTTCTTGAATTTGGTTCCCGTTTGCTTCTAATTTTTCGACAGTCATTTCCCTTTTCTCCATCGTTAGCACCTTTAAGTCCCGTATCTTATCAGCTTTATTGAGGATTTTATCTATTAAATTTCGTTAATCTTCTTTTAAGAATCATCTCTATTATAGAGATATAATCGAATGAAAACAATAGACATAAGCGTCTGTAATAGCACCGATTAGCCAAATCGAGATCTGGACGCGATCGACTAGAAAAAAATGAGCAATCCAAGCTTGGAAACAATCGGCGATCGCCACCTAGAAGAAAATTGCCTTGCCAAACCCCCTCATTAAGATTGAGTCAGAAAATATTATCGTGCTACCTTAATAACAAAAAAGCTCGATCGAAAACTATTGGTTTGGCAGGCAAACGTAATGGCTACCAGCGATATTCCCGATTTCTGCGATTCTCGACCCGATAGACACAAACCCCTTCCCAAGCTAAATCTCTTTACCATGTTCCGACTGGGTTTGTTTCAGATGGGATTGGGCATCATGTCTCTCCTAACGCTAGGAGTCCTCAATCGGATCCTGATTGCCGAACTCCAAGTTCTGCCGTTGATTGTCGCAGGTGCGATCGCCATGCACCAGTTTGTTAGTCCTACGCGGATCTGGTTCGGGCAAATGTCTGATGCCAAAAAGCTCTTAGGCTACCATCGCACGGGTTATGTTTGGATTGGTGCGGCGCTGTTTACCAGTATTTCGTTTGTTGCCCTGCAAGCAGTTTGGCAATTGGGCAGCAGCCTACAAACTACTGGCTGGAGTTTTGTAACCTATAGCTGGGCTGTATTGCTAGCTATCATTTTTGCCATCTATGGTTTGGCACTGAGTGCAAGCTCCACGCCTTTTGCGGCTTTACTCGTCGATGTCTCAGATGAAGACAACCGTTCTCAACTCATTGGTGTTGTGTGGTCGATGTTAATGGTCGGTATCGTCGTGGGAGCTATTATTAGCTCTCGGTTATTAACTACCGACCCCTCCCAAACAGCAGCTATCGGCAATATCGCTCAATTGAAAGCAACGGTTGACCCCGTTTTTATTATTATGCCCGCGCTCGTCTTTGGGCTGTGTTTGCTAGCTACCATAGGAGTTGAAAAGAAATATTCTCGCTATTCCTCGCGATCGACTGTAGTAGAGCGAGAAGACCAAATTACGCTCGGTCGTGCCTTG
Organism: Hydrococcus rivularis NIES-593; assembly: GCF_001904635.1. Lineage (GTDB taxonomy): Bacteria > Cyanobacteriota > Cyanobacteriia > Cyanobacteriales > Microcystaceae > Hydrococcus > Hydrococcus rivularis. The sequence goes on from NZ_MRCB01000053.1 coordinate 16,656, forward strand.
AAAATCTTGACCGCCAGCCGTCAAACGGGTTTATTTTTCAGCTTTCTACTGGTACTGACACTAAGCCTGTTCGTGCAGGATGCAGTTATAGAACCCTATGGTGGGGAAGTGTTCGGAATGTCTATCTCGGAAACAACCAAGCTGAATGCCTATTTTGGCATGGGGACGTTATTTGGCATTGCTTTAACAGGATTTTTAGTACTGCCGCGCTTGGGCAAACAAAGAACGACGAAACTGGGATGTATTTTCGCTATCTTCTGCGTTGGCTTGATAATATTAGCAGGAGCTACAGCCAGCCAAAGTTTGCTCAAATCCGGACTGCTGTTTTTTGGATTAGCGTCTGGAGTCCTGACAGCAGGAGCTACCAGTTTAATGTTAGATCTGACGGCGACGGAAACGGCAGGTACCTTTATCGGGGCTTGGGGATTGGCTCAGTCAATGTCGAGAGCATTGGCTACAGTGATAGGAGGAGCCGTCCTCAATGTGGGGAAGGGAACGTTTAACGTCCCCGTCTTGGCATATGGAACCGTGTTTGCTCTGCAAGCGTTAGGATTTATCCTCGCGATCGCGCTCTTGGGACGGGTTAATATCAAAGAATTCCAAGACAATGCCAAAGTTGCGATCGCGACTATTGTACAAGGAGATTTGGATAGCTAAAAGCTCGGCGATCGCTTTTTTTGAGATCGATCGCTAAGGTAATCGCAATATTCCGAACTCACGTTAATGAAACCCTCTGCGATCGTCATTTGCGGTGCTACTGCTACGGGCAAATCTGGCTTAGCCTTAGAATTGGCTCAAAGACTCAATTCAGTTATTATTAGTGCCGATTCTCGTCAAGTCTACCGAGAATTTGATATCGGAACGGCTAAGCCAACCCCGATCGAACAAAAGTTAGTACCGCACTACCTGATCGATATCTGCGATCCGACTGAAACCCTAACTCTGGCCCAGTATCAAGAAAAAGCGCAAGCGTTAATAAAAAATTCCGAATTCAGAGTTCCCCCTCTCCTAGTAGGAGGAACGGGATTGTATATTAAATCGATTGTCAAAGGGTTAAAAATTCCCAGGGTATCGCCGCAGCCAGAATTGCGATCGCAACTGCAATCGCTCGGACAAACCCAACTTTACGCTTTTTTGTGTCAAGTTGATGCGATCGCGGCTCAAAAAATTCATCCGAACGATGAAGTCAGAACCCTAAGAGCGTTAGAGGTTTATTATGTTACTGGAAAACCCATTTCCGAGCAACAGGGAGAAAATCCACCCGACTATCCGATCCTGCAAATTGGTTTGGATTGCGAGACGGAAGCCCTAAAAAAACGCATCGAACTACGCACGGAAAAAATGATAGAGGCTGGATTGATTGAAGAAGTCGAAAGATTAGGTAAAAAATATGGTTGGCATCTACCTCTTTTGAATACCTTAGGCTATCAAGAGATAAAACAATATCTTGCTGGTGATTTCTCTTTATCTGAGGCAAAAAAATTAATAGTCGTGCATACTCGCCAATTTGCCAAACGGCAGCGTACTTGGTTTCGAGCCTACCCCGAAATCGAGTGGTTTGATGCAGACTCTACCGATTTATTAGATCGAGTTTGGCAGCGCGTACAAGATTTTAGAGTTTGTTTCTGAATGCCTACGGCGTAGACAGTAAGGCTGTGCGGGTTTATCGGAGGCATGAGGGCGAACCTTTAAAGCCCATTAGACTTCTTGCAGAAGTTGGGAAGGGGGAAAGGGAAAAGGGGAAGGGGTTAATTCTCCCTTTAACCTTTCCTCTAGAGATCCCACAACCCCGCTGAAGTAGGTAAACAAGTTAATCCACCTCGATATTATCGCTCGGCCCAAAAACGTCTTAGAAGATTGCAACGCAAACTAGCAAGACAAGAGGCACAACGAGATTACTTCAAAAAAGAAATTCAAAAAATTAAGCAGCAGATCTCAAAACTCCCTAAAGATTGTGAATTTCGGATTGCAGGAAAGGAAAAAGCACAAGAGATATTAAAAGAATTTTCTAAGGATTCTAAAAATAGCTTAAAAACTAAACAGAAAATTGCCTTAATCCACGAAAAAATTAAATTACAGCGGCGTGCATTCAACCATAAACTATCAACCTATTTGGTTCGTTCGTTTGATGCGATCGCCGTCGAGGATCTAAAAATTGCTAATCTCAACAGAAGACCCAAACCTAAGAAAAGAGAAGATGGTCAAGGATGGAAGCGAAACGGAGCGAAAGCCAAATCAGGTTTAAATAAAAGTTTTGCCGATGCTGCTTTGGGTCAACTGTTAAAAATGATTGAAGCTAAGGCAGAAGCTCAAAATAGAGAATTTATTAAAGTTAAACCAGATTTTACCACTCAAAATTGCTCTGGTTGTGGTGCAAAAGTTAATACCAATTTTCAGGTTTTCGCGATCGACATTCTTCTCCCCTCTCCCAAATAGGAAGAGGGGTTGGGGGTGAAGGCGATCGACTATCTGTGTCATTAATGAATGAAAAATGGTATAAGAAATCTCTCAGCACTAGAACTCATCAATGTAGCTGTGGGGTTGAGATTCATCGGGATCGCAATGCTGCCAAAAAGTGCGATTCGTTCAGTCTAAACCGAAGAATCGGGGGACGACTGGCTC
>NZ_MRCB01000054.1 GCF_001904635.1 Hydrococcus rivularis NIES-593
GCAGTAATAATTACAGCCTTAGCGTAAGTTTCTGTACGGTTGCTACCAAAACGCCTTATTCTGTGAAAACTTTCTGTTTGTTTTCTCTATGATGATTCATATTTGAGTTAATTTGTCAAGCCAATACAAAATACTCTATATTTCTTTACTTTTTTAGGAAAATTTGTTATTGATTTTTTATCTACAACTATCTTTATTGAAACGATATAGCGCGATCGCTTCGCCCCAAGCTTCGATCGCGCCCCCACGCTTGACCAGAGTAATTAACATTAATTTAATGCTCTTTGAAGGCTTAAGGCAATAGTCCGAATTCGCTTGGCTTTTTTCGATTAATTTTCTTTTGTCGTCGCTTGCCTCGAACTCTGCGCGGGTTGTGGGATAGAGATATCGACGATTTTGACTTCACCTCCTAAGCTACTCAGCGATGGCTGAATGGCTTGAGCGTTGCCGACGATTAAAGTCACGATGCGATCGGGTTTTAGGTATTTTTGAGCGACGCGCTGGACATCTTGAATTGTCGTCGCTTTAACGGCTCGTTGATACTGAAAGATGAAATCTTCAGGATAGCCAAAGTATTCGTAACGCATCAGCCGCGAAAGAGTTTGGTTGGGATTCTCGAAGTTAAAGACAAAGGAGTTAAGGATGGAATCTTTGGCGTAGTTGAGTTCCTTTTCTGTGATAGGGGTAGTCCGCACTCGTTCGATTTCTGAAAGCAGGGATTTGACAAAAGGAACTGTGGTTTCCGATTTCGTTTGTCCTCCGGCAAAAAAGAGTCCAGGATAATCGTATTTGGGATCCCAATAGCCGTAGACGCTGTAGGCAAGTCCTTGACGCGATCGCAAATCGTTAAACAAACGCCCGCCAAAGCCATTTAAAACACCATTCAAAACGCTGAGAGCGGGATAGTCGGGATTCCTAAAATCGCCGCCGAGATGACCGATGCGGATATTGCTTTGCGTAAGCTGAGGGCGATCGACCAAAAAGACTCCGCCTTGATATTTCTGAGAGGCTGGGGGAATAGCGTTATCTAGCTTGGTGGAGGGAGGTTGCCAGTCTCCAAATGCTTTCTCGATCGCCGCTTTCATTTGGGCTGGATCGAAATCGCCGACAATCCCTAAGATCGTGCGATCGGGACGAACGTAAGTTTGATAAAAATTAATAATATCCTCGCGGGAAATCCTATCGATGGTCGCGTATTCTTCTATGCGCGCATAAGGGCTAGTTTCCCCGTAAATCAACTTTTGAAATTCTCGATTGGCGATCGCTCCAGGATCGTCGTTGCGACGGGCAATGGCACCCCGCCGTTGAGTTTTGGCTAACTCGATCTTATCAGAGGCAAAGGCAGGGTAACGAATCACCTCAGCAAATAGATCGAACACCAGATCGATGTCTTGGCTGAGTGCGTTGAAGCTAGCCGTTCCTGAATCCATGCCGATACTTGTTTCTACAATAGCTGCTCGCTGCTCTAAAATCTCGTCTAATTTGTCGGCAGGATGTTGTTGAGTTCCACCGGTTCGCATCACTGTCCCAGTAATTACGGCTAAGCCCACTTTATCTGGGGGTTCTAGACGAGAACCAGTCCTTATCAGGGCAGTACCGCTCACTAAAGGAAACTGACGATCTTCCATCAGGTATACCACCATGCCATTACTTAATTGATAGCGTTCGTATTCGGGGATTTTGATTGTTGGTGCGGCAGAGAAAGTTAATTCGTCGTAATGCCGAGGAGTCTGAGCAATGGCTGGCATACGAAAGGTAAAAACCAGCGCGATCGCTACTATAACTAATCCAATTGCTCTAAAACTTTGAAAACGTTTTTTCATAGATTGTTTGTTATCGATCGTTGGTCATTGGTCATTGGTTAGTGGTTAGTGGTTATTCGTTAATTATCTCCCTGTCTCCGAGTCTTTCTGCCTCCTTGTCCCCTTGTCTTCCCAAACTCCCCACACTCTCCCGTCTCAGAAGTCTCTCTCTTCTTATCTCATCATTCCGTCTGGCTTGCTTAATAAACGTCCGATCGTGCGGTTTTGAGGGGTGAAGGTGTCTTTGGCGACTCGTTGGATATCGGCAGGGGTAACAGCCGCGATCGCGTCTAATTCCTTAAATAAATTCTGCCAGCTTCCGGTTTTAACGTCATACTCTGCCAGTAACTTCGCCATTCCCATATTGGAATCGAGCGATCGCAATAAATCGGCCGTAAGCTGATTTTTGACTCGCTCTAATTCTTTTGCTGAAACGGGTTCGGTTTTGAGGCGCTCCAGTTCTACATTTAAGGCTTTGGCAACATCGTCAACCGTTGCGTTAGGCGCTGTCAGTGCATAAAATAGCATGAGGTTGGGATACTTATCGCCCGGAAATCCGTTAAACCCTTGAGCTGAAAGCGCCACTCGCTTCTGTTCTACCAATGACTTGTAGAGGCGCGACGTGCGTCCGGTACTCATCAGCGTGGCAATGACTTCGTAGATGGCGCGATCGGGATGGTTGAGTTGCGGACGATGATATCCCTCTAAATACATCGGCTGAGCGGGTAACTCTAGCGTTACTTCCCGCGTTTCTGTTTGCCTGGGTTCTACTTGAGTTACCTCTGGCGGTTGGGTTTTAGGCGCAAAGCGCCCAAAATAGACCTGTGCCAATTGTTTGACCTGGGCAGGATCGACATCGCCCGCAATGGCAACTGTTAGGTTATTGGGCGGATAATAAGTCTCGAAAAACTGCCGCACGTCTTCTCGCGTCAGATTGCGAATGTCCTGGTCATAGCCGATGACGGGACGTTTGTAGGGATGCTGGGTAAATGCCTTATCGATAAATGCCTCAATCATTTGCCCCATCGGGTTGTTATCCGTTCTCAGGCGACGTTCTTCTAAAATAACTTCTCTTTCTTTGTAAAATTCCCGAAAAACGGGTTCTAAAAAGCGCTCTGACTCCAGCGACATCCACAGTTCTAACTTATTGGCAGGGAAGCTGTAGAAATATACCGTTTCATCTGCCGAGGTAAAAGCGTTCAATCCTTCGCCGCCAGCTTGTTCGACGATTTGACCGAATTCATTTTGCTTGACATATTGCGATGCTTGTGCTTCTAGCCGAGCCAATTCTTTCTGGAGTTTGGCGACCTCTTGTTTTTTCCCAGAGGCATTAGCGGCTTTAATTTGATTAAAAATTTCGTCTTGGCGAGGGAATATTTTCGCTTCTGCGGGATAATTAGTAGTCCCAATCCGCTTTGTGCCTTTAAAGGCTAAATGTTCGAGAAAATGAGCTACGCCTGTTTTTCCAACGGGTTCGTTAGCACCGCCCACATTGGCGTAGGTTACAAAAGAAACCACAGGGGCTTCATGATTTTCTAAGACTATGAACTTCATGCCGTTATCGAGCTGAAATTCAGTAATCCGCTCGATGGTTTTTTGAACGTAGGGAGTGGTTGACTGAGAAGCTGTTAACGTTCCAGTCCGTGCTTGGGCAACTGCTGGGGCAAAGTTCCAGAGCAAAAAGAGCAGGATAAGGGAAACAATTGATTTTTGGTACCAGCGAGAATGTCGCGATCGCTTGATAAACATCGGCTAAATCTATTGCAATTGGCTCGCAGGAGAGCGATAGGTCTTTTTCTAGAATCTTTAACAAATGTAACTTATATTGCACAAAAATTCTAAAAAAGAACGCTATAGATGCTCAACATGGCATTCCTAGAGGGGACAATCTGTTATTGTGCGATCGCGCTCCTGAGAAAAGAAAACGCCTGAAAAAATATTAATTATTATTTAATTTACCTGTTGTAAAATCTCAAACATCTATCTCAAGTGAGGTATTTTTTTATTTTTTTGACATTTTGACTTGCGATTCGCTTCAAAGCGAACGGCGATCGGCTATCATCAATTAGACGAAATCAGTGGAACTCGATCGTAGTAACTTTCAAAATTTGTCAGGGAGAATTCTGTCGATTGCCGCTAGTTGTAAAATCCTAGCCCCGACAATCGGCTTTCTGCTTCTATACGGACTCGCTCCCAGTCAGAAAGGAAAACTATCTATGGCAATGACCATCGAACAGCAAGAAAGATTTGAAACTCTCGTTCGACAACTGGAAAAAGATGCCCGTCACCATCCTGCCAATTATCAGATTAAGGTGACATTATTGGCAATTCTTGGTTACGCTTACATACTCTTTGTTTTCTTGCTGTTACTGGGAATCATTTGGGGCGCAAGAACCTTTCTAGTCGCAGCCAGTTCCGAAGCTTTAACCAACCAACTCAATTTGATGGCAATCCTGGTCAGTCTGGGCATTTTGCGACTTTTCTGGATCGATACCAAAATTCCCAAAGGACTGCCACTCGATCGCTTGCATGCGCCCGAACTGTTTGCAACCATCGATCGACTGGCAACAATCTTGCAAGCCCCAAAATGCGATCGCATTTTTCTAACAGACGAACTGAATGCTGGCGTTCTCCAAAGTCCCCGTTTGGGTTTGCTCGGCTGGCAGCAAAACTACTTATTCTTAGGACTGCCATTAATGCAAGCCCTCTCGCTCCAACAGTTTCGAGCCGTTCTTGCCCATGAATTAGGACATCTTTCAGGCAATCACAGTCACTTTTCCAATTGGATTTATCGCCTTCGCAAAATCTGGTTCGAGTTAGCCGAACGGTTTCCGGAGCCAAAAAATAGTGGCTTTTTTCTCTTTCAATGGTTTTTTCACTGGTACGCGCCCTATTTCCATGCCTATACTTTCGTCCTAGTGCGCGCTAACGAATACGAAGCCGACCGCTGCGGGGTCGAATTAGCAGGTTTAGAGAATGAAGCCCAGGCAGATATCAATCTGGCAATCTACAGTTATTTCCTGCACAAGTCCTTTTGGCCAACCATTTATCAACAGGCAGAACAGCATGCAGAACCTCCTAGCGATGCGATAACGCAGCTATTGCAACAGCTAAAAATCGGTCTTTCTCCCAGAGAGGCTGCCAAATGGCTCGATCGCGCCTTAGCCCATCGAACCGACTACGAGGATACTCACCCCTGTTTGCTCGATCGCCTGACTGCTATTGGCTACGATCTAAACCCAATTCAACCTCCACAACCGCCAACACAAACAGCCGCCGAGTACTTTTTTGGCGAACTGTTGTGGAGTTTTGCCGATAGACTCGATCGCGAGTGGAAAAACGAAGTAGCCGGGAGTTGGGAAAAGCTATATCTTCGCGCCCAGCAACAGAGACGAAATCTTGCAGCGCTCGATGAAAAAGCACAAAAGTGTGCTTTAACCGTAGAACAGATGTGGAAGCGTGCCTGTTTGACTTCGACTTTACAAGAAGCCCACAAAGCGATCGCTCTGTTTCAACAAGTGCTTGAGGTAGAACCCAATCATCCTTTAACGAACTATCAATTGGGAAAAATTCTGATTGAAAGAAATGATTCTCAAGGGATTAAATACCTAGAAAAAGCAATAGCTATAGATCCAGAGTTAGTCGTTCCCAGTTGCGATTTACTCTACGATTTTTACCTAAATCAAGGTAAAATCAAACAAGCAAAATTCTATCAACAGAAAGGTCAAGAATATTATTGTCTCTGGAAAAGAATCCAACAAGAACGCAGTCGAATTTCTCATGAGACTCCTTTGTTTCCCCATCAGTTGTCCGATGGGGAAGTTCGACAGTTAAGCGAGCAATTATCGACTTACTCCGAAATTAATAAAGCCTATCTCGTTCGTCAAAAAGTCACCTTTTTTCCGGAAAAAGCTTTTTATATCTTTGCTATTGTTCTTCAAACAGTTAAAGGAGCCGGAGCCGATTGGAAAAGCCACGAAGAAATTATCGATCGCTTAGAGAACGAACTCAATTTTTCAGGAAATTTTAGAGTCATTATCTTGCAAAATAGCAATTTTAAACTGGAGCAAACTATTCGTAAGATCGCTGGATCTTGTATTTATTATTAAAGCCTCTATCTGCTCGCGAGCGAGACGCTCGAACTACTTCCGATCGGTTCAATCAAATTACTAGAGAAACTTGTCAATTATCTATGTTCTAATATTTCTGTAAAGCGATTACTATAAACTTATCTGTTACTCAGTTCAAAGATAATCACATCCATGAAAAACAATGTAATTCTTTTAGCCACAACTGCCTTACTTTCCACCTACAGCCTGCCTAGCTATGGGTCAGATTTTGAGAAATTAGTCTCCGGTCAGCAAATTCCGCTAACTCAAAAACTTCAAGATTTAGACAGTTCTTGGCGACAAATTTCCATTGGCGGTCAATATGAAATGGGCGATTTTATGAAAAGTTGGGCTGGTTTATTGGGCGGCAGCAGCTATAACTACGTCTATTACACTCAGGGACAGACAGTAAAGGTTGCGGAGGAAACTTATGTCATTGCCTATCGCTTGCCCGCTACAGGCGAGGGATTGAACTTTAGAAACCTCATTGAAAGTACCTTTAGTATGGGATGTACGAAAGCCTCGCTGCCAATCAAACTTACCCCAGAAACATCACTCAGCCTATCGCTGCTAAACCTTCGCACTATCGGCAGCCTCAACGACGTTCGCGTTTTTAATCTTAAGGAAGAAGTGGCTGCTTCTGAACAGCGGTACGAAGCAGCAAAAGTTGCCTGCGAACAAATACAGACGCAACCGACGGAACCGGGAACGGAACCGCCTGAATCCGAACCTTTCCCATCCATGCCCCCTCAGTAGATAGATCGCAACGAATTGGCGCTGCCAATCCCTCAAGGAACAATCAACGATAAATAAAACTCTACTGACTACAGGAAAATCAATCCGATAGCCATTAAAGATTCTGAAATAGAATGCTTTATGATAGGCTATCGGCAATTAGGAATGGGGCGAGGAGAAGAAATGACAAAATTGCGGGTAGGGCTGTTATTTGGCGGTCGTTCTGGCGAACACGAAGTCTCGATTAATTCTGCGATCGCGATCGCGACGGCTTTGGATGCCCAAGATAACGCGATGAAGTACGACGTTTTGCCAGTCTACATTCAAAAAGATGGCATTTGGCAAGCCGGAGACATCGCCCGACAAGTACTCGATTCGGGCAAGCCGCTAACCTCAGAAACCAACGATAAAAAACAACTTTGGCAGTTTCCCCCGCAAGTAGCCGAAGTCGATGTCTGGTTTCCCATTCTTCACGGGCCCAATGGCGAAGACGGCACGGTTCAGGGATTGCTTACTCTCATGCAAGTTCCTTTCGTCGGTAGCGGCGTTTTGGGTTCTGCTGCCGGAATGGATAAAATCGCCATGAAAATGGCGTTTGCGCAAGCGGGTTTGCCTCAAGTTAAGTATATGGCAATCTCGCGATCGCAAATTTGGTCTAATCCTTGCGTCTTTCCGAAACTCTGCGACGAAATTGAAAAGACTTTAGACTATCCCTGCTTTGTCAAACCCGCTAATTTGGGGTCTTCAGTGGGTATTGCCAAAGCGCGATCGCGTACCGAATTAGAAACGGCTTTAGACAACGCTGCCAGCTACGACAGACGCATCATTGTCGAAGCAGGCGTAGTCGCCAGAGAAGTCGAATGTGCCGTCTTGGGTAATGATAATCCCAAAGCCTCAGTCGTCGGAGAAATCACTTACAACAGCGATTTCTACGACTATGAAACCAAATATACTGACGGACGCGCCGAGTTGCACATTCCCGCCCAAATCCCCACCGCTATTGCTTCGCAAATCCAAGAAATGTCTCTCAAAGCCTTTACTGCCGTAGATGCGGCTGGACTGGCAAGGGTAGACTTTTTCTATCTCGAAAAAACAGGCGAAGTTTTCCTCAACGAAATTAATACTCTGCCCGGTTTTACCGCCTTTAGCATGTATCCTCAGCTTTGGGCAGCTAGCGGCGTTCCTTTTCCCGAACTGTGCGATCGCTTGATTCAGTTTGCCCTAGAACGTCACCAATAAACGAATCTGTCGGTTCTTTCGAGCGATTGACTTTTGCGAGCGCGATTTGTGCAATTCATCTTCAATCGAGTTGAACGCCCGCAATATTCGTAGGGGCAGGTTTTCAAACCTATCCCTACAGAGATGTTGACACTCACCCACCCGTACAGTTTTTCTCTTTCCTCGATCGCTCTCTACTGTTATTGCTCAAACAGCAGCTATTGTAGGTCGTTTGGGCATTTTAGTAATGAGAATGTTGCGGAAAGTTATATGAAATCCAATCCTAAAAAACACCATCGCCGTTCTATACGGCTAAAGGGATACGACTATTCTAAGGCTGGAGCATATTTTATTACTATTTGTACCCATCAACGGGAACGTTTGTTTGGAGAAATTGTGGATGGCGAGATGAAATTAAATCGTTTTGGGCAAATAGTTTGGTCATATTGGTACGAGTTACCTAAATATCATCCACGATTGCGATTAGATGAATTTGTCGTGATGCCCAATCATTATGGTTGTTTAACCGGATTTGATACAACAATCCTTCAAAATCGTAAAGATAATAGGCGATCGCCTTTTTATAAGGGCGGTTAGTTAAGGTGGACAATGAATGCCCACCTTATACCATTTTTCATTCATTAATGACACAGATAGTCGATCGCCCTCACCCCCAACCCCTCTCCCTATTTGGGAGAGGGGAGAAGAATGTCGATCGCGAAAACCTGNAAAATTGGTATTACCCTATAATTTCCCAATAGTACTCAAAAGCGATCGCCCTTACACCCTAAACTTCTGTGCAATCCGCTTCATCGCCTCTTCTACATTCTCCCGGCTGTTAAACGCTGAAATGCGGAAATAGCCTTCACCTGCGGCACCAAAACCAGAACCGGGCGTTCCTACCACATTGCAAGTATGTAGTAACTTATCGAAAAAATCCCAACTCGACAGACCATTGGGCGTTTTAACCCAGACATAGGGTGCATTTACGCCGCCATAGACTTTTAATCCAGCTTCTGTCAGGCGATCGCAAATAATTTTGGCATTTTCGAGATAAAAGCTTACTAGCGCCTTAACTTGTTCCTGTCCTTCCTCAGAATAAACTGCTTCGGCTCCCCGTTGCACGATGTAGGACACGCCGTTAAACTTTGTAGACTGGCGGCGATTCCATAGCTTCCACAATTCTACATCGGAACCATCGGCAGCTTTTGCCGTCAGGGTTTTCGGTACTACTGTCAGCGCACAGCGAGTTCCCGTGAAACCTGCATTCTTGGAGAACGAACGAAACTCGATCGCGCATTCTCTGGCTCCTTCAATCTCATAAATCGAATGGGGAAGATCGGGATTAGTGATAAAAGCTTCGTAAGCGGCATCGAAGAAAATAATTGAGCCATTGGCTCTAGCATAGTCTACCCAAGCTTTGAGATGTTCCTTCGTAGCAGTTGCCCCCGTGGGGTTATTGGGGAAACACAGATAAATGAGATCGACTTTCTGAGAGGGTATCTTGGCAGTAAAGTTATTCTCTGCATTGATAGGTAGATAAACTAAACCTTCATACTCCCCTTTCTCGTTGGCTTCTCCGGTATGTCCTGCCATGACGTTAGTATCGACATACACCGGATAAACGGGATCGGTAACTGCGATCGCGTTATTATCGCCAAAGATGTCGAGAATGTTACCCGTGTCGCATTTGGAACCGTCAGAGATAAAAATTTCGTCGGCATCGATCTGGCATCCCCGCGCCTGGAAGTCATATTTAGCAATCGCTTCTCGCAACCAGGGATAGCCTTGTTCTGGTCCATAGCCTTTAAATGTCGCGCGATCGCCCATTTCTTCGATAGCTTTAATCATTGCCTTGCGGCACGCTTCCGGTAAGGGTTCGGTAACGTCGCCAATTCCCAATCGAATAATCTTGGCCTCAGGATTTGCCTGTGCGAATGCGTTTACTCGTCGCGCAATTTCGGGAAATAGATATCCTGCTTTGAGTTTGAGGTAGTTGTCGTTAATCGTTGCCATGTTGATTCGTAACAAACGCCGTAAAAATAGCTTACAAGACTTAGGCAAACTAAAAACTTGAATACTAATCCGATCGCTAGATGCTCGTTGCGATGGAAGATGCGATCGCTACCAAACAATTTGTAAATCCAACACGAAACCCGGCAATACATCTTCTCCTGAAAGAGTCGCCGGATTGTCTAAAATTTCTACTTGTTGTCCCGGTCGATAAATTTCTACTTGGCGGCTTTTCCTGTTAATTAGCCAGCCTAATTGCACGCCATTTTCGATATATTCTCGCATTTTTTCTTGTAGCTCTTGCAGGCGATCGCCAGGAGACATTAACTCTAAAACAAAATCGGGAGCGATGGGAGGAAATCTTTCTTTTTGTTCGACAGTCAAAGCATCCCATCTTTCTTGTTTAATCCAAGCCACATCAGGAGAACGATCTGCCCCATTGGGAAGTTGAAAACCCGTTGAAGAATCAAATAATTTTCCTAGTTGAGATTGCCGATTCCAAACTCCAAATTCAATGATAATTTCAGCATTTCGATTCCCAGTTTCTCCTCCGGTGGGAGACATAATAATTATTTCTCCTTTGGCATTGCGTTCAAACTTAATATCTGGATTCGCCCGACAGAGCTGATAAAATTGGTCTTCAGTCAGCTTAATAATTGGATTAAAATTAATCGTGTAAGTATTCATTTCTTTTCTCTAAATCCTTCTAAAATTGAGCGCGAAATTGTTCTACTACTCGATTTAATCCTACCGAATTAGAGGCTTTAAATAACAAGCGATCGCCTGCCCGTACAACTTCCATCAATCGCTTAACTAATTCCTCATGGCTGGTAAAACATTGAGTCGGTATGCCCGATGCACCTTCGGCAATAGCTTCTGTTTCTCGATCGTCAATTAGGATAAATAATTCATCGATGCCCAGCTGTCTTACCTTATTACCCACTTGATGATGAAATTGTGGCGATCGCTCTCCAAGTTCCTTCATCGTTCCGAGAATGGCAATATGGCGCTTTCCTGGGGTTTCTTTGAGCAGGTGCAGCGCTGCTAACATCGATTCTAAACCAGCATTGTAGGTTTCATCGAGAATTGTAATATCGTTGGGCAATTGGTAACGCCGCGATCGCCCACCTGGTAAACTGACGGATAAACCTTGCATTAACGGAGTCCAGTCAATATTTAGTACCTTCGCCACTGCTAAAGCGCCGAGGTAATTTAAGGCATTGTGACGACCGGGTAACGGTAGAGGAAAATCCATGCCTTCCACTCTTAGGGTTTGAGAATCGATGAGTTTTCCGGTTAAATCTCCGCCTTCTAACCCGTAGGTAATCGTTTCTCCTTGCCACACTTTAGCGGCGGTTTCGCGCAAAAGCGGATTGTCGTGATTTAATATAGCTATGCTAGTGTGGGGCATTTCTGCTAACAACTCGCATTTTGCCTGGGCGATCGCTTCTTCCGATCCCAGTCGTCCGATGTGTGCCGTTCCTACGTTAGTGATAATGCCAACGGTCGGACGAGTAATTTTCGTCAGCAGAGCAATTTCTCCCCGCGCTCGCATTGCCATTTCTATGATGGCGTAATCGTGTTCCGCTCCGAGTTCTAGTAAGGTCTTGGGAACGCCGATTTCATTATTGTAATTTGCTTGAGTTTTGTGAACCTTTCCTGTTATTGATAAGATGGCGGCAATTAATTCTTTGGTTGTCGTTTTGCCAACCGAACCCGTTATGCCAATGACGGGAATATTGAATCTCTCTCGCCACCATCGAGCAATTTTCTGATAAGCTTCTAGCGTATTTTTAACTTTAAATTGTGGAACTTTCTTAGGAAAATTTACGGACAGATCTCTCTCGGTAACGATTGCGATCGCTCCTTTTTCTATGGCAGTTTCTATAAATTCATGTCCGTCAAATCTTTCTCCTTTGAGGGCTAAAAATATCTCTCCAGGAGAAAGCGAGCGAGTATCGGTAGTAATTCCCGTCGCTAATTGCTCTAAGGAAATATCCGAACTATTTATTAAAAAAGCATCAATAATTTCACGGAGTTGAGCGAGAGAAATTTGCAAGGACATAGAAAAAGTAATTACCAGAAATTCACGTTGATTTCTGCGATCGATGTACTTTTAAATAGTGATAGCGATCGCAGACGAGCCAAATTGATTGTCTTAGTCTTAGTAATGGGAGATTCTGCTTGACGCACAAGCGCTGATTTTCTAAAGCTTGTTTTGACTTCAAGCCAACTCTTTGCTTTTCCATCAATTGCTCGATTATTTCTCAAAAAGACTCAATCAAGGGTTAGATTACAGGAGAAGACTGACTCCAATGAGTACATTATCTAGGAAAAACAGTGATAGTCAACAAATTCAGCAGGCAGAACAAGTCCTGTATGATTATTTATTGGCATGTGTCCAGACAGAATCTCCCGAACGGTTACTAGAAGAGTTTCGCAGCTTGTTCGTCCACGGTCAAGGTTGCAGGGACTCTCGCGTTTACTCCGCCCTAGAAATTATAGTTAAATCGAAGGGAGCAGAAGCTCGTTTCAATCTCTTCTTCAATCGTTGCTGCTATATTCTCATCAATCGCTGGCAAATGAATTCTCAATCCCAATCAGCCATTCCAGAGTTGGTGAGAATGTTTGATTATCTCGGACCTGCTATCAATGGATATCCTACCACTGCTAATTTGTTGCGACGGCTGGTGAGAAATTTTACCCAAGACGAGCTATATGTTAAGATGCAGCGGTTAGCGCGAGTCATCGATGCCAAACAAAGTAACACTAACAATTCTACTAGCTCGGTTGGCAACTTGATTCACCGCTATCCCTATCTATACTACCATTGCCTGCTCGGCGACAACAGCAATGGGGAAGATTTGAAGACGGTACACCGTATCAAAACCCAGATCGAACGTCGTTTCGAGCTAGATTTGTCAAAGTACGCGACTTATCAAGTGCGACTGACACGAATGGCGCGGGGTTCGGATCTATCGACGATAATTCGTCGGGTAAAAAATCCGACCCTGCTCAGCGATAGCGAATTAAACCGAGCTATTATTCATTATACGGGGGCGGTAGAAGGTAACCATACTTATAGAGATATATCGCGCAGCTTTATCAGTCACAGCGCTAACACTTTTACCTATCGCGCTTTTAAGAACGATTTGTACCACTACATCGCTAGTTCGTTTGACTCTAAATACGCCAAGAGTCAATTTAATAAAAAACTTTGTCAACACCTACAAAATACACTGCCGGAATTCGATAATCAAAGACCTAGCGAATTTCTGATCGTGCGGACTTCAAGCCAACTTTTTAACTTCTTAGTGGTAGAAAGCGCCCATCAACCGCAACACTATGTTTTTGTCGATCTAATTACCAATATGGGAGTTACCCGTACTATTGGATTGTTACTCAAAGTGGTACTGATGTGCAATAAGGTCAAGCCTTACCTAGAAAAACGATTCTCGATTCTGTTCAATCATTACGAGTCTTTTGCTAAAGATGGCGTTCCCTGGTTAGTCAAAGCGTTAGAAAGTCTCCAGGTTGCTTTCAGCGTCCATTTTGGCAAGGCAGACGTATCTTGTTTCAAGCAACTTCGAGACTAAACCAATCTCGATTCAAGCGATTGTCAATTCTCAACTGTGAATCGGAATAACTCATCGAGTCCATCCTCCAAAGAGGGTGGTGCGGCTTGCAGACAACGGTACATGTGCATGATAATCTCTTCTGGAACGTATCGCTTGCGCCTGCGATTTCTCTCCAAACAGAGCGACAGGGGCGTATCGAGCCAAACGCCGATAATGCGGGTAAATCCCGTCGTTCGAGCAAGCGCGATCGCATCTTTCCTGTGCCGTCTGACTGCATTCGTCGCATCATAGATGGCTTTGGATAGCTTGCCTTGGTAGATTTGCTCGACTGCATCGCGAAATTGTCGCTCTATCTCCCGCCAAACTAGCAGCCATGCTCCCTGAATGCTCGCATCGCCAAATAATTGAGCGCGAATGGCATCCGTAGAAATAATTACACATCCCTTGGGAGATCGCGCCGCTATTTGCTTGGCGAGAAAAGATTTACCACTACCTGGAAGTCCTATGAGCAGAATGAGTTGAGGCACTAATATCAGTTGTCATATTAATTCCGTTAACGTTGGAATTGTATATACATAGCTTCGCCATTGCTACCCTCAACATGACATTCTCTACTTTTAGGACAACCTGTTACAAAAAGGGTTCTTACTTGTTTGGAAATGGATGGTTAGTCAGCGTTTTTAGAACTGTCTGACTGATATAGACTTTATCTTGTTCGGCTCTAGCCGCCAAATTATCTAAGAAAAAGTCTACCGTATCTTGTTTGAGCCACCCTTTGAGAACGACTAATTTGCCAAAGCGAATTCTCGGCGTTGGATTCTTTTGTTGCTCTGCAAGAAGAATTTTAATCTGATGGTCGTCGAGCAAAGCAGCTTCTTTTAAATAAACGCCAAGCGGCTTTTTATTAGGTTGCTTGACGAGGGCGGGAAATCTTTCGGCAAAGAAATCGGCTGTCTCTTGTTTTAGCCATCCTCGCAGCGCCAAAATTTCTCCAATGCGCATATCATCATATATACTCTGATCTTGGAGCGCGATCTGAATTTGTGCGGCTGAAACTAAGCCTGCCTCTTGTAAAATTTCCCCTAAAAGTTTTTTTGCAAGTTTCTTTGGCATCGATTCTGCTGGCTTAATAATAGTTGTTTTTGTAACGTGTAACATATCTTTCCCAGTCAATGACGCAAGCGAGCGATCGAGATTTTCTCACCTTAGAAGGGATCGTTTTATTGGTGAGTTGAAAACTTCACGCAATAATGCAGCCCGTGCGGGAGGGAATATCTAATTCTAGTCGATTTCCCTGCCACAAAACTCTACCCTTTCCATATAATAAATTTTCTGGACGGGTTTGCAGATCCGCAAACTCCACAGTTATTGCAGCAGGAGTTGTATCGACGTTAACTGCAACTATCAGTTGTTCCGTGCCTAAACTCCGAGAAAATACGTAAACGCCGCCTTGGGCATAGAGAACTCGATAGTCGCCAGTTCGCAGGGCAGCATATTGATTGCGCACGGCGATCAATTGTTTGTGATAATTTAATACCTCTAAATCCCAATTTTTTTCTTTGGGAAATCCGCGACGGCAATCGGGATCCAATCCTCCTGGCAAACCCACTTCATCGCCATAAAAAATACTCGGCGCGCCAGGAAAGGTGAATAAGAGTAAAGTCGCTAATTCTACGCTAGCGCGATCGCCCCCAGCGATGGTCAGCAATCTTGCCGTATCGTGGCTGTTAAGTAAATTCAACTGCGTCAATTGAATTTCCCAAGGATAGAGGGCGAGCAACTGCTGGATTTTTTCGGCGTATTCTGGGGCAGAGAGGGCGGGATAGGGGTAGTAACTCAGACTTTCGACAAATTCCATAATAACGCGATCGCCTGCGGCAAACGCGATCGTCGGGGCAGTAAATAGATAATTCATTACCCCATCGAATTGCGTTCCATCGAGCCACTGTCGCGAATCTTCCCAAATTTCTCCTACGATATACGCATCGGGATTAATCGCTTTTACTCGGCTACGAAATTCCTGCCAAAATCCCGGTGCTTTGACTTCATTAGGAACGTCCAATCGCCAACCATCGATGCCTTTTTTAAGCCAATATTCTCCAATTTGCATGATATATTCCCGTACTTGGGGATTATCGTGATTAAATTTTGGCAGAGCGCGATTATCTGCCCAACTGACGTAATTAGCAGGTTTGCTGCCATCATAGGCAGATACGGGCCAGCCTTCAACAATAAACCAATCCAGCCAAGCAGAAAGGGGGCCGTGTTCGAGAATATCGTTGAAGAAGAAAAAGCCGCGACTGGCATGATTGAATACCCCATCCAAAACGACTTTCATATTGCGTTGGTGGGCAGCTTCTAGAAGCGCGTCTAAAGCCATATTTCCTCCCAACATCGGATCGACTTGATAAAAGTCATGGGTATGATAGCGATGGTTCGATGCCGACTGGAAAATGGGAGTAAAGTAAATTGCATTAATGCCCAAATCTTTTAAATAGTCTAGCTTTTCGATAACTCCCCATAAATCTCCGCCTTTATATCTTTGCAGGGTTGGCGGATCGTCCCATGGCTCTAGATTATTAGAAATCCACAAACCCTGATGGGATTTCTGGCTCTTTGCAAAGCGATCTGGAAAAATTTGATAAAATACGGCATTTTTGACCCAATCTGGCGTTGTTATTCCCATGAATTTCTCAAGCTAGTCTAATTTTTTGAAGAATACATAGAAAATTTAGACAGCAGAAATCAGAATTTAAAATACCCTATGGGTAGATTTCAAGAGAATATCTACGGAATTTAGAATGAATACTCCGAGTCACTATATTCTCAACCTTGCTTTCTTAGGCAAAGCGATCGCGCCCAATGCTAATGTTGCCATTACTTTAGGGGCGATTCTTCCCGATCTTCCAATTTTTGCTTTTTATATTGTTGCCAAATTTTTCTGTAAAATGCCAGAACATCAAATTTGGTCGCAAGCTTATTACAAACCTTTCTGGCAAAATCTCATCGCGCTATTTCATTCGTTTCCCGTCGCCGCGATCGCGATTAACATTCTATACATAATTGGATATTTTTGTTTTTATGCCTTGTAAATTAAATAAGCGATCGAGCTTTAGCAATTAGCAACCAGAACGCACCTACGCTAGTCTTAATCAAGAAATACTTACAAAACCGATGAATTTGCCATCTAATGCAGAACTGTCTCTATATCGGCTAACTCAGGAGAGTACGTCTCCCGCGCCAACACTGACGGTGAGTTCTACTACATTTAGAGCCTCGATTGCTGCGATCGTCGATTTCCTAATCGAGCAAAAAATTGCCGCGACGCTATGGGTGAAACTGCCAACTACCGGACGCTGGCTAGCAGAAATCGAGCGCTATTCCCAACAAGGACAACCCGAACAGATTTATCTATGCACTATTGCTAGTCAAATTCCTCCGGTGCTCTCCTCTGCTGCTGGGATCGTTCCCCTTATTCTAGAAGCCAGTTCTCAGCTAAAACGAGAATATTTTTTAATCGTCCTGTCGTCCCAATTTTGCAGCTCGATCCTTGCTCAAAGACAAACCGCACAAGGGCTTGCAGAAGGGACATCGCCCCAGTCATCTCGGCTAAAAATAGTCTATAGCTTCGAGCCAGCCGCGATCGCTAACGTTTTAGCCGCAATTAAACAAGTCCTTACCGTCACCGACAGTACGCCAGAATCCTTGCTCGCCGATACGCTGATATCGAGTGCTTTGCCTACCTCGATTGACTCAAGGCTGATGACTAATTTGTTGCTCAAACAAATTCAGCAAAGCGATGCAATTCAGTTTGCCAAATCCGATACAACCATGAGGACTTTTACCGAATCCCTCAGTTTTCATCATGAATTGCTTACCAACCTAACGCGGGAACTCAGCCTCTATCTGACCAATATGAAAACGGCATTGCGCTTGATAGATTCCACACAGAACAGGCGGGAACAGCGTCAGCGTTATTTGCAACTGCTCCAGCAACAGTGCGATCGTCAAAATTCTCTCCTGACGGGTTTACTCGAATTAGAACAATTCAACCAACCCATTGACGAATCGGAGTCATCTTTAAGGCTAGAAGACTTAATTCCGGGAATCGTCAGTATCTATCAACCCATTGCCGAAGAAAAAGGGATTATGTTAGGCTACACCGTCCCGGCAGATTTGCCTTCCGTTGCCTGTCCCGGTAATTGGCTCAGACAAATTCTCCGCAATCTGCTCAGCAATAGCCTCAAATTTACGCCCAACGGTCGAGTTTATGTACAAGCTGCTCTCAACAATAATGCAGTTGAGCTAACGGTTAGCGATACAGGCGTTGGTATCGACAGTAACGACATTCCTAAAATCTTTAACTGCTTTTATCGCGGACGCAATGCCACCAGCACCGAAACGGCAGGGGCTGGTTTAGGCTTAACTATCGTGCAACAACTACTGCGGCGTTGCAATGGCTCGATTTCTGTCACCAGCAAACTGGGAAAAGGATCTACATTTAAAGTCATGCTGCCAGTATCCGCATCTTGATTAAGGAAAAGGATTATGCGGCTTGTGGGAAGCCCCTGGTCGCGGTGCGAAAGCTTCAG
>NZ_MRCB01000055.1 GCF_001904635.1 Hydrococcus rivularis NIES-593
CAGGTTTTCGCGATCGACATTCTTCTCCCCTCTCCCAAATAGGGAGAGGGGTTGGGGGTGAGGGCGATCGACTATCTGTGTCATTAATGAATGAAAAATGGTATTATCCCAAAAGTATAGAATGTCGCTCGTCGCGATCGCGAAGCGAAACATCTTATCCCAATTCGCCATTCTCATCGACTTATGTCCACTGACGGAAGAAAGTATTATCTTCCCAAACCCGGGCAGTAAGCCGTTCGATTTTAGTTAAATCAGCTTGTGCGAGGGGTTTGAAGGCTTGGGCAACGCGAACATTTCCTTTCAACTGTTCTGCGTTCTCAGCCGCTATGATACAAGTATGAACGCCGTCGAGCGAAAGAACATAACCCATTGCCTGATGCATTCCCTCTAGAGCGCCCGGTTTAAACAAACGACCATAGGCAGGCACTTTCATAGCAATCACGCCGACATTTCTTTCCCGTGCCGCGGGCAACACCACGGGCGCAAAAGGACGGGGATGGTGAATGTCAGCAGCGTTGAGGGATATCAAAGTGGTGTCGAAAGGATAGCGGCGCAACCCGGCAGCAATTACGTCGGGTTCGTGGTGTCCGGTGATGCCGCTGAATTTAACGAGCTTTTGCTCCTGGGCTTCTTCTAGCGCTTTAGCTGCTCCATCATTACCAAAAATTTGGTCGAGTTGCTCGTGAAAAGATACGCTATGGAATTGCCACAGATCGATGCGATCGGTATTTAATCGTTGCAGCGATCGCTCTAAATCTCTCCATGCACCATCGCGATCGCGAGCTGCTGTTTTAGTCGCTAAAAAGATTTTATTGCGATAAGCGGGAAGGACTTTTCCCATGTATTCTTCGCTCGGACCGTAACCAGCAGCGGTATCAAAATATCGAATGCCCAAAGAAATCGCTGCTTCTAACAGCTCGATCGATTCTTTCTCTTTTCCTTCTCCAGACAGAGGAGTCTGTCCCGCTCCTCCCAGTCCTAAAATGGGAACAGAAACTCCCGTTTTGCCTAAAATTTTTTCGGTCATGGTTTGGGTGGAAACTGAGGCAACAACTTGTTCGGGTTGCCTTTCTATGGCAGAACTGCAAGCAATTGTCCCAGCCATCGCGGCAGTTCCAATGAGAAAGTTCCGTCGTGTTGTATTTTTTGTCATAAGAAGCGACCTGACCCAGACAGCGATCGAAAGCTCGATTTCTTTTGATAGTCTAGCGTTTGCTCCGAAAAAATTGGGTTAATTATCGACTAATTCCGTATTGAACTCGTTAAAGGAACGACGCTTCAATTCTACCGACTCGGAACGGGGTAATAGATCGAATACCTCTCTCAATACGTCATCGACCGCCTCGTACTTGACTTGTCCTTTGCCGTTAAAAACAATTTTTCCAGCTTCATCGAGAACTACGGTTTGAGGCACGACCCCCGTATAATAATAACCGACTTCGTTGGGCGAATAAGTGGATTTGATGGGAATGCTATCGACGCTGACAGGAATGATACTCGCCGCCCGACCGTAAAATTCTTGGATGCGAGAAACTACGATCGCAAATTCTTTGCAATCTCTGCTGTCGTCTAGGTAATAGACCAGTACGACAGGCATTTTTCGTTTCATGGACTCTGCTAAGGTTAAACGGGGAGGCACGAGCGATCCATTTCCTGCATAGACGACAAAGATGTTACCGTCTAGGCGATCGTCGTTGATACTAGCCCACGCAGTTGGCGTTTCCCAGATCGACCAACTGGCACATAAAGCGACGGAAACTGCTAAGCAAAGGAGAAAAAGCTTTTTCCAGTAAGATTGGACGCGATTTTGAATGGTACCCATAAGTGGATTTCGTGTTCTAGTGTAACTTCGTTAAAATAATGTCACAGGAGAGAGTAATGTAGAAAACCCCGTGAACCGACAACGGACAACGCAACAATTTACAGATCTGCAAATCCCAGCGTCAACTCGGCTGGCAAACAGCTACTATGCTATCCTGGGATTGCATCCTTCTGCATCTGCTATTGAAATTCGGCGAGCCTATCGGGAGATGAGCAAGCGCTACCATCCCGATACCACTAAACTATCCTTGGAAGTCGCTAAGGCGAAGTTTCAGCAACTCAATGAAGCTTATGCCACTTTGAGTAACCCAGAGCGGCGATCGCTCTACGATTTAAAAATCGGCTATTCTCGCTGGAACGTTATCCAAGCACCGCTAGATTTAGAACGAACTGCTCCTCAAACCCAGCACCGGGGATCTAATTCTGCCTACCTCGATCCGACTGACCGCCCTTTGTCGGCAGGAGAGATTTTTGTGTTGTTTATTCTCGCTTTAACTTTTGTCGGATGCTTATTGTTGGTAGTTGTGGTAGGTTTATTGAGAGGAGAAAACGCTTTTTGGATCTAAATGCTGCCTGGCGATCGCTTGCAGGCAAGTGAGCGATCGCATCACTAATTTTCCCAAACCGATCTAGTTCCCAAACCGATCTAGAAAATCTAAACTTCAAAATCCAATGACACTTCCATCCCCAGATACTCCTCTCTACAATCACCCCCTGCCCCAAATCGAACAGTGGTTGTCAGATTTAGGCGCTCAACAAGATCGTGAGAACTTACATTGTTGGAAGGTCGAACGCCCGACTTGGAAAGCCGATTTGTGTCTGGATATAGAAGAGTTGGTTGTTTGCTATATCAATGCTGGCGCAGACGGAAGCGATATTAAGCGTTCCTTCAAATATTCTCTGAGCCGTCAGGATATCGAAGCAGCGGTTTTTTCAGTCCCTTAATGTTAGCCTCTAGCTTTTGCTGCTGTCTTGATCGGTAAAATGGAGCCGAGCAGAGTTGAACTGCTGTCCAGGCTGGGTATTGACTTTCCGCTCTTTCACAGGTTTAGCCTTTCTTATCCTCAAGGCGGGAACCATCTCTTATCCCGGATGGTGGGATGCTCTGGTATTGTCTTAACCCTACAGCCGACCAGAGGCGGCTAGAGAGTGCATCCGTTGGGGTTAACCCTTAGTCCTTAACGGAGTCGAACTAAGAGTAGCGCAGTCGATTACAGACTCTTAGGCAGCTACTGCTACGCGCTTGAAGCTTACGATGTTGTTCGCAGTTACTTTTTTTGTTGAGCCTTGGATTTACGAGAGACGACTCACTCTCGACCTGCATCACGGGCTAGCTTTCGCCAACCTGTCGAAACCGTTGCGGCCCCTCGTGACTATTTTTATTTTTTATTATAAGAAAAATTTTTCACAGCTGCAACGGTAGGAGGTTTTGCGGCGATCGCCGACCGAGTTAGAGATACTCCGCCGTGAGACGGCGGAGCCTCCTGTAACTTCGTGAGACTAACGTTACAAAACATTGAGAAATGCGGTTGGTTCTAATGAGAGAGAGAGCGATCGCCTTAAACTATTCTGAGACCTTCATCTGATAATTGAAACTTATTTTTTAATATCGAGCATATGTTTCCCATTACTCGTCCTCGCCGTCTTCGCCAAACGCCTCAATTGCGCCGCATGGTGTGCGAAACCGTCCTTACTGTCAACGATCTGATCTATCCCCTGTTTGCCGTGCCGGGGGAAGGCATTGCCCAAGAAGTAAAATCCATGCCGGGAGTCTACCAACTCTCGGTTGATAAAATTGTTGAGGAAGCTAAAGAAGTTTACGATCTGGGGATTCCTGCCATCATCCTCTTTGGTATTCCAGAAAATAAAGATGCCGACGCTACGGGGGCTTGGCACGACTGCGGCATCGTTCAGAAAACCGCTACAGCCGTTAAAGAAGCCGTACCGGATTTAATCGTCATCGCCGATACTTGCCTGTGCGAATACACCGATCACGGTCACTGCGGTTACTTGCAAACAGGCGACTTGTTGGGACGGGTTTTAAACGATCCCACCTTGGAACTATTAAAGAAAACCGCCATCTCGCAAGCGAAAGCCGGCGCAGATATCATTGCTCCCTCTGGGATGATGGATGGATTTGTACGGGCAATCCGAGAAGCCCTCGACGAAGCAGGATTCCAAGATACGCCCATTCTTTCCTATGCGGCTAAATATGCTTCAGCCTATTACGGGCCATTCCGCGATGCTGCCGAGTCAGCCCCCCAATTTGGCGATCGCCGCACCTATCAAATGGATCCCGGCAATGCCCGCGAAGCCCTCAAAGAAGTCGAATTAGATATTGCCGAAGGGGCGGATATGCTAATGGTCAAACCCGCTTTGGCGTATATGGATATCATCTGGCGGGTGAAAGAAATAACCAATTTACCCGTTGCGGCATACAACGTTTCGGGAGAATATTCGATGATTAAAGCAGCCGCCCTCAACGGTTGGATTGATGAAAAGAAAGTCACTTTAGAAACTTTAACGAGCCTCAAGCGCTCGGGTGCCGATTTGATTTTAACCTACCACGCTAAAGATGCCGTTCGCTGGCTACAACAAGAGTAGGAAACTTCTGAGACAGGGGGTGGAGAGAGTGTAGAGAGTGTGGGAGGTATAGGGAGATGGGGAGACTGGGGGACTGGGAGAGAATTAACTACTAACTACTAACAATCCTCAATCCAAAATCCGCCGTTCTCCTTGAAGAGGTTCAAGGAGCGTGCGGCGACTTCGCCAAAATCTGCGGAACGCAGTCGCCGCACGCCGCTGGAAGTCCATTCCAGCACAACGGCGACCAAAATCCTTGCATCGAATGACCAATGACTAAATGACTAATTGAATATTGAATATGTCTCATCCCTTATACGTTGCTTTTATCTGGCACCAACACCAGCCACTCTATAAATCCCGCGAAGCCGCTGCCGATGGCGGGGGACAGTATCGCTTACCGTGGGTGCGGTTGCACGGCACTAAAGATTATCTAGATTTAGTCCTAATTTTAGAACGCTATCCCAAACTCCATCAGACAGTTAATCTCGTTCCTTCCTTAATTTTGCAACTGGAAGAATACGCGGCAGGAGAAGCGATCGATCCCTATCTAGCGCTGACGGTGACTCCTGAAGACCAACTAAACGAGCAACAAAAACGCTATATTATCGAGCATTTTTTTGATGGCAATCACCACACGCTCATCGATCCCCATCCTCGCTACAGCGAACTTTATGTCCAACGCCAGGAAAAGGGACGGTCTTGGTGTTTTAAACACTGGACTAATCGAGATTATAGCGACCTGTTAGCATGGCATAACCTATCTTGGATCGATCCTCTGTTTTGGGACGATCCAGAAATTGAGGCATGGCTCAAACAAGGGAAAAACTTTACTTTGAGCGATCGCCAGCGCATTATTTCTAAACAAAGAGACATCATCCGCCGTATTATTCCTCAGCATCGGCAAATGCAAGATGCGGGTCAGCTAGAAGTTGCCACCAGTCCCTATACCCACCCGATTCTCCCTCTGCTTGCCGATACTAGTTCTGCTTTGGTGGCAGTTCCGGAAATGGTTTTGCCCGAAGGACGCTTTCAGTGGGAAGAAGACATTCCCCGCCACCTGCGCAAAGCTTGGGATTTGTATACAGACAGGTTTGGCAGACAGCCCCGCGGTTTGTGGCCTTCGGAACAGGCTGTCAGTCCTGCAATATTACCCCACGTTGCTAAAGCAGGATACCGATGGCTTTGTTCTGACGAAGCCGTTTTAGGGTGGACGTTGGGGCACTATTTTCATCGCGACGAAACGGGTAATGTCTCGGAACCGGAATTACTCTATCGTCCCTATCGCTTAGAAACGCCCTACGGAGATTTAGCAATTGTCTTTCGAGACCATCGCCTCTCCGATCTGATCGGCTTTACCTATGGGGCGATGGAACCCACTCACGCTGCATCGGATTTTATCGGACACTTAGAAGCGATCGCGCGTTCTCTCAAACATCAACAAGCAGAAGAAACGACTGCTTTAGAGAAACCATGGCTGGTGACGATTGCCCTCGATGGAGAAAACTGCTGGGAATACTATCAAAAAGACGGTTTGCCTTTTCTCGAAGCACTCTATGAAAAGCTAAGCGACGACGAAGAGATTAAATTAGTGACCGTTTCCGAATTTCTAGAACAATTCCCGCCGACAGCAGCCATTCCTGCGGACGAATTGCATAGCGGTTCTTGGGTCGATGGCAATTTTACAACCTGGATCGGCGATCCGGCAAAGAATAAGGCATGGGATCTCCTCATAGAAGCCAGACAAATGTTAGCCAAGCATCCAGAAGCAACAGAAGAAAATAATCCCGAAGCCTGGGAAGCTTTGTATGCGGCTGAAGGTTCGGACTGGTTTTGGTGGTTTGGAGAAGGTCATTCATCCAATCAGGATGCCGCGTTCGATCGCCTCTTTCGAGAACACCTTTGTGCTATTTATCGTGCCGTAAACGAACCCGTTCCCCCACGATTGCACCAGCCTGTAGAAGACCACGAGGAAAAAGAACAATATCGTCCGCAAACCTTTATCCATCCACTGATTGATGGTCGTGGCGACGAACAAGATTGGGACAAAGCAGGTCGGATCGAGATTGGTGGTGCTAGAGGTACGATGCACCGAAGTAGCGAGGTTCAGCGCTTATTTTATGGCTGGGATCACTTAAATTTCTATCTTCGCTTCGACTTTAAGGCAGGAGTCAAACCCGGTCGCGATTTGCCCCCACAATTGCATTTACTATGGTACTATCCCGGCATCCCGATGTGCGTCAGTCCCATTCCTTTGTCGAGCGTGCCCGATCTGGCTCCGCTAAACTATTTATACCGCCATCATTTGGGCGTTAATTTACAAACGGGTTCTGTTTGGTTAGAAGAGGCGCAAGAAGGTTTTAGCTGGCATCCAAGGGCTACTCGCGCCGATGTCGCTTTCAAGCAATGCTTGGAAATAGCGGTTCCTTGGGCAGATTTGCATATCGAACCGGATGATTCTTTACACATGATCGCAGTTTTAGCCACTCGCGACGAGTTCCACAGTTATTTACCAGAAAATGGACTAATCATGTTACAAGCGCCATAGTATCCTAGCAAATGCGATCGCGACTTGCGATCGCATTTTTATCCAATCGACACAATCTGACTTTTTGGATAATTGTTGCCCCTATTCTTTCGTAAAATTTAATGCCTTTTGGGTTATTAATAGAGACTGTCCAATCAATTCTGCCACAATTATTTTCTTGGGCTATTTGACACAAACGTTCAATTAATGCCGTACCTATACCTTTACCTCGGCGTTCGGGTTTGATATACAGATCGTTTAACCAAAGGCAAGTTTGAGCGAGAAAAGTAGAGTAGATGTAATGATAGCTAGCAAATCCAATAATTTCGCGATCGATTTCAGCTAAGAGAATAAATTCAATTGGATTGTTGCAGAACAAAGTATCTTCTAATTTCTGAAGTGTTGCTTCAACTGATTCAGGACAACCATCAAACTGTGCTTTGAGATAAATCAGTTTCAAAATAATCGGAAGATCGCTTTTTGTTGCTTCTCGAATTAATAATTGTTTATTTTCCATAATTCCAAGCTTTTAAATTTAAATTGCATCCTCGCCTAAGATTTACTGTACGAAAATCACAAATAGATGTCCAATATATATTTAGTAGTAAAAATATATGTTGAGAATATAAATAGTTGAATTATGGAACTGCGACACCTGCGCTATTTTGTGGCGGTAGCTGAAGAACTTAACTTCAGTCGTGCAGCAGAAAAACTACATATCGCTCAGCCGCCTCTTTCTCAGCAAATCCAGGATTTAGAGGCAGAGTTGGGCGTGCAGTTGTTTGAGCGAACCAAACGTCGCGTTGAATTGACTGAGGCAGGTAAAATATTTCTAGCAGAAGTAGAAAAAGTCTTCGAGCAAGTCCACCAGGCGGTCAAAGCCGCACAAAGGGCGAGTCGCGGTGAAGTAGGAAAACTTGCGATCGGGCTTAATAGTTCCGCTACTTATAGCGTTTTGCCGGATTTGCTGCGTCAATTTCGCCAACACTGTCCCGATGTGGAACTGATTTTACAAGAATTGACCACGAGTCAGCAGTTAGAGAAGTTGCAGCAAAATCAAATCGATCTCGGACTGTTGTATTTACCCGTAGATACGAGCGAGTTGAAGGTAGTATCCGTGTTAAAAGAACCTTTGATGGTAGCTTTGCCAGAAACTCATCCTTTGGCAGATCGAGCTGAAATTGCGATCGCGCAATTAATTGACGAACCTTTGATCTTGCCACCACCTCGCTTGGGCGAAGGGCTTTACAGTCAAATCATGCGCTTTTTCGATGGGATTGGCTTTCATCCCAAAGTTACCCAGACTGCTACTTTAGTGCAAACCGCGATCGCGTTGGTTGCCGGAGGGGTAGGTATTGCTTTAGTTCCCGCATCGTTGCAAAACCTGAAAAGAGCGAGTGTCGTTTATCGGACGATAGCACCAACTGCACCGGAAGTAGAAATTGCCCTCGCTTGGCGACAGAATAATTTATCTCCGGTTTTGCAGAGGTTTGTTGAGCTTGTTTTGTAAACTACTTACCGCTCAATTTAAATTTGTTTTTGTGAAGATTTTAATTATGGGGCGATAGGGAGATTGTAAACTCTAAATTATTCTTATAATTGACATAAATATGACTAATCCTATTCCTCCCGACCTTTTGGTTGGATTAGAAGGTGGTTATAGTAAAGTTCCTGAAGAAGTCAAAGAATTCCTTTGCACAGAACCGCGACCACCAGAAACCGATCCAACTTTGGGAATCTCCGTTGCAATCAATAGACAAGAAACGCCGCAACATCGTTTAGTGACAATTGGAGATTCGTTAACTCACGGCTTTCAAAGTGGAGCAATCTTTAAGACTAATTTATCCTATCCCATGCTAATTGCCCGCGAAATGGGCTGGAGCCAGAATTTTCGTCATCCTAGCTATTTTGGACCAGGAGATGGTCTTCCCCTCAATTTGGAAAAGTTAGCACGAGAATTAGGCAATCGTTATCAGATAGCAGATGGGATTAATGCGATCGATGCCGCTTTATTGTTACCTTGGCTGAGAGGCTATCTTGACCAAATAGAAGATTATTGGGAACGAGGAGAGGGGCTGAATGCACCCGAACGAGGAGCGATTAACCATAATTTAGCTGTGTATGGATGGGATCTACGCAATACGCTGTCTCGGAATGCCGATATAGCTAAAAGCGTTATTAGAGAAAACCCTCCCAAAGAGGATTTTATTCGGCAAGTTTCTGAAAACGCTAATGAAATTGCAACGCTGTGGGTTTTGAATAGCGCCAGAAATTCTGCCAATAAAGCCTTAACGCCATTGGAAGCAGCAAAAGCCTTAGGGGAAGAAGGTGAGATAGAGACTCTAATCATTTTAATCGGCGCAAATAATGCATTAGGTAGTATTTTGACCTTTAAACTCAGGTGGTCTGATGTTGGCTACCAGGATATGAGAGAAAATGATAAATATACTGTCTGGCTCCCTAGTCATTTCAAAGACGAGTTAGACCAAATTGTCGAACGAGTTAAGCAAATTAAAGCTCGTCACGTTATTTGGGGAACAGTTCCCCATGTTACGATCGCGCCTTTTGCTCGCGGTGTTAGTGAAAATGGTCAAAAGATTCAACCAGGCTCTCGATATTTTCCCTTTTACGTGCCAATTTGGTTAGAAAATACTTTCAATCCTAATAATCGTCGCCATCCTCGTTTAACCGCCAATCAGGCTAGAGGCATTGATAGTGCGATCGACAAATACAACGAATATATTGTCGCAACTGTCCGTGAAGGTCGTCGGCAAGGAAAAGACTGGTATTTGCTGGAAACGGCTGGATTGTTAGATCGCTTAGCTGTGCGACGTTACATTGAAGATTGGATTGCTCGTCCCAATTGGTGGACTGAATATCCATTGCCAGAACCCTTGAAAAACCTAAATCCACAGCCAACTTCATTATTTTTTAAATCCAACCAACAAGGTCGTCAGCAAGGCGGACTGTTTTCCTTGGATGGCATTCATCCAACCACAATTGGTTACGGAATTCTGGCACAAGAGATTATTAATATTATGCAATTGGCAGGAGTTGAATTTTATGAAAGTGATGGAATTACTAAAAAGACAGGCAAGATCGAAATTGATTTCGCTCGCTTAATTAAAGAAGATACCCTAATTTCCAAGCCTCCTGCGGCTGTCTCTGCTATCTTAGACTCCATCGGTTGGCTAGACAGCATGACTGGCATTATTTCGCAACTGTATCAAAATAATATTTAATATTCTGCCAAAGTTATCGTTGAGGGAGTTGCGATCGCTCTCATCTTGATGTGGGAACAATTGGAACAACAAATAGTTTGTTTAATTAAGATTAGCAGAGTGTTTTGAATTGCAATTTAAAAATTTAAAAGACAGTATTTGACAGAAACTTTACTTTCATAAATTAGTGATAAAAGAAATATAAAATTAACCCTCTCAAAGCCAAACGAGGAGTGCGCAAGGTTATATTGGGATTGAGTCTTTGCAGCACTGTAGCAGACATAGTGTAAAATTCTGGTGCCCGAAACGAACAAATTGTCAATGATTTAATGATTTGTAGTTTCGCCAAGCTTCGGCTCGATCTCGTCTGAGTTCATTTCTCCTAATCTCGCCATGCGTTTTTCCTCAAAAGTGCGATCGCTCCTTCTCGTCGGCTTGTTCTTGAGCTTTCTAATCGGCAGTCTCGGATGGGTAGACGGCGATCGCGTTAGCGCCTCAGCGCCAACAGAAGCCCCTCCCGTATCTGCCACCTCGCTCGCTCAAGGGGTACGTAAAACTGTCTTAGACAACGGTTTGACCGTACTGACCAAGGAAGTTCGCACCGCTCCCGTAGTCAGCGTACAGGTTTGGTATCGAGTCGGATCGCGCAACGAGGAAGCAGGAGCCAATGGACTCTCCCACCAGCTAGAACACCTACTTTTTAAGGGCACAACCGATCGCCCGGTGCAGTTTGGTCGGCTCTTCAGCGCTTTGGGCAGTCAGTTTAACGCCTTTACCAGCTATGACGAAACCGCCTACTTTGGAACGGCAAAGCAAGACAGACTGGAAGCACTGCTGAGTTTAGAAGCCGATCGCATGGTCAATTCCATCAACGGATCCGAACAACTGGCGAGCGAAAAGCGCGTAGTAATTTCCGAGTTGCAAGGATACGAAAATTCCCCCGACTATCGGCTCAGTCGAGCCGTGATGAAGGCAGCCTTCCCAAATCACCCCTATGGTTTGCCTGTAGGAGGCACAAAAGCCGATGTCGAGAAATTTACAGTAGAGCAGGTACAAGATTATTACCAAACCTACTACAGTCCTGATAATGCCACGCTGGTTATTACCGGAGACTTCGATCCGAAAACTGCCCTCAACGCTGTAGAAGAAACCTTTGGTAAAATTCCCAAACGGACGACCAAAGCGGGGCAGGAAAAGAAAATTGTAGAAGCCAAATCTCCCTTATTCTCGCCAGCTAGCCAAACACCTATCGTGCTAAGAGAACCGGGAAGTGCGGCACTGCTGCAAGTGATTTATCCCCTGCCCAATATCAATCATCCCGACGTAAGCGCGATCGATGTCATGGATATCATCCTCACGGGCGGACGCAGTTCCCGCCTTTATCAAGCGTTGGTAGAAACTGGATTGGCAAGCGAGGTAGGAGCTAGCCCCGCAGAACTTATCGAACCGGGCTGGTATGCGATCTCTGCGACAGCAGCTCCGGGTCAAGCCCTCTCTAAAATCGAGCAGGTACTTGAGCAATCCCTGGCAAAGCTTCGGCAGGAACCAGTCACCCCAGAAGAATTGAATCGAGCCAAAACTCTATTGCAAACCTATTTTGTTTTGAGCAATCAGGACATCACCTCTCAGGCAAGCCAACTAGGCTACTATCAGACCGCGGCGGGAGATTATCGTTATGTAGAGCGGTATTTAGATGCGATCGCCAAAGTCACAGCCGCCGACGTGCAGCGAGTGGCACAAACCTACCTCGCTCCCGACAAGCGGACAATCGGCTTTTTTGAACCGACCCAACCAGACGGAAAAGCAGGAACTCCCGCTATGGCTTCCGATCGCACGATGGAAAACTTCAGCCCCGGCAACCCCGTAGACCCAGCAGAACTTGCCAAGTATCTACCTCCCATCAAGTCGTCTACCGCGTCCGCGTCACAACCGCTCCCAGAGGAGGTGACTCTGGCAAATGGGATGAAAGTTTTCTTGCTAGGCGATCGCAGCGTACCTACCATCAATTTGAGCGGACAGATCGATGCCGGAACGGGCTTCGATCCCGAAGGGAAAGCCGGATTAGCCAGCTTGAGCGCCGATAACTTGATGAATGGCACGCAAACGAAAGACGCGCTGACACTGGCAAAGGCACTGGAAGATAGGGGAGTGAACTTGGGCTTTCGTGCCAATCGGGAAGGAGTCGCCATTAGCGGCAATGGGTTGTCGGCAAATCTGCCAGTCTTGTTAGAAACTCTAGCAGACATACTGCAACGCGCCACCTTCCCAAACGACCAACTGGAATTGAGTCGCCAGCGCGCTCTAACAAGTCTTAAAGTAGAGCTAGACGACCCCGGCACCCTGGGACGACGAGTATTTCAGCAGACAATCTATCCCAAAAACCATCCTTTCCATAGCTTTCCCACCCCAGAGAGCCTCAAGAGTATCACCCGCGCCGATCTGGTACGCTTCTATAGAGAACACTACCGACCGGATACCACAACCCTCGCCCTGGTAGGCGATTTCAACCCGGTCGAGGTGAAAGCCTTGCTAAACGAGACGTTCGGCAAGTGGCGATCGCGAGGTAAGCCTCCCGTTTTTAGGGTGCCTTCCGTATCCTTGCCCAAAGCGATAACGCGCCTCAATAAAGCTATTCCCGGCAAAGCCGAAGCCGTTACCTACATTGGTTACAATGCCATATCGCGTAAAGATCCCCGTTTCTATGCCGCTCTAGTGTTAAATCAGATTTTGGGAGGAGATACCTTGTCGAGCCGACTGGGAACCGAAGTACGCGATCGCCAGGGGCTAACCTATGGCATCTACAGCGCCTTTGCTGCTGGCAAAAATGCAGGACCATTTTTGATTCAAATGCAAACCGCTCCAGAAGATGCCGACAAAGCGATCGCTAGCACCCTAGCTCTCTTAAAACAGTTGCGGCAAGAGGGAGTCACTGAGGCAGAGTTAAACACAGCTAAGCGAACGATTACCAACAGCTATCCGGTCGATTTAGCCAATCCCACTACCGTGGCAGACACGATTTTGAGCAATGCCGTCTATGGACTGAGCAAGGCAGAACTGCGCGAGTTTCCCAAGCGGATCGAGGCAGTCACGATGGCGCAAGTACGGCAAGTCGCTCAAGAATTGATTCATCCAGATAATTTGGTCATTGTTACAGCGGGACCCGGACAAACTCAGTCTTAAAAATTAGAGGGACTCATGCCGGTTCGTTGATAAATTAATCCAATGCAGATGCTTGGTTAATAGTTTGGATAGGGCGTAATTTTCTAGAATGGTTTCCCTAGCTTTAGCGCGAATTGGAGACATTTTTTCGGGGTTATCCAGCGCTTCTTCAGTGCGATCGCAAATTTCTTGAGGCGAGAAGAAATTAACCAGCAATCCATTTACCCCATCCCGAACGACCTCGGTTACGGGGGGAGTATCCGAAGCCACTAATAAGCATCCCGTCGCCATCGCCTCTAGCATCGACCAAGACAAGACAAACGGACG
This sequence comes from Hydrococcus rivularis NIES-593, assembly GCF_001904635.1. Lineage (GTDB taxonomy): Bacteria > Cyanobacteriota > Cyanobacteriia > Cyanobacteriales > Microcystaceae > Hydrococcus > Hydrococcus rivularis. Next base: position 13,639 of record NZ_MRCB01000055.1, read on the forward strand.
AGTTAGGTAAATATGAACGGAAGACGCTTGCAGTACCTTCAGGTATTGGTTGTAGGGAAGCAATCCCGTGAAGTGCAGTCGGGATAAGTCTAAGGGCAGTTTTTCGAGCATGAGCTGTTTGTAGGTCTTTGCGTCGGGAAGCGCGCGCCCATAAGCCACCCGATCTTCTCCTACGACGACCACATGACAATGAGGTCGTCGCTGTTGCAAAAGTGCGATCGCTTCCATAAACTGGGGAAAACCGCGATAGGGTTCCATGCCTCTCGCGACATAAGTAACAATTTCTTCGGCATGGGATAGATCCAAGTTAATGGCGCTTAAGACTAATTTAGCGCCCGGTTTGGGTTGAAAGAAAGCAGTATCGATACCGTCGTGGAGTACGGTAATTTTGCTCTGGTATTCAGGAGGAAATTGTTGCCGCTGCCAATTGGTTGGAGATAGACCGCGATCGCAGCTATACAGATCGACTAAAATGGGCGAATTCTTGATGCGAATGCGAGCCACATCGTCAGGCGTAAGCGGTTCGCGGGGATCGAAGTCTGCATCCGAACCGCGAGCGCGGTAAAACCACTCGAAATAGCACAAAAGTTGGCTTTTGGGAAACACATCTTTGATAAACAAGGTCGGCCCCCAACCCGAATGACCGTAAACTACATCGGGAATAAACCCCTGAGCTTTTAGTTGCTCTGCCATCCGGTATACAGCCTGTCCCTGAAGTACGGCACCTTCTAGCGTCCGAACGTAATGGTGAGTTTCTCGACGAACTTCGCGAGAAGGACTGTATACGGCTTTGTATACGCCAGCCAGTTGACCTTCTTTGCGAGTCGTTCCAAAGACTACTTGATTTTGCTTATCTTGTGCTAACGCTACTGCCAGATGGCGAAACTGAGCTGGAAAATTGGGATGCAAAAATAGAATTTTCATACGACTCGCCCTGCAAGTTTAAGGTTGATGGATTGATTCCAAAAACCTATTCTTACCGTAATTTTCGCAGTTACTTGCGCTCGATTAGTCGCCCATCCCAAGTTTCTTTAATTATGCCTAGCAAGACACATCGCCAATTCCCAACCCCTGTTTGCTTCTCTCCAACTGTGCCCAGAGATTTTGTAGTTCGGCAAAAGCTTTCTCGGCAGACAACTTACCGTTAGTTTGTAGAGCGCAAATATAGTTAACTTTTTGGGTAAACTCCTGTAAGTTGGCGTTAAAAACTAAGAGTTCGGGACTAAACTTCCCTCTGTATTGACTGCGGGGATAGAGAAAATTGTCTTTATTCATGGCGGAACTCCCAAGTGACGTGGCGTGGCGAGAGATTATAATTCTGCCGACTTGACAGAACGAGCTTAGACTAGAAGCTAGATTTACAAGGGTTTAGAGTCTTCTTCCTACTTATAATGTATTGTCGATTTATCGGTCATCCAATCGTAAAATTACGGATCTTCGATCGCATAGGTGACAACTATCTCAGTAAAACTGATAATATTCGATCGGAAATCTTTTATAAGATGGAAGAGCTATCTAATCGCCCTTGGAATAAAGATATGAGGGAATAACTGGCGATCGCGCAATAAGCTTTCCCGATAAGCTATGCAAAATAATGACACTTAAGTCTTGAGACAAGCGATCGCCCACCAAAAAAGAATCGGGAATATTTAATCTTCAATTTGTAGTTAACAGAGAATCTCGAAAATCAATCGGTCGGGCTGGAAAGTCGAGAGATTGATACTTTTCTATGACACTTGCTCAATGGATTGAGAGGAAACTAAAATCGATCGGGAGAGAACGAAATTATGATCGCAAAACCTATTCCTAAAATTTTGACAGCGGCAGCGATCGCGATCGGCATCGCGGCGCTGGATGCTACCGTAACTTTTAGTCAGACTGTATCGCAAGAGCAGGCACCACAAGAGTCGAAGGTGACCTTCATCTGCGATGCTAATAACAGTCCGCCAACAACATTTGCGATTGGCAGAGACGAACGAGGAAACCCCTCGCTTACCCCGATCTTTAGCTGGCATTCAGAATATTTATTCTCTGGCGATTCAGCCAAAGTCTTGTGTCAGCAAATGGCTCAAAAATTACAAAGTAAATACGATCGAGGCGAACACCCCTATTTCTCATCCAAACGCACAGAACTAAAAGATGAGACTACAGGAAAAGTAAATTACAGAATGGATGTATGTTTGGTTGCCAGCGAATCAGCTGACTGTGAAAACAGCAGCCAGCGCGAAGATCTATTTAGTCTAAATGGCTCTTATAAAGATCCACTTGCATGCGTAATGGATCGGACGCAACCTAAAGCTTGTAGGCGCTATATTCCAACACGAGGTCCACTTATCAGTATTCCATCAGGAAACTATAAGCGCAGTTGGCTGAGCTGGTTTTATTAAAGAAAAGAGAGCGTAAAGTCACAGTAGGGGCGAGATTTCCTTGCCCCTACTCGTTTATCGTTCGAGTTTATTACTAACTTCTATAAACACAAGCGATTGACAACAATCTATAGCTTTCTAGCACAATCCAACCAATTCGTAATTGGAGGAATCGCCTACGAAAATAACCTTTGATAGTGTCGATGCCTCTTTCCGCTCTTAAGAACTTAGACAAGATAGGATAAAGTTAGATAACTTAGACACTATCCTGATGTCTTATTTCTGCTTCACTCAGAGTCACTGAAACCTAAGTTTCTGTAACACACTCTGTCCACAGACCGTAACGGTAGAGCTTACCGTCATTTTCGCTAAGTTGTAACTAGCGTTTAAATCTCTATCGCAACTAAATCCACAAGCACAATTAAAGACTCTCTCTGATAACTTGAGAGTCTTTTTAATAGTTCCACAACTAGAGCAAGTTTT
>NZ_MRCB01000056.1 GCF_001904635.1 Hydrococcus rivularis NIES-593
TCATAAAGAACCTTGAAAAAGGAATAGGAATCATAGGCAAATGACAACAACCTTACAGCAGCGCGAAAGCGCTTCCTTGTGGGAGCAGTTTTGCCAGTGGGTCACCAGCACCAACAACCGCATCTACATCGGTTGGTTCGGCGTCATCATGATCCCAACCCTACTAACTGCAACCGCGTGCTTCATCATCGCCTTCATCGCCGCTCCCCCGGTAGACATCGATGGCATCCGCGAACCCGTAGCGGGTTCTCTGCTTTATGGCAACAACATCATCTCCGGTGCAGTTGTGCCTTCTTCGAACGCCATCGGCTTGCACTTCTATCCAATTTGGGAAGCCGCCTCTCTCGACGAGTGGCTCTACAACGGCGGTCCCTACCAGCTAGTGATCTTCCACTTCCTGATTGGATGTGCCTGCTACCTGGGTCGTCAGTGGGAACTGTCCTACCGCTTGGGAATGCGTCCTTGGATCTGCGTAGCCTACAGCGCCCCTCTAGCCTCAGCTACCGCAGTCTTCCTGATCTACCCCATCGGACAAGGCTCCTTCTCTGACGGCATGCCATTGGGAATCTCTGGCACCTTCAACTTCATGTTCGTCTTCCAAGCCGAGCACAACATCCTGATGCACCCCTTCCACATGTTGGGAGTCGCTGGTGTCTTCGGAGGGTCTCTGTTCTCTGCCATGCACGGCAGCTTGGTCACTTCTAGCTTAGTGCGCGAGACCACCGAAACCGAGTCTCAGAACTACGGCTACAAGTTCGGACAAGAAGAAGAAACCTACAACATCGTAGCAGCGCACGGCTACTTCGGACGCTTGATCTTCCAATATGCGTCATTCAACAACAGCCGCGCCCTACACTTCTTCTTAGGTGCTTGGCCAGTGATTGGCATCTGGTTCACCGCGATGGGAATTTCCACCATGGCGTTCAACCTCAACGGTTTCAACTTCAACCAGTCGATTCTCGATTCTCAAGGTCGGGTCATCAACACCTGGGCTGACGTGTTGAACCGTGCTAACTTAGGGTTTGAGGTGATGCACGAGCGCAACGCGCACAACTTCCCCTTAGACTTAGCTAGCGGCGAGATGGCTCCTGTAGCTCTAAGTGCCCCTGCTATTAATGGCTAAGGCTCTGAGTCTAGTTAATTAATATAAAAAAGCGTCTCCTGGAGGAGGCGCTTTTTTGTTNTTAATGAGTTTAATCGTTTAATTCGATTAAATATTGAAATCATTATTTTTTCTGTTCTTGTTGTTTCCATTCGGTTAAATCTCTGTCTATGGCAAATTGATAATCTTTGGAAACTAAAATGACTTTTAATTCTTGGTCAGATCGATCGCAAGGATCGACTTGAGCATATAAAGATTGCCCTTCAAAATCAGTATTGCCTAAAATTAACTGATGTTTTTTTCCATTTTTTAACTGAATGTCGATCTTTGCCGAAGGTTTATCTAAACCATATTCTTTAATTTGTTCGGAAGAAATAGGAATCGCGCGATCGCTTTTTCCTTTCACCAGCAAATTTAATAAAAAAGCAATGGATGCATCGTTAGCAGGAACATCTTCTGGTTGCTTCATTTGCCAAGGACGATTTTCTATGCCAGTGCGTTCAAATTTGAGCGTTTCTTTGTTAGTTTCAATCGTCAATGTTTGAATATCTTCTTCTTGAAAATCAAAAATCTTTGGCTTATTTGATTGAGCATCTTCGCTTTGATATTGTCTCTGTATCTCATTAAAATAGACAACTCCCCCCAAAAGCACAGCAATAGTTACTAACACCCAAGTCGTTTTCTGTAACTTCATAACGTAGCAATCTGTATTTTGCTTTTTCTTTTTTTCTTTTTATCGTCGTCGCCACCAAGTAACGCCAGCAAGAATTAAACCCAATAACGGCATAATTACTAAAGACATCAATTCGATCGTTCCAGATTGAAAAGGTGTAAGATTAATCCGTCGATTCTTCGGTTCTTTGGGACGAATGGAAAGTGACTGTTCGTCGTCGCCAGCTAACCATTGTACTGAGTTGAGGAAGATATCCCCATTAAGTATTCTGGGATCTTGAAACAAACTGTCGGTTGCAAAAGCTGAATTACCTATAACAACCATTCTCGATTCAGTTTTTTTCGGTTTAATATTGTTTCCTTCTCGATCTACTGGCGATGGAGAAGGAATAGATTCTGTTGTATTTTGAGTTTTTTGAGAGGGTGATTTAGTAGAAGAAGAATTAGAAGTTTTGCTCGTACTCTCAGGCAACTTGCGGGTGAGTGCGATTCCTAAATCGAAAGGTCCTGGAATATCTTGAGTGGCATCGAACTTGATTTGTTCTGATTTTAAATCGCTTTCTGCCCACATTCGATCGTTGGTTATTAGAAGTGCGACTGCTGTCACGCCTTCTACTTTTACTGTACCGATAGGTCGAGCAAAGGGAAAGAGAGAATATTCATTGTTAAAATCTCTTGTAATGGGATGTTTTCCGTAGTTGGTTATTATGGGAGTTGCGGGACCATAACCGATGCGTTCTCCCGTACCGGAAGCATCGATAATTGCTCGTTGGTCTAGTTGAATTCCCCATTCTTTTAGCAGAGATTCTAAACCTAAATTTGTATTCGGATCGATCGCTAAAAATATACTTCCGCCTCGATCTGAATAATCTTTTAATGCTTTAACTTCTGGTTCAAAAAATTTTCGTTTTGCACCAGCAATAACGATCGCGCTAGCATTTTCTGGAATTATCGATCGCTCTATTAGATTGAGAGGTTTAACTTTATATCCTTTCTCCTCTAAGGTACTAACTGCTAGAGAAAGTCCATTTCCGTCTTCTGAAGTAGTTAGTGAATATTCTCCATGTCCTTGCAAAAAGTAAATTGTTTGAATTCGATCGCGCTGAATTTTTTCGATTGCATTGGTTAACTTGATTTCTGAGAGAGGTTCTTTTTGTTGATAGTTAATGAGTTTTTGTACTAACTGTTTTTTATCTTTATATTCTATAAAAACATCTCCTAAAGATTTGACCTTAAATTGTTCTGCTAATCCTGGTTTGAGATCTGGATCGACAAATTCAAAAGCAAAGTTTGAACTATAGCGGCGATAATTTTCTAACAATTCTCTGTCGATTTGACTGGAGTCTTTATTAAACACCCAAACTTTTAGTGGCTCTCTTAAATTCTTAACAATTTCTTGAGACTGAGGAGAGAGAGTCAAGAGCTGATTTTCTGTAAAATCGATTCGATTTGAGTAACGAATCGCCAAAAAATTTACCATACCTAAAATCGCTATTAAAGATAGCGTTGCTACGATCGCATTAGTACTTATTTGCGTTGAGCGCCGCTTCCAAAATCCTTGTGCTGTGACGAAAATAAACCCCAACCAAATAACGAGAATAATAATACCAGCAACTAGCAACCCGACATAGAGAGGCGACCAAACTTGAGTAATTAATCCTGCAACTAACCCCGCGATCGCTAGTATTATTCCTGGAATAAATAAATATTGAAAAAACCTCCAAAACTTAATCATAATCGCTTGATTTTTATTCAAACTCTAAGACCGTTGTAAACGCAAAGCTTCAATCGATTGTGCTGTCAGAAATATTCCCAAAAAAATATAGCTAGCAAACAGAACTATACTACTGGTATCGAGAATTCCTGTAGTAAAGTTATTGTAACTATCGAACAAAGACAAATGCGATAGAGCTTCTCCAAAAACGCCTCCAATTCTTGGGGCGATAGTATCTAAAATCCAAAGGAATAATACCAAAACAAAAGTAAGAATATAGGCAAGAATAGAACTCTCTGTTAGAGAAGAAATAAACATTCCCAGTGAAAGAATTGCCGTAGCGAGTATAATAATTCCTGCATTGGCTAAGAGGACGACTTGAGGCGGCATTGGGGGAGTAGCTGCACTAAAAAGAATCGCTTGATAAATCCATATCGGTACCATCATTACTGTAAAAAACGTCACAACTCCAAAGAGTTTCCCGACTGCTACCACCCAGTTAGTAATCGGTGAAGTTGCCAATAATTCTAACGTTCCTCGTTTGCGTTCCTCTGCATAAAGTCCCATTGAAAGTGCAGGCAATAAGACTAATAATAGCGAGATTGCTACTCCTAAAAAACCGCCGAGAAACTCATAGGCAACATCGCGAGGAACCGTAATTCCATTTTGTTCTTGAGTTGCAAGATCTAGGGTAATGTTATATAAAACGAGTGTCAAAAAAATCCCAGAAATTAGCCAAAAAACAGCAGCAACTATATAAGCAAAAGGAGAAGCAAAATAACCTTGTAGTTCTTTGCGAAAGATGGCGATTAGGTTAGCAATAATCATTGTTTATTGGTTATTGGTTATCTGATTCTATTTCTTGAGAAGGGACGACGGATTCTTCTGTAATGAGATTTAAGAAAACATCTTCCAGTGTAGGACGAGTGCGTCGCATTTCATACAATCCCAATCCTTGACTCACAATTAAATTAGCAATTTCTCGACCTGGTTCTGCATTAGGTTGGCAGGTAATCCGAACGATCGCGCGATCGCGATTTTCTGAGCGATCGATCGCTATTCTAGATACGCCAGGAAGAGTCTCAAGTAGCGGTTGCGCACCAGTCGCATCTCCCTCGACTTCCAGTTCGTATCCGGCACTCTCGCTAAGCTGCGACATGAGATTGTCGGGAGTATCGGTAGCGACGACTTTGCCGCGATTGATAATAGCGACGCGATCGCAGGTCATGCTCACTTCTGGCAGAATATGAGTAGAAAGAATTATCGTGTGCTGACCTGCCAAACTTTTAATCAGATTGCGCACCTCGATGATTTGTTTGGGATCTAGACCGACCGTTGGCTCGTCTAAGATAATAACGGGCGGATCGTGAACGATGGCTTGCGCGATGCCAACTCGCTGCTTATAACCTTTAGAAAGCTTGCGGATCGCAACTTTACGCTTTTCTTTCAACTGACAGCGTTCTATGGCAAAATTAACTTTTGAAGCGCGATCGCCCGCACTAACCCCTTTAATCCGAGCGACAAAGGTTAAAAACCCCTCTACCGTCATATCGGGATACAGCGGCGGATTTTCCGGTAAATAGCCAATGCGTCGTCGTACCTCCATCGACTGTTCGTGGACATCATATCCCGCAATTTTTGCCGTTCCCGTGGTAGCGGGGATGTATCCCGACAAAATCCGCATCGTCGTAGTTTTTCCCGCACCGTTAGGACCGAGAAAACCCAGAATTTCTCCCGTTGCAACCGAGAAATCCACATCTTGGATAGCAGCAGTCGAACCGTAAATTTTACTTAAATGTTCGACATAGATGCTAGAGTCATTATCCATATTATTCTCAACTCAAAGCGCTGCAAGCTAACGTCTATTAATGTGTCTAGATCTTAGTTATTCTACCTTTCTACAAACAAAAAACGCGGGAACCCATTTTTCCCCACTTATCACTTAAATCGAATCCGGCTGCATTGTAAAATTGTCAGGGCGGGTTTAGTCTAGTGCTTCCAGATTTACATGCAAGCTTTTTGCCAAACCCGCCCTTACGGTAACTGGTTACTGTTAAAAAGGATCATCCTCAATTGCTTCAACGCAAAGGGCATCTGCTTCTGGTTTGTGTAAATCGAGGAGACTTCCTCCCACCTCAATTTGTAGCGGATACCCCAAGAAAGCGCGACGAATCGCAGTAAATTCCGTTCCCGGAGATAACCCCATCGATAACAGTTTGCCCATATAACCGCGAAAAGCTCGATCGTAGCCCACAACGCGACCTCTCGTTCCCACGGGCAAATCTTGCAGATAGGTAATATTAGCTGCTTTAGTCGTCTTGTCTTTTAAAATAATCGGTCTATTTGTTACTAAGATAGTATTAGCAATACATGCTCCCAAGCCAATGCGATTGTCACCACAGGCAACGATCGCGCAACCTCTAGCAGTATGGCTAATAACTTGCAGTTGGGTTCCTGGAACTAATCCGAGACTGGCAAGATAAGGATTGTCGCTATTGCTACTCAAGCTGACTATCCAAACGCGATCGCCAACATGAGCGCTGCATAAGGGAAAAGATTGGATCGCCTCTAACTCTCCTTCAGAAAAATTAGCACCAACTTCGGTTCTCCGATCCCCTTGATGCCAGGTGTGGTAAGTTCCCCCAATAAAAGCAAATCTCCACCCCAAACGTTTTCGACTATCCTTCATCCCTCATCTTTCTAGAATGTAAAAGTAGTGCGGATCGTGCCGATGACTAGCGGTGAGTTATCGTCGTTGTAGTCTGGTGCGGTGATAACGATAACACCAGGGGTAATTTTGATGTTGTCTGTCAGCGCGTATTCATAGAAAGCTTCTATATGTAGGGAAGTATCTTCGTCTTCAATCTCAATCTCTGATTCTAGATCGGAATTGGTTACCCAAGGCTGCATCCCCACAATAATGCCACCAGTGCTGCCTTCTTTAAATAAATCGGGGAAAGCAAGCGTGACTGCCCAATTCCAAATATCTAAACTGCCGTCAGAAATGAGTTCGCCATCGAGGATTTCCGATCGCGTGTATCCGCCCCAACCTCCTAAAACAAAGCGATCGCTTATCCGCCAACTAAATCCTAGCGCGCCAGAATAATTCTGAGTTTCGACAGATTCTCCCAATAACTCTTCAGTGAAGGATTGAAAGTTAGAGAGACGACTGCCCGTTCCCGTATCGAGGTTGTTATAACCATAAACGAAGGTCGCGGCTACCCCAAAATTCTCCTCGATATTGTATCCTGCCTGAGCAATAATGGCATAGGGTCCGTTAAACAAACCTGCTCCTTCTGAAGGATCGCTGCCCTCAAAAGCTAAATAGCCTGCGCTGAATTCAAAACTTCCAAAAATGCCTTGGATTCCAATTCCCGATCCGTCTCCTTGATAATAGATGGGGTTGCGAGTTCCGAAGGCTGATAGCGCGCCGCCGCCGCCATCGCCATCGAGGAAGTTATTTGTATTGGTAAAGTCATCAAAAGCACCGCCTGCCGCCTCTAACCAGACATTTATCCCCTCGGCGATCGGGAAACTATAGTAGAGTACTTCTACTGCCAGATCGTTATCGTCGGGTTGCGAGAAAGCAAGACTTGCCTCAAAAGTTCCCGCTTCTTCCGATAAGTCGGCGATATTACCCGTTGCCAGTCGGGTATAGAGTAAGTCTTCTCCGGTGAAGCTGGTATTTAATTCCAAGCGCGTCCGGTGCCCGAAGGCTGGCACCCGATCCACTTCTTCTGTGCCATCTCTTTCTCCAGCAAACAAGCTATAAAAGCCCATGACGACTTCTCCCGTCAGCTTAGTCGTGGTGGAGAATTGATGGTCTTCTAGGAAAGCTGCTCGTCGTTCTAAATTATCGACTCGTCCGCCCAGGGCAGCTAATTCGGCTTCAAATTCTTGGGAAAGTTGCTTAAGCTTATCGACATCTTCTTTGAGAACGGCGGCGTTTTCTTGAATCAATCGCTCTATGGTATTCATACAAGCGTTTAAACCTGCGGCAAATTCCCAACGGGTTAACGCTCTATTACCTCGATATGTCTGGTCGGGATAGCCAACGATACAACCATAGCGTTCTACTAGACTCCGCAGCGCTTCATATGCCCATTCGGTGGGAACCACGTCTTTTAATTCTTGGACGCTGGTAATTTGCTCCATCGAACCGCCCGATTCCAGCTCGTAGTCATTAAGTTGCCCTAAAAACTCGCTCTCAGCCTCTGGAGAAGCCTGAGCATTGGAAACAGCCATCAATGAGGTCCCCAAAATAGCCATGCTCGCAGCCAGCAGGTTCTGAAGTAATTTCGTCATTTTGTCCTCACACTTTTTTAAAAATGATTATCATTAATATAATTACAACGAATTCAAGAACCTTACAAGAGCGGCGCGATCGCGCTTTGACATCTTCGCGAACGCTTCTTTAGAGGCTTGAGCTTCTCCGCCGTGCCAGAGAATTGCTTCCTCTAATGTGCGGGCGCGACCATCGTGGAGATAGCCCGAATAGGGCAACACCGTCTGAGTCAGACCGATGCCCCACAAAGCTGGGGTGCGCCATTCCGTTCCGGTGGCTTTGAAATCGGGTCGGTTATCGGCTAATCCTTCTCCCATATCGTGCAGTAGCAAGTCGGTATAGGGATGGATGGTTTGATTTGCCAGTGCCTTAACTTTGTATTTTCCCGTCCGTAGTTCTGGAACGTGGCAAGCACTGCAATTTGCTTGAGCAAATAGTTTCTCCCCTCGCTTGACTTGGGAATCGTCGAGCAGAGTACGGGCGGGAACGCCCAATGTTTGCACGTAAAAAGCGGCATTTTCTAAAGTCTGGCGATCGATATCCGTTTCGCCATTACCTTCTCGAAAGAGGGGATTGGTGATGCCCATATCGTTGACATAAGCTGCCGCCGTTTGCTGGAGAAGATTGGGCGTATTTGCCTTCCACCCGAAGCGACCCAAGGCTGTTGACTTGGCAGAAACATCCCAAACTTCGTTAGGGCGACCGGAGATGCCATCTTGGTTCTGGTCTTCTGGATCGGCTAAATTGCGAATCATCTCTTCGGGAACGGCTTCTAGTAACCCCAGACCGAAGACTGGAGGAGGAATGCGTAAAGAGGTCAGCACCTCTTTGGTTAAGGGTTGACCGTTGGGCAGACTAAATATTAGCTTTGGGCGATCGCAATTTATAGGAATTCCCATCGCTATATTTGCCCTCTGTTTCTTGCCACTGGATACTTACCTTGGCCTCTGGAATTTGCCCAAAGATGCTACTGTCTTGAATCTGATTTCCCAGTCCGGGAACGGGAGGCGTATTCTCGATTTCCACCAAGCCTTCAGAGTGGAATTTAGAGGGATCGGCAGGAGATTTAAACGTTTGTACGTTATTGCTGCTGACTCGTACCAAAAGTTGACCCTTCTCTGCCAGTCCGCGACCATCCCGAAGGTGACACCCCCCACAAGAGGCGTTGTTGAAAAAGGGTCCTAAACCCGGATTAACTTCCGCAGGTGCGGTGACGAAGACAGCATCAAAGGCAAGATCTCCTTTTCTATGCCGTTCCATCTCCTCTTTAGTCAGACCTACTGCTGGTTGTTCGTAGGCACTAGAGCTGCGATTGAAAACCGTCGCCTCCCCTGCTGCTAGCGGGATTGTCTCTCGGTGCAATAGCTTGGAGAGAATGATCCCCGCTATCGCCGCCACGATTAATAGCGCCAGGAGGATTAACGGTTTTCTAGGTTGCCATTGAAGTAAAGATATGCTCATTGCAGTTACCAGTAGTTAGTTTCCCTTAACGAGCGGTAAAACTTTCTGCTCCATCGTTGCATGAAGGGTAAGAATGGCTTTTTGAGCCGCTTCCATCTTGGTTAAAGCCGCTGCATCGCTCATCTTTGGCTCTACGGGATTGGGGATGGCATCGAGAGCTGCCAGGGCTGCTTGAATCTCGCTTTTCACCTGTTCGTCAAGTTTTGGGTCGGTTTGAGCGACTAGGTTGCTGAGGCTTTTGCCACTACTGGCACTCGACTCAGTTGCTTTGCCCAGGTAAGCATTTTCGACGCTGCGGATATTGTTTTTAAAGTCGTCTAGGGAACTGTGGCTAAAGCGACTTTCCAGATTTTTAGTCGTTTTTTCTTTAAGCGGTTCTCCAATCTTCTCGTTGGCGACCTCATCCAAACAGCCGATCGCGCCTTGGACTATCTCTTCTAGGGCAGCATTGACTGTAGGATAGGTGGTGTTGCTGCTATCTCCTGCCGTTGCCAAGACTTGACTGTAAGCTGGATTGCCTCCTACTCCTTCTTTCCAACTCTTGGTTAGATTTTGGGCGGTTTGGTTGAAAGCATCTGCCAGAAGTTTCAGAAATTGTAAATCCCGTTTGGAGAGATCTTGGGCTTTTCTATCGTTGTTCGAGCCAAAGAGTAAATATTCGATCGTATGGAAGCCTTTCTGAGTGGTTTGCAATTGCGCGATCGCGTCGGGAGTCAATTCAGCTTTGCTCACTAGAACGGCTTTGACGTCGGTTTCGTTGACGGGCCAGTCGTCTAAGTCCCCATCATAGCCGAGAGAAGCTGCTGGACCAAAGGCAAAGGCTTCGCTCTGTTCCCAAGGAACGCGAGCCTCTCTCCAAGCCTCCTGGGCTGCTTTTAGGGTTGCGTCGCTAGGGTTGACGACGTATGCATTCACGGTTTTGGAGAGTTCTCCAGCTTTTGCAACTAAATTTTGATAAGTTGGAACGACGACATGGTTGGCAAAATCGCTGACGACAACCTCCCGAACCCCTTCCGCTTGCGTTTCTGTTGTCGCCGCCGGAGGATTGCTATCGGAAGTTCGATCGGCTTGAGTCGATGGGTTACTGCTGCAACCAGTGCCTAGAGTCGCTAAACTAAGCAAAATAGCTGTCAAGCAAGACAGTTGTTTCTGACTTAATCTTTTTTTATGGTTCATGGTCTCTCTCTTGTTGGTATACATGGCTAATAGAAAGGGATCGAGCAACGCTTTCCGTTTTCCAGAATTTAGCCTTGAGATTTTTTACTTCCAGCCAGCACGAGCCATCACTTCTACAGCTTTAGCAAGATTGGGACCGTAGGAGGCGATATCGGTTAAATCCGGCTTGAAAGAACCCAAGCTAGCCAGAACTGGATCTAGGGATAAGCCTTCAACGGCAGGATATTCGTAGTTATCTTTGGTTAAGAAGACTTGAGCTGTATCGCTTGTGAGAAACTCTAAAAATTGAATGGCTTCTTCTCGATTGCGAGAGGTTTTCACTAAGCCCGCACCGCTTAGGTTGACGTGCGCTCCGCGATCTTGCTGGTTGGGGAAAAATACGCCAACTTTTTTGAAGACTTCTTGCTTGGCTGGATCTTTGGATTTGGCAAAGCGGACGAAATAGTAGGTGTTTGCCAGCGTCAGGTCAGCTACCCCAGAGGCAACGGCTTCAATGCGGTTCATGTCATTTCCTTGAGGCGGTTGCGCAAAGTTAGCGACAATTCCCCGACACCATTTTTCGGTTTCTTGTTCGCCATGCGCTACAATCATTGAGGCGACTAAAGATTGATTGTAGGTATTGCTGGCGGGGCGAACGACAATCCTACCTTTCCATTTAGGATCGGCAAGAGCCTCATAAGTAGAAAGTTCTGAGGGCTTGACTCGCTCTTTGTTGTACATGATGACCCGCGCTCGCTTGGCGAAACCAAACCAGTAACCTTCAGGGTGTCGCATGTACTTGGGAATTCTCTGTTCGATAACTGAAGAGGTAATAGGTGCAAAGATTCCCGCTTCTTCGGCACGCCAGAGACGAGCGACATCGACAGTGACGAAAACATCTGCCGGACCGCTAGCTCCCTCGCTTTTAATCCGCTCTAGCAGTTGATCGGCTTCCCCTTCGACAACATTTACCTCGATTCCCGTTTGTTTGGTAAAGTCGTCATACAACTGAGTATCCGTATTGTAGTGACGGGATGAATAGAGGTTGATTTGTTTGGTTCTATTAGTGCAACTTGTTGTCAGTTGGCTAGCAGCGACTGCGATCGCGGCTGTGCTAGTTCCTAAAAAGACCCGCCGGGAAATTTTGTTCACGTTTTTTTAGCCTTCTCCTTGATTCGCTTCGATGAATGCTCGTGCGGATAGCCGATCGCTTCCGCCTCAGGTATTGTACTACTATTGCTAATTATTTCTAATAACTTTCAAAAAATTTTAGGAATCTTTGTAAGGTGCGCGTGCGACCCGTCGTTTTACGGCAGGTCGGTCGCATCCGCTTTTTTGTGCTATGCTTTTACCACAAACCACGGTTTGCCTGAAAACCTTGTATAAAGCAATCAAAGTCAGAATTTACCCAACTTCAGAGCAATCCCAAAAACTAAGTCAAATCATGGGTGCGGCTCGTTGGTGGTGGAATTATGCTTTAAATTTATGCAATGAGACATATAAAGAAACAGGAAAAGGCTTGACTCAAATAGCTCTTAATAAAGTTCTAAGGGAGCTAAAAAAAATCAGAGGATACTGCATGGTTAGGAGAATGTTATTCTCAAGTTTTGCAATCAACTACTTTAAACCTAACTAAAGCTTTCAAAAACTTTTTTGAGAAAAGAGCAAAGTACCCACGTTTCAAATCCTATCATGGTAAACAATCAGCGCAATATCCTCAAAACTGTCAGGTAATTGATGGTGGAATCAAAGTCCTACAAGTTGGTGTAGTAAAAGCTTCTATTCATCGATTATTTGAGGGAGATTTGAAAACCGTTACTCTTACTAAAACACCGACAGGAAAATACTATGCTTCGTTGTTATTTGATACCAAGCAAGAACCCCCTAAAGTTGTTGTAACGGGCAAGGTAATTGGAATTAATTTAGGAGTAAAAGATTTTGCTATTACTCACGACGGTAGCAAAACATCCAAATACAACAACCCTAGACATATAAAAAAATATAAAAAAAACTTAGCTAGAAAACAGCTCTTACTAGCTCGTAAAAAGAAGGAAAGTAAGTCAAGAGATAAAGCCAAAAAATTAGTTGCTAGAGTTCACGAACGCATTAGCAATGCCCGTCAAGACTTTCTACATAAATTATCGAGAAAAATCGTCGATGATAATCAGGTAGTAGTCGTTGAAAATCTAAATATCAAGGGTATGGTTAATCTGAGAAGTCTAGCCAAAGCTATATCTGATGTCAGTTGGGGAATGTTTGTCAATTTTCTAGACTATAAGCTCAAAGATAAGGGTGGTTTATTGTTAGAAATTGATAGGTTTTTTCCTATTTCTAAAACCTGCTCTGAGTGTCTTTATCAGATGGTTGAGATGCCATTGGAGATAAGAGAATGGACTTGTTCTAATTGTGGCACACATCATGATAGAGATGAGAACGCAGCCAAAAAGTGCGATTCGTTCAGTCTAAACCGAAGAATCGGGGGACGACTGGCTC
>NZ_MRCB01000057.1 GCF_001904635.1 Hydrococcus rivularis NIES-593
GCCCATCCTGCAACTATTTTCTGCAATCCCATGAGAAATCTTGGGAGGATTTAGAGAAAGAAGCAATTTTATCAGGTAGAGCTTATAACCAAGAGTAAATACCCTAAATTTGCTTTTGAAGAGTGATTCACTACTGAATCGCTTTTTTTTATGCGGTTTTCCTCTTTTTTGAACTTATATTCTTACGCACAATTTCAGAGAACCAATCAGCCATCGTCAGTCCACTTTCAGCGATCGCTTTATCAACTGCATCATCCAAATCCTGGTCTAGCCTCAGCGATCGAAGACGACCTTTAGGCTGCTCTGCGATTAATGACCCTTCCTCATTACGCTTCAACTTCGCTAACTGGGGCAGCTTCTTTGGTGGCTCGGTAATGGCTTTAGTTAGCTCCCAGCCGTTCTTTAATCGAGCATACACGGTATTGGTGTGGATGCCGTTTTCATGCGCGATCGCCATCTGCTCGGCGGTCACTTTGACATTCAGCTTTTTGACCATAATCCTTTGTAAATTCCATATATTCCCATCCTAACATTTTCTTTACAAAATACAATAGAATACTTGTGTTTAACAAAGATTCTTTGTATAATAAAGACAGTTGAATTTAAGGATTTTCCAATGAACCAATTGAAATTAAATCAGTATCCCAAAGCTATTGCTTGCCTTGAAGAGTCTTTGTTACAGGCTTCTCTTGATATTGAGATTTATTCAGAGCAGTTATCTTTCATGGACGCGGACATTGAAGCTGCGATCGCTAGTGACAGTTCCATGAAAAATGACCAAATGCGGAAAGCCAAGCGGCTAGAAATGCAGCAAGACCAGGATTATTTAGATATCAAGTCTCGTCTCAAAGATGCCAAGTTACAACGCGATCGCGCAACAATCCAGTTGAACTTACTAAGAAATGAGTTCTCGGTTGCCAAGCTGGAGGCACGGACGGCGATCGCTAGCTTAGAAGCTGTGGCGTAGATAAACAAAAATCCCCTCATTTAAGAGATGGGGGGATTAGTTGAATTTAAAAATTTTCCAACTTTTATTATGCACTACGACGACAGCGCCGCCGCAGACGCGGACGCAAGGGATAACTATATTGATGGGCAATATGACGCATTAGCCCTGCTCTCTCCCCAAAGCCAAGACTACTACTATTTACAAGGCTGGCATGAAACCAAGCGCAAATTAGCGAATGGCGAACTGTGTCAGCAATTCGAGCAGGTTCAAGCTGAAATTGAGGCATCAAAAAACTGGACTTATTCAGAAGACTGGGAGGAATTTTAAGCAAATGCAAGCAATAGAGAAAAATAATCCCCGTATTGGCTCTTTCAGGCGATCTATTCTAGAAATTCTTGAAGATTTCGCCAAACCAATTCCTTCCAGATTCATCAAACAGAAGCCAGTTTTCAGTCGCAGAAACGGGCAGCTAGTTAAAACTGGTGAGGTTGATTATGTAAGCTGGTCAACTTACATCAAATTGCTTGAATACTATGCACCAGGCTATGACTGGGAAATTAGAGTGCAATACCTTGGCGATCGCACGGTCGTTGAGGGAAGGCTGACTATTCGCGCACAAGAGGGCGATTTTGTCCGCGAAGCGACCGGACAGGAAGAAAGCGAAGTTGATGGCTATGGCGATCCTTGCTCAAATGCTGAAGCAAGTGCCCTAAGAAGGTGCTGCGCCAAGTTTGGCTTGGGTTTGCATCTCTGGGAGAAATAAAAATTTACTAGGGGAGATTGCAAAATACTACAAACATAATATCCCCTAGTAAAAATTCCCATCAAAATTTTCACCGACCGCCGCCGATATAAGCGTGACAACAACATTTGGCTTTAAGTAGCGGTCGGACTTGTGGGGAGGTGGACGAACTAGGGAGGTGGGAGGGTGGCGGGGTGGGTTGGCGGCGCGACCGTAGGGAGCAATTAGCTAATTATTAAGGCGATCGCTTTTTTCCTCTACATCTACAGGTTTTTTTTTATCCTGCTTGATTCGAGATGCCAATGCGCCAAGGATTTCATCAACGTCTATATCCTTTGCCCCATGAATCTGTAAGACAATCTCTGCTGTAGTCGTGTTATTGCCGCCGAAGATGACCGTCAATCCGGTTGTCTTAAGCTCTTCTTCGATCAGCTTCGCCCTCATCTCGACAGGAAGCGATCGCACCAATTCCCGAACGTCTTCATAATTCACCGGACGGCACTCCACAGCGTTGCTACCCTTAATCTCAACTTAATATCCAGTTGAGAACAATTATTACTTATCCATGCAAATTAGGTTTGCAGTTCTCCTTAGTACAATTGCTTATTTACGGTCATTTTTAAGAGCTAGTTCACATTTATTAGCTTTTTGGAGCGTATTGTTTTCCAAGCTCGACCCATTTTAATCATCTCCTCAGCTAGCTCGTCCTCATCTAACTCTTCATAGGTGATTTCTGGGCGATCGCCAGCAATCTTTTTAGCAAGATCTCTTCTAGCTCCAGGGCTGATTTCATCCATCGCTTCGATCATGCGCCATAAAACATCAGAGGTCACATCCCGCTTGCCATGCAAGTATTCGCTGATGTGATTCTGCGAGATTCCTGTTAGCTCAGAGATCTCCTTTCCTGTTATCCCGTGATGGCGCTTGACTTGTGTAAAAAATTCTCGAAGCATAGATTAAATTAGCGCATAGGTGTATAATTGCCCCATGCGCTTAGCGTATAAGCTAAACAAATCAATTTTTAAGCTAACAAACAGATTATACGATGAATATCCCAATTCCCCAAGGGGTAAGAAATAGAGCTAAAGATACCTATTTCAGACTTACCCCTACTGTTAGAGACAAACTTCTAGAATCAAAGCTAACGGCTGCTGAATGGCGAATTTGGTGCTATTTGATAAGTCTTGACCCATTTGGCGATCGCGGAGCCAAATTTTCACCAGCAGAATTAATGCTCAAGTGCGCGGTCAAGAAATCAACTTACTTTGCAGCCAAAGCCAAATTCCAAAAACTCAGTTTGTTTGATTTCCAAGACGGAGTTACCAAAGTCGTCAATCTGCAAGGCTTCTCAAACCAGTCCAAAATTTCGGAGTGTTCGCAACAAGAACAGCTTATTGAGTCCAAGATTTCGGAGTCAGACTCCAAGATTTTGGAGTTCAAATCCGAGATTTCGGAGTCAAATTCCAGGATTTCGGAATGTCAAAAGCTAAAACCTTTACTGGATAAAGATTCTACAACTCTTCAGACTCTTCAAACTGTTCAAACCTTCCAGACCAAGGAGGAGGAAGGTGAAAAAATTTTTGAGAAAGGGAGTAAGCAGGCAAAAGAAAAAGTAACCAATAGCAAGTTACCGGAGAACTTGATTAACAAGCTAGAGGAACTGGAAATCCCGCTTGATGGGACAGTAAGAAAGGCGATCGCATCTCACCACATTTCGCAGGTGTATGGGGCAGCCGCGCACGTAGAGAAGACCTGGGACACAGTTAAAAATCCTAAGTCCGTCTTTCTTTATCAGTTACCAAAGCAGCCAATCGAGAAGTTACCGCAGTCTCTAAGCTCCGAATTTTTGGACTGGTACGCTCAGGCTTCTTCGGATGAAATTGTTGAGGACTTGCCGCCGGAGTATCTAAGTCGCGATCGCAACAACGAGCCTTTAGTCAGGCTGAAACAGCTAGACCCTATAACAGGTGCGCCCTATCGCTTGGTGGAATGGCGACGGGTTCAGGCTGAGCCTGATTATAACCCAGACAAAGATCTGGTTTCCCTAGCAGACCTGAGCAGCTTTTTAAAACAGTTCATCGAGAAGGGGAATAAAAAACAATGATTGCCACTCGTAAGCATTTCGGCGCAGCGATCGATAAACTGTCTCCCATCGTCATACAGACAGAGCTTGATTTTACTAGGGGACATAAAGAACAGCCAGATCTAGACAAAACCCCTAGTAAAAAGTCTCAAAATCTTAGCCAACAAGACGAACCGCGATCGCAAACAGCCCTCGTCTCTATCTGTCCCAGTTGTAAAAGCCAAACTATTAAACTTGATGACGGCTGCGGGGTCTGTGGTTGGCTACCAGAAAATTTACTAGGGGATAAGATTAACCAGCAACAGGAAATATCCCCTAGTAAAACCCGTCGCCGCAAGGGTGAAGGGTCAGGCTCGATTCATTGGAAGACCTGCAAGCGGAAGGATAAAAGCACGGGACTAATTATTGCAGAGTATTTGCAGCCTTGGTATCACTATGAAATCTGGCGCGAGGGCGATCGCCTCAAAAAAGGCACAGTTTATATTTCTGAGAAGCTTCTAGGAAAAGTTGAGAAGCTAGAAAAGCAGAAAGCGCCAGTTAGAGAAATTTTGAAATTGCTAGGAGTTGCTATATGAAGAAAATCGCAATTAATCAAGGAGAATCGCTTAAAATCCTGACTTCAGTGGGAACCGTCGAATTTATTCCACTAGAAGATGTTGCGGGATATTGCCTTAAAATCAGCAGTTCAGGAGAGGCGATCGCAGAAGTTATTGAAGAATTACCAGAGCGTATAACTGTAGCACTGGCAATAAGCGATGAAGAAAGCTCGGTTGAGAGAGAAGCAAAGTCAACTCATGTTTTGCCCACTGGAAGCTACTTGCTGGATAGCCGAGTTGATGGGGAGTATCGAGTGACTTGATTAATAGTCCAGTGGTCAGAGTAGACTGTCTAGTGGACACGCTGGACATATTAAAAAAATCATGAACGCTGAAATTGATAACTTCCCTGTAAGCCAGTTACAGAGCCGATACAGCATTGGTAAACAAGCAGTCTACAACCGACTGGACGCACTGGACATTAAGCCATTCAAAGAGGGAAACAAAAGCTATATCAATGCTTCTCAGTTGCGATCGCTCGACGAACTTCACCAGCACATCGCTGATGGAGGAACAATGGCTACTTTTGGGACAGCGCAAAACAGCCAAGCGGGTCAATTGGAAAAATTGGACAGTCCAGTAGACGCGATAGAAAGTCCAGTGGACGCTAGCCCAGGATATCTAGTCAAGGCGCTGATTCAGGAGATTGGCGATCGCATAGCACCCAAATCTCCATTGTGGTATCACTCAGAACTGGAGAGGGCTAAGGCTTCTGACTGGTTATTAACCACAGCAGAAATCCAAAAATTAATAGGAGTAAAACCAAAAGTAGAGCGAGGACAGAAAAGCTATAAAAGGGGCAACTGGATATTCGTCAAGGCGGGAAAAATAGGCAATCAAACCGCGTGGCGGGTCATGAAAGAGTAAAATTTTTTCTTTTACAAAGTGCAGAAAAACTAACCAGAATTAAATTGCGATCGCAGAAAAATCTTTTTTCAACAAACTAGCTAAATTTCTAACAGCTTGCTTTAACTTTCTGATATTAAGAATGAAATTCTGGGGTTTCTGATCGCGATCACAGAATTCTGAGAGAGACTCCGGTATAAAAATATTAATGCCTCACATATTATGTATACCTCTGAAAAAATTTTTTAAGCGCCATGAACCAGAATTCTGCCCCTCCCGAACTCATCCGCCCAGAAGACCTGATGGAAGAATTAAACATTAAAAAAGATACTTATTATGCTGATATTAAGTTTCTTGGCATCAAACCTGATAAGGATTCTGAAGGAAAAATCTGGCTAACTTTTGAGCAAGCAGAACAAGTCAAGGCATTGCGTCAACACGTTGAAAATACAGGAAGAAGAGAAGGATTTGAGATTAGCTCTATTGTCAAAGTTGATAATAATAAATTAGCTACTTCAGCTAACAGTAATTCAGACCAAGATATCTACATACAACCTTCAGAGCCAACCGCACAATTTGACTTTAATCAGTTAATGCGTTCGGCAGCAGAATTAAAGGCTCGTGAAATTGCGATGCCTGCTTTGGTCAAGCGAGCGATCGCAGATAAAATGAGCGAAGAAGATTTGCCAGAAGATCTGCAAGAAAAAGTCAATCTAGCTCGTGAGGCAGCCAACCCAAAATTCACACCCGTCCAGGTCGCAGATGTTCTTCTGAGTCAGTGGCGCAACCAGGGCGGGAATTAGGAGAGGAATTTAAGAAAGTTTGCGCTGCTGTTCGATCTGGTCATTCAGCTTTAGTTATTGGCGAAGCAGGGATTGGAATTATTGACTTTGCCCAAGCTCTTTATGAAGAGATGTTAGGGGAGTTCCAGGCTGCGATCGCCATCTACAAAGGCTCTTTAAAAAGTTTTTTTAAGACGATTGCTTTTCAGCTAGATATCCCGACTGAAAACGAAGATGGCAAACAGCTAACCGTTGACCAACTAAAAGAAGAAATCGCGGCGAACTGTAGCGATGAGACGCTGCTAATTTTCCCAGAAGCAAAGCGGCTGACAACTACTATTCGTTACTGGCTCGAAGACTTACTAGCTAATGGAATAAGAATAGTTTGCTTTGGCGCTGCCAATCCTAGCAGAGATATTTTTCTAGAGATGCTGGAAATTGAGCTTGAACTGCCAAGCGATCGCGCTATTCGCGAAGTGATGGAAGCAGAAGCTAAAAAGAACGGTTTGACTCTAGATAATTCCAAACTAGCCTCTCTTCAGCCTCTAGCTGGTAGAAATCCTATGCTAGCTAAGAAAGTAATCCGCAACGAAGCACTAGGATTAAATAAGCAGGCTAAGCCCGAACATACTCAATATGTGGTTATCATGCCTATTCTCATCACGGCGCTACTGGCATTTGGCGTAGTGCGGTTCATCGGGTTAGGCACGAACAATAAGGGAATGTACATTACGGGCGGTGTTTGCCTGGTTGCAGGCATGGCGCTAAAACAGCTTGGTAACGTAAAAGGTTCGAGAAAAAGGTTAGGCGCTTAATGTTTCTTGGGTTTATGGCTGTAACTCATGCGGTGATTGCAGCAGCAGGAACATCATTAATTTTGGGAACGGCTGACCCTTACAAACTAGGGTTAGCCGTTTTAGGTTCGCAGCTTCCCGACTTGGACACTACCAAAAGCACGATAGGAGCAATGTTTTTTCCAGTGTCGGGATGGATTGAGAAACGCTTTCCCCACCGAAGTATTACTCATTCGCTGCTGGCGACGGCTGCGATCGCTGCTGTGTCACTGCTCATCGGGCATTTACTAGGGGATATTTGGACGGCGATCGCTTTACCCTTGGGGCATCTTCTAGCTTGTTTCAGCGATACATTTACTAGGCAAGGAGTTCAGCTATTTTTTCCTAACCCAGTCTGGGCAATCAGTGTAAGCAATCCCAACCGCCGCATCATAACAGGTTCCCCCTCTGAATATTGGGTTTTAGTCAGTGCTACGGCTGCCCTAGTTTTGGGAATTTGGCTGGCGACCAGTGGCGGTACATTTTCTAAAGTCGGTCAAGGATTGGGATTGAGGAGCAGTGCCCTGGATGTTTATAATGCCTCTTCGCCTACCCATCACGTATACGCAGACGTGCGCGGGGTTTTGGCGATCGATTCTACTTCTGCCAATGGCAAATACTTTATTGTTGCCGTCGATGGCTCAGAGTTCATCATTCAAAATACCAAAGGGATTTACAAGACGGGAGAGCAGTTAATTACAGATAGATTAACCGCCAGCGTTGGCGAAGAAGCCAAGACAATAATCCAGACTTTGACCTTTGACGATACTGAAGCGATCGCATCTCTGACTCAGCTAATAGCCAACAATCCCAACGCGGCTATTTTTCTTGATGGAACGCTGGCGGTAGATTTTCCTGAAGAAATTAAAGTACAAGCAGATCCAGCGACCTATCCGGTCATCGAGGTAATGGGTTCTAATGTCAAACTGTCCTGGTGTCCCATCGATAAAGCTTTGTTAGCTCTTCGCGACCAGTACGCCGTGGGTACGCTAACAGTAAAAGTAGTCTCACCTAAGCCGGAGACATAAAGATGAAGATACAGCAGGAAACTTTAGCAGGATGGGCAGGAATGGGATTTATAGGATTAGCCGCCGTCATTATTGGTTTAGCAAGCCCGTCTGAAAATTCCAAATCGAGTTCGGTTAATGCTCAAGAGCAGAATCAAGCGCCAGTTATCGAGCAGTCCAAACAGCCCAAGCGCCACAAAATTACTGTCAACCTGACCTCGATGGACGATCTGAAAATCAAAGAAGGGAACAGGATACAACAGGGAGATATTATCAGCGACAGAACCGAGCAGCGCCAACGGCTGGAAGCCAAGAAGAAACAGCTAGAAGTCGCGATCGCTCAAATGTCCCTGCCGCTCAATCCCATTGCTTCTCTGCCAGCGCCGAACTTAGAAGCTGAGGAAATAGCACTGAAAAAAGCCAAGGCTGAATTAGAGTTAGCAACCAAAGCACTCAAAGAAGCTCCAGAATTGCCTTTTAAGCAACAGTGGCTCAATGAGGATCTAAGACCGGAAAAAATTAGGCAGCAAGCGGCTTTGAAAGAACGGCAGATTAAAGCCGCGATCGCAGTAGAAGCATCTGTTGCTCGTATGAGTGAGGCTAAAACCCGCTACCAGCAACAACAGTACCAGCATTCGATTCAGTTGGCAGCCCAACAGACCAACTTACAAAAGCAGCAATATGACATGGCTTCCCTAACCAATCAATTACAGGAAACAGAGACGAAGCTGGATGAGCTAGTAGCCGTGCGATCGCCTTATGCGGGAAGGGTTAGAAGAATAAAAGTCCTGGGTCAAAATGAGAGGCTGATAACAGTTGAGATAACCCTGGACATGAGGCAGAAATAGTCATGAACAAACTACTTAATGCCTTTCCTTTGGTCTTAGCAGGAGCGCTGATTGCTTACTCGTGTTCTCAAAAAGGCGATCGCACTGCTTCACAAAACTCTCAAACCTCTAGTAATGCCGTTCCTCCTACTTCAGAAGTCTGGAAGATTGCCCAAACCAGGGACGCGATTCACGATGGCGACACGATGCGATTGACGAATGGCTCAGAAGAGTTGAAAGTCAGGTTTTGTGGCATCGATGCGCCCGAACTCAAACAGCAGATGGGCATTGCTGCTAGAGATTATCTGCGATCGCTGGTTAAGCAAGGTGGCGGACAAATTTATGTTGTCCCAATTGAGAAAGATAGATACGGACGTACTGTGGCTGAGTTGTTCGTACCAGCCAAAGGGAAAGACGATGATATTTTTTTGAATGGGGAAATGGTGAGGGCTGGTATGGCTTATCATTACCAGCGATATTCGGGAAATTGCCCCAACAAGAACGCGATCGCTGTTGCTGAAGAGATGGCAAAAAGCGCGAAGGCTGGAGTCTGGAGAGATCCGAACTCTCAAAAGCCCTGGGACTGGCGAAAAAACAATCGATAATCAAATTTCATGATTGGCGATCGCTGCCGGACACAAAAAAGGGGCACAAAGCCCCAAGCAGCTAGCTCAGCCGCGCCCAAAACGAGGGACACGAACCAGACGCAAACAGCACAACAAACACGGGAACAGAAACACACCACCAAGAACCAGAGCGACGCACGACACAGAAAGAAGCCCCCGCCGAAAACTCAGCCGCCGAAAGCAGACGAGCCGCCGAAGCAGCAAACGCACCAGCCGCCGCACGAGAAGAAAAGAACCCCACGACAACCCAACGCGAGAACGAACGGGAAGAAGGACGACAGCAAAGGAAGGAAGCACCAGACGCACGAGCGAGAGGCACAACCGAAGAAACAAACGGAGCGGAACAACCCACAGGAGACGCGCCGCAACACCAGCCACAAGAAACAAACACAAGCAACTCCCGCGCAAAGCGCACACAAAGAACGCTTTTTTAACCGCGAAGGCTGTCAAGGGCAAGCCAGACCCAATTAACAAACGCGAAGCAACAACTTTGTCGGGCTGGCGCAGTTCACGCGATTAGCGCCCTTGACAGCCGTAGCTACACTAGAAAACCCTGTGTGTGCGGCTTCCCCCCGTGGGGGACGGGAGGGGGGTAGCGATCGATTGTAAACGCGCGATCGCGCAACGACTTCAAATAAATAATGCGTAGCACGACTGGCGCAGCACCCCCCAAGAGCGGGCGGGGGGAGGACGACGGCGGACGCGGCGGGGGATGCGAATCTGCGCGGGGGGATGCCTGGGGGGTGGGGGAGGATGTGGCGAGCCTAATAATGCGAAATAATTGTTATTAATAGTATTCTCAAAATGTCATATTTTTAGAAATTTTTAATCGAATTGAGGAGAGATTATGGAGTTTTCTGCTAAGCGTGTTTATCCCACTGAAAAAGGTCTTCATATAGAGTTTGCAACTTCATCAGAAGCCGCAGAATTTTATCAACAAGGAATAGAGCTTGGTAATCGTGTTGAGCTTAATGACAAAACAGTAATTATGCTTTCTTCCAAGGCAAATAAAGAATTGTTCGGTATCGATCGATAAACTATTTTTTGAGGCGATCGATTGTAGGTGGGAAGGCTGGGGGTGGGATGGCGGCGCGACTGAGGAGAGGCAGGGCTAGCTCAAAAATTAATTAATTTACCTCGAAGCGTAAGCCCTGCCCGACGAAGGAGCAAATAATTTTAATCGCGATCGCAAATAGCTTCACTAGGCAACGAGAAAAAGGCATTCAGGTCTTAATGCGATCGCGTGGGGTAATTGCTCGCTGGGGCGGCAGGGGACTGGCAAACTCGCTATCGCTCAAACAAGCCAGCCCCCTGCACGATCCACAGCTCGCGGAATTCCAAAAAACAGCTTTCCTATTGTAACTACGGGGTCAAGGGTCTTCGATGAACTGCGACAGACCTATTTATGTGGTTGCTTCGCGTTTTTTATTTGGTCTGTCTTGCCCTTGACTCCCTCCGTAATGAAGAAAATGTAGTTTTTTGGAGTTTTTTATGAGTATTGAATTTGCAATTAGTGTTGCGTATCGAATTAATTCAGAAGTTTCTATTTCACAAAGGAGTAATAATGTATTGAGTTTAAGATTTTCAAATGAAGATGAAGCAATAATGTTTACAAGAGAACTTAGCATTCACATAGATATATTCAGAGTGATGAGAAATGATTCAGAAGTGATAGTTACGATAATTTAATTCATTGAATTTGGTAGTCAATCTTGGCTATCAAATTCTTAAATTTATTAATAAAAATATAAGTTAATCAATTGCTTCTTCGTCGGGCGGGGGTCGGCGCGATCGAGGTATATAGTTAATATTTTCGCTTGCCCCCGCCTCTCCTCAGTCGCGCCCACCATCCCACCCCAATGCGCGGGCGGCGGCGGCGGCTCCTCTCCTTCCCCATGAGACGACGACGACGCACGCGCCAATAAATAAACGCGCGTTAGCGCACGACTTTCATTCAAAAACTTAGAAATTTCTACTTTTGTCTTTTGGGGCGATCGTCGCCCCATTTTATTTACTCCCGATCAATCAGACTCTCGGCGATTCTGGCTACATTTTCCGCAATCGAGGCTAGATTTTCATGAAGCACTACTCTGTCTTCATTTAGTCCTCGCAGAATTTCGTACATCACCGCGCGATCGCGAATTAATTCTGACGTGGCTTGATACAAAGCGCTTACTTCTCTTCGAGTCTCAGCAATCGTGTCGCTATTACTAGCGATCGCTTTGGAATTTGATTGAATAATTTTCTCGATTTCTTCAGGTGTCATCTTTGATTTTTTCCTTGATTGATTTTCTCTATTTTACAATAGAATGCTTGTTAATTACAAAAGATTATGCAATAATATAATTAGTTGAGTTGGGGCATTTAGGAGAAATAAAAATGATGATTTATTGTCATAATTGCGAAGTTAAATTAGTTAGAGAAAAGCCTGAATTTAGGTCAAAACAGGATGGCTGGATTAACGAACATTGGTTCCCTGGGGAAAATTGGAAATGTATTCAATGCCCATCCTGCAACTATTTTCTGCAATCCCATGAGAAATCTTGGGAGGATTTAGA
>NZ_MRCB01000058.1 GCF_001904635.1 Hydrococcus rivularis NIES-593
GAGATAAGGCAAGCTATTTTTGGCTGCCCTTTTTTCTTGTTAGTCTAAACTCCAGAAGACAGACAAAGTAAAAAAAAAAGCGAGCTAGCAATGACCTGTTTCGCATCTAGGGGAAACACCTATAAAATCTTATCCCATCTATAAATTCAGTACTTACTCGCAGAATTTTGCAGATTCTCAAGGGGAAACATTAGTTTAGAATTCAGTGAGTAAGTAATGAAATTCCCCGTCAAACTTTGCCTGCTATTAGCTTCATTTTCAATGATCGGCATCAATAACGCTCAAGCATCTGGCTGCTACATGGTCGATGCTTCCGGTCGCAAGATAGAAATGGATTTTTGTGGAGTCAGTAGCGATCGCCCAGCAGCCCCTGCCCCTGCTTCTCAGCAAATCGAGCAGCCCGCGCCGCAAGAACAGATTGAAGAGGCTCGCTCGAACCAGATCGGTGGTAGCGTAACTAGCTCCAAGTGGGAAAAAGTTAAAGCCTTAGTAGCACAAGCCAAAGACAAAACACCCATTACTTACGAGCAAATTAAAGAGGTAATGATGTTTGATGGCGATTTGATTGCTTCTGATGCCAGTGGCAATCAGGTTTATGAGTGGCGCGATGCCGAAAATCCTAACAAAAAGATTGTAGCGGGGTTTACTCGTGGCAACCTCGCATCGTTAAAGGGAACTGTTTACTAGAAAATTACTAGAATATTGGGTAGCACTTTCTTGAATTGCCTGTTGCTTGGACGATTCCGAGAAACAGGCACGGGACTGACGGGGCTCGAACCCGCAACTTCCGCCGTGACAGGGCGGTGCTCTAACCAATTGAACTACAGTCCCATTTTTGAGCCGAATATCATAATAGCAATAATTGTGCTAGTTTGTCAAATATTTTTAGAAGAGAAATGTAGTCATACATGCCGGGAGATTCTCATGTTGCCTGGGGCGGTCGCTGTATGAGCGATCGCGCTTCCGTCGCCCATTTTTGTACGACATCAATAGAAGGACATAAATCTTGACGCTGCATGGTTGCTACGTGCAGCCGTAAAAATTGTTGGTGCAATCTGTGAACGGGCGTTTGCACCAGCTGAGAGATAGAGACAATACCGGAATGTAGCAACAGTCCACAATATTCGCAACCGACGCTGGGGATGCGGGCTAAATCGGCTAGAGCCACCCACTTATTAACATACCGAACGTGAATCTGGAGCTGATTGGCTAGTGCTTGTCTGGCACTAGGGGTATTGGCTGTCTGTAATAGCTGTTCTGTCGTCGCGATTCCGCAAGCCTTAAGTCGAGCTTGTTGCTCTTGGCTTAGTCCGGGTAGTTGTTCGATCGCCCAATAACAAGGTTGCATCGCATTAGATCCAATTAAATTTAATTATTTTTTAATAGTTCTGCGATCGACTCAAAATGTAACGAAATGCAAAGTATAATGGAATGACACAATAAACATTCAGCATAAATAGAGATTCAAAAATTTAAACATGCGAGTTGCGATCGCTGGAGCAGGTTTAGCCGGACTTTCTTGTGCCAAGTATCTTGTCGATGCAGGATACACTCCCATTGTCCTCGAACGTCGCGATGTTTTGGGAGGGTTAGTTGCCGCTTGGAAAGATGAAGATGGAGACTGGTACGAAACGGGACTCCACGTTTTTTTTGGAGCTTATCCCAACATGCTCCAACTCTTCAAAGAACTGGGGATCGAAGATCGCCTTCAGTGGAAAGAACATACACTGATTTTTAATCAACCAGAAAAACCAGGAACCTATTCTCGCTTTGACGTTCCCGATATCCCCGCTCCCTTCAATGTCATTACGTCAATTCTCCGCAACAATGACATGCTCACCTGGGAGCAAAAGATTCGCTTTGCTATTGGCTTGCTGCCTGCGGTAATTCGGGGACAGAAATACGTCGAAGCCATGGATCGATACACCCTCTTAGAGTGGCTGAGACGGCAAGGCGTTGACGAACGGGTCAATAGCGATATTTTTATTGCTGCCTCCAAAGCACTTACCTTTATCAACCCCGAAGAGGTTTCGGCAACGATTCCCCTGACTGCCCTCAATCGCTTTTTAAAAGAGCGATATGGTTCTAAGGTAGCCTTCCTAGACGGTTCGCCCACAGAGCGGCTCTGCCAACCGATGGTAGACTACATCACCGAACGGGGAGGAGAGGTGAGACTAAACGCGCCGCTCAAAGAGATTTTGCTTAACGAAGATAGAACAGTCAAAGGATTTCTGCTGCGAGGACTCAACGGCGAACCCGATGAAGTCTTGACGGCAGATCTTTATGTCTGTGCCATGTCCGTCGATCCTTTGAAAGTTATGTTACCCCAACCTTGGCGGGAAATCGATTTCTTCAAAAAACTTGAGGGGATAGAAGGCGTTCCAGTCATAAATTTACACCTCTGGTTCGATCGCAAGCTCACCGACATCGACCATTTATTATTCTCCCGTTCGCCCTTGCTCAGCGTCTATGCCGACATGAGCAACACCTGTCGGGAATATGCTAACCCCGACCGTTCCATGTTGGAGTTAGTGCTAGCACCCGCCCAAGAATGGATCGATAAATCCGATGAAGAAATTATTGCCGCAACGATGGCAGAACTAGAAAAACTCTTTCCCGCTCATTTTAAGAGCCAAAAACCTGCTAAATTGCTAAAATATCGCGTGGTGAAAACACCGCGATCGGTTTACAAAGCCGTACCGGGAAGACAAGCCCACCGTCCGTCTCAGAAAACTCCCATTGCTAACTTCTATCTTGCAGGAAGTTACACCATGCAGGAGTATCTGGGAAGTATGGAAGGAGCCGTTCTCTCTGGCAAATTAGCTGCCGTTGCGATCGCGCAAGATTACTCGCCAAAGCCAGTCGCTTCTTCCTCAACAGTCGAAGGAGAAGCCCCGTTGGTGACGAGTTAAGTTGCTTGCCGTGTCATTGATTTTGAATTGTTAATATTCAGATTGCTAATCGAATGAGACAATTCTAAATGTTTAATGGCTGAGGAGCGGTCAAACACCATCCTCCACCTCTTAAACGGATAATCGTTCTGAGAAGCGATGAATGCTGCAATTGCCTAGACCAACCCCACCCAAAAAACCGCTAGTCTCTCTTTCTGAGTCCTACGAATTCTGCCGCCACATGACGGCAGAATACGCCAAGACGTTCTACCTTGGCTCTCTGTTGCTACCAAAAGAAAAACGCAAAGCCATTTGGGCTATTTATGCCTGGTGTCGTCGCACTGATGAATTGGTAGATGGCGTGAAGTCAGAGTCTACAACTCCAACAACTCTAGAACAATGGGAACAACAACTTGAGTTACTGTTTGCAGGACATCCTGTAGACGATATGGATGTCGCTTTAACCGACACGGTTAAAAATTTCTCTATCGATATTCAACCCTTTCGAGACATGATTGCGGGACAAAGGATGGACTTAGATCGCAATCGCTATGAAACCTTTGAAGAACTTAAACTGTACTGTTATCGAGTAGCAGGAACAGTCGGATTAATTACCAATCCTGTATGGGGAATCGGCAATAGCAATAGTACCGTTCCTTGGGAAAGCCAACAAAAACTTTATGAACCAAGAGAAGAAGCGATCGCGCTAGGAATTGCCATGCAATTGACTAATATTCTCCGAGATGTTGGGGAAGATGCTCAACGAGGTCGAATTTATCTGCCTCTCGAAGATTTAAGGCTCTTTGATTACACCGAAGAAGACTTAATGAAAGGCGTTATCGACGATCGCTGGCGTGCCTTAATGCGCTTTCAAATTCAACGGGCGAGACAATATTATCACCAAGCGGAAAAAGGAATTCGCTACTTAGATTCTCGTTTGCCCGTCTGGGCGGCTTTGATGCTCTATCAAGGCATTTTAGACGCGATCGAACGCAACCAGTACGATGTTTTCACCAGAAGAGCTTTTGTTTCTAAAAGAGAAAAAATTCTGTCGTTGCCTGTCGCTTGGTTGAGAGCACAAGTGCTTTAACTAGCGAGCAGCTATCAGCGATGAGTCATCTGTAATAGCATGAGGAACGCTAGAAAATAACCCGATCGAACTCGGTTAACTCAGTGCCTCGGATAGATAGTCGGCTGTCGATTCGACCAAAGGAATGATATTTTCATAAAGCATGCGTGTCGGACCGATAATGCCTACGCTACCTGCTGGATTATCTCCCTGTCGATAAACGGCAGAAATTAAGGTACAAGAACGCATCGATTCAAGCGGGTTTTCCGAGCCGATTTTTATACTAACTCGCCTGCTGAACGTTTCGGATTCGGGGAATTCAAAAATAATCGGCAAAAGTCGATCTTGTTCTTCTTCCAACAAATGCAATAAAGTTTGCACTTGTTGTAGTTGGGAGAATTCCGGCTGTCGCAATACTTCGGAAACTCCATGAATCATAATTGGAATTAATGGAGAATAGTGAAAGCGATGACTTAATTCTTTTAATAACGTTTTTAGAAAATTGGCATATCGCGTAAATTCTCGATCGATTTCCTGCCAATTTAAAGTTGTTAATTCTGCCAGCGATCGCCCGCGTAATTTACTATTCAGAAAGTTAGTTAAAATTTGCAATTCTTCTTCGATCCCTTCCAAAGTTTCCTGACTTTCTTCTAATCCCAGATCGGATGTATTCATCAAAACTGATTGAGTTTGATAGCTATCTGTGACGATAATTAACATTACTTGAGAGGAAGAAACTCGAACGAGCTGTAAGTGACGCAATTGATTGGGAGACGTTTGAGGCATAGTAATTAAAGCAATATAACCGCTTAAATTAGCGAGAATTTGCGTTGCCCTTTGCCAAAGAGCCTCATAACTCCACTTCTCCCAATTTAATTGTTGGTTCAGCAGTTGTTCGATTTTCCGTCCTATTTTCTCATCCGGTACAATCAGTCTGTCAACATAAATTCGATATCCCCAATCCGAAGGAATTCGCCCGGCAGAAGTGTGAGGTTGATACAATAAACCTTCTTTTTCTAATCGTCCCAGCGCATTCCGAATTGTCGCCGAACTTAGGCTAAAATTGTACTCTTCAACCAAGGTTTTTGAGCCGACGGGTTCTGCCGTAGCAATGTAGTGTTGAATCGTTGCTTTAAGAATATTTTGATAGCGTTCTGTTAAGTATGGTCGCTCGATCATACGGTATAGCAACAAAGAAACAGAATTTTTTAAAAAGGTTAATCAATGAATTTTTGTCAGTATAACTGGTTAAGTACTAAAAACGTATAGCCCTAAGGATATACTCTTTCTTTAAGATAACTTTTTCAACTGTGGAGGTCGAATAAGAAAACTTTCTAAGGACGGAAGACTGGGAGACTGAGGGATGGGGGAATGTGGGAAGTGGGAGACGGGGAGATAGGGAGACGGGGAGACAAGTAACTACTACCAACTAACTAATAACTAATCCCCAATCCTTTGATCAAATGACTGCTGTACAGGCGGTTTTTTTACATGAACTGTTAGTAAGTCTGTTTTAGACACACTCACCCCTACGATCGCTAATAACTGCCTTCCGACTTCTAATATCGAGGCACGTTGGGATCGACTAAAAGAGAATAGGCATCGATCCCGCCGGCAACGTTTTTAACATTGGTAAAGCCATTATTTTGTAACCACTGGCACATCTGGGCAGAACGCACGCCATGGTGGCACATTACTAACGTTTCAACATCGG
This sequence comes from Hydrococcus rivularis NIES-593, assembly GCF_001904635.1. Taxonomy (GTDB): domain Bacteria; phylum Cyanobacteriota; class Cyanobacteriia; order Cyanobacteriales; family Microcystaceae; genus Hydrococcus; species Hydrococcus rivularis. The sequence goes on from NZ_MRCB01000058.1 coordinate 5,675, forward strand.
GATCGAAGCGCGTCTTAATTTGTTGTGACCATTGTTCGTATTGACTGAGAGGAAGTACCTCAAATCCTTCGAGATAGGCTATTTCCACTTCTTCGGGTTCTCTCACATCAATCAATTGCAATTGGGAATCTCGTTTGGCAAGACGTAGTGCCAATTCTTCAACGCTAATTTGGGACATCGATCGCTCCATAACCTTTTTGAGAAGATACTTCTATAGGAATATTTGTTAATAGATTAGCAAATGAAAAGAGCGATCGCGCCCCAAGCAAGGTATGCTAGACCATTGGAAGATCTAAAATACCAATTCGCAATTGACAATTAGTCAGCAGCGCTGGGTATCAGGCTCCCTCAAGGAGCATCTTTAGCGCTCTTTTTTAGCAATGGTATAACCCAAATCAGTGACAACCGATAACCGATAACTGATAGCCGTGAAACTTCGCTCTTTTTTGCTCGTTCTTGCCACCGTTGCCGTCGTGCTATTAGCTATTGCTGGCGGGAGCTTATATTGGATTTTGGCTCAAAGTCCGCTCCCTTTGGTCAAAGGAGGAGTGATAGACCAACCAACGGCGGCGATCTTCGTTCCCAAACAAGCCCCCGTAATGGTGTCGCTGTTGGTCAATCCCGATCGCCTGGAGTCCTTTGCTCAATTAACCGCCTATCCCAAAAACCGACGGCGATCGCGTGGCGAGATCGAACAAGTAGAAAGAAGTCTATTAGCCAACACGGGATTGGACTATCAAAAAGAGATTCGACCCTGGATTGGGGATGAAATCACCCTCTCGGTCACTTCTCTCGACTTCGATCGCGATCCGGCTAACGGCGTGCGACCGGGCTATTTACTCGCGGTGAGAACGAAAGATCCGGAACTGGCGCGGGAATTTCTCCAATTATCCTATTCCAAACAGGCGATCGCGGGCACTTTCGATCTCGTTTTTGAACGATACAAAGGGATCGATCTCATTTATAAGCGACCCCTGCAACCCCCGCTAAAGACCAGTTTTCTTGCCAGTGCTGTCGTTGGCGATTTCGTTGTCTTTGCCAACGATCCCAAAGTGTTGCGAGATGCCATTAACAACGTTCAAGTAGCAGATCTCAACTTAAAAAATTCTCCCTATTACCAGGAAGCCCTGCAAACCATCCTCGAACCTCGAATCGGCGTTGTCTATGCCAACCTTCCTGCCGTTTCTGCCTGGATCGCCAATGCTCCCGTGCCAGAAACCCCCGAAGTGCGACAGATACTTACGGTAGCCCTATCGCTGAAGTCTCAGGGATTGGTTGCTCAAACGGCACTTATCGGCGTAGCGGGAGCAGAAAACAAAGCGCCTGCGCTAGCTGCACCCGTGGGAGCTTTGGCATACGTCCCCGACGACGCAATTTTGACGGCGGCGGGGATGAATTTAAAGCAGTTTTGGACGCAAATCGAGACGGGATTAGAACCTGATAGTCCACTTCAGCAAATTTTCAATCAAGCGCTCAACCTCCTGCAAGAACCTTTAGGAATTAATTTGCCCCAAGAGATTTTTGACTGGGTTCGAGGCGAATATAGCCTCGCTCTGGTGCCGCACCCCGATGGAGGCGAACCGGATTGGATCTTTATTGCCGAGAAAACGGCCGATGCGAATGCTGACGAAGCGATCGCACATTTAGATACGCTGGCAAAAGAACAAGGATATAGCGTTGGCAATTTGCCCCTACTAGATAAGACGGTCACTGCATGGACGAAACTATCGACTTCTACTGGGAAAGGATTGGATAGTTTGGCGCGTTTGCAGGCAACGGTCAGTGGAGTCCATACGAGCGTCGATAAATACGAGATTTTTGCTACTTCTGTGGAAGCGATGGCAAAAGCCTTGCAAGATGCAGAACGTTCTCTAGTCAATAGCAAAAAATTTCAACAAGCAATTTCTGCCTTGCCAACCGAAAATGATGGTTATTTCTATATTGATTGGAATCAAAGCGAACCAATTCTCGATGAAAAATTACCGCTGGTTCGCGTCGTTGAATTGGCTGTCAAACCGTTGTTTAAAAACTTGCGATCGCTTACGATTAGCAGTCAAGGCAGCCAAAATAGTATCCGTCGCGCGACTATCTTTTTTAATTTAGGAGTAAGATGAACAATTTGATGGATTTATCTGCATCGCGATCGCTAAATTCACATCTTACACCTGAGTGATGACACGCTTCTATAGAAGACTCACAGCAGAATTTAGTCAATTTTAATGGACTTGGGCTGTAAGCCAAGAAATTTATTTCTTGGCGCAATATGAGGCTTACCGATCGTGGTGCAAGATTTGAGCCAAACGTTAAAATCGCGAAGCCTTAAGGCTTACGTCGGCATTTTTCCAAACCGCCTCAAATTGGCTTTGTACGGCTTTGGCTTCCTCAGTCTTGCCTTGCGCCTTCAAACTCTGTGCCAATCCGAACAACGACCAGCCATTATTGGGGTGTTGCTCCAAGTCTTGGCGGTAGACGGCTTCTGCTTCTACTGGACGGTTTGCTTCGAGCAGTGCCGCACCGAGAAATTGTCTGACCGGGAAGTACCAATAAGGCGGCTCCATGTAAGGAAGTTCGTCTTGAACTTGGACGGCAGTCTCAAGTAAACGGATTTTTTCATTCTCATCGCCGCGCAAACCCGCGATTTCTGCCTGGAGAACTTTATCCGCGATCGCGATCTGTTTCTCTCCAGAGACGACTTCTAAGGATTTAAGTCCGCCTTTCTGGGCGATTTGTTGCAGGGATTTTGACTCTTTGACGGCTTCGTCGAGTTGTCCTTTGGTAGCGAAAGCCAGCCCGCGAGCGTAGTGCCATATCCCTGTCATATAAGGAAGGTCGGCAAGGGGTTGGGGCTGCTTGAGGATTTCATCCCACTGTCCAAACCGCGCCATCATAAATAACGGAGTAGAGCTAACCCACTGAAGTTCTGCGCTCTGGCTAGCTTGCTCTGGTTGAATGTGCGAGGCGATTTTACGGGCAGCGTTGAGAGCTGTCTGGCTGCGTCCTTCCATCGCCGCAGAGTAGGCAAGGAAGTGTATATTGTGGCTGTAGTAAAGGGCGGGATAGAAGCCCTGTTCCTGGGTTTGAGCGATGTAAGACTCGTCGGCGGCGATCGCGCGTTCGTTGGCTAGGGAAGCATCTTCGTAGCGTCCGACGCGCAGATAAATGTGCGATGGCATGTGGACGAGATGCCCGGAATCGGGAACTAAATTGCGCAGGCGATCTGCTGAGGCAATGCCGAGTTCGGGACGTTCTTTTTCTACAGCATGGATGTAGAGGTGGTTTGCGCCGGGATGGTTCGGATTGCGTTCTAAGACATTTTCTAGAGTTGCGATAATTTCTTTGCCCTCTGGTTTGGGTTCGCCATTGTCTTCCCAATAATCCCAGGGAGTCGTATCCATGAGCGCTTCCGCAAACAACGTCGCTGCGTCGAGATCGTCTCGATAGCGCTGCGTCACCTCCCGCATGGCATTAGCATAAGCAATATCGAGTGGTGCGCGGTCTTCGACGGGTTCTGAGGGATACCGTTTTGCTAAAGCTTGGATGTAAGCTCGTTCTTTTTCAGTGGCATTTTGGCTCAATGCAAGCGCTTTTTGTAAAGCTTGTCGAGCATCGGGTAAGGCTTCTGCATTCATCGGGGCGTTGATGTTCGGACCGAGGACGAGGGCAATTCCCCAGTAACACATGGCGCAATTGGGATCGAGTTTGGCTGCCTCGCTGAAAGAACGCGCTGCCTCGGCGTGGTTGAATCCATAAGCTAGGATCAGTCCTTGGTCAAAGTAGCGCTGAGCCAATGAATTTTTAGTTGAAATTGGGTAATGGTAGTTGCCAAGATTTTTGAATAGAGGTGCCGTGCGTTCGGCGGACTCTAGCTCGGATTCGGTGCAGGCTGAGAGTTTAGCAGGTTTAATCAAACCTTCCGATATGCCAAGAGTCAATAGTAATGTTAAAACAAACAAGTTTCTATACACTGAGACCCCCTCCTTAATTCATTCTTTGCTTAATTAATATTGATGGAGGCACAAATTTAAGCAGATTGTCGAGTGGCTATTTGCCAGCGATCGTTATTTAAGTTTTACCAGTCGGTTTGCAGGTAGATTTTTGACAATGAGCTTCGTCCCCAAAGCGATCGCACCAGTTTAAAAAAGGGGCACTATCTTTGGGAACTCGCTCGTAATAGACAAGTTTGCTAGTTAGAGATACTCCACCGTGAGACGGCGGAGCCTCCTCTAACTTCGTGAATTTCTTTTTTTGCTTTGGCTAATGTAGGTTTAAAAAATTCCTTTTTTATTAAAAGATATAGTTCCTAGCTCAAGCCATTTAAATGCGATCCGACTGCACGATTTTTTCGGAGTTTTTTTTGCGAGCTTTTAGAATCAAAATCAATATATCTAGGAGCCGTATACCTAATAAGATATACCTAATTCGAGCCAACGGTCGTACCTCTAAAGATAGAGAGCAGCGCAGGCTCTGGCAATGACCAAAACAATTCAAAGTTCAAAGTTCAAAATTCAAAATTTAAGAGGGTACAAGCTTCTCCTTTCAAGGAGTAAAATTTACCTGTCGTTAAGAGTTGTGAAGGGCTATAGTGGGATGTCGAAAGAAAATTCTCTAGCGATCGATTTTACTCAAGAAGATACCCTGCTGTCTATTTTCTCTTGCTTGCCCATCGCTTCGAGTTATAAAGCAGGCTGGAAAAATATTCAGCTCGCTCATTTCCGTCAGCCTCCTCATTGCATTCCCGAACATTCTTTCGGGCAACACATTATTTGCATTAACGTCGGCAATCCAGTGCGGTTGCAACAGGTGGTAGAAGCTCGTTCTGAAACAGTACATTCGCTACCCGGCGATATCGGTCTTTATCCAGCCAACCTGTGGCAAACTTTTCGTTGGAATGGGGAGGCAGAATTCTTAAACCTATATCTGGAACCAACTCTACTCCTACAACTCAGTTATGAATTGGGTGGGGGAAATAGCATCGAACTCGTCCCTCAACTAACTGGGTTTTTCGATCCGCTGATTCAAAATATCGCTTTAGCACTCAAAAGGGAACTCGATCTCGATGGCGCAGGAAGTCATCTCTATGCCGATTCGATGGCAAACGCCTTAGCCGTTCACTTACTGACTCGATACTCGACGCGAGAACGTGCCATTCGCTCTCCCAAAGGCGGACTATCCAAGCAGCAGTTAAAGCAAGCGATCGACTATATCCACGAGCATTTAGAGCGAGATTTAAGCTTAGCCGAACTGGCTGCTGTCGTTCGACTCAGTTCCTATCATTTTGCCCGTTTATTCAAGCAATCCACGGGAGTTTCGCCCCATCAGTACCATATTCGCTTTCGCATCGATCGCGCCAAGCAATTGTTGCAGGGAGATTTGACGATCGCACAAGTAGCTCATACTGATGGAAAGGTCATTAAGTTTAGACAGTATATTGATACCCTGGCAGTTGTCAGTGCCGTCAAATAATTTTTCTCTCTAGAGTGCGATCGCTAATTCGATTTAAAATCGCAAGAACGGCGTTTTGGTAGCAACCGTACAGAAACTTACGCTAAGGCTGTAAAGCTTGCCAG
>NZ_MRCB01000059.1 GCF_001904635.1 Hydrococcus rivularis NIES-593
CATGGATGGCTCCGCAGGATCAGCCTCACGAGAATTTTGTCTTCCCTGAGGAGGTACTGCCACGTGGTAACGCTCTCTAATACTTCGTATGCAGGCGGCGGTCGCGACCTCAGTTCGACCGGTTTTGCCTGGTGGGCTGGTAATGCCCGTTTGATTAACCTTTCCGGTAAGCTGCTGGGCGCTCACGTCGCTCACGCTGGATTAATTGTTTTCTGGGCTGGTGCGATGACCTTGTTTGAGGTCGCTCACTTTACCCCAGAGAAGCCCATGTACGAACAGGGTTTGATTCTTCTCCCTCACCTGGCTACTCTTGGCTGGGGTGTAGGACCTGGCGGTGAAGTCGTCGATACTTTCCCTTACTTTGTTGTCGGCGTACTCCACCTAATTTCTTCTGCCGTCCTTGGTTTTGGCGGGATTTATCACGCCCTTCGCGGTCCAGAAACCCTAGAAGAATATTCCAGCTTCTTTGGTTATGACTGGAAGGATAAGAACCAAATGACCAATATTATTGGCTATCATCTTATCCTTCTCGGCTTCGGTGCGCTGCTGTTAGTGTTCAAAGCCATGTTCTTTGGCGGCGTATACGACACCTGGGCACCTGGTGGCGGCGACGTTCGCGTCATCACTAACCCTACCCTCAATCCTGCCGTCATCTTTGGCTATCTCATCAAAGCTCCTTTTGGTGGAGAAGGTTGGATTATCAGCGTCGATAACATGGAAGATATTATCGGCGGTCACATTTGGGTTGGTTTGATTTGTATCGCTGGTGGAATTTGGCATATTCTGACCAAGCCCTTCGGTTGGGCACGCCGCGCCTTTATCTGGTCTGGGGAAGCTTACCTTTCCTACAGCTTGGGTGCGCTGTCCCTGATGGGTTTCATTGCTTCTGTTTACGTTTGGTTTAATAACACTGCTTACCCCAGTGAATTTTATGGGCCAACTGGCATGGAAGCCTCTCAAGCGCAAGCTTTCACTTTCCTAGTGCGCGACCAGCGCTTGGGTGCTAACATCGCCTCTGCTCAAGGTCCCACTGGTCTGGGTAAATACTTGATGCGTTCTCCCACTGGCGAAATTATCTTCGGCGGCGAGACAATGCGTTTCTGGGATTTTCGCGGTCCATGGCTTGAGCCAATGCGCGGTCCCAACGGTCTTGACCTAGACAAGCTCAGAAATGACGTTCAACCCTGGCAAGTTCGTCGTGCTGCTGAGTACATGACTCACGCTCCCCTAGGTTCTTTGAACTCTGTGGGTGGCGTGATCACGGATGTTAACTCGTTTAACTACGTGTCTCCTCGTGCTTGGTTGGCAACGTCTCACTTCGTTTTGGGCTTCTTCTTCTTAGTCGGTCACCTCTGGCATGCCGGACGCGCTCGTGCGGCGGCAGCTGGCTTTGAGAAAGGGATCGATCGCGAGACCGAACCAGTATTGGCTATGCCTGACCTTGACTAATTGAAGCGGTTAGGATAGCTTATTTTCCCACGGCGGAACGTCAGCCGTGGGATTTTTTTATTTATATTTTTTTAATTCTTTTTTTATGGGGTTAGATCGGCTATGCCACATTTAATTTGCAGATAATAAATAGGCAAGAATGCCAATAATAACATATTTCTTATCTGTAAATTTTGAAAGTTTAATTTTTAATTTTAAATAACACAGAAACGATGAAATAAATTAGTCTAAAATCGAGCGATCGCTTAAATTTAGTCAATACTAATCGAGTAAGATTGAAGCAGAGAGATCGGCTTGTACGGATGTCAAAGCTATCTGTTTATTGGGGGCTTGTCAAGTTTAATAATAATCTTGAGGGATCGAAAGCGAGGCTAAAAGAGCAAGTGGTCGGTTCGCTCGTCAACGATCGCAAGATATTCTCTATTTATGTCGGCTTGGTTGTTATTCATGCATGTGGAAGTAACTATTCTCAACTTCTAACTTCTTAACGCAAATAAGTAAGGCTGTCTGTCTGCTAAGTCTTCAATTCCTCGCTGGAGTTTGCCCTATGATTCGCGTGCTTATCGTTGACGATCAGAAAACAATTCATGAAGTTTTGAAGAGCTACTTAGAAACCGAACCAGATATAAAAATAGTTGGATTTGCTGTGGACGGTCAAGTAGCTCTTCAGTTAGTAGAAGAACTTAAGCCCGATCTCGTCCTGATGGATCTTGATATGCCAGTTATGGATGGATTGACAGCCACAAAAATCATTTCTGAGCGATTTGTTACCACTAAAGTATTAATTTTTACCGTTCAAGATGATGATAACTATCTCTATGGAGCTTTACAGGCAGGTGCCAAGGGGTATTTTCTCAAGACTACTTCAGCCAAGGAATTAGTCAGTGCTATTCGACACGTTCATCAGGGATATTTTCAGCTCGGACTAGATTTGATTGAGAAATATATCTACAAGATTTTGAATTTGTCATCGAATTTAAATGAGATTTATCAGCTCAATAAAAGGCTGGATTTGCATGAAAAAGAAATGACAAGATTCAACAATCAGTTGAAGAATATACAGATAAAGATAGAGCAGGTTATCGATAAGGATTTGGGTAAAATTCTCAAAGAAAATAGAGATTTATTTGGTCAAGATACGAAGATAGAATTTAGGCTTGATAGCTTAAACCAGCATATACATACATTAGAAAAAAGAAAGAATGTTCATATTAGATTTATCTGGATGTATCCTTTGGTTCTAAGCGTTCTAAACATTGTATTGATTAGCTTGCTCTTGAGGCAGAATTAGCCAGATAAGGCGATCGCCACTTGACCGATCGATCCAAAAGGCGATCGCGATGATAGCGATTACAGACTAGATAAAACTTCTCTCGCCACTGCCAGAGTGCGATCGACATCTTCATCCGTATGCGCCAAGGAAGTAAATCCCGCCTCGAATTGAGACGGTGCCAGATAAACGCCGCGCTCTAGCATGCCTCGATGGAAGCGGCTAAACTTAACGAGGTCGGACTTTTTCGCATCCTCGTAGTTGTGAACTGGCTCTCCGGTAAAAAACATGCCGAACATGCCGCTAATTTGACCGCCGTAGACTTCGTGTCCGGCTTCTTTGGCAATTTGCAGCAAGCCATTAATCAGTTTTTTGGTAATCCGATCCAAATATTCGTAAGTTCCCGGCTTTTGCAGCAATTCTAAGGTTTTAATGCCAGCCGTCATCGCTAGGGGATTGCCAGAAAGGGTTCCTGCTTGATACATGGGACCGGATGGAGCGACCATTGCCATGATATCTTTCCGTCCGCCATAAGCACCGACGGGCAAACCGCCGCCAATCACTTTGCCCAACGTCGTCAAATCCGGCGTAACGCCAAACCTTTCTTGGGCACCGCCATAAGCAATGCGAAAGCCGGTCATCACTTCGTCAAAAACGAGCAAGGCTCCATATTCTTGAGTGATTTCCCGCAACCCTTCTAAAAATCCCGCATCGGGCGGAATAAAGCCAGCATTGCCGACGACTGGCTCTAAAATTACCCCAGCAATGCGATCGGGATTTTCGGCAAACAATGCCTTGACTGCTTCTAGATCGTTGTAGGGAGCCGTTAAAGTATTGCTGGTCGTCGTTTTGGGAACGCCTGGAGAATCGGGCAAACCCAGAGTAGCTACCCCCGATCCTGCCTTGACCAGAAACATATCCGCGTGACCGTGATAGCAGCCTTCAAATTTGACGATCGCGTCGCGTCCGGTGAAAGCACGCATCAGGCGCAGCACGGACATGCAGGCTTCGGTACCAGAATTGACGAAGCGCACCATTTCGATGCTGGGAACCGCTTCGATAACCATTTCGGCGAGAAGGTTTTCCTGCACCGAGGGCGCGCCAAAACTGGTTCCTTTTTCTAGGGCTTCGTGAAGGGCAGCAATGACATCGGGATGAGCGTGACCGCAAATAGCCGGTCCCCAAGTGCCTACATAATCAATGTACTGGTTGCCATCTACATCATAAATATACGCACCTTTGACGCGATCGAATACGATGGGTTGTCCGCCAACAGATTTGAACGCTCGCACGGGAGAACTAACCCCACCAGGCATTAACTTTTGGGCGGCGGCAAAAATCTCTTCCGATCTCGTGGTTTTAAAGGAAGTCGCGTTAACCAATACTTTCTCCTTTTTTTATAGTAGGGGTTGTCGATCTGTCTTTTGGAGCAGACATGAAGGCGACTATAGATTTATTGCACGATCTATTATCCTACGCTATTACAAACGAGACCGATTCTGAATATAAAAATTCGCGATCGCCTTCGTCAATAAAAACAAAATTAAGATTGGGATTTAGCCAGTCCGACCGTAACTTTGAACGGTATTGTGCAATAACATTGCCACCGTCATCGGTCCTACGCCGCCAGGAACGGGAGTAATATAGCGAGCCACTTCAGCGACGGCATCAAAATTCACATCTCCCACCAAACGCGATTCCCCATTGGCACCGACGACGCGGTTGATTCCCACATCGACTACAACCGCACCGGGCTTGACCATATCAGCACCGATCGTTTCTTGTCGTCCGATGGCAGTTACGAGAATATCTGCTTGGCGAACGACACTTGCTAAATCTTGGGTACGGGAATGGGCAATTGTCACCGTTGCGTTCTCTTCGAGCAACATTAGCGCCAGCGGTTTGCCAACCAGGATACTGCGCCCGACCATAACCGCTTGTTTGCCTTTCAACTCGATCTCATACTCCTGCAAAAGACGGATGACCCCTGCTGGCGTACAGCTACGCAAACCCGGTTCCGAACGTACCAGTCGCCCTAAATTAACTGGATGCAACCCATCCACATCTTTATCAGGATGAATTTTATATAACAAAGCATTGGAGTCTAAATGTTCGGGTAGGGGTAACTGAACAAGAATCCCATCGACTCGTTCGTCTCGATTGAGTTCATCAATAACTTGCTCTAGTTCTTGTTGAGAAGTTTGAGTCGGAAAATGACGACCGAATGAGGCGATTCCCACATTCTTGCAAGCGCGTTCTTTACCTCGTACGTAAGCAGCACTAGCAGGATTATCTCCTACCATAAGTACGGCTAATCCTGGGGGTCGTCCGATTTGAGGTTCTAGGGTTTGAATGCGTTCTTTAAGTTGCGACTGAATTTTTTGCGCTAGGGCTTTACCGTCAAGAATTTGAGCTGTTTGAGCGGGCATCGAGTGTAGCAGATAAAGAATGAATTTGAGAGATGGAACTACGATTGTCCAATCTCTATCTTAGTTGGATATGATGTTCCCAGATGTCATTGAATGGGTAGGGAGATGGTATCTCAAAAGCCGAGTCGCTGGCAGGGCAGTTTCTTGCCATTATTAGTAGGCGTAGGACTCATCAGTTGCGGTTGCGCGGGCGATCTCATCGCTCTTTCAAATTCTTCGGTAATCTCGATTAGCGAGCTACAGCAACACCAAAAAGAGTCTGAGGTTGTTTATCTTAAAGGAATAGTCGGCGATCGCGTTCCGTTTTTAGGGAGCGGCGCTTATCAATTGCAAGACCGAACGGGCGCGGTTTGGGTCATGACCCAAAAAGAACTCCCCTCTCAAGGAGACGAGATAGCCATTAAAGGACAAATCAAACACGAACCGATCGCGATTGGAGAACAAGAATCTCAACAGATGTACGTTGTAGAACTCGAACAATTGGAACGCCGCTCTCAGTCTCGATCCCAACAACCTGCTGGCACTCCCCCATCGACTGAGAAGTAGCATGATAACCCACAGACCCGTCGATGTAGCTCTGGCAATTCTCTACCGAGATGGTAAATTTTTAATGCAGTTGCGGGACGATAAACTGGGAATTCCCTATCCCGGACATTGGGGGTTATTTGGCGGTCATCTGGAACCGGGCGAGTCGCCAGAAGAAGGCTTGAAGCGAGAGATCCTCGAAGAAATCGAGTACGCCGTCGCACGACCGATCGCGTTTGGCTGCTACAGCGATCCGAAAGTCATTCGCCACGTTTACCACGCCCCCCTAACCGTTCCCCTCGCTTGCCTCGCGTTGCGGGAAGGTTGGGATTTCGCTTTACTGCCGCCAGAAGCCATTCGCCAGGGTGGTTATTATTCGGCGAAAGCTATGGAAATTCGTCCGTTGGGCGAGATTCACCAGCGAATTTTACTCGATTTTTTCCAAGCAGAATTATAGTGGATGAAGGAGCTAGGAACTCGATTGTTGCTGTCAGAATTTTGTAGCAGATCGAAACCGACAGGCAAAACATCGCTCTGGCTAGTTCCTGCCTCTTGTAACCGCACAAAACGCTGTTCTATGAAACAATTTCCCAGATTGTCCTGTTTGTGTCAAAAACTTCTATTTGGAGGAGCGATCGCTACTCTAGCCGTTGGATCTTTGCTAGCGCCAGCCTCCAGTTCCTCGTCGCTGCCAACTCCCTCGCGAGAGCGTTCCGAAACTCAAGAAAAGCCTTCCAATACCCTAGACAATAGTCCCAAAGCCGTTGTCGATGAAGTTTGGCAACTGGTTAACAGCGAATTTGTAGACAAAGAGTTTAATCACCGCGATTGGCAAAAAAAGCGACAAGAGTTACTGAGTAGGAACTATGCCAACCCAAAACAAGCATATAAAGCCATCCAGGACGCACTACAAGAATTAGGCGACCCCTACACTCGCTTTCTTGCCCCGGATGAATTCAAGATGTTGACCAGTCAAACCTCCGGAGAATTTACGGGCGTAGGCTTGCGCCTGGCAGTCGATAAGCGAACCAGCGACCTGATCGTCATCGAACCGATTAAAAATTCTCCTGCCATGAAAGCAGGGATTAAACCAGGTGACAGAATTTTAAGAATTAATGGCAAACCGACTGCTTTGATGAGCCTGGAAGAGGCATCAAAAGAACTAGAAGGCGAAGTTGGCTCCCAAGTCAACCTGCAAGTAGCTCAAAAGGACAAAGGAATTGTTGACGTATCGCTGACTCGCGTCGAGATGGAAGTTCCGTCAGTCAGCTATAATCTCCGACAAGAGGGTCAGATTAAGGTTGGCTATATCAAAATTGACGATTTCAGCTCCCATGCGGCAGAGCAAACCAAGCAGGCGATCGAAGACCTGGGCAAACAACAAGTAAAAGGATATGTTCTGGACTTACGGGGCAATCCAGGCGGACTGCTGTTTGCCAGCGTGGATATCGCGCGGATGTGGATGGAAAAAGGTGACATCGTGCACATTATCGATCGCCGGGGCGGCGATCGCAAAACCTCAGCCAACGGCACGGCGTTGACCAATCTTCCTCTTGTCGTCCTCGTAGATGACCGTTCGGCGAGTGCCAGCGAGATCCTAGCCGGGGCACTCAAAGAAAATAAACGAGCTACCGTAGTCGGAACTACTACCTACGGCAAAGGAACGGTGCAATCCGTCCACGAACTCTCCGATGGGTCGGGTTTAGCCGTGACGGTGGCGCGTTACTATCCGCCCAGCATGACCGACATCAATCACAAGGGCATCAAGCCAGATATTAATCTAGACTTGACCATGGAGCAACAACTACGCCTGAAAAACGATCCGTCGCTGATGGGAACGGGTGCCGATCCTCACTACGAACGAGCAGTTAGCGTTCTGAGAACTCACAATCTCAGTCAAAATAAGCCTTCATCGCCCCAACCAATGAGCAGTCGCTAGAAAAAAGTCAGATTCTCAGGACAAGGTTCAAAGGGCGCGATCGCTCGAACTGGGGATGGCGGAGCAAGGAATGATTATCTGAGTGGGCGTATCCTCATTCGAGATCTCGTCTTCATCAAAAAGCTCTTCAATCAAGGGATCTTCAATGATGGTTGGCGTCTCCAAAATGTCTTCGAGCAAAGCCTCCTTCTCCGACATTTCCTCAGTCAAGGTATCTTCGGTTAAAGTATCTCTATCGCTCGAAACGCTTGAGCTTTCCCCGTAGATGCAATCTTCTGGATAGCTTTGGGTAAACGGGGATTCTGACTGGCGATCGGGACACAGATATTTCAAGAAAAATTCTAGGGTAGTCGGTTTGAGCCATCCTTTGAGGACTGCTAGCGCTCCCAATCGCAATCCGATCCGTCCTTGTTCGGAAAGCAGTAGGCGGAGCTGTTGTTCATCTAACAATCCTGCTGCCCTAAGATAGTAGCCTAGCGGCATTTGCCGTTTCTGCTGGAGTAGGGCGGGCCACTGTTCGACGAAGAAGTCAGCCGTTTCCTGTTTGAGCCATCCTCTCAACGCCAAGATTTCTCCAATTCTGAGATCGCGATAGCAAGTTTGATCTTGCAGCGCTAACTCGATCTGCGAGGCTGACACCAAATCGGCTTCTTGCAAAATGTTGCCCAACGGCTTGCTAGAGGAGAACTGGGGTACGATAATGCAAGGATCGGAGACGATAAGACGAGTTTCGGACATATCAAAACACCTAGATCAACCTTGGGACAAGGCTTCAAAATGATTTTTCCCACTTCTTAAGAAAATCTTATCTTTGAGAACTCGTCACAGAAGCGATCGCGATCGTTACCCGAATGCGATCTCAAGCGCGATCGCCGCTTTCCATTCTCTAAAAGCTTCTTACAAGCTCCCCTATCTGCTCGACTATGCCTGATAATCTAGATCGAGTATCGATAGGAAACGAAGTGTGAGGAGGAAAGACTATCTTGAACCATAAACTACCTATAGCAGCTGCGAGATTGCGATCGCTCTGGGGACAATAGGACAATTCTCAGTCGGGGCAACGACCTTAAATTTTTTTTTAATTATTGGTATAAGGTTGAATCGGTCATCGTAGCGAACCTCAAACCTTACTAATGCAGTTGGGCTTTTCTATCATTGTAATTTGTTATTTTGCGCGCGATCGCTACTGGATCGATATAGTTCTATCCAAATTTACACTGACGCGCCAACGCCTTGAGTAGCAAAATTTGGTATTCTTTATCGCTGACGAGATAAGAGCCAAATCGTTCTAAGTGAGGATTTTGTAATTGAGCGTCAAAGAGAACAAATCCTCGTTCTCTGAGATGCTCGACTAGCTTTACCATCGCCACTTTTGACCCTTCAGGAATGCGATAAAACATCGATTCTCCGATAAACGCTCCTCGGATAACGATCCCTAAAATTCCGCCTGCCAAGCAGTCGCCTTGCCAAGTTTCAAAGCTATATGCCCAACCGGCTTGGTAAAGTGCAAAATAAATTTTCATTAATTCAGGGGAAATCCACGTCGTTTCGCGATTGGCACATCCTTCACATACCGCTTGGAAATCTCGATTAATTGCTACTGTAAAACGTTTCTGGTTTAAAACGCGGCGCAAAGACTTGGGATAGCGAAAGCGATCGTCGAGGGGAATTAGCGTTCTCTGATGGCTAGTATACCAGCCTAATTTCCCTGATTCGTCCGCCATCAGAAAATAGCCTTGGGCGTACCCCTGTATAATAGACGCAATATCCACAGAATTATTATGCTCTCAGAATTCAGAATCAAATCGTTCGGAATTCTCCCATGACGGCTCAACCTATTCCACCGATTACCCTACCGCCAATTGAAAATCCCGACCGAGAAGGCGAGTGGCTGCAAAAAGCTTTGCACGAGTGGCTGAATCGAGAATTTATCCCCGAAGCCATTAACGAGAAAATCGCTCAGCGAGCCGCTCAAATCTTTGTCCGACAGCGCCTTGAGGGGGAAAATGACTTAGGCTCTCTCGTCATCGCCATCGTGACCGAGATGCAAGCTTTTGATTTTCGAGAAAGTTTTTATAGCGAGTTTGCGATCGCTAATGCAGTTAGCGACCTAATTTTAGATAGTTTAGGATTCGAGCGCTGTTGCGGACAATAAAAGAAGGAAAAAGGAAAAAATAGTTTTTGCCTTTTACCTTTTGCCTTTCCCTTACCAGCTAGACTTAACCACGCCCGGTAATAATCCTTGGTGCGCCCATTCCCGCAGCACGTTACGAGACAGTCCGAAATCGCGGTAGTAAGCTCTCGGTCTGCCTGTGACCATACAACGGTTGCGGTGGCGATTGCGAGCACTATTGCGAGGCAATTGTTGCAGTTGGCGATGGATTTCGATTTTTTCGTCTAAGGTTTCAGCTTTACGGAACTGTTCTTTTAATTCAGCTCGTTTAGCAGCATATTTAGCGATCAAATGACTGCGCTTTTTCTCGCGCTCGATCGTGGATTTTTTTGCCATAAACTCTACTTGCTAGTATTCCTAAAATTTAAGACAGCATTTTCTATCTTATCCCATCCTTTCTTCAAAGGAAGATAGAAGATAGCACAAGGAGTGTTTTTCCTTATAGAGCAGGGAGCAAAACCAACCTTAATTTCTATCAGTTAGAGCCGATTAAACGAGTTCGTTTAGTGCGTAGAGCTGATGGGGACTACGCACAATTTGCCATTGATATAGATGTTAGGATAGAGACACAGCTTACATTAAAGGCTGTAGGGTTGGATTTGGGCTTACAATACTTCATTGCCGACACTTCGGGAGTAACGATTGAAACTCCTAAGTTCTACCGCCAGGCAGAACGGCAGTTAAATCGCGCTAATCGTAAGAAGTCAAAGAAGTTTGTTAAAGGTGCAAAGCCTCAGTTCAAAAACTATCACAAAGCTAGGGTCAGATACGCTCGGAAACATTTAAGAGTAAGTAGGCAGCGAAAAGAGTATTGCAAGAGCTTGGCATACTCCGTCATCCAATCTAACGATTTGGTCGCCTATGAAGACTTAAACGCGAAAGGGCTGGTTCGCGATCGACATCTTAGCAAAAGTATCAGTGACGCTGGCTGGTCAACATTCCGTAGTTGGTTGGAATATTTCGGCTATAAGTATGGCAAGGTGAGTGTTGCAGTTCCACCACACTATACCTTATCCGATTGCCCTGCTTGTGGCAAGCGAGTTAAGAAGTCGCTATCGACTAGAACTCATGCTTGCCCTTGCGGAT
>NZ_MRCB01000006.1 GCF_001904635.1 Hydrococcus rivularis NIES-593
TTGGTTAGCTTATGTACGGGCTGATTACCGTGATTCAGCTAACAACGAATCGCACGTCTTCTTCAAACGCGCTTCCGGTTAAGGCAATAATGATGGGGGCTTTCTCGCCTGCGGCTTTAATCTGTTTGGTTGCTTCCAACCCGTCCATGACGGGCATTCGTATATCCATCCAGATTAAATGGGGCGACCAGTTTTGCCAGAGCGCGATCGCTTCTCGACCATTGATTGCCTCTCGCACCTCAAAGCCGACCGGGATAAGCAACCCCACCAGTAACTGACGATTTTCTGGCTTATCTTCTACAATCAGAATGCGATAAGAAGGCTGTCCGGCTTCCAAACCTATGACCTGCCGTGTGGATTCTTGGTAGCTCCGTAACTCGTCCGCTCTAACTGGACTGGTTTGGATGTCAAACCGAAAAATTGTGCCTTCTCCTAAGCGACTCTCGACGGTAAGCTCGCCACCCATCAGGCGCACGTATTCCCGGCTAATAGGTAAGCCGAGTCCGGTTCCTTGCTGAGAGTTCCGACCAGCCTCAGCTTGGACAAAAGGTTCAAAGAGGATCTCAAGTTCTTCAGCGGCAATACCGGGACCGGTATCTTCTACTTCAAAGTGAATTATCAAAAGTTCTTTGTCCTTTGTCATTTGTCCTTTGTTTTTTGTACCAATGACCAATGACACTCTTAGCCTCACGCTTCCAGCTTGCGTAAACTTCATCGCATTTCCTAATAGGTTTAGGAGAACCTGGCGCAGCTTGCTTTCATCAGTACGGATATAGCGAGGCAGGTTGGGGGACAAGTCAAAGCTAAGCTCTAGTCCCTTGGATTCGGCTTTTAACCGAAACATTTGTTGTAGCCAGTTTAGTAAACCATAGAGGTCGAAATTGTTTTCATTGAGCGCAACCTTGCCTGCCTCAATTTTGGCGATTTCTAGCACATCATTAATCAATCCCAGTAAATGTTCGCCACTACGGTCGATGGTGTCCAAGTATTCCTGCTGTTTTGGAGTGAGCAAGCCATTGCGAGCCATCAATTGGGTAAAGCCGAGGATAACGTTGAGAGGGGTGCGCAATTCGTGGCTCATGTTGGAGAGAAATCGACTTTTAGCCTTGTTTGCCTCTTCTGCTCTAGCTCTGGCTTGTTCGGCTTCTTCCATAATTTTAGCCAGTTGGGCAGTACGCCGTTTTACCATCCGAGTCAGGTTTAGCTCGCGGGCAGCAACTTCGCGTGCCATGTGCTGGAAAGCACGGGTAAGCTGTCCTGGTTCGTCAGATCGTCGAGCCAGTTGGGCGATGCTAGGGGTGTCAAATACTCCCAATTGTTCGGTCGTCATGTTCCCGGTGCTGACTTTATGGGCAGTTGCCGTCAGTTGGTTGATGGGATAGATGACTGTGCGCTTGAGCAACCAGTTGAGCAGCAGCACTACCACCGCAAAGATGGCGCAAAAAATTCCCATCGCTAGGGTTAAATATTGGCGACCGCGAGCCGACACCTCATTGGCTGGGACGTAAATCGTTTGAGCTGCAACCACTTCATTGAGCTTCCAGCCAAACCCCCCTTGAGTACCATAGGTGGCGATCATGCTCTTGGGGGCTGCTGAAACACTGCCGTGACATTCCAGACAACTTGTCTGGGTCATCCTTAAGGGTCGGGCGATGAAAAATAGGGTTCCTTCTGACTTGTTTGAGTATGCCTTGGCTCGATAGCCAGAGAGCTGGGGGAGTTTGGGTTGCATGCGAAATCGCTCTACTAGCTTGCTTTCAAACTCATCTGCCCGATCGCGTAAATTAGTAGGATTGAGCGCGGCTTCTTTGTAGAAGAAGCTTTTGTATTCGGAGCGATCGCGAAATTGCTCGAAGACTTCCCGCGCGGCAAAGGCGGGTACGGTTTCGGGAATAAACTCCGGCTCGGTTGCTAGCCGATTTTCTAGGAGCGGTTCGATATTATTGCTCGTATAGTTCCTGACAGAGTTCATCGCCTGCATCAGGATTTCTGCTTTGGTGGTGATGTCCTTCTCAACTTCGTGCTGGATTGCCTTCGACAGGGTAACGCCGCTCAATAGGATGCCACCCAGAAAAACTAGCGTTAGTAATAGGGTAAATTTAGTGCCAAGCTTTAGTTTTCCAAGCATAAAAACCTCCCAGGAAAACCACGTACTTCAGTCGTGGGAGGAAATTGAAATGTTTTGTCTGCCATTTAATTTTATTTATGTTTGATTTCTCTTCGCCATGCAAATCTTTTCCTTACTGTTGTCGAGTTAAAGCGATAATTTCTTCAAAACAGAAGTTATTGACCAGATGGGTTAAAGCATTAGCCAAAGGTGCATTTAGCTCGGCAATTTGCTCGATCGCTTTGAGAATTTGTTTGGCATTCACTCTAATAGCAGCTTGATGCAAATGTTCTACCCACTGTTGCGGCATCGCAGCGAGAGCCTTTTTCATCTCTTCTGGTTGAAGCCGTGAGGGTTGGGACAAATCTGATGAGTTCTCGGCACCGATGTTAGACAATTGTGACGAACCATAGAGATAGCGCACTCCCAAATGTTCTGCCATCTTGTTAAAGATGACCTCGGTTTGAAATGGCTTGCGTACAAAGTCGTTAAAACCTATCGATAGAGCCGCGAAGCGATCTTCTTCAAACGCGCTTGCAGTTAAAGCAATAATGATGGGAGCTTTCTCGCCTGCGGCTTTAATCTGTTTAGTTGCCTCGTATCCGTCCATTTCTGGCATTCGTAAATCCATCCAGATTAAGTGGGGCGACCAGCTTTGCCAGAGCGCGATCGCTTCTCGACCATTAGCTGCCTCCCGCACCTCAAAGCCCACTGGGGCAAGCAATTCAGCCAGTAGCTGACGATTTTCCGGCTTGTCTTCTGCAACCAGAATCCGATAAAAAGGCTGTCCGGCTTCCAAACCTATGACCTGCTGACTCGGTTCTTGGCTGCTCTGTAACTCGTCCGCTTGAACTGGGCTGGTTTGGATGTCAAACTGAAAAATCGTGCCTTCTCCTAAACGACTCTCAACGGTAAGATCTCCTCCCATCAGGCGAACAAATCTCTGGCTAATAGGTAAGCCAAGTCCGGTTCCTTCTTGGGATCTGCGACCGACTTGAGTTTGGACAAAGGGTTCAAAGAGACTCTCAAGTTCTTCAGCGGCAATACCGGGACCAGTATCTTCTACTTCAAAGTGAATTGTCAAAAGTTCCTTATCATTTGTCATTTCCCCTTTTCCCTTTTCCCCTTCTCCTTTACCCGTCTTCCATTTGACCAACGACGCTCCTAGCCTCACGCTTCCAGTTTGCGTAAACTTAATCGCATTGCCTAACAAGTTCACTAATACCTGGCGCAGCTTGCTTTCATCGGTGCGGATATATTGAGGCAAATCGCTTGCTATTTCAAAGATGAGTTGCAAACCTTTAGATTCAGCTTTTAGGCGTAACATTTGTTGTAGCCAGTCTAGCAAGCTATAGAAATCGAAATCATTTTCATTGAGCGTGGTTCTGCCCGCCTCAATCTTGGAGATTGCTAGCACATCATCGATTAATGCCAGTAGGTGTTCGCCGCTGCGATCGATCGTGTCTAAGTATCTCTGTTGCTTGCGATCGAGGGAGCCACTGCGAGCCAGCAATTGGGTAAAGCCCAGGATGGCGTTGAGAGGGGTGCGCAGTTCGTGACTCATGTTGGAGAGAAATTGACTTTTAGCGCGGTTGGCGACTTCGGCGGCTTCCACTGCCTTTTGTAGAGCTGCTTCTGCTCGTTTGCGATCGCTAATGTCAGAAATCACTCCTTCCAGGCAACCATCTTCCCGGTTCAACCGGGCTGAAAATAGCCCCCAAAACTCAGAGCCATCATGCCTGCGAAAGTGTGCCTCAAAGTTATGAACTTCCCCATCGGTTAGGACTATTTCGAGTGCCCTCAATCGCTCGCTGGGATCGATGTAGTAGTCAACCGATCGCTGCTTGCTCCCGATCTCATCTGCTAGTGAGTGATGCCCCATCATAGTAAGGTAGCGTTGATTGGCATCGAGAATCAGCCCATCCTCAAGGCGAGACCGAAAGATTCCAACCTGGGAATTCTCGAAGATATTCCGAAACTTGGCTTCGCTTCGCTGTAGTGCTTCCTCGGCTTTTTGGCGATCGCGGATTTCCTGCCGGAGCCACTCATTTTTCTCGCTCAGTTCCACTGTTCGTTGCTCGACTCGAACTTCTAATTCCTCATTGGTTCTAGCCAGTGCGGCAAAGGATTCCCGCAATTGCTGCGCCATTTGGTTGAAGGAGCGAGCGAGCACTTTGAGTTCCTTGGTGCCGCTTGCAGCAACGGTTTGGTTTAAGTCGCCACTGGCGATCGCAACCGACGCTCTCTCCAACTGGAGAATCGGCTGCGCGAGCCAGCGAGAGGTGAAAAAACCCAACACGGTAGCCAGTCCAAAGGCTCCCAAGCATAGGAAGATGGTCGTGCGCGTGTTGGCATCGATTCGATCCATGAAGTCGGCTTCTGGGACGGCTATTACAATCAGCCAATCCAACCCCAAATCGTTTTTCATCGGCACGACTTGTAAAAATTGCCGCTCGCCGTCAATCTCAAAATCGAGTTGCTGTTTATTATTAATTCGAGTCAATCCGCCAAAGTGTTTCAGCAAATATTGAGTTGTGAGTCGAGTCAGAACATCGCTACTTTCAGTTGCCTTAATCCGTTTCGGAATCTGCTCTACTAGAGGAACCGCTGGATTTTCGATGATATACGGCTGTTGGATTCCCGAACTTCCCACCAGCAATCCCGTGCGACGTTCGAGGATAAACGTCTCGCCCGACCGTCCAATTTTCAAGCTGCGCAGGAATTGGCTAATCCCTAATAACGAGCAATCGACGGCTGCCACGCCCAAAAGTTTGCCGCGTTCGTCGTAGATTGGCAAACTGGCGTTCAGTACGTATTTGGGCGTGGCAAAAAGTCTATAAATCTCGCCCCAGTTCGCCCTGCCTGCCTCGACCGCATGTTGATACCAAGGACGGGTACGGGGATCGTAGTTGGGCTTGAATCTTAAAAGTTTGATGCGATTTCTATTTTTATCTACCGCATAAATTCGGATTTCCCCGCCTGTAGACTTGCCCGAAATTTTTACTTGCAAGGCATTATTCTCTAACCTTTCGACTGCAACATGTTCTCCCTCCTGTTCTGAGGCAAGATAAACTGCCGTCACCGATTCAAAGGCATGAAGCTGATACCAAAGATGTCGCTCTAAGTGCGATAAATCTCGCAAATTTAATTCGCCAAGATGGATGGCATCTGCATTGAGTTGGTTAATCTTATGAGGGGTTGTTAGATAGGTTTCAAGGTACTGCTGGATGCGAGCCGTAAGTTCGCTCCGAAGTTGGCTGGCAACCTCATTAACTGCCCTCTCGCCGTTTTGGAGCGATAGCCATCCCGTTAGCCCTACTGCTAAGGAGATTTCCAGGATAAATGGCACCACGAAGATGAAACGCAGGGGCACGCTTTGAGTCAGTTTAGAAAACCGATGGGTTAGAGGACGCATTCACTAAATCCCTAAGTTGAATGGCATTGAGATAAGGCGGGAACGCATACCTAAAGCCTTGAAGAAAAAACTCCAAGTCCTCTAAAACAATGCTGTGGATAAAATCAAGCAGCGATCGCTACCCTTGGTCTAAGTTAAAACAATTCGCTATTCGCATTACTCATACAGTTTAGTTGCTTTCTTAAGAGAGCGATCGCGTCGAATTAGATTTTGTCAAATAACGATGATTCCTTGAACTCAGCCGCTAGGTTTGGGCAGCAAACCAGAAGTATTACAGTTTAATTGTGGCAATAAAAGTCTTGCAGAGCTTTAAAAGCTGCCCTTCTGGGAAGATATCCCTCTTGACGATAGCCCAGAATCAATTCGTATAATTTCTCGTTTGCTCCCCAGAAGCAGAAATCTCCTACCTCTTTGCGAATTGCTTCTAAAATCTCAACACACTCTTCATAATTCAACCCAGTGCTTTTTTGCATCTGATAAGCTTTTGAGGAGATTTGTTTTGCCTGGTTAAAATAGACAACCATTGGATCTTCAGTTTTTATAATCGTCATATTTAGCCCGCCTCCGATTCAAACCGATTCTCAACCCAGTCTCATCATAGAAGTTGAAGAGGAGACACACCTCTGAAAAAGGTCTCGAATTCTACCTCAGCAAAATAGCTAACTTTCCTATTACTTTCGTTGACTAACTAGAGGATGTTTGCCAACTACAATTTCTTACTCCAAGTTACCTTTTGCCTTTTTTGGAAGGATATTAGTTCTTGTCAAATTTCTTAATAAATCGATTTTCCCTCTAGCAACAGCTTGGTTCGATCGCGCGATCGCTTGCCATTTTACCAACCCTGTCATGACAAGTGTCACGGTCTAGACATGACATTTATTCGATGTGGGCAAGACCTCCTTTTCGATAACTTAAGGCTATCGAACCCAAAGGGATGCGATCGGAGGTCAAGCAATGAAAGGTTATTGGAGAAGTCTACTACTCAAAACCACTGGTTGGCTGATTGCCGAAATCATCCTAAACCTGGTGGGATTAGATAACTTAGCGGATTACAGCGAATTTATCTTGGCTCGACACTCATCAGCCGAGGCAGCAGAAGCCTATAACGTAGCGATCGCTCTAGCTCTCCCCAATGAGTCGCATCTATTTTTTATTTTGCCATCTCAGGGCTAATGTAATAGTAACGAGCGAGGCGTTTCTAGTGCTGTGTCAAGTGAAAGATATTCCTTTTCCCTTTCCCCGTCAATTAAAAATTGACAAACTACTAGGGAGTTTCAAGAAACTTAATCGTAACGCGATCGCCTACCTTGAGACCCAATTCTTTCGCGCGTCCGCCTGCTAATTCGATAACGCGATCGATTTGTACCGAAGGGCCATAGGATTGGCAGGGTTCGCTGGTACAGGGAGGAACGTTGGCAAAAATGGCTTTAATTTCGCCATTGCTCAAAAAAATCATATCCAGAGGAATAATCGTATTTTTCATCCAAAAACGAGTGTATCGCGGCGCTTCAAAGGCAAACAACATGCCTCGGTTTTTGGGCAGGGAAGATCGATACATCAGTCCCATTTCCTGCTGTTCGGGAGTTCTTGCTACTTCTAATTCGATCGTCTCGCCTCCCATCTTGGCTATAGCGCCAATCGGCAATACTTGAGGGCGATTTTCAAAAGACGGCTGTTGGACGATTGACCGGAGATCGGCGCTAGAGGCGACTGGCGTTGGAGTCAAACCCCCTAACAGTAAAACGCCTAACAGGATTGTCAGACTGATACGAGTCTTATTCCATTTGGGATTTTGAATGCTAGATTGTCGATCGCGCAAAGCTTTTCTGATAAAGGTTTCAGCCATTCATCGGTTACAAATTTTCTAGGAGGGTCAGGCAATGCCTACCTGCAAGTACGATTAATAGTGTCGCCAATAGCGACTGCGATAGTAATAAATTTGTCGATCCCCGTAGCTGTCGGGATAGATGTATCGATAGGATCTAGAACGATAGGACTGGCGATCGCAATTGCACCCATCGTTTTCAGTCGAATAGATAACTATCTTTTCTCGGTAGGTAGGACGTATGGGAGCGCCATGATAGACGACTCCTCTATGTAAGCGATTCCCTGGTTTATAGACGACCCCTCCAGGTTGAGAGTTCCCTCGGCGAATGGCAATGCCCCTACCTTCTACATAGGCTCCTCGATCGGCTCCTCCTATTTGGATCGTGATGTTTTGCGCTCTCAGTTCGCTGTGCAATCCGAACCACGTCAATCCCGCACAGATAATAGCACCTAGGGTTTTGTTCATTGCCTTTAATTCCAGCTCTAAATTGATTCTATCCGTTTGAGCCTAATTTCCGAGCTTTTATGCCTCTAATCAGTTTAAAATTTATTTAATTTTAACTTAAGAAAATATTAAAGCCAGGAGCGAGCGAGGATTGGACTTTGAGCATTTTGTGGCTGACTCTGTCGAGTTTTGCTGGTTGGTTTGTGAGTAGTTTAACGGGAGGCGGTACTCCCTTACTGTTAGTCCCTGCGATCGCGTTTTTTCTCGGAGCAGCAGCAGTTCCGCCAGTCCTCACAATTAGCATGTTACTGGGGCATCCTCAGCGAATCGTTCTCTACTGGAGGGATATAGACTGGCGGCTGATGTGGTGGTACTTACCGGGTGCGATCGTTGGGGCTATTTTAGGAGCTTTTGTCTATACGCAAATTCAGCTTGACTGGTTGCCGATCTTATTGGCGTTATTCCTGATTGTTGCCGCTATTAGTAGTAGCTTAGACAAAAAACTCGATTTTTTTGCCGTTCGTGCCTGGTATTTTCTCCCTGCTGGCTTGATTTTTGCGTTTTTGTCGGGACTGATTGGCAGCACCGGACCACTATTGAATCCTTTATATCTCAATTATGGACTGCTTAAAGAACAAACAATCGCCACGAAATCGGTGCATCTATTTGTCGTGCATTTAGTCAAAGTTCTCACCTATGCGATTTGCGGCGCCTTAACTCTAGAATATTTGAAGTTTGGTTGTTTGCTTGGAATTGCCGCTCTACCTGGCAATTGGCTCGGTCAAATCGTTTTGAGGAAACTGACTCAACAACAGTTCCAACAGTTTGCCGTTGCCTTTATTGCCTTGAGCGGTATACTGCTCCTGGGAAACGAGATCGCTGCTGCGATCGCGAAGTTTTAACCCTAGGGAACCGTCTGGTTCCCGAAATAGGATAAAGTAAGTCAAGAGCGACCGAAGCGCTCGTCAATTCCGGCTTTCATATTATAAGGAGAACAGAAGATGCTCACTCTCAAAATTGCTGTTTATATCGTTGTTGCCTTCTTCGTCGCGCTATTCGTTTTTGGGTTTCTCTCAAGCGATCCAACTCGCAACCCAGGACGTAAGGATTTCGAGTAATAAATCCGAGTATGGTAACGTAGGTTAATTAGAACGATCGGGCGAGACAAAACTCGTCTCGCTCTTGTCGTTCGGTCAAGCTAAAGTCTAATACCATTTCTCAAAAAGATCGCTACAAATGCTTAAGGAAAAAGCCTTACACCCAGATCTGCCGACTAATTGCGAACTGATAATTGCGAACCGACGCGGACTCCCACGAAGTGGAGGAGCATCGGCGAATTAGTATAAGCCTAATTGTTGCCAAAATGCTGCCAGATCTTCCACCCGATAATCCTCCTGCTTTCATTCAATCGATAGCTCCCGAAAAAGTCAGCGACTCCCAACGCGATCGCAACGGAGATCGCAGCAATTCCGTCGATTCGACAGGAGAAGAATGGAAGGTCGAGCCAGGCCAAACGATTCCAATTTATTCCCAACGCGACTCGACTTCGGTACTCTTCCCTTCGCTCCTTTCTCTCAAACCCAGTAAATCGCTTTCGCAACCAACGCAAACCACCCCAGCGGTGGTTGAATTTTCTGATGTTCCCTCCCAAGAAGTCGCCTCACCTGTGTCGAACGAGAAAAGCGCGGCATCTTTAGGAAAGTCTATCTCTGTCGGTTATGGAACTTTCAATCGCGATCGCACCCTGTGGAATTCGTCTTTTACCAAATCTTCCCAATCTAAAGTCATCAAAGGGTTAGAGCAAATCAGCCTCTCAGATGAGGTGCAAATGGCAAAAGTTCTAGTGACGAGGCAGCGGGGGGGAGCGGTTCGAGAATTTCAGCTGACGGCGCAAGAACCTCCACCCGGATCGGAATCTCCACCTCAGCAAGAGCCTACCAGCGTCGTCGAAGTCATTGCCGATCGCCAAGAATACGACTCGCAGCGAGAAATTATTACGGCAACCGGAAACGTGGAAATTCGATTTCCCAACGGCGTTTTGGTTGCCGATCGCGTGCAAGTTAATTTACCCGATCGCCTAGCCGTGGCAGAGGGAGAAGTCGTTCTTACCAGAGGTCAACAGGTCCTGCGAGGGCAGCGGTTTGAATACTATTTCGTACAAGATAGCGGGGTCATTCTCCAGGCTAACGGCGAAATTTATCAGCCGACCACGAACAGAGATTTTTCTCCCACCTTACCGACAGATGTTGGCACTGAAGCTGTCGTCCCCAACCAACCCTTAAGCGATCGTCTCGCCCTCAATCAACCCCTCCAGCGCGTCACGACAGCAGAAGGCTATCGTTTTTCGATTGGCGGCGGCGGTGCTGGGCGAGTAGGACAACCGGGAGGTACGGCTACGGGGGCTGCTGGCGGCAGGATTAATCGAATTCGCTTTCAAGCCGATCGCGTCGATTTCGATGCCGAAAGATGGACGGCGACTAACGTGCGCGTCACCAACGACCCTTTCTCGCCGCCAGAATTAGAATTGCGAGCGCAAAGCGCCACCTACAGAAATATCGCTCCCCTTATCGATGAAGTGGCATTTACCGACTCTCGTGTCGTTTTCGACCAATCTTTGTCAATTCCAACCTTTCAAGATCGCTTGATCGTCGATCGCCGTCCTCGCCAACCCGGTCTTTTCTCGATTGGCTACGATGGCAGAGACAGAGGCGGACTTTTTATCGAGCGGGGTTTTAAAATCATCGATACTCAAAACGTTAATTTTGAGATCAGACCTCAGTATTTGCTACAAAGAGCTTTCTTTCCCGATACTTTTGACACCGACGACGACATCGACGAAGACGTAAGCCCCCTCAGCCTGTCGGCTGTTGGATTAGTCAGCGATCTCGAAATCGGTTTGGGTCCGCGAACCAGTCTGAAGGCGGTTGGCTCTTTCTCCAGTCTCGATTTTGATAACATAGACGACAACCTGCGCGCTCGCATAGAACTCCAGCAAAAGATAGGCGATCTTAACAATCCCTACGACTTGCGCTTCGGCTACAACTATCGCGAGCGGATTTTTAACGGCTCTCTCGGTTTTCGGACGGTAAATAATAGTATTGGCGCTACTCTCGTATCTCCGACTATTCCTCTCGGAAACACGGGGATTAACTTAAGTTACCAGGCATCAATTCAACACATCGAGGCTAGCACCGATCGCCCGGAACTTCTCAAACCCGATCGCGAAGATAACCTCGTCGATTTAACGCGATATCAGGGTGCAGCCTCTCTCAGTCGGGGCTTTATGCTCTGGCAAGGACAAGCACTGCCGCCCACTCCAGAAGCCGGACTGCGCTATACTCCCACGCCCGTGCAGCCATATCTACAACTCACGGCTGGAGTAACTGGAGTTGCCAGTTATTACAGTAACGGCGATTCCCAACCGTCGCTAACGGGTAGTATCGGACTTTTAGGACAATTGGGTCATTTTTCTCGTCCTTTTCTAGACTACACTGGCTTTAACGTCACCTACAGTCAGGGAATTCGCGGGGATGCGTCTCCTTTTCTGTTCGATCGCTTTGCCGATACGCAAACGTTGTCTTGGGGAATTACCCAACAAGTCTATGGTCCTTTGCGCGTGGGGATTCAAAGTTCGTTGAGTTTAAGCGAGAGCGAGGAAATTAGCACTGACTACTTTATTGAGTTCAGTCGCCGTACCTACAATATCCTTTTGCGCTACAATCCAGTCTTAGAAATTGGTTCGATTAGCCTGCGTATCAACGATTTTAACTGGAGTGGCAATCCGGGTCCTTTGGATGGAACCGACATTCGTCCGGTAATTAGAGGCGTAACTCGATGAGAATTTAGCAATTCTTGTCATTTAGCTGTTTTTTTCTGGCGATCGCACGATCGCACAGATAATACCAATTTTCAGGTTTTCGCGATCGACATTATTCTTCTCCCCCCTCCCAAATAGGGAGAGGGGTTGGGGGTGAGGGCGATCGACTATCTGTGTCATTAATGAATGAAAAATGGTATAAAAAGTTGAGTCATCATAGAATTAGCTCTTAGAGATTAAAACAGCTAGAAAATTTTTGTTTTGAAATCGGATGTGTTTGCCCTGATTTGAATCTACCCGTCACTTGATCTTTTGTCAGGCAATAGTATATACTGTTTGATCGTGACCAAATAGCTGCTTTACATTTAGCCACGACTAAGTCTAGTACTGAAAGTGGAAGATAAGGTCTTGGAAGCCAAGACATTAACATAAAGTCGCACAACAACCCAGCTAAATATTTATTATATTTAGAGGTTACTTACTATATCCTCCGATTCTAGGTCACGCTGGCATCCACTATAACAGCCGAACGCGCTTGGATGTCGGAAACCGCTTGGAGATACTGGGAGAAAAGCCTCCTAAGTCTCGAAGAGAGGTTAAGACCCCTGAAATTTAGCCAGATTTTTGTTGGAGATATTCCCCAGACTCGTCTGGTTAAAAAATGGAGTCAAGATTATATTCGGTCGCTCAGAAAAAAAAGGTAAATTCTTGCCCTGCCAAGCAGAAAAGCGGGATGAACCCGTTTCTCAGCATGCGATCGTACTGTCTATTATAAAAACTGTCGTCTAGCAAGTAGGGGGAAAATCCGTGGCTCTCGGTATCCTCGGTACCAAACTCGGCATGACCCAAATTTTCGATCGAGAAACTGGAATCGCCATTCCAGTAACAGTAGTTCAAGCGGGTCCGTGTCCGATAACGCAAATCAAAACACCCGAAACTGATGGCTACAATTCTATTCAGGTTGGCTATCAGGAAGTTAAAGAAAAAGCGCTCAGCAAACCTGAAATTGGTCATTTGAGCAAATCGGGCGCATCGCCCTTGCGTCACTTAAAAGAATATCGTCTCGATGACCCCTCTCAATACCAATTAGGGAGTGCTATCAAAGTAGACATCTTCAGCGTTGGCGATTTGGTCGATGTCGCCGGCAAAACCATCGGTCGCGGTTTCGCGGGCTATCAAAAACGCCATAACTTCAAGCGGGGATCGATGACTCACGGTTCTAAGAACCACCGCCTTCCAGGTTCGACAGGCGCAGGAACTACTCCCGGTCGCGTCTTCCCAGGAAAAAGAATGGCTGGACGTTATGGCAACACTCAAGTAACTATTCGCCGACTCCAAGTCGTGCGCGTCGATGCAGAGCGTAACTTGCTTTTGATCAAAGGGGCCGTTCCTGGCAAGCCAGGTTCTCTGTTGAGTATTACGCCTGCTAAGAAAGTTGGTAAATAGTCATTAGGCATTAGTCATCGGTCATTAGTCATTAGTTACCAGGAAAAAGCCAATGACAAATGACAAATGACAAAGCGCAGACAAAGGATAAATAAAATGGTTGAATGCGTCGTTAAAAACTGGCAAGGGGAAGAGGTCGGAAAAGCGCCTCTGGAAATGCGAGTAGCAAAAGAAGAAAATGCCCCTCATATCGTTCATCGTGCCTTGGTGCGACATCTAGCCAACGCTCGTCAGGGAACTGCTTCTACCAAAACTAGAGCAGAAGTCAGAGGCGGCGGACGCAAACCTTGGCGACAAAAAGGAACGGGTCGCGCCCGCGCGGGTTCTATTCGTTCTCCTCTGTGGCGAGGTGGCGGTGTCATCTTTGGACCAAAACCCAGAGACTACAGCCTGAAGATGAACCGCAAAGAGCGCAGATTGGCTTTGAGAACGGCATTCTTCAGTCGTGTAGAAGATACCATTGTCGTCGAAAACTTTGCCGACCAATTGCAACAGCCCAAAACGAAAGATCTAGCTTTGGCTTTGACTCGTTGGGGAGTAGCTAGCGAAGACAAAGTGTTGCTGATTATGTCAGAAGTTCCAGAAAACGTCTATCTCTCGGCACGGAACATGAGCAACGTGAAGTTAATTAAAGCTGATAGTTTGAATATCTATGATGTGCTGTCAGCCGACACGATCGTAACGACCTCCGATGCCCTTGCCAAAATCCAGGAGGTATACAGTGACTGAATTCAATCCTAGAGATCTTGCCGACTTGGTGCTCAGACCTATTGTCACTGAAAAGGCTACTCTGCTGATGGAGCAAAACAAATATGTTTTTGACGTGGCTGTCAAGGCGACCAAGCCGGAAATCAAAGCAGCGATCGAAAATTTATTCGATGTCAAAGTCGTCAAAGTCAATACGATTCGCCCGCCCCGCAAAAAGCGCAGAGTAGGCAGATTTATCGGCTATAAACCCCAATATAAGCGAGCGATCGTGACTCTAGGCGAAGGAGACTCCATCACCTTATTCCCCGAAGTCTAACATCAGTGACCCTCCGCTAAGGCACTGGCTTACCAATTAACAGCAATTGATGACCAGCGACCAAATAACCAAGCACTGATACCTAATTAACTGATAAGTGAAATTATGGGCATTCGTTTTTATCGACCATTAACTCCGGGCACCAGACAGGCAACCGTTTCGGATTTCTCGGAGATTACTAAAACTGAGCCGGAAAAATCCCTAGTTACCTACAAACACAGTGCCAAAGGGCGCAACAATCGCGGTGTCATTACCAGTCGCCATAGAGGCGGCGGGCACAAGCGCCTTTATCGCATCGTTGACTTTCGTCGCGACAAACGTAGCATCCCTGCGAAAGTAGCGGCAATAGAATACGATCCCAATCGCAATGCCCGC
Organism: Hydrococcus rivularis NIES-593; assembly: GCF_001904635.1. Taxonomy (GTDB): domain Bacteria; phylum Cyanobacteriota; class Cyanobacteriia; order Cyanobacteriales; family Microcystaceae; genus Hydrococcus; species Hydrococcus rivularis. Next base: position 14,457 of record NZ_MRCB01000006.1, read on the forward strand.
ATTGCGCTTCTATTTTATCAAGACGGAGAAAAGCGTTACATTCTCGCGCCAGGGGGATTGACAGTTGGAATGACCGTCATCGCAGGCGAAAATGCTCCTTTTGAAGTGGGTAACGCTCTACCGCTAGGACGCATCCCTTTGGGAACGGAAGTTCATAATATTGAACTCGTCCCCGGTAAGGGAGGTCAAATAGTTCGCGCAGCTGGAGGGTCTGCCCAAGTTGTCGCCAAAGAAGGCGATTACGTAACGCTCAGATTGCCTTCTAAAGAAGTTCGCATGGTGAGGAAGGAATGTTATGCCACCATTGGCAAGGTAGGAAATGCGGATGCGAGAAACTTGCAACTAGGAAAGGCAGGTCGATCGCGCCACAGAGGGCGCAGACCCCACGTTAGAGGAAGCGTTATGAATCCCGTCGATCACCCACATGGTGGTGGAGAGGGTCGCGCTCCCATCGGAAGAAGCGGACCCGTTACGCCTTGGGGCAAGCCAGCTTTAGGGGTGAAAACCCGCAATCGAAAGAAACAAAGCAATTCGCTGATCGTTCGCCGTCGCAATCAAGGCTAGACATAATCCAAAACCTACAATCCAAAATCGAACTATGGCTCGTTCTCTCAAAAAAGGTCCTTTTGTTGCCGATAGTCTCCTATCCAAAATAGAAAAGCTCAACGATAGAAATGAGAAGCAGGTGATTAAAACCTGGTCGAGAGCTTCTACTATCGTGCCCGAAATGGTCGGTCATACCATTGCCGTTCACAACGGCAAACAGCACGTTCCCATCTATATCACCGAGCAAATGGTAGGACACAAACTCGGCGAATTTGCTCCGACGCGAACCTTTAGGGGTCACGCTAAGAGCGATAAAAAAGCTGGTCGAAGATAAGTGATAACTGATTACTGATAGCTTAATTAATTACTGAAAATGGCAGTAGATACAACAAACGAAGTAAGAGCGATCGCTCGCTTTGTGCGAATGTCTCCTTATAAAGTCCGACGAGTTCTCGATCAAATTCGCGGTCGCAGTTATAGGGAAGCACTGATCGTCCTGGAATTTATGCCATATAAAGCTTGCGAACCCGTGCTCAAAGTCCTGCGTTCGGCGGTTGCCAACGCCGAACACAACAATGGACTCGATCCGGCTAGCTTAGTCGTGAGCAAAGCTTATGCAGATGGCGGCCCGAGTTTAAGGCGCTATCGACCCAGAGCACAAGGGCGAGCCTATCAAATTCGCAAACCTACTTGTCATATTACCGTCGCCGTTGCTCCAAACAGCGACTAATCTAAGGGGACGCGACAGAGCGCGTCTCTATCTCCGACGCTAATAACTGAAACAATGGGACAAAAGATACATCCAATTGGTTTTCGTCTCGGCATCACTAAAGAGCATAAGTCTCGCTGGTATGCCGATACCAAACGCTATCCAGAACTTCTCCAAGAAGATCGTCGAATTCGGCAATATGTCGATAAAAATCTCAGTAACGCCGGAATAGCCGATATTCGCATCGAGCGCAAAGCCGATCAAATCGACCTGGCAATTCACACCGCTAGACCTGGCGTCGTGGTCGGTCGAGGCGGAACGGGAATTGAAGCCTTGCGCGTCGGTCTGCAAGAAGCATTGGGCGGCACTCGACAAATTCGGATCAATGTCATTGAAGTTCCTAGAGTCGATGCGGACGCTACCCTGATTGCCGAATACATTGCCCAACAATTGGAGCGAAGAGTCTCTTTCCGCCGCGTCGTGCGCCAAGCCATTCAACGAGCGCAGCGGGCAGAGGTCAAAGGCATTAAAGTTCAGGTGAGCGGTCGTCTCAACGGAGCAGAAATTGCTCGTACCGAATGGATTCGGGAAGGTAGAGTGCCTTTGCACACCCTGCGGGCTGACATTGATTACTCCTATCGCACCGCCCAAACCATTTATGGAATTCTTGGCATAAAAGTATGGGTTTTTAAAGGAGAAATCATTCCCGGACAGGAAGAACCCGCGACTCCCCCTCCGTCTCAAGCACCTCGCCGGCAACGTCGCCGCCAGCAATTTGAAGATCGCTCAAACGAATAGTTATTGGTTATTGGTTGTTAGTTAGTGAAATTTTTGCCGACTAACTACTAACCACTAACAGCTAATAGCAATCAATACTCAACAAACTACTAACTATGCTTAGTCCCAGAAGAACAAAATTCCGCAAGCAACAGCGCGGACGCATGACAGGGCTTGCCCAGCGAGGCAGTAAGCTGAACTTTGGAGACTTTGCCCTCCAAGCAACAGAACCCTGCTGGATTACCTCGCGCCAAATCGAGGCGGCACGCCGAGCGATGACTCGTTACATCCGCAGAGGCGGTAAAATCTGGATTCGCATTTTCCCCGACAAACCCGTCACTATGCGTCCGGCAGAAACTCGTATGGGTTCTGGTAAAGGCTCGCCCGAATACTGGGTTGCCGTCGTCAAACCGGGACGCATCATGTTTGAAATCGCAGGCGTTTCCGAACCTGTTGCTCGCGAAGCCATGCGCCTAGCAGCTCAAAAATTACCGATCGAAACCAAGTTTATTACTCGCGAGGAGGAGTATATCTAAGCCATGCCTCTCCCGAAAATAGCAGATGCCAGAAAACTCAGCGATGAGGAACTCGATACCGAGATTTTAGCTGCCAAGCGAAAGCTTTTCGAGCTTAGGCTCCAGCAGGCTACTCGGCGGTTAGAAAAGACTCACGAATTCAAACATACCCGCCATCGCTTGGCTCAATTAATGACCGTAGAACGAGAGAGACAACTCGGTATCGCCTCAAAGACCACCCCAGAAACCTCTCAGGGAAAAGAACCAACGGCAGCAGCGAAGAAAAAAGCTAAAGCCAAGCCATCAGTAACTCAAGAAGAGGAATAAACTTGCCATGGCAGTAAAAGAAAGAGTTGGAGTGGTTGTCAGTAACAAAATGGAGAAAACCGTGGTTGTTGCCGTCGAAAACCGCTCCCCCCATCCCAAATACGGCAAAATTGTCGTCAAAACTAAGAAATTTAAGGCTCACGATGAAGACAATCGTTGCCGAGAAGGCGATCGCGTTCGCATTCGCGAAACTAGACCACTCAGCCGCACCAAGCGCTGGATAGTGACCGAAATTCTTAACACCAATACCCCGTAATTTAGAGGTACGCAACCGTGATTCAACAGCAAACCTATCTTAATGTCGCTGACAATAGTGGCGCTCGCAAACTTATGTGCCTGCGGGTTTTGGGGACTGGCAATTGTACCTATGGCGGCATCGGCGATCAGATCATCGCCGTCGTCAAAGATGCCATTCCCAATATGCCTATTAAGAAATCAGATGTTGTCAGAGCCGTGATCGTGCGAACTCGTCAGTCCTTGCGCCGCGAGAGTGGCATGACCATTCGCTTTGACGATAACGCCGCAGTGATCATCAATGCGGAAGGCAACCCCAGGGGCACTCGCGTTTTCGGACCCGTAGCGCGAGAATTACGCGACAAAAACTATACCAAGATTGTTTCTCTGGCACCGGAGGTCATCTAATGCCTAAAAGCAATTCTTCCAATCGGTACAAAATGCACGTCAAAAAAGGCGACATCGTTCAAGTCATTTCGGGACGCGACAAAGGCAAAGTTGGCGAAGTCTTGCGGACAATTCCCAAAACGAGCCAAGCGATCGTCAAAGGCGTAAATATTAGAACCAAGCACGTCAAACCTCGCCAAGAAGGAGAGTCAGGGCAAATCGCGACCTTTGAAGCGCCGATTCACAGTTCTAATGTAATGCTTTATTCCCAAAAAGAAAAAGTCGCCAGTCGCATCTGCTATACCTTCACCGAAGACGGTCGCAAGGTAAGGATGCTTAAGAAAACTGGAGAAATCATCGATTAGGGCAAAAGAAAAAGGAAAAGGAAAAAGGGAAAAATGTTCTGCCTTTTTACCTATTTACTTTTAACTTAAAAATTCCCTGACCAAGCCCAGGGATGTAGAGGAAATTATAACAATGACACAGCGACTCAAAACTTTATATCAGGAAACTATCGTTCCCAAGCTCAAAGAGCAGTTTGGCTATACCAATATTCACGAGGTTCCCAAAGTAATGAAAGTAACCGTTAACCGAGGATTGGGCGAAGCCTCTCAAAATGCTAAAGCATTAGAGTCCTCGATTAGCGAGTTAGCCGTCATCACCGGACAAAAGCCTATCGTAACGCGGGCTAAAAAAGCGATCGCTGGCTTCAAAATTCGCCAAGGTATGCCCGTAGGGGTAATGGTCACCTTACGTTCCGATCGCATGTACGCTTTTTTAGATCGCTTGATCAATTTAGCACTTCCCCGCATTCGCGACTTTCGCGGTATCAGTCCCAACAGTTTTGACGGACGCGGCAACTACAGCCTTGGCATCAGAGAACAGCTTATCTTCCCCGAAATCGACTACGATAGCATCGATCAGATTCGCGGTATGGATATCTCTATCATTACCACAGCCAAAACCGACGAAGAAGGTCGCGCTTTGCTTAAAGCAATGGGGATGCCCTTCCGTTAATCTTTGAATCCTTAATGATTAGGAGAAAATAATAGGAAATAATGGCAGCAATCGACACGATTTCAGACATGCTAACTCGCATCCGCAATGCTTGCGCAGTTAGGCATCCAACCACCCAAGTGCCGACTACTAAAATGACGCGCAGCATTGCCAAAGTTCTCAAAGACGAAGGGTTTATTGAGGACTACAAAGAAGTCGGCGAAGGCATTGACAAACAGTTAGTCATCTCCCTTAAATACAAAGGCAAAAATCGCCAACCCTTAATTACCACCCTCAAACGGGTCAGCAAACCCGGACTGAGAGTTTATTCTGGCAGCAAAGATTTACCTCGCGTTTTAGGAGGAATCGGCATCGCGATCGTTTCCACCTCAAAAGGTATTATGACTGACCGGGAAGCTCGAAAACAAAAAGTGGGTGGCGAAGTCCTCTGCTATATCTGGTAGTTATTGGTCATTAGTCATTGGTCATTAGTAAAAACAAAGGACGAATGACAAAAGACAAATGATAAACAATTAACTAATAACTGGTAACCGATCATGTCTCGAATTGGCAAACGCCCGATCGCAATTCCCAACAAAGTCACCGTGGAAATTAACGGATTAAATGTTGTCGTCAAAGGACCGAAAGGAACCCTAGAAAGAACCCTACCGCCCCAAGTCAAAGTCGAGCAAGAAGGCAATACGCTAAAAGTCTTGCGGCGGGACGAATCAAGAGTAGCTCGCGAGCGCCACGGGCTTTCCCGTACCCTCGTTGCCAACATGGTAGAAGGGGTTTCCCAAGGCTTTCAAAAGCGCCTCGACATCCAAGGAGTGGGATATCGAGCGCAAGCGCAGGGCAGCAAGCTGACTCTTAACGTAGGATACAGCAAACCCGTTGAAATGACGATGCCCAAAGATATACAGGTAGCGGTAGAAAACAACACGCAAGTCGTCATCAGCGGCATCGATAAAGAAATAGTCGGTAATATCGCCGCTCAAATCCGTGGCATCCGACCGCCAGAACCCTACAAAGGTAAAGGGATTCGCTACCAAGGAGAATTTGTCAGACGTAAAGCTGGTAAGACAGGTAAGAAGTAACGATGAAACCGACACGAGTAGAATTAATCAAACGTCGCCACAAACGATTGCGCAAGAAAGTTACGGGCACGCCCGAACGCCCCCGCTTGGCTGTTTTTCGCTCTCACAAGCACATCTACGCGCAAATTATTGACGATGTTGCCCAGCATACCCTAGTAGCTGCCTCGACGCTAGAACCAACTCTCAAGACAGAGCTATCTACGGGGGCTACTTGTGAAGCGTCGGCAGCCGTAGGCAAGCTAGTCGCGCAACGTGCTCTAGAAAAGGGAATCGAGAAAGTCGTCTTCGACCGAGGAGGAAACCTCTATCACGGTCGCGTAAAAGCCCTAGCTGAAGCCGCTCGCGAAGCTGGATTGAGTTTCTAGGAATTGGTGATTGGTTAGCGATTAGGAGAAGGCGACTAATAACTCACACCGAACAATAAAGGATACTAATTATGGCAAAACGTCAAAAAAGCAGTCGTACTAAAACCAAAGAAACTAACTGGAAAGAGCGAGTCATTCAGATTCGTCGCGTCAGCAAAGTGGTCAAAGGCGGTAAAAAATTAAGCTTCCGCGCGATCGTTGTCGTCGGTAACGAAAGCGGTCAAGTTGGCGTGGGCGTAGGAAAAGCAGGCGACGTTATCGGAGCTGTCCGCAAAGGAGTTGCCGACGGGAAAAAACAACTCATCGAAGTGCCTTTAACAAAAGCTAGCTCCATCACCCATATTACTAGGGGAGCCTCTGGCGGCGCGAAAGTGATTATGCGCCCTGCCGCCCCCGGTACCGGAGTAATCGCCGGCGGAGCCGTGCGAACCGTGCTGGAGTTAGCTGGCGTAAAAAATATCCTGGCCAAACAGCTTGGCTCGAATAACCCACTGAATAATGCCAGGGCAGCCGTAGATGCGCTATCGACGTTGCGAACCTTTTCAGAAGTGGCACAAGATAGAGGTGTATCCGTCGAACATCTCTACACCTAATAGACCGACCGAATCATCTTAAGTTGCTATATAAATAAAGGGGAAAAATTATGAGAATCCACGACGCTGTTCCCAAAGCAGGGTCTAAAAAGCGCCGCCGCCGCGTCGGTCGCGGCATTTCAGCCGGACAAGGAGCTAGCTGTGGTTTTGGCATGCGCGGTCAAAAATCTCGTTCTGGTTCGGGAACCAGACCAGGCTTTGAAGGAGGACAAATGCCACTTTATCGGCGCGTTCCAAAATTAAAGCACTTCCCAATTGTCAATCCCAGCCATTACACGATTGTCAACGTTGGCAAGCTAGCATCGCTTCCGGCTAAAACCGAAGTCACTCTAGAAAAGCTGATGGAAACAGGAATCGTCACCAGTAACGATGGTCCGCTCAAAATTCTCGGAGATGGCGAGCTAACGGTAGCTTTAACGGTAAAAGCGGCTGCTTTTACTGCTAGCGCGAAGGAAAAAATTGAGGCGGCGGGCGGCAGTTACGAAGTTGTAGAAGGCTAAACTTGGCATTACTTTTTGAAAATGTCATCGACAATCCCCCTTCTCTGGGTCGGATGGCATGCTAGGATTATTAATTTAAAGGTAAATAAAAGTTAAAAAAGCCTAAAATTTTCACCTCCTCCAACTTCCCAATCCGCCAACCCATAAGAGGTAGCCACCCATGGTCGTCAGTCGAGATAAAACCCCCACGGCTCAAGAAACTTTTCTGCAAATGGCACAAGCAGCCGGACTGCGAGGTCGGCTGCTGATTACTCTCGGTCTTTTGATTCTAGTTCGCTTCGGAATATCCATTCCCATACCGGGAATCGATCGCGCGAGATTTTCTGCCGATATTGCTAACCTTCCCATCTTCGGAATCTTTGATTTCCTCACCGGAGGCGGTCTCAAAGTAGTCGGACTGTTTGCATTAGGCATCCTGCCCTATATTAACGCTTCCATTATCATGCAGCTTCTCGCGGCTGCAATACCAGCCCTAGAAGACTTACAAAAAAACGAAGGCGAAGCGGGACGACGCAAAATTTCTCAGATTACTCGTTATGTCGCATTAGGTTGGGCAATCATCCAAAGTTTGGGGATTACAATTGGTTTGCTGCGTTCCTACGCCATTGACTACGGTTTTTGGTTCGTAGCCCAGACCGTTTTGGCACTAACAGCTGGCTCCATGTTCGTCATGTGGGTTTCGGAACTGATTACCGAACGCGGCATTGGCAATGGAGCTTCTTTACTCATTTTCCTCAACATCGTGGCGGTCTTGCCAAAAACGCTGGGAGACACGATTGACCTAGCTCAAACGGGCGGTCGAGAGACGATAGCGAAAGTCGTTCTTCTGCTCCTCGTTTTTTTGGTGACAATTATTATGATTGTCTTCGTCCAAGAAGGCACTCGCAGAATCCCGATTGTTTCCGCCCGCCGTCAAGTCGGCAAGAGACTCTATCGAGAAAGAACGAGCTATTTACCCCTGAGACTCAATCAGGGCGGTGTTATGCCAATTATTTTTGCCTCAGCTGTTTTGTTCTTGCCTTCTACACTAGCTGGACTTTTTAGCAATCAAGGCAATATTAGTCAAGCTTTGGTGCAAGTAGCTAATGCCCTGCAACCCGGCAGCTGGATCTATATAGCGGTCTACTCGCTCATGATTCTCTTCTTCAGTTACTTCTACGCCTCTTTAATCGTTAACCCAGAAGACGTATCGAAAAATCTCAAGAAAATGGGGGCTAGCATTCCAGGAATTCGTCCCGGAGAAGCGACGACCAAGTATCTTCAAGGCGTGCTCAACCGCTTGACTTTCCTAGGAGCAATCTTTTTAAGCGTTGTTGCCATCGTGCCTACCCTGGTAGAAGGTGCAACGGGGGTAACGACTTTTAGAGGATTGGGAGCCACTTCTTTGCTCATTCTCGTAGGCGTGGCAATCGATACGGCGAAGCAAATTCAAACCTACGTAATTTCTCAACGTTACGAAGGAATGGTCAAACAGTAGGCAGTAGGGACAAGACATGTCTTGTCCCTATCGATCTCTGATGCGCGTCCTTAAAAGCATTTAGGAAAAAGAATGGCAAATACCACTGGATTAATTTTTTTAGGACCTCCAGGAGCGGGAAAAGGAACCCAAGCAAGTCTTTTAGCGAAATTCTATAGTATTCCTCATATTTCTACCGGAGAAATTCTCCGAGGAGCCATTACCGAACAAACTCCACTGGGTCAGCAAGCTCAAAGTTATATGGATAAGGGAGAATTGGTTCCCGATTCCCTGATTCTAGAGTTGGTTAAAGAACGGTTGGGTCAACCCGATGCAGAAAAGGGCTGGATTTTAGACGGGTTTCCCCGCACCGTTCCTCAAGCGGTTTTTTTAGATAAGCTGCTTGAAGAACAAAATCATACCTCTGAGCGCGTTCTAAATTTAGACGTTCCCGACGAGGTAATCCTAGAGCGCCTGCTTCAGCGAGGCAGAAAAGACGATACCGAAGAGACAATTCGCCGACGCTTAGAAGTGTATCGCGAGCAAACCGCACCGCTGATCGAATATTATCGCGATCGCGGGACGCTTCATTATATCGATGGCAATCGCTCGCCCGAAGAAGTTACCGAAGCTTTGAAGGCAGCCATCGCGCTTTGATGAAAATGACTGGAAACCGGAAGATTGATTAGAAGGGCTAAAAATTAATTCCCAATTCCCAATTGCTACCTCCTCAGACTATTGTCGAGCAGGATCGCTAAACTCCAATCCCCAGGGACGGGTGAATTTTTGATAAGATAGATTGATGGGGGTATCATTTCATGCTACATCAATTGTTAAACTGAGCAAACGATTAGTACCCGATTCCATAAAAAAAAAATTATTGAGGATTACTGCTTTGTCCAAACAAGACTTAATCGAGATAGAAGGTACGGTAACCGAATCTCTTCCTAATGCCATGTTCCGCGTCGAACTCGACAACGGATTTAATGTTTTAGCTCATATTTCCGGCAAGATTCGCCGAAATTATATTAAGATCCTGCCCGGCGATCGCGTTAAGGTAGAATTAACCCCATACGATCTCACCAAAGGCAGAATTACTTATCGTCTTAAGAATAGTAAAAAATAAGTAATGAGATAAGTAATGAGAAAAGCTCTGCCAAAGCGATCGTAATTTAAAAAAGACAGATAAATTTATCTGAGCTGACAAAGTTTCATAATTACTGATATAATTAAAAACTTGCAGTGTTTGCCCATAAACGGCATGAAAGTTAGAGCATCAGTCAAGAAAATGTGTGAAAAGTGCCGCGTCATCAGACGACGCGGTAAAGTCATGGTGATTTGTACTAACCCGAAGCACAAGCAGCGCCAAGGTTAGTGGCAATCCACCAGAAGTCTTCAACATCCTTTGTAACCAAACTACAAAATTCAGAGGGAGAAAAAGCGTGGCAAGGATTGCTGGCGTAGACCTACCCCGCGATAAGCGCGTGGAAATCGCCCTAACTTATCTATACGGCATCGGTCTATCTCGTTCACAAGAAATATTAGCAAAAACTGGTGTAAATCCGGACACCAGAGTTAAAGATTTAACGGATGAAGACATCGCAACGCTTCGTTCGTTCATTGAAACCAACTATCAGATCGAAGGTGACTTGAGACGTTGGGAAGCAATGAACATCAAGCGCTTGATCGATATCGGGACTTATCGCGGTCGCCGTCATCGCTTGGGACTCCCCGTGCGAGGACAGCGAACCCGTACTAATGCACGGACTCGTCGAGGTAGACGAGTAACCGTTGCCGGGAAGAAGAAAGCTCCCGCCAAGAAATAACCTTATCTTTTTAACTTCACTTATACAGAGAAATTTCGGCTAAGCAATATGGCGCGACCAACGAAAAAAAGCGGCGCAAAAAAACAGAAAAAAAACGTACCTAACGGCATCGCTCACATCCAATCTACTTTCAACAATACCATCGTCACGATTTCCGACACCAGGGGAGACGTAATTTCCTGGGCATCAGCTGGCTCGAGCGGCTTCAAAGGAGCTAAGAAAGGCACGCCTTTTGCAGCGCAAACAGCTGCCGACCAAGCAGCTCGACGAGCCATCGAACAGGGGATGCGCCAGATCGAAGTTATGGTCAGCGGACCGGGGGCAGGTCGAGAAACCGCAATTCGAGCCTTGCAGGGTTCGGGTTTGGAAATCACCTTAATTAGAGATGTTACTCCGATTCCTCACAATGGCTGTCGTCCGCCTAAGCGACGTAGAGTTTAAGTCAGCGACCAGTGACCAGTGACCAGTGACCAGCAATCGGTTCCTAATGACTGATGATTGGCAGCTAACACTGATTACTGATAACTGATTACTGATAACTGATAAGCATGGGAGATCAGTCGGTGGCACAGTTTCAAATTGAGTGTGTAGAATCTAAGACTCACAAAAATCAGAGTCAATACGGTAAGTTTGTTTTGGAGCCTCTCGATCGCGGTCAAGGGACGACAGTAGGCAATGCCCTCAGACGAGTTTTGCTCTCGAATTTAGAAGGAACTGCCATAACGGCAATTCGTATTGCTGGAGTCAATCACGAATTCGCGACGATTCCAGGGGTGAGGGAGGACGTACTGGAAATCATGCTCAACATGAAAGAGATCGTCCTTAAAAGCTATACTCACCAGCCTTTAATCGGTCGCCTCGTGGCAACCGGGCCGGCTACGATAACAGCAGCTAACTTTGACGCCCTTCCTTCAGAAGTAGAAGCGATCGACCCAAACCAGTATATAGCCACCTTGGCTGAAGGGGCAAAGCTGGAGATGGAGTTTCGCATTGAAAAGGGCAAAGGGTATCGCGCGATCGATCGCAGCAAAGACGAAACGGCTGCAATAGACTTTCTCCAAATCGATTCGGTCTTTATGCCAGTTACCAAAGTCAATTACAGCGTAGAAGATGTGCGAGTTGACGGCGCTCAGGCAAAAGATCGGCTGATTATGGAAATTTGGACCAATGGCAGCATCAGTCCCAAAGAAGCGCTTTCTCAAGCAGCTAATATCATTGTCGATCTGTTCAATCCTCTTAAGGATCTCAACGAACTAGATACCAAACCTATCGACGATCGGGATGAGATCCCTCCTGAGAGTCAAATTCCGATTGAGGAGCTTCAGCTGTCAGTTCGCGCGTATAACTGCCTCAAACGAGCGCAGATTAATACGGTTGCCGACTTACTCGAATACAGCCAAGAAGATCTCTTAGAAATTAAGAACTTCGGGCAAAAATCGGCAGAAGAGGTGATCGAAGCTCTGCAAAAACGTCTGGGAATTACTTTGCCCCAGGAAAAAACAGTGAAAGCCTAGCTCGTTAATTCAGTTAAGATGTAGCTAGCTGCGGCAAAACAAAGACAAAAGTCAAAAATAATCTTTTTGCCTTTTGTCTGTTTATTTTTGTCTTTAGAAGATAAAATTTATCTCGCTAAATATATAAGGAAAAAGAAAATGCGTCACCAATGTCGCGTACCACAACTAGGACGACCGGCAGATCGGAGAAAAGCACTACTCAGAGCGCTGGCAACAGAACTGATTCGTCACGGTCAAATTACCACGACTAAAGCTCGCGCTAAAGCCGTTCGCTCGGAAGTCGAAAGAATGATTAGTCTGGCAAAAGATGGTTCCTTAGCAGCAAGGCGAGCCGCTTTGGGCTATATTTACGACAAACAGTTGGTTCATGCTTTGTTCGAGGCAGCTAAAGAACGTTACGGCAATCGGAACGGGGGATACACTCGGATCGCTCGTACCGTGCGCCGTCGAGGAGATAACGCAGAAATGGCAATTATCGAGCTAGTATAAGCCGAATTGAGATTGATGTCCGAGAAGACAGAATTAGAAAACTCAGAACGGGTGGCTCTCGTCATTCAATACGTGGGAACCAATTTTTCTGGCTGGCAGCGACAACCCAAGCGGCGAACCGTACAGGAAGAAATCGAAGCCGCGATCGCGCAGGTACTTCAACATCCCGTCAGTTTAATTGCGGCAGGACGTACCGATACGGGAGTCCACGCCGCCGCTCAAGTCGCTCATTTCAACCAAAAAAGCACGATTCCCGCCTCCCGTTGGGCAGTTATTCTCAATTCTCGGCTACCCGAAGATATTTTAATTCGAGCCTCGGCTAAAGTTTCTGAGACTTGGCATGCTCGCTTTTCCGCTCTGTGGCGACGTTATCGGTATACGATTTATACTGACAAGCGCCCTAACTTGTTTGTTAAGCCCTTTAGCTGGCATTATTATCACGCTCCCCTGCAAGAATCTCTCATGCAGGCAGCATTGACCTCCATGCTCGGAAAACATCACTTTGCTGCTTTCCACCGCGCTCGCTCCGCGCGTAGGCACTCTTGGGTAGAGGTTCAACAAGCCCAATGCTATCGACAAGGACCTTTGCTACATATAGAGATTCAAGCAAACGCCTTTTTGTACGGGATGGTGCGCCTTCTAGTGGGAATGCTAGTAGAAGTTGGAAGCGGCAAGCGATCGCTAGAAAACTTTACCGATATTTGGGTCAACCAAAAGCGAGAAGAAGTTAAGTATGCGGCTCCAGCAAAGGGTTTATGTCTGCTGCGAGTTGGCTACCCCGAATTTCCCTTTTCCCCTGACATTTGGTACGATACGCAACCCATCTTTCATTTCAATGAAGAGCTAGTCGTTAGTGGTTAGCACGAAGAAAACAACTAACCACCCACTACTAACAACCAACTACTAAACAACCAACCATGACTACTAAAACGCCACTTCCCACTCAAGAAACTATAGAGCCAAAATGGTATGTCATAGACGCTACCGATCAGCGATTGGGTCGTCTTGCCTCAGAAATCGCGAAGATCCTCAGAGGAAAAAATAAGCCCATCTTTACTCCTCACATGGATACAGGCGATTTTGCGATCGTCATCAACGCCGAAAAAGTTATCGTTACGGGCAAAAAACCCAAGCAAAAGGTCTATCGCCGACATTCGGGACGACCGGGCGGAATGAAGACAGAAACTTTCGAACAACTGCAACAGCGCATTCCAGAGAGAATTATCGAAACCGCCGTCAAAGGAATGTTGCCCAAAAACTCCTTGGGTCGCAAACTATTTACCAAACTCAAGGTCTACGCGGGATCGACACATCCCCACCAAGCCCAAAAACCCGAAGAACTAAAAATTAATACTATTCCAACCGGAGGGAACTAATGCAAGCAACAGAATCTCAAGATAAAGTTGTCTATTGGGGAACGGGTCGCCGCAAATCTTCTGTGGCAAGAGTTCGTCTCGTTCCCGGCAGCGGACAGTTGATTGTTAATGATAAACCCGGAGAGATTTACTTCAATAGAATCCCGGGTTATCTACAAGCTATTAAAGCTCCTTTGGAAACCCTGGGTCTAGAAAATGAATACGACATTTTAGTCAAAGCCCACGGCGGCGGACTGACAGGACAATCTGATGCTGTTAAACTAGGAGTAGCTAGAGCTTTATGTCAACTCGCGCCAGAAAATCGCCAACCGCTAAAAATTGAAGGGTATCTGACCCGCGATCCCCGCGCTAAAGAGCGCAAGAAATACGGCTTGCACAAAGCTCGTAAGGCACCTCAATACTCTAAGCGATAAAATTATAAATAGTAGTTGGTTATTTGTTAGTTGTTATTGGTTCGAGAGCCATTTAACTGCTAACTACTAACCACTAACCACTAACTAAAGATAACTATGCCAAAACCTGACATTCATCCCACTTGGTATCCAGAAGCAAAAGTCATTTGTAATGGCGAGGTCGTCATGACCGTTGGCTCCACCAAACCCGAAATTCATGTCGAGGTTTGGTCGGGCAATCATCCCTTCTTTACCGGAACGCAAAAACTGATCGACACTGAAGGACGAGTCGATCGCTTCCGCCGCAAATACGGAACGCTTGGTGGTAAAACCGACCAGAAAAATAAAGCTTCTAATGCAAAAGAAAAATAGCGGCTCGATTGGCTTGTTTTAACCCAGCAGAATTTCTGCTGGGTTGGTCCTGTCTATCATTCAGTCAAGCTATTTTTTGTATTAGGAGCAATCTTCATGGCTGAATCTTACTTACTCGAAAAACTACAATCCGTCGAACAAACTTTTAAAGAATTGACCCGTCGCCTTGCCGACCCGGATATCGCCACCAATCCAGAGGAATTGCAGCGAGTCTCGAAGGCGCGTTCTTCTTTGGAAGAGACGGTTAATACCTACGAAGCTTGGAAAAAAACCAAGGAAGACTTAGCTGGGGCTAAACAAATTCTTAAAGAATCTGGCAGCGATCCAGAATTAAAGGAAATGGCTGCTCTAGAAGTCGAAGAATTAGAGGAAAAGTTAGCCCAGCTAGAGAAACAGCTCAAAATCTTACTCTTGCCTCGCGATCCCAACGATGATAAAAACATCATGCTAGAAATTCGCGCTGGGACTGGCGGAGACGAGGCGAGTATTTGGGCAGGTGACTTAGTACGGATGTACTCGCGCTATGCTGAGTCCCAAAATTGGAAAGTTAAACTCGTCAGCGAGTCGCTTGCCGAGTTAGGAGGCTTTAAAGAAGCGATCCTGGAAATCCAGGGCGATCGCGTTTATAGCAAACTAAAATTTGAAGCGGGCGTTCACCGAGTTCAGCGAGTGCCCGTCACGGAAGCAGGCGGACGAGTTCATACCTCAACGGCGACAGTAGCGATCATGCCAGAGGTGGATGAGGTAGAAGTCGAGATCGATCCCAAAGATATCGAAATCAAAACGGCGCGTTCTGGCGGTGCTGGGGGACAAAATGTCAATAAGGTGGAAACGGCAGTAGACCTGATTCACAAGCCAACCGGAATCAGAATCTTCTGTACAGAAGAGCGATCGCAATTGCAAAACCGCGAGCGAGCCATGCAAATTTTGCGAGCTAAGCTCTACGAAATAAAGCTGCAAGAACAGCAAGAAGTCGTGACTTCTATGCGGCGATCCCAGGTAGGAACGGGAGCGCGATCGGAAAAAATCCGCACTTATAACTACAAAGACAATCGCGTCACCGATCACCGATTGGGACAAAACTTTAACTTAGCTGCTGCTTTAGAGGGAAACCTAGAAGACATGATTCAGGCTTGTATCGCTCAGGATCAGCAAGAGCGTCTAGAGGAATTAGCCACTTCTCCTACAACGGCTGAGGTATTGAGTAATTGACGCTCTGTTAACCTAGGCATGGGAGTCGCTCCCCATGCTTGGCTCCAGAACTGGACATGAAAGTTGCCCTTTGTCATAGTTACTAATATCAATTTTTACTTCTATCTGTAAAATTTTTCCAATCTCTAAAGAATAGATGAGGCGGCTTCGCCTAAAACGCGGTGAATTGTAGCGGTAGGGTGAACATTGTCCCAAAAGAGATACTGGTCTGGATTGGCACCACTTGCGGGATCTACGCTCAAAAATGGTCGATCCACAACGGTAAGTCCAAATCTCTGCGGTTCGGCGATCGCGCGATCGAACAAACTGTTAACGTCAAACAGGGTTATATCGACATCATCGGGTAATTTCTTCTCTAACTTATCCAAGTTTTTTGCCAACAAGCTGTTGTGTCTGTTGCTTATCTTTGTTAGCTCCTTAGAAGAACGGACAATCTTTTCGCCGAACACGTCCCCTCCTGTGAGTGCGCCTGGAGTTCTACCCAAATCGGGCAAGTTGGGGATGAGAAAATCGCGTCCGCCGCGTCGGTAAAGAGATTCTATGCTGTCTGTAATATTATCGACGACATCTTTAGGTTTCGCACTTGAGTCGAAGAAATAATCGTTTGCCCCACCCCAAATAACAAATAGGTCATTTGCGTCAGCCGATTTTTGGAAGCGATCGTGGTCTTGAGTAAACTGAGCTACCTGATCGACAACTGTTGGAAGCAAACCGCGAGATCCTGTATTTCCTTCCGTTTCTGTGCCTCCGTAGGCAAAGTTGACGCTTCGATCTATAGTTTTGCCGTCAAAGGAGCCAGTCACAGATAAATCGGTAGAAGCGGTAAGATCGTCTACTCCCACATTCTGCGCCAGAATTTCTACCCAGGTAGGTCCGTTTGTAAAGCGTCCGTTGAAGTACGGAGGACTGGGTGGTCCGCCAACAAGGTTAAATGTGTTTCCTATATCAGAGAGACTATCCCCGAAAACGTAGAGATCGTCAATGCCGTTTGTTTCCGAACTCGCCAATCCTACGAGAGGCTCATTGCTTCCTAAGCCAGTGAGATTATCGCTATTGTTTTCCGGCATTTTTGTTTTTTTAAGGAAAAATCATGAAAAATATATCATATGCCGGAATTTTTAGGATGATTTTTAAATTATGATTCTGATTAGTTAAATTTACTTGCTTAAGCTGCTTTTATTGATACTTTAAATTGCATAATTGCGAACTCGTAAATATGTAAATTAGTATTTGGCAAGCGAAACAACAGAGTCTCAAGAAAAATACGATTCATCGGACTCGAACCAGATATAGAATCCCCGAAGACAGCTAAAATCCTTTCCAGGCAGCAGTTCCTTTATCGAGAAGAGCGCGATTCTATCTTGAAAAAACAAGAGGTAAAGATGAAAATTGAGGATTTAATCTTCGATATTTCACTTAAATCTTTTGACAATAAAAAAATGGCGATCGCAGCGAAACTCGAGAAAGATTTCCCATGCGATCGCCATTTTCGAGCAATTCAGTTAAAACCTAGTCAGAATGTAAAGCAGCGAGAAAAGGATAATCCAGATGATATCGACGAAGTGCCAGTAGATTTCTGCCATTTCTACGCCGGTATGTTTAGTGGCATTATAGTGACCTTGACGGCGCGATCGCCACAATACGCCCAGGATTAACAAAACCCCAATAATTAACTACCTTATGAAAGCCTGCTCTCATTACCTGAAAATGATGAGCCTGTTACTCGTTCTATTGTTGTTTCCCCAATTCCTAATTGTTAAAACTTTTAACGATTTTTTTATTTCGTTTTTCAACGAATTGCAACAACTAACAAAAATAATTTTAAATTTTAATTACTATTAGTAGTTTTTATGATAATTGCTCAATAATTCTGTTCAATGCAAGCAATTTGACAAAATTTTATTTTTTTTTAAGAAAAAATTATCAGCCATTCATTTATTGGCAATTCTGTATACCAATAATGCGATCGCGTACTTGCGATCGCGTACTGTCGAACAAGAAGTACTGGATTTGTTAGACGATCCCAAAGTAACTAACAATTGCGATCGCACATTAATAAAACGATAATTCATCTACTCGGACTTCCAGACAAGAACCGACTTCGGAAGGCGGACAGACACGAATTCTCGCGATCGCTAATTCCTCTAATATACTTCCAAGCTGCTTGAGCTTTTCGAGGACGCGCCAACTCATTGCTAAGTCAGTCGTTTCAATAATGAGAGTCGGTTGTTTAGCTTTGATGGTGATGAACCACTGACAATCAGATAATAGCTTTACCAAAGAATAATCTCTTTTGTGAAAAGAATCGCCCGAACGATAAGCTTCGCGCATGCAAGTATCAAAAAAGCGCTGGCTTAGAGTTGTTTCTATTTGCCGAGCAAGTAAGCGATCTGATAGGCTAGGCTCGGATGGCGGGCGATCGTCTTGGGGAAGGATTGGAGAGTTCATTGTCTTATTTTATGTTTGGCGATCGTCTACTTGTACTATGAGGACAGGTTTCTACATCTCCGATATTACTAGGTACAGGACTTAACCCAATCCAAGCATCAATTTGTTCGGGATTAAACCCGACTCGACGAATTTCTCCTACCTGAATTAACGGACGACGAATTAATAGAGGATCTTCTATCATCAATTTCAAGGCAGTTTGCTCGTCTAAGTCTAAAGGATTAACTTCTCCTGATTTAACGCGAGGTGCAGTATAATTAAACCACTCCGCAACAGGCAGATCGCCAAAAAAGGGACGCAAAATTTCCGCCGTCCAAGGTTCTTTTAATAAATTACGAACCTCTAACTTATGCCCAGCAGCATATAATAAAGCTCTCTGCTTCGCATTATTAATACAACCAGGTTTTTCGTAGAAAACTACTTTAGCCATAACTCACCTCAGTTTTGGATTGACAGGTATTTATCCAACAACCCGCCTGCCAATTAATTAGCAGGCTAATAGCAAAAGTTCTCTCAAGAGAACTGCTTATAGCACTGAGTCCATTTAAATAGACTTTAGCTATGAGCAAGGAAATTAATTTCCTTGCGGGTAATCGTTTACTTACAAGAAATGCAGAAATGCTTCTCCAACAACGCAAAAATACTATCAAGATCCATGCGATCGCAGCGAGTTTCTTTTTCTCCTGGCATTAAAATAAAATTTGGCGCTTTTTTGCAGCGTTTTTGACAGCCAGTTCGTTCGATCTTGACATGATTTTGCAATCCTAACTCAGACAAAGCTTGCTCTATTTTCTCGTGCAAATGTTTGCCCCCTCGCTTAAGACAGCCTGACTTGTGACACACTAAAATTTTGGCTTTAGATTTACCTTTTTTGGGATAACTAATTTCTTCAAGATTGTCTAGTGTTGGTTCGCTTTGGCGGCTGAGGTTAATAATTTGAGTAGCTTTGAGTTTATGAATGCCTGTCTCTGGTTTTAAGGTTTCATCGCCGATAATTTTAAGGCGATCGCCAGGAACAATATTTAAATCTACAATTTCCCGTAATGACTTAGATAGCTTAATAGGAAATCGCTCCTCGCCAATAGCAATGCGCACATATTTGGGCGTACCTTTCGACCAATCGAGAAATTGAATAAATTCACCTTCGACTTGAAATTGAAATTCCGTTTGTAGCAACATAGTTGTCTTTAAGGAGGTAAGAGTTTGCGATCGCCTTTTTATTCCCCAAGGCGGGGATTGCCCGCCCCAGGTTTTTATACCCAATTAGGTTTTCGTTTCAAGTACGTGATGGCGCACTCGCAAAATTTCTGGATGTTCTTGACAGAAGGCTTGGAAAGGTGTTGTATCGGGAATGACCGTTCCTTCTTGATAAGCTGCCTCAGCTTCTAAGTCTTCTACCAAAGCCCAAGCATCAATGCATTCCTGAGAAGTTGCGCCTTTTGCCGCACTAATTGCTTTTGCTTCCTCAATGGCTTTTTCTAGTTCTCGCCGCAATAGAGGGACTTTAGGATTTTCCAAGAAATCGCCTTTAAAAAGAATGTCGCTTTCTGAGACTATGCCCAATAGCCCGCCCTGAATAACGGGAGCAATGCGAATGCCCGTATTGGCAAACAGTCGCGCTACATACTCCACGCCCAGATCGGGGTTAACTACAATACAGGGCTTGGTCATAATTTCGTAGACGCGAATTGTTTTGGGATCTTTCCCATAAGCAATTACTTTGCTGACAATATCAGAGTGAGTAACGATGCCATAAGCATCTTGACCATTGCGAAGATCGACAATTAGCGCCCGCAGTTCTTTAAACTTCATCAATTTTACTGCTTCTGCTACTGTCGCCGAACCTCGAATGGTGGCTACATCGTAACTCATGATATCGGATGCCTTCAACATAGAATTAACTCCTCTCAAAATTTGAGCATTGAAAAAATTGGCGTACTCAACTGCGAGTAACCAAATAGATCGCCCCACTCAGAATCTAAAGTTAAAGAATATGACGGGGTGACAAGCAATCTGAAATCTTGGCAAGGCAGAAAGCAGAAGGTAAGAACTTCAGGAGTTTTAGAGTCATCTCATTCTCAGCGTTTATGCGCAAAATCAATCGACTTCAGAAAAGATGTCACCCCGCCAGATTCAGACTTTTATGCGATTTTCCTTGCTTCAGTCGTTATTGGTAACTTTAACGGTTCTTCGAGTTCAGAAAACAGAAGTTCCCAACCATTTGCTAAGGTCATAAGTATGCCCTCTTGCATCACAGTTTCTTTGACAACTTCTTCTTCTAAATCTTTTTTAGGCACGTAAACCGACAAGTGTCCGGCAGCATTTTTGTGCAACATTACTTTCATGGCAATCTCCTTTTTCAGTTAATATTTGTCATTTGTCCTTTGTACCAATGACCAATGACCAATGACGACTAATCAACGGCTTCCAATTCCTTTCTGCGGCAACCAACGACTACATCGCGATCGATAAAATGCACCGCATAGATGTAATAGCTTTGCAAATAAGTACCGATGCTGACGACGTAGCCTTCATCTCCCTTTTTGGCAAGGACTTCACCAATGTCTCTACCGGGAAACGTTCCGTCATTGCGGATTAGCTTGCGAACCCTAACTTTCTGTTCCATGTTGAAAGCTGGGGGATCGTCTAATTCGATTTCTCCTGGGTTATACAATCCCATTGGCTATACTCCTTTTAGGAACGATATCGAGCAATTCTTCTACGGTTAAACTGCGTTTGAGATTGACCGACATATGTCTAACAGCATCGATAACGGATTGCGCTTCTTCTCTGGTTAAGGTGATGCCATGCTCTTTGAGAAGCGTCAATACTAGATGTCTTCCCGAATGCTTGCCGACGACTAAACGGCGTTTCCAACCAACTTCATCTGGTGAAAAAGGTTCATAAGTAGCGGGATTTTGCAAAACGCCGTGGGCATGAATGCCAGACTCGTGAGCAAAAGCATTTTCACCGACGATCGCTTTCCAGGGAGAAACGGGACAACCGGACGCGGCGACGACGAATTGAGACAATTCTCGCAATCGTTCGGTTTTGATGCCCAAGTCAACGCCATAGATGCGTTTGAGTGCCATGACGATTTCTTCTAGGGCAGCATTTCCCGCTCTTTCACCCAATCCGTTGACGGTTGTATTGACGGATGTTGCCCCCGCACGCAGCCCTGCTAGAGCGTTGGCAGTGGCGAGTCCGAGATCGTCGTGGGTGTGCATTTCAATGGGAATTGACAGCCATTTGGTCAGTTGGCTGACTTTTTCAAAGGTAGTCACGGGATCGAGAATGCCTACCGTATCGCAAAAGCGAAATCGAGAAGCGCCCCACTCTTGAGCAGAGAGTGCTACATCGAGAAGGAAAGTTTCGTCTGCACGAGAAGAGTCTTCTCCGCCAACGGATATCCACAAACCGCGATCGCTTGCATAGAAAATTGCCTCTCGCAGGCGATCGAAAATCAGTTCGCGATTGCCACCAAATTTAGCTGCAATCTGAATTTCTGAGACGGGAACAGAAATATGTACCCGTTGCAAACCACAGGCAATAGAAGCGTTAATATCGGAGCGAACGGCTCGATTCCAGCCAATTAATTGAGCGTTCAGCCCCATTTCTACAATAGCGAAGATTGCCGTAGCTTCAGAACCGCCCATTGCCGGAATGCCGACTTCCAATTCTTGGATGCCGATCGCATCGAGCAGCGTAGCTAGGGCAACTTTTTCTTCTAGAGTAAAGGCAATTCCTGCGGCTTGTTCCCCATCCCGTAGCGTCGTGTCATTAATTTGAATCGCATTCATTATTGCTCCCCAATGTAAAAGCAGACAGGTAAAGCCTCTTCAGCGGAAGGCAGCTACAAGAGGACAGATTTTAGCTTTTTTGCCTTCTGCTCTCTCAAGCAAATGTTTTACGCCTAATGCAGCTTGACTGTCGAACCAATCAAAGATTCGCTGTAGCTGTTCTAGGGAAATAAAGCCATACTGCCAGAGGAGCATGGCTAAGGGATCGTTGGATTGTTGCCTTTTTTCTATGACCATCGCCAAGTCTGCCTTGGGGATGGCAAGTTCTTCATGCAAAAATTGACGAAATTCCGTAAGTGAAGAATTGGATTCTATGACAGCACCATTTTCAGTTACCACTAGAGACAAACGGCTGTTTGCTCGTAAAGTTACTAATGATTTAAAGGGTGAAAGATGAAGTGTGGATTTGACTTAACCTTATGTTGAACTCGTTTTATCTTTCTCCTTCAATTCTTCATCCTTTATTCTTTATTGGATAACCGATCGCTATTTAGCAGGTTTGACGAAGCTTACAGTCAGGCTATCTTCTGCAAGGAAGTGTTCGAGATGGAAAGCTCTGTCTTCAGTTGCAAGCAGGATTTGTTCGTAGAGATAGCGAGTCGCGCGATCGCCCACGCTTTCGGCTTGATTGGCTTGACGGCGAATTAAGTTAATGACGGCTTGTTCGGCTGCTAGATCGTGTTCTAGCATCTGACGCGCCGTAAAAATACCATCTTCTTCTTGGGTAAAACAGCACAATTCGGCAAGTTTGCCAAAGCTGGCGACTGGCGTACCACCCAAACCATTCAAGCGTTCTCCGAGATCGTGAACGTGACCTGCAACTGCCCCATAACTGTCTTGGAAGAACTGATGTAATTGATAAAATTCAGACCCCTCGACAACAAAATGATGTTTTTGGTACTGGAGATAAAGGGCTTGGAAGCTTGCTAGAGCAATATTTAAGCCTTCGCAAACGGGAGCCGTTATTTCCCGTCCTAAACCAATAGGATTGTCCGATACTTCTCCAAAGGGACGAAACGTTGTAGTTGTCATGGTTTCATTCTCAGTAATTGATAGGATAGCCTTCTGAATTCAGAATTTCTTCTGCTTCCCAGCACCGCTGTAACCAATCCACTAATTCTCGACGAGCAGCGAATAGCTGTTGAACGGTACTGCGTAACAGAATTGCATCGATGCAATTGTTAACTTCTACTAAGAGTGACCCATTGCTGGGACACCAACAAGGAATATTTAATTCTTGGAGGCGGTGATAGACGAGCCAGCGATCGCTGCGAGAAACTTTCGCCACCTCCCAGACGAATGCTTGAGAACTTGGAGGGTTATACATCATTGTAGTGACGCTCTCTTTGTAAATTCCGTATCTGTTGTTCCATTTGCTCGATGCGATCGAGCAACATCCGAATCACTTTCCCTTCTACATCGGGTAATTTACTGTGTTCTAAATGTTCTAGGGGACAGCCATGACCCGTGCGCGAAACGATGCGACCGGGAACTCCCACCACCGTACAATCATTCGGTACGTTTTGCAGAACGATCGAACCCGCACCGATGCGAACGCGATCGCCAATATGAATATTTCCTAAAACTTTAGCACCCGTCCCGACAACGACGTTATTGCCCAAGGTTGGATGGCGCTTGCCACTTTCTTTTCCCGTTCCCCCCAGCGTGGCATTTTGATAAATTAAACAATAATCTCCAATAATAGCCGTTTCCCCAATGACGACTCCCATGCCGTGGTCGATAAATACGCCCTCTCCGATGGTTGCGCCGGGGTGAATTTCAATACCAGTCAAAAATCGTCCCACGTGGGAGAGAAAGCGGGGCAGAAAAGGAATGTTTTGACGATAGAGCCAATGAGCAAATCTATGTAGCGCCAAAGCATGCAAACCAGGGTAGCATAACAATACTTCAAACCAATTTCTGGCGGCTGGATCTCGCTCGAAGATGATTTGAAAGTCCTTCTTCAGCGCCTGCAAGGGAGAGATAGTTAGAGGGCGAGGGCAATCCGTCGAGGAAGCCTTTACCTCCCAAGGTTGGTTTGTTTCTAGGGTGATGGGGTGTAACATCGAATTGGGCAATCGAATTTGAGGGTTTCGATGTTTATACCAAGTGCCCCTAGAGAGATCGCATCAATCCGTGTTAGTTAAGATTATTTGATTAATCTACTTGTACTCGCTTCAGTAGAATCTTTATCCGATAAAGCTTAGCGCTATCTAAAAAATTTTTTTGGGGCAAGGGGCTAGTATTTTTTAATAGGGGTTAGAGTATTTATGAGTGGAGGCGCAAGTATTTGTGTACTCAGATTTAAACTCGCTCTAATTTAGTTCTGTTCAGCTTTTTGGGTAATTCATCGAAGGATTTTCACTAATGTAGCTTTGAACTCAACTATTAATTGTTTTGTCAGATTTGAAACCCTTACTAGGCGCGAAATTCCAGCTTTTAAGAAAAGATTTTTGCAGGAGTTGAGTAGACGGCAAATTTCCGCTCGATTAAATGTTAAATTAGATACAGAATTGAATTCCGTGACAGCACTGGGGAAGCCGAAGATGCTTACTCCAGTTTTTTTTACCTTTTGTCATCGGTCATTTGTCATTTGTAACTTGGGCGGGATGCGAATTGCGATCGCTCATTCAAATTACTCAGCGCGATCGCGATTTCTATATCTGGTTTCTCTGCGATCAAGCTTTTGTGCGCTATTCTAGCAAACGGCAAGAGGTTAAATTCCTGCTATATTAAGCTTTTCAAGAGTATCATGAGTAGATGAACGAACCGACAGCAGCCCAGCTACGGAGTTTATATCGGCTTTGTCATCTACTCACCAATGTGATGTTTCAGCCAATTCACATTGTTCGTTTAGATGAACGGACGCTTAATTTATTTATTCTGGCTGGACAACATGAAGAGATCGAGTTTGAAATAAAACTGGATGGGAATATTGAACCATGACAAAAATCAATTATGCTCAAATGAGCGATCGCGAGTTAAAACGCTATCTTCTCACCCATCGCGACGATTTAGAAGCCTTTCATGCTTATATGGATCGGCGACATTCCCGTCCTCGTGAAACTTCTATAACGTTTGACGATCCACAGTGGGAAGAAAAAATTTTATCGGCAATTCGAGCGCAGTTAAGCTCATCTGATTAGTTTACGCGATCGCGATTTCCATACAGGTAAATCAGTTATCAAGCTTTTGTGCGCCATTCTAGTAATATCGAATTCGGTTAAACATCCATATTACTTGTAGGGGCGGGTTTAGCGAAGATTTTTATGCTTAATAATTAATTATTAGTCTAAAAGTTACTCAAAAAGCCTGCTCTCAGTATTTTTCTCGAAAACAATATTGCAAGTTTGGAAAAAACTAAGTATTTTGCCTGAAAAATTGATAATTGAGAAAGCAAAGCGCTTCCAAGTTTTATCAACAGATTGTCTCACGCTGGAGAATCAGGCAACGCCGAAAAAATTCTAAAATTAATTGAATCGCGATCGTTCTTACACCAATCCGATTACTTCGTCAAACGTTAAGGGTGTAAGTGTTTCGACCTCGTTGCTTAGACTGATAGAGAACTCGATCTGCCATCTCCAATAACATGTTTGGCGAACTGTTTTGTGTGGGAATAGTGGTAGCAACTCCTAAACTAACGGTAATATAGCCATTGCCGTTAGCAACATGGGGAATCTGAAGCTGCTGGACTTGCGTAAGGATAGATTTCGCTATATGCTCGGCTCCAGTAAGATTGGTATCGGGCAAAACGATCGCAAACTCTTCTCCACCATAGCGAGCAACTAGATCGGTAGGACGTTTGATAACTTGAGATAGAGTCTGTGCGACTTGCACCAAGCACCGATCTCCCGCCGGATGACCGTAAGTATCGTTGTAACATTTGAAGCGATCGACGTCGCACAAAATCAGCGACAATGGACTGACGCAGCGTGCCAATCGCTTCCATTCACGAGCAAAATACTCGTTGAAATAGCGACGATTGGCTACATTAGTCAGGTCATCGATAGTTGCCAATCTATGGAGTTCTTGATTAGCCGCTCGCAACTTCTCGTTAAGCTGCTTTAATTCGCTAGTTTGGCGATCGATGATTTGCTGCATCTGTTCGATCACATGATACGTCTGTGCTGGATCGATCCGTTTGAGCAATTGCGTTTGAGTAACCATCCCAGCTAACTCGCCAGTGGGTTCGGTAACGACCAAGCGACGAACTTTTAATTGTTGCATTCGTTGATGTACGATCCAAAGGGAATTTTGGGGCTGTACGGTAGATAAAGGCGCACTCATGACGGTTTGTGCCGATAGGCGATCGAAATCTCGTTTGCTCGCGTGAAGTTTAATAATGTCTCGTTCTGTAACAATTCCAAGCGGAATAGAGGTTTTGGCATTGACAATGACGATACAACTGACTCGATGCAATGCCATCTGTTGGGTTAGCTGCAAAACTGTGTCGTTAGGCGCTCCGCAAATGACATTGCTTACCATTACCTCAGCTACCTGTATGTAGCGCAGTAAATATTCTGGCTTCAAAACGTTGCGAATGCTCTGAGGAGTTATGATACCCCAAAGGCGATCGCGATCGTCTAATATTGGCAAATGGCGAATTCGATAACGATTAAATAGCTCCGATACCGTAAAAATGTTGTCAATTTCGGAAGATTTTAGGCTAATTACTGTTTGAGTCATGAGATCGGCCAGGGTAAGTTTTTCTAGCGACCTCCCAGAAGAAATGACTTTGACGACATCTCGTTCAGTCAAAATCCCAGCGAGTTTTTGATTATCGACGACTAACACGCAACTCGTCCGTGCCTCATTCATCGCTGCGATCGCTTCTGTCACCGATGTAGAAGGTGACAGGGTCAATAGCGATGACTGAACGATTGCTTCAACGGCTGTCTGCATCTGCATATCGATAAACTGACTTTTTAACAATGACTGTACTTGTTTTGGTGCGATGCCGATTTATTTTAACTTAAAAAATCTAAGTTGCTTGGATTTTGTTCACCATTTAATCGATCCAAAGAAAATTTTAAATTGGTTTTACTATCTCGCCAACGAATGTTAAATTAGATACAGAATTGAATTCCAGTAGTTTCCGAGTACAACAATAGAAAATAAAAAATTATTGGGGAAAATTACCCAAAACCCTTACTTAGATTTACGTAGATCGGGTTGGGTAGTGAGTACACAAATACCGTCCCCTTCTACAAAAAAACTAGCTCCTCTCCTCAAAAATACTAGCCCCTCAACCTCAAAAAAATTTTTTTTTCCTATTATTTCAAATCTTTCGCCCCTGAGTACAAGCTTGATTAATCTCAATAAATTACGATCGCACCTTTGCACTCAAGCCCCAAAAAACTGGGGTGGTATAACTCTTTTATTGCAAATACAAGCAAATCGGCTTAACAGTTTTTTCAAAATTTGGAATTCTACCAGAATTCATCTGCACACAACTACTTACGGAATTCAATGACTGGTACACTAATCGGCACTCAAACGACTTCCAAACTGCCAATTGCTCCCTCAACCGAGAAAAAATCTTCTGGCGGTTGCGGTTGCAGTTCAAAAACCCCCCAGGAAGTCAAAGACCAGAAAATTTTAGACAGAATTTCTAAACACCCTTGTTATAGCGAAGAAGCACACCATCATTATGCACGGATGCATGTTGCGGTTGCACCCGCCTGCAATATTCAATGTAATTATTGTAATCGCAAGTATGATTGTGCCAATGAAAGTCGTCCTGGCGTTGTCAGCGAATTGCTAACCCCAGAAGAAGCAGCACATAAAGTATTGGTTATCGCTGGTAAAATTCCACAAATGACGGTGCTAGGTATTGCTGGACCCGGCGATCCTCTAGCTAACCCAGAAAAAACCTTCCGCACCTTTGAATTAATTGCACAAAAAGCCCCCGATATTAAATTATGCTTGTCCACCAATGGGTTAATGCTACCCGATTACGTCGATCGCATCAAACAACTCAATATCGATCACGTCACCATTACGATTAATATGGTTGACCCAAAAGTAGGAGAAAAAATCTATCCCTGGATTCGCTACAATCGCAAGCGCTACAAAGGATTAGAAGCAGCCCAAATCCTCCACGAACGTCAAATGGAAGGATTGCAAGCACTCCAGGAAGCCGATATCCTCTGCAAAGTTAACTCCGTCATGATTCCAGGAATCAACGACGAACACTTAGTAGAAGTCGATGAAGTTATCCGCTCCAAGGGTGCATTCCTACACAATATTATGCCCCTAATTTCGGCTCCAGAACACGGTACTTACTTCGGACTCACCGGACAGCGCGGTCCCACGCCCAAGGAACTAAAAGCCCTGCAAGATAAATGTTCTGGTAACATGAAAATGATGCGCCACTGCCGTCAATGCCGTGCAGACGCAGTAGGACTTCTCGGTGAAGATCGATCGCAGGAATTCACCAAAGAGAAATTCATGGAAATGGCTCCAGAATACGATTTCCAGAAGCGCCAGGAAGTTCATGCAGGTATCGAGGAAGCTAAAGCAGCACAGAAAGCGGAAAAAGAAAGAAAAGCAGCCCTCAGAAAGGCTAACGACGTACCTTTACCCAAGATTCTCGTTGCAGTGGCAACCAAAGGCGGCGGCGTAGTCAATCAACACTTCGGTCATGCCAAAGAATTCCAAATCTTTGAAATCGATGGCACAGAAGCGAAATTTGTCGGACACCGCAAGGTAGATCTTTACTGTCAGGGCGGTTATGGTGAAGAAGCAAGCTTAGAAGGAATTATCAAGTCAATTGCAGATTGCAAAGGCGTACTTGCCTCCAAAATCGGCAGTTGCCCTCAAGATGAACTGCGTAAAGCAGGAGTCGAACCCTTTGAAGGATACGACACCATCACTAAGGTTGCCTTTGACTTCTACGAACAATACCTGCAAAAGCAGAAAGAGTTAGCAGCAGTATAGTTGCAAACGCTATAACCGAGGAGTAGAGTCATGACTTACCAGATTACCAGTGAATGTATTGAATGCGATCGCTGTCAAACGCAATGTCCTACAGGTGCAATTGAAACTCTCAACGGCAAACCGTTCATCAATCCTAACCTCTGTAACGATTGCGTTGGCTATTACAGCGTTCCCCAGTGCATGGCAGTCTGCCCTACCAATCGTGGTTGCGTTCCCAGTATCGATACTCTAATCCAACCCAAACAAATACAAACCGATTACTGGGAATCCTGGTTCGATATTTATGATAGGGCGATCGCCCAACTCAAAGCCAGAAAGCAAACCAAATATTGGCATCGCTGGTTTTCTCTCTACTCCCAGGAAATAGCATCTCTCGCGAACACTGTTCAGTAGTGCGAATTACGCGTAGTGCGGGCATCTTGCCCGCGTGTGGGAAACACAAACCGCGAGCGAGACGCTCGCACTACCAAAAAAACTGGTACCCGATCATGAACGACTGCATCTATCTTGATAACAACGCTACGACGCGCATCGATGACGAAGTAATTACAGCGATGCTGCCTTACCTAACCACTTATTACGGCAATCCCTCATCCATGCACACCTTCGGCGGACAAGTGGGAAAAGCTGTAAAAGAAGCACGAGAGCAAGTCGCCTCCTTACTGGGCGCAGAATCTTCGGAAATCGTTTTTACCAGTTGCGGCACGGAAGGCAATAACGCCGCCATTCACGCTGCTTTATCCGCGCAACCCGATAGAAAACATATTATTACCACTGAAGTCGAACATCCAGCCGTGCTTAATCTCTGCAAGCACCTGGAAAAGAAAGGCTATACTGTAACTTATCTCTCGGTCAACGAGAAAGGATTATTAGACTTAGACGAGTTAGAAGCTTCGCTCACTGGAGGAACCGCCTTAGTTTCGACCATGTATGCAAACAACGAAACGGGCGTACTATTCCCAGTCGAGCAAATCGGGCAGATGGTGAAGGAATACGGTGCTATCTATCACGTCGATGCAGTTCAGGCAGTGGGTAAAATCCCTCTCAATATGAAGGATAGCACCATCGATCTGCTTACTCTTTCCGGTCACAAACTTCATGCACCAAAAGGTATCGGGGTACTCTACGTGCGCCGTGGCACAAGATTTCGTCCTCTGCTCATCGGCGGACACCAAGAAAGAGGTCGTCGTGCGGGAACGGAAAATGTACCTGGCATCATAGCACTCGGCAAAGCAGCAGAATTGGCAAAGCAGCATTTAGCCAACGTAGACCGCGAAAAACGGTTGCGCGATCGCCTCGAACAATCTATCCTTGCAACCATCCCCGATACCGTCGTCAACGGTCATCCTACCCAACGGTTGCCCAACACCACTAATATCGGCTTCAAGTATATCGAAGGAGAAGCAATACTCTTGCATCTCAACCAGTATGGCATCTGTGCGTCTTCTGGTTCCGCTTGTACCTCCGGTTCTCTCGAACCCTCTCACGTCTTGCGAGCAATGGGACTTCCCTACTCAGTGTTGCACGGTTCAATCCGATTTAGCCTCTCTCGTTATACCACCGACGCGGAAATCGATCGCGTTCTCGAAGTTCTGCCTGGCATTATCGAACACCTCCGCGCCCTCTCTCCCTTCTCCAGCGACGAAGCAGATTGGCTGCAGGAACAAGAAAAAGCAGTGTTAGCTAAGTAGTGCGGGCATCTTGCCCGCGTGTAGGAAAAAATATCCGCACACAGGCAATAAAATCTGCGAGCGAGACGCTCGCACTAAGAATAAATCGAACGGATAACTGATAACTGGTAACTGAAATGTGGGACTATACAGACATAGTAATGGATCACTTCTACAACCCCCGTAATAAAGGTGCGATTACGGAGGCGCAAGAAGGAGAAAGAATTGTAACCGGAGAAGTCGGTAGTATTGCTTGTGGGGATGCGCTAAGATTGCACCTCAAAGTACAAGAAGCCACTGAAATTATTATAGATTCTAGATTTCAAACCTTTGGTTGTACCTCTGCGATCGCGTCTTCTTCTGCACTGACCGAACTGCTCAAAGGCAAAACGTTAGATGAAGCGCTTAAGATAACCAATAAAGAGATTGCCGACTTTTTAGGCGGATTGCCCGAAGAAAAAATGCACTGTTCCGTGATGGGACAGGAAGCGTTAGAAGCAGCTATTGCCAACTACAGAGGCATTCCCCTAGAAAACCATGACGATGATGAAGGAGCCTTGCTCTGCCGCTGTTTCGGCGTTACCGATGCTAAGATTCGTCGAGTTATTATCGAAAATAATCTTACCACTGCCGAACAAGTTACGCACTATGTTAAGGCAGGCGGCGGATGCGGTTCTTGCTTGGCAGATATCGACGATATTATTGCCGACGTTCTCGAACAGAAAGAGAAAGCTGTGGCGGTGGCAACAAAAGTTGTTACGGATAAATTAGCCACTACCCAATCCGGCAAACCCCTGACCAATCTGCAAAAAATCGGGCTGATTCAGCAAGTTTTAGATAGCGAAATCAAACCCCTTCTCGCTAGAGATGGCGGCGATGTCGAACTGTTCGACGTGGAAGGCGATCGCGTCCTTGTCGTTCTCCAAGGCGCTTGCACGAGCTGTTCTAGCTCCACGGAAACCCTTAAAGTTGCCATTGAAGCTACCCTGCGCGATCGCGTTTCGCCTACCTTAATTGTCGAATCCGTTTAATTCATCGTAGTGCGGGCATCATGAGCGCGTCTGGGAAACACACCACAACCGAGCACTACCAATCAAAAATCTTCCAACCAAAGAGCAAACCATGTACAAATATCGAGAAACGCGAATGGGGCGATCGCCTCCAGTAGCGAAGCTCCCCATCGCGTAGCGCATCCATAGGTAAAGGATTTTAGAAAACCCGATGCAGGGAATGAAGGTTCGCCAGGGACGTATCCCACATCAACAAGAACATCGCGAAGACAGTTTTACCGTTCGTCTCTACATCCTGGGTCTCTAAAATCCTGACCTACTTTCCTAATCCATTTTTTAATCCAGACTTACTTATTTTACAGGAGAATCAATCGTGCGACAAATAGCGTTCTACGGCAAAGGCGGAATCGGTAAATCTACCACTTCTCAAAACACCATTGCAGCCTTAGCAGAACAAGGTCAGCGCATCATGATCGTCGGTTGCGACCCTAAAGCTGACTCTACCCGCTTAATGCTTCACTGTAAAGCTCAAACCACCATTCTGCACTTAGCAGCAGAACGGGGATCTGTAGAAGATCTAGAACTTGAAGAAGTATTATTGACCGGCTATCGCAATGTTCGTTGTGTGGAATCCGGCGGTCCTGAGCCTGGAGTTGGCTGTGCTGGTCGCGGCATTATCACTGCCATTAACTTTCTAGAAGAAAATGGTGCATACGAAGACCTAGATTTCGTCTCCTACGACGTACTGGGCGACGTTGTCTGCGGTGGTTTTGCCATGCCAATCCGTGAAGGAAAAGCACAAGAAATTTACATCGTCACCTCGGGTGAAATGATGGCAATGTATGCAGCTAATAACATCGCGCGAGGCATTCTCAAGTACGCTCACTCTGGCGGCGTTCGCTTGGGCGGGTTGATTTGCAACAGCCGCAAAGTTAACAAGGAAATCGAATTAATCGAAGCGCTCGCCGAGCGTCTCGGCACGCAAATGATTCATTTCCTCCCCCGCGACAACCAAGTTCAGGAAGCCGAACTGCGCCGCATGACCGTGATCGAATACTCTCCCGATCACAAGCAAGCCGATGAGTATCGCGCGCTTGCCAAGAAGATCGAACAAAACACTAACTTAGTCATTCCAACTCCTATCGAGATGGAAGAACTAGAAAATCTGTTGATCGAATTCGGTCTTCTCGGCGGCGAAGAAGAGTATCAAAAAGCGCTTGAAGCAGACAAAGCGAAAACTGTTGCTGCCGTCTAAGTCGGCGACTAGAACTGTTTAGAGGGATGAAACCAGACAAGGAAGATCGAACTCCCTCTTCTCCCAAATCCCCCCTATCTTCCTTGTTTCTCCCTCTTCCTCATTCACTGATAACCGTTCGCAGAACACTGGTAACTGATATGACCACAGCAGAGGAAAAAAGACAGCTAATCCAAGAGGTACTGGACGTTTATCCAGAGAAAGCCCGCAAAAAACGGGAAAAACACCTCAACGTTTACGAGGAAGGTAAACCAGATTGCGGCGTTAAGTCGAACGTTAAATCCCTTCCCGGCGTAATGACCACTCGCGGTTGTGCCTATGCAGGTTCAAAAGGGGTGGTATGGGGTCCGATTAAAGATATGATTCATATCTCTCACGGTCCCGTCGGTTGCGGTTATTACTCCTGGTCTGGTCGCCGTAATTATTACATCGGTACGACAGGCATCGATACCTTTGGTACGATGCAGTTCACCTCCGATTTCCAAGAGCGCGACGTCGTTTTCGGCGGTGATAAGAAACTGCACAAACTCATTCACGAAATCGAAGAACTTTTCCCGCTCAACGCAGGAATTTCCATCCAGTCAGAATGCCCCATCGGTCTAATTGGAGACGACATCGAAGCGGTTGCCAAGAAGACCAGCAAAGAAATCAACAAAACTGTTGTTCCCGTCAGATGCGAAGGATTCCGGGGCGTTTCCCAATCGCTCGGACACCACATCGCTAACGACTCCATTCGCGACTGGGTATTTCCCCAAGCGGATAAAGAAAACATAGAATTTGAAAGCACGCCCTATGATGTAGCCATTATCGGGGACTACAACATCGGTGGCGATGCTTGGTCGAGCCGCATTCTGCTCGAAGAAATGGGCTTGAGAGTCGTCGCTCAGTGGTCTGGCGATGGCACGCTCAATGAAATGAAGCTCACGCCCAAAGTGAAGCTCAATCTCGTCCACTGCTATCGGTCGATGAACTACATCAGCCGTCACATGGAAGAGAAGTATGGAGTTCCCTGGTTTGAGTATAACTTCTTCGGACCGACCAAGATTGCTGAATCCCTCAGAGCGATCGCGAATTTCTTCGACGACAAAATCAAAGAAGGCGCAGAAAGAGTTATCGCTAAGTATCAACAACAAGTCGATGAGATCCTCGCCAAGTATCGTCCTCGTCTAGAAGGCAAAAAAGTAATGATGATGGTCGGCGGATTGCGTCCTCGCCACGTCGTTCCCGCCTTCAAAGATTTGGGAATGGAAATGCTCGGCACGGGCTATGAATTCGGTCACAACGACGACTACAAGCGTACCACTCACTATATCGAAGACAGCACCTTAATTTACGACGACGTAACGGCTTTTGAATTCGAGAAATTCGTCGAAGCGCTCAAACCCGATTTAGTTGCTTCGGGTATTAAGGAAAAATACGTCTTCCAGAAAATGGCACTACCCTTCCGTCAAATGCACTCTTGGGATTACTCCGGTCCTTACCACGGATATGACGGATTCGCCATCTTCGCAAGGGATATGGATCTAGCGCTCAACAGTCCTACCTGGAGCTTAATCGGCGCACCCTGGAAGAAGTAATTGTTGTTAGTGGTTAGTAGTCGAGCGTTCATCGTTTTTCTCGCTAACTAAGTAGATGAGCAAAATTAATTTCCAGATATTGTAGTGCGAGCGTCCCGCTCGCGCGAGCAAGATGCTCGCACTACCTACCAACTACTAACTACTACCCAATCCCTAATCCCCAATTCCCCAATCATCCTTGATAGGAGCAAAATAATGGCTCAGAATGTAGAGAAGATCAAAGACCATGCCGAACTATTTCAACAGCCAGAGTATCAAGAACTCTTCAAAAGCAAAAAAGAAAGCTTTGAAGGAATGCCTGCCAGTGACGAAGTAGCGAGGGTTGCCGAATGGACGAAAACTTGGGAATATCGCGAAAAGAACTTCGCTCGTGAAGCGCTAACGGTTAATCCAGCCAAAGCCTGTCAGCCTCTTGGAGCCATTCTCGCTGCCGTTGGCTTTGAAAGCACGTTGCCCTTCGTACACGGTTCGCAAGGTTGCGTTGCCTACTTCCGCACCCACTTTACTCGCCACTTTAAAGAACCCTTCAACGCCGTTTCGAGTTCCATGACCGAAGATGCAGCCGTCTTCGGCGGACTCAAAAATATGATCGACGGGTTGGCAAACGCTTACGCCCTCTACAAACCCAAAATGATTGCTGTCTGTACGACTTGTATGGCAGAAGTAATTGGGGATGATTTGGGTGCGTTTATTACCAACTCCAAGAAAGCAGGGTCTATTCCTGAAGATTTCCCAGTTCCCTACGCCCATACCCCCAGCTTTGTCGGTTCTCACATTACTGGATACGACAACATGATGAAGGGGATTCTCACCAATCTTACCGAAGGCAAGAAAAAAGAAACCACCAACAGCACGATTAACTTCATCCCCGGTTTTGAAACCTACATGGGCAACCTGCGAGAGTTGAAGCGCCTCACGTCTTTACTGGGCGTAAACGCTACGATTTTGGCAGACAACGAAGAGTATTTAGATTCCCCCAACACGGGCGAATACGAAATGTATCACGGCGGAACGCCTCTAGACGTGGCTGCCGAGTCGATTAACGCCGAACAAACCATTGCCCTGCAAGCTTACTCCACCGCTAAAACGCGGGAGTATATTGCAACTGAGTGGGGACAAAAGACTTCTGTTATTCGTCCTTGGGGCATCAAAGGAACCGACCAATTCCTGATGGCGCTATCTGAAGCAACAGGCAATCCTATCCCCAGAGAGTTAGAAGTCGAACGCGGTCGCGTGGTTGATGCGATGACCGATACGCAAGCGTGGCTGCACGGCAAGCGGGCTGCGCTTTACGGCGACCCCGACTTGGTGCTGGGACTGTTGCAGTTTTTGCTGGAGATGGGAGTCGAACCCGTTCACGTTCTCGTGACTAACAGCAACCCCACCTTCGAGGAAGAAGCGAAAGCATTATTAGCTGCTAGTCCCTACGGACGTTCGGCAACGGTTTGGGGTGGAAAGGATTTGTGGCACATGCGATCGCTGCTGTTCACCGAACCCGTAGACTTCCTAATTGGCAATTCCTATGCGAAGTACCTCTGGCGCGATACTGGAACCCCATTAGTCCGCATTGGCTATCCGATCTTCGATCGCCACCACCTACATCGCTATTCTACCATCGGTTACTCTGGTGCGCTCAATCTACTCAACTGGATTGCTAATACAGTCCTCGACGAGTTAGATCGCAACACCATCGTTCCAGCGAAGACGGATATCTCTTATGACCTGATTCGCTAATCGGGATTGGAGATAGGTGCTTTGGGGCTTTGGGAGTGAGGGACATAATCTTTAGACGAACAACTCCCCTCTCTCCCCCATCTACCCCATTTCCCTTGTCTGCAAAAAAACTCCCCTAGGAGCAATAATCATGACCAGTACTACCCATCCCCTCATTCCTAACAGAAAGCCATCTTTCGATATTCTCTATCCCGTGCGCCGTTGGATTGATGGCATTGAGGTTAAAGATGCAAAATTCGCCCACTTCATCTGTCGAGTTTTTCCTTGCAATTGTCCTTTTGAGCGGGATATTAAGCTTTTTGGACGCACTTTGTTTCATATTCCTCCTCTTTGTAAATTGAATCCTTTGTACAACGAAGTTGTTGGTTTGCGGTTTCGGGCTTTATCTTATCTGTCCGATACTT
Organism: Hydrococcus rivularis NIES-593; assembly: GCF_001904635.1. Lineage (GTDB taxonomy): Bacteria > Cyanobacteriota > Cyanobacteriia > Cyanobacteriales > Microcystaceae > Hydrococcus > Hydrococcus rivularis. The sequence continues at coordinate 50,977 of NZ_MRCB01000006.1, forward strand.
GCGGGGTGGATGTAACTCACTACATCTGTTAGGGATTTTTTATCTCACGCAAAGGAGGCACGGGTGCACCACCTGCGAGCGCACATTGAGTGCCGTCGCGCAAAGGCACAAAGAAGACGCAAAGTTAGGTTATCTCGATCGCATATTAGTCACAAAAGTCACGGAATTTACGATGAAACTTACACAAGGTAAAATTAATGAACTGCTTACGCAGTCGGGTTGCGACCACAACCATAAAAAAGACGGTAAGGGCAAAAATAAGTCTTGCAAGCAGCAAGCTCAACCGGGTACTGCTCAAGGGGGTTGTGCTTTTGATGGGGCTTCTATTGCTTTGGTGCCGATTACGGATGCAGCACATTTGGTTCATGGCCCTATTGCCTGTGCGGGCAATTCTTGGGGCAGTCGCGGCAGTCTTTCTTCTGGTTCTACGACTTACAAGATGGGTTTTACCACTGATGTTAGTGAAAATGACGTGATTTTTGGTGGCGAAAAACGACTCTACAAGGCGATTAAAGAAGTTTGCGATCGCTATCATCCCCCCGCCGTATTCGTCTATTCTACTTGCGTGACGGCGCTGATTGGCGACGATATGGATGCGGTTTGCGCTGCGGCGACTAAGAAGTTTAATACTCCCGTCATACCAGTTAATTCCCCTGGTTTTGTGGGTAGTAAAAACCTGGGCAATCGATTGGGTGGAGAATCCTTACTCGAATATGTTGTTGGTAGTAAAGAACCGGAATATACAACGCCTTACGATATTAATTTAATCGGCGAATATAATATTGCTGGGGAAATGTGGAATGTTACCCCGATCTTTGAGAAGCTGGGCATCCGTGTTTTAGCTAAGATTACGGGCGATGCTCGTTATGAGGAAATTTGCCACGCCCATCGCGCCAAAGTTAACGTCATGATTTGTTCCAAGGCGTTGATTAATATGGCGACGAAAATGAAGGATAAATACGGCATTCCCTACACGGAAGAGTCCTTCTACGGCATCGACGATATGAATCGTTGTTTGCGCAATGTTGCAAAGTTGTTAGGCGACGCAGATTTGCAAGAGAGAGTGGAAAAACTCATTGCAGAAGAAACGGCTAAGTTAGATATTGCTTTAGCACCCTATCGCGAGAGGTTGAAAGGCAAGCGCGTTGTTCTTTATACGGGTGGGGTTAAGAGTTGGTCGATTATTTCTGCGGCGAAGGATTTAGGCATTGAAGTCGTCGCCACCAGTACTAAGAAAAGTACGGAAGAAGATAAAGCCAAAATTAAAGAATTACTGGGCAAAGATGGGATGACTCTGGAGAAAGGCAGTCCTAAAGAGTTGCTCAGCGTGATTGAGAAGACTAGGGCGGACATGTTGATTGCGGGTGGACGGAATCAATATACGGCACTGAAAGCCCGCATTCCCTTCCTCGACATCAACCAAGAACGTCACCATCCTTACGCGGGCTACGACGGCATGATTGAAATGGCAAAGGAATTAGATGAGGCACTGCACAGTCCTATTTGGGCGCAGTTGAGAAAAGCTGCACCGTGGGACGCAGTTGAAACTGTTACCGAAAAGCTGGTTGTTAATTATTAAGTCTTTTTTATCTCGCGCAGAGGCGCAGAGAGAAATCTCCAATCCAAAATCCGCCGTTCTCCTTGAAGAGGTTCGAGGAGCGTGCGGCAACTTCGCCAAAATCTAAAATCCTTTCATCGAGATGACTATTGTAACCAGTCGCAAAAAATCTGTCGCAGTGAACCCTTTAAAGCTAAGTCAGCCTTTGGGCGCTTCGCTAGCTTTCCTTGGGTTGAAGGGGATGATGCCTTTGTTTCACGGTTCCCAAGGATGTACGGCTTTTGCTAAAACGCTTTTGGTGCGTCATTTCCGCGAGGCAATACCGATGTCTACGACGGCGATGACCGAAGTGGCTACTATCTTGGGCGGACAGGAAAATATCGAACAGGCAATCCTGGTTTTAGTCGAGAAGGCACAACCTCAAATGATTGGTCTTCTGACGACAGGGTTGACTGAAACTCGCGGTGAAGATATGGAGGGCGTTCTCCGAGTGTTCCGCAAAAATCATCCCGAATTGGATTATCTGCCGATTATTTTTGTCTCGACTCCCGATTATAAAGGGGCATTGGAGAGTGGATTTGCTGCTGCGGTAGAAAGCATTGTCTCGACAGATTACGGCGCTGGGGAAGAAAAACCGCCTTCTCTCTATCAACAACCTCAAATAACAATTTTAGCGGGTTCTCTGCTTTCGCCTGGGGATTTGGAAGAGATTAAGGAGATTGTTGAGGCGTTTGGGTTGAAACCTTTGGTAGTACCCGATCTCGGTGGTTCCTTGGATGGACATCTCGAAGATGATTATCAGACGACAACGAGTGGCGGAACGACTTTAGAAGGGTTGAGAAGTTTAAAGGATTCAGTTTATACCATCGCGATCGGAGAAAGTATGCGTCCTGCTGCCAAAATCCTAGAACAAAAGTTCGGGACTGGCTACGAACTCTTTCTCAGGATAGCAGGTTTGGAGGCAACGGATAATTTTATCTGGCGACTCTCTCAAATCGTCAATTCCCGGCACGATCCTCATTTCGTTCATCCGCCTCACGTACCCCAGAAATATCAACGCCAGCGTCGTCAATTGCAAGATGCTATCCTCGACACGCATTTCTATTTTGGTCGCAAGAAAGTTTCTTTGGCATTAGAACCCGATTTGCTTTATCAAACCAGTTGGTTGCTCAAAGAAATGGGGGCAGAAATTCAAGCGGCAGTGACGACAATGAAATCTCCAATTTTGGAAGATTTACCTGTAGAAACAGTAACCGTTGGCGACTTGGAAGATTTAGAAGATTTGGCAGAGGGTTCCGATTTAATTATTGCTAACTCTCACGGAAAACGAGTTTCGCAAAAATTCAATATTCCCCTGTATCGCATGGGCTATCCTATCTTCGATCGCCTGGGTAACAATCATCGCTGTTTAGTCGGTTATCGAGGAACAATTCAGTTTCTCTTGGATGTCGGCAATCTGTTTCTGGAAGCAGAAGAAGCCCACAATCACAGTCAATTTACTCATCATCATAACCACTAATAATTAGAACCATCCAAAATCGAACGATGAGCCAAGCAGTCTTGTTAAAAGAACCAAAAACTTTTTTTAAGAAACCAACAGTCTTTCTTAAAAAAACTTCTTCTTTAGATATCTTTGCTAATCCCTTTCTTCAAGAATTAGCTAAACAAATTATCGCTAGAGATACTTTTGGTATCTATCGTAACTATTCTTATAAATCACTTTTGCGATTATTGGTATTAGATCCCAAAACACGCGATCGCTCTCGAAGAGATATTTTTTCTCAAAAGCGAATCGTGACTTTTTACAAAACTATCGCTGCACGAGTCGAACAAGAAACCGGAAAATCAGCTAAAGTTTTTATTAATTTTAACTGTAAAGGTTTTGGCTATGTATTAATATTTTGTAATCACCTATTAGTGGTTTCTCAAGTTATCCGCAACGCCCAAAATTTTGGTTTTAACTCTCTAGAGAATCTTGCTAGTGAGGGCGAGAAAATTATCAACTCAGCCCTGAAAATAGCTCAAAGATATTTCGATTTTTCGAGAGAATCTCAAGTTTGTAATTGTCGCATCTCGCTCGCGAATCTATGAAAGTAAGTAAGATGCTCCCGATTTTTCCTTCATTTTCTTAAGCTCATTTTGAGGAGAAATATCGTGAAAGTTGCATTTGCTACTAGCGATAACGTTCGCATTAATTCTCACTTCGGTTCGGCACAAAGTATTGCTGTCTATGATGTCTCGTCGGAAGGCTATAACTTTTTAGAAACAAAAACATTTGGTGGCAACCTTGATGAAGATGGAAACGAAGATAAATTAGTTCCAAAAGTTACAGCTTTAGAAGGATGCACTCTAGTCTATGTCTCGTCAATTGGAGGTAGCGCAGCTTCTCGTTTACTTAGCAACAAAATTACTCCTATCAACCTCAGAAGTGATGAGACAGAAATTAAAGGAATGCTTGATAATTTAGTCGAAACATTAAATGGCGATCCTCCCCCATGGTTAAGGAAAGCATTGCAACTACAAAAACCTAAAAGCTTTGATTTTGAAGATGAAGATTAGTAGTGCGGGCATCTTGCCCGCGAGAATAATCAGAATCTGCGAGCAAGATGTATGCCCTCCGGGCACGCTGAGAGCCTCCGGCTCCGCTACGCGAACGCACTATCTGCTAACAACCAACCAATAACAATTATTAATCCAATGAGTACAACTGCAACTGAAACAAACACAAATATTGTCGCAGAAAACGCCTTTTTGCAAGAATTAGTTCGTCAAATTCGCGCTCAAGATCATTACGGCGTTTACAGAAGCTGGGAAGACGGATTAGTACTTTCTCCGTTTGTTGTTTCTCGCGAGAAAAAGCGTCAACTTAAAGTTGATGGAGATGTCGATCTTGCCACTCAATTAAGAATTTTATCATTTTATCGCGCGATCGCGGCTTGCATTGAAAAAGAAACCGGAAAACTTTGCCAAGTCGTTATCGATTTGAGTCATGAAGGTTTTGGTTGGGCATTGATTTGGTGCGGACGCTTAATGGTAGTTTCTCGTACTCTCAGAGATGCTCAACGTTTCGGTTACGATTCACTAGAAAAATTAGCCGCCGAAGGAGAAAAATTGACTAAATCTGGCGTTGATTACATTCAACGTTTCCCTGAGATTGCGAATCTTTAGTTAGTGGTTATTGGGTCGTGGTTAGTGGATTAAAAATTTCTCTGTCAACCACTAACGACTAACAATCCAAAATCTAAAATCTAAAATCTAAACATGGTTGAACTAACAACAGAAATTTCAACAAAAGAAGCCATTGAGGAGTTAAAAACCCAAATCAAACGCCTCAATACCCAAGCAGGTCAAATGAAAATGGATCTGCACGATCTGGCAGAAGGATTACCAACTGATTTTGAAAAACTGCCAGAAGAAGCTGCTAAAACCTATGAGGTTTATAAGCAGTTAGACGCGCTAAAAAAACAACTGAAAGACTGGGAGAAAAAAATCAAATGACACTTACAACTGCTACCAAAAGAACCTTGGCAGAATTCAGAAAACTGACAGATGCAGAAGATTACTTACAGTTTTTTAACCTTCCCTATAGACAAGATTTTGTCAATGTTAATCGACTGCATATCCTCAAACAATTTGCCCTTTTAATTGCCAAGATTGATGAAGTTTTTCCCAATGTCAGTGAAGAGGAAAGATTAGAAAAATATCGCTTGGCACTGACAGAAGCTTATGAACTTTTCCAAACAGCTAGTCCGCTAGAAACTAAACTGTTCAAAGTCTTCAACGAAACACCAAAAAACTTTGTTTCCCTCGAATCGCTGGCTAAAAAGGCAGGAGTAATATAAATGGTACTGACACCACAGGAATTAGAACGCTACAGCCGACAAATCATGCTTCCTGGTTTTGGCGAGGAAGGACAAACAGCCCTGAAAAACTCAACTGCCTTAGTTACTGGTGTAGGCGGATTGGGTGGAACGGTTGCCTTGTATTTGGCGGTAGCGGGGATTGGCAAACTAATCCTCGTTCGCGGGGGAGAAGTCCGTCTCGACGACATGAATCGCCAGATTCTCATGACCGATGACTGGGTTGGCAAGCCTAGAGTTCATAAAGCTAAGGAGACTCTAGCCAAAATTAACCCTCATATCGAGATCGAAGCGATTCCCGAATACGTTACCTCCCAGAACGTCGATTCCTTGGTGAAGCAAGCTGATATCGCGATCGACTGTGCCTTTAATTTCGAGGAACGGGATTTGCTAAACGATGCTTGCGTGCGTTGGAATAAGCCGATGGTAGAAACTGCTATGAATGGCATGGAAGCCTATTTGACCACGATTATTCCTGGCAAAACTCCCTGTCTCTCTTGTATCTTTCCCGAAAAACCCCAATGGGATCGCTGGGGTTTTGGTGTCCTCGGCGCTGTTAGCGGAACTCTTGCTTGTCTGGCGGCTTTAGAAGCCATCAAATTAATTACCGGACTAGACAAGCCTCTTTTAGGTCAATTATTGACAATGGATTTAAGTCGTTTGGAATTTGCCAAACGCCGTCCCTACCACGATCCCGATTGTCCAGTTTGCGGCAGTAGAACGAAACAAGGGATTGCAGAAGCGATCGCGTTCTTGGAAATAACAAAAGAAGAGGACCTGGCAAGCATGAGGTATTAAATTTTTTCCTCCTACTAACCACCAACTACTAACCACTAACAAAAAAAGGAGATTTCGATGACAATTATCCTCACAGAAAAAGCTGCATTTCGCCTTCGGACTTTTATCAAAGGAAGTGCATCAGCCACGTCTGAAACGGGCATACGAGTAGGCGTAAAAGATGGCGGATGTAGCGGTTACGAATATGCTTTAGATATTGCAGACAAACCCAATCCCGATGACTTGGTATTTAAACAAGACAATATACCAATTTATATCGACCCAAAAAGTGAGCCACTTGTTAAGGGTGTTGTCATTGATTTTGTCGAAAGTTTAACTCAAAGCGGCTTCCAATTTATTAATCCCAATGCAACAGATACTTGTGGCTGCGGCAAGTCATTTTCAGTCGGCGATTGTACCCCTGATGCAATTCCTTGTAGCTAGAGAAATTTATCAAGTCGCGATCGAACATCTAAGGTAGTGCGAGCAAGATGCTCGCACGAAGGAAATAAAGGAAATATGAGCTGCGATCGCATTAAATTTATCCCTATTGAGGAGAACAAAAAAATGACTACAACTTACAAAGTTCGCTTGATTAAAGGTAGAAAAAAACAGCCTCCAGAAATGGACGTAACGATTGATGTGGCAGAAGATACTTATATCTTTGATGCAGCAGAAGAAAATGGCATAGATTTACCTTCTTCTTGTCGTTCTGGTTCTTGTTCTAGTTGCATTGGCAGAATTGAAGAAGGAGAAGTCAATCAAGACGATCAAGTTTTCTTGGATGATGACCAACTAGCGAAGAAATTTGTTCTTTTATGTGTAGCTTATCCTCGTTCTGATTGCACGATTAGAACTCATCAGGAAGCTTATTTAGTCTAAGATATCCAGTTTTACTTCTAAGTGGCAAAATAGCTTAGATAAAAGTGGGCATTATTTTTTATCTTTACCCTCTTATTCATCGCTAATAGTGCCCACTCTAATTTCAATTTGAGACCCTCAAAAATTGAGAGTCCGAGCATCGGATTTCAAAATAAAAAATAGCTTTGGATCAAAGTTTGGTGTTTATCCCACAGTAACTCAACCCATGAGGAGATGTTGCAGTCGTGATTAAACCAGAATATCTTGCTCAAGAATATGTATCGCTAGTCAAGAATTATTATCCGATGACTGGGGAGTTATTAGAGTATTGCTATGTCAAAATTCTTGAGTGCTATCTGGAAAGATCGGGGAAGCGTTTTTATTACGTTGGCGTTTATTATCCCGAAGGAATGTTAGCTGTCATTCAAGAGCAACAAGATGTTTTAAAAGATATTGCCGAAAATATGGGATTAGTTGCAGTAGTTTGTATCAATGCAACTCGATTGGTACGCGATCCAGTTTCAAATCTAAAACAAGAAAATCCTCGTCTTTGGCTGGAGTTATATTGGGTCGCAGCACACAGACATTGGGAAAATTATTGAGGCAATTGCGATGTTTATCTCTTATATATTCCTATCATTCATCTGTCTGGTTTCGGCTTGGATCTTCTTTAACGATCGCGATCCTATTCATAGTCTAGCTGCTATTTTTACTGGTTTACTGACTTTAGTATGGCTGTTTATTCTCACGCCACTGTTACTCAAACTTCCCCTCGTCATTGCTTCGGTCTTTGTATTTCACTCCATAGAAATAGCTTCTAAAAACTAAGCAAAGGAAGATTATATCTATGTTTACCCAAGGCTTTTCGGTTTGTTTTTCTTCGTTAGCTTTACTAAAAAATAAAGAAAAAGGAGTTGTCAGTTGCTTGAGAAACAAGGATCGAGAAATTATCCGGAAAATTCAAGCAATGGGAATTACTCCCGGACAACAAGTTTTTGTGGAAAAAGTATTTCCAGATTTCATTATTAAAATCGGAAAAAATAAAATAAAACTAGATTCAGAAATAGTGCGATCGATTTATGTTAGAGTCACTTAAAAGTAATTGAATAATAACAAATCGATCGCTCTCATTTTTGTGAAAAGAAATGAATCACTCAATTTACAGGAGAACATCTAATGGCAACACTAACTGGTACAACCCTCGGAGGACTTACCTGGGAACCGAATTTCGTTCAAGAAATCGACCAACACAAATGTATTGGCTGTGGCAGATGCTTTAAAGTTTGCGGTCGCAATGTACTCGCTCTGAGGGCAATGAACGATGAAGGTGAATTTGTAGAAGATGAAGATGATGATGAAATCGAACGCAAGGTAATGACAATTGCTAATCCTCAATACTGTGTAGGCTGTCAGGCTTGTTCGAGAATTTGTCCGAAAAATTGCTACACACACGCTGCTTTAGCAGTCTAAAATTTAGATCTTAAGAGCTATTAGCTTTTAAAATAAAGGAATAGCAGAATTTGAGAAAGCGTCAGCGATCGCGTTTTGGTACATACTTAAAAAAGCTGGCTGCTTGCCGCAAACTAGCAAAATTTGTTATTGTGTCGAATAACGTCGGAAAACTATGCGCGTTGCTCAGAATATTACAGAACTCATTGGTCGGACACCTCTGGTTCGATTAAATCGCATTCCCCAGGCGGAAGGTTGCGTCGCTCAAATCCTGGTCAAACTAGAGAGCATGAATCCCGCTGCCTCAGTTAAAGATCGGATTGGCGTGCATATGATTAACAGCGCCGAACGAGAAGGATTAATTTCTCCTGGTAAAACCATTCTCGTCGAACCCACTTCAGGCAATACGGGAATTGCGCTGGCTATGGCAGCGGCGGCCAAAGGTTATAAATTAATCTTGACCATGCCAGAGACCATGAGTTTAGAGCGACGGGCAATGCTAAAAGCTTATGGCGCGAAATTGGAACTAACTCCGGGCAATAAGGGAATGAGCGGCGCGATCGCGCGAGCGAACGAACTCTTAGAAACCATTCCCAATGCCTATATGCTCCAACAGTTTAACAATCCTTCTAACCCAGAAATTCATCGATTGACAACGGCAGAGGAAATTTGGGAAGATACTGATGGTAAGGTGGATGCTCTCGTCGCTGGCGTAGGAACGGGAGGCACGATTACCGGAGTTAGTGAAGTTATCAAACAGAGAAAGCCAGAGTTTAAAGCGATCGCAGTCGAACCAGCCAACAGCCCCGTTCTCTCTGGCGGCAATCCCGGCCCTCACAAAATTCAAGGCATCGGCGCGGGTTTTGTGCCTCAAGTCCTTAAAGTCGATCTGATCGATGAAGTAATAACCGTAACCGATGAAGACGCGATCGCCTATAGTCGTCGCATGGCAAAAGAAGAAGGTCTGCTATCTGGAATTTCTAGCGGGGCTGCCCTTTGTGCCGCTATCCAAGTAGCCAAGCGTCCAGAAAATAAGGGAAAGCTTATCGTCATGATTCAGCCCAGCTTTGGCGAACGCTATCTCAGTACGGTGCTGTTCCAAAACTTAGATGAAGGAGAGAGAGAGCCAGTACTTGCTTAATGTTCACAATTCAGGAGTCTAGGAGTCAAGATTCTATCATTTGTCCCTTGTCTTCTGTATCTCTCTGTGCGACTTCTTTGATAACTTCTGTAGACGATGAAATTAAGTGAAATTGTTGCAAAGTTAGGTAAGTTAGCAGCATCGGATAGCCTTACTTCTAACCCAGGTTGCGATCCCGACATTACAGGAGTTGCCCCAGTTGAAGAAGCTGCTGCAGGAACGCTGAGCTATATTGAGGGAGCGAAATTTGCTGCTATGGTAGCGAAAACGGCGGCTAGTGCCTTAATTTTGCCCCTCGAACCCGCGCTACAGACGCAAGCAAGCGATCGCGACATTGCTTGGATTGCCACTGCCGAACCCAGGTTAGCGTTTGCTCATGCGATTAAACTTTTTTACCATCCCTTCCAACCGTCGCCCAGAACTCATCCGACTGCGGTTGTTTCCCCTGGCGCAACCATTGGTAAGGATGTTTACATTGGCGCTTACGTTGTCATTCATGCAGGTGTAAAAATCGGCGATCGCGCCTGCATTCATCCCAATGTCGTCATTTATCCAGACGTGACAATTGGCGATCGCACTGTCTTACACGCTAACTGCACCATCCACGAACGCACCCAGATTGGTACGGATTGCGTCATTCACAGCGGTGCGGTCATCGGTGCGGAAGGCTTTGGCTTTGTTCCCACGCCCCAAGGCTGGTTCAAAATGGAACAGTCCGGTTGTACGATCCTCGAAGATGGCGTAGAAGTCGGCTGCAACAGCACCATCGATCGCCCTGCGGTAGGAGAAACCCGCATCGGACGCAATACTAAGTTAGATAACCTAGTCCATATCGCCCATGGCTGTCGAGTCGGGCAAAATTGCGCCTTTGCCGCCCAAGTAGGCTTAGCAGGGGGCGTGCAAGTCGGCGATCGCGTTATTCTAGCAGGTCAAGTCGGCGTTGCCAATCAGGTAAAAATCGGAGACGGCGCGATCGCAACTGCCCAAAGCGGCATTCACAATGATATCCAACCGGGCGAAATTGTCTCTAGCAGTCCCGCCGTTCCCAACAAATTATATTTAAAAGTTTCCGCCATTTATAAGCGTCTTCCCGAAATGTATCAAACCCTAAAACGCCTTCAGAAGAAATTGGGCGATGACTAATACCATTTTGGATTTTGTAAGCCAAACTATTAATACACTGTTTGAATCCATTCCCATTGTTGCGTCAATCCTTCAATTAAGGAGACTTTAGGATACCATCCTAAAAGCGTTTTTGCCTTGGAAATATCTGCTCCAGTATGACGGGCATCTCCTCTAGCCATCTCCAAATAGTTTCTTTGAATCGGAATTGCTGCGATCGCTTCAATTTTATCCAACACATCGGTCAATACAACTCTACTGCCGCCGCCAATATTAAAAGCTTCGCCAATAGCCTCCGGAACGGTTGCTGCCGCTAAATTCGCTTCTACTACATCGCTGACAAAGGTGAAATCTCGCGTTTGTTGTCCGTCTCCATATATCGGAATTGGCGCACCTACCATTGCTGCTTTAAAAAATTTATGAAATGCCATATCAGGACGTTGGCGAGGTCCGTAGACGCTAAAGTAGCGAAGGGCTGTCACTGGAACTTGAAAATTTCGGTAGTATAAAAAACATAAATATTCTGCTGCCAATTTAGTAATGCCATAGGGGGAAGTAGGCTGAGGACAAATTGATTCTGGAGTCGGCAGAGTTTCTGCATTCCCGTAGATCGACGAGCTAGAGGCAAATACCAGTCGCTTGAGGGATTTGGACTCTTTGGCAGCTTCTAAAATAATTTGAGTAGCGTTAATGTTGCGTTCTGTATAGTGACGGAAACTTTCGCCCCAGCTTGCCCGTACTCCAGCCTGAGCTGCCTGATGATAGAGGGTTTCTGCATTCGCCAACAGGTCTTGCCAATTCAACTCATGAATCGACCCTTCTATTAACTCAAAAGAAGAGTAACTCTCAAGAGATGAAACATTTCTACGCTTAAAGCTAGGCTCGTAGTAATCATTAAATTCATCAATACCGATTACTCTCTCCCCTTGTTTGAGTAACGCTTCAGCTAGGTGCGAGCCGATAAAACCTGCGACTCCAGTTACTATTGAAGTTGTCATAAGGCTAAAAAAGATAAATAAAAACTTTAACTCACTCTACCTAATTTCTGGGTACAATTGGCTGTAAATGCTTGCCGATTGGATGCTAACGATCGCGATCGCAAGAGTTTTAGATTTCTCACATTCCAACCAAAATTCAGAATTTTTCAAGAATCTAAAGCTTTTTTCTGGTGGCGATCTGATAGACGACGCGCAGCCTAAATTTCTACCTCGACAGACTGATGTGTTTTTTGGTAAAGTAGTAAAAATATAACCAACTGCAAAAATTTTAAGCGAGCAGCACAATTTATAGAACGTAAATACCGATGGTTGGTGACACTAATTATTCGGGTCGAGCGACTAAGATATGAAAATTGCCTTTATTGTTAGTCATTTTCCAGTTCTATCGGAAACGTTTATTTTAAATCAAATTGTCGGCTTACTCGATCGCGGATATGAAGTTGATATTTATGCAGACCAAATAGGTAACAATTCTAAAATCCATCCAGAGGTAGAAAAATATCGCCTCCTAGAACGAACCTACTATTTGCCTCAAATCCCAAACAATCTCTGGTGGCGGTTATTTAAAGGAATCGGATTGCTGTTAGCGAACGGCGATAAAGACCCCAGGTTATTTATGCGATCGCTTAATTTTATTAACTATGGCAAGCAAGCTTTCTCATTATATTTACTCTACACGGCAATCCCTTTACTGAAAAAAACATACGACATCATCCATTGTCAGTTTGGAACGCAGAGCTTTAGAGGGATGGCATTTCGTGTTATGAACTCTCCCGACAGCAAACTCATTACAGCATTTCGCGGCTACGATCTCTCTGAGATGCTTCAAAGAAAAGGATCTCGCGTTTACGACGAACTATTTAAAGAAGGCGATTGTTTTTTACCCAATTGCGACTATTTAAAGCAGCTAGTCCTCAAGCTTGGTTGCAGCGAACAAAAAGTTATCGTGCATCGGTCGGGAATCGATTGCCGTCGGTTCTTCTTTACCCCGCGCCACTTGCCTCCAGATGGTCGGGTTCGGATTGTCACCATCGGTCGTTTCGTCGAAAAAAAAGGTATAGAATATGGCATTCGTGCCTTTGCCAAGATTGCTCAAGCCAATCAAAATATTGAGTACAACATTATTGGCGACGGAGCTTTGCGGCAAAAATTACAGCAACTCATTGAGGCACTAAATGTGAGTGAAAAAGTGAAGCTGCTGGGTTGGAAACATCAGGAAGAGTGTATTAAAATTCTGAACGACTCGCACATTCTCATCGCAGTGAGCGTGACGGGTAAAGACGGCGATCGAGAAGGTATTCCCAATGTCCTAAAAGAAGCAATGGCAATGGGTTTGCCAGTCATCAGCACTTTCCACGCAGGCATTCCCGAACTGGTTGAAGATGGGATTTCAGGCTTTCTAGTTCCAGAGTGCGACGTAGATGCCACAACCGAGAAGTTAGGCTACCTCATCGAGCATCCAGAAATCTGGTCTGAAATGGGTCGAGCTGGTCGCGCGCATGTAGAAAAATATTTTGACACGCACTCACTTAACAATGAGCTAGTAGAAATTTACCAACAATTACTAAGCTCACAGGAGAGCCAGCAATTAACGCAAGAATATCTCGTGAGTCAAGGATGAAAAATTTGCAGTCAAAAGAGAGGATTCGGATGCCACCTGAGATAGTTCACACGCCTGAGAGCTTGCTCAGACATCCAGTTCAACTCTTTAAACAGATGTGGCGAGACTTGCTCGCTTCTCGCGAACTCGCTTGGCGACTCATGGTGCGAGATCTTAAAGCTCAATACCGTCAGTCATTTTTGGGGATTGCCTGGGCATTTTTACCGCCAATCTTTATGGCAGCCGGATTTACGCTCGCGAATGATGCTAAGGTTATCAGCGTGAGCGTCACAGATATACCCTATCCAGCCTATGTAATGTTCAGCACGGCACTTTGGCAGACTTTTGTGGAAGCGTTAAATGGTCCGGTGCAAGCGGTGACATTGGCGAAACCAATGCTAGCCAGAGTCAATTTTCCGCGAGAAGCAATTATTTTAGCCAAGTTAGGCGAGGTGTTTTTCAACTTTGCTATCAAGCTGATTCTAATTGTGGCACTATTTGTCTGGTTTAGGGTTCCCGTTAGTTGGACGGTAATTTTGGCTCCTGTGGCACTGATTCATTTAATTATGCTGGGGACATTAATCGGTATGCTACTCTCTCCACTCGGAGCTTTATATCAAGACGTGTCAAAGGGCATAACGATGGCGACAGGATTCTGGCTGTTTTTGACTCCAGTCATTTATCCGGTGCCAAGCCAGGGAACTTTTGGAGTGTTAGTAAAACTGAATCCTGTCACCCCTCTGTTGGTAACAACGCGCGAGTTGGCAACAACCGGAGTCATCTCACAACCATTGGGATTTTGGATAGTAAGTATTATGACCATCGTTGGCTTAGTGCTAACATGGATTGCCTTTCGCCTAGCGCTACCTTACGTTATTGAGAGGATAAGTTCATAATGCTAAATGAGATTCAAGATAGACAAATTGACGCTCAGCCTGAGAATACAGACATAGTTGTCTCTATTGAAAATATTTCTAAAAAGTTTTGCCGAGATTTGAAAAAGTCTCTATTTTACGGCGTTCGAGATATTGCTACAGATTTAGTTGGAGGTCGAAGAAAAAGCGATCGCTTGCGAAAGGGTGAGTTTTGGGCATTAAAAGACGTTAGCTTTCAACTGCGGCGAGGTGAAGCACTAGGCTTAGTCGGGGCAAACGGTGCTGGTAAAAGTACGCTATTGCGTATTATTAGCGGACTAATTAAGCCAGATACCGGATGTGTGAGAGTGAGAGGTCGATTGGCTCCGCTAATTGCGCTAGGAGCGGGATTTAATCCAATTTTGACGGGAAGAGAAAATGTTTATGCCAACATGTCGATCTTGGGTTTGTCTACTAAAGAAATTAATGAAAGATTTGATGCAGTTGTCGATTTTGCGGAAATTGAAGATGCGATCGACGCACCAGTGCAGAGCTATAGTTCTGGAATGTCGGCACGGTTGGGGTTTGCCAGCGCCATTCATACACAGCCAGATATTCTTTTAATCGATGAAGTTTTGGCTGTGGGAGATATTAAATTTAAGGCTAAATGTTATCGCAGGCTACATGAGCTAAACCAACAAGGCGTGTCTTTCATCTTAGTTAATCACAACACGCAGGCTATTTTAAATGTATGCGACTCTGCAGTTTATCTATCAAAAGGTCAACTGGTTGCTTTCGGGGATACAGGAACAATTCTCAATCAGTATGAAAAAGATTTATTTTTAGAAGGGAGGGAAAACACGCCAGGAGTTTTGTATTTACCAAAAAAGTTAGAACATGAAAGTTTGGGTTTGGATTTAATTTCAATTTATTTCAAATCTCTTGAAGGTGATATTGTCGAATCGATTATTAGTGGCGAACCCATCATTTTCTGCATAAATTTCCGCGCTCATAAAAAATTTAGTGATGTTAATGTTCACTTAAAAATTACAGAATTACGCAAACAAGGCAATCCAATTTTGTTTTTAAGTAATAAAAATGATGGAAAACCTTTTGAAGCAGGGATAGGAGAGCATGAAATCCAGCTTAAAATTCCTTATCTAAGCTTAGTACCAGGTGCATATACTATGAGCATTAAGCTTAAAGAAGGAGCGCTAGGCACTCTTGATTTGGTTGAATCTTTTAAGTTTACTGTTAAATCAGATATTAATATGGGAATAAGTTTAATTAATCAACAAAGGTCGTGGGAAATTGCGAGCAAACAATAAAAGGAATGATTAGTTCTCAAAGTTCTAATTTTAAAGGGCGAGTAGTGTTTGCTATTGGTACGGGTCGCTGTGGCACTGAATTTATTTCTAGGGTTATCAATTTAGAACCAATTGTTTCTTCAGTTCACGAACGCAATCCCTTGAATGAAACCTTTCATCGCTACTGTAAATGGTATGGTTTGCCAGTGGATAGCGAGGGATTTTTACAAACAAAAGAATACGAAATTCAACAGGATTTAGAAAATTATCTTTTTTCTTTCGAGGCAAGCGCTCATCTTTCCCTCTCTATTCAAGAACTATACGATCGCTTTAAGTCCAAATTTCTTCTCCTAATCCGCTCTCCAGAACGGGTTGTGAATTCCTATTTAAAGAAAGGATGGTACAACAAACCCGTCATACGAGCTAATCCCAATCTGGCACCAGGCTATCAAGATTACTGCGCGTCTTTCCATCACTCTCTAGGACGAATTATGCCCTCTGGAGAGAAGTTCCTGCACTGGAACCAAATGAGCCGCATCGGAAAAATTGCTTGGTACTGGAATGCACTTAATGCTAAAGTTCTCGAACAGTTTGAGCGCATACCCGAAACTCACTGGCGCATAGAAAAGCTCGAAGATTTTTCCTACAGCCGCTATCTAGAAATTGCCAAGTTTTTTGGCTTTCAGTCGGCGATCGCGCCGGAAATATACGAGCAATTATCGCTACGCCGACCCAATGCTAAATCTCACGTTCCTACTATTGCTACCTGGAATAGTACTGAGATTAGCGAGTTTGAGGCAGAGGTAGAGCCGATGGCTAAAAGGTTTGGTTACGAATACAAGGTGAATCATTTACCCATTCCCCAGCCACAACAAGATTCAACAGAGCAAACCCCATTAAGCCAGTTAGGACATCGCACTAAGAAGTTGGCAGTGAGTACACTCAAGAGTATCGGTCATACTTTAATGCCCAATGCGAGGCAGGAAAAGAAGGATTAAAGGATTAGATGTAGCGATCGTCGCCCATTTTTTCCTTTTTTTTGTACAAACACGATATCTAGCGGCTCTACCAAACTTTTCTTTTAGAGAAAGTAATATGGCAACCTTAAAATCCCTGCTTTATTTGTCTAATGGCAACTTACCTTCAAAAATGGCTCATACAATACAAGTTGCTAAGATGGCACAAGCTTTATCTCAACAGCTCGAAAATTTTGAGTTAGTGACAGGTGGCGATCTTCGATCGGCTTTCACGGGTATGGATGGCGAATTTCAAAATTGGTATGGCTTACATCGCCATTTTAAGCTAGTACGCTTGCCAACACACATTAAGGTAAAGTATCCTTTCCCCCAAGATTATCAAAGTTACAGGTACTTTAAGTTAGTGCTATTGTATGCTTGCCTGAAATCTCCTTCCTTGGTGTTTACTCGCTCGACTCTAATTGCCGATCGCTTGCTAAAAATTGGCGTACCCGTTCTCTGGGAAAAGCACGAACTAATCGACGATAATTCTTCGAGCCGCAAATTTTTTGCTGACAAAAACTTTATCGGTTTCGTTACCATATCGCAACGATTAGCCGATCGCTGTATCAACTCTGGTCTCAGTCCCGAAAAGGTATTGGTCGCTCATAGCGGCGTGGATGTGCAAAGTTTTCTTCCCTACCAAGAAAAACATTTGGCTCGCCAAAAGCTATCCCTTCCTCAAGCTGAAAAAATCATCTTATACTCCGGTCACTTGTACGAATACAAAGGAATTCCAACGCTTCTGGAGACTGCCCGCATGATGCCAGAATGCCGATTTGTTTTGGTAGGAGGATGGGTTGAGGATATCGATCGCGTCAAACAAGAGTGTAACAAACTTAATTTACATAACGTACAGCTTGTCGGTCACGTAACGCAAACCGAGTTGGCATCGTATTTATATGCGGCAGATGTCTTAATCGTTCCAACGAGTAAGTACTGGCATTTAGGCGAAACCACCAGTCCTCTCAAACTATTTGAATATATGGTCGTTAAAAGACCGATTGTTGCTTCGGCTTTACCGACTATTATGACAGTATTGCGCGATCGCGAAAACGCTTTGCTAGCAGAGCCTGACGAACCGCTTTCCTTCAAAGACGCGATCGCGAATTTATTGGAGAACCCTATTCTTGCAAATAATATTGCCGAACGTGCTTTCCAAGAGGTACAAAACTTTACTTGGGATAAGCGAGCCAAGCGCATCGTAGAATTTTCAGCAGAAAGGCTAAAAGAAGTCGATCGAGACACAGCCAATCTTGGGAAAAACTTGATTAGATATCTCCAACAAAACCTGAGAGCGGCTTTTACGTGAAATAAGTCGCTCTTCCCTGAGATTTTCCTTTTTGTTTTGAGACCAATAGCTATGCGAATCCTTGTTGCTAGTATCTTTGAAGCCTCATCTCAGAAAGCTCACGTTATTAATACGGTTAAGATGGCTCAGGGCTTTGCTAGGCTGGGGCATGAAGTTACCATTATCTGCTGCCAAGCACCAGAGGGTGCAGTATCGCCCGACAAACTGGCTAAAATATACGGGCTAACGGAACCATTGCGCTGGGTGCAATTGCCCAAGAAAATTCTAGGTCACAAGATTAACGAATATAGGTGGTTTGCTCTACTAGCTTTACCGTTTGTACTTCAGATCCGACCCGATTTAGTTTACGCCCGTAACGATGGCTATCCCGGATTAACCGTAACCAGTAAATATGGAATCCCAACTGTTGCTGAAAGCCACGCACATGTGGGCACCAACACAATTCCCTTCCTGAGTCTGGTAGAACTCACCCGCGATCGCGCTTTCCTTGTGTGGGTAACGATATCCCATCGTCTGGTTGACTACTACCATTCTCTGGGCGTGCCTAAAGATAAGCTAATCGTACTTTGTGATGCAGTCGATCTAAAATTTTTCCAACGCCCAGAACACTTGCCACCAAGTCCTTATTCAGGAAATCGGGCAAACGTCGCTTATGTAGGGCATTTATATGATTACAAGGGAATTCCCACAGTCCTAGAAGCCGCAGCCAAGCTACCCGACATACACTTTCATTTAGTAGGCGGATTGCCAGAGGATATTAACAGGCAACAGAAACGAGCGCAGGAACTCAAGTTAGACAATGTCACTTTCCACGGACTCCAGCCACAAGTAGAAGTGCCAAAGTTTCTCTGGCATGCAGATGTCTTGCTTCTTCCCCCTTCGCAACACCATCCGAGTGCTGCTTGGACGAGTCCTGTCAAGTTAGGCGAGTATTTGGCATCTGGCACTCCGATAGTTGCTACCGATATCCTGGCTCTAAGAGACTGGTTAACCGACGATGAAGTTGAATTTGTAGAACCCGACAATCCCGAAGCGCTTGCTAAAGGGATTGCGAACCTGTTATCTAATAAGCAACGAGCAGAACAGCTTCGAGTATCTGGGCTTGGTAAGGCTCAGGAGCTATCTTACGAAAAAAGAGCGGCAGCAATTCTTAAGTACTGCAAAAAAGATACTCCCTCGCTAAAACAAAGACTTTGAAGATGGGCAATCTGCTACTCTTTGTTTGAGATAATGTCTTAATTGTGAAAGCATACGAAAAATAACTGACCAAATAATTCGTAATTCGTAATTCATGGTACAAGCCTCTCCTTGAAAAGAGAAAAATAATGATTATTTTATAGGGATTTTAAATATGAACAAATTGTTTTTAACAGAAAAAATCAAAAACGTAATAGCACCAGAGAAACCAAAGATATTTTTTATGCATATCCCTAAGACGGGAGGTAGTTCTGTAGATAGTGCGATCGCTCGTTTTTACAAAAGAAGCTCTTACAATGTCGATCCTGCTTTTTCAAAAACAGCCTCAAAAATACTATGCAACCCCGATAATGCTTCAAGTCGAGACTATAACATGTTTGTTTTTAGACAGTATTTAGCCCTTCATGAAATGGTTAAAGGAACAAAATATATTAGCGGTCACGTGCGTTTTAATTTAGATATCTGGAATGCTTATCAGAGCCAATATGCTTATATAACTATTTTAAGAAATCCTATAAAAAGATATATCTCTCAATATTTTTATGATGCTTTTAAAAAAGACGATCATGCAAGAGTAAGTGAAGATTTGCCAAATTATCTTAGATCGAATAAAGGAAAAGAAAGAGGTCATTCTTATATTAACTACCTCAGCAATGCTTCGTCTCAAGAGACTTGTAGCGTTCAAGAAAAACTTAAACTAGCGAAAGATAATTTAGATAAATTTCAGTTGGTTGGTTTTTTGGAGCATATCAATATTTTTGTTGAAAGATTTAAAAATCAATTTGGATTGAGTTTAAGAATCCCTCACAAAAATAAAAATCCCATTTCTCGTCCGCAGGTAGATGACAAGATGATTCAACAGATTGAGGAAGTATGCGAACCTGACATAGAACTTTATGAGTATGCTAAAAAGAAGTATCTTTCGGAGATTCTGCCTCTGTGAGTGATGCGATCGCCTGAAAATTTCATGGGATAATAAATTGTGCTGACGAGTTAAATCCCTGAGAAATTCCGTGTCAACCGAACAGCGTAAAATTGGCGTAGCAGTAGTCGGGACGGGTTTTGGTAAAGCCATCCATATCCCTGGATTTCAGCACCATCCGCGCACCGAAGTCGTCGCCGTTTACAACCGCGATTTGGGAAAAGCAAAAGCGATCGCAGATTCCCATAACATTCCCTACGCCTATAACCAACTAGAGAAAATTCTTGCCTTACCCGAAGTTGAGGCGGTCAGTATTTCCACCCCGCCATTTCTGCACTACGAGATGGGAAAAATGGCACTAGAGGCAGGAAAGCATCTCTTGTTGGAAAAGCCGATGAATATGTCGGCGCAGGAAACTAGAGAACTGTATCATCTAGCGGCGAAAAAAGGCTTGGTAGCGACGGCTGACTTTGAATTTCGCTTTGTTCCCGCGTGGCAACTCCTAGCCGAATACCTCCAACAAGGCTATGTCGGACAAACGCGCTTGATTAAAATCGATTGGTTGGTAGCCAGTCGCGCCAATCCCGAACGCCCTTGGAATTGGTACTCTCGCAAAGATATGGGAGGAGGCGCGTTAGGGGCAATCGGTTCCCATGCCTTTGATTATATTAACTGGCTTTTTGGTTCGGTGCAGCGATTGTGCGCTAATTTAACTTGCGCCATTAAAGAACGACCCGATCCCAATGCAGGAGGGGAATTAAAACCCGTCGATGCAGACGATACCTGTTTGATAATCTTAGAGTTGGCAGATGGCACCCCCTGTCAACTATCGATTAGTTCGGTGACGTATCAAGGACGGGGACATTGGCTAGAAGTTTACGGCGATCGCGCTACGTTAGTCTTAGGCAGCGACAATCTTAAGGATTACATACATGGCTTTCGCTTAATGGCTGCACCTGCCGGAAAATCGCTTGCAGAAGTAGAAATTCCTAAGCGGTTGGCGTTTCCTCAAGTCTTTACCGATGGACGTTTGGCACCGTTTATTCGCGTGGTCGATCGCTGGGTAGAATCTATCGATGCGGGAGAATCTTTGGTTCCTTCTTTGCGGGAGGGGGTTTATTCTCAATTGCTGATGGATTTGACACATCAATCGAACGAACATCGCTGTTGGGTGAATGTGCCCGATTTGGATGCGTTTTTATCTGATGTAGAGACGCGAGAGAATTAATAACGCCTTTTAAATACACTGAGGCTACAGCTTTAATTCAGCTACTATATTGCTGACTCATTGCTTTGACTTTCTCTCTAATGCGATCGCGCACGATTTCAGGAGAAACAACCGCGCAGTCTTCCCAATACTTTGAGATATCTCGGAAAAACCAGAAGGTACTAAAAATATTCCTCACTACTCGTCTAATGGGCGGATTGCCTTCGAGATCGCCGATCGTTTCATCTTCACCTGTATTGTCATGATAGGCAAAAGCGAGCCTCCCGGACAAGTGAAATTCTACAGCAATTCTTTCTAAATCTTGTTTCCAAGGGCGAGCGATCGCAACGACAGCCGCTTCTTGAATTCTATCTAGCCGCAGCGTCCAATTGTGACAAAGTTCGTCTATATCTTCATTTCCTTCAAATTCTTCGCAGCGACAGACTAGATATTCTCTTTTTGTTTCTAATAGTCGAATCTGCGCGTGTACGATAGTGTACTCCCAAAGGCGATCGGCTGCATCCCGATAAGACAGGCAAAAAGGTTGCTGTTGGTGGATGAAGTTATCAATTTGTCGTCGCCATGCAGGTTGAGGGTTTTTGAGAAACTGTTCGATTTCTGCTCTCAAGGGAATCGTAAGTTCGCTACGTTCCTGAAGTATTTGGGCAATTTCTCTCGCTTCAGGGATTTTTCCTAAATCTAATAGCGCTTTTCTAGCTGTTTCTAACCCTTGTATGCGATTTTGCGTCCAATCGTGATTGGGCGCGATCTGAAGGTGATGGCGCGCGATCGCTTCGATGAGTTTGGAGATGTTCGGGCGATCGCCCCAAGTCATTCCAAATTCTAAAGCCAGTTCTTCTAGTGCTTTCTTATCTCGTTCTGAAACAGACAGGGTAATTGACTGACCTTTACGTCCCATATTTGTACGTACATTTTATAAGTATTTTATCTTGACTATCTCTATTTTGAGGAACAAAATAGGAAATATCAATTAATCAAGTACACATTTTTAGTATAAAAGAGAGGTAAGTAAAGAAAATTTACTATCTCGCACTTTTTTCGATCCGAATGCCTGTTTTGGGAAACCTAATAAAAACTGACGAGGTGAAAATCATGTCGCGGCTTTTGAACCGCCAGCCGGAAACTTTAGAAGAGAAATATTTTAGAGATATTCGTCCAACTTTATACGAACGACACGCAAAACATTACCAGTATGGTGTCAGAAAAGGAAGAACGCTAGCAGAACATCTCGACTCAGCTTGTCAATTTGTCTTAACGGTTAGTCGAAAAGCAAAAGTTTCAGAAGATAAGCGACCTTTATTATTAGCTGCAACGGCTGTTCACGATCTCAATAAATTAGATTCATTAGGGAGAAATGTCAAAAAGTTGGCTAGAGATCTAGACTTTTTACAGGAGCAGTTGAAGTTAGCTTGCGTCTCAGATTTTGTCTCTACTGAAGAGGATTTTGAGCTAGTTAGAAAACTAATCGAACGGCATTCAGGTCATAATGCCAGCGATGGCATGAGATTTTTTCCTGAAGATGAGGCAATTAAACAATGGACAGCAATGCTCATTGGTGCAGATTTATTTGACCTTGGTATTCCAGAAGTAGAGCGAATTCGTAAAGTTGAAAATGAATTAACGGTAGCTTTTGGTCGTCCCAGTCATCTATTTAAAGTTAGTATCTCAAAAGACCAAGGTTATATTACTGCCCTACTACTGAGTGCTTGCGAAGAGGTTTTAGGAAAATATGGGCTGACTCCTCTGGCAATTTTTCCAGATGGAGAACTATTTGAGGGAGAAGTTTTACCAAAGCAAGACTTAACTAGAGAAATTGCTATAGTTTGGCAGAAAAACATCGATCGCGTTTTTAGTGGCAATATCGAACAACTCGTCCGTCCCACTAAAGATGGAATTAAAGTCGATCCTAAAGCGATTCAGCAAAATTTAGAAGAAGCTCTCATTTGCGTTTGCTCGCTTCTTGAAAAGAAAAAAGCAGGGTTTAAGTTAGATAAAGTTAGCCAAGATATTAACAAATGGGGCAATACAGTAGGCGAAAACGCTTTAACTATAGCCAATAATTTAGGTTTGCTACCCGTTACTAATCCAGAAGAATTTGCTATATCAGAAGGCTTAAAAGCTGCTTATCTAAGCTATAGAGAAGTTAAAATTAGAGAAGTTAAAATTAGCCCTCAAGAAGTTTGGAATCGAATTGCCATTCAAGTAGGTTTGTCTGAAGAGCAAAGAAAGGCACTCGAACCATTTAATGCTCAATATGGACGCTGTTTATTTGCCGCCAAAGCAGCCTCAGCAGGAATGGAAGGCGTGATAGCATCACTGAGAGAATCTTTTGAGATGCGAAAAGGAAAACAATCTGAAGACTCAAACTCGGAAGTTTCTAAGGAGATAATTGCAGAAGTACGTCGCAGTCTAAATTTACCTCATTCGAACAATTGGAAAGGAATTGATGAACTAAATACTTATATTAATGCCAATCCTCGACAACGCTGTTCTTTAGGCACTCCTTCTACTCAGATAGAAGAATTAATTTCTAATAATATGCCGCCGGGAACAAAAGTTCAATCTTTCTCTAATCGCTTACCTGGCGGAATGAGTGCGGAACCAAAAAGACGAGCAAACTCAATAGCCGTTTTAGCTTATCAATTAATGGCAGTTGGGGCTAATTTTCCAGCAATCAACAAACAAGATCCACTTTATTTACACTTTACTTTACCTCAAGGAACTTGTCCAGAATTACTGAGAATTTGGCGACAATTTTTATACCAGGCTGCTGCTACTAATACAGAAGGAGGAACAGTAACCGTTGATGAATTAAAGCTCTATCGAGATAATATTTTGGAATTTAAAGCCAATAAAGTCGTTGGTTTTGCTTTTCCTAAACGTCCTGATTTCATCCATTCGACTGTTATCATTCCTGTCGTTTGGGGAGATGTTAATGCATCTGTTGCTCTTCTAAAATCTCTGAGATTAGCTTTAGAACTCTCTTTATCTTTTGATTTTGGTTTCCCTTTTACAATTAGCGGAAATTTAGAGGTAGAAGCTTGGGGCGATCTTTATGGCAGAGTTGAAGGAATCCCATCAACGCTACAACCTCTCCTTAAAAATGGACAGTATCTTCGTCAAGACGCAGAAGAAATTCTGAAAAGATTACGAGATATTGGAAAACTTTCAGTCTTGGTTTCTAGCCCTCAGAATCGAGATGATTATCTTTACGATCTAGCTCGTGCGGCAAAACGCCCTCTCGATTTTTACTATGTCTTATTTCGTTGGATTTTACGCGAACAAGACGAGCCAAATTGGGAATACTATTGGAGTCGGATTTGCCAACCATTAAATAGTTTACTAAAGAGTCTTATGCAGGACAAACGCGAACAACTGATGACTAAGTACCTCAAAGAAGCTGCTCAAATTGCAGCAGAAGCAAAACTCTGGGGAAGTTCATTTAAAAGAACCTCTCAAGTCGAACCGTTTAGTGATTTTATTGCAGCTATTCGTGCAAGAAAAACTCATCTCCCGTGGGAAGTTGTTTTTGCTTCTTTGGTTCAAAATTATCATACTCGTCTCGATCGCATTCGAGAACATGGTGTTGGAACAACTAAATACGAGCAAATCAAAAAGTATTATGAGGTTTTGAGAAACCTGTTTTCTGAAGTCTATCAAGAGCGTCCCGAAAAACTTTTAGCCGATCGCAAAACTCTTGAACCTGCTTATTTATTTTTCCTTCAAGAAGCTCGCCAGCAACTTAAGAAATTATCTGAAACTGAATCGCTTGAAACCATCGAATCTAATTAATAGGAGATAGTTATGACTGTTGAAAAACTCACCCCATTTCTTGCGCCAACTTATGAAAATTTTCCTAAAGGACGCACGATTGGATTAGTTGTTCTTAGAACAACTCACTCCGAAACAATTTTTCGGACAGAAGGTTCGGGCGAACCAATGTGTAGTGAATTTGTGCGATCGGGAATAGAGGATAAAAATATTATTTCTCGTTTGGTAATGACCAAGCGCAAACAAGTTGCACCCGAAAGACGGCGAGGACGGGAATTCTTGCGCTCTCATAATCTTCTTTATACCAGTCCTAAAGGCGATTCGATTTGCTCTCTCAATACGAATGCTCCCTGTGAAATGTGCATTGATTGTTTTCTCTACGGTTTTGCTGCCGGAGGCGAAGGCGCACAAAAAAGTCGCGTTTGGACTGAGGATGCATTTAGCGTGTTACCGAGTACGGAGTTAGTCGGCGATCGCACAATTAATGCAATCTTTGAAAATGGGACGATGCGGGATGAAAATGGGACAGCTTCAACCGCCCTCAATACCAGCGAATATATCAAACCAGGCGTTCATTTTCTCGATATTGTCACGCTCAAAGATGTAACCGCCGACGAGTTGCGTTATGTCTTAGGTAACATTCTGCTAACCACTCGCTATGGTGCAGTGTCTAGTCGAGTTGGGCGCATGGAAAATGAGATTTTAGGGGTTTTTGGCGGAATTGCGGAACTTCCGAGTTCTCTAGAGTTAGTACAAGCAGTTCACGATCGCCTAAAAGCTTCAGGAAAACCTGTAGAACATCCTCTCAATACTAACGAGTTAATTTCTGCAACCAAGCAAGCGATCTCAACTTGGATAAATAAGCGAGGAATATCTATGCAACTTTCTGAAGATGAATTAAATAATTTAATTGCTGATGTCGATCGCCATTTATCGCCAAACGAACAAGAGAATTTTCTCAAACGCTTAGATAGATCTTACGAAAATTTCCGTCGTTCTCCTGCGGAAATAGAGACCAAAAAAGACAAAAAGAAGAAAGCAACCTAATTCTTTCAAAGTGATTTCAACGCCCGTTTTCTTGAAATAGAGACCAAAAAAGACAAAAAGAAGAAAGCAACTACGACAATTTTAGACGAAGCTTAATTTAAAGTGTAATAAAAATGCAACTCAACAACACCATCTTTTTAGATGTTGAGTTGCATTCTTCTAAACAAATAGATCGGATATTATGCAACAGCTAGAACTATCATTTAATCCAGCTAAAAAAACTTCTTGTCCAACTTATACAAAAGCTCAACTCATTGAATTATGGTGTGCCGAACCCGTATTTTTCGCTTCTAGAGAGTTATCAGATACTTATTATACTGAAGGCGTAATTGGCAATTATGCACTTGCCTATGGATTTGGATGGGCGCGATCGCCTTATCGCCTGATAGGTGCGGCAACAGGAAGACCTACCTACGTTGAAGATTTATCCCCTTTAGATTGCTATGTATTACCTGCTTGGTCAGATAAAGTTTCATTTCGTTTTGAACGTTTTAATGCGCTTTCTGATGCTTATTGGTATGCAATGACGAATAATCGCGTTGCAACTTCCCGTGAAGATTTACCTCTAAAACGAACGGGTAAAAAACCGAATACTTACAGACCAAGTAATTTTCCCCAAACTGGACGGTTACGAGCGATCGAACGGGGAAACTCTTTTCAAACCATTGTCTTTGGAGAGCGAGAATTACCCGAATATATCCGTTTAGGTAAGTTTATGAGTAAGGTACGAATCAGGATTTTAAAAGACCTAGATATCATTTCTTTACCTATTGGTGAATATGACAGCGAAACTTACCTCAATTCAGCCGATCTACCTAATATTAATTTGCTCGCTTTTGATTTAGTCAATATGCCTCCTGTCTCCCTCTTAAAAAATCTTCGCTTTCGAGGAGAAGCATGGCAAGTTGGTGAATTTATCGTTCCCATCAATTTAAAATTTTGTGGTGGAGATCGAAACAATGGCTAATGAAAAACTACTAATTACCTTAGAACCTAAAAGCATTGCAGCGTGCGCTCCTCTTCCCGAACAACTATCTTTTATGGGTAGAGCATTACAACATCAAGTTGATGTTTTTGAACGATCTCGTAACCACGATATCATCCTAGATTTAGCTCCTACTGGGACGGGAAAAACGAGAGCAGGTTTAACTGTTTTGTTATACGAACCTAACAAGAGTGCAGTTTATATCGCTCCGACAAATGCTTTAATTACTCAACAAACAAAAGCTGCCGAAAAGTTTATTTGTGAAGCGGGTTTGCCTCACGTTGTTAAATCCGTTTCAGCACAAGAAATTAAGAATTGGTCTAGCGATCGCGTTGGTAAACGTTCGGGAGAAAAAATTTACAACCTTTTGCGTAATCCGGCAACTGTTTTTCCAGAAGTCGGAGCGAATAGACCCATTTTATTAGTAACTAACCCCGATATTTTTTACTATGCCACATTTTTTGCTTATAACAAACATGATAAAAGTAACATAGCCAGTGAGTTTTATAGCAAATTTTCAACCATTATATTCGATGAGTTTCATCTTTATAACGCCAAGCAACTTGTTAGCTTATTTTTCTATCTGGCTTTATCTTTTATCTTTGGATTTTTTCAGCACGGTAGACGAGTCGTTTTACTCACTGCTACTCCAGATAAAGCGTGCGAATCAGCTCTAAAAGCCCTAGAAAAACAGGGTGTGAAAATAGCTAGAATTGATGGAGAAAGTACAACTGCTAATCAGTTGCCTTCACAAACGGCTGTTAATCTAGAAATTCGACCTCAGCTTGACAAACAAGAATGGTTGCTTGAAATTGCCAATGAAGTCGAAAAGCGTTTTCGAGAACAACCCAATCGAAATGGTGCAGTTATTCTTGATTCTAAATATAATATCGATCGCCTAGCTACTTTATTGAAAACTAGAGGATTACAAAAATATTATGGACGAATTACAGGATCTACTCCATTTCAGGATCGCCTATCAGCCGCTCAAAAACCTATTATTTTAGCTACCAGTACCGTTGACGTAGGCTTTAACTTTGAAAAAACTCCCGAACCTTCCCGACAAAATTTAGATTGGCTAATTTTTTCAGCAAAAGATCGTTTCTCGTTTTGGCAAAGAATTGGAAGAGTTGGGCGTGTACTAGGTAAAACTGAAACGGATATTTGTTCGGAAGCTATTGTCTATTTACCGCCAAAAGCTTGGGAACAAGGAATTACTTCTTTGAACTGTTCTGGCGGAAGAAAAGAGCTGCAACAAAAGTTAGAAACGATCGCTTGTCTCGATCGCCCTTTTTTAGAAATTTATTGGCGATCGGAAGCCTTCTTAGAAATTGCTCGTCCTTTATTAGAACTAGAAGAAAGTCTTGAGGGATTACCTAATATTAATTTCATCCCCAAACTTTATCAAGCAATGCAACTTATTCTCGGTGGTAGACGAGACTGGAATTACTACCGCTATCGCATGAAAGCATTAAAAGGAGCGGAAGAAATCAGTAATCTTCGTATCGAGGATATTCAAAAGGAGTTGCAATATATTAAAGGAAGTCGAGCTTTTATCAAATTATTCTTAAAAGTCAAGTATCCCGAACATTTTGAAGATTTGCAGGCAGGAATAACGCCCATAGAATCTTGGGAAGAGGAATTTAAAAAGTATGAGGATGTTTCTACTGAGTTAAAAGAATTTGCTCAACTGTGGCGTGCTAGTTATGCTCCTCTATTTCAGTTTCGAGAAACTTTATTTGAAAATTTAAAAATCCGCGATCCTCATGGTTTTTTACTTGATGAATCGGAGGAAACTATTGTAGATACTATTTATCTGTTACGCTACTGTGAGTTTGCAGAATCCAATGGAGCAAATGAAATTGTTAATTTGGCAGAGCAACCTTACGATTTAAGTTTCGCTTGGCGCTATTTTGGAACGATTGAAGAGTTAAAAAATAAAGACTTAAATAAATTGACAGCTTTGGCAAATTGTCGCATTCAAAGAAGTTTAAAAGGGGCTATTAAACCTACCCCTCTATTGACCAAATTAGAAAAGCAGTTCCTTCCAGGAGTCATTATTTCCACTGAAGTTAATCAGGGAATAATTATTCAACTTAGCAAGCAAGGATTGAAGTCCTATCCTATCTCGGTTAGCTGTAACGATTTTGAGAAAACCTATACATTCTTTCCGGGTTTGTCAGGAATATTAGCGATCGCGATGAGTGGCATAAAACTAAAACTCCCTGACGACGAAGATTTTTATATCATCTAAATCAAAATTGCAATTTTTTCTCTTGTATCAATAATTAGTCTTTTTACCTTTTACTTCTCCCCAATGCCTCACAGTCTCGTCTTAAACCTTCTTCCCCTCTCGCCTATTTCCCCAGGATATTTAAGCGGACAGCACCTCCACGCCCTCTTTTTAACCCTCGTCAGTTCCGTCGATCGCGAATTAGGTGACTATCTCCATAACGATCGCACTGACAAAGCTTTTACCCTCTCTCCTCTACAGATCGATCGCCAACGCCCTTCCCATTGCCTTCAGTGGGAACACGCCAAACCCATTCCCGCAAGAACACCTTGCTGGTGGCGCATTTCCCTACTCGATGACACCTTGTTTGGCAAACTGACGCAATTATGGCTGAACCTTAACCTCGATCGGTCTTGGCATTTAGGATCGGCTGACCTACAGATTACCAGTATTTTAGCAACTGGGCGATCGATGCATCCCTGGGCGAATGCCTGCACCTATTCCCAACTCTACGAACAAGCATCGGAAACGGAACGTACTTTTATGTTTACACTGGCAACTCCAATGGCATTTCGCCAGGGAAAATATGATAGTTCCTTACCAACAAGAGAAGTTGTCTTTAATAGTCTTCTCAGTCGTTGGAATAAATACAGTGGAATTGAAATTTCATCCCTTTCTTTAGACACAATTTTTCCTAGCTTTTTCGATATCCGCACAGAAATTATTACTGATTCTCGCAGCAAATTGATTGGCTGTGTTGGAGAGATTACCTATCGAATTTTAGGAGAAGCAAACTCTTTAACCATTAAACAAATTAATGCCTTAGCAGACTTTGCCCTTTACGCTGGGATGGGTAGAAAAACAACGATGGGAATGGGAATGGCTAGACGTTTACGACCATTAAATTCATTAACAAATTAGCGATCGCTTTAGTTTTTAAACAAAAATGAATGCAGCAGATTATATTCCCATTGCTTCCTTAAATCACTATGCCTATTGTCCTCACCGTTGCTGGCGGATGTTTTGTGCGGGTGAATTTATCGATAATCAATATACGATTGAAGGAACGAGTTTGCACGAACGAGTTCATACCTTCTCAGAATAAAACCGTGAAGATAAATGGCAAATTAGAGCGGTTTGGTTAAAATCAGAACGATATCAATTGATTGGTAAATCTGATTTAATTGAAGCAGAATCTGGACAATTATATCCAGTTGAATATAAGCGAGGAAGTCGAGGTGAATGGGATAATGATGAACTGCAAGTCTGTGCCCAAGCCCTATGTTTAGAAGAAATGACAGGACAAAAAATTACTACAGGTTATGTTTATTATGCCCATTCTCATCAACGTCAATTAGTCGAAATCTCTGAGGAGTTAAGAGCAAAAACTCAGGCGACAATTGAAGCAGTAACAACTTTATTAGAAACCGGAATTATGCCTAAGGCTATTTATAGCAAACGATGTCAAGGATGTAGCCTTTATTCTCGCTGTTTGCCGCAAGCAATTGATAAAGTAGGACGCTATCAAGAAGCTGTTTAACCTTAACTCTAGCCCTTTTAGGATAGAAAGATATTGATTTTTTTTTAGATCGGGATAGAAAAAATGGGAACGATTTATATTACTCAAGAAGATGCTTTTGTTGGCAAAACTGATGAAAGACTAAATATTAAAGCTAATAAACAACAGCTTTTAGATGTCCCTATGATTAAGGTTGATGGGGTAGTTATCTTGGGACGTGCTACGGTTTCTCCAGCAGTTGTCAACGAACTGTTAGAACGCCATATTCCCTTAAGTTTCCTTACAGGGACAGGGCGTTATCTAGGAAGACTAGAACCTGAAATGACGAAGAATATCTTTGTCCGTAAAGCACAATGGTTAGCTGCCGGAGAATCTTCTCAAGCGATTCATGTTGTCCGAGGATTTGTTCGAGGAAAATTAAAAAATTATCGCAATCTTTTGATGCGACGACGACGAGAATGTCCCGACCTCGATCTCGATTCTAGTATTACGAAATTAGAACAGGCGATCGCGCCCATTGAAACAACTTCTACAATTAATTCTTTACGAGGATTAGAAGGAGCTGGAAGTGCAGCTTATTTTGGCTGTTTCGATCGATTGCTTAAAGAAACAAATTTTCAATTTAAAACTCGCAATCGCCGCCCTCCAACCGATCCAGTAAATGCTCTCCTAAGTCTAGGATATTCTTTATTGCGCCATGACGTTCAAAGTGCAGTTAATATTGTGGGATTCGATCCCTATTTAGGCTATCTTCATGTCGAACGTTACGGTCGCCCTTCTTTAGCCTTAGATTTGATGGAAGAATTTCGTCCCTTGGTAGTAGATGCAGTAGTATTAAGTGCTTTAAATCAAGGAAAATTAATGCCCAATGATTTTATCGCCGAACCATTAAGCAATGCGGTTTCTCTTACGCCAGATGGTTTAAAAATCTTTCTCAGATTGTACGAACAAAAGAAGCAATCCAAGTTTAAACATCCAGTTTTACAGCGTCAATGTACCTATCAAGAGTCGTTTGAAATTCAAGCAAGGCTCTTGGCAAAGTATTTGATGGGTGAAACGGATAAATATCCACCTTTGATTTTGAAATAATTTTATTAATCAGTCGAACCGTGTACGTTGTTATTAGTTACGATATTTCGGAAAATAAACGCCGGACTAAGATTCACAATATTCTGAAATCTTACGGACAATGGATGCAGTATAGTATTTTTGAGTGCGACTTAACTGAAACTCAATATGCTAAACTTCGCTCTCGTTTGAGCAAACTGATTCAATCTGAAACAGACAGCATTCGCTTCTATTTTCTCTGTGGTTGCTGCCAAGGAAAAGTTGAACGAATTGGGGGAGAGCAACCCCGCGACGAAACGATTTTCTTGGTTTAGTGCGCGAGAGGGTAGGTGTAAAAATGAAGCAAACGGGAAAAAGCTCAAAAGCTTGATGGTTCAGTTTTTTTAGAGAAATAGTGGTTTCAATCCGTCGCGCACTTTATCCAGTAAGCCTTTTGGCGATTTTAGCTTGTTGGTTGACTAAAACTGTGGTAAGCTTAAAAGAAGCTCGCGCAACTGTACCTCGAAAACTAAATACAGCAAGTTTTTGGGTTTTCCGCAGTTTAAAATCAACTAAATCCCTATCAGGGATTGAAACCCGAATACTCCCTGCTCCAGGGCATCATTGAGGTTGAGAGTTTAAAATCAACTAAATCCCTATCAGGGATTGAAACCTTTAGTTGTTTGTTAGTTAAGCCGAATTCATATTTAGTTTAAAATCAACTAAATCCCTATCAGGGATTGAAACAGGTAACTTTGAACATAACCCAAGCCCTGGTTGAGTTTAAAATCAACTAAATCCCTATCAGGGATTGAAACCCCACCCTGCAAGGGTAGCTCGGCGCCCTTGGGCGTTTAAAATCAACTAAATCCCTATCAGGGATTGAAACCAGCAATCTCAGGGATTCAATAGAAGATAAATCCCAAGTTTAAAATCAACTAAATCCCTATCAGGGATTGAAACATTTCGCACTGTAGGACGCGTTACTATCTTTCCGTTTAGTTTAAAATCAACTAAATCCCTATCAGGGATTGAAACCTGGTTCGATTCCCCAGTCAATCGTTAGTTGTCGTTTAAAATCAACTAAATCCCTATCAGGGATTGAAACACAATCGCCACGGCAGCAAGGATAGCGACTTCGGTTTAAAATCAACTAAATCCCTATCAGGGATTGAAACGTAAGAATTTAGGTTTGCGTAAATATAGCTCAAAGGTTTAAAATCAACTAAATCCCTATCAGGGATTGAAACCAAATTCTGGACAACCCCCGTGAATCTTGATATGTTTAAAATCAACTAAATCCCTATCAGGGATTGAAACAGAATACAGAAAGAAGTATAAAGAAGCCCTTAAGTTTAAAATCAACTAAATCCCTATCAGGGATTGAAACCTCCATAACATCTCCTAATGGGTATATCAATATGTTTAAAATCAACTAAATCCCTATCAGGGATTGAAACCGGCGGCACACCAACTGCAAAAGAATATCGCTATGTTTAAAATCAACTAAATCCCTATCAGGGATTGAAACGCCTCAACGGCTTCAGTAAATGAGGAATTACCCAGTTTAAAATCAACTAAATCCCTATCAGGGATTGAAACCCCCATTTCGGAATTCATTGCACCTTTACTCAAAGTTTAAAATCAACTAAATCCCTATCAGGGATTGAAACTCAGGGTTTCGGGGTTGGTGGGTAGTTGTACCTAGTTTAAAATCAACTAAATCCCTATCAGGGATTGAAACCGAATAAAGAGAGAAAATCTAATCCCGCATAAAATATGTTTAAAATCAACTAAATCCCTATCAGGGATTGAAACCTCTCCAACAAAGCGGGCTGTCGAACGAGAGGTATCATTGTTTAAAATCAACTAAATCCCTATCAGGGATTGAAACGTAAATCCTGAGGGACAACGACGACAGAGAGTTGTTTAAAATCAACTAAATCCCTATCAGGGATTGAAACCGGTCGCTCGGCGATCTGCCAGGCTAGGTATCCGTTTAAAATCAACTAAATCCCTATCAGGGATTGAAACCCCGTGGCCCCGATTACGGCAGCGGCTCTAAATGCGTTTAAAATCAACTAAATCCCTATCAGGGATTGAAACCCATTCCCACAAATCGTGCTCTTAGGAGTAATCAGTTTAAAATCAACTAAATCCCTATCAGGGATTGAAACGATTGATCGATTGAGCCGGACGCACTATTATTGGTGTTTAAAATCAACTAAATCCCTATCAGGGATTGAAACTCCTCCAGCTTCTCCCCCCCCGCCTAGCCAAGAATTTAACATGTTTAAAATCAACTAAATCCCTATCAGGGATTGAAACAGCTTTCTTACTGCCAAGAGAAATCCCTCTGCTGTTTAAAATCAACTAAATCCCTATCAGGGATTGAAACGCGTTCACGGGGGTGAAAGTCAATTGCGTGGAACTGTTTAAAATCAACTAAATCCCTATCAGGGATTGAAACACTATACTTTTCAACTGGTAATTCCTTGAATACGGTTTAAAATCAACTAAATCCCTATCAGGGATTGAAACGGTTCGGGTTTCTTGTACAACACAAAACCAGCATGTTTAAAATCAACTAAATCCCTATCAGGGATTGAAACAATCCATTTTCAGCGGCTTGATTGCGTAGGTCAATCGTTTAAAATCAACTAAATCCCTATCAGGGATTGAAACACCAGAGACAGCGATGATTCGCACAGGGAGAAGTTGTTTAAAATCAACTAAATCCCTATCAGGGATTGAAACGCTAAACGGGATTGAGATTGCGCCACTGCCTTCTCCCGAAGTTTAAAATCAACTAAATCCCTATCAGGGATTGAAACAGCTTCGAATGGAGATTTAATAGTGAGGATGAGGGGTTTAAAATCAACTAAATCCCTATCAGGGATTGAAACAGTTTCTTTCTTTACTTATAGGTACTCTCAAAGCATTCGGAGTTTAAAATCAACTAAATCCCTATCAGGGATTGAAACGGGTGGAATTCTAAGAATCCCGGCGCTGACTACGGCAGTTTAAAATCAACTAAATCCCTATCAGGGATTGAAACGCATGCGAATTTCTCCGGGGGGGGAGGCGCAGCCAAACCCCTGAGTTTAAAATCAACTAAATCCCTATCAGGGATTGAAACATTCGCCTCGACGGACAACCAGATGATTGCGGAGATGCGTTTAAAATCAACTAAATCCCTATCAGGGATTGAAACAGTTTATAAAGCATTCGGACCTATTCCCTGAGAGTTTAAAATCAACTAAATCCCTATCAGGGATTGAAACGCTGGATCTTCCTCCTCTTCTTCCCCCTCCTCCGCGTTTAAAATCAACTAAATCCCTATCAGGGATTGAAACTACCGGTCAGGGTTTCACTTCTCACGAGAGAATGGGGGTTTCAGGGTTTAAAATCAACTAAATCCCTATCAGGGATTGAAACTACCGGCGAGCCACCTTCAGGGTACAAGCCGGGGTTTAAAATCAACTAAATCCCTATCAGGGATTGAAACTTCTTTGAATATGAAGCTCTGTGTGAGGCCGGATAGTTTAAAATCAACTAAATCCCTATCAGGGATTGAAACTATGTGCGCACCAGACGGTGGACGAATTTCGCAGTTTAAAATCAACTAAATCCCTATCAGGGATTGAAACGCTAATTCTCGATAAAATTCATTGGTTTTATCAGTTTAAAATCAACTAAATCCCTATCAGGGATTGAAACGTATCTAGGATTAGCTTTGAGCATCTTGAGCGGGCGACGTTTAAAATCAACTAAATCCCTATCAGGGATTGAAACGAGCTAAGTCTGCGAGATTCTTAGCCGAATCAGTTTAAAATCAACTAAATCCCTATCAGGGATTGAAACTCAGCGCTCACGAGAGAATGCGGGTTTCAGGGGTTCGTTTAAAATCAACTAAATCCCTATCAGGGATTGAAACCGCGATTCTAGAGGGCATAGAGAGAATGATTTAGTTTAAAATCAACTAAATCCCTATCAGGGATTGAAACATAATCGGCGCTGACGATGGTAACGATTACACTGAGTTTAAAATCAACTAAATCCCTATCAGGGATTGAAACGGGTTGAAGGATTCAATTGCCCGCAATAAAGGTTTAAAATCAACTAAATCCCTATCAGGGATTGAAACCATAAGCAACGAGCACGTCGTTGAGTGTGGGTGGCGCAGTTTAAAATCAACTAAATCCCTATCAGGGATTGAAACCTCTTTACCTGGGTCGATAAAGAGAAAGTAAGGCGGTTTAAAATCAACTAAATCCCTATCAGGGATTGAAACGAAGCCAGGTTCGCTTGTATATGAATCTGTGGCGGTTTAAGTTTAAAATCAACTAAATCCCTATCAGGGATTGAAACTGCGAATACAGCCGCTTCGCCAACCTGAGTGAAGTTTAAAATCAACTAAATCCCTATCAGGGATTGAAACCAGAAGATTCAGAGGCTAGCTCCATTAGTCTGTGTTTAAAATCAACTAAATCCCTATCAGGGATTGAAACATTGATTGGGCAACCGGGATTATCAACCAAGAGGTTTAAAATCAACTAAATCCCTATCAGGGATTGAAACATGAGGGCGTTAAGTGCTGTAGGGAGAGATTCACGTTTAAAATCAACTAAATCCCTATCAGGGATTGAAACTGGCTAGCTCCAGCATAGGGAGAGGAGCTAGACCTTGTTTAAAATCAACTAAATCCCTATCAGGGATTGAAACCAATCCGAGCCATTCCTTTTGCTCTCCAGTTCCTGTTTAAAATCAACTAAATCCCTATCAGGGATTGAAACCATCCTTAACCTGTAAAGGGATACAAGTTAGCAAGGCTGGAAGTTTAAAATCAACTAAATCCCTATCAGGGATTGAAACCAGCGTTGAGGGCACGACATAGGAGATTGAATCGTTTAAAATCAACTAAATCCCTATCAGGGATTGAAACATGGAATACAAAAGCTCTATTAGTGACATACTTCGTTTAAAATCAACTAAATCCCTATCAGGGATTGAAACATTTCGCGTTGTAGGGCGTGTTACTATCTCTCTGGGTTTAAAATCAACTAAATCCCTATCAGGGATTGAAACAAATTTACTTTCCCGTGGATACCGTTCTCCACTGTTTAAAATCAACTAAATCCCTATCAGGGATTGAAACAGGTGGAATTCTAAGAATCCCGGCACTGACTACAGTTTAAAATCAACTAAATCCCTATCAGGGATTGAAACGGATTGTCTGAGAACTACTAGAAGAGAGGTTGCGTTTAAAATCAACTAAATCCCTATCAGGGATTGAAACGACTGGGTGCAACAATCTTTGGGCGCGGTAGCTGTTTAAAATCAACTAAATCCCTATCAGGGATTGAAACCTTGTGCCCTAAAGCTTCCATTATCTGAACAAAGTTTAAAATCAACTAAATCCCTATCAGGGATTGAAACTACTTCTAATATGCGTTTTGGCTCAACCTTATCGAGTTTAAAATCAACTAAATCCCTATCAGGGATTGAAACTGAGCTGCGGGAATCAAGCTTGCCCAGAATGCGGTTTAAAATCAACTAAATCCCTATCAGGGATTGAAACACCCGTAGGAGTACTTGTGGCTTGACTTAAGATGTTTAAAATCAACTAAATCCCTATCAGGGATTGAAACGGAACTCTCCATAGATGTTGGGCACGTACTGGATAGGTTTAAAATCAACTAAATCCCTATCAGGGATTGAAACCACGCCGTAACCTTTAATGCGGGCGGCATGATGCGTTTAAAATCAACTAAATCCCTATCAGGGATTGAAACTGACCATCTCTAACGCAACTGCAGAACTACTGGCGTTTAAAATCAACTAAATCCCTATCAGGGATTGAAACCAACCCATACGTTCTCTCTAAGGGGGTTATTTCGTTTAAAATCAACTAAATCCCTATCAGGGATTGAAACGAGTATCACCCAAACATCAAGTGATATATCTTACGGTTTAAAATCAACTAAATCCCTATCAGGGATTGAAACGAGAATTTCTTGTCCGCCTGGTACAGATTGCATAGGTTTAAAATCAACTAAATCCCTATCAGGGATTGAAACAATCCATCGTTACTATCATTTCCTGAAGGCGACACATGTTTAAAATCAACTAAATCCCTATCAGGGATTGAAACAGGTGCGATTAACCTTGGACAGAAGAAGCTTGAGTTTAAAATCAACTAAATCCCTATCAGGGATTGAAACTATTTTTCTGGGGTAATATACCCCCTACTTTTCAGTTTAAAATCAACTAAATCCCTATCAGGGATTGAAACGAGGCGTCATTGACGAGAAAGTAACTCAAGTAAGTTTAAAATCAACTAAATCCCTATCAGGGATTGAAACTTTGCGAAGACGGATTGAGGCAGAAGCAGCTGGGTTTAAAATCAACTAAATCCCTATCAGGGATTGAAACGAAACCAAATTGGTTTTTCTTCTTCTCTAATTCAGTTTAAAATCAACTAAATCCCTATCAGGGATTGAAACGCGCTCTCGAGAGATGAGCCTGTAAAGCTACCAAGTTTAAAATCAACTAAATCCCTATCAGGGATTGAAACACTGAAATTAGTAACGGTTTCTCTGATTCGCTTAAAGGTTTAAAATCAACTAAATCCCTATCAGGGATTGAAACGCAGTGTGCCATATTCAACCCTCAACTCAACAAAGTTTAAAATCAACTAAATCCCTATCAGGGATTGAAACAGCCTCATATTCTTTGAGTAATTCATCCAACGCCGGGGTTTAAAATCAACTAAATCCCTATCAGGGATTGAAACTTCGTTGGTTACCTCTTGTACTACTTGGTCTAGTAGTTTAAAATCAACTAAATCCCTATCAGGGATTGAAACATACCGTACGATTCCATAGAAAGCTGCACCTGGAAGAGTTTAAAATCAACTAAATCCCTATCAGGGATTGAAACTTCAAACCTTCAATCGCATAATAACCTATTTTCCTCTAGTTTAAAATCAACTAAATCCCTATCAGGGATTGAAACTCGTTACGGATGCTTACTACTCAGAAGATACAGGTTTAAAATCAACTAAATCCCTATCAGGGATTGAAACATGTCGCTCATTGCGGTATGGTAGAGCACTAGGTTTAAAATCAACTAAATCCCTATCAGGGATTGAAACCGATATATCTGCAATGCAGGATATGGGCGGATTGAAGAAATGTTTAAAATCAACTAAATCCCTATCAGGGATTGAAACCCATGGCACTGAATCTTTAGCTGCCTCATCCCATGTTTAAAATCAACTAAATCCCTATCAGGGATTGAAACAAGTATAGGATATATGTGCGTACGCGGAGGTGGACGAAGTTTAAAATCAACTAAATCCCTATCAGGGATTGAAACCCATACAAATAAAAGAGAGTTTATCTACCGCTACGTTTAAAATCAACTAAATCCCTATCAGGGATTGAAACCTGCTGCATCTGCAGCTGGACATATGGGCGATGATGTTTAAAATCAACTAAATCCCTATCAGGGATTGAAACTTGGGC
This sequence comes from Hydrococcus rivularis NIES-593, assembly GCF_001904635.1. Classification (GTDB taxonomy): domain Bacteria; phylum Cyanobacteriota; class Cyanobacteriia; order Cyanobacteriales; family Microcystaceae; genus Hydrococcus; species Hydrococcus rivularis. The sequence continues at coordinate 90,310 of NZ_MRCB01000006.1, forward strand.
AATCTTCTCCTGTAGACGTCCCTCTACGTTTAAAATCAACTAAATCCCTATCAGGGATTGAAACAGCGCGGTGTTCCTCGGATATGCTTAGGTGTACTGGTTTAAAATCAACTAAATCCCTATCAGGGATTGAAACCTGGCTTAGAGAGAAGAAAGGCGTAGAAGTTACCACGTTTAAAATCAACTAAATCCCTATCAGGGATTGAAACCTTATATATGCACAAAAAACTCTAAAAAATAACGTTTAAAATCAACTAAATCCCTATCAGGGATTGAAACAAATGACCCCTTCAGCTGGGCGCAAAAAATCCCGTTTAAAATCAACTAAATCCCTATCAGGGATTGAAACTAAGCTGAAGGGAAGTTTGGATTCGACTGCAAGCTTGTTTAAAATCAACTAAATCCCTATCAGGGATTGAAACCTTTGGTAATCCCTAATAAATCTGTAGTGCCGCGTTTAAAATCAACTAAATCCCTATCAGGGATTGAAACCCCAAGAGAAAACGCGCCGGTCAGATTGAATATGAGAGTTTAAAATCAACTAAATCCCTATCAGGGATTGAAACCACCGGATTTCTCAATTCAGTAACACCGGCAAATTCATAGAGTAAGTTTAAAATCAACTAAATCCCTATCAGGGATTGAAACTGTTTCGGAACTACACAAGCGGGCGAAGGAGCGTTTAAAATCAACTAAATCCCTATCAGGGATTGAAACGACTACAGCATTTAGAGCCGCTGCCGTGATCGGGTTTAAAATCAACTAAATCCCTATCAGGGATTGAAACGCTCCTTCTCCTTCGGCAGGAACTAGATCGTGGGTTTAAAATCAACTAAATCCCTATCAGGGATTGAAACGACATGCCAAAATTAAAGGTTTTGGGTAAATCCGTTTAAAATCAACTAAATCCCTATCAGGGATTGAAACAGATTTAAATTGAGCGACGGGATTATCCAAGCTATGTTTAAAATCAACTAAATCCCTATCAGGGATTGAAACAGTAGTCGATTGACCCCCAGCACAACCTTACAACTTATCTAGGGGTAGAGCTAGAAGCCAATCAGCCGACGCTGCTAGAGTTCCTAAAAAATTCTGTCCCTTTTGAAGACACGATTTACCCAATCGAGAAAGAAGAAAATTTATTTCTCATCCCCTCAGACGATCAATTAGACAACGCCAACGAATATTTAAGCAGTAGTGGAGTCGGAGCAATGATTCTGTCGCGACGATTAGAAAACGTTGCGAGTGCTTTTCAAGTCTGCTTGATTGATTCTCCGCCCCAGCGATCGCAAATTGCCAAGACAGTCATTGGTGCGGCTGACTTTTTGGTGATTCCAGCAGAAGCCAACATTAAAGGATACGGCTCTCTGATCAGAACCCTTGACTTGCTAGCTTCTATGCGGGAGATTCGAGCGACATCCGCGACCGTAATGGGGATTATTCCTTTCCGAGATCGATGGATTGGTAGAACCCAAACTCATGAGAGCCGTCTTGCTGTAGAAGGAATGAAAGAAGAAGTTGAGGATGCTAATTTAATTCTTCCGTCAATTTTGGAATCCGAGCGATACAAGCAAGCAATTAACAAGCAACAATCCCTAGAAAGTCTGGGCTTTCCCGACCTCGAATATCCTTTTGAGGTTTTGGTAACTTTAATCAAGGAGCAAATGAAACATGACTAACGACAATCTACTCAATCGGTTGCGGAAGAATCGCCAACGAACCGTCGTTCCTAAAAGAGACGATGCGTTGGTCGCTCCTACATCAGAAGCTCAAACTGGCGAGCGGCTTGACGGTAGCGTCCAAAATGATTTACAACCCGATGAGCGAGACAATACCGAGCCAGCCACTAGTTCGACCAATGCTACTTTGGAACAATTAAAAGCGGAACTGGCAAAATTCCCTTCAACCCGTCGTCGCTCAGCAATCGTTTTGGAAGAAGAGATCGACCAAAAGCTAACGCGATTTTGTAAAGAGCGAGGAGTAACAGTTGAGACATTTTTGGAAGCTGTTTGGGAAGTAGCTTCTGATGATGAGATGCTACTAGAACAAATTGTAAGATCTGCTAAGCACCGCTACATTTCCCGCAAGGAAGCAGGCAGACTGCGACGGTTAATCACCATGCTTTCAAAAACTTAGATCGATGATTTTTATTATCCGAGAACCAGCAACTAGCGAACAAATTAGTCAGATGGCAGAAACTTATTTTGGGCTGATGATTAAACTAGCTGTAGATGTGGAACGAGAAATTTTAGCTGGAGGTGGCGAACTACACGCAGATTGCGAACAAGCTTTATTAGAAGATGGCTCTCAACAAGAAAATGTTTGGGGAGCAGACTGGTATCCCGAATTAAAACGAGTTGGATTTGAGTCTTTAATCAACATTCGCCCTCGTCAACAAAATCGCGGCATAGAAATACAAAGTCCAGTCATTCGAGAAAAAATAGAAGTAATCGTGCGTCGTTTATTGGAGGTTAATTAATGGAACGTCAGGCATTATACGAACGCTTCAAACACTTAGACTGGCAGCAACAATTGGGGAATTTAGCCTCTACTTTAGCTACTATATCGACACAATCAACGATCGAAGAACAAGATAAGCTAACCAGTCACCTATTGCGCGAAGCTGCTCTAATGATTGAGTGGTGTGCCAAAGATGTTCCGGCTGATTTCCAGTCAGAGTTAGCGGCAATCCAGAAAGAATGCTTGGCTTGGAAAAAAGCTTATCCGATCGAAACAGCCAGAGATTTATTATCTATTCACGCTCGCCATCAGTCGGAACGAGTATTGCAAATGGCAGGATTGTTCAGCGATGAAAATCAATTTATAGCCAGTTTTTCTGTTTAGAAAGAAAAAGCGAGAGAGTTATGCGTATTTGCTGCGAACATAACAAATGGCTTCAATCGAATTGGCGAAGAGATACCAGACTTTATTCTCTGACTCTTTGCCAAAACCTATTTGGCGCATGGGTAGTTACAAAAACGTGGGGAAGCGCTATCAACAGGGGGTTTGGAAAATCCAAAGATTTAATTTGCCCAGATTATCAGTCGGGTTTGGAAATATATCAAAAGCTGCAACAGCGAAGGGAAAGGCGGGGTTATCAGAGAGTTGAATAGAGAACAAAATGTGTACGTTAGTCGCCTTATCAACCGATCAAGATTCGTGCGAGTTTTTTTTCGCTTTCTCATTCGCAATCCGGTTAGCGGCTGCGTTTAAAACACGCTCAATATCGACATATGTAAAAGATGCAGAAGATGGTCGTTCTATATTTGCTGTTGAACAGGAACGGAAATACTTTTTTTCAAGCAGCTACCCCCTCAGAACTAAGCAGAAATCCAAAACCCCTAAAAACACCCCCCTGCCTTCAGAAAGCCCCCGCCCTTTTAGGCGTGGGGTAGTTTACTCAACCATTGCTCATCAGATACTCCAATAGATTCAAGCCAATATCTACACGCTTTAGTATTGGAACCAAAACCATATCGTTTGGCAAGATAAGTTATTCCCACCCCATCGAAGGATGCAATCGCCTTACCAAAGTTATCGACAGCCACTAGGGTTTCAACTCGTTCGGTTTTTGTAACGATCGCATCGGGCTTACCCATCATCAAAGCGAGCATTTCCGTGCCATGCAGGGTGGCGATCGCGAATTCTCTTGGTCGGGATAGCGCAGTCGCTTGGCTTTTAATTGGATTCGTCAACTTCGCGTAGAACGAATAAATCACCAACGTCTCTTCCCAAGTAGCTGCACAAGATTTCAATTGTACGAACATCAACTCGGTCAAATTTGTTGGTAAACAATCTATTAATGGTCGTTGAACTTAACCCAGTTTCTTTCGCTAGTTGGCGTTGAGATAATTGGGGATCTTTTTCAGCCATTAAAACAGCAAGTCGGCAAAACATTTTCTTCATTCAAGGGTGTAAGTTGAATATGACACATTCTTTGTGGAAGTGAATATATTTTTAGCGGAAGTGCTTGACAACCGTTTTCGCTTCCGCTAATATTAAAACATGAGGAAAACAACCGTTTGATCAATACAGATAACAGAGAAGCCAGCCGGACGAGAAGCGGCAAAGGCAAAACCCTATCGCTAGTTACGACTAGAAGCCTGGGAACCGAACGGGAGACGGAACGGAGGCGAGATGTAGACCTGAGTATGTCGATAAAAGACTTAAAAAACTTTTTTTTATCTCTGTTGTCGAAAATTCTTCAAATGATTAAGCAAAAGGAGAGCTTCGCTCAGAAAAGAGCGAGACTTGGCTCTCCCCATTCAATAAACTTAATGACATTATGGCAGACGTTCAAACAATCACCCCAAGACAGACCTAAACGCTGATCCGCAAAAATTTGCACCTGTCGAATGTCAGTCTTAGCAGGAATTGGACGCTTGCCTTTGGCACGAACCAGTTCTTGCTCCAGAGAAAAATCTTCGGGGACGCGATAGAATTCTTCGGCGGTGAAACATTGTCTTTCGTCTACGCCAGGTGGAAGATTGTCTAAAGTGAATGGAGTGTAGTTCTGCATTAAGCATTCTCCTGCATCAACAGATGATTATGATTTTAATTTTAAATTAAAGCCATTAATATCAGAACAACAAACAGCCAAAACAACGTTTCTGACTGTTCGATCGACAACCCTGGAACTCGTGGAAGTTTCATTTCTACTGCCGCCGAACAACGTATAAATTCTGAAAAACATAATCAATTCCGTTATAACAATAGCGACTGACAAAAACTTCGTGTTGTCGTGTTTCTGGAAGACCTTGCCTTCTCCGTTCCTCATCAAAACCTGCCATCTCAAAACAAGCAGGATAACCTTGGTATAGTTGAGAAGAAACCTTCAAAAAAACATCGTCGGCTGTTGGTTGCTGATAAAATAGCTGTTTAAAAACTCGGCGGTAAGTTCCGTTTTGGAGCTGCACATAAGCAAATTTTAGACAACCGCCAGAAACATTGCAACCTGGATGATATTGGTCATATAGATCTTGAGTAGCACAGCCGCCTTCGGGACAAGGAATGTAAGGATCGATAAAATACAGAGGCAATTTTTGTCCGAACTGTTGAACTTTAACGGCTTGAAATCGCTTAGGATCGCCTATCCAATAAGCTTCAAAATTCTGTCTAACTTGTTTAATGAGTTCTAGCGGCATAACTCTAGCAGCATAGTCCCAGTTATCTTTTGTTTCAAATGTTAACTCTCCTTCTCCTTGAGCAAAGACGGCTGCAACTACGTTACAAGCTTGAAGAGATGCAGATAGCAAGTGAAGAGTAAACCCTAAAAAAAATTTCTTAAAGATTTTCATCTCGGTTGATTTAATGCACTTTCAGGAATTGTTATACCTAATTGTTTTAAAGCCCAAACATCTTCTGCAAACAAGTAAAGTGTATAGGCTCCAGGTTTTAATCCGTCTAATATATCTTGTTTTAATTTTTCTGGGCTTCCCAACTCTTCTAATCTTTTTCGCCACCATTGTAAAGCCAATTGTTGAGCTACTGGCTCGGGAACGACTTGAGTCATTGACGCAAAAAGTAAATCTGTTGCGTCATCTGTTGTATTGAGCGACAAGCACCCCAATTCATCCAATTGGATAAAAAAACGTCCTCCCTGATAATAGTCTCCTTCATAATCAACAAAAGGTGGCGTTGTTTTATAAAGCAATTCTACTACATAATATTGCTTTCCTCTGTATTCAACTGCCCCTCTAAGTAAAGGAGATTTATTTTTTTGACTTTTGGGCAAGCATGGATCAATTGAAGATGGAATCGATCGCAAAGACAGATCTTGAGCCATTGCCCGAGTTGTAATTTGATGACTTAAAACGATGACAAAAGCGATGGCGATAACTGTAAGTAAAAATCTTTTATTGGTGGAATTCATTTTTCTCAAGTTAGTTAAAATTAACGAATTTTCTTGGATCTTGCGAAGCACCTCTCCTTTTACCTCAACAACTTGTTTAAAATCAACTAAATCCCTATCAGGGATTGAAACATCTCAACAGACATCTGAGATGTTGCGCCCATTCTTCAAGTTTAAAATCAACTAAATCCCTATCAGGGATTGAAACCGTACCGCCGCGATGCGACCACATCTCGTCATAGGTTTAAAATCAACTAAATCCCTATCAGGGATTGAAACTTTCGTGCATATATATGATCGCGTGCGCGCGCGTTTGTTTAAAATCAACTAAATCCCTATCAGGGATTGAAACGTTGGCTACTCCACAATCTCTCTTGGTCACTGTCCGTTTAAAATCAACTAAATCCCTATCAGGGATTGAAACCAATCGTACAATCGCTAAATCCTGCAAACTGGTGGTTTCTACGTAGTTTAAAATCAACTAAATCCCTATCAGGGATTGAAACGGGCAGGTGTTCTCCACACTCATTGTCCGTCCTATTGTTTAAAATCAACTAAATCCCTATCAGGGATTGAAACCTTACGCCTACCTTCACAAAGAGTTGGTAGCTCAGGTTTAAAATCAACTAAATCCCTATCAGGGATTGAAACATATTATTACCAACGATTGGGTGTGATGATAGGGGTTTAAAATCAACTAAATCCCTATCAGGGATTGAAACATAACAAACCACTACCGTAGCAGGATTTAATATCCGTTTAAAATCAACTAAATCCCTATCAGGGATTGAAACTCAGATTGATTGACGGTGTAATACAAGCTATCGGGTTTAAAATCAACTAAATCCCTATCAGGGATTGAAACGACGGATATCTGCGCCCTGGACAGGTTTACACAGGGTTTAAAATCAACTAAATCCCTATCAGGGATTGAAACCAGTACTGTTCTGGACAATTCCGATACTTAGTGTGTAGTACGGAGTTTAAAATCAACTAAATCCCTATCAGGGATTGAAACAACGATTTAGTCGCCCAAGAGATCTCTCGTCGCGTTTAAAATCAACTAAATCCCTATCAGGGATTGAAACAATCACTCCCCTATCTTTGATGAATTTGAGCGAGTGTTTAAAATCAACTAAATCCCTATCAGGGATTGAAACGACCATTACCAGGCGCACGTAACCGCCCTTCTCAGTTTAAAATCAACTAAATCCCTATCAGGGATTGAAACCCTAGCTTGGACAACCAGAAAGGAACTCGACTGACGTTTAAAATCAACTAAATCCCTATCAGGGATTGAAACGGTTTAGCTAGCGTCAATTGGTGATACTACTTAGGGTTTAAAATCAACTAAATCCCTATCAGGGATTGAAACGCATTCCCTGAAGTGACTTACATTGAGGAATACAGGTTTAAAATCAACTAAATCCCTATCAGGGATTGAAACAATCAACTCAGTTTTTGGAAGATTGTACTCTCTCAGTAGTTTAAAATCAACTAAATCCCTATCAGGGATTGAAACGCCGCCTTATCAGGCTGCTGATTGCAGTAAATCAATTTGCCTGGGTTGAAAATCCACTAAATCCCTATCAGAGATTGAAACCCAACATGACTGGTCATTTTTAATCCTCAGAAGAGGTCTAACTACGGTAGGGCAGACTGGAAGTCACGCTTGGGGAGAGACTCCCTCTAGTTTAGTTGGAGAAATTCTGCTGGGTTACGGAGACTCGTTGAACCAAGAATCCAACGGTTTTAGCGTAGCGTAACCGTTGGATTGTCAACTTTCTTCTTGTTTAGTCAATCGCTCTAAAATCTCAGCAATTTTGTTTTGCGTCTCCTCTACTTTTTCTAGGCGATCGTAATAATCAGCTTGTGTCTCCCAGAAATTTGCTTGAGAGATTGATAGTCTGGCAACCATCTTATCCATCCGCTTGACCGATTGCGTTAATCCACTAATGTCATCTTTCAATTCGGATAGCGACTCCGTAAATTTAAGTTGAGAATTTTGCAACTCTTGCTGCACAGAAAGCATTTTGTTGAGTACTTCCTGCATTTGCTCTAAGGTCATATAGAGATACCGTGCCCCCGAAGTGATCGCCTTCGATTTACCTTTTATAGTACTCAGCCATACGAGTTATGTCAAGTAGTCAAATACATAAATAGTGAATATAATGAAAGGGTAGAATACCCAAGTAGTTAGTTATGTCGATAGCCGTGAAAAGAGCCAAACGAGTGCGGCTTGAAATAATGCCGTATTGGGATGAAAAAACAATGACAGTTGAAAAAGTAGCCAAAGAGCTAGGAGTAAATCCTAGAACTGTTACAGGACTTAGAAAAGGAACAGAAAAAGGAGACTGGAATACTTTAATTAACTGTTCTCGCTTTTTTAATGTGCCGCTTGAAAAACTTTTAGTTGTTGAAGAAGAAGAATAGATGACCCTAGAAGAAATTCAAAATGCCATAGAAGGGATGCTAGCAGTACAAAAAGAGTTACAAAACTCTCAACTGCGATTTACAGAATCTTTAACAAGTCTCAAAGAAGAATGGAGAAAAGACCGAAAACAAATGTTTGAATGGATGTCTCGATTATCTGCATCGCAAGCTAATTTTTGGGAGGCTCAAGCCGATTACTATCGGAGGCTTGAGGACGTAGAAGACAGACAGGCTACCATGCTTGAGATTTTGAATCGTTTAACTGATAGAAGGGAAAACTAATAATTCGTAATTCGTATTTCTCTTGCACCCATTCAAAAATTGGTTAATCTGGAAAACAAGCGGGCGCAAGAGTTTCCATTATAGAAAAAGAGGATTGTTCGGGAAAGACGGCGATCGCCAGTTTCGTTTCAAATGCTGCATAAAGTCTTTTTCATAGCTCGTAGCGATCGCCTGAATCCTTATATTTTCTGGGTCGTGGCATCTTGGTAGACTAAAAGTAGTAAGCATATCGTTTTATCTAGAAGAGTGCTAATCAGAATTTTATTTGTCCAGGACAATCCAGAACAAGTCAGAGTGTAGATGGCAAAAACTGAGATTATCCAAGGGACATTAAATCTATCTGCTAAGGTTAATGCTGAATATTGAGCCTCTCAGGTATTGAAGCCTAACAAAATATTTTTAAAATCTTGCTCGATTAAAAGGTATCCTATACTTGACGAATAGCTCTTTTAAAGCCGTAGCAATGACTGCGATCGACAAAAATGCCAGCCAAAGCCACGCAGACCCCTTGCAAAAGCGAATTGTTTCCTTTTTGAGAGAACATAGCGAGATTGAGACGATCCTTGCGGTTGTCTTGGGATTATTGGTCACTAGACGTTTTCAGTTACGGGGAGTCAAGGCTGTACTCATCAACCTGCTAATTATCAACCTGATCGGTCAACTGTTAGAACTACTCAAGCAATCCGACTCCGAATCATCTCAAAGAGTACGGGAAGAGAAAGAAAAAACCGCCTTACAAACCGTTGGGAGTTTTGGGCAATACACAATTCTCCATGCCGTTCCCGGACGAATTCGCTTGCGCGTTCCCCAGTTAGCCAAAGATCGCGCTTTCGCCCAACGTTTAGAGGAATTACTCGCTAACGACGAGGATGTTTTGGACGTTCGGATCAATCGCGATGCGGCGTCCGTTGCCATAAAGTATCAAACTGGAGAACTCTCCGAGATCGAGCTAGGCTGGCGTTTGATGAATATTCTCAGTCGGGCTGAATCTGAAGAACGATCGGTTGAAACGGCAGCACATTAAGCAAAAAAAGTGTAGCGCAAGTAAGCAATCGCAGCTGGACTTAATGACCTTCGTCCTCTGGTGCGACATCGGCTCGAAAAGCGCGACAAGTTTTAATCGTCTTCATCTTTTTGCATTTGTTCGGCAGCCATTTCAGCTTTTGCTTCCTCTACAATATCTTCAAGGATTTCTCTCGTTTCGGCGAGCGATTCTTTGGCTTTGTTGTAAAAGAGTACCCCTGTTTTCAGGCTGGCTTTAGCGGCAGGTTTGAGTAAAGGAACCAAGGTAGGAGCGAGAACAACTGCCCCTATTCCGATCGCGATCGCTTTGCCGGGATTGTTCTGACAAAAGACTTTTAACCTGTTAAACATTGACAAAACTTCCTCTCCCATTCATGCTAGGTAAAATTTTAGGCGATTATGCCAGTAAAGGTTAATTTTCCTATCGTCCCTCCGAGTTAAATAGCAACAAGCAAAACTGTTGCGATCGCCAATTGTGCTATCAGATTTTTAGTTGGTAATCTGGGATCGGTCGCGATCTATCTACTATTGAAATACCGATGAATCAGAATCGAGATGAAGCTACCCTAGAAGTCAACGTTCCTCAAGCATGGATCGAACAATTTGAGACATTGGCAAACCAGAGCGGGCGATCGGCAAGCGAACTGGTTCGAGAGGCGCTGGCTCATTACTTAGGCATCTCAGGACAACAGCCTGCCACAAGCTTAGATCGACTCAGCAGCGAGTTAAAAACCTTCAAAGCGGAGTTAGCCGAATTAACCCAAAAAGTTAACGCGCTCTCGGAGAAGTCTTATCTTATAACAACCATGAGCGCTAGATTGACAACTTTAGAAAGGGCGATCGCGCTAGGTAATTCGACACAGACAGCAACGGCAGCGCCCTCTCAGCTCATGGATACGGACGATGATGACTACGATGATGAACCCGATGAGATTCTCACTGACTTTTTAATGGGTTAGAAGTCAAACCAATTCGCAATTGATAATTCACAATTCACAATTGTTAATCGTTTTGGTCAGCTATTATACCAATTTTCAGGTTTTCGCGAGCGACATTCTTCTCCCCTCTCCCAAATAGGGAGANGGGTTGGGGGTGAGGGCGATCGACTATCTGTGTCATTAATGAATGAAAAATGATATTAGTTACGGGAGAACGGTTAGTAGTTAGTGGTTTTTCCTCCCTCCCGTGCCTTCTAATACGATTTCTAAAAAAGAACGCTACAGATGCTCAATGGAAAAACCTTGTACCCAGAGCGGCTGACTAATTGCGAACCGACGCGCACGCGGGAGCGAGCCGTAAGGCAAACGGGAGGAGCATCGATGATAATTGCGAATTGATATAATTTCCGTTCCAACCCAGCCAGAGTACTCTGGCATACAGCCTCTTCCGCATGCGACGGTGCATTCCGCACTTGCGACTTCTGCTCCCCGATCGCCTTATTGATATTTCTGGAGACAAACATCTAAAATGCGGCGATCGTTTTCGCTGATAGTAGAGATCTGATGATAGCCTTCCAACCCTACGGCACGAGGCAGCCGATCGCCGGATGCTACTGGCGATAAGTCTTGCAGGGCAATCTCGTAGGGATAAACGGCGTTATTGTAGGGATCGACAATCGAGAGATGCATTCGATGCGAGTCCACCGTACCGGAAAAACAATTAAACTCCGATCGCGGCAGATAGATGGCACCAATGACTTTACCCTGTTGTACCCGAAAAACGAGATATTCTTGACCGATTTGTTCGGGTTCGGGAGACTGACCATAGAGATAAATTCCGTCAGCTAGCGGCGACTTCTTGCTAGTCGCTTCGGCGAAATACATTTCCGAGATGCGATCGCTTGATGGCTCTCGTTCTAGTTGCTTTTCTTCAAGCGACAAAGCTAGTGTGGGAATCGCCATTATTGTTGCCAGTCCGAGACTTAAAATCGGTGCAATTTTGGATGTAAAAAGTTTGGAACCAAGGGCTTGAAAACTTTGCATCAATAACATAGTTTTATTAACGCTCGCCAACCGAGCTGTTTTGACAATAACGAACCCTTTGGAGCAATATTTTCGCGGACTAAATGACTGGAGACACTTTTCTCGCTCCTGGCAAAGAACTTCCTATTAAAGGACTACAATTTATGGACAAGTCATTCCCGATAAGTTCGGTGGCTTATTTTTTGCTCTCTGCTTTTAACTTGCCCAAAATGATGCCAAATTTCACAAGGATTGGAGTACAATTCTGCCTAAATTTCCTCACACCCTAATTTAATTGTGCAAATAATTGCCAAGCCTTTACCAGTTTTTCTTAAATTCTTAACAACTGGAAAAAAGTCGATAAAAAAAGCGATAGCGCTCGCTCGCTACCGCTTTTTTAAAGCCTATGACCTCAGTCTGATTTTCAGTCTGATTTGATGAAATTAACTAGCAACAATATACTCTCGGACGTTAGAACGCCGCCTGCGCAATTGAGCGAGAGCTTGATGCTCTAGCTGGCGAACTCGTTCGCGGCTGATGTTTAGTCTTTGACCGATTTTCGCTAGCGACAGTTCTTTCCCGTCTTCTAAACCGAAGCGCAAAGAAAGCACTTCTCGCTGTTGAGGGGTCAATTCTGCCATCAAGTTATTCAAGTCTTGCCGCAGCAATTCTTGAGTAATGTAATTGTCGGGAGAAATTCCCTCATCTTCCAAAAGATCGGAGAGTTCTGTATCCTGGTTGTCGCCCACTCGCACGTCTAAGGAAACGGGTTGACGAGCCATGCTCAGATATTCTCGAATTTGAGCGGGTTCTAAGTCTAGCGCTTGGGCAATTTCGCTAGGAGTAGCGCTGCGACCTAATTGCTGTGCCAGTTCTCGCTGCGTTTTCTTGATCTTATTGAGCTTTTCGGTAATGTGAATGGGAAGGCGAATCGTTCTTGCTTGCTGAGCGATCGCTCGCGTAATCGCTTGACGAATCCACCAATAAGCATAAGTAGAAAATTTATAGCCTTTAGTTGGATCGAATTTCTCTACCCCTCTTTCCAACCCTAAGCTGCCTTCCTGAATTAAATCCAGGAACTCCATGTTACGCTTCTGATATTTTTTGGCGATCGCGACGACTAAACGCAAATTAGCCTCAATCATTTTGCGCTTGGCTCGATTTCCCTGTGCTATCGCTCGATTAAGTTCATCTTCACCGAGCTGGACATAATTCGCCCACTCTGTTAGACTTGGCTCGTGTCCAAGTTTATTTGCTAGTTCTTCTTTCTTTTCCAACAGGGTCATCATTCTCTGTACCTGCTTGCCATAGACAATTTCTTGCTCGTGGGTCAGCAGAGGTACCCGCCCAATTTCGTGCAGATAAGTACGCACCATATCTGCTGAGAAAACAGGCTGTTGTTTATTTGAGTTAACTTTAGCAGTGGGCATTTTGTACAGTTATGACTCCTTGAAAGCTACAGAAAGTCTCGATTGACTTAATTCCTTGATGAAATTCGTTCTGTTCGTTCGCTAGGACCTAGAGAAGACTTTCTAGATCGAAGTCACTATGACTTCGTGTTTCTTCCATTTTAGCTCACCAGTTTAGACGATGGCAGATCTAGAAAAGTTCATCGTTGGGTTTTTACATCGACTTAGCATTAGTGACTCTCTTCTCAAGGTTTGACTGGCGAAATTCCATTTAAATTAGTATCAATTCATGCCAATCTATTCTCATGATGACTTAAAAATGATTAGAATGGAAGATTAGATTTTGGAGGGATCGCCGAACCAGTAGGGGAGGGTTTCCAAGAAAGGAGAAAGTGTCGCTCGAACCCGTCTGTGAGCGATAACTATCGAGACTGGTAAATATATCATAGGAAAATCGATTGTTTTTAAATTCCTCCTATAGGTAGAAGGTAAGACAATTGTGGTGCGATCGCGTAGCAAAGAAGAAATGACGCACACAACCACCGACTGCTCGCTCTAAAGAATTGTTGTATTATCGTAAGAACAATTGCGAAAGCTCAAGAGAATTTTACAGAGGATTGTAATTATGCCCTATACAGAAGAAGATGGCGGACGGTTGAATAACTTTGCGGTAGAACCGAAAGTTTATCAAGCCTCGCCACCAACGAAAACCGAACAGCGCAATTACATCATTTTGGGAGTTATCGCTGCTTTGCTGGTAGGCGGATTAATAACTGTTGCAGTTTATGCCTCGAAAGTTGGCTAATGCCAAAAGAAAATTATTTGATGAGTGATGGGGATCGATAAAACTTTACCGTTCATCATTCATCATTTCTTGCTCCTGTTGTTCCTCAGTGTCTTCTCGATCTTCATTGCTTTCCCGTTCTTGGGTGCCTCGAATATCTTCAAGAGTTTTCAGCGCTTTTTTGGATTCTTCTGGTTTGTTCTGTTCGTCAAACAGTTTTACCGCCTGTTCTATATCGGCGATCGCTTCTTCTTCATTGCCTAGTTTAGAATTAACAATACCGCGCTGATAGAAAGCATCAGCCAAGCTCTCGTCCAAACGAATGCTTTCGGTATAATCGTCTAAGGCTTTTTGATATTTCTCCAGGGCGCTATAAGCCAAGGCTCGTTTATAATAAGCATTAGCGCTATCATCCTTAAGACGAATGGCTTCGGTGTAATCCTCGATCGCTTCTTCGTGCTTGTCGAGAGCGTCTTGGGCATCGCCTCGATAGATATAAAAATCAGCCAGTTTGGGTTCGAGTTCGATTGCCTTAGTGCAATCTGAAACTGCATCGTCGTAGCGTTTCATCAGGTAGAAGGCATAGCAGCGATTGCCGTAAGCATAAGCATAGTCGGGATTAAGTTCGATGGCTTTGCCATAATCATCTATAGCAGGTTGATAATTTCCTAAAGCATGATAAGCATAGGCACGATTGTAGTAAGAATCGGGATCTTCGGGGTTTAACTCGATAGCGCGAGTAAAATCTGCGATCGCGCCTTGAAAATCGCCTGCTTCTATCTTATCTACCCCTTGGTTGTACCAGTCTACCGCACTCATCTCTTTTTGTTCGGGTTCTTCTCGTTCCCCTTCCTCGGATTCTTGTGATTGTTGGGTTAATTGGGCAATTGGAAATGGGGTTAACAGAGAAGATCGAGCATAAGCTGCCGTATTAACTGCGGAAATTCCAGCAATCAGTGTCAAAATCCTAAACAATTGTCTGCCGTACTTCATCACTACTCCTCATTTTCTCTGTAAATATGAATTTGACAAACTTTACCTGTTAAGAATAACAGTCAAGGCGTTGGGTAACTCCTCTGACCTCGACAATAAATATGGGAAAATAAAACAGCCACAATGGAATCAAAAAATGTTTAAATCGCTAATTGTTACTCTACTATTTATAGCCACTCTAACGCTCTCTGGTTGTTCGGTCGGGATTAGTAATTTACAACACTACGCCAACGCCGCCAAAGGCTATGAGTTTTTCTATCCCAATGGCTGGATTGAGGTTAATGTCCAAAATAGGTCTGAAGGAGTCGATGTCGTTTTTCGCGATCTCATTCAACGCACAGAAAATTTAAGCGTCATTATCAGCAGCGTTCCAGAAAACAAAACCCTCACCGACTTAGGAACGCCGACAGATGTCGGATATCGCTTCCTCAAACAGGTCAACAACAACCCCGATGCCAATCGAGAAGCAGAATTAATTAAAGCAGAAGCTCGCGAATCGAACGGAAAGACTTACTATACCCTAGAATATCAAGTCAAACTGCCCGATAATCAGGAACGGCACGATATCGCCAGCGTCGCCGTCAGTCGCGGCAAACTCTATACCTTCAATCTTTCCACAGATCAAAAGCGTTGGGAAAAAGTTAAGAACCTCTTTGAAACCGTCGTCAACTCTTTTTCTATTTATTAATTAGTTAATGGTTAGTGGTTAGTCGTTAATTGTCTCCCCATCTCCCCATCTCCCTCATCACAATTAAATTATGGAACTACCCATGTTTGTACTAGCTTCCGCTTCTCCTGCCCGCCGCAAGCTTTTACAGACGGTGGGAATAGAACCAATAGTCCGTCATAGCAACTTTGACGAATCGCGAGTTCAAAGCGACGATCCCATCGCGTTAGTACAAATCCTGGCACAATGCAAAGCAGAAACGGTTGCCAGTCAGTTTAGCGATGCGTTGATTTTGG
Source organism: Hydrococcus rivularis NIES-593 (assembly GCF_001904635.1). Taxonomy (GTDB): domain Bacteria; phylum Cyanobacteriota; class Cyanobacteriia; order Cyanobacteriales; family Microcystaceae; genus Hydrococcus; species Hydrococcus rivularis. The sequence goes on from NZ_MRCB01000006.1 coordinate 106,009, forward strand.
GGTGCGATTCAGTGTTAGCAGTCAACGACGAGATTTATGGCAAACCAGACTCGTCAGAAGAAGCGATCGCGCGTTGGCAAAAAATGCGTGGCAATCAAGGTATCCTTTATACGGGTCACGCTCTCACCGACCAAAGGTATAATAAACAATTGATACGCTGCGGAATTACTAAAGTTTACTTTGCCAATATTAGCGATGCTGTAATTGAAGACTATGTTGCCAGTGGCGAACCTCTCAAATGTGCTGGCTGTTTTGCGCTAGAGGGAAAAGGTGGATTGTTTGTCGAAAAGTTGGAAGGTTGTCACAGCAATGTCATTGGGTTAAGTCTTCCTTTATTGCGTCAAATGTTAGCCGAGTTAGGTTATTGTGTAACCAATTTTTGGAAATGAGAATTACTGAAAATCGATCCCAAACGTGCGATCGCATCCTTCAAATCGTGTATAACGACTGATGTAGGTTCGCTCTTGAGGAGTTAAACTCGAACAAGAAAGAAAAGTTAATTCCCTCGAACATACATGGTAGCTAGAGAATTATTTACCGTTGGGCACTCTAATCATAGTATTGAATCATTTTTGGCGTTACTAAAAAAACATGAAATTACTGCCTTAGCTGACGTGCGATCGCACCCTTACAGTCGTTATTTACCCCATTTCAATAAAGCTACACTCCAACAAGCATTAGAAAAAGAAAATATTTATTATGTATTTTTAGGAAAAGAACTCGGTGCTAGACCGGATAATCCTGCCTGTTATATAGAGGGCAAAGCAGTATATGAAAAGATTGCTAGTACCACTTTATTTTCTGAAGGAGTCGATCGGGTTTTGAAAGGAGTTCAAAAGCATAAAATCGCTCTTATGTGTGCAGAAAAAGATCCACTGACTTGTCACCGTGCCATTCTAGTTTGTCAGCATTTGAAAAATTTTGATTTAGAAATTAAACACATCCTCAAAAATGGAGAGTTAGAATCTCATCATCACCTTGAAGAGAGAATGCTGGCTAAACATGGTTTTACACAAATGACCGATAGACAACAACCAATTCAGTTATCTTTGTTTGACTCTGAATCTTCACCAAAACCTTCTAACAACCTCTTAACAAGAGAAGAAGGTTTAAAAAAAGCCTATCAATGGCAAGGTGATGAAATTGCTTATGTAGAAAAAGTTGGAGATGGGCATGAATAACCCAATTAATCTTTTTACCATTGGTTTTACCCAAAAAAGTGCTGAAAAATTTTTTGAGACTTTAATACAAGCAAAAGTAAAGCGAGTTATAGACACAAGACTTAATAACATTTCTCAATTGGCTGGGTTCGCCAAAAAAGCCGATTTAGAATATTTTTTACAAAAAATTGGCAAGATTGATTATGTGCATCTCCTCGATTTAGCTCCAACTCAAGACATATTAGATGAATACAAAAAGAAAAAAGGTGACTGGAAAATTTATGAGCAAAAGTTTTTGAAGTTAATAAGCGATCGCAAAATTGAAAAAAAAGTTTCACCAGAACTTTTAGATAGTGCTTGTCTATTATGTAGCGAAGCGAAACCTCACTACTGTCATCGTCGCTTAGTTGCTGAATATTTAAACGATCGATGGGGAAACGTCAAAGTCTTTCATTTGTAGCCATCAGCTTTACAAAAGAAAAATTGTAATTTTAATATTTTCAACTGTTATTTTGAAAAGACACTCGGGAATTCTAAGACTGTAGCCAACTGTAATTAAAAGTGGTCAGTCAAATTGTATGTCATCCGTAACCCGAATTATCTGTCTAGCTAATTCCCGGAAATACAAAGAGCGTTGCATTGCTGGTATTAATCCAAAAACAGGTCAATGGATTCGTCCTATTTCTAGAAATAATCCAAACAATGGCGGTGTTCCTGAAAGTGTTCGCTTGATTGAGGGAAATGAACCAGCGCTTTTAGAGCTTTTAGAAATTCCCTTAGAAAATGAAGGAGCAGATTTTGGTTTTGCCTTGGAAAATCAATGGATTGTTCCTGGTGTATGGCGCAAAGTAGGCAAAGTCAAACCATCCGATGTAATTCGTTATTGTATTAATTATCCGTATATTCTTCATAATCCTTATAAGTATGTCTCAGTTCCTTTTATTCAAAAAATGCCTAAGCAAGAGAGACGAACTTTGCAATTAGTTTATGCGAGAAAATTATTACTAAAAGCTGAATCAAATACTAAAGGTGGTATTACTTGGAAAGGGACGATAAAAACAGCGAACGGACAATACTTAAGCGATATTCCCATCACCGATCCTGAATTAGAAAAAAAACTGACATCTGGATCTCAACCTCAAGATGCTTGTTTAGTCACTGTTAGCTTAGGTCTACCCCATAAACCTCACGATCGCTGGGAAGGTGACGATCCTTGTTGGAAGTTAATTGCAAGGGTAATAGAACTAACTGAAGCTGACCAAATCTTAGCAGAAATGCAGCGATTAAATTGGAGCATCGATCGCGGACGGGAATATTTATGGCGAAACTTTAAGGTGCGATCGCGTTCCGAACTCTCTTCAACTGAATTAACATCTTTCCTTAACTATCTTAAATCCCTTCCCCAGCCCTGATTGGCTATCATGAGGCTGAGATGCTTCCAATAGAGGTCAGGCGTATGCAAACTTCCCCACTTACTTGCCTCAACTATATCGACGGTCAATGGATACCCGCGCAAACCAAAGACACCGCAGAAAGTCGCAATCCTGCCGATTGGCGAGAGCTGGTCGCTACCTTTCCCCGCTCTACCGATAGCGATGTCGATGCAGCGGTGGATGCTGCCCGTCGCGCCTATAAAACCTGGCGCTTAGTTCCCGCACCAGCGAGGGCAGAATTAATCCATCGCGCGGGAGAACTATTATCGCACAAAAAAGAAGAAATCGCCTATCTGATGTCTCGCGAGATGGGCAAACCGTTGTCTGAGACGCGAGGAGACGTACAAGAGGGAATTGATTGCGCTTTTTACTACGCTGGCGAAGGTCGCCGCTTGTTCGGGGTGACAACGCCGTCGGAACTCAACAACAAGTTTGCCATGTCGGTGCGGATGCCAGTCGGCGTTTGCGCTTTGATTACGCCTTGGAACTTTCCCATAGCGATTCCCTGTTGGAAGGTGATGCCTGCGCTGGTTTGCGGCAATACTATCATCCTCAAACCAGCAAAGGATACGCCTGCTTGCGCCACTCTCTTAGTGGAAATTTTCCACGAGGCAGGTTTTCCACCTGGAGTCGTTAACCTAGTACACGGTTCTGGCGGAGAAGTCGGTCGAGCATTGGTAAACCATCCAGGGATTGATTTAATTTCCTTTACGGGTTCTTCTAAATCGGGTGCGGAAGTTGGAGAGATTTGCGGGCGTACTCACAAGCGCGTCTGTCTGGAAATGGGCGGCAAGAATGCCCAAGTCGTCATGGAAGATGCGGATTTAGAATTAGCACTTGAAGGGGCGCTTTGGGGAGCTTTTGGCACGACCGGACAGCGGTGTACTGCGACCAGTCGCTTGATTTTGCACCGCGAAATCAAAGCCAAGTTTACCGATATGCTGTTGGAGAAAACAGCTAAACTGCGCTTAGGTCACGGCATCGAACCGAAAACGGATGTAGGTCCCTTAATTAATTCGTCACAACGAGAACGGGTTAGACGATATATAGAAATCGCTCGCGAGGAAGGAGCAAGGGTGTTAATCGGGGGAGACATTGGTAAAGAGGAAGAACTGCAATACGGTTATTTCTTCCAACCAACCATATTGGATGAAGTTACTCCTCAGATGCGAGTTGCTCGCGAAGAGATTTTTGGTCCGGTGGTATCTTTGATAGAAGTGAATTCGTTTGAGGAAGCGATCGCAGTTCTCAACGATACGCCTTACGGGTTGTCTTCTTCAGTTTATACTCGCGACGTGAACCGAGCTTTTCAGGCAATGCGGGATATTGAAGCTGGCATTACTTACATCAATGGTCCCACTATTGGCGCAGAAGTCCATCTTCCTTTTGGTGGCGTGAAGCAAACGGGCAACGGTCATCGCGAAGCGGGCAGTGCGGTGCTTGATGTCTTTACCGAATGGAAGACGGTTTATGTCGATTTTTCCGGTCGCTTGCAACGCGCTCAGATCGACAATCGGTAGTTATGGTAGTCGTTATTGGATAGTAGATAGGAGGGATTTCGATGCCATAACAAGAGGCAAGCAATAGTTCTCGAATGGTCTTAAATACTCTAAGTTGCATTTTCTCAAGTTCTAGGTAAACTGTCTTTTATGTAAGAGTTGTTGTAAAAGATATGTTAGATTTTGAGAAGTTAAAGCAACGGATTTCAGTATTGGATATCAAATACACTACTTATCTCTCGATCGCGAAAAACACTTGAAATTAATTAATTTTGAGAGTTGGCTAAAAGAAGATAAAAACTCTAACTTTATTGCTATTCCCAAGGAAAAATCTTTAATGGTCTTGTCATCGCTCGTGCAATAATTTGTCTAAAGCGATCGCAGCGGTTTTTGCAATTGAGGCTGAAGCGGTTGTTCTGGATTAATAACCAACCCAGAAAAGTTAGACAGGGGACTACCTCGATCGCTATCTTCAGATGAGGCAGGAAAGAAAACCCAACGGCTGCTTACGGGGAGAGAATCTAGAGTTGAAGCATTTTGCGTCAGCCAGATTAAGGGTAAAGTAGGACGCTGGATTTCCCTAGCTTTTTCTTGCGCTTCGACGGCTGCTAGCGTTTCCAAAACGACTCGATTGCCGCGAACCAATCCCGTCCCTGCCGTCCAAAGCGTTACCGCTAGTTGACAGCGACTGGCATAAAAATACAAAGATGCAGCCGCAATAACTGCGCTTTCAAAATTGTCTTCTTCCCATCGAGAGGCACTGTCTAAGGCAATCACAATCTCTTGTCCTCCCGTAATGACTTCCAGTTCGCGGACGACAAACTCGTCAAAGCGGGCACTGATCCGCCAGTGGATCAAACGAGTGGGATCTCCGTAGCGGTAGGGGCGCAACGCTCTAGTAACTCCTTCAGTAGCAGCTTGGTAGCGGCGATCGCTCTGAAATTTTATACTTTCATCTTGTCCCAAACTATCTACTAATGGACAATTTGCCAGGGGCAATACTTGCGGATAAACAATTGCTTTGGCGGGAACTTCCTGACTGCGGCGACTCCAAAATAATCCCAATGGCGTTCCCGTTCTCAGTTGTACTTCGTGCCAGCGATAAACGCCCCGTCGCTTGGCAGTAACATAATAAACCCAGCGATAAACGCTTTTGGGTGGAATAACTTCTACTGCCGTTTGCAGTGGTTGGGAGAGGACGTAGGGTAGCAGATCCTGGAGTTGCAGTAGCGTTTTGGCAGCCTTGCTGGTATTTTCAATTTCCAACTCAACCGTCAAGGTATCCCCCGCACCGATCGGAGTCATGGGGAGACGGCGAATGTTGAGGTGGCGCAGCGATCGCAATGGTAGAATAGCTGCCAATCCCAGCAGGGCGAAGATCGTGCCGCTGAGGACGTATAGCCATCCCGCCATGGTATTCGTGGCAGCCCCAAAAAAACACACGGCAAGTCCTGCCAATACCCAACCGCTGTGGGCGGGAGCAACCCAATGGGTTTCTAACCATTCAGCCAAGGCAACAGTAAATTTCATCAATCGAATTAGTGAGCCAACCCAGTATAGATTAGACTTCTTAGATAAATCAAAGAAATTAACGATTTCTAATTTTGAATTTTAGATTTTGGATTGAGGAATTTAAGACTTTTGCAAGCGGTTTATTCAATTTTTTGACTTAAGTCAAGGGCTTGCCCCCGCGATCGCGCCTAAAGTGGAAGTATAAGGAAATAGGAGACTTGAGATATGTTTTGCGAACAATGCGAACAAACTGCTAGCGGACAAGGATGCCATCAATGGGGAGCTTGTGGTAAAGGTCCAGAGGTGAATGCCGTCCAAGACTTGTTAGTCTATTGCCTGCGAGGGCTTGCCCCCGTCGCACTCCGCGCTCGTCAGTTAGGCATTCCCACTCGCGAAACAGATGTATTCGCCTGCGAAGCACTCTTCGCTACGATGACCAATGTTAACTTCGATCGCAAGCGGTTTAATCGCTACATTCGCGACGCGATCGCTATTCGCGAGAACTTAAAAGCCCAAATTCAAGCGAAGGAACCGACGGAATGGTCGGCACTATCTTGTTATGAACCCAATTTTCAGGAAAGTTTAGTCGAACAAGGTCAAGACGTTGCCCTCCAATTTATTACTCAATCGGGTCAAAACGTCGATATTTTCTCGCTCAAACTGACCGTTCTTTACGGGATCAAAGGAGTTGCATCCTACACCTTCCACGCCCAAGAACTAGGTCAGGAAGACGATCGCGTTTATTCTTTTATCCATAAGGCTTTAGCTGCCCTAGATCGCCAAAACCTCACTTTAGAAGATTGGGTCAAGCTGGCGCTCAAAGTTGGGGAAATCAACCTGCGAGCGATGGAACTTCTGGATGCAGGTCATACCAGCACTTACGGTCATCCCGTCCCTACGGTCGTGCCGCTTAATGCCAGAACTGGGAAAGCGATTTTGGTGTCGGGACATGATATCAAACAACTCGAAGCCCTACTCAAACAGACTGCCAATCAAGGCATTACCGTTTATACCCACGGGGAACTTCTGCCAGCCCACGGCTATCCCCTCTTAAAGCAGAAATATCCCCATCTGTACGGTCACTACGGCACTGCATGGCAGAATCAGACTAAAGAGTTTGCGAAATTTCCCGGCGCGATCGTTATCACTACTAACTGCCTGATGCCGCCCCACGAAACCTATGACGAGAAACTCTTCACCATCGGTTCCGTGGGATATCCCGGCATCAACTATCTTCCCGAAACCGACGACGGTACCCCCGATTTTGCCCCCGCGATCGCAAAAGCCCTAGAAATGCCGGGATTTACACGAGATGAAGAACCGCGCCAAGTCATGACGGGGTTTGCTCGCAATGCCGTTTTAAGCGTTGCCGATAAAGTTATCGAAGCCGTCAAAGGCGGGAAAATTCGTCACTTCTTCCTTGTGGGAGGCTGCGACGGCGCTAAACCCGATCGCAATTACTACACCGAATTAGTAGAAAAAGTGCCCGAAGATTGTATAGTGCTAACTCTCGCCTGCGGCAAGTTCCGCTTCTTTGACAAACAACTGGGAACTATTGGCGAACTTCCCCGACTCATGGATGTAGGTCAGTGTAACGATGCTTATTCGGCAATTCAGATTGCTCTGGGGTTGGCAAAAGCTTTTGAGGTAGATGTCAATCAACTCCCCTTGTCGATGATTCTCTCCTGGTACGAACAGAAAGCCGTGGCGGTGTTGCTGACGCTGCTATATTTGGGCATTCAAAATATTCGTTTGGGTCCCACCCTACCAGCATTTATCTCTCCCAATGTATTGAAGCTGCTCTCAGAAACCTACCACCTCAAACCCATCACTACCCCCGATGAAGATTTAGCCGCTTGTCTGGGTTAGAAAGAAACATCGCGGTGTTGCCTGTTTCCTCTGGATCGGCAATAACCGCTTTTTGCTTTGCTAAATCAAGGTATAAATTGTCATTCTGAGCATAACGGAGTGAAGCGAAGAATCTCGGTAGATTTTTCATTGCGCGGAGTTTATACTAATTTTCCTGTTTTCGCGATCGACATTCTTCTCCCCTCTCCCAAATAGGGAGAGGGGTTGGGGGTGAGGGCGATCGACTATCTCTGTCATTAATGAATGAAAAATGGTATTATCCTCTCTCGAAGTGAAGGGCTGCATTCAGCAACGCCCCGCTTTTTTCATACAGCTTGAGTATGATATAATTATCATACTATGAAGAAAAAAATCGCAGTCACTCTTGATGAAAACCTAGTTGCCTTCCTCGATACGGTCGCTAAAGGCAATCGCAGCGATTATCTCAATAACCTCCTGGCAACTCACCGCAAGCAAGTACTCGAATCTCAGTTAATTGCTGCTTTGGCAACTGATGTAGAAGACCCCAACTATCAGCAAGAAATACTGGCTTGGGATAACGTTGCTGGAGACGGTATCGATGCCGAGGGGTAATTTAACTTATCGGCGCGGGGAAATTCGTTGGGTTCGTCTCGATCCGACTTTAGGGGCAGAGATACAAAAAACCCGCTCTTGCCTCATCGTTCAAAATGACACGATGAATCAGTATGGATTGCTGACCATCATCATTCCCTTTCGCCCAGGCAGCAAACAAGCGCCTTATACTGTCAATATCAAAGCTAGTTCGACCAATGGCTTAGACAGAGATCGTTTCTTAGATATCGCCCAGATTCGATCTGTTGATGGTCAACGGGTATTGGGACTTGTCGGCGTGTTAGAAAACCACTATTGGCAACCGATTCGAGCTGCCTTAGATATCGTGCTAGGGTTCGCTTTCTAACCTACACCAGCAGCCTTATAATTTTTCACGCGATCGCCTTCTGCTATCCCGATAATCTTTGCTAACCAAGGTGGGGGTGAAGTGGCGATTACTTTTTGTAGTTCGCTCAAAACAGCTCTTGCCGAACCGCCTTCTGTTACTTTCATCGGATAGATACCTGCTTTGATAACTTTTGCTGCTGCGGGCCCCCCTACCGAGACGATATACAAAACGTGGCAATCTTTAATCAAACTAACTCGGAAAGCATTTTTATCATCTGATAAATCGGCTTCCACTGCCGATCTGATATCTATCAGCTTCATTTGTGTTGGCGATAGCTGATAAATCAAATAACGCAGACAAGAACCAAAATGTCCGTCCAACTGTTCTTGATTGTTAGAAGCCACAGCAATGCGAATTGAACCCGGCATTTCGCCATCCTGGTATGGTTCTATTGGCGGCAGCTTATCTTCCTCGTTTGTTTCACCCCACAAAATTCTCACAGCTTCTTTGAGTGCTGCTATGTCGGCAGTTCCAGCATCTTCACCATCTTCATCTGCATCGAGTTGATAGGTTTGTCCGAATGCTGTTTTTAAGTTGGTGACTGTAATTTTACTCAAAGCTGTTTCATCGATCGCATCGCCTAGATATGTATGTAAGGCTCCTATGAGATCGCCCACTGAAGTTCCTGGCAATGCCCTTGCAGCCAATGCAATTCTTAGGGCTACTTCATTTGACAGAGTTTGTCCGCTCATAATCGATTCTCTCTAAATTGTTAATCGAGCGAATACTACTAGGTATTTATTTAGGTCAAAAAACTTGTCGTCAATCTAGCAGTATCTAGTCAATTATTTCCCGATTCTATTATTTAAAAATCGCTCGCTATATTTCAGTACAATTTAATACCATTCGTCGCATCGGGAGTTAATGTCATTTTCTTTGGTAACATTGCTCGGTCTTGTGAATTAGTTTGTAAGTTTGTATAAGTGCGATCGCAACACCCAGATCCCTCTATCAATGGCGTTCCAAGCGTTTAACTCTTTGAAATCATCTTTTCTAAAGCAACATGTAAGTCTTGTGTTAAGTCAGCCACAGCTTGTTTAGCCGCCTGACGGCTAGATTGATAAACGTGCCAGCGATCGCTAACTGAAATGGCTTCGCCGACGGTAATTCTCGCCCAACGCCATCCCAATCGAGGGCGACGAGGCATTTTTCTGGTTTTAATGCGAGCTAGCACGTCGAAAATAAGTAAAGCCGTTTCAGCCAATCGCTCGAAGGAGAGATTCTCTTGAAGATAGCTTTCTGTTACGGCAACAAAGCTTTCTACCAGACGCATATGCAACATCCGCAAGTTGGCTTCTTGAGCTACCCAGTCAGCTAAACCCCGATGTAGAGGCGATAGCGTCTTCAAGTCGGATATATCTTCTCGATAAATGTAAGTCCATCCCGCTTCTTCTAAGCGACGGCAGCGTTCGATAATCGTCCCCTTGCTCTGCAAACCAAAATATTCCTCTCCAACTCGCAGGGCGACATCTAGTAATTGGTGAAGTCGCGTCGTTAGATTTTTTGAGCCAGCGCTGCGCGGATCGCTTGGGAGATTTTGGTGGTAAAATCGACGATAGAATTGCTCCATCTCAGTTATCAGGTATTCTCCCAAACGAAACAGGCGTTGAGCGTAAATTTTCTTCAGTTCGCGCTCTTTTTCTGGTTGGCTGTTTCGAGATAGCAAACCACAATCTGCTTCCAATTGACGCAACAACCAATCCAGTCTCGACCATTGCGGCTTTACATAGCCATATTGAATGCCAATCGGAACGATATAAACTTGTTCGGGACGATTGGCTTTAAGCAAATCTTCCACGCACCAGAATCCTAACTGAGCCGCCCCAGGTTCTAGAGGGCTAACAATTTCGCTATAACCGTTTGTGGCGCCTTCGGGAGCAAGCGCCATAGGTAAATCGCCATCAATTAACAGCTTTCGTACCGTTTTAATTGCCGTCCAGTCGAACGGCTTGCCTCGATGAATCGGAATTCCACCTAAGCGGGACAATAGCCAACCCAGCCATGCACCAGCCCATAGAGGCATCCCGCGCTCGTAAATAAAATGACTATGAATCGGGGATTGCAGAGCAATTCCCTTTCGACGAGCTACTTGCGGGACGCGGGAAAGCAGGTATAGACCGCAAAGCGGATCGTCCACCTGACAATGACGAAATGCCAATAACAAGCGAATTTTTCCCGTCTGAAATTGATGGTAGAGTTCGGCTAAAGTTTCTACATTGACTGCATCAATCCGACTAATTCCGGCTGGCAGCCAGCGTTTCAGCCGAAATTTCAGCAAAATGGGCAGCGATCGCTGTGTAATTTTGAGAATCGAGCCATTAAAAGCTGGCGAAATAAACTCTAGCTTTGGGTGAGCCTGGTGCATAGAAGGTAAGTATCAAATTTAGTATCGATCCTAATTAATTCATTTCGTGTCCTTATTAAAAATTGTTAGTAAAACTTTACTCAAAAGATAATAATGCCCCAAGCATTTTAAGCCAACCGTTGCACCTAATTGTTCTCGTTGCTGGGAACTGTAAAATCTTATATTTACTTGAGACATAGAAAGCCTGCGATCGAATGCCCAATCCACTAAATAAAAATGTCCTTGAGGGCGTAAGACGCGACTTACTTGGGCAAAAACTCGTTCGGGGTTGGGATAGTGAAGAAAGCTAATCGTATTAAAAACGGCATCAAATTGATTGTTTACAAAGGGTAAAGATTCCGCATTTCCTCGCACAAAAATTAGCCGTGGACGATGTTGGTTGCGCTGTCGTGCTTGACGCAACATTTGTGTTGATAAATCAAGTCCTGTTCCTTGAAGTTCGGGAAATCGATCGGCGAGTCGATTTAAAAGACGACCCGTACCGCACCCTAAATCTAGGACGTTGGGTCGTTCGGGTAATTTGACATATTCTAACAATCGTTTATGGACGGCTTGATAAAATACTGTCGTTAGTAAAAAATCATAGTTGGGCGCCCAGCGATCGAAAAGTTTTTCTTTGCTTTCAAAAATATTATTGGTCATTTTTCAGATAGATTAATTTAAAATTCAGTCTAAGTTTAGTTTGCTGAATTTATCGAGTAGCGATCGCGTGAAGAAATTTTTACTAGCTGTCAAATCTTCCCTAAAATGGATTGTCTTCGGTGGAACGCTATTTTTTATTCTTAAAGCATTTAAAGACAACTGGCAAAATGTAACAGAAGCGAAAATAGAGCCGAGAGGATGGATTATCTTGGCGTTCGCTCTTATGATAACGCTTTTAGCTCATATTTGGTCGGGGTTAGTATGGACTGGATTACTCAAAGCTTTTAAGCAACCCATAACAAGGAAATGGGCACTACAAGTTTATTTAATGACTAACCTGGCTAAATATTTACCGGGCAATGTCGGTCATTTTTATGGTCGCATCTCAGCCGTTTACCAAGCAGGCGGTTCTTTACAAGTAGCCAGTCTGAGCGTTTTATTAGAGCCATTATTAATGGCTTCGGCAGCTTTTTTAGTGACTTTATTAGCTAGTGCTATCGGCTTAATTAAGACTAATTTTTCTCCTTGGTTGTGGCAAGTTAATTTGACTTTACTAATCACTACTTTTCTGGGGGTTCATCCTAAAATCTTAAATCCATCGCTAAAATTTTTGAGTCGATTAAAGAGTCAAGAAAAAGAATCGACGATTACTATCGAACAAAATCTATCAATTTATTTCTTAGGAGAAATATTTTTTTTGCTGCTGCGAGGAAGCGGATTTGGGCTAACGTGGATGGCATTATTGCCGCTCGATCTCAGTCAAATTCCCACATTATTTAGCGTTTTTAGTTTTGCTTGGCTGATGGGATTAATCATCCCCGGCGCACCCGGAGGAATTGGCGTGTTTGAAGCCGTTGCGATCGCTCTTTTGTCGGGGCAACAGTTGCCTAAGGGCGTTATTCTCAGCGCGATCGCTTCGTACAGAATGATTAGTATTTTGGCAGAAGCGATCGCTGCAGGACTGGCATGGTCGATTGGTCAATTTTTTCCCGTAAATTCGCGTTGGTAGCGTTCGATGCGATCGCGATTCTTTACTTTCTTCTCAATCTAAATTGATTTGTAATGACAAGATTGAATTTATAGTAACGCTTTAGAAGAATTAGGTACAATTGAAAGTAGGAAGGTTAAAATGACACCCATCTCTTCCTAAAAATCTATCGAGTTCAGAGCGCAAAAACATCTCTATGGAAACAAGTAGCCCGTCAGGGAATGCTTCCGAACCTCCTAGTTCCGGGTGGGCAAGCCTTATAGGAACGATAATTGCTATATTGACTCTAACCTTGCCTATAGTGGTAATAGCGTATTACTCTTCACAAAACCCAATTGAGACATTACCACAACCGAGTTATTCCCTATCGGAGCCAAAGATGACTCAAAATTAACAGTCAATAGAGACTCGCTTGGATTTCCTAGGCAATGGACGCTAGACATTATTAGCATCCTAAAACTTCTTGTCGGGTCTCTAAATATGATTTAATAAACCTGAGTCTTGAGATTGATTTTAATAGGCTCATCTTGTTGATTTTCGGAGAGATTTCGTGGATCTATCTCGCATTCCCCCTCAACCCAAGCCCGGTTTAATCAACGTTTTAATCGAAATTCCGGCAGGCAGTAAAAATAAATACGAGTTTGACAAAGATTTGAACGCTTTTGCTCTCGATCGCGTTCTCTATTCATCGGTTCAATACCCCTACGACTACGGTTTCGTTCCCAACACCCTCGCCGATGACGGCGATCCCCTCGATGGAATGGTATTGATGGATCGCCCCACATTTCCAGGCTGCATCATTCCCGCCCGTCCGATTGGGATGCTAGAAATGATCGATAGTGGCGATCGCGACGAGAAAATTCTCTGCGTTCCCGACAAAGATCCCCGCTACAGCAATGTAAAATCTCTTAAAGATATTGCCCAACATCGCTTAGATGAAATTGCCGAGTTTTTTAAAACTTACAAAAATCTTGAAAAGAAAGTTACAGAAATCCTGGGTTGGAAAGATGTCGATGCAGTGTCTGCCTTGATAGAGAAATGTATTAAAGCCATAAAATAGCGAACCTTGTAAAGTTTAGAGATAGAGGTTAGTCGTTATTTTGCCCCAATGGCAAATTCCCAACTCCGATCGCTAATGAAACACTGGGATTTCAGTCCCCCTCCCGAATCGCAATTAGGCGATCGCGAGGTGCCGATTGAGGGAGAACACTTGCAAGGCAAGCGAATTGCGCTTTTAATTACTGGCGGCATTGCGGCAATCAAAGCCCCTTTAATCGCCCGCGCACTGCGCAAAGAAGGGGCTGATGTCGTCGCTTTTACGTCCCAAGAAGCCTTGCGCTATACTACTATCGATGCGTTAGAGTGGAGTACGACTCGCCCAGTCGTAACGAAACTAACCGCCGCCGCAGAACACCTCAGCGACAGCGCCCCCTTTGATGCCTATCTCGTCGCCCCCGCTACCTATAACACGATTAATAAAATGCGCTATGGCATCGCTGATGGGGTCATTACTTCTGCCTTAGCATCGGCAATCGGTCGCATGGAACGAGGAAGAACGAAAATTGCGATCGCGCCCACCATGCACGGAAGCCTTCACAACTCGATCCTGACCGAATCTCTAAAAACGTTAGAGGCGATGGGCGTTTATATCGTGCCCCCGCGAGAAGCTTACGGCAAGCACAATATCCCCGACGAACGGGAAATCGTTGTCGAAGTTTGCCGTTTGGTAAGCACTTCCCCTCTCAAAGGAGTTCCAATCTTAGTCACGGGAGGTCCTACCCCAGTTCCCATCGATAATGTGCGCCGACTTACCAATCGTTTTAGCGGCAGATTGGGGGCTGAAATAACAGAAGAACTTTACCTAAGAGATGCAGATGTTCGACTGATTCACGGAGAGGGAACTTACCAACCCCCTGCCTATCTGCCGTACCAAATTGTCAGAACCTATGACGAATATTTGGCATCGATCCTGGAAACGTTAAGCCAAAAACCCTATAGGTTTGGGATTTTTTCAGCCGCAGTCGCCGATTACAAACCAGAATTGGTTCTTCCTGGAAAAACTCCTAGTGGCGGCGCCTTGAAAACGATTAACCTAGTGCCGACTCTGAAGGTAATCGAGGAAGTCAGAGCAAAATTTCCCGACCTGCATATGGTAACTTTTAAGTACCAAGAAGGGGTGAGTCACGAAGCGTTAATGGAAATTGCCCAACAGAGAATCAAACGCGGCTATCGTGCCATAATTGCCAATCGTGGCGAAGAAATGGGGCTAGGTGGCGAACAAATTGCTTACTTGGTGACAGCAGATCGACCGCCACAAAAGATGGTTGGGAAAAAAGAGATTGCCAAAGCGATCGCCAATTATCTCGAACAAGTTTGGCATAATAATTCTTAATCAAAGATAGCAAAACCGTAATCTTATGCTGCTCAAGTCTACTACTCGCCATATTCGGATCTACACGGCGGAAGTTAAAGATAACGAACTGATCCCTAGCGATAGCGTCCTGACCTTAGATGTCGATCCGGACAACGAATTTAACTGGAATGAAGATAGCCTTCAGAAGGTTTACGCCAAGTTTGATGAATTAGTGGAATCCTACAGCAGAGAAGATCTAACCGAATACAATCTGCGGCGCATCGGTTCGGATTTAGAACATTTTATGCGATCGCTGCTGCAAAAAGGTGAAATTAGCTATAATCTTGGCAGCCGCGTGCTTAACTACAGTATGGGACTTCCCCGCGTAGAAAGTCCCGAAAGCGAAGGAAAATATCTTTAATCGGCGATCGCCATGCGAGAAGAAGGAGTCAGGATAAAATTTAGGGGGTCTTCAACCCATTCAATCAATTTTTCCTTTTGCCTTTTTCCTTAATAACTGGTGTTTTAGAGCTTGTAGTAGCGCTTGAGCGCTACTACAGGTTTTTTAGATGAGGTTTAACTATAAACACCAATATACTTCATTCGAGGCTCAGCGCTCTCCTCGTTGATTTCCTGCCAGAGGTTATCCACCGCCGAATCTACCATCGAGCCTAACATCGATCCTACAAGCGATCCCAAAACCGAACCAGCCAGCGAACCCAAAAGCGAACCGAGCAGTGAAGCGCCTATTGAACCGCTAACCGCCCCCGCGATTGACCCAGCTATTGCCCCAACAATCGAGCCGCCGATCGAGCCAATCAATGAACCAAAGAAAGAACCAAGCTCAGACATAGTATTCTAGCACATTAAGAACCTACTATCTAACCATACAAGGAATTTCGTTCTCAGATCCAGTTTGTGAAGTAATTTAAACGAGCAGGAGTTAAATCCCCATTGCTGAAACTCCCTCCGACTACAGAGAATAGTAGCGACGCGATCGCCTTATCGACAAACTCTTATAATTTCTTAATATTATGAGATAAAGGGTTAGTACTAAGGAGAGCAGATGGGCAACATTACGTTCGTTAAAGAAGGGACAGAAGTCATTGCAGCGGATGGAGCAAACCTGCGAGAGAAAGCACTACAAAATCGGATTGACATTTACACTTTCAAAGGCAAGCTGACTAATTGTGGGGGATATGGTCAATGCGGAACCTGTATCGTTGAGATTGTCGAAGGCATGGAAAATCTCTCTCCTAAAACGGATTTTGAGTTACGAAAGCTCAAAAAAAAGCCGGAAAGCTATCGTCTAGCTTGTCAAACCCTCGTCAACGGTCCGGTTAAGGTAAAAACCAAGCCGTAATCTCAATCGCGGTAATGGTATTCTAATGATTGTTAGTCAAGATGACGCAGAGGTAATCGAGCAATGCAAGTTAACGATCTTGGGTTTATCGCTACCATTTTATTCGTGCTGGTACCCACCGTTTTTCTGTTAATTCTGTACATTCAAACTAATAAAGAAGGCGCACGATAATAAGTCAAAATCAGCGAAAATCTATCACTATAGCAGTCTTAAATCATTTGTAAACGTAGTGCGGGTATCATGAGAAGCGCGAGCGAGACGCTCGCACTACAATTTTAATGAATCAACTAGGATTGCTATATAAGAAAAAAGAGGGAAACAGAATCGTTCTGTTTCCCTTTTTCTTTCTAAATTGCGAATTGGATTGACCTATTGCCTAATAACTGGCGATCGATCGCCGAATCTCAGCCGTCTTCTTTTCGTGCCAAGAGAACCGGACAGGACGCATTGACGCGAATATAATCGGATAGAGAAGTTCCCAAAAGGCGATCGAGATCGGGTAAGCTTTTAGCTACGGAAGGACGGCGATCGGGAGAACCCATCACAAGTAAGTCAATATTATTTTCTTCAACTAAATTACAGATTTGCTCCCCTGGCTTACCTCCCGTGACGATGCAACGATAGGGAACTCCCATTCTTTTTGCTTTCTCTGCCGCAGGAGCAAGAATGGGGTTATTTTCCATCTCTGCTTTCGACAGAGGCAATAATTCCGGCTTCAAATCGGGGTTGACGCGAGCTAAAAATAGCTCGGCATCTGGGTAATCTCGCAGTAGGAATAGGGTCAGATCGAGTGCGTATTGAGCTGCCGCCGACTTATCTAGCGCCACCATTACTCGCTTGATTTTTTTGACGTAGATGTCGTCTTTGACCAACAACATGGGACGGTTAGTAAGTTGAAAGACATACTGGCTGACAGAATTTTCGAGAATAGCTTCTAAGCGCTTGAGTCCGCGAGAACCCATAATAATCAAGTCGGCATTAATTTCTTCAGCAACCTGGCAAACCGTGTCTTTAGGGTCGCCTTGGCGCAGCATGGTAGAAACTTTAGTAGGATCTAGTTGGACATTCTCAAGAATGCTAGCAATAATTTTGCCTCCTTCTTCCCACTTAGCTGTAACAGCATCGGCTGTAATTTGGGGAGGAATGACGTGCAAGATGGTAATTGCAGCTTTTTTGATGGCTGGGATGTCCATCAAGACCTTGAGCATGTCTTGGGTGGGACCCGTTCCCGAATCGGTGTATAGAATCTTTTCGAGCATGGATTGAAACTGGGTTGTTAACGGCAATTAGCTATTTCTGGGTACAAGGATACTGCCAATCCCGCCCAAGAAATTTAACAACTTGTTAAGTCAGTAGACAAAACTAAACATTAAATCGCGTTAATAAACTTTAATATCTACTCTCGATTGGCAATCGCTCTTTCTCTCATTTCAATAGCCGATCGCTTCTTTCTTCGATTGGTTTTTATTTGTAGCTATTTCTTCTCTGTATTTTTACTATTTATTAAAAATGCAATAATCCTTAAACTCAATCGCAATTTTCAAAGTTGCTGCGTTCGAGTTGGCAATAGAGCGCGATCGCTACATCAGTTTTTCATTGAATTCGCGCCGTTTGAGGAAAACTCTTATCCCATGCCTTTACTTGAGAGAAGGGTTAGAAAAAATACGTACATTAATTTACTTAATCAGTCTCAGTAATTATAGTTAATTAATTACCTCAATAATCAAAAAATATTCAATATTTTTTTCCGTATCTTAACGGAAGTTGCCCCAAAAAATAATTTGGCACAATAACTGTATTCGATCGAAGGTATTTTTTGAGGATTGTCGGCACTTAAGCATTAATAGAAAGATAAATTACTATGCTATCTAACAATCAACAAGTTTCTTCTACAATAAATCAATCATTAGTTGGCACTTTCCCGAACGACGATCTAACCATGCCTCTCAAGCTAGAAAGACCTTTTGGGAGCTTAGAGGCTGTCTCATCGCGCCACAAAAGAGATAATAGTGAAAAACTAGACAAAGAGGCAAAATATGATAAAATTAACGGTCAATTTCCCATTACTGTTGAGTTTAATGGAAATGGCAATTCCACAAAAATTGAAAATGCAAGCGATACAAACCCCAAAAATTATGCTAGTAATGAAAACTTGATACAAGCCGAATTAGATAATAAAAATTTCTCTAAATATGCCAGAGAAATGAGTATTTATTGCTTAACAAAGAGTTCTAAAAAATTAAAAACATCTGCTCAAAATCTAAATGCCAAGGAGGAAAAGATGCCAAGCGATCGAGTGTCGAGCGATCGATTGGTAATGCACTTAAAATTTGAAGAAACTTCAGGAATTCAAGCAACAGATTCATCTCCCTATGGAAAAAACCGAGGAGAGTTACGCAACGGAGCTACTTTTAAAAAAATTGACGGAACCTTTGGCGGTGTGGTTAGTTTTGATGGAGCAAACGACTACATTAGGGTTGGCGATTCTAGCAATATCAATACAGGTACTCATGCAAAGCGAACGCTTTCTTTGTGGTTTAAAGTTGACGATAAAAATATTTCCGATTGCAAACAAGTGATATATGAAGAAGGCGGTAGGGCACGCGGGCTAAACATCTACGTTCATAACGGTCGTCTCTATGTAGGCGCATGGAATAATCCCGCTTCCGAAAGCAACTGGAAGGGAACTTATCTATTCACCAATACGATTAGCTCTAACAAATGGCATCACGTGACTGTCGTCCTTAACGCCAAAGAGGGTAGTCCAACCCTACAGGCAGGAGCATTAACCGCCTATCTCGATGGCAGCAAATTCGGTACCGGGCAAGGGTCGCAGCTATGGAGTCACTCCGATGGTATCGGCATCGGTGCCATCAATCAAGCTACCCAGTTTCACGATGGCGACGCGCAAGGAACCGGAACGAATGCTTTCAAGGGCAGCATCGATGACGTGCGAGTCTACAACCGCGTCCTGACAGACAAGGAAATTGCCATTCTAGCCAATCATCAGTCTTCAGGAAATACATCCATGACTCCACAATCGGCAAGCACCGATAATACCACCAATACGCCGCCAGTAGCAAAAGCTGACAAGGCAACTACCACAGAAGATAAACAGATTACACTCTCAGCCACGAAATTACTAGAAAACGATCGCGATGCCAATGGCGATCGCCTCAAAATTACCGGCGTTAGTAATGCCACTAACGGAACCGCCGCGCTAGATAAAAACGGCAATATTACTTTCACTCCAAAAAACAACTTCATCGGCGATGCTAGCTTTCAATACACCGTCAGCGACGGTCGCGGGGGAACTGCAAAAGCCATAGTAACGGTTTCCGTATTAGCCCAACCCGAACCAGCTTCAAGCTCGGTAGTTAGCATAGGAACGAACCTCAGTGGCATTGCCGATTGGTCAACGCAAATGCCCTTCCTCGACGCCTTCAAATCTTCTCGCTCCTGGTTTACCCAAAATAAGTCCACTTGGGATACGAAAGAAGCTAACAAGTTAGACCTGGATAAAAATGGCTGGGTCAAATCTCTACCCAATGCCGACAGCGGTTCTAAATATACTAGCGTCGGCACGCTCCTGTTTCGAGACAAAGGCGGTCGCTATCCCGGCGGACAATACGTCGTCCTCTATGAAGGACAAGGTACGATTGAATACGGCTTTGATGCTAAAAAAAATTCGACTGCCTCTCGTCCCGGCAGAGATGTTATCGATGTCACTCCCTCCAATGAAGGCATCTGGTTGAAAATCATTGCCACCGATCCCAATAAAACCGGCAATTACCTTCGCAACATCCGCGTCGTTCCCATCGATTACGAAAAAACTTACCAAAGTCAAATTTTCAATCCCAAATTTATTGAAAAGGTCGATGACTTTAGTGCCTTCCGCTTTATGGACTGGATGAAAACCAATAATTCCAGCCAAAGTCAGTGGAGCGACCGCCCCACGCCACAAACGGCTAGATATTCTACGCACGGAACTCCAGTAGAAGTAATGGTCGAACTCGCCAATCAAACCGATACAGACCCCTGGTTTACCATGCCCCACTTAGCAAGCGACGAATACGTTACCAACTTTGCCAGCTACGTCAAGAACCATCTCGAACCCGAACGCAAAGTCTATGTTGAATACTCCAACGAGGTCTGGAACAAGGATTTTCAGCAAAGTCAGTGGGCGCTCCAACAAGGGAAAAAGGAATGGGGCGGCAGCGGCGACTCCGATACCGTAATGAGACTCAATTGGTACAGCAAGCGCACCACAGAAATTACGCAAATCTGGGATCGGGTTTTTGGCGAAGACAAAGCACGAGTAATCGGAGTTATGGGAGCTCAAGCAGCTAATATCGGAGTAGCCCAACAAGTGATTTCCTACAATTGGACCGACAAACCGCTGTCTCACCAAGCATACGGCATTGATGCCATCGCGATCGCTCCTTACATTGGTTATTATCTCGGCGCGCCAGAGAATGCTTCCCAAATCGCCAGCTGGACTCGCGACTCAGATGGAGGACGCAAAAAACTTTTTGACGAAATCACCCAAGGAGGAGTCTTGAGCGGAGGTCCTAAAGGCGGAGCGCTGCAACAATCCTATGATGGAATGAAAGCTCATATCGACCTAGCTCGAAAAGAAAACCTACAGCTTATTGCCTATGAAGGCGGTCAGCATTTGGCGGGTTTTAAGGGAGTCGAAGACAACGCAGCCATTACCAAGCTGTTCATAGAAGCCAATCGCGACCCGCGCATGGGAGATGTTTATAGACAATACCTACAAAAGTGGTTCGAGTTAGGTGGCGGGACGTTTATGAATTTCGCCGACATCGGTCAGCCCAGTAAATGGGGCAGTTGGGGTTTGCTCGAACACGTCGAGCAAAACGGCTCTCCCAAATACGATGCCATTATGGATATCATTCATTAGGTCGAGCAAAGATCTATCTTTAGTTGGGGGCAAACTCGAAAGACCGCCCCCAATTTTTTTTAGCTAAATATTTTTAAAGTTTTAATAAAGTTGTTATAAAGGCTTTTTAGGCAAGCATTAAAAAAATGCGATCGCGATCGACCTCTTTCTCAAAAACTCAGATTAGATTAAACTGATTCTTGAATAATTTTATCCTTTCATAACCTTTCTCCGTAAAAGTAATGTAAGCTAAATCTAAATTCCACCCAAGACCGATATTGAGATAAAGCAAACATTAGATCTACATCTCATAAGCAAGTAATGAATCGTTTAGCCATTCCAACAAAAGACATCCCACGCTCGCATCGAGTTGATTTTTCAGCAACGCTGGAAAAGATGCCCTTAGATGAATTGCAGAAAATCGTACAAAAGCTCAAATCCGATCTAGATAGAGCAGTACGATTTGTTAGCGAGCAGGAGAGAGAACTGGTTTCGCAACGCCGAAGGCTAGCCTTGTTAGAAGATAAAATTGACAAGGCTACCACCGAGTCCGAACAGTTGCGCTTGCGCTTAGAGCTAGTCAACGAACAAGAGAAAAAAGAGATGTTGGAGGCGACGCTAATCGGTCAGCGCCGCAACCTTCAAAAACGAGAAGAGATTTTCAACCAACACTGGCAGGTGCTTAACCGTCGGCAACGAACTTCTGAAACCGGCGAACAAGTTCCCGCTCGTAAATATAATTTCAAACCCCTAATCGGTCAAAGCGAAGAACTCCCAAAAACAGAGGAGCTAGATGATTTAGAAGCCAGCGCCCAGAAAAACAGTAATTTACACGCTTATCTGCGAACTTTTTGGCGTAAAGCAGGGTTGATCGCCGGAATTACTGGCGTGACAACTTTTATTGCTCTGCTCATTTCTGCGACCGAGTCTCAGGTTTACACGGGTAACTTTTATCTGCTGGTCGAACCCATCAGCACGGCCGGCAAATTAACCGATCCTTCAACCTTAACCCGCACATCAGGGGTTCCACAGGAAGAATTGTTTTCACTGGATTACCCTACTAATCTTGCCTTCTTACAAAGTCCGGGAATGACATCTAGAATTGCCGAGGATGTCTACAAAAAAGAACTCACGGGCAACTTTCCTGCTATCTGGAAAGACATACGAGAAAATCTATCCGTCAAGCGAATTGGAGAAGGAAGAGAAGCAACGAAAATTTTTGAAGTAACCTACAAAGGCGCCAATCCGCAAGAAGTTCTGACGGTTTTAGAAACCGCGGCCGACACTTTCCTAAAATACAGCGCTGAAGATAGACAAACTAACATCAAAGCGGGAATCGAATTTATTGACAAACAACTTCCCGATCTACAGAAACGACTTGAAAACTTTAAGAGTCAACAGCAACAACTTCGACAACAGCACGAGTTGATCGATCCGATTGCGAAAAGTCAAGAATTGATGGCTCAAATCAGTCAAATCGACGAACAACTCCTGGCTAATCGAAGCCAACTCGACTCGCGCCGGAAACTCTATACGGTTCTACAGAGACAACTAAAACTAAATCCTCAAGAAGCTCTAGCTTCGGCTGCTCTGAGTCAAGATCCGTCTCGTTTAGCTCTGTTGAGCCAACTTCAGGAAGTAGAAAGTCAAATTGCGGCAGAATCATCTCGTTTTACCTCTAGGAGTCCCCAGATGCAAACGCTGGAGGAAAAACGACGAAATATTCAAAACCTGCTCGCTCAAAAAACCAAGACCATTCTGACTCAAAACGCTTTCTCAGTTAAAGAGAATTCCCCAATCTTAGCCTATCAAGATCCGACGCGCTTGAAGCTGATCGATCAATTAGTCGATACGGCTAACCAAATTCAAGTGCTAGAAGTGAATACGCAGTCATTGGCAACGGCAAAGAGTACCCTAGAAAAACAAGCCAGACAACTACCCAAGATTGCCAATCAATATAGCGCGTTGGAGCGGCAAATCGCCCTAACCAATGAGGTTCTTGACAAGCTCTTGATGCAGCGAGAAACCCTCAAAGTTGAAGCGGCTCAAGATTTGCCTTGGCAACTGATTTCCAAACCGCAAATTCCTCTTAATGCCGATGGACAGCCAATTGGCGAGTCTCCAGGTCGTCTGAAGGTAGTTGCTGCTGGCGCGATGGCAGGAATGTTAATAGGAATGATCCTGGCTGTCTGGTTAGAAAGACGGCGGGATGTTTTCTACTCCAATGACGATATTCAGGATATCCTGTCACTGCCCGTTGTCGGAGATATTCCTTACGACAAACGTTTTTCTCTGGGTTCCGATCTCGTTCTCGCGCTAGATAAATCGGCAAAGAAGACAAAAGAAGCAGAAAACGACGAAACAGCGGCTGATGATGCTTCCTTCCTAGCTGCTTTTGAATCGCTTTATGCCCAACTTTGTTTTCAGCATAGCGGTTCGTCATTGAACTCTATAGCCGTTTCCTCAACAGAAGCAGAAGATGGACAATCTACCGTGGCCCTATATCTAGCGAAAACAGTAGCAAGAACGGGTAAGCGAGTTCTTTTAGTAGACGCTAATTTCATTAATCCTCAACTTCACGAGTGGCTCAACTTGCCTAACTATGGAGGTCTTAGCCATCTTTTGGCAGAATCCATCCCCTCGGAAAAAGTCATCCAAAGCGTTCCCGATACCGAGAATCTATTTATCTTAACCGCAGGGATTTCTCACCCCGATCCTTCTATGCGAGTTTGGTCTTCTCGGATGCAGAATCTGATGGAAGAACTACACTCAAAATACGACCTTGTGATTTATGATGCGCCTAAGTTTCTCGACTTTACGGATACGAGTTTCTTAGCCGCTCAAACCGACGGCATTCTCATGGTCGCAGGAGTCGGTAAGACGAGCCAATCGTTGCTCAAGAAAGCGATCGCTCGCATTAATGGATTCAACTTGACCAGTTTGGGGGTTGTTGCTAACCATCTGACTTCAAAATAGCTAGATAAAGCTAGATAAAGAATGTAACGGTCGCGGTCATTTCGCCTACAAGTGGTGAAATGACCGTTGTTTTTTCAGATCGATCGTTAAAATGTGAAAAATTAAAAAGTTTTTCAATCCAAAATGGTATGACGTATGGGCGATCGCCGTGGCAAAGTTTATCTGGTCGGTGCAGGACTGGGAGGAATTGACTATCTTACCCTAAGAGCACAACAGTTGCTATCGCATGCAGAAGTTTTAATTTATGATGCCTTAGTCGATCCCCAACTTCTGCAACTCGTCCCCAACGATTGTTTGAAACTGGATGTTGGTAAGCGGGGAGGATTGTCCAGTACGCCTCAAAAGGAAATTAATCAACTCTTAGTCGATTACTGTTTGCAAGGAAAACAGGTAATAAGACTCAAAAGCGGCGATCCCTTAATTTTTGGGCGCGCCAACCCCGAAATGGAAGCCCTACAAGTGGCGGGGTGCGACTTTGAACTCGTACCGGGAATTTCCTCTGCTTTAGGTGCACCATTACTGGCAGGCATTCCTCTGACAGATAAAGATTTCAGCCGTTGTTTTGTCACCTTAAGTGCTCACGAACCCGAATTGCTCGACTGGGAAGCGATTTCTCGGATCGATACTCTAGTTATTTTAATGGGCGGACGCTTATTAGGAGAAATTGTCCAAAGACTGCAAGAAAACGGGCGATCGCCTGGCGAACCCATTGCCATTATTCGCAATGGCGGTCGCCGAGAACAACAGGTTTGGATTGGCACCTTAGCCGATATAGTAGATCGAACTGCTGGTATTTCTCTCTCACCTGCGGTCATCGTTATTGGCGAAGTCGTAAACCTGAGAAAAATGACTGATTCCCCATCCCTTCCCTTGGCTGGAAAAACCGCCCTCGTCACCCGTTCGGCAGAACAATCGAGTAATTTTACCCATCTGCTGCAAGCGCAAGGGGCAACCGTTATTGAAATGCCTGCCCTAGAAATTCGTCCCCCGTCGAGTTGGGAGGCACTAGATAGCGCGATCGCTCGCCTGTGTGAATTTGACTGGCTTATCCTCACTTCTGCCAACGGCGTAGAATATTTCTTTAAACGTCTGGAAACTAAAGGATTAGATGCCCGCGCTTTAGCAGGAATAAAAATAGCCGTCGTTGGCAAAAAGACCTCTGCAATTCTCAAACAATACGGCGTAAAACCCGACTTTATTCCTCCCAATTTCGTGGCTGATTCTTTAGTTGAAAATTTTCCAGACGCGATCGCTAATAAAAAAATTCTTTTTCCTCGCGTGGAAACGGGCGGAAGAGAAGTTTTAGTCAAAGAATTAACCGATCGAGGAGCCGAAGTATTAGAAGTTGCAGCCTATCAGTCGGCATGTCCCGATAAAATTGCACCCCAAGCATGGGAAGCTTTGCAACAAAAAAGAGTAAATATTATTACCTTTGCTAGTTCCAAAACTGTACGACATTTTTGTCAATTAATAGAAAAAGCTTTGGATACTAATTCAACGGTAACTTTACAAGAATTATTAAAGGATACTTGTATCGCTTCTATCGGTCCTCAAACTTCTAGGGATTGTTATGAATTGTTGGGAAGAGTGGATGTAGAAGCAAAAGAATTTACTTTGGATGGATTAACCAATGCGATCGCACAGTGGTCTCAAAATGTCAAGAACTAAAATTGATGTGTTGCTTCTATAGTTTATATCAAATCCGTTTAATTAGTCATAGTATATAGTACGACCAACAGGAGTCGCGAGCGGGACGTTTGCATCAAGCGCAGTGCCCAAGAGGACGGATCGCACTACTTGTTATTGTGGTCATTCAACCGGATTTAATATTATTCCAGGGGATCGGACTGCGATAGTGTCGTACCATCTCGATAGCGTTCTTGCAGTTTTAAGCGAATCTCGGCATGAACTTCACGGGTTATGGGGTAGAAATAGGCAAGAATCAAGCCTCCGATTAAAAATAGAGCAGGTAAAGGACCGATCGCAAGGCGAATAGCCCATAAAGCACTTTCAGGCTGAATTGGAATCGGTTGTCCGGCTTCTCTCTCAATAAATCCTGCCGCTTCGAGGGCAATACCCACCACAAACAGTCCTAACGCCAAACCAAATTTTTGCAACAAAACCATAAAGGCATAAAATACCCCTTCGCGACGCTTACCCGTTTTCAGTTCGTCGAGTTCGATGATATCCGGGATCATCGACCAAGGAATGAGATAGGCAACTGAAACCCCAAACCCTGTCACGATCGCTCCAAAATACATTAAACCCACTTGAGATGGTTGCAGCATAAATAGCAAAACTTGAGCGACGATCCAAAGGCTCATTCCCATAAAATAAACAACTTTTTTATCAAATTTTTTACTGACTGCCTGCCAGAAAAATAGCATCACTAAAGCAGTGCCTTGAACTGCCAGAGCAACCATTCCAGACTGCTGTTCTGGCAACCTCATCCAACTGACGACAAAGTAAACCAAAATAGATGCAGTCAATTGAACGGCTAGCCAAGAGCAAAGGTAAATGCCAATCACGAACAAAAAAGGTTTGTTGGTGAAAACAATCTGTAACTGTTCTTTGAAAGGAATGGAAAGCGCTTGTTGAGCCTCTAATTGTCTGGCTGCATCATCATCGACCAAATGGGATTCGGGGTTAGCAAAGAAAAGCGTAATTCCAAATGCAATTATCAGCACACTTAAAAGCCAAGCCGAAATGCTCTGGTAGTCAATCCCTCCCGACGTGCTAATTAAATGATAGATCCCGTATGAATTACAACCTACTCCGATCGCGATTAATAAAATTCCCAAACGCTTTTTCTGCCGTTGGTTTAAGATCGGGTCAGCTCCTCTTTCCTGGATGCGTAGCGTACACCAAAGTATTGCTACGACTGATACCACACCACAAAGAATTCCCAGCACTTCATAACCTTGAGCTGGATTCTCAGCATAGGCATCGATGATTAGTATATACAGAATCAGAGATAGTATACTGCCACCAATAGAAAAGGCAAAGCGAAAGCTATTCAGGCTAGTGCGTTCGTTGTAATCCTGAGTCAGTTCGGGAGTGAGAGCAGTATAGGGGAGGTTAACCATCGTGTAGGCAATATTAAAAAGAATGCCAATCAGAACGTAATAGCCAAACAGCCACCATTGATTAGCTACCCGATCGCTGCTAAAGTGAGGAATAACCCACTGCAAGTAGTAGATAATTCCAAAAGGAACTGCCCCAAATAGCATCCAGGGTAGGCGACGACCCCAGCGAGAACGAGTGCGATCGCTCATGATTCCAACGATCGGATCGTTGATCGCATCGGCAATTTTACCAATCATGAGAATGCTACTCGCTAAACCAGCGGGCAAACCCGCTACATCTGTAAAGAAAAACAACAGATAAAAGACTAAAATATTAGCAGTGATAGCAGGCCCGAGATCGCCGGCTCCATAGGTTAATTTAGTGGAAAATTTCAGTTTTTCCGATTTGGGGACGATCGCTGACGATGGTTCGGACGGGGAAATTCCGCTC
This sequence comes from Hydrococcus rivularis NIES-593, assembly GCF_001904635.1. Taxonomy (GTDB): domain Bacteria; phylum Cyanobacteriota; class Cyanobacteriia; order Cyanobacteriales; family Microcystaceae; genus Hydrococcus; species Hydrococcus rivularis. The sequence continues at coordinate 133,549 of NZ_MRCB01000006.1, forward strand.
ATATAAATTATGAATTTTAAATTCTAGTTTATTAGTTTGGGAAATTATAGGACTAGAGCTTGTTTGTTTCTTTAACAAATGCCAATTGGTACGAGGGTTAGGTAATTGCCTCCCAAAAAGTAGGGTTTTCCGCCTAATGGCCTAGCATAGCTTGCCAAGAAAATTGATAAATTAATAAATGAAGGATAAATCGTTCATCTCTGTTAGTAGAGACGGAAGTAAGGAAAAATTTTCCTGAAGGAACGCGCCTCATTCGATACCACAACAAATTTGAAGGAGGCGACATGAAAACTAATTATCTCGGCATTCAAACTAAGCGCAATTCTGAATCAATTAGCGAACAGGCTCGCTTGCTGATGAGCCAAAGCCGTCACAAACAGCACAATCGTCAACAATCAATGTTGCACAGAGCGGCAGAAGAAGTGGGGATTGAGGTCTAGATGAATGGCTCCTCAGTCAGGAGCCATTTCTAATTCAGGGCAACAAAGGGCATGCCCTAGGAACGCATCCCCTTTCTCAATTTTATGTAGGATTAACTCAGATCTTGCACTACGCTTCTGCTCGATTGCGAAAGTCCTCGCCTATAGGACTAAATGATTACTAGATAAGACTTTCAGTTCATTTTAATGGACTTATGCTCTTAGCCAAGAAATTTATTTCTTGGCTTGACCCGACCAACTGACCCAATGGGGAGATCTTCGAGAGAAGATGTTTGAGCTAGATCGCTGGTCAATTCCATCGAGTTTGGCTCCAACCGTATCGGCTACGCTTAAATCGGTGTTAACTAGGATCGCCCCACTCAGATTAGCACCACTTAAATCTGCCCCATCTAGATGAACCTCTCTTAAGTTGGCTCGGCTGAGATTGGCATTATGTAAGTTGGCACAACGCAAGTCAGCTCCGGTGAGGTCAGCTCCACTGAGATTGGCAGAGGTTAAATCGGCTCCGATGAGGTTAATCTCTGTTAAATTAGCTCCGACTAAGTTAGCTTTGACGAGATCGGCATCGGTCAAGTTAGCCTGTTTTAAACAAGCACCACTTAAATCGGTTTCGCTCAAATCAGATCCACTTAAATCAGCGCGAGTCAAGTTGATGCGTTGGAACTTCAAACCTTGTAAATTGGCTATGTGAAGATTAACTTCCTCAAAATTGCGTTGATTTTTGAGGTAACGAATGAATAGTTCTCTGACCTTCATGAGTTCGCCCTCCCTTCACTTTTAAATCGATATTTTTAGTAGCTTGTGAAACTTAGCTGCGATCGAGTCGTTGAAAAATGTCAGCATCTTGTGACTTAATTGTAAAAAAATTTTCTCCTCAAATCGATTAAAAAAATTAATCTATACTTAACGGATCGACATCAATAGATAGGCTTACCGATTGAGGACATAAATTCCGTAACTCGTTCAAAATTAGTAGATTTTCTCTTGCCTCGGCAGCAAACTTGAGCAGAATATGCCAGCGATAGCGACGTGCCACTCGCATAATATTAGCTGGCGCGGGTCCTAAGATTTCGCAATCCGAATTCAATAGATTAGTACAAGCATCTGCCACGCTCTGTGCACTATTTTGTACCTCAACCCCATCAATGCCGCTCAATCTTATCAGAACTAACCGTCCGTAGGGCGGATAATTTAGAGCTTCTCGTTGCGATAATTCAGCCTCGACAAAATTGTCATAATCGTGCCGTCGCACGGCTTGAATGACGGGATGTTCTGGGGCATAGGTTTGGACGATGACTCGTCCTGGTTCGTCGCCTCGACCCGCACGACCGGCTACCTGGGTTAATGTTTGAAAGGCTCGTTCTGAGGCGCGGTAATCGCAATGGTGCAACAATCCATCTGCCGATACGATTCCGACAAGAGTAACTTGGTCAAGATCGAGTCCTTTGGTCAGCATTTGAGTCCCCACTAAAACATCCGCCTCTCCTCTGGCAAATTGACTCAGTAAGGTGCGATGTGCTCCTTTGGTACGAGTGGTATCGCTATCAAAGCGAATCCATCGCAGTTTAGGGAACTGTTGCGTTAGCTCTTGCGTAACTTTTTGCGTTCCGCTGCCAAAGAATTTTAAATAGGGAGAACCGCATTCGGGACAGTTACGCGGTTGCAGGCAACTGTAATTACAGTAATGACAGCGCAATAATTCCGTCGCTCCTTCATGGGTGTAATGATAGGAGAGGGATACATCGCAGTGGGGACATTCCATGACATAGCCGCAACTTCTGCAAGAGACAAAGGTGCTGTGTCCGCGACGATTAATAAACAGAATTGCCTGTTGCTGTCTCTGTTGCAGAGATTCTAGCGCTTCTTGCAGCGAGCGACTGAAAATAGATCGATTTCCTATTTGTAATTCCCGCCTCATATCGACAATTTCTACTGGCGGTAGGGGACGGGATTGGATTCTCTGGGGCAGGGAAAGGTAATAGGATTTTGTCTTAGGGATTGGGAGATTTTTTCTTTCTTCCTTGTGACTTCTAACCTCTACCCAACTTTCTAATGAAGGCGTTGCAGAACCTAAAATTAAGGGACACTCTTCTAATTCAGCTCGCCATTTGGCAACGGTACGAGCGTGATAGGTGGGAAGGAGTTGGGTTTGTTTGAAGCTGGAGTCATGTTCTTCGTCTAGGACGATTAAACCGAGTTTGGGTAGGGGTGCAAAGATTGCCGAACGGGTGCCGATGACGATTTGGGGTTCGCCTGCCAGCATCTGTCGCCAAGTATCGTAACGCTCGCCGTCCGAAAGCGCGCTATGATAGACGCAGACTTTATGACCAAAACGAGCGCGGAAACGGTCGGTTAATTGCGGGGTTAAGCCGATTTCTGGAACGAGGACGAGCGCGGATTTTCCAGATTCTAAAATAGGCGCGATCGCTTGTAAATAGATTTCGGTTTTTCCCGAACCCGTTACTCCGTGCAGCAAAACTTGAGCAAATCCTTCTAGGGTACGAATCGTCGCTAGCGCTTTTGCTTGGTCTTGGGTCAGGGTTTTCGGAGCATCGCTCGTCGGACGTTCTTCGTTGAGGAGGCGCAGTCTTTCTCGCTGTTGAATGACGACGCATCCTTTACTGGCTAGCACATCTACAATGGCGGAACTTGCTTTGCATAATTGCAATAATTCATTTAGCCACAGTTCGCCGCCTCGATGTCGCAAAACTTCTAAGACTTCTCGCTGCCGTTGGGTTAAGTCAATGGGAAAACTTTCTACAATTAATGTCACCGCTTTTTGCAGTTTGGGACGGGTGGTTTTTGGAGGTTCGAGATAGCTTTCTACCCAACCGCGCTTGACTAATTCTCGGATGCCTCGATTGGCATTTCTAATCTGGCGTTGCAGGTATTGGGCGCTATAATCTCCCTCTTTTTGAGATTTGAGTAGTTGCAGAATTTGTCCTGCCGATGGGCTGCAAAATGTCTCTGCACCTTGAGGAAGCCATTCTCGCCTCAGACGAATGCGACGTTGAGATCGCCCCAACAATCCCGGCGGCAAAGCTGCTTTAATGACTGCTATTAAATCGGTACAATAATACTCGGCAACGCGGTTGAGCAACTGCCAATAAGAACTGGGGAAAAAACCAGCACTAATGACATCTTCTACCTCGCGAATCCGACTGGGATCGAGATCGGCGCTTGGCGATTTTACCCAGCCAATGGCAATTCCTCCTAAGATCTGCGATCCAAACGGAACGCTGACGATATCTCCGGGTTTGACAGCTAAATCTGAGGGCAGGCGATAGGTGTACAATCCCTGTACGCCGGGACAATCGACTAAGATTTCTAGCCATTTCTCCTCTGACGAGCCAAATTGATATGAAGCGCTAGGCTCAGCTACGACGAGACCAAAATCAGTATCTGACATAGAGCAGCGATCGAGGTAATAAATTCTAGCTTACAGTTAATAGCGTCACTTCTGACTTCTTCATGGGCTAACTGAGAGAGATATTAAGAACCTTTGTCTTTTACTACACAATTTTTAGGCGATCGGCTACAGTGTAGGCAGAAACTCTAATCGCTTTTTTAGTTTTAGGAGAGAAGGCAAGTTCGCTAAACTTTTATTGAAGGCTATCTCGGCGGCGATCGAAATTTAAAAAAAGTATTTATCAAAGAGCGTAAAAGGAAAATGTATGGCAATCTATATAACTCTTAGTTCCTTAGCACGGTCTGTTCAAATTGCTTTATCTGCTAATTCTAAATCACATTAACCTCGGCAATTTTTGATTTTGTAATTATATAAACAAAAGTTTTTAATGATTCTGCTAGTTTATTCTATGCCGGGAATCCAGCGATTTAAAAAATTTTTAAAAAAGCATTCATCGGTATAAAATGTCAAAAACGGCCAACTAGAAACAAAGAAATTGCTCTAACCGAGTTTAATTTTTGTTATCCAAAATTAACAATTAGCTTATGAAAAGCCCCAAGTTGACACAAGACGATAATCTAAACTCGACAGCTAATCTAGATAGATTGGGCGATCTCGAACGAGATAACAACGAGGAAACCGATTTTAATCCAATTGATATTGAATTTACAGAAGATATAGATAGAGCAAGCAATCATTCTGCATCGGGATATATTAAAACTAATGCAGACGATACAGTTGGCGCTTTCTTTAAAGAAATGGCACGCTATCCTCTGCTCAAACCCGAAGAAGAAATTGAGTTAGCCCATAGCGTCAAATTTCTGGTAGATGCCGAGGAAACGCGCAGGCAACTGCAAGAAGCATTCAAGCGCCCGCCAACAAAAGCAGAATGGGCACAGGCGCTCAAAATGGCAAACGAGCGCCAGCTAGAAAACCGTCTTTATCGGGGACGTTGTGCCAAACGCAAGATGATTCGCTCGAATTTGCGCTTGGTCGTCTCCATTGCTAAACGCTATCTCAATCGAGGCGTTCCCTTCCTAGATTTGATTCAAGAAGGCGCGATCGGGCTAAATCGAGCAACAGAAAAATTCGATCCCAACAAGGGCTATAAGTTTTCTACCTACGCCTATTGGTGGATTCGCCAAGCGATCACGCGCACGATCGCTAACGATGCACGTACCATTCGCCTGCCCATTCATATCGTTGAGAAACTTAACAAACTCAAAAAAGCACAGCGCGTCCTCAAACAGAACTTGCAACGCAATCCCAACGAGGACGAATTGGCTCAAGAACTCGAAGTCAGCCGCAACCAGTTACGCCAGTTGTTGCAACTGAGACGGCAATCGCTTTCGCTCAATCATCGCGTTGGCAAAGGAGAAGATACCGAATTAGTCGATTTGCTTGAAGATAACGATCTCCAGCTCCCTGAAGAAAAAATGAGCGAAGCCATGTTGCGACAAGAAATCTCAGAGGTACTGAGCGATGTTCTTACCGAACGCGAGAAAGATGTAATCTCCTTGCGCTATGGCTTAGCCACCAGTCAACCCTATACCTTGGAGGAAGTTGGCGGCATGTTTAATCTTTCCCGCGAACGGGTGCGCCAAATTCAAAGTAAAGCCATGCGCAAGTTACGCCGCCCTCAAGTCGCTCGCCGTCTCAAGGGTTGGTTGAATTAGCTCAGTCGCATCGATCCAATGACATTCTAATGACAAAGCGATCGCGAGGAGCAATTGCTCGAATGGCTGGAAGACTACGGCGTTATAGAGGCGTGGAAGCCAGCCAAACCCCTAGCAATTGGCAATGTCGAAGTCGAGACGCTCGACAGTGTGGGAAGTGTAGAAAGTGTGGGAGGTGTGGGGAGTGTGGGGAGACAATTAACAGCTAACCACCAACCACTAACCAAAATCCAGATTTCAGAGGATTTATTCGTCGTGCCAGAATATCGTCGTCGCGGTATTGCCAAAGCGATGTTAACTCATCTCGCGCAGTTGGCACGCGATCGCGGCGTGGGACGATTAGAGTGGAGCGTTCTAGATTGGAACGACCCCGCCATTATCGGGGCAAAGATTTTAGAAGAATGGCGAATTTGTCGAATTGCGGGAGATTCGATTTTTCAATTAGCCGATGGCACATAGATCGAAGAAAGTTTAGCCGGCTAAGTCAAATAGCTTTCTTTGTTTTATCCTTAAAACAGCGATTTGAGGAGCGGAGCGAGTCGAAGGATCGCGCTCGTCTAACGTTTGTAGGCACTACTTATACCAATATGGTATTCAATCATGCATCCCCGGCAAAGTCTAATCGAGATTTTTTCTACGTTTGCACAATTTGAGGCAGAACAGTTCAGTCGGTGGGTGACGGATCTCCGTCTGCGTCGCAGCATGCAGAATTGCCTAGAGCGAGGCTGGCAAGCAGATAGCTCGGAAAACTTTTGGTGGCTCTACTGGTATAAAGTTTGGCAATCTCAACCTGCCCCAAAAAAGAAAGACGATCTCAACAAAAGTCGTGCGCGATCGCACCTGACGGCATACTTACAAGAAGCTTGTTACTGGGCAGCCCAAAAAGCGATCGCTAACTTTTCTAAGACTCAATATACTTTGCCCGATTGTTTTCAAGTAGCGATCGCTCAGATCGAGAAAGTGCTAAAGGGCTTTAGTCCGGATCGAGGGTTTAATCTAAAAAACTATGCCAGCGTCATTTTCGCCAACGTCATTCGCGAAAATCTGCGCCAGCGTCAAGAAATCGATATCTGTACGCCTTGGGCGCTATTGCGCAAGCTGAGTCAAAAACGATTGGTGGAGTCTTTAGAGGCAATTGGGTTGACTTCAGACGCGATCGCCCGTTACCTTCTCGCTTGGAAATGTTTTAAGATGCTTTACGTGCCTTCGATTGGAGAGACTTCAACTCGCCAACTCAACCAGCCAGATCGTCCGACTTGGGAAGCGATCGCTTCTCTTTATAACAAAGAATGCTCCCCCTCGGAACTGGAAGGCACTCCAGAAACCTTAGAACAGTGGCTGCTCGACTGTGCGAAAGCTGCTCGTTCCTATCTTTATCCGACTTTGACCTCGATTAATGCGCCAACGCCGGGACAAGAATCTGGCGAACTGCAAGATTACCTGCCAGCAACCGAGTCTGAATCTTTGCTGGCCGACGCGATCGCAGCGCAAGAAGAACGGACAAGGCTTTCCCAACAAACTCAGCTTAATGAAATTTTAAGCGCTGCCTTGACTGGGATGGACGCAGAGGCACAGCAACTCCTACAACTGTACTACGGTCGAGGTCTCAAGCAACAGGAAATAGCCGAGCAACTGGAAACCAAACAGTACGCGGTTTCGAGGCGACTCGCCAAAGCCAGACAATCGTTGCTCCTGACGCTTGCCCGGTGGAGTCAAGAGCAACTGCATATTTCGCTCGCGTCAGACGTACTCGACAACATTAGTAAGGTTCTAGAAGAATGGCTTTCGACACGCTATAGTCAAACCAATTCATAACTGTGAATTGCCAATTGGGAATTGACAATTGCTAGAGTCATTCTTCCGATGCATCCAATCGAGAGTAGCCCGATGATTTTTCCTAACCCCACGCAACTCTGCCTAGAAATTCTGCCAGCAGATCGCGATCGCGCTAAGCAACAAAGCCAATCGTTTTCAACGCCAGCTTCTCGTTGGAGAGCCTATCTCAACCAACTGTGTCTGAGTGCAGTCTTGCCTTGGTTGCAACAGGAGTACGATCCCCAGGCGCAGGTTTGGCTTGGTATGGCTGCCCTGCCTAGCTTTTGGGAAGTTGTTAATGGCGTTGCGATCGCCCTCGATAACATGCGTTTTTTATTGATCCCCAGCGAAGCGATCGATCTCGACGAAATGCGGGTGCAGCAAGAATGGATCGATCTTCCCAGTTGGGCGGCAGATTATTATTTGGCGGTGCAGATCGAGCCAGATGAAGGATGGGTGAGGATTTGGGGCTATGCTACCCACCAGCAATTGAAAATTCGGGGGAACTACGACCGGAGCGATCGCACCTATTCTTTAGATGAAGAGGACTTAATTGCAGATTTCAACGTTTTCTGGGTGGCTAGACAACTCTGTCCGGGAGAACCAACGCGAGCGGCGATCGCATCGCTTCCCAGTTTATCCTTAGATTGCGCCGAAAATTTGCTCGCTCGCCTGAGCGAGCGAGCCGTTATCGAACCTCGACTTGCCGTACCTTTTTCCCTTTGGGGATCGCTCCTAGAACACGGAGGTTGGCGACAGCGACTGTATGAAAAGCGCTTGGGCAGACAAGAGCAATGGTCGGTGCTTGATTGGCTTCGCGGCGGCGTTTCAGGATTAGCTAAACAAATGGCCTGGGAACGGTTCGAGTTGCAAACAGCATCGAAAGAAGGATCCACAGAAGAGAAAGCTCCAGCGATTTCAACCGTTCTATCGCGTCAGTTAATCGTCAACCATCAACCTTATGAGTTGCGGGCACTTCCTTTGAGCGATCCCGAAGCCAGAATTTGGCGCTTCGAGTTACGCAGTACCTCCTTAGCTGGCTCGATCCCCAGAGGATTTAAACTGAGACTGTTGACTGAAGATTTACAGCCTTTTGAAAACAACGAGGACATTGCCACAGAAGCTGTAGATCGGCTATACGTTGAGGTAGCCATCTCGCCGGGGGAAGGATTGGTTTGGGAGGTCGAGCCATCTCCAGAGAATTGCGATCGCGAAATCTTGCGGTTTTGAGGCAGCGCTAAACGGCAGCCGCATCGGATTCTATTGCCAACTGTTCGCTGCTGGGCAACTCCAGACAATAGCCCGCGCCGTAAACGGTTTTGATATAGCGAGGATGGCGGGGATCGGGTTCTAATTTCGTTCTCAAATGACGAATGTGGACTCGAATGGTTTCGATATCGTCATCGGGATCGTAACCCCATACCTCTTTGAGAATTTCGCTCGGAGCGACGGTTTGACCGTGGCGTTGCAGCAGACAATGGAGTAGCTCAAACTCTAGGTGAGTGAGCTTGACGGTGGTGTCGAACCAGATTGCTTCAAAGCGTTCGGGAACTAAGGTTAGCGGGCCGTAGTTAAGAATTTCCGAATGCTTGGCGGCTTGAGGAATGCGATCGGTTCTGCGTAGCAAGGCTCTGACTCTTGCTAGCATCTCTTCGACTTCAAATGGCTTGGTTAGGTAATCATCAGCCCCTGCATTAAAGCCTTCTACCTTATCCTGAGTCTGACTTAGAGCCGTCAACATCAAGACGGGGATATCAGCTGTGCGAGTGTCTCGGCGCAGTCGCTGACAGACCGTAAAACCATCGACTTTGGGTAGCATCAGATCGAGCATGATTAGGTCTGGCTGCAATTGAACGGCGAGCGCTTGACCTTTTATGCCGTCTTCGGCTTGATTCACGTCATAACCAGCCATTTCCAAGTTAATGGAAACCAATTCCGAGATCGAGGGGTCGTCATCAATTACAAGTATTCGAGGCATCAGCAAATAGTTATGACTACGATTTCTGTAAAGGTAAGATAAGAAGTGTGAGTTTAGAATAAGATTCCTGTACTGATTATAAGCACGATCGCAAAATTCTTTCTTGATTTGTCTGACTTTAGAGATAATTTTTTGGCGATCGCACCTGGTTATGTTAAGAATTCTTTAAAAAAAGAAAACTTTTTCAAATCTAAAGATTTTATTAATCGATTTATCTCTTTAGTTGTTATTACTTTCTCTAACTAATATGTAAAAATTTGTAAAAGATTTGTGTGCTTTCTTGTAGCCCTAGATGAGCGATCTTTTTCAGACATATCCGTGGTTGAGCAATGGTCTATCAATGACTCTTTATACGGCTTTGAGAGCTGGCAAGACTTGGGAGAAAACCATCTGCGAACCCCAACCATCCGAACGCGAACAGATTTTTCTCGGTGCGGGAGGAGTGCCAATTTTTGGGACGATCGCCATTCCCGATCGCCCGCGAGGTACGATAATCGGCACCTATGGAATTACAGGCGATCTCAACAATCAATGGTATCTTAAATTACTCAGACGCAAGGCATTCGCTCAAAATTATGCAGTCGTTCTTTTCGATTGGCGAGCGCACGGCGCAACGGCAAAATTATCGCCAACATTAACCTCTGATGGCTTATACGAAGGGGAAGATTTCGTTCGCATTGCCGCAGGGGCGAAAGCAATGGGCTGTCCTGCCCCATTCTGGTTTACAGGCTATTCTCTAGGAGGACAGTTAGCACTGTGGGGGGCGAAAGCAGCGCAGACGCTTGTCTGCTGGGGGCAAGATTTAGAACTAGCGCCATCGGAAATAGGCGGGGTAGCAGTCATCTGTCCCAATTTAGACTCCAATCGCTCCCTTTCCTATCTAGTTCGACAGCCCTTGGGCAAGTATATAGAAAAAGCGATTACTGGGGAACTCAAAAAACTCGCTTGGAAACTGCATCAATTTCACCCTCAAGAAATCGATCCGGCAGCGATCGCAAGGGCAAATAGCATTTGGGGATTCGATCGCGAATTGGTAATCGAACGCTTGGGTTTTTCCTCGGTTGAAGAATACTACGACGCAAGCAATGCGCTCAAACTCTTGCCTTCTCTCAAAATTCCCACGCTGATTCTCTATGCCGCCGACGATCCCATGTTCGATCCGGCGATCGTACCCGACTTGCAAGCTGCTTGTACCAACAATCCAAACATCGACTTGATGCTAACCGCGCGTGGCGGTCACGTCGGCTATCTCAGCAGTAAATCGGGTCAGCGTCTTGCCAAGGATCGCGATCGCTGGTGGGCGTGGAATCGAATATTGGAGTGGTGCGATCGCGGCTCGCCCAAACCGATTTGACAATATTAGTGTAAAGGACTAGGGTGAAAAAAAGATAGTAAGTTAGCAAGACACGGAACGTTCTAAAAAACTAGAAAACTATTTTTGGTCAATAGCCAAGAAAAGCCAGCAGTCTCAATAGGCGATCGCACTAGAGTCTCGATCGCGAGTTAGTTGTTACTCATAGTAGCTTTAGCATAGATGGATGAGCGATGTTAGCTCCCCAGCCTAAAAAAGAATGAAAAGAAAGGAGTATACAAATGGCACAAGCCCAACCCGGCGATACGGTGAAAGTTCACTATACCGGAAAATTAGAGGATGGCACGATATTCGATTCCAGTGCCGATCGCGATCCACTGCAATTCTCCATCGGTGAAGGAAGAGTCATTCCCGGCTTCGAACAGGCAGCGATTGGGATGAGTCCGGGCGATTCAAAGACTGTAACCATTCCAGCCGAGCAAGCCTACGGTTCCCATCGTCCAGAATTAGTTATGGTAGTCGAACGCCAGCGCATGCCAGCAGACTTATCGGTTGAGGTGGGTCAACAGTTAGAGATTCGCCAGTCAAACGGTCAGGTCATTCCTGTCATCGTTACCGATGTTTCCGAGTCCAAAGTGACTCTCGATGCCAACCATCCCTTAGCAGGACAAGACCTAACCTTCGAGATCGAGCTAGTTGAGGTTAGCTAGTCATTCTTTCGCTAACCTCAGTATGTTCGATTTTAGTCATTGGGCGAGCCTTATATCTAGAAGGCTCGCCTTTAAAATGATAGTGAATAGGGGTATTAATTGCGAACCGAAGCGCAGAAATTTTCGACTGCCGTGCAGCCCGGAGGGCGAGCATCGTTGATAATTGTGAATTGCGAATTGCGAATTGACATTGCTCGTCGTAAGAATTCTTAATAAAAAGTCTCATCAAATCGGTTTACTCTACCCAAATAGGTAAATTCTCGAATTTTTGTCGCCAAAAATACACCAAACGTTAACTCAAAAGATAGGAAGTTTAGCATGAGTGTTAATCTAGCAACCATGTTGCGCGAAGGGACTAAAAAATCCCACACAATGGCAGAAAACGTTGGTTTTGTCAAGTGCTTTTTAAAAGGTGTTGTTGAAAAAAATTCATATCGCACTTTAGTGGCTAACCTCTACTTCGTCTACAGTGCGATGGAAGAGGAGATGGAGAAACTTCGCCAACACCCAATCGTCTCCAAGATTTATTTTCCACAGTTAAATCGCAAGCACAGTTTAGAGCAAGATTTACACTACTACTACGGCTCTAACTGGCGCAACGAAATCAAGCTCTCAAAAGCAGGAGAAGCCTACGTTCAGCGCATTCGGGAAATTGCAGCCACTCAACCCGAACTCTTGGTCGCCCACTCTTACACGCGCTATTTGGGAGATTTGTCTGGCGGACAGATTCTCAAAAAAATTGCTCAACGGGCAATGAATCTCAACGGCGGCGGGACGGCTTTCTATGAGTTTCAAGACATTCCTGACGAGAAAGCATTTAAAAATCTATATCGCCAAGCAATGAACGATCTGAGCGTCGATGAAAAAACTGCCGAACAGATCGTTGCTGAAGCCAATGCCGCTTTTAGCATGAACATGAAGATGTTCCAAGAGCTAGAGGGAAATTTAATTATGGCGATCGGTCGCATGCTCTACAATACTCTTACCCGCCGTCGGACTCCTGGCAGTACCGAATTGGCTACTTCTGAGTCCTAAGTTTTCAGTAGCAAAAATTTAATAGATTCGGATTGTTTCAATCTTGAGTAAAATTTGACAATCCTGAAAGCTGGGTTGCGGTGAGTAAAATCGTTATCTAGCTGTCAGGATTGTCAGCTTTTTGAGAGGAATTTTAATTACCAGCACTAGGAAATTGCGTCATTTCTTTAAGTCTGAGAGCTAACGGGGTGACGAACCAGTTGAAAACAAGCCGTGTAGGCAAAGAACAGTTCGAGCAAATGATTCGGGAGAAAAAATTGCCCGAATGGGCAGAATATGCGGGCAATTATTAGAAATAGAAGTCGTCGGGGCAAGAAAAATCAAAGAGAGGCAAGGATTCGGAAGACGCGATCGCCCGCCGTCTCGAACAGACAAAAGAAGAACTGGCAGCCAGTCATGAATTCGATCGTCAAATTGTCAACGACGATCTCGAAACAGCCCTAGCAGAAATTGAAGCAGCGATTTTTACTTAATGGCTGGCTGAGTTACCAATCTTCTGGCTCAATCTTCCCGTTTAATTGAGATCTGAACCTTCATTTCGGACTCAGACGTCTTGCCAGTCTCAATAACTGACTTGACAGGAGTAGTAGTCCCAACAATGGGAGAAGCATAAGCGGGTAGGGCGCTGGCAACTAATGCGATGTGGCGATCGCCTACGGCTAATCCGTGAGTCGGATCGTAACCTCGCCATCCCGCACCGGGTAAATAAACTTCTACCCATGCATGTAAATCCCGTTCTTCTTTATCGAGATCGCCTTCCTGATAGCCGCTGACAAATCGCGCTGCCAAACCGATAGCGCGGCTAACTTCCATAAATAATACAGAAAAATCGCGACAAGAACCCCGTTTTGACTTCCAGGTCAGCTCGGCTTGCCAGGGTTTGCCCGTCTCGCGGATAATATACTCGCAATTTTTATAAATCCGTTCGTTCAAAGTAGAAAGAAAAGCCAACGTGTTTCCTTTAACTTCATCGGCAATTTCCAGGGCTAAGTGCACTGCTGCCGGATCGAAAGCGACTCCATAGGGTTTTAGATAGGGCTGAAGCTGCGTCAATAAAGAACTCGGATAGTCAATTGGCAATTTTGTTGCCCAAGGTTCCAGTAAATAGCCAAAAGGATTTTCTACGTAGGTTTCTACTGTAGATTTAACTTCTATTGTCAATTGCTCCGTCGGTTGAGTAAACCAAAGTTGGATCGTGCTATTACCATCCAAATCGATGGTTTGAGAAATGCCCGTCGGTTGGGGTTCGACAACGAGAGAAAAATCGAGCAACTTTTGCCATCCATCGCAGCGAGGGCGCAGTCGCAAGAGATGGGGTTTTAAAAAGACTGGTTGGTTATAGGTATAGACGGTTTTGTGGAAAATATGGTAAAGCACTTTAGTCAAGGAAAAAAGTCAAAGGGAAAAAGGAAAAAAGATAACTTTGTTTTTACCTTTTTTCTTTTTAAGATTGGCTATTAACCAGACTTGGCGCACGGGATTCAAGACCGAAAAAGTTGGTGCCAAGTTCGTCTCCTATCCGATTGATTTCCATTTGCATGCGATCCAAAAATTCGTGTAACCCGGTCTCAATGACATCCTCTATGGTTAAATAACCTAATTGAGAACACAATCGACCTAAAGAACGTTCTGCCCCATTACACCAAGTTCCCCTGGGAGTAGTTGTGATTTCGTGAAGCGATCGCTGCATTCGATCCAAACAAAACGCGATCGCTCGCGGAAACTGACGGTTCAAAATCAAAAATTCAGCGACGTTACTCGGCGTAATCCGATGTTCGCATTTGCGATACATTTCATAGGCGCTTGCCGATTTTAAAAGAGCGATCCATTGAATTTGATCCAACGGCGTTCCTACCCACTGTGCTGAAGGGAGTAAATAAAAGTATTTTACGTCCAGAATTCTTGCCGTTTTATCGGCACGTTCTATCAATCTGCCGATATGCCCAAAATGCCAGCCTTCATTATGAGTCATCGTGGCATCCATCACGCCTGCAAAGCGATGGCTAGACAGTTTTACCTGAGTAAAAAAACTCGGCAAAGTTGTCTGCGGCTGTTTTTGGGCGGCTTCCCTAACCATGTAGTAAAAAGAATTTACCTCTTCCCACATTTCAGAGGAGATGATTTCTCGAATGGAACGGGCGTTTTCCCGCGCCATACAGACACAAGACAAAATTGAGTTAGGATAATCCGCATCAAAGGTGAGGAACTGAATGACATTTTCTGCCGTTGGTTCCCCATAACGCTCTTTGAAGAGTGGTAAATCTCCTGTCGTCATTATCAAAGGTTCCCACTGCTGGGTCATCATCCCCGAAGGGACATCGAGCATTAAATTGAGATTGACATCCACAAAACGAGCCACATTTTCAGCCCGTTCGATGTAACGATTTAGCCAGTAAATAGAATCAGCAACTCGACTTAGCATATGTACAAGGAAAAAGTTAAAAGGAAAAAGGCAAAAACAGAATTTTTACTATTAACGACAATTGCACCAATAATGCGTGTTAATTCTTCGGCTTCTGCCTGAAGACTTACAAGTTTTTCTGGAGGTATAATTGCTGTTGCTGCGAGCAACCTTAACCAATAGACAGTCTCACGAGCTTCTTTCAATGCGATCGCATTCTTATGGATGAAATCTACTTGACTCTGACTTTTCCTCATGATTCATCTCGCTTGTCTTTCCTTTTTGCCTTTGTCCTTTTTACTTTCTCAATACCCAAGTGTCCTTGCTGCCGCCGCCTTGGGAAGAGTTGACGACTAAGGAACCTTTTCTGAGGGCTACGCGGGTTAATCCGCCGGGATGGACGTGAATTTCTTCGCCGCGATGGAGAATGTAAGGGCGCAAGTCTACGTGTCTTCCCTCGATTTGGTCTTCGATGAGGGTAGGAACGCGCGAGAGGCTGAGGGTGGGTTGGGCGATGTAGTTGCGGGGAGAATCTTTAATGCGTTGGGCGAACTCTTCCCGTTCTGCTTGCGTGGATTTGACCCCAACTAACATGCCGTATCCGCCAGATTCGTTGGCAGCTTTAACGACTAATTTATCTAAGTTCTGTAAGACGAATTCTCGGTCTTTGTCTTGCCAACACAGGTAAGTCGGAACGTTGGAGAGGATCGGTTGCTCTCCTAGATAGTAGCGAATCATGTCGGGAACGTAGGCATAGATTACCTTATCGTCTGCTACGCCCGTTCCGGGGGCATTTGCCAGGGCGACGCGCCCTTGACGGTAGACTTCGACCAATCCCGGCACGCCCAATAGGGATTCGGGACGAAAGACTTGCGGATCGATGAAGTCGTCGTCTACTCGACGATAGACGACATCGACGCGACGCAGCCCTTTAGTAGTTTTCATCTGCAAATAGCCATCGACGACAACGAGGTCGCGACCTTCTACCAATTCCACGCCCATCTGTTGCGCTAGGAAGGAGTGTTCAAAATAGGCTGAGTTGTAGATACCGGGGGTCAGGACGACGACGGTGGGTTCGGGCAGTTGGGACGGGGCTAGATTGAGTAAGGTTTCCAGTAAATGACTGGGATAGTCATCGACGGGTTGAATTGCCATCGTCTGGAAAATTTCGGGAAAGGTGCTTTTCATGACCCGACGATTTTCCAGTACGTAGGAAATGCCGGAGGGGACGCGCAGGTTGTCTTCGAGAACGTACCACTGACCGTCGCGATCGCGCACTAGATCCGTTCCCGTCACGTGACACCAAACTCCCGCGGGCGGTTTTATCCCCATGCAAGGTTTGAGGAATCCTTTGGCAGAATAAATGACATCAGCTGGAATTTTGCCATCTTTAACGATGAGTTGTCGATCGTATATGTCTCCCAGGAAGAGGTTTAGCGCCCTAATCCGCTGCTTGAGTCCTGTTTCTAGGTATTCCCAGTCTTGGGCAGAGACAATTCGCGGGATAATGTCGAAGGGAAATATTTTTTCTACGCCGCGATCGTCGCTATAGACATTAAAGGTAACTCCCATATTGAACAGAGAAATCTGCGCTGTCTCCTGATGTTGCTGCAATTCTGCGATAGACAAATTTTGCATCCAATTTATTAATGATGCAGCGTGAGATCGCGGTTTTCCATCATCGAGGAATAATTCATCGTAAAAGCTTTCTGGGTCGTAGTTATCTAATAGCACAGCCACCCCTCCTAAGAAGCTCTCGTAAGATAAGTTTTTAATTACCGATCGCGCTCGCTGCTGATTCGCAGGGGTTTAGCCAATCAATCGGCTAATTACAGAATTGAACGAATTTTCTCTCGTAATTGTAGCTAATCCTACAATTTCAACAAAGTTTAGAAAATCGGAAAAGAGTCAACTTTATCTTTATAAAAAAGTTAGTAAAGTTAGTTTCTATCAAGAGTTATTTTCAGTAGGCACTCGTAGTGTTCGTTTTTAGAGCTTAATTCTCGATAACTTGCCAAATCGTGTTAAAAAACTACTTAAGTTGGGCAATCTATCATTATAGCCTTGTTCAAAAAAAATAAAGATCTTTGTTCGGTTTTAGAGATGACAAAAATTATTAAAAATAACCGCTTCGCTCGCCGAAGTTTTGAATCTATATTGGCAAAACTTTGTGGAACGACCATAGGAATAGTGCTTGGTTCCGAGTTAGCAATGGCAGCCCCCAATGGAGTCTGGCTCTCTCAACCGCAGATTCGATTCCACTCGTCTACTAACACGCTTGCTCAGGTAATGGCTGACATCCAAGGGCAAAACTACAAGGTGGTCTTTCTAGATTTTCGCAATGTGCCCGATGCAGTTCAGCAACAGACTGCCCAGATTGCACGACAGCAAGGACTAAAACCCATAGTCTGGATTCAGTCTCCTCAGTATCGTTCTCTAACGGTGCCAGAACTGATTTATGAAGCACGTCATGGGGATGGGATTCAAGTAGACGACCATTTTTTTGCTCATTACACCCTAGCAGATTTCCGCGCTCTCCGTTTTCAATACAGCCAACCAATTTTTTGCAGCATTCAGCCATTCCAGGCGGCATTAGTACCGCAGACGGGTTGTAATCAGCTCGATGTTCAATGCTATACATCTAACAACTTTACTGGCTGTGAGAAACTGGCAGACCAACTAAAAGCCGTGCTGAGTTTGTATGACAAGGACACCTATAGATATAAGGAAAAACTTGGAGGTCGTCCCTTTAATGTTTTCTTGTGGCCTTACAGTCATAAATATTTTGGGACTAGGTCGAAAGCATCTGTATTAGAAAAAACCTTACGCCCATTTTCATTTTGTCAACTTTCAAGCGCCAAAATCGAGCCAGGTTTGTCAAAGTCCGAGCGGAAATCTTTTCTGTTCGCTTTACCATTTAACCCATCCAAGAATTGTTTTTGAAGTGCTTAGAGCTAATTGCTTTAAAAAGCCTTATAATTAAGGGTAAATGACAAAAATTGCTGCCTATCAATTACCGCAATTTCTCAAACCAGGAGATTTAGTCAGGGTAGTCGCCACTAGCGGCGCATTGAAAGAATTAGAAGCCTTTAAGAAAGGGGTAGAAATTTGGCGATCGCGCGGCTATCGGGTTGAATTAGGCAATAACTGGAACATCCGCTACGGCTACTTAGCGGGAACGGATACACAACGCAGAAACGCCTTATCTCAAGCATGGCAAGATCCGGAATGTAAAGCTATTCTCTGCGCCAGAGGCGGTTACGGCAGTGCTAGATTGCTAGAAGATTGGAGATGGGAAGTCGGAAGTCGGAATTCGGAAGTCGGAAGTAAAGACGTTCCGGCGGAACGTCTGTACAGGAGTGGGGGGAGTGGGAGAGTGGGAGACTCGGAGAGTGGGAGACTCGGAGACAAGGAGGAGTGGGGGAACAAGGGAGAAAATTCCCTAATCACCAATCCAAAATCCGCCGTTCTCCCGGAAGCGGTTCCGGGAGCGTGCGGCGGCTTCGCCAAAATCTGCGGAACGCAGTCGCCGCACGCCGCTGGAATTGACGAAGTGCAAGCAGGCTCCGCCGTCAGAAGGCGGAGTACCTTGCACTTCCAGCACAACGGCGACCAAAATCCAAAATGGATCGTTGGCTTTTCCGATGTGACGGGTTTACTTTGGAGTCTTGCCGCAATTGGGATTGGCGGCGTTCACGGTTCCGTTTTGACGACGCTTGCCTCCGAACCCGATTGGTCGATTCAACGATTATTCGACTGTTTAGAAGGTCGTCCCCTCCCTCCTTTAATCGGTAAAGGTTGGGGAGAAGGTAAAACCACGGGGATATTACTGCCTGCCAATCTAACCGTCGCCACCCATCTGTTAGGGACATTCGTTCAACCTTCATTCGATGGGGCGATCTTAGCCCTAGAAGACGTGGCAGAAGCGCCCTATCGCATCGATCGCATGTTAACGCAATGGCGAATGACAGGCGCATTTAGGGGCGTCAGAGGGATCGCTTTGGGGCGGTTTAGTCGCTGCGATCCGCCGATGGGAAGTGCTAGTTGGAGTATAGAAGAAGTATTGCGCG
This sequence comes from Hydrococcus rivularis NIES-593, assembly GCF_001904635.1. Lineage (GTDB taxonomy): Bacteria > Cyanobacteriota > Cyanobacteriia > Cyanobacteriales > Microcystaceae > Hydrococcus > Hydrococcus rivularis. Next base: position 152,395 of record NZ_MRCB01000006.1, read on the forward strand.
ATCGCTTAGGAGATTTGGGGATTCCCATTGTTTCCGATTTACCTTTCGGTCACGATGGAGTAAATGCTGCTTTACCCGTCGGAAGAATAGCACGTCTCGATGCAGAGCAAGGAACGTTAGATATTCTAGACAACAGCAACGAGTTTCAAGAGGAAAACGACAGCTCTCAATAATACCATTTCTAAAAAAGAACGCTACAGATACTCGATGCAAATTGTTAATTGTTAATTGCGAATTGCGAATTGGTATAACTACTGTAACGACGCATCAACCAGCCAGCGAACCGTTTGTGGAAAGGTGATAACAACGATCAGCACGATAACCTGCAAAATCATAAACGGAATCGCACTTTTGTGGATCTCAAGGGTGCTGACTTCTTTGGGAGCAACGCTCTGCAAGTAAAACAACGAGAAACCAACTGGCGGCGAGATAAAAGCCGTCTGTAAGTTAATCGCTATCACTACGCCAAACCAGACTAAATCGATGCCCAACGCCTGGGCAGCAGGTACGAGAAGCGGTATGGCGATGAAACAAATTTCAATAAATTCCAAGAAAACGCCCAGCAAGAAAATAACAAGATTGCTGACAATCATGAAAGCGATATAGCCGCCAGGTAGGTTGACTAGCAGGTCGGTGACAAAGGTTTTACCGCCTAAGCTATCAAAAACCAAGCTGAACAATGACGAGCCAAACAGAATCATAACCACCAAAGTCGTGATGACGGCAGTGGCGTGGGCGGCATCTCGAATCAAATTCCAGTTCAATCGCCGATTCGCCGAAGCTAATATACAAGCGCCTACCGCGCCTACCGCCCCAGCTTCGGTGGGGGTTGCGATGCCAAAAAAGATACTACCAAGCACCGCTAAGATAAGCACCAGGGGAGTTACCACCGCTTTTATCGTGCGCCAAACCAGATCGGAACCGCTAATAGTCCGCGTTTCAAGCGGTAGGGCTGGGGCGAGCTTCGGTTTGAGAAAGGCTAAAACTAGCACGTACAGCGCATAGGAGCCAGACAGCATCAGTCCGGGAATCAAGGCTCCCAGAAATAGATCGCCTACCGAGATTCCGAGTTGATCGCTCAATACCACCAGCACCAAACTTGGTGGAATTAATTGTGCTAGCGTTCCTGATGCAACGATCGCGCCTGCCGCCAATCGTTTATCATAGCCATAGCGGAGCATGACAGGCAGCGAGATCATCCCCATGACGATTACCGTAGCGGCTACTACGCCAGTCGTAGCTGCCAGCACCGTACCGACGAGGATTACTGCCAGTGCCACTCCACCCCGCAGCGGTCCGAGCAGAATGCCGATGGTTTCTAGCAACTCCTCAGCCAGCCCCGACTTTTCTAATACCGCGCCTAAAAAAACGAAAAATGGGATCGCCAACAGGGTAAAGTTGGACATGGTGCCAAACCAGACGTTAGGCAATAGCAAAAGTCGGTTGGGATCGACGGGAGCGCCAACTAGCCAACCAATTACTCCGAAGAGAATGCCAGTTCCGGCAAACGAAAAGGCTACTGGATAACCGCTCATCAACATCAAAAAGAAGCCGACGAACATGGCAAGCGCCAACCATTCAAAGCCCATGATTATCTACGTCCAAAAAAAGTGATTTACTCGATCGGTAAGTTTTTCTCAGTCTCAGCTTCCACTACCTGAGCCACCTGCGTGTATCCCATCAAAATAGCAAAATACTTGATCGCTTGGGAAATACTTTGTAGCAGTAACAATAGGAAAGCAACCAGAATCATCGTTTTAATGGGCGCTCGCGGCAAGCCATCGGCATCGGAGGATACCTCCCAGGTTCCCCAAGTCCCGTCGGGCAATAGCCCCCACGATAATAAAATAGGGTTGAATGTTGCCCAAATCCCGATCGCGCAAAAGGGAATCAGAAATAGAATCGTACCGATAAAATCGACGAGCGATCGCTGTTTTTCGCTCCAATTTGCATAAAGGAAATCAACGCGAACGTTGGCTCCATGCTTGAGGATGTAAGCAAACCCCAGACAAAAAATTATCGAAAATAAATACCATTGCAGCTCGATCAAACCATTGGATGACAGTTTTAGCCCAATAAATCGCCCAATGTAGCGGGCTACCACATTGTAGAATCCAACCGCGATGGTGAGAATGACGATCCAATTCAAAATCCCGCCAATTTTTTCGATGGCGCGATCTATAATGCTAGATAGTCTCAGTAAGGCATGCAAAACTTGATACCTCCCTTGAATCGGCAAGCTTTGAGGATCATCGTATCAAACAATTAGTCCTTTGTCCTTGGTCACTTGTCATTTGTATTTTGTATTGCGATTTTAAATCCGGTTGAACGATCGTAATACCCACTAGTGCGACCATCTTGGTCGCGAGGAGAAATGATTGGCAAGCGGGACGTATGTCCTAACGGACACGCTACGATGAACGCACTACATACTAATTAAACAGATTTGATATAACCAATGACACTTTCATCCCTCGTCAGTGAAAGCGAGAAATGAGTTAACAATCGCTAATTGCTAATCACTAATCACTAACTTGCTGAATTTGCTCTAATAACTGTGCTTGACTTTGAGCAGGTTCAAGACAAGATAATCCCCGACAGATTATGCCAACAGCCTTCTCCGGTAAGTCAGACTCTATGCGATAGACGACGGTGGGGAAATATTGAGAAATCAATGCTTGCAACTGTTCTTCTTTCGTGCGAACGAGAGTTGCATGGAGATACCAATCTAATGCTGCAAACAAGCTAGGACAAGCTTGGGGAGACTGTTGGAGAACGGCGCTAAAAGCTTGTAAGCCTTGTTCGGCGCGATCGAGATATTCTAGATTTTCAGTCAGTAGAGCTATACGAATTAGATTTGCGATCGCAACGCCATTAGCTGCCGGAGTTGCATTATCGATATAACTGCGTTCCCGCACTAACAAATCCCCGCTATCGTCTGCCGCCGTGTTGAAATATCCTCCCATCTCCAGCGACCAGAAGAATTCATCAAACTCCTGCTGTACCTCAACCGCTTTTTTTAACCAAAAGCTCTCAGTTGGCGAAGCGGTTTGTAAATCCAAAAGCGCTTTGATAAAAAAGGCGTAATCTTCCGACTGTGCTAATACCGTTGCCTGTCCTTCGTAATTCAAGCGATGGAAGCGTCCCTTAACCCACTGATGTTCCAGAATAAATTTAGCCGCACGGGTCGCTAATTCCCAATAGGACGGTTCGCCAAATACAGCATAAGCTCTTGCCAGCCCAGATATCGTTAAACTATTCCAGGCAGCAATCATCTTAGTATCGGTGACGGCGGGAATGCGACCTTTCCAGTCGCTCGTTTTCGCTTCCTGATTATTTCTCGCTGGCACAAACGTTTCTATCTCGGTCGATTTTGCGCCGTAGCGCACCTCAAACAATTTATCTAAGATAGCTTCCAGGCTGTCTGACAGTTTACCTGACTCCTTGCGTTGCAGGACGTTACTGCCTTCAAAGTTTCCCTTTTCTGTAATGGTAAATGCGGCTTTTAATTCTTCTAATTCATCTGCCGTCAAGATTTTTTCGAGTTCGTCGTAACGCCAAACATAGAACGCGCCTTCTTCTGGTTCTGACTCCTCAGCTGAGGTGAAGCTATCGGCATCTTGCGCCGCATAGAAATAACCTTCCGGTGCCGTCATTTCGCGCTTCAACCATGCTACCGTACCCGCGATCGCTCTCTCGAAGGCAGGTTCTTTTATCCCCGCACTCCAGAGATTGGACAAATACTCTAGAATTTGCCCGTTGTCGTAGAGCATCTTTTCAAAGTGCGGCACCGTCCAGGTCGAGTCTACCGTATAGCGATGAAATCCTCCGCCAACGTGGTCGTAAATTCCTCCCAATGCCAAGTCCTCCCCTCTGCGTGCGGATAATTGCCGTCCGTCGTAGCGAGATTCAAACTGGAAGCGACTTCCCTGAAGTGCTAAACTCGCATAGGGAATCATGGGAAAGCTGGGACGACCGAAATCGCTAGCACCAATGCTGATGACTCCGGTATTGGTTTCGACTCCTCGATAGAGCAGTTCTTCGGTCAGGGAGTCGGATGTCGATATGGGTAGGATGGTTGACTGTTTAAGACCTCCTATAATTTCCTGTTTAAGAGCACCGAGTTTTTCTTTTTCTACGTCATAGAAGCGGCGAATTGATTGCAGGACTTGCAAAAAGCCGGGACGACCGTAGCGAGGTTCTAGAGGAAAGTAGGTTCCGCCGTAGAAGGGAACTAAATCTCCAGGTGTGAGGAAAATGTTGAGGGGCCAACCTCCTTGCCCCGTCATCATCTGTAACGCCTGCATGTAAATGCTATCGATGTCGGGACGTTCTTCTCGGTCTACTTTGATGGGGAGGAAATTGGCGTTCATATATTCTGCGATCGCGCTATCCGAGAAGGCTTCCCCTTCCATTACCGTACACCAGTGACAGCTAGAGTAACCAATTGAGAGAAATATCGGTTTATCTTGCGTCTTGGCGGTTTCCAAGGCTTCTTCGCACCAAGGCCACCAGTCGATGGGATTATCGGCGTGTTTGCGGAGGTAGAGGCTTTGAGCGGATGCGAGACGGTTAGACATGGCAACTGAGAATCGTCACTCTTTCTGTCAGTCTAACGTGAGAGGAGAGCGTAGGGGAATTTTTCTGGGCGATCGCATCTTTAAAATCCTGCTTTTTTCATCTAGTCATGTCTGATGCGATTAATCGTTTGCTCTTTGAGTCTAAAATTAATCTATATCAAAAATCTAGATTGCATTTTATGAAGCTTTGATTCTCGATTTTTTGCATGAAACAATCTTTTTTTCTTAAAAAATATCATATTTCCATCTTTTTTGTAAGTTTATTTTTTCTAATTTCTTGTCAAAGAAACCCAGAAAGCCAACGTCCTCAACCATTGGCTCAAAATCCTTACATTCAAGTTTACTTTAACCACAATCAAGCCAAAGGAGCCAACTATACCGATCCCTATCGCAACATTACTCGCTTTGGGGATAATTTAGAACAAATTATTATTGATGGGATTAACTCAGCGAACTCTAGTATTGATGTTGCCGTGCAAGAATTTCGCTTACCGAAAATCGCTCAAGCATTGGCAGAACGCCATCAAGCAGGAGTTAAAGTTAGAGTAATTTTAGAGAATATTTATAATCGTCCACTCAGCGAACTGACAGAAACGGAGATTAATAAACTTACAAAAAGAGAGCGCGATCGCTATAATGAATTTTTGGCTTTTACCGATAAAAATAAAGACGGAAAACTCAGTTCTCAAGAGGTTAATGAAGGCGATGCATTAATTATTCTGCGTAATGCTGGCATTCCCATTATCGACGATACGGCAGATGGTTCCGCTGGTAGCGGTCTAATGCACCACAAATTTACTATTATTGACGGTAATACTGTATTAGTAGGCTCAGCTAACTATACTATTAGCGATATTCATGGAGATTTTAGCTATCCAGAAACTAGGGGAAATGCTAATAATTTGCTGAAAATTAGTAGTCCTCAATTGGCACAAATTTTTACTGAAGAATTTAACCTAATGTGGGGAGATGGTCCTGGGGATCAATTAGATAGTAAATTCGGCATCAAAAAATCCATTCGAGAGTCCAAAAAAATTGCGATCGGTGATAGCAGGATTACAGTACACTTTTCTCCCGATTCATTAATGGTTCCTTGGAACTATACCAGTAATGGGTTAATTGGCAGCACTCTGAGGACAGCCACTAATTCAATCGAGTTAGCTTTATTTGTTTTTAGCGAACAAAAGTTAGCGGATCTCCTTGAGACTTTACATCATCAAGGCGTGAAAATAAAAGCATTGATCGAACCAGAATTTGCTTTTCGCAATTATAGTGAAGGTTTAGATATGCTGGGCGTTGCTTTGAGCGAAAAATGTCAATATGAAGAAAATAATCGTCCTTGGCGAGTTCCCATCGCTACGGTAGGTATTCCTCAAATGCCTCAAGGCGATAAGCTTCATCACAAATTTGGTATTGTAGATAGAAATATTGTTATTACAGGATCTCACAATTGGTCGGCAGCCGCTAACTATTATAATGACGAGACTTTATTAGTTGTTGAAAGTTCTCAGGTTGCAGCTCATTTTATTAGAGAGTTTGAGCAGTTGTATGGTAGGGCAATTTTAGGAATTCCCGTAACACTCCAACAAAAAATTCAAGCAGAAAAAAACAAATGTTCTTCAGCAGAAACTATTTCCTCTCTATCTAATACCAATAAATTAATAAATATAAATATTGCCAGCCCAGAAGAATTAGAAACACTACCAGGCATTGGATCTAAATTAGCGCAACGAATTGTTGAAGCTCGTCAACAGCAACCGTTTACTTCTCTGGAAGATTTAAAGAGAGTCTCAGGAATCAGTTCGAGTAAACTTCAAAAATTAGAAGGTAAAGTTACTTGGTAAAATATTCCTTGAGAGCGATTGAATGGTTTTTAAAAGATAGTAAAAATAGAGGTTAGATTGGGGTAATTTTTAAATGGATATCGCTCGCTTATTTCTTTGGATAATTTGCACTTCTTGCCCGATCTTCCTCATTCGCGCTGCTAGCGTTTCTTTTAGGAATAATCGTGGCTGGATTACTATTAGCAGTACAATTTTAGCAATCGCGCTCTTAATTTCGTCCTTCAATTCTAATTTAGCTGCTTTGATTGGCGGCATTCTATGGATATTTTTTTTATTAATTCCCAGTATTGGTTTTTCCCAGGTTAATCGATTGACTCATCAGCACCGCTACAGAGAAGCGCGTCAACTTGCTTCTTATTTGCGATGGTTGCATCCTGCCGATGGCTGGCAAGAGCGACCTAAGTTATTATTAGCATTAGAATTGGCTCAACGAGGCGATTTTTGCGAAGCGATAACAATATTTAATAGCTATCACAAAAATAATCCTAGCTCGATCCGCCATACTCAAGCTTTAATTTACTGGATGAAATCTGATTGGAAAAATTGTTTATTGTGGTTTCAGCAACAAATTCCTAAAAAAGTTTTACTAAATGAACCCAATCTTTTAATCTACTACCTAAGAACTTTAGGAGAAACGGGAGATTTAAATAGTCTGCTCAAATCTATAAAATTGTATAGAAAAAGCTTAGAAAAACTAGATAACGTACAGCGCGATCGCGCTCGCATGTTGGCGCTAGCATTTTGCGGACAAGTAACGCAAGTAAAGCAATTATTCAATGGGTCTTTAAATGGGTATTCAGAAAATATTAAAATATTTTGGCTAGCGACAGCACAGATGGTGGCTGGAAAAACAGAAGTTGCTCGCGAACAATTGTTGAGTCTTCGCATGAGTAATGATTTTATTCTAAGCAACGCAGTGGAATGGCGATTGGGTCATTCCCTTGCAGAACCAACACAAGTATTGGATTCTATTGCTAGAGACATAATCCATCAAATTGTTACGGAGATCGAACAGGAATTAAAATATAAAAATATGACAAATTTTAAGTCTAAAAAACTTTATGTAACTAATGGATTAATCACAATAAACTTTATCTTTTTTTTGATTGCAAACGTTTTAGGAAGTAGCGAAGATGCAGATACATTAGATTATCTCGGTGCTCTAATTCCTCAAAAAGTATGGTTGGGAGAGTGGTGGCGGCTATTAAGTGCTAATTTTTTACATTTTGGTTGGCTACACTTAACAATTAATATGCTAGGACTTTATTTTTTAGGTCGATTTGTGGAAGTTGCTATAGGTTCCAGTCGATATTTAACCGCTTATTTAATTAGTGGTGTAGTTTCGATGTTAGCTTTTTCTATCCTAACTATACAATTTGGAGACAAAGAACAACTTTTAGTCGGTGCATCGTCAGCAATTATGGGGTTGGTTGGAGTTATTGTGGCAATGTTTCTACGAGATTGGTGGAAGGAAAAGTCTCGAATTGCTTCCAAGCGTCTATCTTTTGTTCTTTTGGTTGTTGCTATCCAATTTTTATTTGATTTTACAACTCCAGAAATAAGCTTTTTAAGTCATATTTTAGGATTAGTTACAGGTTTCACTGTCGGTTCGATATTCTTAATTAAGTAATTTATAAACTGGGTTCGATATGAGATAATAGTCTATGGACTTATTTAGAAAACTGAGTTCGAACAAGTGATCAAGAACGATATTTGGATTGCCAAAATGGCACAACAAGGAATGATAACTCCTTTTGAGCCTAAATTAATTCGTCGCTTTGAGAATTTACCAGTTATTTCTTATGGGTTGAGTAGCTATGGCTATGACATTAGACTATCACCCTCGGAATTTCGGATTTTTAGACATATTCCCGGTACGGTTGTCGATCCAAAAAACTTTAACCCTGACAATTTAGAACCGACAAAACTTCATACTGATGCTAACGGAAAATATTTTATTTTACCCGCTCACTCCTATGGACTTGGAGTTGCATTAGAAAGATTAGATATTCCTGAAAATATTACAGTTCTTTGTATTGGGAAATCATCTTATGCTCGCGTCGGTTTAATTGCTAATTTAACCCCTGCCGAAGCAGGTTGGAGGGGACATTTAACTTTAGAATTTTCTAATTCTTCTAGTGCCGATTGTCGCATTTATGCCAATGAAGGGGTCGTGCAATTGATTTTCTTTGAGGGAGAACCTTGTTCTGTTAGTTATGAAACTCGTCAAGGTAAATATCAAGATCAACCCGAACAAGTTATATTTTCAAGGGTTTAACTTTTGATTTGCATTCGTAGTCGATCGCAATAAGAGGACGCCTGAAAAGTCCATTTTGTCATTTCCAGTGCAGTAAAACGTAACGAAGAATCTAGGATGGGAGTTGGTATACTAATCCCATTTTGGCGAAGCCGCCGCACGCTCCTTGAACCTCTTCAAGGAGAACGGCGGATTTTGAATTGAGAAGTAAAAGCGGGTTTATCTAAAAACGCGCCCTTAGAAGTTTTGCAATAATAAGTTGAACAATTTCGAATTCGTAGTGCGGGCATCATGAGAAGCGCGAGCGTCTCGCTCGCACTACTTATATCATTTTTCATTTATTAATGACAGAGATAGTCGATCGCCCTCACCCCCAACCCCTCTCCCAAATAGGGAGAGGGGAGAAGAATGTATATCGTGGAAACATGAAAATTGGTATTATTTTTACTTGATGCCTTACTTCCCTACAGTTATTGTCAAAAACTCGCCACACACAGAACGGCTGACTAATTGCGAACCGATTGTTGCAAATTGTGAATTGTGAATTGTGAATTGTGAATTGGTATAAAATGTTGAGCGTAGCGGTAGCGAAGCGAAACATTTTATACTTTTGGGACAACCTGTAAATAATTCACAAATCATTTACGATTAATTTTGAACTTTTAACGGTCGATCTTGGGTATAAACTAAGCTTTGAGGTGAAGATAGCGCTATCTCGGCTTTTTGTAATTCTGTCCCTAAATACATCGCGTGTTCGACTTGAAGACTGGGGCAATCGGCGGCAATTTGTTGATAGATAGAGCGTGCAATTTTGCCAGAGTAACAGTTAACAACTTCGCCAGAACCAGGAGTGAGATGTTCTACAATAATTTCTCGATCTTTAATATTAATAACAAAACTACCGCTGGGATCGTCAAAATTTCTTGAGGAGCAAATTTTAGGATATTCAGTTTGAATGATGCGATCGGCATACTCCCAACAGTCATCATAAATATGAGCGCTTTGACTAACAGTAATTAGCGGTCCAATTTTTAAGCTATAGTCAGTTTTATGATTAATTTTTTCTTGAATATATTGTTGTAATGCTCTTAATCCCATTGCATTAGCAACCCAAGCTGAAAACATATCATTACTACGAAAAGTAGCAGTTAAAGAGAGTTCGTCATCGACAATTCTCAACCAGATGTGATTGAGACATGGCGGACTGTCATTATTTTCATAATCTTGCACATCCCAGAGAGACATTACTGCTCTAGAAGAGTCCTTTTCTGTTACTAATTTCTCAATAGCTTGCTCAATTTGATCGCGTCCAAACCACGATCGCAAACGCTGACCATAAGTATATTTAACACCTTCCCGAATAGGAGCATCATCTAACATTTGCGAACGATAATCTCCAATAAACTCTCGTTCGACAGGGAGATAATTAGGGTTTGGGAAATAAAGATCGGTAGGTTCTTTCGTGACGATTGCAACTAGATCGATTAACTCTTGCCATTGCCCATATTGAGAAGGTCGAATCGTTCCAATTGTTTTAATTCGATGTAAAATTTTGACCCAAGTTTCTGCTATCGTTTCTCCTTCTATACGATGTCCGTATCTGTATCCGGGTAAAATGGTAGGACGAATTTCTACTTTCGGAAAATTATCTAAGGGATCTCCCCAAGGTTCGACTGGCGACCTGGAGGCATATGACTTAACAAAATTAACAGCTTGGGCAATAGATTTTGCTTCTTCCCATTGTAAAGATTGACGTAATTTTTCTAATATTGAGTCAGGGATTTCGATATCAATGTAACCTCTTATTTTTGAATTAATGACCCAACATTCTCTTCCAGTATCGCTTTTGCCTTTTGTAAATCCCTGACGAAAAAAGTCTAATAAACATTCGCAACTCCCTGAATTTTTATCTTCTTTTGTTGCATTAAGAATCACTAAAAATCGTACATGAGGATTTTTTAGCAAATTCCGAATTAATGGGCTAATCCCCCTGGTCGCTGAATAAAGATTGCCTACGACAGCAAATTCTTCGGGGGTTAAATGCTTTGCCACAGATTGTCTTACCGTCCATCCGGTAATCACTGCCGTTTGTCCATAACCACAAATTAACTGGTTAAATTGTTCACAAGGTATATAGTTAAATACTGTAGAAGTTTGTTTTTCTACGATCATAACAATTTGATAAAAATTGCCATTTTATTATTATAATATAAAAGATCTATTTTATAAAAAGTTAATTGTCGAGCTTTAATTAATAACCGCAAATAATCGGCAAAGATCTGTCCTTATGTAGATCGATCCCCGTCTAACTTGTAATAAAAATTAACTTCAGGGTAGAATCGTCTCTTCCTAACCCATACAAAAACGACAACGATACTAGGAGAACGTTGTGTACGATCTTTTGCCAGCCAATTTAATCTTTGTCCCCATCCTGGCGCAGGCGTTCAAACCGATCCAAGATCCCGTCGCTATCTTTCTGGTATTTCTGACAATTATCCTCGTCGCCCCTCTCTTTTTTCAACGACTGCGAATGCCGGGGATTATCGGACTGATTTTGGCAGGAGTAGTCGTCGGTCCCTATGGTTTGGGCATTTTAGCGCGGGATAGCGCGATCGTGCTGTTGGGTACGGTTGGACTGCTGTTTCTGATGTTTTTAGGCGGACTGGAAACCAGCCTCGACGATCTCAAGCGCAATGCTGACAAAGCCATTATCTTTGGTTTAGCAACCTTTGCCATTCCCATGACTCTAGGTACCTTAGTCATGTTGTCTTTGGGATACAGCGTCCTGGCATCGGTGTTGGTTGCCTCTTGTTTTGCCTCGCACACCCTGCTTGCCTTACCCGTTCTTTCCAAGTTAGGCATCATGCGAACGCAAGCAGTTACCGCTACCCTAGGAGGAACGTTGATTACTAACATTCTCGCATTGTTAGTCCTGGCGATCGTGGTAAAAGCTCAACAGGGAAATTTAACGTTCCAATTCTGGCTATTTTTAATTCCCTCTTTGGCTATTTATACTTTTGTCACTCTCTGGGGCGTTCCCAAATTGGGTCGCTGGTTTTTTCGACGATTCGGGCACGATGAAGCGGCAGAGTTCATCTTCGTGTTAGCAGCGTTGTTTGTCATCTCTTACCTGGCGGGTTTAATCGAGATCGAACCAATTGTCGGCGCATTCCTTGCCGGGGTAGCGATTTCCCAACTGATCCCCCCCCTGAGTCCGCTCATGAACCGGATTCAATTTGTGGGAAATACCTTGTTTATCCCATTTTTTCTCATTTCTGTGGGAATGTTAGTCGATCCGCTCATTCTGGTCAAACAACCTCGCTCTCTGCTAGTGGCTGCCGTCATGATTGGCGCGGAATTTCTCAGCAAATTTCTAGCCGCTTGGGGATCTGGCAAAGTTTTCGGATGGCAATTTCCACACGTAATGGTGATGTTTGGGCTTTCTGTTGCTCAAGCGGCTTCCACCCTAGCCGCCATTACCGTTGCTTTTAATATCAAGCTAGTTGACGAGCTAACCGTTAATGGTATTATCGCCATGATTCTGGTGAGTTGCGTTCTCTCTCCTTGGTTTGTCGATCGCTGGGGAAGCCGAATTCAACCTGCTGCTGAAGGGGCGATTAAACTCGAAAAAGAAGCTTTGGGCAAGCGCATTTTAGTTCCCGTTGCCAACCCTAATACAGAAGATAATCTACTGCAACTAGCAATCATTCTTGCCAAAAGGGCCAAGGGAACGCTTCTACCGTTACACGTTTTGTTAGATACAGGTGGCGCGATCGCAGATTCCGCTAAAACCAGACAAAAACAGCTACTCGAAGCGGCAGAAACAATTGCCCATGGGGCTGTAGTGAATGTTGAATCCATCGGTCGAATTGACGATTCGCTCGATCGCGGCATTCTCAGAACGGCGGCAGAACGCGATGCTAGCCTAACGATCTGCGGCTGGAAAGGCTACTCAACCTACACGGAGAATTTTTTTGGCAGCGTTATCGACAATGTGGTACGCATGGCAACCGTACCCGTTTTGATTACTCGCTTAAGCGAACCCATCGAAAATACCCAGCGAGTCCTATTAGTCGCCAACGAGTTAATGAGTAATTCAGCGATCTTTCGTCAAACACTAACCCTAGCGCGTACTTTAGCAGAAGAACTCAAAGCCAAGTTGCAAGTTGTTCTCATGCATCATCGTGCCGGACTGCCCCAGCTCAAACTAAACGAGGAAATTTCGGTACACAGAGTGCGAGGTGATTTAGTCGATACGGTTTCGCAGGTACTAAAGGCCAACGATCTGTTAGTTTTCATCGCCAGTACCCATGGCATAGGGCAACCCGCTTTGGGAAGAGAATCAGAAGCGATCGCTCGCTCTCACGGGAAAACTTCGATGATTATCGCTCATTTTCCTACTTCTGGTAAGTAACAGACTGCGATCCCTTGCGATCGCCCGCGCAAAGCCCTTGCTCGGCTCAGATTTAAGCGATCTTAGAATTTTCGCTTATATGGGTGACCAGGGACTCGAACCCTGAACCAGCGGATTAAGAGTCCGATGCTCTACCATTGAGCTAGTCACCCAGATCTTTATCATAACAAGCCAGGGTTCATTTTTCACCCTAGCTTCAGAGGTAAGCCATCTTGAAAAGCTAACAAATCTCCCGGTTGAATCGGAGTCCACAGTTCGTTATCCGTCAGAGGAGTGGTGGCGATAATGGCAACGCGATCGCTGGGTTTAGTCAACTGGCGAAAGTCCACTGTTACGTCTTGGTCGATTAAATGGGCAGCCGCGAAAGGAGCTTGACGTACAATGTAGCTAAGCTGGGTCGAACAGTGGGCAAAAAAGTATTCTCCATCCGAAAGCAGATAGTTAAATACGCCTTTTTCTGCGATGCTGTTGGTAATGTCCTTGAGCAGCGGGTAAATTCCTTCTAAGGAAGGCTTTTCCTTGGGAAAGTTTTGTCGCAAGGTTTCTAGAATTAGGCAGAAAGCTTTTTCGCTATCGGTGTCGCCTACAGGGCGATAGAATTCCATCCCTTGAGGCGCAAATGCAGGTAAATCTCCGTTATGAGCAAATACCCAATACTGTCCCCACAGTTGCCGTCGGAAAGGATGGCAGTTTTCGAGCAAAATTTTCCCTTGAGTCGCTTTGCGAATATGAGCGATGACATGGGTAGAGCGGATGGGATAGCATCGTACTAACTCTGCTATAGGAGATGCGATCGAAGGTTTGGAATCTAAAAAAAGCCGACATCCCTTTCCTTCAAAAAAAGCAATGCCCCAACCGTCGCGATGCTCGTCTGTCTTTCCTCCCCTAGTCGCAAACCCCTCAAAGGAAAAGCAAATGTCTGTTGGAACATTACAGTTCATTCCCAGTAATTGGCACATAGAGGATCTAGACTACAACAAAACCTATTAAATTCTACAAATCTAGCCCTGAAGCTGTCGCTAGACAGCCCAATCCCTTCATCAATTTCGTGCTAGCAGTACGAACGGTTTTCCCGACAATTCTTGAGTCTATTGCCTTCTCGCGATCGCCGCCAGAAGTTCGTCATTTCATATTGAATTAAAGCGCTAAGATCGAAACAAAAATTATTCTGCAAGCTTTAAAGCGAAATTTCTCATGGGTAAACCAGCGCTCCTCAAGCAACTTCGTGCCGAATGGATTACTCCAGAACGCTTTCAGCCCTACGGACAAGTCATTACTCCCTCAGAAGATGGCAAACCTTACGATGAAAGCGATGCTCAACTCAATTTGCAAAATGGAATTCCCCGTTTTTATATCATGTGCTTGCACAAACGAGGTCGCAAGTTCCATAAAATCACTCGTCACAGCCAATGTACCCAGTGTTTGGGATCTCTAGAAGGAAAAGATTGGTTTATTGCCGTTGCCCCTCCTTCGGAAGCGAACGAACCCGATTTAGAAAAACTGGCGGCTTTTCGGATTCCGGGGAATTGTTTTATTAAGTTAGAAGTGGGAACTTGGCACGCGGGACCCTATTTCGAGCATGATGTGGTCGATTTCTATAACCTAGAATTGAGCGATACCAACATCGTCGATCGTTTCACTCATAGTTTTCTCAAAAGTCACAACCTAGAGTTTGAAATTGTTTAAAAAACGGAGAGGGGGGGATTCGAACCCCCGTTAGGTTTCCCTAAAACGCATTTCGAGTGCGCCGCGATCGACCACTCTGCCACCTCTCCAATTATTGGAGCTTACCTGTTTATTTTACCGCGATTGGGGAGCGCTTGACCAGTAGTCTAGGGTAGGTTAGCTTCTTGCTCTTGTGTTTCTATAGTTTTCTGAAAACCGCCCTCGCGCCTCCATTGAATGGCACCATCTCGCCCCGTCCAGTATAGCTGAATTCCTCGCTGCTGTAGCTGCTGTCGAGTTTGTTGGCTAAGCGTAGGCGAAACCGCGATCGCAATTTCGGGTTTGACTAAATCCAGCCATTTTTTTCCCAGAGATTTTCCAGACCATAACAAAACCGATACGGTTTTGGGTAGCATTGCCAAATTTGTTGCATCAACCCGACTTTCAGTTACTAATAACCAAATTTGCTTTTGAATTTGTAATTGCAATGCGTTATTAATTGACTGAATTTCTATCGAACCGATGGATATTTTATTACCAACAGATAAAGATTGATATTCTGTTCGCGATATCGGGCGATCGCTAAAGAAACGTTTAATTGATAAATTTTCCTCAATTTCAGACCAACCATCGATGCGATTGACTCCAGAGGTAAAATCGACGGCACAATCGATTTGATTAATTCCCTGGCGATTGAGAAAAGGAATAATTGTATATTTTGCCGTATTCAGATCGCCGCTATTAATTAAGATGACTTTCTCGCGCTCTTGAACGATTAAAACTGGCTCTTGTTTCGTGGCAAATACCGATACTTGAAGTAAATTTAGTCGATTATATCTAATCGGAACTACGATTAAAATTATTATCAACAAGCTTACCAACCACCAGCGAGACTGCCACCAGCGATTGAGCCAAACTAAGACCATCAGCCCATAAATCAGTAGCATCAGACTCAAAGACAGTTGTCCTACTGCTAAAGAACTGCCTGGTAAGGTGGTGAAAAATTGGACGATTTGTATTAAAAAATAAGTAGGATAGTATAGTACTCCCGCGATCGCGCTTCCGGCTAGGGGATAGATTACAGCAGCAGTTGCACTCACCATTCCCCCCAAACTAATTGCCGTTACTAAAGGTGCGCTAATAATATTGGCGGGAATGCTGTAAGTTGCCACAACGCTAAAAACATGCAGTAGTAAGGGAAATGTCCACAAGGAAGCAGCCAGGGGAAGAGCGATAAACGTTGCGATCGCGGGTGGCAGCCAATCCAATCGCTTCTCTAGCGCTGGCATGGTGACGATTAATCCGAAGGTAGCAAGAAAACTAAGCTGAAACCCCAAATCCCAAATCCATAGAGGATTGAATAACAGTAAGATCGTTCCTGCCAACAGCAGCGAACCCAATTGCTTCACTTTCCTATCTGCAACTAGCGCAATGAGTGCCCCGACACCCATTACTGCTGCTCTCATTACAGATGGTTGAATGCCAGTTAAACCGACATACAACCCTAGCGTACAAAGTCCAGAAATAAATTGCTTCTGAGGAGACAAACTTCCCGTCAATCTGATGACGGCACCCAACAACAAAGATACTTGAAATCCAGAAGCTGCCAGCACATGAGCCAAACCAGCTTTAATAAACGAATCGCGGATGTTGTGCGGTAAATCGACTGCCCGTTGTCCCAAAACCATCGAACTGACAAGCAATCCTTCTCGATTGCCCAACCAGCGAATTTGAGCGTTGATAATTCGCTGTCGCAGTTGCCACAACCCCCAAGGTGGTGCTTTTTTCCTTTCTTTGAACTGGATTTGTTGCCCTTTTAATCCGGCGAACGCTCCTTGACGCGCTAGATAAGTCTTAAAATCAAACGATCCCGGATTAGCAGGCGATCGCGGTTGATATAAAATGCCAGTAACGGTTAACTGCCGACCTGGATATAAATCCGTTCCCTTCGATATAGGAACAGTGACATATAACTTTCCTGTCACTTGCTCGTTAGTATTCTCAAGCTTCTTCGCCTCAAACCAGAATTGAACTCGCTGGTTGCTTGTCAGTTTCCCTTGAGTTAAAATCTTGCCTCCAACGGTAACAATTTGACTCTTAGAATTTCCCTTCTCTAATACGCGACTGATATCATTACTTCCTGGCTGAGGAATTCGGAATTGAAAGTAGGCTACAGCCAAAATTGCCACTAATCCTGCTACAAGCCATAGCTGCCATCTTGGTTCTCTGCGCCAAAATCGCGGCATTGATATCGCTGCTACAATACTGAAAAATCCTAACCCCACGGCTACTGCAATCCACTGCTGCCAGGAAGGGTTAGGATTAGAAAGTTCTAAAACACCTGTGGACAATAATCCGATCGCATATGCCAAACAGAGAACTGTCCAACTGTCGCGGTTCATCTAGATAGAAAGTCCGAGGTTTAAACCCAGTATCGCATGAACGATAAATAAAATCATTGCCGCGCTACCCAAATAGGCATGGAAGGTTCTGAATAATTCTTTTTGTGCGCCGCCGAATCCAGTTAATGCAATGGTAGCTTGAATTGCCAAGACAATCAGTACCACCGAACCCGTCCAAAAGTGAGGACTTTCTAGAATAGGCTGGCGTTGCATGACGAGGGACAACACTCCACCCATATAACCTAGCGCGATAAACAGGAACATCAAGGGGGCAAGTTGGCGATGATCGGCGCGATTTTTCATGGCAATTTCGCCATCTTGGGTAAGTCGGCTGCGCCATCCCGCATAGGCAACGTAACTCCCCATCACGAAGACGACGATCCCCATCATAACTGGGTGTCCCCAATGAACGATGGGTTCTGGCGTGTTTAAACTACGAAACCATGCCGCGATCGGCTCTAGCAGCTCGCTTAAGCGTTCTCCCATAGTTTTACTTAATTTTTCTTAAATTTAATTAATTTATTGTAATCATATCTTAAAGACAGTGAAATCCTTTCTTGCCCAAACGCTTGCGATCGAAAGTAGCTGTTTCGCTACAACCTGACTGACGCGCGATTGCTCTAATGAGATAATCAGAAAAATCTGCCTGTCCCTGCTTGGTGCGTTGTACGGCTTGATAGACTGCGGAACGATTTTCAAACTCGAAGGCTAGACTTTGCAGCATGGTTTCTATAGTTTTGAGGATCTCGCCTTTGCCGAACTTGTAGGGTTTTCCTTTGAGAACCTATACCCTTTCGCAAAGGACTATGTTAGCAATAAACTAGCAGACCAAAGCTATACACAGTGCTATTAAGGTGGGATAACAACCCCTAACTGATGAAGTTTACAATGGTAATCATTAGCGATGGACTTTACGCTCTAGTAGCCGGAACGCTTGGACAATGGCTGAGAGGAAATTTGCGTTTCCTGCGAACTCAGCGCTATTTCGCAGGAAGTGTTTATATTGGTCTTGGAGTCAGTACTGTTTTATCCGGCTCAAACAACAATAAGTAAATCCTGCATCGTGAAAGTTAGTAATCCTTTGAAGTTGCCATCGAGTCAAAAACAGCAGACAACGGCATTTAGTTACCGCATCGGAATAACGATTCTCCTAGTCAGTGCTGCTTTGATATTAACTTTTGCCATTTCTTTATCTCTGGGAGCCGTCCATCTCAGTTTATCTCAATTGTGGCAAGCCCTATGGCATCAAGGCAATTCCGTTAACCAAACCATTCTCTGGCAACTACGCCTACCCCGCGTGGTTGCGGCGATCGCTGTCGGTGCTGCCCTGGGAACGTCTGGTGCTTTATTACAAGGAATGCTACGCAATCCCCTGGCAGAACCTTTTCTTTTGGGAATCTCAGCCGGAGCGGGTTTAATCGTAATTGCGATGGTGACGCTGGGGATTTCTCAAGCTTGGATTCCCTTTGCAGCTTGGCTGGGAGCGATTTTAACGACTGCGATCGTTTATTTTCTGGCGCGAACGGGCAATGGAATTGCTGTAGAACGCTTAATTTTGGGCGGTGTTGCTATCTCTTCTCTATTTGGTGCCGTGCAAACTACCTTGCTCATATTATCCGAAGAAGGTCGCATCCAAACTGCCCTAAATTGGATTGTAGGCAGCCTCAACGGACGAGGATGGCCGGAAGTATCAATGGCGGGCCCTTATATTCTTATCGCTTTAATCTGCGCTGGTTTGTTGGGGCGTTATCTCAATGTTTTAAATTTAGGAGACGAACTGGCAGTCGGTTTGGGGATTAATCTGGGGCGATCGCGCTTATTAATCGGTGCTACGGCTACCTTACTCGCTGCTAGTGCCGTCAGCATGGCAGGACTAATCGGTTTTATCGGTTTGATCGTTCCTCACGCCATGCGTTTGTTGATGGGAGGCAACGATTATCGATGGCTAATCCCTCTATCCGCGGCAGGGGGGGCTTTAATTCTATCCATTTCCGATTTACTCGCTCGTCTGGGAGCCGTAGAATTACCCGTCGGTGTAGTAACTTCTCTATTAGGTTCGCCTCTTTTTGTTTGGTTTCTCTACCGCCGTTCGTTTGAGTGAGATCCTCTCCCTTTCCCCACGCTCATCGAAGATTGCAGCTATTTTTTACTTTAAGCGTTAAATCTACTGCATCGGCGCTAACTTTGGATCGGTTGGAGGGATAATTTTTTGTTGCCCGAGATCGGAGAATTTAATGGCTAGCGTTGCTTTTTTCCCCGATCCTAAAATATGGGTAACTTCTCCTTCTCCATATACTTGATGAACGACGCGATCGCCAACCGACCAATTCAAGTCGCGATCGCTTAAAATTGCCCCCCCAGCAGGTTTGCTAGCAATGAGACGACGCGAATAAATTTTTGGCTTGATATTGCTACTAATTAATTCTTTCGGCAACTCTTGCAAAAATTGAGAGGGAATTTTTGTTTCTCGCGACCCCCAAGTATAGCGTTCCTTTGCATAGGTTAAAAATAACTGTTCTTGGGCGCGAGTAACCCCAACGTAACAAAGGCGGCGTTCTTCTTCTAATGCTAGCGGGTCGTCTATGCTGCGACCGTGAGGCAATAATCCCTGTTCTAAACCAACTAAAAACACGACGGGAAATTCGAGTCCTTTTGCAGAATGTAAGGTCATTAAAGAAACTTTCTGTTGACCTTCTTCTAGATTATCTAAATCGGAAGCTAACGAAGCATTTGCTAAAAATCCTTCTAGCGTTGTATCTTCTGTATCTTGTTGAAATTGGAGAACAGCATTATTGAGTTCGTAAACGTTTTCTAGGCGGTTATCGGCTTCCTCCGTTCCTTTGCTTTTTAACTCGTCGATATAGCCGGACTTTTCCATGATTTGATGGAGGATTTCAGCCGCAGAAAGCGTCTCTATCTGTTCTTGAAATTCCTGAATGGTTTTTACGAATTTATTAATAGCTTTTGCTGCGCGTCCCGCTAGCGTATTAACTGATGTTTCATCGCTTAAAATTTCCCAGAGGGGAACGCTTAATTCCTGAGAAGCGCTTATAAGTAACTCAATTGTTGCTTTGCCAATTCCTCGACGCGGAGTATTAATAATTCGCAGCAAGCTAACTGTATCAGCAGGATTAGAAACGACTCGCAAATACGCTAGAGCATCTTTAATCTCCTGGCGATCGTAGAATTTAAATCCCCCGACAATAGTATAGGGAACGCTTCTCTGAATCAAAGCATCTTCAAAGGAACGAGACTGGGCATTAGTTCGATATAAAATTGCAAAGCTTCCCCAATCTAATTCTGGATTTTCTTCTCTCAAATGCTTAAGTTTATTAATAACAAATTCAGCTTCTGCTTGTTCGTTATCTGCCTTATAGCAATAAATTTGTTCTCCTAATCCTCGCGTAGGTTTAAGAACTTTTTCGATGCGTTGGGTATTATTTTCGATCAAAGAATTGGCGGCTTGAAGAATATTTTCTCTGGAACGATAATTTTCTTCCAGCTTGATCATGGTACGAGTGTCTTCATCTGGTAAGCCATCTCCAAAATCCGATTGGAAATTCAGCAAAATTGTAAAGTCTGCCATCCGAAAACTGTAGATCGATTGGTCGGCATCGCCAACTACAAATATAGACCTTCCTTGCCAATTCCACTCGCTTTTTCTCGTCTCGCCATTGGTAGAGAGAAGGCGAATTAGTTCGTATTGAATGCGATTGGTATCTTGATATTCATCGACTAAGATATGACGAAATTGACTATGCCAGTAGCCTAAGATAGATTCATTTTGTTGAAATAGTCTGACTGGTATTAAAATTAAGTCGTCGAAGTCAAGGGCATTGTTAGCGGCAAGTTGTGCTTGATATCCGTCGTATACTTCTGCAATAACTCGTCCTTTGTAATGAGGATTTTCTTTGAGATATTGTTCGGGAGATAAGCCTAAATTTTTAGCATTGCTAATCTGATAGCGAATGGAGCGAGGGTCGAACTTCTTCTCATCTAAATTTAATTGCTTGGTGACGATATTTTTAACCAGGCTTTGCGCGTCAGATTCATCAAAGATAGAGAAATTTCGCGTCCAAATCCGTCCTCGTTCGTCTTGGTATTTGTTGATATCGTAGCGGAGAATGCGAGCAAATAAGCTGTGGAACGTGCCAATCCAAAGTTTTTTAGTAATGGTTTTATAAATGCGCGATCGCAATTGTTTTTGTTCGTATTCTGCTAATAATTCTAATCTTTGCCCGTATTTGTTTTGCGCCAAATCTTGGGCAAAAATTGCCTCGATCCTTTCTTTCATCTCCCGTGCAGCTTTGTTAGTGAAAGTCACGGCAAGAATATTTTCTGGATCGACTTGGTGGTGGCGAATGAGGTGAGCTATTCTGTAAGTCAATGCCCTAGTTTTCCCAGAACCTGCCCCAGCAACAACTAATAAAGGTCCGCAGAAATGTTCGACAGCGCGACGTTGGGAAGGGTTGAGTTGACTCAAAAAATTGCGATCGGTCGTCATGAGTCTTCAGGAGTCAAAAAAACAACAGGACACAGAAGCTACGCTACTCAACTATGATATTCGGTTTCCCTCAATTAATTAGAAGCTAATTAGCAGCAAAAGAAGAGTTGGCTCATCAACTCCGGAACAGACGATAGAGTAAACCTACCTAGCCTATCATTAGATCGGAAAAAAATTTTCTTAATTGAATTGAAAAGTACTCATCAAAGTGGAATTTGTCTCTTAAAATAGAGATAGCGGAGACAAATGTTTCCGTTCACTCCTCACACCACACTCCGCCCGCTTTACATTCGGGCGGTTTCTTATTTTTAAAGAATGCACCCGATTGATAAAATAGGTAGAGGAAACTCCGTGCAGCATTAGCTGCGAGTGAAGATGAATGTTTCCTAAAATTATATACATTTTTGGTTGAAATAGAGCGAGTTTTCGTTATGGTAGAATCTGTAAGTATTCAATAGAATTGAGATAGAGAAAGGATTTTCGGTATGTCAGCAGCAGCTCCCGTCACAGATGCAACTTTTAAAGAACTGGTTTTAGATAGCGACGTTCCCGTATTGGTGGACTTTTGGGCACCTTGGTGCGGACCTTGCCGTATGGTGGCGCCAGTAGTAGATGAAATTGCCGAACAATATGCAGGTCAAGTCAAGGTCGTTAAACTCAACACCGATGAGAATCCTAACACGGCCAGTCAGTACGGCATCCGCAGCATTCCTACGCTAATGATCTTCAAGGGAGGTCAGAGAGTGGATATGGTGGTAGGTGCGGTTCCCAAAACCACCTTGGCAAATACTTTAGAAAAATATCTCTAAACGATACTATTACTCTGACTAAGGGTGCGCTTTAGGTTGTCTAAGGCGCATTTTGCGCTCTTATATAGTCTTGTGCCAAAGAAGCGATCGCGTATCATTCGATACAACAATCTTTGAGGCAGAGATCCCATAAAGATAAAATGATAGTAGCCTACCTAACAAATATATGGCTGTATCCCATCCCCAAAATAACCTCGAATCGGCTTTCCCAGAAGAATTAGCGGAACTCATCAAACAGTTGCCAACCCTTAAATATGGCAAATTAATTCAGCGAGCGCTAGCAGTGCTAGTAAGAATCGCGGGGGAAGAAGTCGATCGCTTGGATTGGAAGATTCTAACCGCTGCACTAGAAGATTTAGAACAAGGATTTCAAATTTTTTATCCCTATCGCCATATTCGTAAGATAACTATTTTTGGTTCTGCCCGCATTTCTGCCAATAGTTCGGAATATCGCTTGGCTGTAGACTTTGCTCGTAGAATAACTCAATTGGGATTTATGGTATTGACGGGCGCAGGTGGCGGGATCATGCAAGCAGGTAATGAGGGAGCGGGACGAGAGCATTCTTTTGGTTTAAATATCCGCCTACCTTTCGAGCAAGAAGCCAATCCTTTTATTGCTAACGACTCGAAGTTAATTAATTTTAAGTATTTCTTCACGCGCAAGCTCTTTTTCCTCAGAGAAAGCGACGCTGTTGCCCTTTTTCCAGGCGGATTTGGCACTCAAGATGAAGCCTTTGAAACGCTGACCCTCTGCCAAACAGGTAAATATGGTCCCGCGCCTCTAGTGTTGATCGACGAACCCGGAGGCGATTATTGGTTGAGTTGGAATCAGCATGTTCAAAAAAATTTGCTGGAGAGGGGTTTGATTAGTCCAGAGGATATTAACCTCTATACCATCACGGACAACTTAAGCATCGCTTGCGATACGATTCGTAACTTTTATCAGGTCTATCACTCCAGCCGCTATGTTGGCAAACAATTTGTCATGCGTCTCAACTGCGAACTATCAGACGCTCAAGTCGAGCAACTCAATGAAGAGTATAGCGACATCCTCGCTGAAGGCAGAATTGAAAAAAGTGGCGCCCTACCCCAAGAAATCGGGAGTGAAACCGAGCATTTACCCCGTCTGGTTTTTCACTTCAACCAACGCAGCTTTGGGCGCTTGTATCAACTAATCAATCAGATCAATCGCATGAGTTATTTTGTCTCTGAAGCCGATCATCCCGAACGTAAATGATTGTTGGCGATTGGCGAGGATGAGATCGCGAGAATCTAAAACTTATGCCAATTCTAAGTTTCAACGCGAGCAAGGGATGAGTGGGCAATGCCCACCCTTGTATTTTAGACTTTGGCTGTCTTTTGCTGGTTTTGTGTTTTAGTCAAGCCATTTAAGAACATCGGCACGAACTTCTCCACAAATTCTTGGGGATTGCGATTCCATGCGCGTTTTGCAGCTTCAATTCGGATCTCCTGTAATTCGGGAGCAAATAGAGTCTGGGGCAAGCGTTCCATCAGATATTGGGGACGTTCCCAAACAGACATGGTATTGGCAATCTCCATCAGTTTGTTGATTCGGCGAAGTTCCGCACCTGCCATAATATCCATGCCAGCTTCAAAAGCAGCTTGTTCGATTGCTGCATATTTGCGTTTGGCTTGTTCTACTTTAGTTCTGTGTTCTGGGCTTTTTTGGGCAATTTTAGTAAGCCAGCGATTTCCCCAACGAACGTGACCGGCTTCTTCTGGGAAAATCTTTTCAATCGTTTCTCGAATTTTGATATTTTCTTCGGTTTGAGGAGCTTCTTTGAGGGCATGAATATGAGCAGAGAAATACTCACACCCACGCTTTTCGGTGACGTTAATTGATGCTAGAGCAGCAATAATACCGTCCTCGAGTTTGTTTTCTGAGTTGTAGGCATCTTGGTCTAGCAAGCGTTCAAATTCATCAATGTAGGACACGCCTGGAGGCTTGCCAATATCTGCCCCTAGCTCCACTAATAAATCAGTCAACCACATCGCATGGCGAGCTTCCTCAGCAATATGGCGGGACAAATCTTGTACTAATTCTTTCGGCTTACCGTTAAGCCTTTCAATTAAATCGGTGAGATCTTTACAGCTACGTTGTTCGTTATAGCGGTAGCGATTGAGAGTAATCATGTGAATTTCGCGGTTTTCCACGACTCGTTTGAGAATGTCGCGGGCGCTCATGGAATTGTTGAATTTGCGGGGATAGGCGACAGTCATGTTCTTTATGTACTTTATGTACTTTCGGAAAACTATTGAGTATTTTAACGAGGTTTTCACCTGAGAAAGGAGTTATGCCTCTCTGCAGCAAGACTCTTATACTATTTTTCATTCATTAATGACAGAGATAGTCGATCGCCCTCACCCCCTACCCCTCTCCCAAATAGGGAGAGGGGAGAAGAATGTCGATCGCGAAAACATAAAAATTGGTATGATTCCAATTGACAATTGCCAATTGTTTCATCTGTCTTCTTTTGTCAAGAACATTCAATCGTTCAAAGAAAAAGCCACTTCTATTGCTAATCGCCCTTATGAGCGATCCAATACTTGCTTACAAAGTGGTTTTCCGTCTTAATATCCTGGAAACCGGCTTTTTCTAAGCGTTCTACGAGATCGTCGGTAACGTAGTGCCTGTAGTAAGGTTCGTGGAATATCGCCGGGAAGTTTTCCATCATCACCTCAAATTCTTCTGGCGAATCCGTTTTTTGCATTGAATCGCAGATGACAAAGACTCCGCCCGGTTGAATGACGCGAAAACACTCGTCGATAACCCGCTGACGCGCCTCAGCAGGCAGCTCGTGAAAGAGGAAAACGCTGGTAATGCCGTGGAAGTAATTGTCTAAGTAAGGCAGTTCCTCTACATTTGCCTGCAATAGTTGCGGCAATTCCCCCGGATTTTCCGACAGCAGTTGATTCGCTTTGCGCAAATAGGCTGGAGACAAATCTACGCCGAATAGAGAGGCTTTGGGAAGAGAGGCGCGAATCATCTTCAGGGTACGACCCGTTCCGCAGGCAATATCCAACACTCGAATTTGTGGTGCCAGCACCGAAGCGAAGGCAGATAATCCTTCTTTTAAGGGTTTGAGAACCCGCCGCCGCATGGGATCGGCTGTTCCATTGAAAAGAATTTCTACTTGCAAGTCGTATAGATTGGCAGACATATCGCTCAAGTAGCCATTTGTTTGATAGTGAAAGTTTTGCAGGTAGTAACGAGGATAGCCTTCGCGGTCGATTTCGGAATCGAACTTTTGATATTCTTTGTTGCGTACTCGTTCCCAGATTTTCGGCATATCTATCCAGACGGCTGGGTAGTAGCGGAAGAAATCCTCCCAAGGATTTTCAAACAATAAGCTGACTGGATAAACTCCATTTTCTGCATCTCGCCAGTCGGTTTCGAGAAGTTGGGTTCGCTTCTCCTGAAGCATGAGTAGCGCTTTTGGAGACAGGGGCTTGACCTTTTTTTCTCGTTCTGGGAGAAATATGTTAATAAGGCGATCGCTAATGCTCTTATGAGCAACGCCAAAAAAGCTTTTTCCGTCTTGAAAAGCTTGATAAGCTGCTTTTGTTAGCGTATCGAGACTGGGGATTAATTGGTCAATGTTCGGTGTGGATTGCATACGTCAACAGATAATGGCAAAGTGCGACCAACAAAATGAACTTTTGTATCTTTTTGTTAATATACTCAATCTGAGTGACTAGAGGCAGATCGTCGCTCTCTATGCATTGAGTCACGTCGAGCTAGGTCGAATCATCATTCTCTAGGTTACTTTTATTAAGTTGCGATCGCTTGCCAACATCTGTGTCATTTCTACTATGTGCTTGGAGCGATCGCCCAAAACTATTAAATTGTATAAGCTATCGCGACAGTTTGTTGTTGTGTTAGCAATTGATGATACTTTCCCTACAATTGCCTTCTCTGCAAGAACAGTTTGCATAAGCTGGACACATAGAAGGTTAAGATTACATCAATAGCTATTATTTATAATTTGCTCGACTATGTTGGGGACTCCTTTGAATTTAGATGAGTAACGAAACCTATTTGAATCATCCAACATTTGGACTGCTCTACAGAGTATGTCTGCTCGATGAAAACCAAGAAATATTTACTACTCTCTATGCTCAGCGCCTCTTTTTCTTGGTAACAACGACCTCACAAGGAATCTCCTTTGAAACCATTAGTCGCTCTAATGCTCGCCTGTTGGTAGAAAATCGTCTGCGCCGACTGCGCCGTGCCGAGTCGTCTCAAGAATATAAACAGCTCTATGATATTTATCAGCGAACTTTTCAGTGATTGGTTAGTAGGGGCGAGTTTATCTATTAAAAACGCGAGAGACTTACCAACACTTCGTCTAAAAGAACCCGCCTTTAAGTAAGTCGGCGAGAAAAAACAAACTATGTAAAGATAAGTAAATACGGAAAATACACCTACCGAGGTTATAGAAATATGGGCGCTCGTTTAAGGATGTGTATTTTTGGAGGAATGCCTCAAAAAAGAACCACGTACATACAACC
>NZ_MRCB01000060.1 GCF_001904635.1 Hydrococcus rivularis NIES-593
CGAGGACGTCAAACCATCCTCTCTGTGCTTGCGCGCGTCCCATTGCTATGGTCATAGTTTCATATCCTCTTGCTTAACTGAAATCAAAGGCAAGATTTCTTAACGTTAGGTTTTTTTAGTTCGGGACTTAGGTCTCACTTATTGTAATCTGTGAGATGACGAAAATACAGTCAGTTTACTGACGATTTTTTTGAGATGGGAAAGGTTTTCCCCATTTCGCCGCTTGGAAACCCTCTCGGCGAACTATCAACATTTCTTAAACTAGCCCCATAAGGACTATTTCCCGATACTAAAAGAGGATTTGGGCGGTTAATGTCCTAATCCATCTTTAATCATTATTATCAAAAAATTTACAAACTGACATATCAAATCTCAGAAATCGATGATTGAGGAGGAGGAACTTCTGAGAGGGAAACGGGAAGACTGAGAGACAAGGGAACAAGGAGACTCCGAGGACAAGGTGAATATTGACAAATGCAAAATGACAAAGGACAAAAGACAAAGGACAACTGACAAACAACTATATGACTCTATCGTCGATTGGCGATCGCAACAAAACTTGCAATAGAATTGTTCGCCGAGCTTGGCTGTTTCTTGTTATTGTTATTTTTCTGTTGGGGCTGTTCTTTCGCTGTGCCAACCTCGATCGCAAAATTTTTTGGGTTGATGAAGTTGCCACGGCAACTCGTACCGCAGGCTATACCAGACAGGAGATTGTCGAGCAACTTGCCGATAGGGGAGTCATTGGAATCGAGGACTTGCAGCGCTATCAAAAACTGAGTCCAGATCGAGATTTAGGCGATACGTTCAATGCCTTGATGCAAAGTCCAGAACATACTCCGCTGTATTTTTTGATGGCGAGATTTTGGCGACAGTTATTTGGCAGTTCGGTAACGGCAACGAGAAGCTTGTCTGTTGCGCTTGGTTTATTGGCATTTCCCTGTCTTTTTTGGTTATGTCAGGAATTATTTAAATCTCCGTGGGTAAAATGGATGGCGATCGCGCTTTTTAGCGTTTCTCCGTTCTATATTGCCTACGCCCAGGAAGCGCGTCCCTACAGTTTGTGGACAGTGACGATTTTACTATCTGGCGTTGCGCTTTTGAGAGCCATTCGCCTTAATACTCGTCAGAGTTGGGGTTTCTATGCCGTCACTTTAATTTTGGGATTTTATACTTCTCTATTGTCTTTTTTAGTTACTGTTGGGCAGGGATTTTATGTCATTGTTTTAGAAAATTTTCGTTATACGAAAACAGTAAGAAATCATCTAATCGCCTTGGGGATTGCCTTAATTGTTTTTGTTCCTTGGGCGGTCGTGATTTTTCATCACTGGCAGTTGCTCCAAGATAATACAACCTGGGTTAGAGAATCAGTAGAAATTTCATTTATTGCAGCCATTTTTGTAGCTACTATTCTCCTAACTTTTGGCGACCTTCCCCTTTCTAATTCTCTCGAACATCTCAAAATTGTAGAGCTGTTAATTGTTCTTGTTTCGATCGTTGCGATCGCTCTCTTAATTTATTTTATTTTTTTTAAATCTAGAAAAAAACAAAAAGCTAAGTTATTGATTTACAGCTTGCCTATTTCAACCCCTTTAATTTTAATATTTAGTATTGTCATTAACTTTAATCATTTGCCTATTTATTCTGCGCTCGAACCCGTTGCAACTATAGGTATTTTAATTGCTTTAGGGTTGCTGAGTTTGACTGTTTTCTCAATTTTTTTTGTTGTTACGAAAGCGCCCAAGCAAGTTAGTTTATTTGTTTTGACACAAACTCTATCAACCCCTATGATTTTAATCCTCAATGATGTAATTTCAAAGGATCAAAGTTCTGGCGCTCCTAGATATTTAATGCCTTTTCAGTTAGGAATCCAATTGGCAGTAGCTTATTTATTAGCTAGCAAGATTGAGGCTACTTATCTTTTAAAAACTAGGCAACAGCAAATCTGGAAAGCGATCGCAGTCGGATTGATTTCAGTCGGAATAGTTTCGGGAATTTTGAACTTAGAAAAATCGCCCATCTATCAAAAAAGCCGCAACTTTCATAATCTTCCCATTGCCACAATTTTGAACGAGGCTAAGACCCCACTTCTCTTAGTTGATTCGGCACAAACAATAGATATTTTATCTCTGAGTCATAACTTAAAAGAAAAAGTCAAAGTTGGAATTTTATCCGATCCAAGTCAATTCTCTCAATTCATTGATTCCTGTCAGGAAATATTTTTATTTAATCCCTCTGAAACTTTAAGAGATCGGATTAAAGATAAAGCTCACATTCAAATCGAGCAAGTTTATCAACCCAAACAGTTAATTCCTGGCGAGACTGTCCTATCATTGTGGTCGGTTAAAAGAGCAAAAAATAGTTGCTTTTCTCTTGTAACCGATCTGAAATTCATGTAATCAGTTACGAAGGTAAATCGTTTTATGTTTAACCTCTACCCAAAACAAACTAAAAACTCGATCGCAGCTGAATTTCTGCTTTGCCTTTTGCCTTTTTACTTTTGCCTTGCTGATGACTCTTGACTGGAACGCTGTTTCTCCTCTACTATGCAACAACTTTGATGTTTTTTAGATAATTTCAAACCAGTACTAAATAATCAAACACCCAATTTCGTTTTCTTTCCACCCGCCCACTTTAAGTAAAGATGCGATCGACCATACCATTAGAGCCTATTGCGATTGTTGGAATAGGATGTCGTTTTCCTGGTGCAAATAATCCTGAGTCCTTTTGGCAACTTCTGAGAAATGGTGTTGAAGCAATTTCTGAAGTGCCAAAATCTCGCTGGGATGTAGACCGATTTTACGATCCCGACCCGGCTAAACCCGGTAAAACCCACACTCGTCGCGGCGGATTTTTAGAGGATATCGATCGCTTCGATCCTCAATTTTTCGGAATTTCACCGCGAGAAGCCAATACTATCGATCCCCAACAACGGCTTTTACTAGAAGTAGCATGGGAAGCCCTAGAAGACGGCGGACAAATCCCAGAACAATTAGCGGGAACGCAAACGGGAGTTTTTATCGGTATCGGCACTCACGACTACTCCATTATGCTCTGGCAGCATCCGGTGAGCGACCCCTACGCCACAACCGGAACGGGAAACTGCATCGCAGCTAACCGCATCTCCTATGCCTTCGATTTCAAAGGTCCCAGTCTAGCCGTCGATACCGCTTGTTCTTCTTCTCTAGTCGCCATTCATCTGGCTTGCCAAAGTATCTGGACTGGCGAATCTACAATGGCTTTGGCTGGCGGGGTCAATGTTATCTTACTGCCAACGGTAATGGTAGGATTCGCCAAAGGCGGCTTTTTGTCTGGTGACGGTCGCTGTAAGAGTTTTGACACGGGTGCTAATGGCTACGTTCGCAGCGAAGGCGCGGGGATCGTTGTCTTAAAGCCTCTTTCTCAAGCGCAAGCCGACGGCGATGATATCTATGCCGTTATTCGCGGGAGTGCAGTCAATCAGGACGGATGGACGAACGGACTGGCAGCCCCTAATCCCTTGGCACAGGAAGCCGTTATCCGAGAAGCTTGTCGCAGAGCGGGGGTTTCTCCCAGTCAGATCCAATACGTCGAGGCTCACGGAACGGGAACAAAAATCGGCGATCCCATTGAAATGCAAGCCTTGGGAGCAGTATTAGCAGAAGGTCGCGAATCTGGGGATTACTGTGCTGTTGGGTCGGTGAAAACGAATATCGGACATGCAGAAACAGCCGCAGGCGTTGCGGGATTGATTAAAGTCGCGCTGGCGCTCAAATATAAGCAGATTCCACCAAGCTTGCATTTCCAAGAACCAAACCCTGCGATCGCGTTTGATAAACTTCCCTTGCGAGTGCAAACGACTTTAACGCCTTGGTTGGAGCGATCTTTTCCTGCTTTAGCGGGAGTGAATTCTTTTGGCTTTGGGGGTACGAATGCTCATGTGGTTTTAGAAGAATTTCACGCCCAGACGATCCCCCCTGCCCCCCTTATTAAGGGTGAACGTCCGCTACATCTGTTGACTCTCTCGGCTAAAAGCGAGAAGGCTTTGAGGGAGTTAGCGGGGCGATACAAGGAGTTTTTGGAATCCCATCTAGAAGTATCTTTGCCCGATGTTTGTTTTACGGCTAATACCAGGCGATCGCAGTTTAACCATCGCCTGGCGATCGTGACGAAATCGACCGAACAATTGCGATCGCAGCTAGAAGCTTTTGCATCGGGGCAGGAAATTTCAGGATTAGTACGAAGTCAGATAACGAGCAATCGCATTTCTAAGATCGCTTTTTTATTTACAGGTCAAGGTTCCCAGTATGTTGGGATGGGATCCCAACTGTATCAAACTCAACCCACCTTTCGCGCCACATTGGATCGATGTGCCGAAATTCTGCAACCTTATTTAGAAAAGCCTCTGTTAGAGGTATTGTATCCCAGCCAAATCGAAAAAAAAACCCGCTCCCCAATCGATGAAACTGCCTATACCCAACCCGCCCTATTTGCCCTCGAATATGCCCTCTACGAACTTTGGAAATCCTGGGGCATCTCCCCTACTGCCGTTATCGGTCATAGCGTCGGCGAATACGTTGCTGCTTGCATAGCAGGCGTTTTTAGTCTAGAAGATGGACTCAAACTAATTGCCGCCAGGGGACGCTTGATGCAGCAATTGCCACAAGATGGGTCAATGGTAGCCGTTTTCGCTAGCGAGGAGATAGTTAGTGCTGCTATTGCACCCTACCAAGAGCAAGTCAATCTAGCAGCTATTAACGGGTACGAAAATCTCGTCATTTCTGGCAAGCGCCAGGCAATCGAGAGGATAGTTTCCAAATTGCAAGCAGAGGGGATTGAGACGAAACAACTAAATGTCTCTCATGCCTTCCATTCTCCCCTGATGGAGCCAATACTTGCCCAGTTTGAAACAGTAGCTCGCCAGATTACTTATTCCCCGCCACAGATAACGTTAATTTCTAATCTCACCGGACGAGCAATTAACTCAGAAATCGCCACGCCAGAGTATTGGTGCCGCCACATCCGGCAACCCGTCTGCTTTGCCCAAAGCATAGAAACGCTGCATCGGCTAGGATATCAAGCCTTTGTAGAAATTGGAGCCAAACCCACCCTTTTAGGGATGGCACGTTCTATTCTAGAGCCAAAGAAAACTTCCGACTTTTGTACAGATCCGAAATTTCGCGTCTCTACGAGTTCCGAGTTCCGAGTTCCGAGTTCCGACTTCTTCTTGTGGTTGCCGAGTTTGCGTCCGGGAGCTTCCGACTGGCAACAATTGCTTCAAAGTTTAGGCGAACTTTATGTTAGGGGAGTAAAAGTAGATTGGTTGGAGTGCGATCGCAATTCTTCTCGCACTCTGGTACACCTGCCAACTTATCCTTTCCAACGTCAGCGATTCTGGTGGGAAAGTCCAAAATTCAATGAGTGTCAATCCCCAATCCAAAATCCAAATCATCCTCTACTCGGTCAACGGTTGCATTTAGCAGGCACCAAAGAGATTCGTTTTCAGGCGCAAATTAGTCAGGATTCGCCTGCTTATTTAAAAGACCATTGCCTTGACACTCAGCCAATTTTTCCAGCTACAGCTTACTTGGAAATGGCATTAGCAGCAGGGGCAAATCTCTTCAAATCGGATCGCTTGCGATTAGAAGAATTTGCGATCGCGCAGCCTTTAGTTCTACCAGAAAACCAACTCAAAACGCTTCAGATAATTCTTATTCCTGAAACTCGATCGGGCTATTCTTTTCAAATTTTTAGCAGCACGATTAATGAAGAAACTACAGAATCATCTTTTACCCTTCATGCTTCTGGAAAAGTCAACCTAGAGGATAAAAATGAACAACCGTTTCAATCTGAGTTAGCCGAGTTGCAGGCAGATTTTTCTCAAAATCCACTTTCAGTTTTAGATTACTATCAACAATTGCGAGAGCAAGGACTTTGCTATGGCAAGAACTTCCAAGGAATTAAACAACTTTGGCAGGTTAAAGGGCAAGTATTAGGTCAAATCCAATTACCAGAAACGTTAACTTTTGAAGCAGAAAACTATCTCTTGCATCCCGTCTTATTAGACAGTTGTTTTCAGCTTTTAGGGGCAGCTTTTGCCAATGATGAAAGGGGAACTTATTTACCCGTAGGATTAGAACGACTGCATGTTTATCGCCGTTCGAGCCATTATTTGTGGAGTCGCGTTAAAGTCGGGAAAGATAATCCTACTAACGGTTACACTACTGGGCAACGACTAAAGGCAGATTTACAGTTGTTTGATGAAAATGGCATTTTAGTCGCTCAAATTGAAGGTTTATCACTTCAGTATGTCAGCCGCCAATCGATACAGAAGCTCGTTCCAGAACCAAAACAAGAAAATTTAGAAGATTGGTTATACGAAGTTGTTTGGCAGCCTTCTAAAGGGCAGAAGGCAGAATCTCTAGGGCAGAAGACGGCAGAGAATTGGCTGATTTTTGCAGACCAACGAGGAATTGGGGTAAAGTTAGCAAAAGCACTTGAGGAGAAAGGCGATCGCGCCACTCTCATTTTTCCAGGTCAGTCTTATGCTATCTCAGACGAGGGACACTATCAGATCGACCCAACTCAACCGGAAGATTTCCAGCGATTATTTGAACAAATAAAATCTTGTTGTGAAATCGTTCATCTCTGGGGACTGGAAGAGACAACAGATTTACAACAAGCGCAAGTTCTAGGATGTGGCAGTGTCCTACATCTGGTTCAGGCGCTAATCAAAGCGCGTTTTCCTCAATTACCTAAGCTTTGGTTAGCAACTAGAGGAACCCAGCCAGTCGGAATGGATTCTACTCCTATACAAGTACAACAATCTTCTCTGTGGGGATTGAGGCGCGTTATCAGATTAGAACACCCCGACTTGCCATGTAAATGTCTAGATTTAGATCCATCTGAGAAAAGCGATGACATTCCAACTCTGCTAGAAGAATTGTATTTCCCAGATGCCGAAGACCAAATAGCTTATCGTCAGGGAATTCGTTACGTTCCCAGATTGATGCAACGAACTTCTCAAACTCAGTCAGATACTCCCATCCAATTAAAAATTTCCGACTACGGGATTTTAGACAACTTAACCCCTGCCCCGGCAACTCGCTGTTCTCCTGCCCCAGGAGAGGTGGAAATTCAAGTTTGTGCAGCTGGGGTAAACTTTAGAGACGTTCTCAATGCGCTGGGAATGCTCAAAGAATACCTCGAACGGATGGGATTTGCCGATGCTGCTGAGGTTCCTTTCGGCGGCGAATGCGCAGGAAAAATTGTGGCAGTTGGGGAAGGTGTTGAAGGGCTTCAAGTTGGCGATGAAGTCATTGCCGCGCAAGCGATTGGCAGTTTAAGTAGTTTTGTGACGGTCGATGCTCGATTTGTGGTTCGCAAGCCAAAGGAATTAAGCTTTGAGGAAGCTGCTACGATTCCAACGACATTTCTGACGGCTTACTACGGACTTCATTATCTAGCAAAAATTAAAAAAGGCGATCGCCTATTAATACACTCAGCGGCGGGAGGAGTCGGTCAAGCAGCCATCCAATTAGCCCAAAAAGCAGGGGCAGAGGTTTTGGCTACGGCTAGTCCCAAAAAGTGGGAATTCCTTAAATCTATGGGCGTGAAAAACGTCATGAACTCCCGAACGCTGGATTTTGCCGAAGAAGTGATGGCGTTGACGGACGGGCAAGGAGTCGATATCGTACTCAATAGCTTCAATGGGGAATTTATTGCTAAAAATCTCGAAATTCTTGCCCCAGGAGGTCGATTTGTCGAAATTGGCAAAATCGGTATTTGGGATGAAAGCCAAGTTAGAGAAAAAAGAGCCGATGTTGCTTACTTTCCTTTCGATCTGTTAAACGTATCGCAGGATCGCCCCAGTTTAATCGCCTCAATGCTTGAGGAATTGATACAGGAGTTTCATCAAAGGTCTCTACGTCCCCTTCCTCATACGGTATTTCCGATAGAAGAGGCAGCTAGTGCTTTTCGCTATATGGCGCAAGCGAAGCACATCGGCAAGGTCGTTATCTCGCTGCCACAAATTGCCTCTCAACCCTTTATGATTAGAAAAGATGGGAGCTACCTGATTACTGGAGGTTTGGGAGCGTTAGGACTCCAAGTAGCTCGTTGGCTAGTCGAGCAAGGAGCAAAGCATTTAGTTTTAGTCGGACGCAGCCAACCTTCACAAGCAGCGCAGGAAACGATTAGCCAACTCGAAAAAGCAGGCGCTCAGGTTATTGTCGTTCAAGCCGATGTATCCAAACCAGAGGATGTGGCGCGAATCATTGCTTTGTCTGAGAAAATTCAATCCAAAATCCAATTAAGGGGCATCATTCACGCTGCTGGCATTCTCGATGATGGGGTGCTGCTAAAACAGACCTGGGAGCGTTTTGAGCGGGTTATGGCTCCCAAAGTACAAGGCGCGTGGAATCTACACGTAGCCACTCAAGATTTAGCGCTAGACTTTTTTGTCTGTTTTTCCTCTATTGCCTCTTTAATCGGTTCTCCCGGTCAAGGCAATTATGCGGCGGCTAATGCATTTATGGATGCTCTTGTCCATTATCGCCGAGGAATGGGATTACCTGCTTTGAGCGTTAATTGGGGAGTTTGGGCAGATGTGGGGATGGCGGCTGAATTATCTGCCCAAAACCAAGCTAGATTAGAACAGCAAGGATTGAGTGCGATCGCGTCGCAACAAGGATTGCAGCTATTAAAAGCGTTGCTGCAACAGCAGGCAACTCAGGTTGGTGCGTTTCCCGTCAATTGGTCAATTTTTCTCAAACAACTTCCCGAAACATCTTTCTTTGAAGCAATCACGCCCAAATCAGAAGAAAACTCACTACAGTCGCGCTCTGAGTTTCTACAACAGTTAGAATCAGCAGCGAGTAGCGATCGCAAAACGCTACTATTCGATCGCGTTCGCTCGCAAGTTGCGAAAGTGTTGGGGTTCAGTTCGCCCGAACTCATCGAACCCCAACAAAATTTTGGCGATCTAGGAATGGACTCTTTGATGGCTGTAGAGCTTAAAAACTCTCTCCAGGCGAGTCTAGGCATTCCTATTGCGCTAACTTCAGCTTTCGACCACCCAACAATAGAATTGCTGACAAATTATCTTGCCCAAGAACTATCAGCGGGAGAATTCGTTGATGGATTTTCCACCCAATCGAGCGTGCGATCGCCGGGTCCGAATTCTATCAATCAATTAACCATACAATCGAACGAAAAGTCATCTACCCCAGGAATGATTAATAAATCGATAGTTCGGTCTAACGAGCAAGCGATCGTCAATGAATCTCCCAATAATAATGGCAGCAAAGCTTCTGAAACGTTAATAAATAGAGAAATTAGACCAGAAAACTATCAGTTTCGGCTGATGCCAGAGTACATCAACCTCCGAAAAGATTTAGAAAGAGTCGAGCAACTTGGCAATCCTTTCTTTGAAGTCTACGACGGAATTGCAGCAGATGCGATCCGAATTGGCGATCGCGAATTAATCAACTATTCCAGCTACAATTATCTGGGAATGTCGGGGGATGCAACTGTCTCCCAAGCAGCAATGGATGCGATCGCGCGTTATGGGACTTCTGTCTCGGCAAGCCGCGTCGTTTCGGGAGAAAGACCGCTCCATCGAGAGTTAGAGCGCGAAATTGCCGATTTTCTGGGTACAGAGGATTGCATTGCCTACATTGGCGGTCATGCCACCAATGTCACTACCATCGGTCATTTATTTGGGAAAAACGATCTCATTCTCTGCGATGCTCTCAGCCACAATAGCATTCGAGAAGGGTGCAAACTATCGGGCGCAACGATTATCGAATTCCCCCACAACGATTGGCAAACTCTCGATCGCATTTTGTCCCAACGCCGCCACGAACATGAAAAAGTCCTCATTGCGATTGAAGGAATTTACAGTACTGATGGAGACCTACCATATTTACCAGAATTTGTCAAGCTAAAAAAACAATACAAAGCCTTTATTCTAGTAGATGAAGCGCATTCAATCGGCGTATTAGGGATTTATGGTCGCGGTATTGGCGAATATTTTGGAATTGCGCCCGCTGATGTCGATTTATGGATGGGAACGCTCAGTAAATCTTTTGCTAGCTGCGGCGGTTATATCGCTGGATGTCGGGAAGTAGTGGAATATTTGAAATATACGGCACCCGGCTTTGTCTTTAGCGTTGGCATGTCTCCGCCCAACGCAGCAGCAGCACTAGCAGCAATCCGACTGCTCAAAGCCGAACCCGAACGAGTGTCTCGCCTGCGCGATCGCGCTAAACTATTCCTAGAGTTAGCAAAGAGTAAAAGACTCAATACGGGAAGCAGCCAGGATTCGCCTATCGTGCCCATTATTGTCGGCGAACCTTACAAAGCCGTGCAGTTGTCCCAGGCACTCTCTAGACGCGGTATTAACGTCCAACCGATGGTTTATCCCTCTGTGCCCTACAATGCTTCTCGCTTGCGCTTCTTTATTAGTTGTACGCATACAGAGGAACAGATTCATTTTACGATCGACGCGATCGCGCAAGAGATTGCCAAGCTGAATTAATAAACTTTTGAGGGTAGGCAGCAGAACTTAAATAATTAGACATAGTTGGATAATCCTAGACATATTTTTATGTTATACTGGCTCTATGTCCAACTTATTAACGG
>NZ_MRCB01000061.1 GCF_001904635.1 Hydrococcus rivularis NIES-593
GAATGATGCCTTCGGCGTTTTGTTGATTGGCGCGTCGTTCCTCCCTACATCTGAAGCTGAGGGCTTCCCGACGCGCATTTTCGGTGATTAGCGCGACTTAAGGATCTCAGTTTCTTCTGAGTGTTCCTCGATGGCGGTTTCTGAATCGGGATGCGTTTGTGAAATCTCTTCTGGAGAGAGATGCGGCTGCGATTGATGCTCTGTAGAGCGTACTATTGTCAGCGCCTCTTTAATCATTACTGCCGTCGGTACGGCAACAATAACCCCCAACAATCCTCCAATTCTCGCTCCGGTTAGGAGAGCCAACAAAACCCAAAATGGATTTAAACCCGTTACGCTGCCCAACACTCTCGGAGCGATTCCGTTTTCAACGATTTGCTGTACGACAACCGCAACGGCAAGTAATTGGAGTGCCGAGCCAATGTTTTGCAGCGCTACCAGCAGAGTGACTAAAGCAATTCCCACGGAGCCGCCAAAAGGAATCAGTGCCATCAAACCGATGGTTAAGCCAAAGAGCAGACCAAATGGGATTTTCAGAAGCAGAAAGCTAGAAACTAAACCTGAAGCCATTAAAGTTGCGCTAACGATCTGCGCCAGAAAGTAGTTTTGGAAACTCAATCGTAGGGTTTCAGTAAAAGGCTTCTGTATACTTTTGGGCAACCATTCGATTAAGCTCCGCCAGATGTCCTGACTGTGCAGGAGCAAATAAAAGGTTAAGATGACGGTCAAAAGAACGTCTAGCGATCGCACAACCGTAAAAACCGTCAGGTTTAAGGCTAAGTTGAGAATTTTTCCAGCGAGACTCTGTAACTCTCCTGCCAGTCGGCTGTTAATTTGAGCGATCAAACCGTCAAAGCTAATCGGTAAGCCTAAATTCTGAACCCGCTCGTCTAGCATCATTAGTTGACGTTGCCCGGAATCGAGCCATTCGGGTAAGCGTGCGACGAGTTGTTGTGCCTGGGAGAAAGCTAGTGGCAATAAGGTTAGGCCCAGCCCCAGGAAAATAAACAACGTGAGGAGAAAAACCAGGATAGCTGCGTGTTCTCGCCTCACTCCTCTACTTTGTAGGAAATTGACGGGATAATTCAGCAGGAATGCTAGGACAGAGGCTAGCAATAAAATGACAATCAGCGATCGAAAGTAACTAAAGATAGCAGAAAATGCCCTAGCATTGAGGACGGTTAGCGGAGCAGCCAGAGCGATCGCTAGTAGGCGCGATAGGGGATTAAGAGATGCCCACCAGTTCTGTAGCCAGTTGCGTTGAGGTTTAGATAAGTCAGAATCGACCATGAAACCTTCTTATGTAGTAGAGCCTGTTATTAGTTATTCTGACAGGAAGCAACCCAAGTCGAGCAAGACTGGAAATTTTCCGGTCTTTACTATAGGTCTAGCATTTTTTACGGGGGCTGATAGGAGACTAAAGATAGAGGACAGAGAATCGCTTTTGAACTGCTAAAAATTAAGAGCTAATAGCGAGTAGCTATTAGCTGATTCTATGAATTGAATTTTGACCAAATTTCTACAAAGATTGTTGATTTCCGTCATAGGGTTCGCCTTCAAAAGGCTGAACTCCGATTTCTGGATAGTCGTCATCCCTGGGGCTAAAAATCCTCAAAATGCTAAGCCAGATATTTTGAATGAGTTGTTGTATGTCTTTTAACAATTTCATAATTCCTAACCCTCCACGCGATCGGTTTATTTAGATTGTCTAAAAAATCACTATTGATGGTTTGACTTTCTTCTCTTTATCTCTATTATAATCGAATTTATCTAGAGAATTTTATTGCTTTTTATTAAAATTTACAAGTTGCCGAATAAATTAAAATTATCTAGACATTATTAAACAAGAAAATTTATTAAAAACTAGAAGTTTAGACCTCACCTCGACTTATGAGTCAAGCAAGTTTAGAGCGATCGATTTACCAAGCTTAGCGTTGAGTAGTTTCTGGCTTAAACTCTAGATTCCAGCAGTGTTCTAAAAATTGAGCGCATTCTAAATTCCAACAGCGCTCCAGCAACTGGAGCTGTAAAAAATGTTTTTTAAACTCTTGAAAATTGACGATGAATTTATAATTTGGATCTCCAATTGGTTGACTTAAATATCTATAAATTAAATTGAGATATTCTTTAAAAGTCAACCGATTTTCATCATTTTGATTATTGGCAGACATAGCATAAAAACCCTCTTGAAAAAAGTTAGAGGAGTAGTCAAATCAATTCACGATTTCCAGAAGCTTGACGTTGACTTCATCAAGATTAATAGTCGAGTTTAGCAATTGACTTGACGAGATATTGTCCTGTACTCCTCCCTAGTTTTAATGGTTTGTGCCGCAACTATTTTTTCTAAAGTTAGCCCTTAGAAGCATGGATTTCAGCTTCTGCCCGGCTAAGCATAGACTCTTCTACATGTTCTTCCTGTTGGCGTTGCTGTGCCATCAGTTCTCTTGCTTGTTCCTCTATCTCAGCGGTGTTAGCAGTTTCTAGTTCCTCTTGCGAGCGATTCAACATCGTCTCATGTAGATGCTCTTCCTGTTGACGCTTTTGGGTCATTAGTTCTCTGGCTGATTCTTTTGCGTTCATGCTCGCTTTTCCCTCCGGCTAATCGGTTTGCGATCGATTGTTTTAAAAACGACTATCTGGGAGCTAGATTGACTTAAATTGACTAGGCTCTAGTTTGAGATTAAAAAAACAATTTGAGGAAATTGTGAGGATTGAGAATTGCTAACCTGCTAGGAGTGACTAGGCTGGAAATAAAGCCAATATTTCTTGTATATTTTCCTGATTTTTAGAGGTATCCCATGTTTGAGCTTTGGGCATGATAACCGTTAGAACGCCATCGACTAATTCTGCTTCGACACGATGATTTTGAATCGGTACTGGTAACTCGATAAGACACTCAATCTGTCCGTAATGCAGTTGCGAACAAATCAGTTCTTTTTCATTGGCAAAATGTTGCTCGTGACGCTTTCCAGTAATGGAAATCAAACTTTTAGTCGTGCGAACGTCCAAGTCCCGGATCTTCACCCCTGGAATTTCTGCTCTCAAAATTAAAGCCGTATCCGTTTCTATTAGTTCAATAGGAGGATACCAAACCCGATTTTCGTTTAATAACATAAACATTCCCTCCCACTCTCTCGATTGCTTATTAATTTTTTGAATTTTACTCGCTCTTGGAGATTTCATCATTCGAGTCGGGATTTTAACTTTAAGAATAAAGAAACAATTTGAGGAAATTGTGAGGATTTGGGATCGTTATATTTAAATTAATTTTTCTAGAAGGGTTAGTCAGTCCAACCAAGGATTTCTGAAATTTGACTGGCTAGCTCCAGAGGATTAAACGGCTTGGGGATCGCCGCTAAACTCTTAAGAACTGGACTAGAATCACTGGTAGCTATTACTTTTGCTGTTAAGAAAATTACAGGAATTTGACGAGTAAGAGGATTTTCTTGCAACTTTTCAAAAGTTGTCAGCCCATCCATTTCTGGCATAATCAGATCTAACAAAATGGCATCTGGTTGTTCGCTTTCTGCTTTGCTTAATCCCTCTAAGCCAGAACTAGCTGTTATTACCTGCCATCCGGCTACGGTTTCCAGACAAATTTGGGTAACTTCCTGAATGTACTGTTCGTTGTCAATGACTAAAATTCGCTTGGTTGTCATACTTGTTTCTTTACACAATTAATTAGGCGCGATCGCACTTGGTTTTTGAAAATATTTTCTCTCTAAAAATATGGCAGAATAAACCGACTAAAATTGAAAGGCTAGCTCGCAAATGAGAAGCTTAAATTTCAGTTGATTGGCACAAGTAATAGAGAATTACACTTTCTAGCAAACTAATCAATCGCGAAGGGTTTACTGATGCGGTTACAGCCGCTTATGCTTGTTTTGGGAAAAACTAAAGAGTTTTTTGTCGTTCTGCCTCGCTCGGCTTTTGTCGATCGAGATTTGGTTAACTTTTTTCTAAATCAAATCTTTTTTGTTTAATTTAAATGTTTTCTTTTCTAAGTTAACATGTTTCAACTCTTCTTGGGGGTTTTTCATTTTACTACGTTTGTTTTCAAAAACAATTCTTAAATATCCTGTAAGAGAGGCAATTAACTGGGTAAATTGGAATATAGATTCAGAAAAATTTTCTAGGTAAACTGAAGCGATGAAAGAGACTCCCGGCAGTAAAACAAAATCTCAAGTCTGGGTTGTAGAAAATAGTAAAATCCGTTCTCGTTCGGACTATCTTGCCACAGAAGAACCCCTAGAAATCCGTCTGATTGAACCCAAACAAACCGTTGCCATAACTATGCGAACGCCGGGAGCAGATTTCGATTTAGCTATTGGATTTCTTTACAGTGAAGGAATTATTCATCGACAAGAAGATGTTGAAAAGATTGCTTATTGCATCGATCCAGATTTAGATGGCGAACAACGCTATAACGTTATTAACGTCTCTTTAAGAAAAGGATTGCGACCCAATTTAGCGCCTTTGGAACGTCATTTTTTTACAACGAGTGCCTGTGGAGTTTGTGGAAAAGCGAGTATTGATTCGATAAAAATTCGCGATTGTCCGATGATTTCTACCGAACGAACGGTTACGCCTGAAATCATTTATAGTCTACCGGATAAATTGCGTTCTGCCCAAGGAATTTTTACGGTAACGGGGGGATTACATGCATCCGCTCTATTTGACTTTCAAGGACAACTGATAAAATTGCGAGAGGATGTAG
Organism: Hydrococcus rivularis NIES-593; assembly: GCF_001904635.1. Classification (GTDB taxonomy): domain Bacteria; phylum Cyanobacteriota; class Cyanobacteriia; order Cyanobacteriales; family Microcystaceae; genus Hydrococcus; species Hydrococcus rivularis. Next base: position 4,718 of record NZ_MRCB01000061.1, read on the forward strand.
GAAGGCATAATGCACTCGATAAATTAATTGGTTCGGCTTTTTTAGCCGATGAATTACCTCTAAATGAATATATTGTCATGGTTAGCGGGCGATCGAGTTTTGAAATTCTGCAAAAGTGCATTGCTGCTGGCGTTTCAATCGTTTGTGCCGTTTCTGCACCGAGTAGTTTGGCTGTTGCCGTCGCTAAAGAATTTGGGATTACTTTAATCGGTTTTTTACGCGGACAAAAATTTAATATTTATTCGGGATTTGAGAGAATTTCTCTTAAAAGTTAAACTAGACACCCTACTCAGGTATTTGTTGCTAACACTTATCAAATTGCGATCGCATTTAGTTCCGAATGCGTCCGGCGACAAAACTATGTTTTTAATATTTCCTTAGAAAAAGTTTCTTCCTCTTAAGACAGAGCGAAATTTGCCCCTGAAACGGGTGCAGCAGTCGTTCTAAATCTTAAAATTTGTAAATTTATGCATAAAATCCAGATTGTCCTTCTAAGTTATTGATAGAAGTTATGAAAAGTTTTGCTTATTTAAGGTGCGATCGCACAAAGCAAAGAGAATAACTCTTTTTCGCAGACGCTTATTCAATGACTTCAGTGTAAAAATTTCAAAAGAGTAAGAACATGGCAACACAAGGAACAATAAATCTCAAGGTGATGGCGATTTTGCTAGGATTAGAGGCTTCGAGCCTGGCGAACAAATTCAATTGGGAGCTGGCGATACCTATCAAGTAGCTCCAGGTAATTTCAGTTTTCAAGTATTTGTCACCACTGGCGGAGTTCGAGATTTGATAGCTAACGTACAACTAAATCGAAGCCGTTTTAATGCCTCTGCCTCTATCGATGCTGTTGATTCGCTTTTAACTAACGTACCTGAAGGTGATTTTACTCTTACCTCTGGACAAACTTTAGGAGCCTTTGTAAGAGCCTAAAAGAATAGCGATCGCAGAGCTTACATCTGTTGTATAACCTGCCCAGAATTTAAGTTCTATGCTCATAGCGCAAGTCTATTTAAGTTAAGAGCTTGCACTCTTCGCAACAACCGCCGGGGAATCAATTCCTCGGCTCGTATATCATAGCACTTTTCACAGCGCTTCTAAATCGTCGTAATAACGACGGTTTAAGACTGACGAAAAAAAGATTTGGCTAGCTTCCTCGCTTACATTAGCGATTGGCGATTTTAGTTGAGAAGGAAGAAGCACCATGACTAGCTCTAACCATGAGAATAGCAAAGACTTCTATTATCAGTTTTAGCTTGCTGTTGGATAGGAAGCCCACAAAAGCCTTTGTCTGTTAATTCTGTGTTAAAGCTTTCTAGCGATCGCTGCTAGTAATTTCCTTGTATTTTTGATAGGCAATCTTACCATTTTGTTCTCCAAACCAAAAGAAGGAGAGATAAAAAAGCTATTCTTACTCACTTTTCGAGATTTTAGACATAATACCCAAATTAAATTTCTCTACCTATAGAGGTATTTAATTAAAATTTTTCACCATCTTATTATCCAACTGTGGATCGATTTAATTACGGATGTCTTTACGCTAAAAATAGCTTATAAGAACCAATAAGGAGTTTTTCAGTGAAAAACAATTTTATTGTTAATAATCTCTGGAAAAATGGTCGTAAATTACTTTTAGCTTTTAGCTGTTTGCTGGCATTAGCATTTGGATGGCAAGGGAGCTTCATTTTTGCCAATAATTTTGCCAATGCAACAGCCTTAGAAAGCAATTATCGATCCCTTGCCGACTTAGGAAGTTCCGGCCTCAAAAACCAGGTTGAGGGTCGCGCCCAGCAAGAACTTGGCAAAACCCAAAGCGCGATCGACGAGGCAGGAAAAAAGGTTGAAAAAGCCGCTAAAAGAACAGCCAGACAAGCCGATGCAACTGCCAAGCAGATTAAGGGTCGCGCCCAGCAAAATATAGGCAAGACTCAAAGCGAATTACAGAAGGCAGAAAATCGGGTTGAAGACACAACAGAAAATGTAATGAATAAAGTAAAAAGTTTCTTTGGACAGTAAAATTCGGAAACTTGCTGACCGATCTTTCGGTTGAGTAGCTGTTTCGCACAAACAACGAAGTTAGTCTTATTAACCATAAATGATTTCGGAGGACATATGAATTTTATTCTGCATACAATACGTTTTCTAGTGACAGCTTTTGCTTGCGCTTTATTGTTCTTCTCTAGTGCCTATCCTGCTGCTGCTATTGGAAGTACCAAAAGCAATCCTTCAGAAGGCGAGGTAAATTTAAACAAAATCCAACAAAAGACAGATGAAACTATTCAAGCACCTCCGACAACACTCAGAGAAGTTCAGGAGCGATCGCAAGGAGGTTTGAATGAAGTTCAGGGAGCTGCTGACGCTAACAAAATGAAAAATCCTGAAAATTCTCAAAAAGCGACTTCTTTTATCGATGAAGTCAAAGAAACACTGAAGGATATTACTCAATAGAGTTTCTAAAAATCGAATTGCAATTATCAGTTCGCAATTAGTCAGCCGTTCTGTGTGTGGCGAGTTTTTGACAGTAACTGTAGGGAAGTAAGGGCGTGTTTTTAGATCGAAGCACCCTTACTTCTTAATCCAAAATCCGCCGTTCTCCTTGAAGAGGTTCAAGGAGCGTGCGGCGGCTTCGCCAAAATGGTATTAGCCTACCAACTCTAAACAGGGATTCTTCGTTAGATTCTACTGCACTGGGAATGACAAAATGAACTTTTCAGATGTCCTCTTATCCAACTTATTTTTTACTAAAATTAGAGTAAAAATTTTTCTATAAATCTAACCTCAGAAAGATAAACAATCGATCGCGTTTTTATAGAATTTAAAAAGCAGGATTAAGGATAGTTTTACCCCTGCTAAATTGAATTTATTCTGTTATCAAAAAACGGAGCAGTCAAATGAGTTTAGAAGAAAAAGCAAAAGCCACTGCCAAAAATATTGAAGGTAAAGTGCAAGATGCAGTTGGACAAACAACTGGCGACCCCAAAGACCAAGCTGAAGGAAAAGCCAAGCAAGTCGAAGCCGAAGCACGTCATGCTAAAGAAGATATCAAAGATGATGTGAAGCGCAGTGTTGATAGAAGCTAAGGCTAACTGAAGCAGATCTAGGTAGAGCCAAAACTATCTGGATCTGCTTCTTTTTTGAGAATTTCAATCGAAAAAAATCGTTATTAGTTTGCAATTGAAGGAGGTCAGCGTGAATTTACTCGCACGGCTTCGCAGAAGTTTGGTTGCTGTTTGCTTAATTCTCTTTTTGGTGACAACGACTGCTTGTACGACAACCGCTCCAAGCGATCGCGCAGCTTACCGATTGGAGGGCGATCGCACTACTTACAGCCAAATCGAACGCGGTAATACCGCACAAGGACAGGAATTTGGCGACTGGGTAGTTCAAGCGAGCCAAGGCTTAATTAAAGATGCCTATGTACGCGGCAATGATATTTTAGGAGCGGTCATTTCGCCGCAAGTTCGCCCCACGGAAGTTCGTAGTCTTGCTAAGTCTCTCATGCAAGGGTTTGAGAAAAACTTCCCCAATCGCAATTTAACGGTGTTGATGTATGCACCAGATAAGAAGCTGATTTTAACCGCTCGATACGACAAACAGACACGCCAGATCGAATACGAAGCAGCTTCTTAGTTAAGAATTTCTAGTTTCTGCCAGTAATGAGGTTGCAATCATGCCTAGTAGTGAAGAATATAAACGCCAGATTATGAACGATCTGGCTCGCGGGAATGTCGAGTCTCTCGACGACGAATCAGAAGCAGATATCTCGTCAAAATACGAAAATTTCGATGATTTTGCTCAGCGTTCCTCTAGAGACGAGCGCCGTCGGTTATTCGGTCGGTCTTTCCATCCCGATCGCATTCCTGCCAACCAAATGGAACCCGAACTGCAACAGGCGATCGCCCAAATTAAACCCAACGAGCGAGATGATGTGGCGCGGGAATTCTTCAAGCATTTCAAACATAGGGGGTTGAGCGATCGCGATCTAGAAAGACAACTCGGATTATCGACTCATCATCCCAACCGCATGAGTGCCGATGATGTCAGCAAACTTGCTGCCTTTGCCTATCACAACCATCCCGACATTTTCCAAGAGGTTTTGGCAGACCAGCCAGCGATTCTCAAGTTTCTCAACAATCCTCTAGTAGGAGCCGCTCTAGGCGCGCTCGCCGCCAAATAGACTCGTCCGAAAATTGGCAACACGCTCTAAGCCTGGTTTTGAACGGAGTTAA
>NZ_MRCB01000062.1 GCF_001904635.1 Hydrococcus rivularis NIES-593
GCTATCAGATAGTAGAAATAGTAAAAGAAATAGGTAGCGGAGTTAATGATAACCGCAAGAAACTTACTACAATACTGCAAAACGATAATTATCATCTTATAGTAGTTGAACATAAGGATAGGCTCACCCGCATAGGTTTTAATTACCTTAAAGTTTTACTTAATCAGCAAGGTAAAGATATAGAAGTTGTCAATCTTGCTGAAGAAGAAACAGAAGATATAATGCAAGATTTTATCTCTATCATTACTAGTTTCTGCGCTCGGATTGATGGTCCAAGAAAAAGAAAACATAAGACTGAGTGCATGATTAAATGCTTAGAGGAAGAAGAATAATGCGATTAGTAGAGCGACACATCATAAAGCGATCGCATCGTTCTTTTAAAGAGATAGATATGATGGCGTTTAAGTCTAAGAATCTCTTTAATTCTGCGCTTTATATATGTCGTCAAGCGTTCTTTGCTAAAGAGCAGATACCAGGATTTAATAGACTTTATCATCAATTGAAAGCTAGTGAGGATTATAAAGCTTTACCTAGTAAAGTAGCTCAATTAGTTTTTAAACAAGTAGATCAATGTTTTAAATCTTATTTTGAAGCAAAGAAAGCTTGGCTGGCTGACCCTAGTAAGTTCTTAGGGGAGCCTAAATTACCTAAATATAAAAATAAAGATAAAGGTAGAAACTTATTAGTCTTTAACAATCAAGCATTCTCTAAGACTTGGTTAAAGAAAGGGTATATCAATCCTTCTGGTTTAAACCTCAAGCTAAAGACTAAATTAACCAAGATAGAAGAAATCAGAATTATTCCCAAAGGAAATATTTATGTTGTTGAAGCCGTTTATTCAAGACCAGAAACCTCCTTAGTCAATGGGGATAAAATAGCCTCAATAGATATAGGATTAAATAATTTAGCTACTGTCGCTAGTAACGATCCTAGTTTTAAACCATTTATTGTTTGTGGTAAAGCTCTTAAAGCCTGTAACCAACACTACAATAAAATCAAATCTAAGCTTCAATCATTATTCCCCAAGAATCAGTACACCTCAAGGCGAATAGAAGCGTTAACACTAAAACGCAATAACAAAGTGGATTATTACCTCCATACTGCTAGTAGTTTTATTATTAAGCAACTAGTAAGCCAAGGCGTAACACACCTAATTATTGGTAAAAATGATAACTGGAAGCAGAATATTAACCTAGGTAGAAAAACTAATCAGAACTTTACTAATATCCCTCACGCACGCTTTATTCAGCAATTAGAATATAAAGCTTCATTAGCTGGGATAGGAATAACAATAACTGAGGAAAGTTACACTAGCAAGTGCAGTTTCTTAGATTTAGAACCAATCAAGAAACAAGAGAGCTATTTAGGGAAAAGACTTAAACGAGGTTTGTTTAAATCGAATAGCGGTAAATGTTATTGTGCCGATTTAAATGGTGCATTAAACATAATGAGAAAAGTAGTTGGGGACTCTATCTTTGATAGAAACTCAATAGAGAGGCTTGTAGTTAGCCCTTTAAGGTTTAAACCTTATCAAGCTTGAGTAGATATTTGTCTACAAAATTAGTAACTATAGTTTTTAATACATTACAAGAGTTTTTAATACATTACAAGTAATTATTGGGCTAGTTACCTTATATTACTTAGTGGAAAAGATTACCCAATAAAGCCTGCAAAACAAATATTGCGCGATCTAGCTTCAGGTTCATATGAAAATAAGTTAAGCCTAATTTAATATTAAGTTAAAAAATAACTCCGTAAATGTTCTAATGCCAAGAGATTGCGATTGAGAAACTGTTTTCCCAAGGGATGAATAATGAGTGAAAAGGGAATAATTTCCATGACGCTATTACTATAAGCGATCGCTTCCAAGTCTCTGACAAATTCTGGAGTCCATCGATTTTGTTTGACGGGGATATTTTGAGATTGCAACCACTCGATTAACTGCGATCGCGCGATCCCCGATAAAAGCTTTTCCTCTAGGGCGGGAGTCCACCAACATCCTTCTTTCCATCCCCAAAGATTTCCTGTACTGGTTTCTAGCCAATTGCCCGCTTCATCGAGCAAAATAGCCTCTTTTGCTCCTAATTTTTGCGCTTTTTGTAGGGCAAGCCACGCACTTAAATAATTACCCGTTTTATAAGCGGCTAGAGAACGTCTATATAGCGATTCATCGGCTACCCATCCGACAATTCCTTGTTGCTGACGTTCTTTTAAATCCACAGGTAGCGATCGCCCAATAATCCATTCTCGTCCATCGGCAAAAATTGCGATTCTCAGAACGGGATAATATGTAAGTAAGATTTCTGCTCCCTGTCGCAGCCGTCTCCAGTCGGGCAACTGCCACTCAAACGCTTGGATGCTATGGCGCAGGCGATCGCAGTGCAATTGCCAATGCGTCAGGGGACGATCTAGGGAGCGATCGTAAACGCGCAGCGTAGTAAATACTGTCGCCCCATAAAGCAATCCGGGATCGTCGATTCCAATCGATAACGAGTCACCTTCAATTAACTCTCCGTCATACCAAAACATTTAACTCTTTTTTTCAGCGGTTTGCCAGAATGTCGATCGATATGTAATTTCCTCCTTATTTATTTTGTTGTATTCAAAAGGATTTCAGGCAGATACTTTGTTGGTTTTAGCCGCTTTAGCAAGCGTAGAAAGGCGACCGTATTTGTAATAGGCGGCACAAGCGCCTTCCGAGGACACCATACAAGTTCCTATAGGCGTTTCGGGAGTGCAAGCCGTGCCAAAAACCTTACATTCCCAAGGTTTCAAAACTCCTTTGAGGATTTCCCCGCACTGACAGGCAACCGAATCGGCAACTTTAAGATTGGGAACGCAAAACTTGACTTCTGCATCAAAATATGCATATTCTTCCTTGATTTTCAATCCTGATTCTGTAATCTCTCCCAGTCCCCGCCATTCAAACTTGTCTCGCACTTCAAAGACTTTGCCCATGGCTTCTAGGGCAACGCTGTTGCCGCCTTCTTTAACGAGGCGAGTATATTGGTTTTCTACTTCGCAGCGACCTTCGATAATTTGTTTGAGAAGCATCCAAATCGATTGCAGGATGTCGAGGGGTTCAAATCCAGAAATGACCAGAGGTTTGTGGTATTTCTTGGCAATAATTTGATAGGGTTCTATCCCGATAATCGTGCTGACGTGACCGGGACCGATAAAGCCATCGAGTTTGAGGTCGGGATTGACCAGGAGGGCTTCTAGGGCGGGAACGACGAGGACGTGATTGCAAAAGAGGCTAAAGTTGTGGATGCCTTCTGCTTCTGCTTGCAAGACGGTTAAAGCGGTACTGGGGGCAGTGGTTTCAAAGCCAATCCCGAAGAAAACGACTTCCTTATCTGGGTTTTCTTTAGCAATGGGCAAGGCATCTAGGGGAGAGTAGACCATGCGAATATCTGCGCCTTCTGCTTTTGCTTGCAGCAAACTCTTTTTGGAACCGGGAACCCGCATGGCATCGCCAAAGGTAGTAAAGATTACGTTAGGATGTTCGGCAAGCGCGATCGCAGCATCTAATCGTCCCCTCGGCATTACGCACACCGGACAGCCGGGACCGTGAATTAGTTCAATTGTGTCGGGTAAAGCTTCTTCAATCCCGTATTTAAAGATGGAGTGGGTATGACCGCCGCAGATTTCCATCAGCTTCAACGGTTCTTCTGGCGTTCTTTCTAAAAGTTCGCTTAATCGTTTAATTTCTTCTAATAAAGCTTTAGCTTTTTGCGGATCTCTAAATTCAGTTACGTATTTCATTATTTTTTCTTCCTTTTAAAAAGATTATTTGGTGAAAGAAGATTTGTAAATAAATTAATAATACTTTTGGACTTAGGGCGTTTTTTCTCAACTGATTGCCGCTCGAGCTCACTCTTTACTTTGTCAACAATTTTTATAACAAATGTTTGTGAGCGCATAACATAAGCTAATATACACCAAGATATTCCATGCAGTATTAACACAGATTTCAGACTGAACTCATTCGTATTTCTGCTTGGGGAAAAAGTCGAAAGTATTCCTATTTTTATCTTGCTTGGGTCGTCAATTTTAAATAAAATTGTAAGCAAAATTAACAATAACCCTAAAACCCAAACTGAGAGTGATATAATCCTCCAAAATCGATAGGAGATTCTATCTTGTCGGTTAATTTTTCTGATTCTTAATTCTTCATTATGGTCGCAGAGCAAAAAGCCATGTTTAAAAACATGATTAATATCTGAATATGTTATCCTTCCATTTGCTGATTCAAATAGTTTAGTTATTTTTTCTCTGAGATGCTTTTCAGCCTTAATTCCTGTGGTTTGTTGAAAGTATCTTGAATATAGCTCTTCTTGTACTGCTTGTCTCGTCTCTCGATCGAGATCTCCTTTAAGGAGATTTTCTAATCTTGTCACCTTTCTATTTAAAAGACGATCGACAAATTCATAAATATCTTTTAATCTAAATACAAAAATGAGTAACAAAGCAGAAATAATCAACCGAATATTCTCATTTTCTTTTAAAATATTTAAAATTTCTTTAAGGATATCAGTCATTTAAGCCCTCACACATAATTCAACTTTCAATTAATTAATACATGTTGATTCATCGATACTCTTAATTTCCCATCAACCCGATAATTTAATTTTATCTGTCATTTCTTTTGCTTTTTGCGATCGCGTCATTTTGGCAGTTAGGTGGGCAATGCCCACCCTACAATTACTACAATTACTACTCATCTTCTTCTGGAGGTTGCGTTAAGACTTCAAAAACAGTCGTCGCGCAGGATTCTCTTTTCTCATCTATTTGTTTCACTCGTTCGGTAATTTCTTTTGCTTCTTCTATTTTTCCCAATCTAGCTAGTAGAAATCCTTGAGCGGCATAAGCATTTAAATACATTCTGATTGGCGGCTCATTTTTTTGTTGTGCTAAAATTGGTTGAAGTTTTTCCCATTCATCTGGCAAGTTATTCTCTTGCTTGAGTTTTTTACTAACTTTTTCGGCAATTTGTATTGCCATTTCTGGATTCTTTTTATAGAAAAAGAATCGATATGAACCCACCAAAACATCTATATTATCTTCAGCTTTTGCCAATGCTTCGTTCACATATTTTTGTGATTCGGCTGTATTTTCCCAGTTTTCGGAGGCTAAAACTAACAGGTTTTTAATATCCTCTGGAACGTCGTACCAGGAAAATTGCTGTTCGGTGGTTTGCATTTTGAGAGACTCCGGTATTAGTTAGTAGTTAGTGGTTAGTTGTTAATTGTTTGCGATTAATTTATCTACTCCAATACACCTACAAAATTTTTTGATAACTGTACGGGCGGGTTTAGTTCGATTCCTCTGCAACAAAATTATCACCTTGATAATTAAACCCGCCCCTACCGATCGCTATTCGATCGCTGCTGCCATTTCTGCTAACATTTCTAATGTTTCGGCTGCTTCTTGTTCGTCAAGGCGATTTAAGGCAAAACCGACATGAACTTGCACCCAATCGCCGACGCAGGATTCGATAGGATGCTCGTCATCAACAATGCAGGCAATGTTAACTTGTCGTTTGACTCCCCCAATATTGACCATTGCTAATTTGTGGGCAGCATTGGTAATTTCAACAATTTGACCGGGAATTCCTAAACACATACGATTTTGGATTTTGGATTTTAGATTTTGGATTGATAATTTTCTTGCCCTATTTTCTTTTGAGTTTTAAAGGGATCGGGCGGCTGCGATCGCGACTTGACCGAGAGACAATCCTCCATCGTTGGGCGGCACTTTGCCGTGCGTCAGAACTTGGATTCCCATTGCTTGCAAGCGATCGCCTACTTCGACTAACAGCAGTCGATTCTGGAATACGCCGCCAGTCAGGGCGACTCGATCGATCTTTTCTTCCCCGTAACGAATGCGATCGACCATAGACGCGATCGCGTTAGCGAGTCCTCGATGAAACTTGGCAGCCATAACCTCTTGAGGAGTACCTTGCTTTAAGTCTTCCAAAAGTGCTTGCCACATCGGACGAGGTTCTAGGTAGGGAAGAGGCGATTGTCCCCCATCTTCTAGATTAGCGATAGTAAAGGGATAACCCTCGATTTCTTCAGAGTGAGTTAATATATAAGATTCGGCTATGGCTTCGAGTGCGATCGCGCCTTGTCCTTCATAGCTACATGACTCTCGACATATTCCTATTGCCGCCGCCACTGCATCAAACAAGCGCCCGCCCGAAGACGCAAGGGGCGAGTTGATGCCTTTTTCGATCATTTGGTCGAGGAGAATTAGAGGCTTTTGTTTGAGGAATGTCAAAAGTTCTAGATTTTCTGGCGGTAGTTCTGCCCCAAACGCAGCTTTCAAATGAGCATAAGTATTGCGCCAAGGCTGATAGATTGCCTGTTCTCCTCCAAGCATCGCCACGGGTTTGAAAGTCCCTAGCCTTTTATAGCCTCGGTAATCGGCTAAGAGAAATTCTCCTCCCCACAATGTACCGTCTTCCCCGTAGCCCAACCCATCTAAGGCAATGCCTAACACTGGCGGCGCATTGATAGGTAAATTATTTTCTGCCATGCAAGCGGCAACGTGGGCGTGATGGTGTTGAATGCCAGACAATTTTAGGGAATTGGCAGCGGCTAATTCTTTGCCAAGTTTGGTAGAGAGGTATTCGGGATGGAGGTCGATCGCGATCGCGGTTGGCTGATGCTCTAGTAAACTCAAATAGAGATCGAGTGTTTTTTTATAGGCTTCAGAAGCAGCAACATTCTCCAAATCGCCAATGTGTTGAGAAAGAATAGCTTGTCCATCTCGTAGCAAACAGAAAGTATTTTTTAGTTGACTGCCCATTGCTAGGACGGGCGGAATGTCTTTAAATCCTTCTGGTAAATTGATGGGCGCAGGCGCATAACCACGGGCGCGGCGAAGGATTTGGAATCGATTTCTTGCATCATGGGAATTAATACCGATAATGCAAACGACTGAATCATCGACGCGATTTACAATATCTCGATTGTGGAATAGAAAGTAATCTGCAATTCCTGCTAACTTTTTGCGGGCATCTTCGTTGTCGATGCATTGGGGTTCGTCGGATAAGTTACCGCTAGTGAGGACGATGGGAATTTCTAGTCGCTTTAGTGCCAAATGGTGTAAGGGAGTGTAGGGAAGCATAAAGCCCAAGTAATTTTGACCGGGCGCGACAGAAGGGGCAATGGGATTTTGGATTTTAGATTCATCGCTTTGATTGTCTCGTTCTCTTTTTTGTAAGAGAACAATCGGGGCGGCGGGACTTTCAAGAAGTTCTCTTTCTGCCGCACTTACGAGGCAATATTTCTCGATAATGTTAATATTCCTCGCCATTAAAGCCAGTGGTTTGTCCGGACGGCGCTTTGAGTAACGTAGCTTTTGTACGACTGCTTCATTAGTGGCATCGCAAGCGAGATGAAAGCCTCCCAATCCCTTAATGGCAACGATCTGTCCCTGTTGAATAAGCGTACAGACGGCATCCACGTCATCTAGCATCGAGAACACATGAGCAGTGATTGGCTTCCCATCAGAACGTTCCAGCCATGCTTTAGGTCCGCATACCGGACAGGCAGTTGGTTGGGCGTGAAATCTGCGATCGCTCGGATCTTCATAATTTCTGATACAATCGGGACACATCTTAAACTCCGCCATGCTAGTATTGCCGCGATCGTAAGGCAGGCGTTTAATAATGCTCAGACGAGGACCGCAGTGGGTGCAGTTGGTAAAGGGATAACGATACCAGCGACTGAAAGGGTCAAAAATTTCGGCGCGACAAGCGGGGCAAGTGGCAGCATCGGCAGCGATTTCGGTGCGGATAGAAGTACTGCTACTCTCAGCAATAGTAAAATCGGTAAAAATGCGATCGCCCTCATAAGGATGGCGAATAATGGCTTCAATTTTTGCTAGAGGAGGACATTCGACACGCAATCTTTCTACAAAAGTATCGATCGCGTCCTGCTTGCCCGCCACATAAATCCATACCCCTTCGCCATCATTGCCAACTTCTCCCCGTAACCGACAATCTTTAGCCAGACGATATACGGTAGGACGAAACCCTACCCCCTGAACCGTTCCCCGTACTCGAATTTCTTCCACTATCTCTGCGTTCGTTGATTTGAGTCGAACCATCTCCTTCCCTCCTCTGCCTCTGGAGTGCCTGAAGCGCGACGACAGTCGCTATATGTCGGGAAACCCACCAACGCGCTGCCTCCTCTGCGTGAGATAAAATCCCAAACCCCATTTGAAGAAACTAGAATTAATACGCGATTATAGCGCTCGGATCATCTAATACCAATTTGAAATAAGAAGGCGACAGATGAATTTACAGAATTTAATCTTAGAAAGGGTTTCCCAATCCAAAATCCTTTCATCCGAAATCCAAAATGGTATAAATTTGTGCTTCTTGAAAATTGCCGACGGCTGTTAAGATAAACGCCGCTTTAAAGATTATTTTAGATCGCGATCGGTTTTTAAGCTTAAAGCAAAGATTCTCATTGTTTTTTTTAAATCAAACAATCTATCGCATCGCGATCGCATTATTTTTTTTCAATTCTTTTAATCAAGCTTTCCGCCATCTCAATTGCCATTAACATTAAGGCTTGCTCTTGTTGTCCGTTGCTTCCCTCATCGCTAACCCTGGCATAAATGTGTGGATTAGCTAACATTCCCGCTAGTAACTGAGCGGCAATCTGTTTGACTTCATTGGTTTGTGCTTCCATGGAATCTCCTATAGACAATGACAAAATCAATAGAAGTTGTGCTGTGATGCTTTTTATAGTCCACTCAACTTAAATAATTTATTGTAAATTGTATTTTTAAGCGGCTAAATTTAGCCTGTCCGATTGTTAAAGCAATCCGATCGAATCAGACGAAATTCTATTGCTTTTACAGGTTATACCAATTTTCAGGTTTTCGCGATCGACATTCTTCTCCCCTCTCCCAAAT
>NZ_MRCB01000063.1 GCF_001904635.1 Hydrococcus rivularis NIES-593
TCATTGAGAACCGGAATGATAATTGAAATTCTTTCAGTTACTGTTTCCTCTAAAGTCACGAGTTCGCAATTCCTAACTTTAAACCAAACTGCCACCACAACTAGAACCACATCCAGCCGTACAGCCATAACAGTAAGGTGCAGTCCGTATTTCGTCAATTAGGTCTAAAGTGCCAGCTTCTAGCAGCTTGGCAACCGTTAGCGTCTCGCCGTTGCGAGTTTTTGCCGGAAGATTCGCCATCTGGTTAAAGTCGCAGTCGTAGACATTACCTAGATAATCAATCGAAAGTTCATTGCGACACATTAAATGCTCGACTGTACTGGAATTGAAATGAGACTCTAAAAAGTGCAAATAAGGTTTGTACAATTTCTTGTGTTTTAAATGAAATTTAGTCCTACCAAGAGGTAAGTTGGTAATCGCGAACAAATTGTTAAATGAAATGTCAAAATGTTTATATAAAAACTCTTTGTAATCGCGTTCCAGTATTTCTTGATTGGGAGTCAAAGCAAAATTATCTGAAGAAGGAATTTGAGGATTATAGACCAAATCCAGAACTAAATTGGGATCTCGACCATAACCGAGACGATTTAGCCATTGAAGAGCGTGAATTGAAGCATTATAAACCCCTATACCGCGCATTTTATCGACATTATCGGCAAGATAGCAGGGAAGGGAAGCAACAATTCTCAGTTGATGTCGAGCGCAGTATTCTGGAATGTGACCGAACCCTTTTTCATAATAAATAGTTAAGTTAGAGCGCACGATAACTTGTTTGCCCTTGACTCGTGCTGCTTCGACGATTGGCTCAAAGCCATAGAGCATTTCGGGAGCGCCCCCCGTGAGGTCTACAATTTGAATTTGAGGGAATCGATGAATGAGTTCGATTAGCTGGTGACAAACTTCTGGAGAAAGTTCTTCAGTCCGTTTTGGACTTGCTTCTACATGACAGTGGCGACAGGAAAGATTGCAGCGTTTTCCTAAATTAATTTGTAAGACAGTAATTGGCTTTTTAGTCAAAGTCGAATTCAGCTTTTTTCTAAAAGGTGTGATGGCTGAATCTAAAGGAGCATTGATTACTTTTTGGGAACTCATGTTTCACCTATGACTAACCGATCGAGCAATTAACAAGGCAAAATCCAGTAGGTAAGATCGCTGAATCGGGCAGCGATTGCAAAAACGCTGGAAACAACTAACAGCAACCGCCACCGTCGTAGTGCCAAGTCGAATCAGTAATCAGGATATCTTCAGGAAATGATGCTGCTAGTTTCGCGGCAGTTTTATCGCATACAGCAGCAGAAATGCCTCGTTGTAGAAAATGTCCGGCTCCGTCATCGAAAATCGGTTCTCCTCCGGCATAAATAGCCGTCTTCCCAGTAAAAATGCAAGGACCATCTTCAGGAATGGAGACTTTATAGGAAACCGTATCGAGACTTTCTAGGAGCAAATGCTCTTTTAACCCATAGCTTTGGCAATCTAAAAGACGGTAAGGACGACGCGATCGAATTTCTATCTGACCAAATCCCGCGTTGACGAGATGTTCGATGTACTGAACGTAGGTTAGTGCTCCCGATAGACACATCGCCCGCAGTCGTTCGTCTTGTTGTAGGTGTTCGGGAATCGGACGAGTAGCAATGGGATCGCTCATTAGTAAGCGTCCGTTTGGCTTTAAGACTCGAAAAGCTTCTTTTAAAGCTAAGTGCAAATCTTTTGGTTTGAAAATATTAAACAGACAATTCTGTGCCACTACATCGACGGAAGCATCAGCCACAGAGAGAAAAAATGCATCTCCATCTCGAATCTCGACAAATTCAGGGTCAAACCAGGCATTTTCTTGGGCGGCAAGTTCTAGGTTACGAATCGCCGCTTCCCGCATCGCCATCACTGGATCGACGGCAATTACTGTCCCCCGACGGCGGGAAAAATAAGCGAATTGCAGGGCTTCCAGTCCACCGCCAACCCCTACATAAAGAACAGTTGGGGCATTAGCGAGTTCGGCAGGACGCACCATTGTACCGCAGCCATAGTTCATCTCCTGCATCGGTTGCGGAATCTTAAGTTCGGGCAGTTGCAGAGAATTACTTTGGACGCAACACAAACCGACTTGTGGTGTTTGAGCGACTTCGCTATAAAATTGGGCAGTTGTTTCGAGATAGGTCATTTACATCCTTGGCAGATCGGTTTTTTCAATCTTTAAGGAGAAGGCGATCGCAGCCAACAGGGAACAACAGACCGTATATCGTGCGATCGCCTTCTCCCAAGACCGCGCATTGGGTTCTATATTAGGTGATACGAAGCTAACGCTAAAAAGGATTTACCTACTTTGAGCAGAAACTTGCCCCCACGAGGGTGCGATATTTAAGTTATGTACCTTATCTAAATAAAAATTGTTATCCCAATTGGAGACATGAAGCCTCTAAGAGAATTTTGTTTGTGCCTTTTCGATAAAGACCTGATGCCGACAGCATTAAAGGTTTCTGCGGTGGTTGGCTCGATTCTATTTACCATTAATCATGGATCGGCGCTAATCAAAGATCAAATGAATCGAGATCGCTGGTTTTCTGGTGGTTTAACCTATATAGTTCCTTATTTTGTTAGCATTCACGGTCAATGCACGAGTCGAAGCAAGAGGCACTAAAACAGGAATTTGGGAGCAACAGAACTGCGGTGAAATTTAACCACATCCTTTTTTACGTTAGCTTCGTATCACTATTGAAGCCAAACTCAAATAGATTTTTCAATTTAAAAAGCTAGATGTATTTCTTGCTTTTATGTCAAGACCCAGGTCTAAATGATGTTGTCCAATCAGACGGATACAGAGATATTTCAAGCTTTGCGATCGGGAAACTTGTTAGCCTTGGGCATCCTGTACGAGCGCTATGGAGAAGTCGTTTACCGAGTGGCACTGCGAATGCTAGGCAATGCCCAAGAAGCTGAAGACCTAACCCAAGAAGTGTTTCTTTATCTCTGGGGCGGTGGTACTTATGACTCCAAGCGGGGTTCGATGCTGGTTTTTCTGACGACTCTAACGAGATCGAAGGCGATCGATCGCCACCGTCAGATCCGTGCCCAATGGCAACGTATTCAACGATGGTTTCACAGTTTTCCCCCTGAGAGTGGCAGTACTTTGATGGAGAAGGTAGCTCTTAAAGAAATATCCTGTCGCGTCCGCGAGGCACTTGCCGAACTGCCAGCCAACCAGCAGCAGGTTCTAGAGATGGCGTACTATGACGGTTTGAGTCAATCAGAAATTTCTGAAAAATTAAATATGCCCATAGGAACTGTGAAAACCTATAAGCGCAAGGGTTTGTTAAAGCTCAGAGAAATATTGCAAGATTTAGTGGAGTAGCAATGGTAGACTTTCGGGACTCAGAAGAAATCAAAGAACTTTTAGCCAGTTATGTTCTGGGAGACCTGACGAGCGAAGAAGTCGCTTCGGTTAATCAGCTATTGGAATCTCATCCCGAATTAAAAGCCGAAGTAAACCGCTTACAAAAAACGTTAGCTCTGTTTCCTTTAGCGTTGCCAGAAGCGGAGTTACCCCCGACGTTAGGATCTCAAATCTTACAGACTGCATCGGGAGCGGTTGCCAGTTCGACTGCTTCAACGTCAAGCCGGGTTGGAAGGAGACTAACCGCTTGGCGTAACGTTGTCGGGAGTGTTGCTACTTTCGTTGTCGTCGGACTCGGCTTCTATAGTTATCGCTTACACCAGCAGGTCGTTGCTACTCAAGCTGAACTATCCCGCTATCAAGACGCGATCGCCCTACTGCGTCAGCCTCAAAACCGATTGCTATCGCTAAAAGGAACGAAGGCAACTCCTGCCGCTTCTGGAAGTTTGGTGGTCGTTCCCCAGTCGGAAGCGATTGTTGTGACTCTCCAGAATTTGACTCCTCTACCCAAAAGCAAGATTTATCGATTGTGGGGAGTTGCTGACGGTCAAAAAATTTATTGCGGTGAATTTAATGCCGACTCTCAAGGAAGAGTATTGGTGAAACTCCCACTAGATGCTGAGATGTCGAATTCTTCTTCAGTTGTTATTACTGTCGAGCCATCAGAAAAACTCTCTTATCCTACCGGAGAAACGGTGATGACAGGGGGTATATCGCTGTAAGATTTTTCTTTAATGAAATTTGTAAACTTTAGCTGAAGTTAAATCCTTTTAAAAGAGCAGCTTCGTAATAGAGGTAAAGAGAGCCTAAAGAGATTTAAAGATTTACACTCCGTCAGGCTACCTGCTCGGTTTTATTGTCTTCCCAGTATTTAAATTCGCGAAGCTAGGATTTCACGAAGTTAGAGGAGGCTCCGCCGTCTCACGGCGGAGTATCTCTAACCACATCAAATGAAAGATTAAAGCCCGTGTTTGATGAGAAATTTTCAAGAGGGAAGTCAGTAGTCGTTCAAATTCTTTAAAAACCTCAACGCAGTCTCAGTGATGGTGCTGTCGTTGACCAGTCTCCTATGGAGGTTAGAAAAATGTCTAGAATTATTACTCGATCGAGGTTGCAACCAATGACCGCTCAGCTGCTAGGTGCTGGTACTCTAGTTCTGCTGTCTAGTTCTCTGTTCGTCCTACCTGCTCTTTCTTTTCCCCTTGGTAATGGACGGACGACTTTTGAGCGATCTCCAGAGCTAATTCGAGCCGCCACTAATTTTAATCAGGCAGGAATGTCGGGAGCGGCTTATCATTTCACAATTAAGGTACCAGAAAATGCTGGAGAACCTCTGCAAGCCGTTACCATTTCCCAACGTCAGGGTCGCAGTCCAATCGAGTTTGAAGTCAGTAAAAGTCGTGCCTTTGAAGGCGATAGTTTTGCTGGCGGTACTGAAATGCCCCTAGCAAGCATTGGTGGCTCCCAGTCCGCTAACGGCGATGTTACCGTCGTTTTCGCTCCTCCCGTCCCTCCAGGTAAAACTGTAACGGTTGTTCTTAAGGCAAAACGCAATCCTAATTTGGCAGGGATTTATTTGTTTGGTGTCACCGCTTATCCAGTGGGTGAAGGTAGTCCTGGTTTGTATTTGGGATCGGGTCGCCTCGCTTTTGATAGAGGAAACTAGAAAAACTATCTCTTCAACGAAATCAAAAAATTCACAAACAGGGAGAGTCTTTTTCTCTCCCAGGAGGATGATTATGTTATTGAAAAATCTGAAAGTTTTGATTCGTGCGCTACCGTTATTATCTTTAGGGGCAATCTTATCCGCTCCGGTGTTGGCTGACCCCACCACTCAACAAATCCCTACATTTGATAGAACTCACCACCTTCTCAGCCAACTGCGAGGACATGATACCTACAAAGGAGAATCGCAGCTAGAGTTTTCTGATTATCTCTTCGGTACTGTAGTCGGTCAAACTGGGGATATTTTATCGGTAAAGCTCGAAGATGGAAGGCTCTTTAGCGGCACGCATCCGAACCGATATCTCTATCGGCGTGTCAATAAAGTTGGTGCTGATGTTTTGGTCGAGGAGGAGGATGGAGAGTATCGCATTGTTGATTTTGCTCATCCTAATTGGATTGGAGAACTAGAGCAGAATTACAATTTACGCCGTTAGTTTTTAGAAGGTAGCGCAGTTCTTCCCCTACGCTACTCTTCGAGCTAGGCTAAAGCTTGCCAGACAAGTAAGATCGGAAATCTTCTGGAAATTTGTCTGGGATGCGATCGCTCTTATTTTCCAACTTGTTAAAACAAAAAGGCAAGGAATACCTTGCCCGAAGATTAAACGTTTGGGATGAGACTAGGCTCGTGCTGCGGCAACGCCAGCTACTTTCCGATATGCTTCTACTGCTGTCCGACAAGATCTAGCACAGTTTTGACAGTGTTCGTTGTCATGTTTTTCGCACTCACTAGCACAAGCTTCGCAGATATCAATACAAGAACGAACGACATTGGAAATAAAGCGCGAAGAGCGACTCATAAAACCTGCGATCGTCCAGCAAATTTGAGCGCAGTCTCGGCAAAGACGTACACATTCTGGCATACTGCCTAAGCATTCGTCGGCACAATGTTCGCACTCGTAAGCACAATGAATTGCTGCGTCAATACTAGTTTGATACTCTTGATGAGGCATAGTAATGTTTGCCCAAGTCTCGCTCTAAAAGGATACAGATTGAGTTACTGCTTGCAAATCGTTTCCCGAATCGCCAATGCTGTCGCAGGTGCCAGTAAAACCCCATTGCGATAGTGACCTGTAGCCAGTAGCACATTGCCATAACCGGGTAATTGACCAATAATCGGTGCAGGTTCTCCTTCTGGGCGAGGACGTTTTCCGAACCAGGTACGAACGATTTTTGCCTCAGCTAAAGTCGGACAAAAAGAAATCGCCACTTGTCTGACTTTTTCTAAGGCGGCGGGTTTGGCAATAACTTCTCCCGTCTCGTCGGGGAACTCTACTGTCGCACCCACCCAATATTCGCCGTTGTCAATCGGCACGATATGGAGATCGTCCCCAGTAATGACGGGTTGAAAATCTGGGTTGCCCAAAGGTTTGTTAAGCTTGAGTTGCAATGCTTGTCCCAATACAGGACGCACGTCTACAGATTTTGTTAAAGAAGCGGTTAGCGGGGTAGATCCCAAGCCCGCTGCAATAACCAACCAATCGACATCTAAGGCTTCATCCTCAATGTAAACGCGATCGCAGCGACGCATATTTGAGCCATCGGGGTCGGTTATCGCGATTTTTTGAATTTTAACTCCAAAATGACAGTTAACGCCATTTCTAGACGCTCCTGCGACTAAAGCTTGAGTCAGGGTGGTAGGATTCACCTGGCGATCGCAGGGAGAATAAACAGCACCGATAATTTCTTCAGATTGGATTTGGGGACATTTTGCCTGAAGGCGTGTCAAATCCCATATTTCTAATTCCCACCCTTGAGAACGCCGAATTTCGCGCAATTTCTCCCACCTTTCTAATTCTTCCCCAGCCAAACGCAGCATGACAATTCCTTGCCGATTAAAGGGGATTTGCATGCCCGTGAGGGATTCTAATTCTGGAATTAGAGTTTCATAGCGTTCCAAGCTTGCTTGACGCAACTGCCACGCTCTCCCTTTGATTTTGTGACTAATTGCCCCCATGAGAACGCCAAGGGCAGCACCAGTAGAACCGGAGGCAGGAACCTTTTCGTCGAGGAGCGCAATCTTTAATCCCGGTACTCGACTGAGTTCGTAAGCGATCGCGCCTCCAACGACACCGCATCCAATAATTACTACTTGATTCATAATAAGTGAGATTAGTACGCTACAGTAAATGAGCAAAGAAGCTTTGCAACTTTTGGGAGGCTGT
This sequence comes from Hydrococcus rivularis NIES-593, assembly GCF_001904635.1. Taxonomy (GTDB): domain Bacteria; phylum Cyanobacteriota; class Cyanobacteriia; order Cyanobacteriales; family Microcystaceae; genus Hydrococcus; species Hydrococcus rivularis. The sequence goes on from NZ_MRCB01000063.1 coordinate 7,276, forward strand.
CGTGAACTGGTGGCAAAAACTCAAGAACAATCCTCTAGCTCGTTTTGGGGCGATTTTACTGCTAATTTTTTATTTGGCAGTCATTTTTGCCGATTTCGTTGCCCCTTATAATCCTTACGCCTCTCAAACAGATGGTTCTTTGTTGCCACCCACCAAAATTTATTGGCGCATTCAGGAAGGTTCCCAGCAAGGACAGTGGATAGGACCTCACGTTTATCCGACAACTCAAAGTCAAACCGACTTAGAAACAGGCGATCGTAAGTTAATAATAGATTATAAAAACCCTTCGCCCGTGCGCCTGTTTGCGAAAGGGGATTCCTATAGATTATTTCAAATTCAGCTTCCTTTACCCCCTACCTTTGAAGAAGTCGAACTGTTCCCTGGCATTCCCTTTGATAGACACCTATTCGGAACAGAAGGGAAAGGTAAGATAAATATACTCGGAACCGACGAACAAGGACGAGATGAATTCAGCCGTCTCGTTTTTGGCGGTAGGATCAGTCTTTTTATTGGTTTGGTTGGAATTGTGATTTCTTTTCCCTTGGGAATGCTCATTGGTGGGATTTCTGGCTATTTTGGCGGCTGGCTGGACGTTTCTTTAATGCGACTGGTTGAAGTCTTGATGACGATTCCTGGGATTTATTTGCTCGTTGCCCTAGCGGCGGTTTTGCCGCCTGGTTTATCGAGTGCCCAACGCTTTTTGCTGATCGTTCTAATTACTTCCTTTATCAGTTGGTCTGGACTAGCAAGGGTGATCCGAGGGCAGGTTCTTTCGCTCAAAGAACAAGAATTCATCCAAGCTGCGCGGGCAATGGGAGCAAAACCGCTTTACATTATCATCCAGCATGTATTGCCTCAGACTGCTAGTTACATTATTATTTCAGCAACTCTGGCAGTGCCAGGATTTATCGTTGCTGAATCCGTTTTGAGTCTCATTGGGTTAGGCATCCAGCAACCCGATCCCAGTTGGGGCAATCTTCTTTCGCTATCGACCAATGCTTCAATTATCGTGCTACAGCCTTGGCTAATTTGGCCTCCAGCGATACTAATTATTTTGACCGTGTTGGCATTTAATTTGCTCGGCGATGGTTTGAGAGATGCCCTCGATCCGAGAAGTTTACAGAGAAGAGAATAAGAAAATTGAAGATGACAAAGCGATCGCTCTTTAGAGGATATCTGAAAAGTCTTTTTAATATTATTTAATATAATAGTTACTAATTTTGTAGACAAATATCTACTCAAGCTTGATAAGGTTTAAAC
>NZ_MRCB01000065.1 GCF_001904635.1 Hydrococcus rivularis NIES-593
GCGGAAAGCCGTTAACCTAAGCATGGAGGTCGCCCCCCATGCTCGGCTTCAGAACCGGACGTGAGAGTTTCCGCTCATCCGGCTCCTCTCCAGATTGACCCTTGATATGGGTACTGGGCTGGGTTGAGAGATTGCCTTTACCACCGTGTATCCGGTCGTGGCAGTGACGGTGGATAGCTGTCAAATTTTCCATTTTGGTATTGCGATGATTCCCATCGATGTGATGAATTTCAATCGCGTCCTCCATGTGGAAGTGAAGCCCACACTCAGCACATTTGCCTTTCTGTCGCTTGATGGCGGTCGAGACTTTCGTGCTGATTCCGGGGTACGAACCCCGTCTTTTACTCCAATAAGTCCAGTTCCCATCGTAGGGAGATGCTGTTCCTTTGACTTTGACGTGGCGCTGAATTGGTGTATCTGAGTGCCGGAGCAGTTTAATATCTCCATCCGCAAATACCCATCCTTCGCCCTTGCCAATTCGCCAGTAACGTTTTGCAATCCATCGTTTTCCTTTCTTGGGATGTCTGAACTTCGCCCATCTCCAGAGTTTCTTGAACAGAAGTGCGTCTAGCTTGGAATAGGTAGCTGAACTTACGACTGCTGAATAATAGTTGCTCCATCCTCGAATGGCAGGATTGAGGTCACTAATGATTCTCTTTTGTGGGGTAGATTTTAGCGATTCAATATGCTCGGCTATCTTGCGATATTGAGCTTTGATATTCGCTTTGCTTGGCTTGATGAAGGTTTGAAATCCGGTGAGTTTCCCGTTGTTCTTTCCACTGTTTGTTTTACCGACTGGGTATGACCGGATGTTGAATCCGAGAAAGTCAAACCCTGGTTTTTGTTCCTCTACAGGATGCAGTGTGTGAGCAATTCGGGTTTTGCTGGGTTTCAGTTCTAGCCCTAGTGATTTCAGCCATTCTGAGATGAGGTTCTGACATTCTTGGATGACCTCTAATTCGGGGTGTAGTACCACGAAGTCATCAGCATATCTGACGAATTGAGGTTTCCAGTTTTGTCCGTTCTTTTTCTCAGGGAACTGACTGAGGATGAACGTTTCGAGTCCGTGTAAGGCAATGTTTGCCAATAACGGGCCGATCGCTCCACCCTGCGGGGTTCCTTCAGTTGTGGGGAACAGATTATCTCTGTCCATCACACCTGCTTTGAGCCATCCTCGGATGACTCGTCCCGCTAATCTGGGCAATTGCTGTAAAGATTGCTTGGATGGCATCATGGGCGGAACGTCCTGGTCTAAAGCCGTAAGAATTCGGCTCAAATTTGGCTTCCCATTCTGGTTCTAAGACCATTTTGAGAAGTGCTTGTAATGCTCGGTCGTGCATGGTCGGGATACCCAAGGGGCGCTTTTCAGCTTTTCCAGGTTTCGGAATCCATACTCTTCTGACTGCTCGACTCTTGGACTGGAAATCCATTGAGTTGATCAGTTGGAAGCGTTGGGCAGGGGTGAGGGATTTGATTCCGTCCACACCCGCCGTTTTCTTTCCCTGGTTGTCTTGAGTCACCCGTCTGACTGCCAAGCATTTAGCGTACCAGGACTTCATCAGAAGCCGTTGGAGTCGGTGGACTCGTTTGACATCTCCACTTCGCGAAGCTCGATAAATTCGACGTTGGAGCTTGAAAACCTTCACCTGGATTTGTTTCCAGGGGATGTCTTTCCATTCATCCCTAACCGTTTTTAGCGATTGGCTCATGACATTTACACTCTACTAATGGATTTCATCGTTCAATCTGTAGTGGTTACGTCTGCGTATCCCTGACGTTACTCAGGGCATTTGCTTCTTAACCAATCCTGCCTTCCGGGGTATCCGGTTTGACACCTACTCTGGGGTATCGACCTCCACCAGAGAACCGTCAGAAGGTTATCTCGTTCCCAATATCCGTTTGGCGTTAGGGTTAGGATTCTACTGTTCTCCGGGTTGTTGAGATTGCTCTCTGAGTGAATGTTGTACACGCCAGTTTTGTACAGCCCACAACCGTTACCTTTTTTTTGGTCTAGCCTGTCAGCCTGATTTGGCTAGTTATCTGTTACGGAGAGTTAAACGTAGATTCGTTGCCTATCCTTACCTAACTGTGTTAGCGGGGTTTCCGGTTTAGGCTACCAGATACCTGCGTTTCATCCCGCTTCATCCTTTGAGAGTCAGTCGCCAGATGGGGATGGACTGTCACCTTGTCACTTCAAGGGGTCGGAATTGCGCCGACACGGATATTGAGTTATCAAGGTTCATGGAACTTGCGTTCCTGTGGCTCCTTGTCGCTAATCCCCCAGTCGAAACTGGTTTCTAGCGAACGAGTCGCACCCTGGCTT
>NZ_MRCB01000066.1 GCF_001904635.1 Hydrococcus rivularis NIES-593
GGGTTGAGTCGATGAGGGATATTATTCCCCGCACCTCTCAGTTAGATCCGGACGTGCCATTTTCACGGCATCCGGCTCCCGATGTTCTTAGCTTGCGCTTTTGCTGATATGGATATAATCGTGGCAGCTTTCATGAATGGCTAGAAGGTTTTTAGTTTTCCAGTTTTGGTGGTTGCCATCGACATGATGAAGATGTACCTTCTCATCACTAAGCATTTTTAAACCACAATGTCCACATCTATGGTTTTGCCGTTTCAGGGCTTTAGAGGTATTGTTGTCGTATAACTTACTGTTGCGTTCACTCCAATAAGTTAAATCTCCGTCGTAGGGTGATTTCTCTCCTGTGACATTGATGTATTTGTTTTCGGAGTAGGGAACTTGTGGGAATGCCTTTTTAAGTAATTGTTTACAGGTATGGCAATTCTGCTTAGTTTCCTTGTTGAATACCTTGAATGCTCTGTGTTCGATGTGCCATAGAGAAAATCTCGACCCATCCATCTTGCAGAAGCGGTGGTAATTCCTCCAACCTCTAACTACCGGGGCTAATTTCTCCGCCTTTGTGGTAGCACCATAATTCGAGTTATTGACGATAGCTTTGACTTTCTTGCGAAAAGTTTTATAGTTGTCCACTGAAGGAACGCATTTAAACTTGCCGTTGTTCTGGACTTTAAAGTTCCAGCCGAGAAAATCAAAACCATCTGTCGCGGCGGTAACGAGTGTCTTTTTCTCGCTTACCTTCATTCCCCGCTCTGCTAGGAACTGACTGATTTTGTCAAGTATAACGGTAGCATCGTCTTGAGGTCTGAGTATGATCACCATGTCATCTGCGTAGCGGACAGACGGTTCGATAATACTTTCTGCCGAGGTTTTGTCAGTAATTCTTCTATTAGAATCCCGGTGGTATCTATGAATACTTTCAATCCCATTTAAGGCGATGTTAGCTAAGAGTGGACTTACCACCCCACCTTGAGGGGTTCCAAGTTCTGGAAATTCTGGGTTGACTCCGGCTTTGAGACATCGGAAAATTCCCTGTTTTATGCTCAAAGGAGCGATGAGTCTGTCCATGATGGCGGTGTGGTTTATCGTGTCAAAGCATTTTTCGATATCGAGTTCTATGACTCTTTTATCTATTCCATTGGCTCGATAGTTTAGACTGTTGAACAATTGTCTCTGAGCGTCATGCGCCGAGCGTCCCGTTCTGAATCCGTAACTCCTAGCATGGAAAGTTGCTTCGTGTGCTGGTTCTAATGCGTACTTAACAAGACATTGATACGCTCTGTCCGCAATAGTGGGGACTTTGAGAATCCGGGTTTTACCATCCTTTTTGGGGATGGGTATTTCACGTAATCCCTGGTGTTTCCAGTTTTTAGCTTCGGTTCTAAGTTTTTCACTTAGTTCAAACCTTTGCTCAAACGTGAGCGCAGTTTTGCCGTCGATTCCCGCTGTCTTTTTCCCAGCATTTAGCTGTGTTACTTGACGGATAGCCAGTAATCTTGCTGCGGTGGATTTCAGAATCAGCTTTTGTAGAGACTTCGCTTTCCGCTTGTCGCCAACTTGAACAGCTTTATACACGCGTCTTTGTAGGCGAAATAGGTTACGGCGGAATTGCTTCCACGGTAACGTCTTCCAAGATTCACTAGAGTTGCCTCTGTGTCTAATCATGCTCTGCTCCGATTTGTGTATTCTGAACACCTCAGACCAATTACGGTCTGTCCTACCCGAACTGAAGGGATTCCGCTACTCGTCCAGCCTACTTAGGGTTCGACCGCCCTTAGACCTTCAATCCGTTTTTATTCGTTCCCTCGGTTGATTATTAGTTCCGTTAGGTGTAGCCACTTCAACCATTGGAATCCCCGGACTCTTGCCGCTATCGAAGACAGGATGCGGCGGGATTTATCTCCAATCAAGTCAGGCTCTGATGTTGTGTCCTGCTTTTTGCTGGGTTGCTTTTCTAGGCTATATTTCACCGTAGGAACTCCCCGTTAGCACCAGTGCCATCCCACAACGGATGTCTGATTATGCCCTGTTCCCAGCTTCGACCTCCCGAAACCGAGTCGGGTCATCGTGGGCAGATAGGGAGTCATACCTGAGTCTGGTAGATGGGACTTTCACCCATATCAGACCGAGAGTTCAACCTTTCTCTATTGCTAGATGGGGTTGGTTAGCTTATGTACGGGCTGATTACCGTGATTCAGCTAACAACGAATCGCAC
>NZ_MRCB01000067.1 GCF_001904635.1 Hydrococcus rivularis NIES-593
GGTGTAGTCAAATCAAACTGAAGTCCTGTAGTAGCTATTAGCGATACTCCCCAATGAGCTAAATCTTGTAAAGTCGTTATCAGATCGATAGTTGAGCGACCCCAACGAGTTAATTCTGTAACTAATACTCCATCAATTTTACGAGCTTTTTAGTGTACCAAATAGACTATACTTTATAGCGATTAGCCGCATGTCTCAAAGAAGACGAATCGCCATTCTGGTTGCCTTTATCTATATTATGGAGGCGATCGCTATTGATGACGCTCTCGATTTATTAGAGCTATTAGTTAAAGATTTACTGGCTTCTTCCGAGCGAGAGGGGAAAAAGGAACGGTTGCGGACGCTTAAAGATTTAGATGCGTCGGCTCTACAATTGTCGCTTGCCTGCCGCGTTTTGCTCGACCCTAACTGTGATGACAGTAATTTGCGCTCGACTGTCTGGAAACAGATTAGCTCTGAAGAATTAAAAAAAGCTGTCGAGCAGGTACTTAAACTCGCTCGTCCACCAGACGACAACTACTACCAAGAATTATTAGGACGTTGGCGGCAAGTAAGGCGTTTCCTCCCTACATTGCTGCGGACAATTGATTTTCAATCCTTAATGGCAGGAAAAAACATTCTAGCCGCTTGGCGTTTTCTTGCTTCTATTGAGGGAATAAACAAGCCAAAAATGGAATCAGCCCCCCTGGAAGTGGTCGGTAAAAGTTGGGTGAGGTGGGTTGTTGGGAAAGATGGAAAAATTGACCGTCGTGCTTATACCTTCTGCGTCCTAGAACAATTGGTTGAGTCTTTGGGTCGCCGCGACCTGTTTGTCAGCGAGAGCGAGCGTTGGAATAATCCGGCAGCGAAACTGTTACAGGGTCAAGTTTGGGAGTCAACCCGCCCACTCGTGTGCCGAGCGTTGAACTTGCAACCGACTCCTGCACCTGAGCTTCAAGCCCTCCAACAGCAATTGAATGAAGCTTATCAGCGTACTGCTAGCAATCTCCCCAACAATCCGGCAGTTAGAATTGAAGTGACTAAGGGGCGCTCTACACTCACGATTGGGAATTTGGATAAATTAGAAGAGAGTTCGAGCTATCTCAAGCTTAAGGCACAGGTAGACGCTTGGCTGCCCCATGTCGATTTACCAGAAGCGTTACTGGAAATTCAGGCAAAAACTGGATTTATGGATGAGTTTATTCATGTCAATGAAAGTTTTGCCAGAGTCAGTAACTTATCTACCAGTATTTGTGCTGTGTTAATCGCTTCGGCTTGTAATATCGGGCTAACCCCTTTAGTCCGCGCCGATGTCCCTGCTTTAACAAGAGGTCGATTGACTTGGGTGGAACAAAACTACATTCGTCCAGAAACCCTAGTTCGTGCTAATGCTCGACTGGTTGATGCTCAGAGTCAAATTCCTCTAGCACAGGCATGGGGAGGTGGTGAAGTCGCTTCTGCTGATGGTCTACGTTTCGTCGTTCCTGTACGCACTCTTAATGCTGGCCCTAACAGTAAATACTTTGGTCAAGGCAGGGGAATTACTTATTACAACTTTACCTCTGACCAATTTACAGGCTTTCATGGGCTGGTAGTGCCAGGAACGTTGCGAGATTCTCTCGTCGTTTTGGTAGGATTGCTCGAACAACAGACTAGCTTGCGTCCCAGAGAACTAATGACTGACACCTCCGGCTATAGCGATGTAGTATTCGGGTTATTTTGGCTGTTGGGCTATCAGTTTAGTCCTCGTTTAGCCGATGCAGGAGAAGCCCGCTTGTGGAGACTTGACCCAAAAGCCGATTACGGAGTGTTGGATAAATTGGCACGGGCGAGAGTCAAGACGGAGTTAATTGAGGAAAACTGGGATGATATGTTGCGGGTAGCAGGGTCTTTAAAACTAGGAACTGTCAGCGCGTTGGAAATTCTGCGAACCTTGCAAAGAGGGAAGAAACCTTCTACTTTAGCCAAGGCAATTGGAGAGTTGGGGCGAGTCTCAAAAACGCTGTATTTGCTCCATTATGTTGATGATGAAGATTATCGCCGTCGCATCTTAACTCAATTAAATCGAGGCGAGAGCTCGGTTATCTCCTTTAGGACACGACCATATCAATATGTTAGGGCGCTACCATT
>NZ_MRCB01000068.1 GCF_001904635.1 Hydrococcus rivularis NIES-593
GATGTACAAAAAACCCATGTGTTCCCACTTTGACCATAACTGTTGCACCTGCTTATACCAATTCTCCAAAGTAAGGCGACAGATAAGATAAGATTTGTAGCGTGTTCAATGGTGGGATATGGCAGGGGTGTACAAACTAGAGATTGAAGAGAGCGAGGAAAAGCTCAAACAACTATAGTTATGAAAGGATCGAGGAACTAGGATAGAGCAGATGGAAGTCATTCCCGCGATCGATTTACTAGATGGAAAATGCGTGCGCTTGTATCAGGGCGATTATATGCGATCGCAAGTTTTTAATGAAAATCCTGTCGAAGTGGCGAGACAATGGGTTGAACAGGGAGCTACGCGCTTGCACGTCGTCGATTTAGATGGCGCCAAACAAGGCAAACCCGCTAATTTAAAAGCAATTGAAGCGATTGTCAAAGCCGTGTCCTTGCCAGTACAAGTAGGCGGGGGATTGCGCGATCGCGATAGCGCCAGTCAGCTACTGGCTTTAGGAGTCGATCGCGTTATTCTAGGCACCGTCGCGGTAGAAAATCCTCAGCTAGTCGCCCAACTTTGCGGGGAATTTCCTCAGAGAATCGTTGTCGGAATTGATGCTCGCAACGGCAAGGTCGCGACGCGGGGTTGGTTGGAAACGTCAGAAGTCGATGCTACCGAACTCGCAAGACGAATGGCACAACAAGGAGTCGCGGCGATTATTTATACCGATATTCACCGAGACGGAACACTAACGGGCCCCAATAAAGTCGCCCTTAGAGAATTGGCAGAAGTCGTCGATATACCCATTATTGCCTCTGGTGGAATCAGTTCTTTGACTGATTTACTGAGTTTATTATCCCTCGAACCAGCAGGCGTAACTGGCGTTATCGTCGGTCGCGCCCTTTATACCGGAGATGTCAAGCTTTCTGAAGCCGTCCGCGCCGTCGGTTCGGGACGATGGCAAGATATCCCGCCCGATTTTGGGTCTTCGACGTTGGCATAGAATTAGAAATGCAACAGCTTGCATTCCCACGCAGCAACAGCCTCTCGCAATTGAGGCGATAACCAATCGTAATACTGGGGATAAACGGGCAAGCGCAGCATTAGTTGCCATCCGGCTGGTTCTAAAATCTCTCTAAGTCTTTGCAGGTGAGGATGGGGGTAATCGGGATTGACTTCATCTTTAGGACCAATTCCGCCCAAGTCTCTCGCGCCAGCTTCTAGGCAGTCCAACAAAACGCTAGCGTCTGGGATTAGGTTGGGAGGAATTTGTATGGTAATGGTCTGGGGAAGAATATCTCTCGCTTTGGCAATAAGGTCTGGTAAGTGATGAGAATTGAAAGCTGATGCGGTAAAACTCTGGCGATCGCCGGGGCTGTACGGTTGTAGGATAACTTCTTGTATATGACCCCATTGCCGATGAATTTGGGCAATTGCTTCGAGGGTTTCGATGCGATCGTCTTTCCTTTCTCCTATTCCCAATAATAAGCCCGTCGTAAAAGGAATTTTTAATTTCCCTGCCCATTCTAACTGTTGCAATCTCAGTTCGGGAACCTTGCTGGGAGCGTGAAGATGAACGGTTTCCAACAGGTTTGGCGTTAGCTGCTCCAGCATTAGTCCCATCGATGCGTTGACCTGCTTGAGCTGTTGCATCTCCTGAAACCTGAGAGGTCCCGCATTAGTATGGGGAAGAAATCCTCCCGACAAAGCTAGTTGACAGATGTCGTAGATTCTTTGAAACCAAGCATCTCTTCGAGAAGAATCGGGATGAACTTCGCCACTGAGAACGAGAATCTCGCAAATTCCTTGTGAGAGGAGATACTCTAGCTTCCGTTCAACCTCTGCGAGTGTCAACCAAGCACTTCGACCGGGATCGGCACGAAAATTACAGTAGGTGCAGCGATTGAAGCATTCGTAAGTAGGAACGAGCGTGTAGGCAGCGCTGTAGGTAACAATCCGAGATAAAGACATATGATAAGCTTAGTTTATAGTTTACATAAGCATATTTTTGCTTAAATTACTTTACAAAACTTATTCATTCTCTTAACATTATGAATAATCATTCATAAAGAACCTTGAAAAAGGAATAGGAATCATAGGCAAATGACAACAACCTTA
>NZ_MRCB01000007.1 GCF_001904635.1 Hydrococcus rivularis NIES-593
GGGTTTCGTCCAAGCGACTGGTTCGCTGGTATCGCCATCAGCCAAAATCGACTTTAAGTAACTGATTTAAGTTAGTACCGATTACTTAGGGTTATTATAGGATTAACAAGAATTCCCAGTTTAAAGCATGTATCGGTATTGTGCAATCACAATTCGTCAATCTAGCTTCAGTGTTGGCTCTCAGTGTCCACCCTAAAACTGCTTTTTTAATTTTTACTAAATGGGCAATTAATAGCTTCGTCATTGCCTGACCAATTAGTGCAATTAAGCAATACTGACTAATTCTGATTCTCAGACTTTAGTTTCTATAGTAGTTTTAGGAAACTTTAACCGATGCAAACAAATATAAATTCGACAATTTTGTCGAAAAATTCTGTTGTTGAACAGATTTACCAAGAAGTCTCTCGTCGTCGTAACTTTGCCATTATTTCCCACCCCGACGCAGGAAAAACCACGCTTACCGAGAAATTACTGCTTTACGGCGGAGCCATTCAAGAAGCCGGAGCCGTTAAAGCCAAAAGGACACAGCGTAGCGCGACTTCTGACTGGAATGTATTTAATTTTCTTCATGATGCTAAAAGTTCTTTTTTAATAGTTAAATAACGCTCCTCAATATCTTTTTTGTCCATTTCTTCCGATATCGCTTGCTGGCTATCGCGTCTAATCATTTCGGCATGACGCAACAGTATTTCGCGTTCTTTTGGGTTTGAGGTATAACGAGCTACCGTTGCGATCGCTTCTAACAAACGAATAGTAACTGCGACATCACTAAGGAATAGATGAACGTGCTAATGAAGGTGCCAAGAACGAGTTGATTTCCTATGTCCTGCATAAAGTTACGCAGCAACCTGGGACCGAAATTGGAAGCAGCTAACTGAAGTGCCACAACGGTAATTGAAAAGGCTGTACCAGCAACGCCAATAGTGGAACTAGCCACCGATGAAAGCACCTCACGCGCCCCATCAGTTCCGCCAGTGTAAATCCAACCCCATTTCTCAATCGGGCCGTAATAACCTTGGCGATCGAGCCATAACATCGTAAATGCTAGCGCGATCGCGAGCAGTGCAAAAATGGTTGGCAAAAACCAGTAACTAGAATGGAGCGTGTCCCAAATTTTACCGAATTTGACATTTTTCATGGTTCGTCATGCTCGGCTTGAGCCTGCTTGGTATTGTCATTTCTCGACGAGCGCATTTGAGCGAGTTTTATTAAAGAATCGCTGATGCTGCGCGGTTTTGGGACTTCTTTCTTTCCAGAAGGCCAACCTTCTCTTTGAGATTTGCGATCGCCATCTGTCTCTTCGGTTTGGTCGTGGAATAAAATTTGTTGGGTTGGGAAGGGTAGATCGATTCCGTTTGCTGTTAGCTTATGCTTAATGGCAGTTAAAACGCGATCGCGCGAGTCGAGATCGTCTGCTCGTCTTGGCGGTTTAATCCACCATCGGGCACGAATATTAACGGTACTTTCTGCTAGTTCCATTACCAGCACGTCAGGAGATGGATCTCTTAAAACTCCTTCAACACTATGAATCGCTTCTAAAATTAAACGCTTCGCTTCGTCAAGATCGTCGCCATAGCCGATGCCAACATCGTATTCCATGCGACGACTTTCAAAAGCGGTATTTACAGTAACTGAATTAGTAAACAATTCTGAATTAGGAATCACAATTCGGCGACCGTCGTAGGTTTTAATTGTCGTCGCGCGGGTTTGAATATTTTCAACCGTTCCCTCATATTCTTTAAAAACTATCTGGTCGTCAATTTGAAATGGTTCGGTTAAAAGAATTAAAATTCCTGCCAGAAAATTTTGCAAAATATCGCGAAAAGCGAAGCCAATGGCAACACCACTAATTCCGAGTAATTGGATTAAATCCCCTGCTTTGAAAGTCGGGATAACAATTGACAAAGCCACAAATAAACCGATGAGAATAACAGTTCCTTGCGCTAATCGTCCTAAGACCATGCCCAGATTTCTCGCTTGTCGATGCCTTCTCGTGAGGCGTTTAACCAGTATCTTCAGCCATCTGGCGGCGAAAAAAAACGCGATCGAGACGATTCCGGCTAAGATAATATTTGGCAGCAAAACAATTAAACCATTAATTAGTCCACTAATTTTTGCCCATGCTGCCGCAATTGATTCCTGAAAGTTCATGGTATTTCATGCCATTTTTTGCTCGTTTTCATTATTTGCTTTTTTAAGAAAATATCGAGCAATTTACGAGCATCATAGTCAAAATCTCTTCGTTATTACTCTGTCTAGAGTTTGATTTTTAAGAGCAAATTTACAAATTATTTTGTTAGCGAAGCTCCTCTGTAGGAGGCACGCCATTTTCAATTTGAATAGGTGGAAAGCCGACAACATTGTATCTAGTAGTGGCAATGCCAATTCCCGCTTTGTCAAAACCTTTGAGAATATCTCGACTGACAGCATCTTTAAGATCGCGAGTCGCTCTTTCTCTGACGACAAAACGAACGGTCAGTTCTAGCCAATTGTTAGTAATGCGATAGTAAACTTTGGGTGTTAAATCGTGTGAATGCAAAAATACCGATCGCGCATGATTCTTAACGATTCCTGACTCATTTCGTTTTATTTCTCAAACTCTCAAATCGAAAAAGCTTTTTTTGCTAAAAATTTAAAAAGCTAAATCATTTGCTTGATTGCCTCAACTAATCGATCGATTTCTGCCGACAATGTAAAATAATGAACGCAGGCACGAATGCAATCGGGTTCGGCAATGGTTCTGAGTAACAAACCTTGTTTCTCTAATTGTTGTACCAGTTGTTTGTGAGAACTATTATTGGTTACTCGAAAAGAGACTAAGCCCGCTTGGGGAGGGGAATTTTTTAAACACTCAATCCCATTAATTTTCGATAAACTTAGCCAGAGATATTCGCTTAATTGACAGATTTGTTGATAGCGTTCATGTGGCGTTCCCCATTGTTGATGAAGCGCGATCGCGGCTCTCAACCCTTCATATTCTGGATAAGCAGAAGTAGCGATCTCAAAACGCTGTCCGTCACCTTTCCATCCGATTAATTCGCCTTTTTCATTGGTATTAACGCCGCGCCAGCCAATAAATGTGGGTTGAAGTTTCTCAAAAGCTTCGGGACGAATATATAATCCTCCTACTCCCGCCGGACCGCACAACCATTTATGACCGGTAAACGCATAAAAATCAACGCCAATTTCGGTTAAATTTAGTGGCAGAGAACCGACCGATTGGGCGGCATCGACTAATACTTGTACGGGTTTATTACTGCCAGAATAATTATGGCAAACTCCTACGATTTCAGCTAATGGTAACACCTGACCCGTATTCCATAATAAATGACTCAAAACGACCAAACGAGTTTTGGGATGTAAATGTTGAGAAATAACTTCAATCGGATCTCCTTCATTGAGCGTTGCCATTATCGGACAGAGATCGATGTCTACTCCAAAACGCCGCGAAATTTCTTTGACAATAGCGATGACTCCAGGATGTTCGCAATCGGTTATTAAAATGCGATCGCCCACTTGCCAGTCAATGCCCCACAGAACGATATTGCAGCCAGCCGTCACGTTTTCCGTCAACGCGATCGTTTTGGGAGAAACGCCCAGTTCGCTTGCGATCGCACTTCGCAGAGAAGCTGTCTTTTGCACGATCCAAGCATTGATCTCCACAGAAAAAGGTCCGCGTTCTTGTAAATATTTGTGAGTCTCAATAATGGCTCCCAACGCAATGCGAGACAATGTGCCTTGTCCCCCAAAGTTCAAATAAACTTTATGCGCCAGTGCGGGAAACTCTTGTCGATATTTTTCTAAGCGAGCCGTTGCAGAAAAAGCGTCGAGCATGGGAATTATGTAGTCAAGTAAGCGAGAGAGAGGATATCTTCTATATTGAGGGTTCTGAGTGTCCCCAAGTTTATCCTATTGTCTAGGAAAGCTTAACTTTTCCTAAAAGTAATGCTGCTGACTGATGCCCTGCTACTAGATTATAAACGCTGTCCGCGTCGTGCCTTTTTAAATCTCTATGGAGATAGTAACGAACGAGAACCGGAACGAGATTTTCTTCTGAAACTCCGACAAGAAAGCCAACACCACGTTGCTACCGTGCTTGCCGAGTTTTATCCCAACTCTCAGCAGCCTCAAGCTTCTGATGAGGACTGGCAGACAAAAGCCAAAGAAACGGAAGTATTAATGCAGCAGGGCGTAGATTGTATTTACCGTGGGGTTTTAATCCAGCCTAACTACCGAGATTGGGGATTGGTATCCGAGAAGGTTTTAGGTACCCAAGGCGATGAACCAATTCTCTTTGGGACCCCTCATTTACTGGTAAAACAGTCAGGACTCTCAAAGTTTGGCAATTGGTGCTACATGCCGATTAGCATTCAATTAGGTCGCCGTCCGAAACCAGAATATAAGCTGATCGCCGCCTTTTATGCTCAATTGCTGGCAACTATCCAAGGCGTTTTACCCACTACTACCGAGATTGTCTTGCGTCGTCAGAATCGCTACGCAGTCGATCTCGCCGAATGGCTTCCTCGCATGCGAGAGACTTTGGCAGAATGCCTGCAAATGCTCTTAGCGCGTCAAGAACCCGAAGTTTTTATTTCTCGCCAGCGATGCGGCTTATGTCATTGGTACGGTCACTGTTATACCCTTGCTCAATCGCAGCAGCATCTCTCTCTCGTTCCCGGCGTAACTCCTAGTCGCTACGAATATTTACAAGCAATCGGCGTAGACACGGTGGCTTCTCTAGCCGATGCTTGTCCGATTAATCTGGGCGAGACAATGGGGAGGGAAGTTGCCACTCAGTTAAAACAACAAGCTAAAGCCATTGTCGAAAATCGAGCGATTCGCAAATCTAATGGGTTTTTAGACGTTTGCAAGACAATTCCCACTGCTTCTATTGAGTTATATTTCGATATCGAAGCAGAACCAGAACGCAATCTGGATTATCTGTTGGGAATTTTACTGGTCGATCGCCAAAAAAATAGCAAATGTTTTTATCCATTTTTGGCAGAAAAACCGGAAGAAGAAGAAATTATTTGGAATCAATTTCTAGCCGTCGTTAATTTCTACGAACATGCCCCCATTTTTCACTTTTCTGAATATGAAGTAGAAACGATTAAACGCCTTGCTCATTTATATAAAACGCCGAGAAAGCAAATAGAATCATTATTATGGCGCTGCATCGATCTTCATAAGCGAGTGATTCATTCTGTTACTTTTCCAGTGGAAAGTTATTCTCTTAAAGCATTAGCTAATTGGATAGGATTTCAATGGCGCGATCGCGGCGCAAGTGGCGATCGCTGCGTTTGTTGGTACGATCGATGGCTAAAAACGGGCGATCGCAGCTTTTTAGAAGCAATTTTACGCTATAATGAAGACGACTGCCGCGCTACTTTTGAACTAAAAGATTGGCTAGTCGAGTTTTTGGGAAAAAGCGAATCAATCTGAATTCAGAGATCGTAGCTCTGCAATCTTCTCAAGATTTGACTTTTTCCAAGTTGGCGACAAGAATAACAAAACTAAACATTTATTCGATCGAGCGATCTTTAATTTAAAGTTCTGCAAAGATTTCTAACAAAATTTCAGTTTTGTAATCGATTTATCCATTCTCTTGAAAAGAGAATGCTATGGTGAAAAGCGAAAGCCTTGATGACTTAATTGAATAAAGTCTTTGAGACGCTCCACTTTACCAAGCGACTAAAAGGTGATGGATATGATGCTCCCCATGTTTCCGGTCTTATTATTAATCGTCGCAGTAGGAAGCGTTCTTTGGTATCAGCACACAAATAATGATATTTTTTGGGTTCTAGCCGTTGCCAGTGCTATTGCTTGTCTAATTTGGGGGTTGGTTATTGCCCATTGGTCGATTCTATTGGTCGGCTTGTTGGCTTTACTCAAGTTTAGAGCGCCGATGGTAAGACCAGTTCGAGTCGAAACCAACAATAAATAAATTCTGCCAAAAGCAGGAGGGCATAGTTTCTGAATAAATAGCTAAGCTGGAAAATAAATAGAGCGATCGCCGCTCAATTTCTTCTGGCTAAAACTATGAAAAGATCTTCTTGGCTGGGTCGATCGATTGTCAAATTCTCGCTGATTTTACTTGTTGCGTTCTCTATTGGAATTACCATTCACTTTATTAGCTCTCAAAGGGTTTTGGGTCAATCTGATACCACCGTTCGCTCGGAAATTCAGGATCTTAAAAGGCGTATAAATAACTTAGAAATCGAATCTTCTAGGCGAGTGGGCGTGCGAACGATTCAACCAAGCCTTCCCTCTCAACCCGCTCAGATTACTACTCCACAAGCGATTGATGGAAGAATCGTCGGACGCAGCGACCCCTTGTTTGAACGGTTGGCTAATTTGACGATTGAATTGAGAGAGCGAGTAGCAAAATTAGAAAAGCGAGTCAAGCAGCTCGAACAAAAAAACCTATCTTAGAGAAAAACTTTACTCTAACTGACGGGCAACTCCTCCGTGTTTTTTAGCCATTATCTCTGCCATTTGTTGAGAGACGAATTTGCTGGCTCTCTCTAATCCAGGTTGAAAGGTGCCAGAGGGAGTCAAATAATGCGTAAATAGACCGACTTGCTTGCAGACTATCCACATAGAGGTTCGTTCGGTAATTTGTCAGATCTTATTACATTACGATAGTTTTTGACCGAGCCAATGTTGAAACAATGGTAAACTCATCGCCCGCGATCGCGAACGGGGGATAAAAGCTTTGCTTGGGAAAAGGTAAAAAGAAAAGGACTTTTGACAAGTGACAAAGGACAAAGGACAAAAAAATAACGGGAGCAAAATGCCCCCGCAATTGCTAGCGTCGCTCACAACTTTAGACAACACTAAACAAAATGACAAAGCCCAAAACGGCTGCAAAAATGATTAGGGCATAGAATTGGGCGCGACCGTTTTCTAGGTATTTCAATCCTTCTCCACTAAGGATGGTGGCTAAACCCGTTAAGTTGACCGCACCGTCGATGACGCGATAGTCCACTTCCATGATTTGTCGGGCAAGACGACGGCATCCTTGCACGAAGACGCGATCGTAAATGTCATCGAAATACCATTTATTGAGAGAGAATTGATAGAGAGCGGGATATTTCTTGGCGATCGCGGCTGGATCGATTTTCTTCTGGAGATACATTAGCGAGGCAATAGTGATGCCAATCAGAGCGATCCCGACAGAACTGCCTGCCATAATATAGAATTCAGTCCAGTCAAAGTGAGTGACTTTTTCTAGTGCTTCGCCTGGGGCATAAATAAATTCCTCAAAAACATTATCCCAAGGTTTACCAACCAAGCCAACCAAAACGGATGGAACTGCTAGAAGCACCAGAGGCAGCGTCATCGTTATGGGAGACTCGTGGGGGGATGTGCTATGACCGCGAGAATGAGATCCGCGAGCTTCATGTTCCAATTCCTTGACATCCATCGCCCCAGGACCAAAAGCAGGAGTTGCCACGCCCGCGGCAGCTAAAAGTTTTTGCTTGATGGACGCATCGTTGCCACGAAATCCGCCTTCAAAGGTCATGAAGTACATGCGGAACATATAAAATGCCGTCAGTCCTGCCGTAAACCAGCCAATAAACCATAAAAACGGATTGGCGTTAAAAGCAAGTCCGAGGATTTCATCCTTCGACCAGAATCCTGCAAAGGGCGGAATTCCGCAAATCGCCAGCGTTCCAATCAGAAAAGTCAGAGCTGTAATGGGCATATACTTGCGCAAACCGCCCATCAGGCGCATATCTTGCGCCAAAACGGGATCGTGCCCGACAACTCCTTCCATTCCGTGAATCACAGAACCGGAACAGAGGAACAGCATCGCTTTGAAATAGGCGTGGGTCATTAGGTGAAATAAACCTGCCGTATAAGCCCCAAATCCCATTGCCATGACCATGTAACCCAACTGGGAAATGGTGGAATAAGCCAAGCCTTTTTTAATGTCATTCTGGGTAAGGGCGATGGTTGCTCCCAAGAAGGCGGTGAAGGCCCCCGTCCAAGCAATGACATTCATTGCGGCAGGAATCGGTTCAAACACCGGATACATGCGAGCGATCAAAAAGACCCCAGCAGCTACCATCGTCGCGGCATGGATGAGGGCAGAGATGGGCGTAGGACCTTCCATCGCGTCCGGCAGCCAGACGTGGAGGGGAAATTGAGCCGACTTAGCCACGGGTCCCAAAAAGACCAGTATGGCAAAGAGAGCTGCTAAACCAGACCCTAACGCGCCAGAGGATACTAATCCTTCTAAGCGTTCTCCGATGATGCCAAAGTCAAAGCTGCTCGTTGCCCAGTACAAACCGAGGATTCCTAACAATAAGCCGAAGTCGCCAACGCGGTTGACGACAAAAGCTTTTTGAGCAGCATCGGCAGCTGATTTGCGATCGTACCAGAAACCGACCAGAAGGTAGGAACACATGCCAACCAGTTCCCAGAAGATGTAAATCTGTACTAGGTTGGGACTAATCACCAGCCCCAGCATCGAGGAGGCGAAAAGGCTCAAATAAGCATAGAAGCGTACATAACCCGGATCGTGAGCCATGTAACCATCGGTATAGACCATCACCAGAAAGGCAACCGTAGTCACGATGACTAGCATCAGGGAACTGAGATGGTCGATAACGTATCCCATTGAGAGATGGAAGTTTCCCGCTGCTGCCCATTCAATTGAGCGGCTATAATCGGCGTGACCGTGAATTTGGCTCCACAGTAAGGCAAAGGATAGTACCATGCTCGCTCCGAGCAAGGAGACGATGAATACGGAATTAACTCGCCGGAGACGATTGGTAGCTTGATTTAGAGAGATTAGACCCGATCCGACCACCATCGCTCCTACCAAGGGGAGGAAGGGAATCAACCAGGCATATTGATAAAGCCATTCCATTATGTAATGCCTACTTTATGTCGCTTCACTATTTTGTTAATAACGCTAACAATTGTGACACATGAAATTCCTTAATGAAGTGTTTATGCTTAGTATTAATTATTCCAATCAAGCCTGTCTTCTTACTGTGGGTCGAAACCCGTGTCATCGGATTCTTACCAAAGCGCGATCGCATTATCGTTGGCTTTAAAAAAACTTGGTTGCTGGTTCCCCCTTCGCTGATAATTGATAACTAATCACCGATAACCGATAACTGCTATGAGTAACACCCAGACGCGCAAAGCCGATCACTTGCGGATTTGTCTGGAAGAAGACGTTCAAGCTTGCCGGATTACCAATGGATTTGAACGCTATCGCTTTACCCACTGTTGTTTGCCAGAGTTAAATCTGAGCGAGATCGATATTACGACGACCTTTTTGGGCAAGTCGCTGGGCGCACCGCTGCTAATTTCGTCCATGACGGGAGGAACCGAGCAGGCAAAAACGATCAACTATCGACTTGCTCAAATCGCTCAGATTTATAAGTTGGCGATGGGAGTCGGTTCCCAGCGAATTGCCCTGGAAAAACCAGAAGTCGCCGATACGTTTGCCGTGCGATCGCTCGCTCCCGATATCCTTCTGTTTGCCAATCTCGGAGCCGTACAACTCAACTATACTTACGGTTTAGAGCAATGCTTGCAGGTGGTCGATTTTTTAGCGGCAGATGCTCTCATTTTGCATCTCAATCCCCTACAAGAGTGCATTCAATCTAAAGGAGATACCAATTTCAAAGGGATTCTTGACAAAATTAACACTTTGTGCTCAAAAATATCAGTACCCGTAATTGCCAAAGAAGTTGGAAACGGGATCTCGGCGACAATGGCGCAAAAGTTGATCGAGGCGGGCGTGAGCGCGATCGATGTCGCTGGGGCAGGCGGCACTTCTTGGGCGAAAGTAGAAAGCGAACGTGCCGAGAAGCCCCTACAGCGAGAATTGGGAAGAACCTTTGCCGATTGGGGCATTCCGACCGCAGAATGCATCGTCGATATCCGTCAGCATTACCCGACCATTCCCCTGATTGCCTCTGGGGGACTGCGTAACGGTCTCGAAGCAGCCAAAGCGATCGCGCTGGGGGCAGACATTGCAGGTTTAGCCCTACCCTTTTTGCAAGCAGCGTCTCAATCAATAGAGAGCCTTCACGAAACCGTGCAACTGCTGATGGCAGAAATAACCACCGTGCTATTCTGTACGGGCAATGCCAATCTCAGAGCGCTAAGACGCGCCAATGCCCTACAAAAGTTAGCATAAGAATAATCTTTCACAATTCAACTGCTAGAATTCATCATTCAAATGGGTCAATTTCTCAAACAAATCTATGCCAGTCTAATCGGCAGTTTTGCCGGACTGATTCTTTTTTTTGCTCTTGGGACGAGCGGATTAGTTTTACTATTAATTGCAGCTGTCCTAACAGAGAGCGGACCGACGGTTAAAAATAAAACGGTTCTGGTTTTTGACCTATCAACGCAGATTAGCGATACCCAGCCTCCGTCTACTCTCTCTCAAGCTTTTTCAGAAGAACCAACGCCAACTGTAACGCTGCGCCAAGTCCTCGACGCGATCGACAAAGCAACGAAAGATCCGCGAATTGTGGCGATTTTCCTAGATGGGAGAAAGGCGGGCACCAGTAATGGCTATGCTACCCTCAAAGAAGTCCGCATGGCTTTGGAGCGTTTCCGCGCTGCCGGCAAAAAAATTATTGCTTACGACGTAGATGTCAGCGAGCAAGAGTATTATTTAACCTCAGTTGCCGATACCAGTACTCTCAATCCAATGGGAGCGATCGAAGTTAACGGACTGAGTTCGCAACCTCTATTTTTAGCCGATGCTTTTAAAAAATATGGGATTGGCGTGCAAGTGGTTCGAGTCGGCAGTTACAAATCAGCCGTAGAACCCTACACAAGACCAAATCTCAGCCCGGAAAATCGACAACAAATCAAAGCTCTACTCGACGATCTTTGGGGGGACTTTCTCAATACTGTCGAGAAAAGTCGAAAAGTCCCCGCGCAAAAGTTACAGCAATTTGCCGAAACGAAAGGGATTTTAGACCCAGAAGAGGCTCGCACGGCAGGACTGATCGATCGCGTTGCCTATTTCGATAACGTCCTAGAAGACCTCAAACAAATGACTGGCGAAGAGAAAGAAGAAGGGTTAAAAACCTTTCGTCAGATAGATTTGCCAGCTTATGCAGGCGCTAAGGTCACAGAAGCCCAAAAGAAATCTTCTCGCAATAAAATTGCCGTTCTCTATGCAGAAGGAGCGATTGTTAGCGGCGAAGGAGCCATACAAGAAATTGGGGGCGATCGCTTTGCCAAAGAATTGCACAAACTTAAACAAAACGAGGATGTCAAAGCTGTCGTCTTGCGAATCAATAGTCCGGGAGGCAGTGCCACCGCTTCCGAAATTATTCTACGCGAAGTTCAACTGCTGCGCGAGCAAAAACCCGTTATCGTCTCTATGGGAGATGTAGCGGCTTCTGGCGGCTACTGGATAGCCACTGGCGGCAATCGGATTTTTGCTGAGGGAAGCACGATTACGGGTTCTATTGGCGTTTTTGGTCTTTTGTTTAACTTGCAGGAAATTGCCAACAACAACGGCATTAGCTGGGATATCGTCAAAACCGCACGTCTAGCCGATCTAGATACGGCAACTCGTCCGAAAACCAAAGAGGAGTTAGCCATTCTTCAGCGTTCTGTTAACCAAATCTATGAAATGTTTCTCGACAAAGTAGCCAAGTCTCGCAACATGCCCAAAGAAAGAGTCGCCCAAATTGCTCAGGGACGGGTTTGGTCGGGAGAAGATGCCAAAAAAATTGGCTTAGTAGACCAAATTGGCGGCATAGAGGCAGCCATTCAAGAAGCTGCCAATCAAGCCAATCTCGGCGACGATTGGGAAGTAGAAGAATATCCGGCTAAGCGCAGTTTTGAAGCCGAATTGCTCGAAAGGCTATTGGGTACCGAGCAAACAAAAACCGCACCATCTCATGACCCGCTAACGGTTGAATTTCTCAAGTTTAAAGAAGAGCTGGCAACTCTCCAAACTCTTAACGATCCTCAAGGAATCTATTCTCGTCTTCCATTCAATTGGTCGATAAAATAAACATCTCTGTCTTCGGCGCGATCGCTCGTCGCATGATAACGATAACCTCTCCGAACAGCGCGATCGCTAATGGTTTCGTCAAGAGAACGCTACTTGCTAGTAATTTGCTGCCAAGCTTTTTCCACAGCCCATTTAGCCCATTGTTTGGGTCGATTGAGGTCATACTCAATGCTTGCCCAGTGCTGTTGTACAAATTCTGTTGCTTCAGCGAGAGCGTTTTTGTCGTACCGACCAGAGATTGCCAGTTCCTCGCTGACAATTTTAATTTTGATGCGGACAACTTCGGGACGATCGTCTGAAGAAACGAGAGCATATAAGCGATCGCTCAAGCACTTAACTAATCGTCTAACCTGCGATTTTTTTGCGCTCAAGAAGCCCTTAAGTCCCTCAGATTCACTTTGAAGGCGTTTTTCGGCACCGTCTTTAAGAACAATCGCTTCAGCTTGAATTCCCTCTATATCCTGGGGAAATAATACTGCCCGTCCGCTAAAGAAAGCGGCAAGATCGCCCTCTAAGACGAAAGCAGCAATTTCTCCCGTTTGCCCGTTAAAGAGGAAATCTTCTACCAACGAAGATGGGCGGGAGATTCATCTCGCCAGCAATCATGAACGAATACTGTATCGGCATCTATGTGTGAGATTTGCTGCACGCGCGTATATCCCTTAGTACAAGCTAAATACGCTACTCGCCCTGTCGGATCGCTCCAGACTTCTTGCACGCGATCGAAAGGGGAATTATCTTCGTTTTCTTTTGTTATTAAGCCAATGATTTGGCTACGACGAATTATCTTTAACATCGTTTGTTATCCTTTCTATTTATTTTTCAGAATAGATTAATGGTTTGAGGAACTTGTGAGGAAGCCATTGCCGATTGTCGGCTACTTATATTGAGAAAATTCGATAAAAGTTGTGACTTCTATAAATGCAACTTTGTATTCTCTTAAAGGCAAAATGTAAAAAACTACACTCATAAACGCATAAACGGTCTGGCTCGCTTTTCTCCGGTTATACCAATTTTCAGGTTTTCGCGATCGACATCTTTTTCCCCTCTCCCAAACTGGGAGAGGAGTTGGGGTGAGGGCGATCGACTATCTGTGTCATTAATGAATGAAAAATGGTATTAGTATTCGAGAAAGATTCCAGTTAAATTTCGCGCTTTTGCCATCATATCTAAAAATCGACTTGAGCAAGTTTTTGAAACCTGTTTGTGGAATTTTCGCTTTTTTACCCTCTTACCCATCCTTTTTTGTCTGTTGAGTCCTTTAAACTTTTTTGTCCTGGGAAGCCTGGAAATTTTCCACGGAATTCGTCTTAATTTTTGTTTTAATGAAGGAAAATGTGGTCAGGTTGCTGAGATAGTTGGCTACATTATCGGCGGAGTCGATCGTTACTTAATTAGATTATTATAAAAATCGCCGTCTTTAAGGCTAATTTACAATCAAAAAACGGAGGAAAATTAGCTCGATGTCTGTACTAGAAGGATCTTGGAAACACGATTTTATTACCACTAATGGAATCAAACTCCATTACATTACTCAAGGGGAAGGTCAATTAATTTTAATGTTACATGGCTTCCCTGAATTTTGGTATTCCTGGCGGCATCAAATTCCTGAATTTGCCAAAGACTATAAAGTCGTTGCTCTCGACTTGAGAGGGTATAACGAGAGTGATAAACCTAAAGAAGTAGAAGCTTATGTGACCAAAGAATTACTCAAAGATATAGAGGGAGTAATTAAAGGATTGGGCTACGAAAGTTGCATTTTAGTCGGACACGATTGGGGTGGATTAATTGCTTGGAATTTTGCTTATGATTATCCTCAAATGGTCGATAAATTAATTGTTCTAAATATTGCCCATCCAGCAAAAATTAGTGATGGACTTCGCACACCTCAACAATTACTAAAAAGTTTGTATATGTTCTTCTTCCAAGTACCTTTCTTACCAGAGTTTGTTTTACAAGCAAACGATTATCAACTCATTGGTTCTATTTTTACCAATACGATGGTTGATAAAAGTGCCTTTACTCAATCCGATTTAGAAGCCTATAAAGATGCTGCTGCTAAACGAGGAGCTTTAACAGCTATGTTGAATTATTATCGAAATATTTCTAGGGAAATATTTCAAAATTTTCAAAAAAGCTGGGGAGTTTTAGAAGTACCAACTTTAATGATTTGGGGAGAAAATGATGCTGCGTTGGGAAAAGAATTAACCTATAAAACGGAAGCTTTTGTAAGAAATTTAACGATTAAATATATTCCCAATTGCAGTCATTGGGTGCAACAAGAACAGCCGCAATTAGTCAATCAGTATATACGAGAATTTTTGGAAAGTTCTCAAGGATAAATTCGGAGGAAAAAGTTATGGGAAAACAATCTAAACTTAAAAAAATGAGAAAATCCGGACAAGAAGAGTCAATAGCTCAGCCGCCAGAACCAGTCGATCGCGATCGCTTTGTGCAAGACATAGAAAAACAAGGCTATTCGATCGAGCGAATTCAACGCGCTCCCGAAGTGCCTATAAAACGAACAGAACCGCTAGTTTAATCGACGGGTTAGCGGCGATTATCGATCCTACTTTGAATTTTAGCGCTGCTCGGATTGTATCTTCCCGAACAATTATAAAGTTGTCTGCAATCAAATCTCTGATTAGATTAGAAAAAGCATTGAGGAAAAACAATCGTGAGTAAACTGCCCGACGGATCTGAAAGTTTTGCTTGGTGGGAACTAATTAAATGGATTGCAGATCCGCTAGCTTATTTAGAAGCAGGAGCAAGACGCTACGGAGAAGTATTTACCATAAAATTGAGAGGATTTGCTCCCTTCGTAATTATCAGCAATCCTCAAGGAATTCAGGAGATTTTAAGCGTCGATGCCAAACTATTCGATTCGGGGAGTGCAAATAACATTGTACGACCCCTAGTAGGGGATAACTCTTTATTATTGCTCGACGGCGATCGCCACAAGCGCCAGCGCAAGTTATTAATGCCGCCTTTTCATGGAGAAAGATTGCAAGCTTACGGTCAAATCATCTGCGAGATTAGCGAAAAAGTAGCCAGTCAATGGACGGAGGGAAATTCATTTATTGCTCGCTCGGCAATGCAAGATATTACCTTAGAGGTTATCTTACAAGCCGTATTCGGTTTATATGAAGGCGAGAGATACCAACAACTCAAGCCACTTTTGGCAGCTATGCTCGATCTGACGGGTTCTCCGCTACGTTCGAGCATTTTATTTTTCAAATTCCTACAGCGAGATTGGGGCGCGTGGAGTCCTTGGAGAAGAATGGAGCAGCGCAAACAGGAAATTTACGACTTGCTGCAAGCGGAGATTGATGAAAGACGCGCTGACAGGGAAATTCCGGGCAATGACATTCTCAGTTTAATGCTGTTGGCTCGCGATGAGAATGGAGAGCCGATGAGTGATGAAGAATTGAAAGATGAAATGATGACGCTGTTAGTAGCGGGACATGAAACGACTGCTACAGCATTAGCATGGGCGTTTTACTGGATTCATAAGTTGCCGGAGGTGCGCGAAAAACTTCTGCAAGAACTCGATAGTTTAGGAGAGAATCCAGATCCGATGGCAATTTATCAACTTCCCTATCTGAGTGCTGTCTGTCAAGAAACGCTGCGAATTTACCCAATCGTCCCCATTGCTTTTTTCCGCTTGCCCAGAAAGCCAGTAGAAATTATGGGACGTTCCTTTGCCCCCGGAACGATGTTAGCATCGTGCATTTATCTCGTCCATCATCGAGAAGACCTTTATCCTCAATCGAAACAATTTAAACCAGAGCGATTTTTAGAACGGCAGTATTCTCCTTACGAATATCTTCCCTTTGGGGGCGGAAATCGCCGCTGTTTGGGCTATGCTTTGGCACAGTTAGAAATGAAATTAGTATTGGCGACGATTTTATCTCGCTATCAACTGGCTTTGGCAGACAACAAACCCGTCAAGCCCCAACGTCGCGGTTTAACCATTGCGCCCGATAGTGGGGTTCGGATGGTGCTGACAGGAAAACGCGATCGCGCTACGCGAGCGATCGAACCCAAACCAGTAAAAAAAGAGGCAGTGGCGCAATAGTAAAGCTTTTTATAGACGCGACGCGTACACCTAATTGCCAAAAATGCCAAGTGCTTGCAACTCTTGAATCTTACGCGGGCATTTCTGCGCCATATGAACTCCCAAGCGATCGCCAACCGCTTCTCCCAGGGCTTGATTATTTGCCTCATCTTCTACTTCTTCGATCGTCACGCTGCCGCTGTTAATCCATTTGTTAAATTCTTCGATAAATACCTTTTCGTAGTCTTGTGGGGAGGCGCTTTCTAATTGGCAAAAGCGTTCGGCTAAAACAGCAATTTCATCATCCGATGGAAATGCCCCAGCAGGCAATGGCAGCACTCCTAACAACAGTGGCACTAGCCAGATTAGATGGCAACTCATGAAAAACCTCCTCTAATTTCAGAATCGTTTTATTGCTAGAAACTAAGCTCGAAAATTTCTAGCTATCCGAGCAAAAAACTGGACTAAAATCCTAGTTTTAGAAGCACTCGGCAAACTCGGCATCCCGTAAAAGGGTGCAATCTCGATTTGGGGGGAAACGATTAATTTCATCGTAGTAACCCTACCAGTCCTTCTAGGAATCGTTAGAGAAGAATTTAGAATTCCAATGGGAGGTAGGATAGTGCGATCTCAGATCTGGCACCATGTAGAGAAAACCTGAAGGCAGCAGCCCTGTTATCGAGAAGAACGAGGTTCTACCTCGACAAATTAAGTTCGCTCCCCTTCAGTAGAAATCCACCAGCTAGCAGAGTTTTTCCGGAATCGCTAACTGATTAGACTTCTTGCAAAAGTCATGATTTTATCTTAATCCTTTGCGCCTTTGCGTCCTGGCATGAGATCGAATCACATTTATGCCAGAAATCTATCTATTGTTGAAGGTTCTGTAGAATTATACTGTCGCCATCGGCATTGCTTGGCTCGTGCCTTCGTAGAGTTCTCTAAGTGCTGATTCTAGCGCGTTGGTTAGCGCTTGCGAGCTTTTCTTAATTGAAGCGCTGCTGTAATCGGCAACATCGATGGGTTCGCCAATCGTAACGGCGACGTTGCTTCCCCAGCTCGGATATGGCTGACTGTACTTAATAGCGATCGGTAAAATTTTAATCCCACTGCCCGGTTGAGCCAATTCTACTTCTAGGGCAATGCGAGCAACACCGCGTTTGATAGGATGGACCGTTTCCCCTCGATAAATTTTACCGCCAGGAGCGCCTTCTGGAAAAATTACCAGCATCTCACCCGCCCGCAGCAGCTCGACGCTATGATGCAAGCTGCTAATTCCTGGGCGCTTGGTATCGATGGGAAATCCTCCCAGTTGTCGAATAAACCAGCCTTGTACGGGTCTGTGATATTCATCAATCGTAACCATAAACCGCAAGTCGCGCCCGCTCGCCAGACGACCAATAGCATATGGAACAATAAGAGCATCCCAGCGAGAACGATGGGTTGGTGCGACTAGGACGGGGCCTGTTTGAGGGACATTTTCTCGTCCTATAACTTCTATCCGTCCGAAAAATAGCGGCATGACAACATAGCACCCTAGCGGATACGCCAAGCGAATCAAGCAAGGGTTAATGCGAGAATTAATTAGCTCTGAAGGTTCCGGTGAAGAGACGAATTGTACCATTGGTGACTTGACTTGGGGTTCCTATCTCTACCTTAAGTTGTTGGAACAGAAATGGCATATTCCATAGGGACAGTTCTATGGGTGTCAACTCAATCTAAAAGAATAAATTTAAATTGCAAAACCGGGTTATATCGAGTTCGGATCGGGTTGACTGACAAATCTTTGTTTCCTCATCCCTAAATCCCTTCTCCCACAAAGAGCGAAGGGATTTCAGTCTAAAGTCTTAACTTGAGAGCTACTCTCCCAGAGCGGGAGAGGGGTTGGGGTGAGGGCGATTTGAGTTCTGTCAGTCAACTAAGTTCGGATAATTAATTGTCATTCCCAACGAAGTGAAGATCTGCCAGCTTCTTCACTTCACTGCGTTGCGATCGGTATGAGACAACGAGCTTTTGATAAGTATTCAAACTAATCCGATCTTATCGGTATTCAGCTTTTTCGGAGCTGAGAAAGGAAGGTATTAGTTTCCAGGAGCGCAATTGCCGAGCGATTTTCTCTCGTTGGTTGATGAGATAAATGCTAATCAGGGTTAAACAAACACCAATCCATTGCAAGGGACTGAGAACTTCCGATAAAAAGAGGTTGCCAAAAGAGAGGGCAAAAACAGGAGTTAGAAAAGTAAGGGCACTGAGACTGGTGAGATTGCCTTTAGAGGCGAGGAAGAAAAAGATCCCGTAGGCGATCGCGCTGCCAAAGATCGTTGCATATCCTAATGCTAGCCAACCTTCTGGGTTAATCTGCGTCCACTGTTGCGATTCGTAAATTCCAGAGAGAAAAAATAGCGGCAATCCCCCTAACACCATATGCCACCCCGTAGCCGTTACGGGATCGGCATGGCGACAGACGAAGCGAATACTAACCGTTCCCACTGCCATTGACAGCGAAGCTAGCAGCATCAACCACTCGCCGCTATCAAAGAGATTTTGCCAGCTAAAGGACGAGAGAAAAGATTGAACTGGCAATCCATGCAAAAACCACTCGTCGGGCAACCCAATTAAGCTAATGCCTGCAATGCCAATGACTAATCCAAGCCAACCCCATAACCCGATGACTTCTCCAAACAACCAACTCGACATCAGTGCCACGGCTAGGGGTTGAGAATCGATAATCGTCGAACCCAAACCAGCCCCCGTTCTCACTAACCCCTCGGCAAGAAAGCCTTGAAACATGGCTCCGTCGAGCAAAGCGAACAAACCGATCCACAGCCAAGCTTTCCAGCCTTTGGGTTGCGGTCGTCCCAAAATGGCTGCCATGGCTAGGACGAGCAATCCTGCTGGTAGCAAGCGCACGCCAGCTAGGAATAGCGGCGTTGTATTAGCGAGGGTACCTTTCATCGCTACCATCGCAGTTCCCCAGAGAAAGAAAGGAGAAATTAGCAAGATTGGCGATTCGATTAAGTTGGGTTTTGAGAGCTTCCGGTTCATTAGTCTCGGTTGGATGAGGTTGGCGATCGAACAACAAATAATTTTTAATTTTATTTAATCGATCTTAACTAATTGTATATTTTTGTTAATCATAACTCGCTCAAACTCCGATCTTTGTACGATGTGCGATCGCAACCTGCCACACAAAACCGAACAGATTAGAGTATATATAGGCATAAGCTTAAGTTTGGCTTTCTTTTGAACGATCTCAACCTTCCGTCCGAACTAATTCGAGCGGCTGCGTTGAGCTAGCTCAACCTCACAACATAGTTTCTGAATAACGCATGATCTGGCCCTTTAAACCCAAAACAACAAAGAAAATTGCACGGATAGAAATTACAGGAGTAATCGCAGGAGATACTCGCAAACGAGTTCTCAAGGCTTTAGAAACCGTTAAAGAAAAGAAATTTCCCGCCCTGCTGTTGCGGATCGATTCACCTGGCGGTACGGTGGGCGATTCCCAGGAAATTTATGAAGCTCTCAAGCGTCTGCGAGAGAAAGTCAAAATTGTTGCTAGCTTCGGCAATATTTCTGCCTCTGGCGGCGTTTACATCGGCATGGGAGCCGAACACATTATGGCAAACCCCGGCACGATTACGGGCAGTATTGGCGTGATTCTGCGCGGAAATAACCTAGAACGTTTGCTCGATAAAGTCGGCGTTTCCTTTAAAGTCATCAAATCCGGTCCCTACAAAGATATTCTGGCTTTCGATCGCCAACTAACTGCCGAGGAACAAAATATCCTTCAGGAAATGATCGACACCAGTTATCAACAATTTGTAACAACAGTCGCCGAGGCTCGCAAACTAGCAATAGAAACGGTGAAAAACTTTGCTGACGGTCGCATTTTTACAGGTCAGCAGGCAGTAGAATTGGGAGTTGTCGATCGCCTGGGAACGGAAGAAGATGCTCGCCGCTGGGCAGCCGAGTTAGCCGGACTCGATCCCGAAAAAACCGAGTATCAAACCATTGAAGAACCCAAACCCCTACTCAATCGGATTTTAGGAGGCAGAAATCAATCTAAAACTGCGATAGGCGCGGCGATAGATTGGCTAGAATTTGAACTGGCGACTAGCGGTCAGCCATTATGGTTATATAGACCGTAATGAGCGGAAAAATTAGATTTTGGAGATCTTTAAGATTTAAACTCTAAAAACAATTGTCGGAGGAACATGACAGTGGAGTGGAAAGTGCGAGCGATTCGGGGAGCGACGACGGCTTCAGAGAATACGGTAGAAGCAATTAGAGAAGTTGTCACGGAACTGCTTGACGAAATCGAAACGCACAACCAACTCGATCCAGAAGATATCATCAGCGTTATTTTTACCGCAACGCCGGACTTAAATGCGATTTTCCCAGCCGCGATCGCAAGAGAGCGCCCTCACTGGGAAAATGTTCCTCTACTAGACGTACAGCAAATGTCCGTCAAAGGCAGTATCGAACGTTGCATTCGGGTTTTAATTCAAGTCAATACCTTCAAACGCCAAGTCGAGATTCATCATTCCTATCTACGCGGTGCCAAAAATCTCAGACGCGATTGGAGTTTAGCCCAACTCAGCACGCCCGCTTCAACTTCTTTTCCCTTCTCTTTCCCATCGCCAATAGAGCTGTTGCATAAGTTTCTGACTTTCTGGCAGTCGGAGACAACAAGAAAATCGCTCGACAAGATTGATGCCTGAAGGAACGGAAAGTTAATCGAATTTATCGCTATTATTCAGAGTTGCCGATCGGTGACTGACTGGTAACCGATCGCTAGCTTCTGAATTTATATCTTTTTAATTTTCTTCAAATTAATGTTATAATTAGAGACTGGTTTTTTAGGATAAAATCCCGATCGAATTGCGTTAAGGAGGAAATAATTACGTGACTCGGCGAACGCTAGAAGGTACCAATCGCAAACAAAAGAGAACTTCGGGCTTCCGCGCTCGGATGAAGACCAAAAATGGTCGGAAAGTTCTCCAAGCCCGACGTAGAAAAGGACGGCATCAGCTAACAGTTTAAGCGGCTGTTATTGTGGGATTGCCTAAAGTTCATCGGCTCAAGCACTGGAAAGACTTTCAGAAAATTTATCAGCAGGGGACTCGCTACAGTAGTTCTCACCTAAGCTTATTGGCACTGTCGGAAACCGAACCAGACAATTCACTTCGAGCGGCAGCAACTCGCATTGGCATTTCTGTTAGCCAAAAAGTCAGCAAAAAAGCTGTCATTCGCAATCGTATCAAGCGGCAAATCCGGGCAGCGCTTATAGAGTTACTTCCCGACCTTTCACCGGGATGGAAAATAGTTGTTGCCGTGCGTCCCAAGGCATTGGAGTGCAAATATGAACATTTTTTGCGAGAATTGAAACAGTTGTTAGTTGAAGCCGATATTATCAATGGGCATAAGAGAGAATACGTTTTATGAAGGCGGTCCTCATATTGGCGATTTAATTGTCAATATCTTGCTGGGCTTTACAGTAATTTGTTTGCCGCTAACCATAGGAGCTATCGTTCGGTCGATTTGGTTGCGCTATAGGATTACCGATCGCCGCATCTCGGTGACCGGGGGATGGATGGGACGCGATCGCACCGATATCATCTATTCAGAAATCGTTAAAATCGTTAAAGTGCCCCGCGGAATTGGATTGTGGGGCGATATCGTCGTGACGCTAAAAGATAAAAGCCGCCTAGAGCTGCGATCGCTGCCACGATTCCGAGAAATCTACGACTACATAGCCCAAAAAACTTCTGCTAAAACGGGTCGCTCTGTAGAAGCGATTACCAGTTCGTAGATTGTAGATTAAAGATAACAAGAGACGATGGGATAAGGAGACAATAAACAATTTTTCCATCTCCTATCTCAATCCCTAACAGAATTACAGAGGAAACGTTACAAAAAGGCATAAATTTAGAAGAATGGATTTTGGTGTCGGATTTATTTCCACAAATATCATGCTGCCAATCCTGGACTTTTTCTACGGGATTGTCCCCAGCTATGGCTTTGCGATTATTGCGCTTACATTAGTCATTCGCCTTGGTCTCTATCCTCTCAGTGCCGGGCAGATTCGCAACATGAGAAAAATGCGCATCACCCAGCCCTTGATGAAAGAGCGGCAAGAACAAATCCAGAAACGCTATAAAGACGATCCGGCAAAACAGCAGGAGGAAATGGGAAAACTCATGCAGGAGTTTGGCAATCCCCTAGCCGGATGCCTGCCCCTGCTGTTGCAGATGCCGATTCTTTTCGCGCTATTTGCTACTTTACGGGGATCGCCATTTGCCGATATTAACTATACCGTTGACGTTCAAATCTTGCCTAGAGAGCAAATTGCCCAAATTCAGCCCCAAACTTTTGCCACCAAACCCCAAAATATTTATGTCAGCGATGGCGTCCACTACCCGATCGCTGCCATACTGCCTGGTGGCAATAAATTAGCCGTTGGCGACAAGACAAAAGTTGAGTTTCAAACGGTTGAAGGCAAGTCCTTAGAGCAGTTAGCAGCAGATTACCCAGAAAGCCAAATTCAACCTAAATGGCAAGTTATCAAAGGCTCCGAACGCATCAAAATCAATGAGGACGGAACCATCGAAGCGCTAGCTCCTGGAGAGGCAACCATTCAGGGAACAATTCCGGGAATTGCTGCCAATACCGGATTTCTCTTTATTGAAAAGCTAGGGCGCGTGGGCGTAACGTCAGAGGATGGCAGCATTAACTGGGATATCTTGGGCATGGTAATCTTTTTTGGGTTGAGTATCTATATCAACCAAGAACTGTCCGGTTCTTCCCAAGGCGGCGGTGGAGCTAATGCTCAGCAACAGCAAACCGTTAACAAGATTACGCCAGTTATTTTCAGTGCTATGTTCCTCTTTTTCCCCCTTCCGGCGGGAGTGTTGATGTACATCGTAGTGGCTAACCTCTTCCAAACCCTGCAAACGGTAATATTAATGCGAGAACCCTTGCCGGAAAACCTCCAAAAACTGGTAGAACAGCAAGAAAAAGCCCAAAAAGGACGAGAAGAACTGCCCTTTGAAAAGCGTTCTAAGAAGAAGGAAAAGGAGAAAACATCTTAAATTTTAAATTCTGAATCGGAATGAGGGGGCGATCGCGGTAATGATGGAGGAAACAATCCAGCGAGGTCAGCAGTGGTTAGAAAAACTATTACAGCTAATGGGGTTTCCTACCCAGGTAAAAATTGGGCAAGGAGAGCTTTACGGGGCAGATGTAAATGCCTGCTGGCTCATTATTGATGAAACCAATTTAACGCCAGAACAGATAAAAATTCTGCTCGGTCAAAAAGGAGAAGGGATTGATGCGATTCAATACCTTGCCAACACTATACTGAATCTGGGGTTAGCGCCAGAAGACCAACGGGCGTTTACAGTAGAACTCGTTGGCTACCGGATCAAGCGTCAAGAGGAACTTCTGACTCTCGCTAAGGAAGTTGCCCAACAAGTGCGTCAGACCGGACAAGAAGTAGAAATGAAATCCCTTTCCTCAGCTGAACGCCGCCAGATTCACACTTTTCTTAAAGATGCCGAAGATTTAGAAACCGAAAGTCGAGGTCAAGAACCCGATCGGCGATTAGTCGTTCGACTACGTTGATTGAAAAAAATAACCAGGTAAACTTAAACTTAAAACCCGCTTAGGCGGGTTTTTTGACTTCAACCGTTTTAATGATAAATTTCCAGGTGCAAGACATAGTGCCCTAAGCGAACATTCTGCGACCACAACTCGTACTCGACTCGCAAGTGCGTGGGCAGAGGAGAACCTTCTAGTTGCAAGCTGCGAGTATAGTTACGCAGGCGGAAAGATTGTCCGTCTCGATCGCCGCTGCCATTGAACCAATAGCGGCTAATGCCGTAAATTCCTTGTTCCCAATAATGACGGTAGGCTAACCGATCCTTTCCTTGCATCGTCATAATTGCTCGATAGGGGGAAATTTCCAACCAGAGTAACCTTCCGTTTTCCAGGGAGCGATCGACTGGTTGAGGTAGATCTGACTGATAAAACAGCAGGTGAAATCT
Source organism: Hydrococcus rivularis NIES-593 (assembly GCF_001904635.1). Taxonomy (GTDB): domain Bacteria; phylum Cyanobacteriota; class Cyanobacteriia; order Cyanobacteriales; family Microcystaceae; genus Hydrococcus; species Hydrococcus rivularis. The sequence continues at coordinate 24,116 of NZ_MRCB01000007.1, forward strand.
TTGTCGATCTTTCTGATATAAGGTTGCTGCCGCCTCAATCGTCGAACAAATAGGAAGATCGGTTGAAAAAAGAGATAGGCAGATAGGTCGGCGATGATGGGTTAGCATAAAGAGTAATAATAAATAAGGCTATCTATCTAAGATAGACTCCAAAAGTAGAGGTGTAAGCTGCTTTTTCCTGCAAAAGAGAAAAAATTTTTAAGCGGATTTTTCATCGCGACCAAATGTTCTCTCTGCCTCTTGAATGAGCTACTGCCACGCGCCTTCTGGCTGCCAAATTTCTGCCATCGGATAGCGCGATCGCGCTTCGGGCAACTTTAAGACGTGCTTTTGAAAAAGATACAGAAAACAAGAGACTCTCATTCATATTGAGCGCGCAATGCACCCACACCTTGCGATCGCTCAAAGATTTCATTACGTCAAAAAAGAGGCGCACGTCGTCGAGTTTTGGGGCTTCCCAAACGACGGGAATATGAAAGTAAGCCATTCCCAAACCCGCGACGATTGTCCCTTCATCGGCTAGGGCATTTTTGGATGAAGGCAGCGCGAGATTGATAACCGACTCGTAACCCGCATCGGCGATTTTTTGAAATTGTTCCCGCGTCGGCTGTCCCGATGTGGCTATCTTGTCTGTGATTTGATAGTAATTAACGATTTCTTGCATAACGAACATAGATAGGATAGTAGTTAGTGGTTAGTTGGAGAACTACTAACTACTAACTACTAACTACTAACTAAACTGCTACTTCTGCCCGTTTATACGCCTCGTCGAGAACTTCAGAGAGGGTAGGATGAGTATGGACGTTAAAGGCGAGGTTTTGGACGGATTGACGTTCTGCGATCGCGTTAGCGGCTTCTTGAATCAAATCGGAAGCGTGAATGCCAATAATATGAACGCCTAACACTTCGCCCGTATCTTGGCGATAGACGACCTTTGCCATCCCCTCGGTTTCGCCTTCTGCAAGGGCTTTAGAATTGCCTTTAAAGTAGGTTTTAACCGATGCTACCTCAAATCCTTCCTGCTGACCTAATTCTTTGGCTGCTGGTTCTGTCAGCCCCACATAGCTAATTTCTGGATGAGTGAAGGCGGCAGCGGGAATGCTGCGATAATCGATGTTTTTTTGACGACCGCAGATATTTTCGACAGCGACCACTCCTTGACCGGATGCCGCGTGAGCAAGCATCATTTTCCCCGTAGCATCGCCGACTGCCCAGAGATGGGGAATTGGTTCTCCATTGCTTAAGACTGCCATACGATCGTCTACAGGAATATAGCCTCGGCGATCGAGTTCTACGCCTACCGATTCTAACCCCAAATTCTTAGTAGCAGGAATGCGCCCCGTTGCCACTAAGCAAGCATCGACTTCTAGAACATCGATAATTTCTTTCGTTTGTGCATCTGCCAATTCGATAACCACGGGAGAACCCGGTTTTACGGTTTTCGCAAGCGTTCCTACATAGGTTTCAATGTCGCGGGGATCGATCAAAATCCGTTTGGCTATTTTAGAAATATCCGGATCGAATCCTGGCATGAGAGTATCTAGGGCTTCAATCATGGTAACTTCACACCCTAGCGCCGTATAAATATCGGAAAACTCTAACCCGATATAACCGCTGCCGATAATGGCAACCCATTTGGGCAGGTTTTCTAATCTGACTGCTTCATCGCTAGTAAAGACGGTTTTGTGGTCGATTTCAATTCCTGGCGGTACGAACGGTACCGAACCGGGACACAGCATAATATCCTTAGCCGTAACGATCTTTTCGCCATCCTCTGTAATGACGCTCACTTTCTGGGGAGCGACAATTTTTCCCCAACCGCGAATCGTATCGACTTTAAGACGCTTAAGGCTGTTGGTGAGATCGCCGCGAATCTTTTCAACTAGATTAATAGCATGGTTGGCGATCGCTTGGCGATCGAAAGTTACACCGCCAACGTGGATTCCAAGACTGTCTAAATGGTGAGTATCGCGTAATTCTCTGACTCTTCCCGATGCAGCTAGGAGGGCTTTAGAAGGGATACATCCCCGATTGACACAAGTCCCGCCCATATCTTTTGCTTCGACAATCGCGGTTTTCAATCCGCATTTGACTGCGTGTAGCGCCGCACCGTGTCCGCCGACGCCCGCACCAATAATTACTAAATCGTAATCAAACTGTTCGCTCATAGACGCTCCTTATAGGCGATCGCAACCTTATTTTAGAATTAATTGCGAAGAAGGAAAGGTTGATAAAGCAGGGCAACCTTACATTGGTCATCCTATCCGCGTCATGAATAATTTAGCAAATGTTGAGGAGAAAATTGTCGGCGTGCTTCGCAATGTAGTTGAAGAATTCCGGTCGAACCTTATACCATTTTTCATTCATTAATGACACAGATGGTCGATTGCCCTCACCCCCAACCCCTCTCCCAAATAGGGAGAGGGGAGAAGAATGTCGCTCGCGAAAACCTGAAAATTGGTATAATTTTTGGAACCATTGATAAGTTTTAAGCTACCAGCCAATATATGGTCGGATTCATCTGTTAATTTAAGATTGGCAGGAATTCGCCCTTAGAAGCTTTCCCCCTACTTCTCCTATCTCTTAATTTGAGCTTACAAAACGCTTGCGCAACGATTCAGCTCGACGCTTGGCAACGGCATTATTAGGCTCGAATTTGAGCGTTTCTTCATAGGTTTCTAATGCCTTGATTGCCATTTGTTTGCGCTCGTATACGTTCGCTAAATTATTGAGCGCGATCGCATACTCGGGGTAAAGTTTTAAAGCTTCTTTGTAGTTACGAATGGCTAATTCGTACTGTTCCTGAGAAAAATAGGCATACCCAAGCGCATTATAAATTAAAGCTTTGTTTTCTGGTTCTATTTCTTCATCGGTTTTTAAAGCTTTTTGCAGGAGATTGATTGCTTGGACAAATAATTTTTTATCTAAATAGATACTGCCTAGTTCGTAGTATTCTTTAGCAGTGCCTTTTTCTTTTTGCAGTTTCTTTTGCAGGCGAGAAAAAGTGCTTTCAACCTGACGAGTTTTGAAAACCTGACGCAATAAAAACAAGGCTGTACCGCCTAGCAGTATCAGCAACACAGATAGGTAAATGACTGGAAGATATTCACTCATCGTTGGTTATTAGTTAGTTGTTATTAGTTATTTGTCCTTTGATGAAAGGATTTTAGATTTTGGCGAAGCCGCCGCATGCTCCTTGAACCGCTTCAAGGAGAACGGTGGATTTTGGATTGATTCTTTCTTGTCCCCCAGTCTCCTCCGTCCTTAAAGAAGTCCCCAATAGGCGGCCCTTTCTCGCAACCAACCCGATTGTTGCCAACGAGCGATCGCTTGGTTGACGCGATCGCGCAAACTTGAGGATTGTAATCCTTTTGGGATCGCTACACACAAAGCTTCACCGGAAAGACGGACGGGTAATTGTCGATACTGGGGATATTCTTGTACCCAGCCAGCTAAAACGCTATTATCTGCGGCAAAGGCATCTGCACCTCCTGCTTCCAAGAGCAACAAGGCCTCTTGATATGACTCTACCCCAATTAGTTGAGCCTTGGGTAGCTCGTATCGGACGACAGCAATCGTACTAGAGCCTTTGAGAATGGCAATTCTACCGGAAGCTAGATCGCTCAACTGTTTTACGGTTGGATTTTGGGTGACGATTCCCGTGCCATCTAGATAATAATAATGGCTAAAGTCTACCAATCGCGAACGAGCAGGAGTTGTCGTCACTCTAGCGATGACGAGATCTACCTCGCCATCGAGTGCGACTTGCAAGCGTTCTTGATTGGCGACGGGTTTGAAAACGACTGCATCGGGACTGCCTAATAATTCTTGCGCTAGACGCTTGGCAATGTCGATTTCTAGTCCTTGTAAATTGCCCCGTTCGTCGTAAAATCCAAGCGGACGTAAATTATCTTTAACGGCAACAACAAGCTTGCCCCGACGGACAATTTCCTCTAATTCGGCAGCGAGTGCTGAGGAAGAGGATATGAAAGAGTTAACCGCGATCGCGATCGCAAGACACGATTGCCATAGTTTCTTCTCAATTGCCATGCTAATTTTAGGCTCTAGAAATACTATCTCAGACCGCAGTTAGTTATTATAGCCTCAGGAGCGAGTTATGCTAAAGAAAACTGTATCGCGATCGCCTTAAAATCTCAATGGCAACGCTCAATGAGGCACTGGGGTACTAGGGTTAGGAACTAGCCTTATCAACTTGGAATCCAAGCTTTTTTCTAGAACCCTACAAAATTGTGGAAGTTTTAGACGAGAATGAGAAAAATAACGATCGGCGTGATGGGACCGGGCGAAAATGCGATCGCAAGCGATCTAGAAAATGCATACAAGCTTGGTCAATTAATTGCTGCCCAGGGATGGATCCTCCTAACGGGAGGCAGAAATGTCGGCGTAATGGATGCGGCAAGTAAAGGGGCAAAGGCGGCGGGAGGGTTGACGGTTGGGATTTTACCGACAAAGAATCTTGAGGCTGTTTCCGAGGCAGTGGACATCGCCATCGTGACGGATATGGGAAACGCCCGCAATAATATTAACGTCCTTTCTTGTGACGCGATCGTTGCCTGCGGAATGGGAGCAGGTACGGCTTCAGAAGTCGCGTTGGCTTTAAAGAATGGCAAATCAGTCGTTTTATTAACCCATACTCAGGAGAGCATCCAGTTCTTTACCAGCCTTTGCCAGGAGCGAATTTTTGTGGCAGATAATGTCGAAACTGCGATCGCGCTAGTGAAAGCGATCTTGAGAAAATCTGTCTAAAGAGCGATCGCTTGGTCGAGATTCGCTTTTAAGGTAAAATCAAGCTGTTAAGTTTTATTGCATAAGCCAGGAAGCCGTACTTTGGGGGCAACTCTGAGTGACGGTACTCCGCAATAGCAATCAGAGAGGATTGAACACAATGGCATACGAACTTCCTGCACTACCATACGACTACACGGCACTAGAACCAGTTATTTCTAAAAAAACCCTTGAATTTCATCACGATAAGCACCATGCTGCCTATGTAAACAACTACAATTCGGCAGTTAAGGGAACCGAATTCGAGAACAAGTCAATCGAAGAAGTCATCAAAGCAGTTGCAGGCGATTCTTCTAAAACTGCAATCTTCAATAATGGTGCCCAAGCTTGGAACCACACTTTTTATTGGAATTGCATGAAACCCAACGGCGGCGGCACTCCCAGTGGGGCACTGGCAGACAAAATTAATGCTGACTTTGGCAGTTTCGATAAATTTGTCGAGGAATTCAAGACAGCAGGCGCTACCCAGTTTGGTAGCGGTTGGGCTTGGTTAGTACTCGACAACGGTACGTTGAAAGTCACCAAGACTCCTAATGCCGATAATCCGATCGTAGCCGGACAAGTTCCCCTACTCACAATGGATGTGTGGGAACACGCCTACTATCTGGATTACCAAAATCGTCGTCCCGACTACATCAATGAGTTCATCAGCAAATTAATTAACTGGGATTTCGTCGCTCAAAATTTTGCAGCGGCTAGCTAGTTTTTTAATAAAGGGAGTAGCGCCACTACTCCCTTTTATTTATCCCCTGTTTTAATCCCATGGATAGCAAAGACTTAGCACGATATATCGAAGAAACTAACGGCATTTCTAAACCTTGGTTGTTAGTACAATTGCGCTTACAAAAATTGCATGAAAATCGCTCTAATCTTTCCCAAGAAGAATATATGCGCCAACTAGAAGATTTACACCAAGATTTGATGAATTTGGGCGAGTGGTGGAAAGGAATTGAAGATAAAGTTTTCAATCCTGAGAATCTTTTTTAGAGGACATCTCATACCAATTAGCAATTATTAATTCGCAATTTACAATTATCAGTTCGCAATTAGTCAGCAGCTCTGTGTGTAAGGCTTTTTCATTGGGTAAAAGAATTGATGAAAGCTAATCGCAATAATATCAAATCCGTTTGATTGACCGCAATATCGGTAGGGGCGGGTTTTGTTTTTAAGTTACTAATTTCATATCAAATCCGTCTAATTAGCCATAATTAGGTATTGCGGTTGTTTAACCGGATTTAATATCACTAAAAATCTTAGCCAAACCCGCCCCTACAAGCAATTCTATTGGGCAATAACTGTGGTAATGATTCGTAAATTATGCTGAGATACTGACAGTTCCTCACACGCACAGCCTTATTCTCAAGAAATTTTTCGACATCGCACAGAAGAACTGATGGCAATTTACCATAGATTTAAGAATCGGGCAAAATTATCTCCTCGAATTCGCAGAGAAAGCAGACAGCACCTATTACAAAAGTTAGTAGTTTTTGCGATTTTGGTAGCAATAAGCTTGGGATTGCTAGTTTTTGACAGATCGATATTTCTATCTTCTAACAATCTTGCGTTAAAAGAGAGAGAGCGCGCCGAACCATTAAAGTTAGTCCCTGCATGGTTCGATAAATCTCAAGAGTCGAGTAACAGTAGAGTCGGTCATCCCTTAAACCAGCAGGAACGCCAAGCGATCGCGCAAATTTTAGGACAACCCTTATCAACCGATCCCGATCCAGCATTCGATCGAATTCCCAAGTTTATCTTGCACGATACGTCGGGCGAACTGAGCGATAGCACAATTGAGAGGATGAAACAGCAAGCGAGAGGTCCGATGGGCAATGGAATTGCCGCCTATGTATCTAGGGAAGGTAAAGTGACGATCGCGCGATCGATGTTCTTCAACCAGCGCCGTCCGACAGCAACCGTTTATGAAAAGGCAGCCGACATTCTACCCGAAACCGTTCGCAATCGGGAAATTCGCCGAGTCTGGAGTGCCACCGCAGCATCGATAAGACAAGCAGCGCTCAAAAATGTAGTGGCAGAGCTAAATTTGAACGAACCCTCTCTCGCTAACCGAGCGAGTATTTGGCTTAATGCACCTTCCGAGCAAGCCTTTGAAGCGCTAAAAGCCCGTTCTTCAACTAACTTGGACGGGGGGAAGACGACGGGATTGTGGACGGTTGCCCAGATCTGCAATGGCGTTCTCAACGATAGCGAGAATGCCGCTCGCATGGCTACTTCGTCTGGGACGGCCGCGACTCTCAAAAACGCTTGTCAAAAACTAAATCCCGTACTCAGCGAAAATCGAAAGAGGGTCGCCTCATCCACTCACGTCGAAATTCTCCAAAAGCGAGGGTCTGAGTGCTGGGTAACGAATGCACAAGTGAGAGCATACAATCAAAATGTGCCAAATAGCTTAAAAATTCAAGCCAATCGAGTCGTTCCCCTGGAAACCTTAGATCGACCTGCTTATACTGACGAACAGTACGAACAAATCGCTCGCCTGTACCTGCAAGCTGCCCTGCAAGCAGGTCAGTTTCCCGAAATTACGACTCACTACTGGGTAGACCAAGGCGAGTTCGGACGAATAGGCACTCATTGCGATCCCAGGGGCTTTGACCTAATGCGCCTCTACCGCCAAATTAGCCTGGCTTTGGGGCATCCCCAAAAGACGCGCTACGGCATCGAGCCACAATATGGCATACATCCAGAAAAAGGGGACAACGTTTGGTGGACTGAAGCAGTCTTGGAGAAACTCCCGCCCGATAGCGATTCAATTTAACGATCGTCTAACCAGCCGCCAAACTCTTCAACAAAGCGATCGCGCAAGATTGCCTCGCGAATTTGTTGCGTAAAGCGTACCAATTCGCTGATATTGTGCAAAGACAGTAAGATATAGCCGAGCATTTCCCGCGACTTAACCAGATGGTTGAGGTAAGCCCGACTGAAATTCTGGCAGGTATAGCAGGGACAAGTCGGATCGAGGGGGGTAAAATCTTCCCGAAACTGGGCATTTTTGAGATTTAGGCGCTCTCCTCGGACTAATGCTGCCCCGTGACGACCAAAGCGAGTCGGAATCACGCAGTCAAATAAATCGATTCCAGACGCAATCGCTACTACCATCTCTTTATAAGTTCCCACTCCCATCAGATAGCGAGGTTTTTCTGGCGGCAGCAAGGGAGCTGTTATCCGAACGATTTTATGAATCAGTTCTGGTTCTTCGCCTACACTCACGCCGCCAATGGCATATCCGGGTAAGTCCAACTTAACTAGAGATTCCGCAGCAGCACAGCGCAAGTCTGGATAAATTCCTCCCTGAACGATGCCAAAAAGAGCTTGTTCTTGCGGGCATTGATGGGCGTTGAGGCAGCGTTCCAGCCAACGGTAAGTTCGTTCCGTTGCTGCGACGACTTCCTCGTACGCAGCACCAGCAGGCGGACATTCATCGAATGCCATAATCACATCTGCACCCAAGGCATTCTGGATTTGAATCGAACGTTCTGGAGTGAGTTGGATAATGCGTCCATCCCTGGGAGAGCAAAAGGTCACGCCAGATTCATCGATTTGGCGGAGTTCGCTCAAGCTAAATACCTGAAACCCTCCCGAATCGGTCAGAATTGGCCCCTGCCATCCCATAAACTCGTGCAATCCTCCTGCCTTCTCTACAATTGCTTCTCCGGGTTGTAGGTGCAGGTGATAGGTATTGGCTAGTATCATCTGTGCCCCAGTTGTCTGTATTTGTGCTGGGGTCAATCCCTTAACTGTTGCCAGCGTTCCTACCGGCATAAATCGAGGCGTTTCTACGCAACCGTGCGGCGTATGCCAAACTCCCGCTCTTGCTCCCGTTTGACGACAGGAGGCATGACATTCAAAGGAAAATCCCACTTAATCTGTTACCAGTTACCGGTTACTGGTTATTAATTACTATTATTAACTATACTACCTAACATTTTAGTGTTTGCTGGTCGCTGAATTTAAAACGGGCAATCGTCGTCTTCATCATCGAGTTGTACGTCCCACCTGGCTGAAAGGACTTGCGCGACCATGGCTTCGAGGGTAGCTGCATCAATGTTGCTCGTAACTTCTGGATCTTGCAAAGCGTTGGCAACAGGAATGAGGCGCAGTTGGCGATTGTCTTGAATGAGATCGAAGTAAGTTTCTTTTTCTAAAGATTGATGAAGCTGTAAATAGTCAAAACTTAAAACGTTAAGATATAGCTTGCGGTTGGCTACGAGTGTGGCTCGATCTGGATCGACAAAAACTTCTAGAACCCATCCTTCTCCTTCGCTTTGTAGCTGACCGTCTAGAGTATGGATGTAACGAACGCGGCCCAAATCGTTAAGTAAACGTTGTATGTCGGCTTTATTGACAATCGTACCGGAATCGATAATGCAAGGGGCGGGTAGGTGGTGCGCGGATTGTTCCTGACTCATAGGAAATAGCCTTTAATGGTAATTGTCTTGACAGCCCAAGGGGGGAAATCTATGCATATCCCGATCTTGAATCCGGTAGGCTACGACACAATCTTAGCCCAAGATGTCCTGACTGTTTCTTAAAGTTTTAGATAAAGATAATTTATGAAGGGAGTGGATTGGAAAATCATATCGCGCTGGCGAGAACGACAAACAACCTCTTTTTTTGGTGCTGTTACCTTTTATACCATAATACGGCTCCCAAAAAACTGGCAGCTAGAATTTCGACGGATTGCTCGTTGGGCCCCTTGTATTGGGTTGCTCGTAGGAGGATTGTTAGGGCTAGCTGACGAGGTTTTGCAGCGACTGGGATTTTCGGTCTTAACTCGTAGCGTTTTGGTTATTACTCTTTGGATTGCACTGACGGGAGGACTTCACCTTGATGGCGCGATGGATGCAGCTGATGGGTTGGCTGTTGGCGATCGCGATCGCCGACTAGAGGTCATGAAAGACAGCGCGACGGGTGCTTTTGGCGTAATGGCAGCCCTCGTCGTATTGGCGATCAAAACGGCGGCTTTGTATGATTTGGAGTCTTACCGCTGGCTGGGATTGATGGGTGCCGCTGGATGGGGACGTTGGGGACAAGTAGCCGCGATCGCGCTTTATCCTTATCTCAGACCGACAGGAAAAGGAGCCTTTCACAAACCAAGTCTGCGCCTGCCCCAAGATCTTCTATTCGGTCTTGTCTTTTTATTGAGTCTTGGCGGACTTCCCTATTTACTCGACCCTCATCAATGGTGGCTGGGATTGGCAATGACAGTAGTTGGAGGCGCGATCGCGCTTTTATCCGGTTTTTGGTTCTATCGCCAGTTTGGCGGACACACGGGCGATACTTACGGCGCAGTTGTCGAGTGGACGGAAGCGCTATCGCTTTGCTTTTTTACTGTCTTTTTTTAACAGCAGCTTTTTCTTTCGACTTCCCACTCCGCCGTTAAAAGACGAAAGTTAGAGCCGCGCCGAATTGAGAATTTCGACTTCCGACTTCTACTTCACTGGCCGCAAACGAGTCATTTTTAGCTTAAAATTGCCGCTTCCCGTTTCTCCAAAGGCGCGAACGCGAATGATGTAGTTTCCCGTCTCCGTAATTCGCGCAAACAGAAGCGAATTTGTCGATCCATCCGGTCCGTCGTCATTTTCTGCTACCGTCGAACCGTCGGCGGCAAGCAGTACGATAATGCTATCAAAATCATCGGAAGTTAGGTCGATCGCTACCTGATCCCCCTCTTCTAGCTGCACGAAATAATCGCGAGCAAACCCTCCTTCGCCTGTGGGGATATCTCGTTCGGTAAGCTTATCGGAGATTTCGGAATTGGTGGGCATGGGAAGCGGATTATATAGCTTCTCCTGTGCCTTCACTGGCACGGTTTTCAGTCCTATCAGTAGTGAAAGCGTCCCAAATACTAAGGGCAAATGCCAACGATTGACGCAGAGGATAGCCATACACAATTCGGTCGCTCGATCTTAAACCTATTTATTTTGACACTCCCACCGATAAATTGGGGGATTCTTGCTTCATCGGGTAAGGCGCGCTTAAAATCATCTTTGATTCCGAGCAACGTCCAGATTTCCCTCGGCAAGCTACTATTCAACGTCCACTGGCCGTCCGACAGCAGACAAAAAATTTAACTTTCTCTTCTTCAGACTATATCGCGACGGACACTCAAACGCCAGACGCACGTTCCAGCAACGTGTCCTCCCCTGTTACTAAGTATTTTTTCTTAGTTTGACTTTCTGACTACTGAGAATTAGTAATCTTGCCTCTCGTAGCACCCATGGATGCGTTGGTTTGTTCATTGTACCACGCCTGACCGTTATTCACGAGGCTCTTAAAGAGCCGTTCATTTTTTATCAAGCTATCAAGTGTCCGAGGAGCGGGAGAAGATAGAATTATATCGTTTTGAGAAATTCCTGCTATAAATCACCCTTTTCCCACACCTCTCACTCTTTTATCTTTCATCTTCTGCAAGGATTTACAGAAATCGATTTTAGGTTCTTCTTATTGACTTATAGCAAGATAACTTAGCTCAAATCAACCAAAACGACCGCTGACGTAATCTCTAGTCGCTTCTTGTAGGGGATTTTGGAAAATTGTTTCAGTTCGGTTATATTCGACTAAATAACCAACTTTTCCTCCCTTGGGAGTAGCTTCTGCATTATAGAAAGCCGTGTAATCGGATACCCGCGACGCTTGTTGCATGTTGTGGGTGACGATGATAATAGTATATTGCTGTTTCAACTCGTGAATTAACTCTTCCACCTTTAAAGTAGAAATGGGGTCTAGGGCGGAACAGGGTTCGTCCATTAAAATGACTTCCGGTTGAATCGCGATCGCTCTGGCAATACATAAGCGTTGCTGCTGTCCGCCTGAGAGGGCAAGTCCGCTTTCTTTGAGCTTATCTTTGACCTCATCCCACAAAGCAGCTTTGCGCAGGGAATCCTCGACTAACTCGTCCATATTGCCCCGATAGCCGTTAATTCTAGCCCCGAAAGCAATATTTTCATAAATAGACTTAGGAAATGGATTCGGCTTCTGAAATACCATGCCAATGCGGCTGCGCAACGCCACGGGGTCGACTTTTTTGTCATACATATCGCGTCCGCGAAAGGTAATTTTCCCTTCAACCCTTGCCCCTGGAATTAAGTCGTTCATGCGGTTAAAGCAGCGCAGAATCGTACTTTTTCCGCATCCAGAAGGTCCAATAAACGCAACGACTTTATTTTCTGGTATGTCGAGGGAAGTATCGCGAACGGCTAAATTAGAACCATAGTATACAGAAACATTCTGAACTCTTATAATTGCTTCGGTGATGACATTAGTAGAAGAAGAATCGGATAGCATAAGATTAAGCCAAAACTAATAGATGAGAAATAAATTCTAAATTTCTAAGTTAAAAGTTCCCAATTAATGAATTCAAACTCGCTTTTGGAACTTATTGCGTAAAATAATTGCCGTGGCATTCATTGCCAACAAAACAACCATCAAAACGATAATTCCCGCTGCTGCATTAACATGAAACTCTTTTTGGGGACGAGAAACCCAGTTAAAGATTTGAATGGGTAGTACGGTAAAAGAACTCTGTAAATTCTCTGGTAAAAATGAGACAAAGGTCAGCGCGCCAATCGTAATCAGAGGAGCTGTTTCTCCAATTGCCCGTGCCAAAGCCAGAATTGTTCCCGTTAAAATCCCTGGGAGAGCCACTGGAAAAATATGGTCGCGGATCACTTGCCAGCGAGTTGCGCCCAAAGCAAAACCCGCTAGTCGCAAGCTGTCAGGAACGGCACGCAATGATTCGCGGGTTGTGACGATGATAATCGGTAGTACCAACAAGGCGATCGTGAGAGAACCTGCCAGAATACTCCGCCCTCCCGTAATGGGTGCCATTACCCGAACAAAAAATCCTAGCCCTAACAATCCATAGATAATGGAAGGAACCCCGGCTAAGTTAGCAATATTGATTTCAATGACCTTGGCTAAAAAGCTATCTCGCGCGAATTCCTCCAAATAAATTCCAGCCCCAACTCCGACGGGAAAAGCCAATAGTGCTACTAACCCTAACATCCAAACGGTTCCTGCTAGGGCAGATAAAATGCCTGCCTGTTCCGGTCTGCGGGAGGGAAAACTGCTTAGAAACGTCCAATTAAGGCGAGGTAAACCATCAATAAACGTATCCAATAGTAAAACTGCTAATACGACTAGCGATACAAATGTCGCCACCCAAACCAGAATTTCAAAAAAACGATCCACTCCATAGCGTTGGGCGCGATCGCTCTGAAAAAGCTCTTGGTCTTGCTGGCTTTTTCCTGAAAACAATCGAGTATTTGGACGTGTCATTCGTACTTCTCCCGGAAACGGCGAACGAACCAAAAGCTAAAAATATTGAGTGTCAGGGTGATGAGGAACAGGGTCATACCCACAGCAAAAATGGTCTTATAAGCGAGGGATCCTGCTGGCGTATCTCCCAAACTGACCTGCACGATAAAGGCTGTCATTGTCATCACGGGAACGAAGGGATTTAGTCCCAACCGAGGATTTTGACCGGCAGCAATGGTCACGATCATTGTTTCCCCAATTGCCCTAGAGATGGCTAAAATAAGCGAAGCGACAATTCCTGAAAGGGCGGCTGGCAAGACGACGGCAAGAATGGTTTCTCGCTTGGTTGCTCCCAGGGCATAAGCTCCCTCTCGCAAGCTGCGAGGAACGGCATAGATAGCGTCTTCACTTAAAGAAGCGACTAATGGAGTGATAGAAATTCCTAAAACTAGCCCGGCACTCAAGGCATTGAATCCTTGCAAACCGGGGATAAAACTTTGCAATAGAGGAGTAACAAACAATAAGGCAAAGTAGCCATAAACAACTGTGGGCACGCCCGCTAAAATTTCTAGACCGGGTTTGAGCCACTTACGTACCTGGGGACTAGCATACTCGCTTAAGCAAATAGCAGCTAGCAAGCCTAACGGTAAAGCGATCGCAATAGCAATGACGGAAGTGAGAAATGTCGCACTAATCAGGACGAAAATCCCAAATTGAGCGTTAGCAAACAGGGGAGTCCATTGCGTGTCGGTTAAAAACTTCCACAAGGGAACCGATTGGAAAAATTCAATCGTCTCAAAGATTAGCGTCAGGACAATCCCGATGGTGGTAGCGATAGAAACCAAGGCAAACAAAGCAAAAATTGCTTTGACAGCTAATTCTATCCGTTCGCTCAGTTGCCGCCGAGGTTGCCACAGGTTTGATTTAGACAACGGTAATTCTAAAGTCATACCATTTTGGATTTTGGATTTTGGCGAATTTGGATTTTGGTCGCCGTTGTGCTGGAAATCAATTCCAGCGGCGTGCGGCGACTGCGTTCCGCAGATTTTGGCGAAGCCGCCGCACGCTCCCGGAACCGCTTCCGGGAGAACGGCGGATTTTGGATGAAAGGATTTTGGATTGGGAAACCCTTTCTACTTCTACGATTGAATTGTGTAAATTCATCTGTCGCCTTCTTATTTCAAATTGGTATCATAACGCGATAGATAAGGGGTGAAAGGCGAAAGGGAAAAGCTCCCTTGCCCTCCAAGTTAATAGCGTCTTGTTACTTTTTACTTCTCTTTGGCCAGAATATCGGCAAGTTTCACGCCTACTGCGGGTTCTCCGCCAAAGACAGTACCTATTTTAGTGGTTTCTAAGCGCTCTTTTACTACTGCGAGAATATCATCGGGAAGCGGCACGTAGCCAGTCTCTTTAATCAGATTTTTATTGGCTGGATCGATCTGAAATTGAGCAAACGCTTTAACCGCAGGTTTGTCAAGGGAAGTTTTCTTGACGTAAATAAATTCTGGACGAGACAAAGGTTTGTAGCTACCGTCAGCAATCGTTGTTTCGCTAGGTTCTACGCAATTGCCATCCCCGCTATCGATCGCGACTAGCTTCAGTCTATCTTTGTTTTCTTCGTAGTAAGCATAACCGAAGAAGCCAAGACCGCCTTCATCGGAGGCCACCCCTTGAACGATTGTGTTGTCATCTTCGCTAGCGGTGAAGTCGCCTCGACTTTCGCCTTCTTCACCGACAATAGCAGCCGTAAAGTAGTCGTATGTACCGGAGTCAGTGCCTGCACCGTACAAACCAAGGCGTTTATTAGGAAAGCCTTCTCTAATTTGATTCCAGTTAGTGACTTTGCCTTGGGCAGCGGGTTCCCACATCTTCTTGAGTTCGTCCACTTTTAAGCAAGTCGCATAGTCGTTTGCCGGATTGACCACTACCGATAGACCGTCAAAAGCTACGGGAAGTTCGACATATTCAATGCCATTTTTCTGACACAGTTCGATTTCTTCTTTTTTGATCGGACGAGAAGCATTGGAAATATCGGTTTCTCCAGCGCAGAATTTCTTAAATCCGCCGCCGGTTCCGGATACCCCAACGGTCACTCTCACGTTGGGATTTGCCTTCATAAACTCTTCTGCCATCGCCTCAGAGATCGGAAAAACGGTGCTAGAACCGTCAACTAATACTGCACCGCTTAGGTTAGAAGCGGTAGGTTGACTGCTTTGTTGAGTTCCTGAGGGACTTGAGGTGGAATCAGGAGTGGTGGTAGTTTGATTTCCTCCGCCGCAGGCGGCTAAAGTTAAAGCTAATCCGATAGACGATAAACGAATGGAAAGCTGGCGTTTAGTTTTCTTAGAAAGGGTCATAAAGTTTTCTTCAGATGACGCATTTTTCAGGCAAGGCATGTTTTCGTAAATTCGTAACTTTAAAAACTTTATTGATTCTACGACACAGCGTAACTCTTGTTGGTAAACAAGAGGTTAAGAAAATTGATTTGGATGTTAAGATTTTTTGGGGATTTGTTTAAATAGCTCAAATTAAACTTGTACTTTTGTCGTTAGCTTGAAGAACAATTAATCGTGTATGTGTATTGGTAAAGCGTAGTCTCTAAAGAAAAAGTTGGAATAGGCTATCAAAACTAGATTTTCTATTTGGAATCTTGTTGTCAACTTTTGATTTTTTAAAAATTAGAAAAGTTTTTGAAGCGGAGTTAACATTTAACTTTGCTATCGATAGAGTTCTCATATATCAATCTAAGTTTTAGACAATCTCTCCTCAGGAATAACTCAATTTTTAACTTAATCGATAGCTAGCTAAGAGAAAAGAAAAAAGCCGTCAATTCTTTTTTGAGAGGCAGTTGATGTTTGACAGCGAGTGAAAATTATTTTAGCTTACTCTAATCGTTTCTCTCTCTTGAGCAGTTCCTGAAGCGTCAACTTTTCAGAATGTCCGGCAAAAGCAGTCCCGACTTTACGACTCTGGAAATGGTCGAGAGCAAGAGTATATGCTTCATCGGATAAAGGTACATAACCTACTACCTTAGCCAGATTTTCGGCATTGACGAGATAGAATTGAACGAAGTCCTGCAATCCTGGCTTCTCTTCTAGCAACTTAGCATTCACATAGATGAACAGCGGGCGAGCAAGAGATTTATACTGACCTTCAAGTACTGTCTCGCTTGAAGGCAATACAGGACCTCTGCCTTCGTCAATGGCTACTGCCTTGAGTAGGGTTTGGCTTTCCTCATAATAAGCATAGCCAAAGTAGCCCAGACCATTGGGATCGTTCCTGACTCGTCGCATTAATTCGTAGTCATCCTCGCTGGCGATATAATCATTCCGACTGGCTCCTACTTTACCGACGACTATTTCGGTAAAGTAATCAAACGTCCCAGAATCTCTACCTGCACCATATAGATTGAGAGGCTTGTCGGGCCACTCAGGACGAATCTGGTTCCAACGGGTAATTTTTCCCTGTGCTGCTGGTTCCCATATTTTTTTCAGTTCTTCTAGAGTAAGGCTTTGTGCCCAAGTATTGGAAGGATGTATGACTATTGTTAGGGCATCATAGGCAACTGGCAATTCAATGTACTTTACTTGATTGGCTTTACAAGCTTCTATCTCCTTATTTACAATCGGACGAGACGCATTGTTTATATCTGTTTCACCTGCACAAAATTTTCTAAACCCACCTCCCGTACCAGAGAAAGCAACTGTAATCTCAGGAGCATCGCTGCGCTCAAATTGATACTCTTTGACGACTTCATCTGTCAAGGGGAAAACGGTACTGGAACCATCAATAACGATGGGCTGTTGCTGGATTTGAGAGGTTGATGTTGGCGGTACGCTACAGCCTGTCACCAGAGTAGAAAAACTCAGAGCGATCGCCCACCCACAAACTTTTATATTCATTGTTTTATCTCCTTATTCCCATCAAGGAGTGTTTTCTAGAATATATTTCAAATAAATTTGATACATTAGGTCAAGTAAAAGCTTATGGTTTGATAAAAATCTTAATATTTTTGTGCCGCGATCGCTCCTGCTCAAGATGTTTTTGTAATTTTAATATCAAAAATTTTTATTAATTTAATCTTAACCCGACTCTTAAAGGACATCTGAAAAGCGAATTGGTATGAGATGTTTCGCTTCGCTATCGCTATGCTCAACATGACGAGACGGCGGAGTACCTTGCACATTCTCTACTTTTGGAACGATCTCTCAGAAAGCGCTACATAGTTTTGCGCCATTTTCTCCTTCCTCACTCCCCACTCTTCCATCTCTTATCATCTTCTGCAAGTATTGATGTAATTGATATTACTAACTGCTGAATCTGGTTGGGTTCGTGAGTCGCCATAACTGAGAAGCGAATGCGGCTGGTGGGAACTGTTGGAGGGCGAATGGCTGGGGCAAAAATTCCTCTTTCTTTGAGTTGTTTGGCTAGCGTTAATGCTTCAGCAGGCGTAGCCAAACCAAGACAAATAATCGGCGATTCGGAAGGCAATAAATTTAGTCCAGCTAGTTGCTGTTTGAGTAAATTAACATTGCGCCATAATTGTTGACGGCGATCGCGATCGGTTTGCACAATTTCAATAGCTGCCAATGCTGCTGCTGTATCGGCGGGAGAAAGCCCTGTAGTATAGATCCAACTGGGGGCGCGATTGCGTAAAAAATCAATGAGAGTTGCCGAACCTGCAACATATCCTCCCAAACTTCCCAAGGCTTTACTCAGCGTCCCTACTTGAATGAGTTCTTTCCCCGTGCAACCGAAGTGTTCTACACATCCCGCACCCGTTTTTCCCATAACTCCGGTGGCATGAGCTTCATCAACTAATACCATGCAGTCAAAGGCTTCTGCTAGAGATAATAATTGGGGCAGGGGACACAAATCGCCGTCCATACTAAAGATGCTATCACTCACAATTAAACAGCGACGATATTGTTGGCGATATTGCTGTAATTTTGTTTCTAAATCTGCCAGATTACAGTGAGAATAATCGATAACTTTTGCGCCGCTTAGTTTGGCTCCATTTTTTAAGCTAGAGTGATTGTATTGGTCAGAAAAAATCACGTCGCGCCGTCCAACTAAGGCGGAAATTGTTCCTATATTTGCAAGATAGCCAGAACTAAAAACTAACGCATCTTCTGTTTGTTTTAAAGACGCGATCGCGCTTTCTAATTTCTCGTGCAATTCTCGATGTCCGCTCAATAATCGAGAACCCGTACTACCCGTTCCCAATTCTTTTGTTGCTTCTATTGCTGCTTGAATTAAGCGATCGTCTCCTGCTAGCCCTAAATAGTCATTGCTAGCAAAATTAATAAGCGATTGTCCTTCTAAATTTACAATCGCTCCCGGACGACCGTAAATTGTTTTTACCGAACGATACCAATCAGCGCAATGAATTGTTTCCAGAGATTCTTCAATCCAAGCATAAGGATTCGAGGACATATTTTGTCATATCAATAATCAAAGTATAAATCTTTTTTCTTAAATTTTATTCTATATTTTAAAGATTTAATTCGCTTTGGATTGCGAGCCAAATTGCTTGAGAATAGATGGCATTTTGCTTCTTAGCGCAAATCTATTATTTTATGGTTTTGCAAGGCTATAAATTAAATTAACAACGTTGCATGATTATCGATTAAATCGTTAATTCCATTGCCATTGATAGCACTAAATTGTTGAAAATAACGACAAACTAATGGCGGAAAATCAACAAAATCAAAAACCGCATCGCCCGCCGCAATATCTGCCCAGAAATAGCGCAACTGAGGAACTAATTTTTCTGCTTCTTCCATTGATAAATTCAAAGGATGTCCGGTTAATAACCTTATCATAAAAGGATAAGAGCGATCGCCCATCCATTTTCGGGAAACTTTTGCTAAATCTTCCCATCCTGGTAGGGATTTTAGACGATGAGATTCTATTTTTAACTCCCAATTTCCTCCTCTTTTGGCTTGCATTTCCAAGATACGATAGGGGTGAGGATAGCTGACCAAAGATCCAGTCGTAATCTCATAAATTCCCTTTTCATAAGCCACATCTTGAACGTGTAAATGCCCGCTAAAAATTAGCTTAATGCCCGCTTCTCGAAGCATTTCTAGCAAAATAGGAGCGTTTTCAAGCATATAGCGCTTGCCGAGTTCGTGGTGAGATTGCCCTGGTAGATGCTCGATTACGTTGTGATGAATCATTACCAATACCAACTTATCTCGAACATCTGTAAGCAATTTTTCCAGCCATGCTAATTGTGCCTCATCTAAACATCCTAATTGCTTACCATGAGAATCGAATTGATTAGAATTAAGGGCAATTAATTGAACCCCTGGTAAAAGTTCACAAGTATAGTAATGTTGTTGAGAATTCTGATAGCCAAACTGACGGTAATAGAGGGGAAAATCTTGAAATCCAATTGACTGTTCTGTTGGCAATAAAGTTGGGATGTCGTGATTACCAGGAACGACATAAACGGGAAAAGGCAAAGTTTCTAGGCGTTGTTGTAGCCATTGATGATTTTCTGGTTCTCCATCTTGAGTTAAATCTCCTGGTAGTAAGAGAAAATCGAGATTTATTTGTTCTAGATGCTCTAATACAACCTCTAAAGCAGGAATACTGACTTCTACTAGATGAAACCGGTTGGAACGATTCCAGATAGTTGGGGGCACAGCGATATGGGGATCGCTGATAATTGCAAAACGAAAGTTCATCGCGAATATAAAAACACAAGCTTGTTTAAGAACTTTTAACTATTTGCCAGTATATTAGCGTAGCGTATCGGAGGCAAATTCTATTAAGATTGTTTTATTGTTAATTAAGCTCGGTCATAAATTGTAGTGAACTTGCAATACCCGCACTATAAATATTTTATTCTAAAGTTCGAAGTATATTCATTGCTATAGCAAGTCTATTTGATTGATGAAAAGTAGTGCGTTCGCGTGGCGTGTGCGTAAGCGCATACGTCTCGCTCGCGACCAAGATGGTCTCACTACAAAATGATTTTACGATTTATTGAGAAACGCTATATTTCAGAAATTATCATAGCCACAATATCAAATCTGGTTGAAAGCTCGTAATCTTGGTAAGGGCGGATTTTAATGAAAGTTTCGATTGTGGCTTAGAAATGTCGGCTAAACCCGCCCTTACAGGCTTTATAGTTATTCAGTCGGATTCGATCTAAATTTCTTACAAAAACATTTTATTAGCCAAGAAATAAATTTCTTGGCTAATATCAAAAGTCTACTTAAATGGACTTTTTTGATTAGCTTGGGAATTGATTTCTAAGTGGGAGTTTAGCTAGAATTTACTTATACCAATTTTCGGGTTTTCGCGATCGACATTCTTCTCCCTTCTCCCAAATAGGGAGAGGGGTTGGGGGGTGAGGGCGATCGGCTATCTCTGTTATTAATGAATGAAAAATGGTATTAGCTCGATCGCTAAAAGGTTCGCCAAATTTTGAGAGTTTTGTCTTCGCTGCCGCTGACTAGAGTTTGTCCGTCTGGACTGATGGCGAGGACGCTAACGGATTCTTGATGTCCTTTGAGTGTTTGCAGCAATTTTCCCGTACTCAGATCCCAGACTTTGATAGTTTTATCATGGCAAGCAGCGATCGCATATTGGCTATCGGGAGTGATCGCGATCGCGCGAATTGCCCCCGAATGTCCTTTAAAGGTATGCAGGAGTTTACCCGTCCCTATCTCCCAAAGTTTAATAGTCGCGTCGTCGCTACCGCTGAGGAGCATCTGTCCGTCAGAACTTATGGCAAGGGCTTTTACACTACCATCGTGTCCGTTAAGCGTGTGTAGTAACTCTCCGGCAAATAAATTCCAAATTCTAATCGTTTTGTCTTTACTACCGCTGATCAGCGTTCGACCATCTGGGCTAATTGCCAGAGAATACACCCACTCTTTATGTCCAAAAAGCGTAAGAAATGGCTCTCCCGTCTGTAAATCCCAGAGTTTGATTTTATGGCTGCCACTGGCGATGAATTGCTTGTTTTCACTCTGCCAAACACCGATCGCCAGAGAATGAATGGCTTGCTTGTGACCAAATAGAGTGCGATGGAGTTTTCCCGTTGGCAAGTTCCAAATTTTGATCTGACTTCTCTGGGCAGTCTTATCGCTACTCGCTAGCGTCTGTCCGTCGGGACTAAAGGCGACTGTTAAAACTTTCCCCGCATGTCCGCCGAGTTTGTGACTCGAAGATAGTCGATCGCTTCCCTTATCCAAGTACCATAACTCCAGCGTGCTACTATTAACCTCGCTAACTAATTTTGGCTCGTCAGAACCAATGGCTAGCGAGGATACTTTCCCAGAAATTCCTTTCACCGTATGGCACAGAGCAAACTTAATCCGCTTGCTTGCCTGAGTTATCTGTTTGTAGGGAACAATTGCATTTAGGAGGTTTTCTACCTGAGTTGCGCCCGACTCATCTCCCAGGATCGACAAACAGGCTTTAAGGCTTTCGAGGTAGTCTCTGTCTTGGCTAGTTAAGGTAGTTGGGATAGTTTCTGGGGTGGATAATCGAGGTAAATGGTGCTGTTGCAGCCACAACTGTAGCGAGTAATCTACTTGTTCTCTAAACAAAGATTTATCGGGGAAAGAAGCAAGACTGAGCGCAAGTTTCAAAGCTAATTCGGGAATGTCTTTAGGTCGTTCGTTTGCTAAGGCTTTAAAAATCTCTCGATAGATTAAAACTGTCGTGCGGACGATTTCGTCAATGGATGATCGATCTGCGATCGCCCCACTCAATTGAGGCAGCCATTCAGGTAAATTTGGGGGAGTATTGTAGTGGATAAGATAGTGAATGTCTGCTACCCAGCCCGCTATTAAACAATGACAGATACTCAAAAATTGACATAATGCTTCAACATCTTTGCGATCGATTTGATAGGAAAAGTTTAGCTCTCTCAAATCGATACCAGCCGCTTGTAAAGCTTCTGCTTCTTCTAAAAGAGCGAGATTGACAGTGTTGTTTCCTCCCAGGCGCTTAACTTCTTCTCTGGTTTTTCCTATAGCGAGAAGTTTCTGGCGCGTTTCTTTCCATCGCAAAGCTCTCGCTTTTGCCGACTCTTGTAGAAACGTTTTGTAAGGCAGTTTAAAAATAGTTGCATAGCAATATTTTTCTTGCTCAAATCCCCAATACGCTATGCGAAAATTAAGAAATTCTCCCTCAAGTTCTGACTCGATAATTAAAGTCGGTTCTGACTTTAGCACTCCAAAGATTGCCTTAATATTTGCTTCTCCATAAACGCCGCGATCGCTCCACGCTCCTCCTAAAAATTCTGTCGGTCTAACCTGAGAGTGTAGCGAATAGTTTTGGCTGAGAAATTCTCGCAGTTCCTGAGCTAAGATGGATTCGATTTCTTGCGTGCCTAGACTGGTTTCTTGGCTTTCTAAGCTTATTTTAGGAGGTGCGAGAATCACTCGTAATGGAGTAGGACTGCGATCGCCAATAGATTCTAAAAGTTGGGAGGGAAATAATCGTAGGGGCCAATGTTCTAATGTTTTTTGCAGTTCGGGAAATTTTAGCGTCGTTTCTAGGACGCGATCGGCAATTTTTGAAAATACTTCATTATTTCGATCGAGCGATTGCTGTTGTAGAATTTTATCTCTGTTACAAGAGGATTGCCCATCTAAATTTATTAACTCAATACTTGAAGTAAAATCTACAATAGCCTCTCGAAGATAACTCGCTTGCTTTTCTCTAATTCCCAGTGAGTTTAATACCAGTTCGGTGCGCTCTTTTTGTCTGTTTGTTAGTTCTTCTTGTAGGCTACTTAGTAGCGTATTCGTCCCCGTATAAACTAAAGTTGAAAAGATAGGCTTAGCAACTTGAATGAATAAGTTAAACCATTTCTCCATAAATTTTTTCTTGAGCCAAGAAGGAGTTAATCTCTTAAGAAGTTATCCTTGCATTAGAATCTAGGTTCATCTCAACACTATATATACTTTAGAATTCTACCTATCTGCGATCGTAGCTTCTAAAACTTGCTTTAGACAAGAGAGATAGTTGCTAAATATTAAACCGCAGCAGGCTGGTTCCCAAGGTTATGGGAAATTAAAATTTTGGTTAGCATTTGGATAAGAAATTCGCGTCAGTTTTAAAACTCCGCATTTAAAGGAGTGCGAGGGAAAGGAATGACATCGCGAATATTGCCCATTCCTGTCATAAACTGTACCACTCTTTCAAATCCCAATCCGAATCCGGCGTGAGGAACGGTTCCAAAGCGACGCAAGTCTAGATACCACCACAAATCTTTTTCCAGCATTCCTAGTTCTTTAATGCGTTTTTCTAAAACATCTAGTCGTTCTTCCCGTTGAGAACCGCCGATAATTTCTCCAACTTTTGGCACTAAAACATCCATGGCGGCAACGGTTTTGCCATCATCGTTCAAGCGCATGTAAAAGGCTTTAATTGAGGCGGGATAATCTGTCACGATGACGGGTTTTTTAAACAGTTCTTCTGCCAAATAGCGTTCGTGTTCTGACTGTAAATCGACTCCCCACTCAACGGGATATTCAAACTGACGATCGCTCTTCTCTAATAACTTAACCGCTTCGGTGTAAGTTATACATGCGAACTCATTGTTGATAATATTATCTGCCGTTGCCAGCACGGTGTTATCGATGCGCTGGTTGAAGAATTCCATATCTTCGGGGCAGTTGTCGAGGACGGATTTGAAGATATATTTTAAGAAAGCTTCTGCTAACTCGCGATCGCCTTTTAAGTCACAGAATGCCATTTCCGGTTCTACCATCCAAAACTCTGCCAAATGACGGGAGGTATTAGAATTCTCGGCGCGGAAAGTCGGTCCAAAAGTGTAAACTTTCTGGAATGCCATTGCCATGACTTCTGCTTCTAACTGTCCGCTGACAGTTAAATAGGCACGCCGTCCAAAAAAATCTTGAGCGAAATCAATTTCTTGTTTTTCCGTGCGAGGAAGGTCGTTTAAATTTAAGCTAGTGACGGTAAATAACTCTCCCGCACCTTCGCAGTCGCTTGCCGTAATAATGGGCGTATGAACCCACAAAAATCCCCTTTCCTGAAAGAATTGATGAATGGCTTTAGCACAAGCGTTGCGGACTCGCATGACGGCACCCATGGTATTGGTGCGCGATCGCAAATGTCCGATAGTACGCAAAAATTCAAAGGAGTGGCGTTTCTTTTGCAGGGGATAGGTTTCGGGTTCTGACTCTCCGTAAATTTTTATAGAAGACGCTTCCAGTTCGATTCGCTGCCCTTTTCCTGGCGAAGGGACGAGTATCCCAGAGACTTCGACGGATGCGCCTGTATTCAACTTTTTGAGCGATTCTTCGTAATCGGGGACATCGGGATTGAGAATGACCTGTAAATTTGCCATTGAGGAACCATCGTTGACCTCGATAAAAGCAAACCCTTTCAATTCCCGCTTGGTACGCACCCAACCCTGAATCGTCACTGATTCGTCTGGTTGACTATTTTTCAATACTTCCCCAATCCGTCGAGTCATCATGTTTTTTTGCGATCGCTAATGAGTCACTAAACTAAGCGGCTACTTCTCATCCGCACTTTTTTTAGTTTAATCGCTATCTTGCCTGAGTTTGGAACCCATTAGAAACAAACTCGATGAGAGTCTTTCGCTAATCAATATTATAAGTAAAATTTATAGTAATTGGTTCTCAGATTGTTGCAGCTTTCCGAAATTTTAGTTACATTTATTAACATAATGCTTTACAAAACGTAACTCAAAGGGGAATTATGGAGAACGAAAACCGCAACGAGTTCAAATTCGGCTTCACTCCCGGCGCTGAAAATTGGAACGGTCGCCTAGCCATGATCGGTTTTGTAGCTGCTCTAATTATCGAGTTAGTTTCCGGTCAAGGCGTGTTGCACTTCTGGGGTTTGATGTAGTTTCTAACACAATCGCCCTTCGTCAATCTCAATCAACTTAATCTCAAGAAAACAACTGGGTCTCCTCACACAAAGGAAACCCAGTTTTTATTAGGATAGGGATCGGTCAATTTAATTCGCAATTAGAGTCCGACAATTGCGAATTGCGAACTGTCAATTGTCAATTGTTTAAGACATATCTTACCCCTACCATCTATTTAGCGGATATATTCTTTAAGAATGCTGTTGCGATTGGGGTGACGCAGCTTGCGTAACGCTTTGGCCTCAATTTGGCGAATCCGCTCGCGGGTAACATTGAAGATTTGTCCGATTTCTTCGAGCGTCTTCATCCGTCCGTCATCTAACCCGTAACGCAGTCGCAGCACGTCCCGTTCGCGGGGGCTGAGAGTGTCGAGGACGTTTTCCAAATCTTCGCGCAACAAATTTTTGGAGACTTCATCTTCAGGGGTTTCGCCGTCTGCTTCGATAAAGTCTCCAAGTCGAGAATCTTCTTCTTTACCAATAGGGGTTTCCAGGGAAATAGGCAGCTGAGCTGATTTAGCAATAAACCGCAATTTCTCGATAGTAATTTCCATTCTGGTGGCGATTTCTTCTTCGGTTGGCTTGCGGCGCATTTCCTGAGAGAGAATCTTAGTGGTTTTCTTGATGCGGGAGATGGTTTCGTAGAGGTGAACTGGGAGACGAATAGTGCGGGATTGATCGGCGATCGCGCGCGTAATTGCCTGCCGAATCCACCAAGTCGCATAGGTAGAGAATTTATAACCTTTCTCGTGATCGAATTTTTCGGCAGCCCTAATCAATCCGAGCGATCCCTCCTGGATTAAATCCTGGAAAGATAAACCGCGATTCATATATTTTTTCGCAATAGAAACTACCAGACGCAGGTTAGACTGCACCATTTTGTCTTTTGCTCTTCTGCCCAGATAGAGGCGGCGTTGAAACGCGGGCAATTCCATTTCCACAGCCTCTGCCCACTCGCGATCGTTGGGGAAGCGGCCCAATCGCTTTCTGAGTTGCTCGTAAATGCGTTCTAATTCCAGCAAATCGGCGATTTTGCGAGCTAATTCTATCTCTTCTTCGGCTCTTAAGAGACGAATACGACCGATTTCTTGTAAATAGACGCGAATTGAGTCTTCTGTATAGGGTTTCTTTTTACTTGTCTCGCGACGGCGAGAGCTACCCCTTACTTTCCTGTCTTCAGGTTCAGCAATAGCGTCTTCTAAGTCCTCCATGTTATCGCCATCGAGGTCTTCTTCTATGAAGGGTTCCCAATCCGTTTGAGGCTCAGTAATAGTTGCAAGTACTTCGTTGGCCTGCGTCATGCCGTTTTCCTCTTACTCCTGCTGTGCAAAACGAGAAGATTTCTTGGTTAGTTTAACTTAATAAGTTTTAGGTGTTTAAGATGAGATTAGCTTTCTGGTTTGGCTCGACACGCTTCCTGACTTTTGTCGGAAAGGTTCGCCATCTATCGCCATCCTGCAAGACTTTGCGAGGATAACAATCTTCTGCCTTCGAGAAAATTGTAAGCCTTCCCGATTGTAGCTTTGATTACAACAAAATGGTTGGGGCTTTTGATTAAATTGCAAAAGAATAAAGCAACTTTTGCTGTGATTGAAATCTTTTCCTCGAACGCATTCATTATTCTGGCTTTCCTCAGAAAACTACCAGGTTGTAATTGCGGGTAGACTATTTTGTTTTAGTCTCGAACCCCTGATTTTATAGCTTAGCTTACAATCCTTGAAAACAGGATTGAGAGATTTTTTTCTCTCGATCGAGTTTATAGACTAACAAGCTAAGCGTAAGACGACCTAGCTGACCTTGACACTCTCTATATAGATGAGCTAATAGCCAACAGTCCCGATCCTTAAGCGGGCGAGCTACTTTTTTTGTAGTCTCAAAATCTTCAGCTATTGTAATTAATTTCACGTCAGAGTGCAGCTAAAACCAATAAAAAACAATTTAATTGTTTGGCTATAAATAGTACACATGTACCAGATAAGATTTTTTAAGATAACGGAATCGTTACCTTACCTAAAGTTTAAATTTTCTGTTGAGAAGCATTGATAAATTTTGTAAAAAAATTTAGGATTTGAAGTTGAAACGTTACTCGCTATCAGATTTATATGTAAACTAAGTAAGCGATCGCTGCCGATCTTGCAAAAGTTCTTAAGGATGCTTCTGCCGCCAAAGTTCGTCGATGGTTACGAAACGATAACCTTTTTGTAAGAGACGGGGAATTAAATTAGCAGCGATCGCGCTTACGTCCTGTCCGCCACAACAACCGTCGTGCAAAACGATTATGGAGCCGTTGCCAATGTTCGCCATAACTCGGTTGCTAGCGACAGCAATGCCGGGACGCACCCAGTCCTCTGGCACCACAGACCACATCACCGGACGATAATTGTTTTGGTGTAAAAGCTGTAGAACTTTAGGAGTAAATAAACCGTTGGGAGGTCGAACGTCGCGGACGCGATCGCGATCGATCTGACAGGCATTGGCGATCGCGGTTTGCGTTTTCTGCAAGCTTTGTTTGAGTTCGTCTGGGGTTAGCAAAGGAAAAGAGTGATGGTGATACCCATGCAGTCCGATCCAGTGACCGCGTTGATGAATTTCTTTAGCAAGGGAGGGATTTCTGTCTACACAAACGCCCAACCAAAAAAAACTTGCCTCGATCTGGTACTCGTCTAAAACTTTTAGAAGTTGAGGAGTGTATTCGGGATGGGGACCGTCATCGAAGGTGAGAGCAATTGTCGGTGAAGCTTCATCGCCATTCCAGAGGCAGGTAGGAAAGATCGGTTTGAGAATCCGATACAAAATCGGATAGAAAGGAGCCAATTGCATCAGAGCTTATTTCATCGGATGAGGCGCGATAATTCTACATCCTTATATATGCTAAATATATGCTAACAAGATAAGGGCAAGGCATGACCCGGACAATTGACCATAGAAGCCCGTGACGAGGATTGAACTCGTGACCTCACCCTTACCAAGGGTGTGCTCTACCACTGAGCTACACGGGCATTTTAAGCTTTATTTAATCGTATTGTGGTGGGCCGGGCTGGATTTGAACCAGCGTAGGCATAGCCAGCGGATTTACAGTCCGCCCCCATTAACCACTCGGGCACCGACCCATGAATGTCACGATTAATCATCATAGCACAACTTTCATCTCAATAAAAACTTTTTTGCCCAATCCTCAAAAATCAGGATTGTCAGCTTCGCGATCGATGCGAGCATCTTCACTAGATTGTTTTTCCACTGGGCAACTTTAGCTTCGTTTATCCTAGAAAAATCTTGGCTTTTACAATTGTTTAATCTTGTTACTATCCCATGATATGATGACTTCTGGCTTGGATTTAACCTTCCTCCATCATGGAAAATTAAATCTAGCAAGTTGTCCTTTTCTAATTAGCCTGTAACCGAGAAGCGTGACCCTTTCCCATCCATCTCTCGAATCTACGACCTTGACACAAGATCGTTCTCAAACCGATTCCCAAATGTCGGGAGCGGATAATTCAATGCAAGAATTCTACCAACTGCAACAAACCCTGTTGTTGACCACTCTTGTTTTGAGTGGGATGATTTGTGTCAGTGTCTGGATAGCTTACTCGCTTGACACAGCGCTAAATTATTTACTGGGCGCATGTGTCGGCGTGGTCTATTTAAAGCTACTTGCTAGAGATGTAGAAAGGGTGGGCAAACAGCCTGGACGAGTCGGAGTAAAAGGTCTAGCCCTTTTTGCAGCGCTAATTATCTTGGCCTGTAAGTGGCAGCAATTGCACATAGTGCCTGTTTTTCTTGGATTTCTAACTTATAAAGCCGCGATCGTCATCTACATGCTGCAAAGCCTCGCGCAGCCAGCAAAAAAGTAGATCGATTAGCTGTTGAGGAAATTCTAGAATTGCCTGTTTTAAAAACTAGGTGAATCTCAGCAAATGACAATGTTGGACGGTTTGAGCGTTTTAAATTCTCTTCCCCTCGCCGCTTTAGAAGTTGGTAAACACTTTTATTGGGAAATTGGTAATTTAAAAGTACACGGACAGGTGTTTCTCACTTCCTGGTTTGTAATTGCACTTCTCATTATTGCTTCGCTAGCTGCAACGCGCAACGTTCAGCGAATCCCCAGTGGCATCCAAAACCTAATGGAATACGTTCTAGAATTCTTACGAGATTTAGCCAAAAACCAACTGGGAGAAAAGGAATACCGTCCTTGGTTACCATTTATTGGCACGCTGTTTCTCTTTATCTTCGTGTCTAATTGGTCGGGTGCATTAATTCCCTGGAAACTCATTGAGATTCCCAATAGCGAACTCGCAGCGCCGACAAATGATATCAATACAACGGTTGCCCTAGCGTTACTAACTTCTTTAGCTTATTTTTACGCAGGTTTTAGTAAAAAGGGTTTGGGATATTTTGCTAACTACGTTCAGCCGATTCCCATCCTTTTACCGATCAAAATTTTAGAAGATTTCACCAAGCCTCTATCTCTCAGTTTCCGACTTTTTGGAAACATTTTGGCAGACGAACTGGTTGTAGCAGTACTGGTGTTTTTAGTGCCGCTATTCGTTCCCTTACCGCTGATGGGGTTGGGGTTATTTACTAGCGCAATTCAGGCATTGGTATTTGCTACCTTAGCCGGAGCCTATATTCACGAGGCAATTGAGTCTGAAGGTGAAGAAGAGCATGAGTAGATGATTGGTTATTAATTATTCAGTTATCAGTTATCAGTGACAGAATACATAAGTAATTGATAATTGATAATTGGTAATAGATAACCGATCTAGAAGCTCAGTAGATGACACTTTGGGAGTAATTTAGAAGAAGTCAACATAGATTGAGTTGCTTGGGGACTTCGCGCTCCTGACAATTAACTTGACGATTTGTTTTGTAATCAAAGGAAATAAGTTGATATGAATCCAATTCTTGCTTCTGCTTCAGTAATTGCTGCTGCTCTAGCCGTTGGTCTGGCTGCTATCGGTCCTGGTATCGGTCAAGGTAATGCCTCTGGACAAGCCGTTTCTGGTATTGCCCGTCAACCCGAAGCCGAAGGCAAAATTCGCGGTACTCTACTATTAACTCTAGCGTTTATGGAGTCTCTGACGATTTACGGTCTGGTAATCGCTCTAGTACTACTATTTGCTAACCCATTTGCCTAAAAGGTTATAGGTCAAAAAGAGGCGGAGAGGCACCGCTAAAATGGTAGAACCGATTCTGCCATTGGGCGATCGCAAGCGAGCTGGCGACGCGGGTAAGTTCCTCTGGAATACTTGGCGAACGTCAGCCAGCCCCTCCGCAAAGTTGGCGCCTTTTAATTAGGAGAGAGTCAAAACAAGATAAAACCGAGATAAGATGATAGGTTTGACTTGTAAAAGGCTTACTTTAACTAAAATTAATGGGAACTCGCAAATATGTTTGATTTTGATGCAACTTTGCCATTTATGGCATTGCAGTTCGTAATATTGGCTGTCTTGCTCAATGCCATTTTCTATAAGCCCCTCGGCAAAGTCTTAGATGAGAGAACGGATTATATCCGTACCACAGAAGCTGAAGCCAAGGAACGAATCGCCAAAGCCGAAGCCTTGGCAAAAGAGTACGAAACTCAAATTGCAGAAGCTCGCAAGCAAGCGCAAGAAATGATTGCGGCGGCGCAAGCAGAGGCTAAAAAAATAGCCGATAGCAAGATTGCGGAGGCTCAAAGAGAAGCTCAAGCACAAAAAGAAGAAGCTGCTCGAGAGATAGAGAAGCAAAAACAAGAAGCTCTGCGAGAGCTAGAGAAACAAGTTGATGCTCTCAGCCGCCAAATCCTAGACAAATTACTAGGACCCGAACTGGTAAGATAACTCCTTCATCGGTTGAGTTTTAAATTTAAACATGATGAGTACAATTTTATTATTAGCAGCTACAGAAGCGGTTGAGGAAGGAGGTTTCGGTCTAAACCTAGACATATTTGAAACCAACCTCATCAACCTTGCCATTTTAGTTGGGCTTCTGGTCTATTTCGGTCGCAAAGTACTCGGGCAGATTCTCAGCGAGCGCCGCGCCAAAATCGCTCAGGCGATTCAAGAAGCCGAAGACCGCCAAAAGAAAGCGGCGGCATTACTAGCCGAGCAGCAGAAGAAATTAGCCCAAGCTCAAGCGACGGCGGAACGCATTCGCAAAGAAGCCGAACAGAGAGCCAAAGACGCTCAAGCTGCGATCGCCTCTCAAACCGAAAAAGATATTCAGCGCCTAAAAGAGATAGCAGCGCAAGATCTTACGTCCGAGCAAGAGCGCGTTATCGCCGAACTCAGACAGCGTATCGCGGCGCTGGCAATCGAGCGAGCTGAGTCTCAACTGAAAGCTCAGTTAGACGAATCTGCTCAGCAAACACTTATCGAGCGCAGTATCGCTCAATTAGGAGGTCGTTAATGAAAGGAAGTGCGTTCGGGACGGAAGTCGCCGAGCCTTACGCTCAAGCTTTGATGGCTGTCGCTCAGTCTAACAATCTAACCGATCGATTTGGCGACGATATTCGCACTTTAATCGATTTAATAGAAAGCTCCCAAGATTTAAGCGAATTTCTGGCCAATCCAGTTGTTAAAGATCCGGATAAAAAAGCGATTCTGCGACGGATTGCACGAGAGAGCCATCCCTATCTCGTTAACTTTCTCATGCTTATAGTCGATAAGCGCCGTGTTATCTTCTTAAAAAAAATTTGCGAGCAATACCTAGAACTATTGCGAAAGTTAAAAAACGCAGTTTTGGCAGAAGTTATCTCGGCAACCGAGCTAAACGAACGGCAGCGCCAAGCAGTGTCAGATAAAGTTAGAGCCTTAACAGGCGCACAAGCAGTAGAACTAAAGACAAAAATCGATCCCGACCTCATCGGCGGCGTTATTATCAAAGTGGGTTCTCAGGTATACGATGCCAGCCTCAGAGGACAACTGCGTCGCATTAGCTATAGCCTTAGCAGCGCCACTTAAATTTTTTTCTCAATCTAAAATCTAAAATCCAAAATTCAGACTATGGTTAGCATCAGACCCGACGAAATTAGCAGCATTATTCGCCAACAGATTGAAGCCTACGACAAGCAAGTCCAAGTTTCTAACATAGGAACGGTTCTTCAGGTAGGAGACGGTACGGCTCGCATTTACGGGCTAGAACAAGCAATGGCCGGAGAACTGTTAGAGTTTGAAGACGGGACGGTCGGCATCGCCCTCAACCTAGAAGAAGACAATGTAGGTGCGGTGTTGATGGGAGAAGGCTTCGGAATCCAAGAAGGTAGCACGGTAAAAGCGACTGGAAAAATCGCTCAGGTGCCCGTGGGCGAAGCCCTGATAGGACGAGTAGTAGACGCTTTAGGTCGTCCGATTGACGGCAAGGGCGCGATTAACACCAGCGAAACTCGGCTGATAGAATCGCCCGCTCCTGGGATCGTAGCTCGTAAATCCGTTTGCGAACCCTTACAGACGGGAATTACCGCCATTGACGCGATGATTCCCATCGGACGCGGACAGCGCGAATTAATCATCGGCGATCGCCAGACTGGAAAAACATCTGTAGCCGTAGATACCATCATTAACCAGAAGAGCGAAGATGTCATTTGCGTCTACGTCGCGATCGGACAAAAAGCTTCTACTGTTGCCCAGGTCGTCGATACCCTAGCATCTAAAGGCGCAATGGACTATACCATCGTCGTTGCTGCTAACGCCAACGACCCCGCCACCTTACAATATCTCGCGCCTTACACGGGGGCTTCGATGGCAGAATACTTCATGTACAAGGGCAAGCATACCCTAGTGATTTATGACGACCTCACCAAGCAAGCACAAGCCTATCGTCAGTTGTCACTGCTGCTGCGTCGTCCACCCGGACGGGAAGCTTATCCTGGAGACGTATTCTACCTCCACTCTCGATTACTAGAACGTGCTGCTAAGCTAAGTGACAAACTGGGTGGCGGTAGTATGACCGCGCTGCCAATTATCGAAACTCAAGCAGGCGACGTATCTGCTTACATTCCTACTAACGTTATTTCTATTACCGACGGACAGATCTTCCTCTCTTCTGACTTGTTTAACGCTGGTTTCCGCCCCGCCATTAACGCAGGAATCTCGGTATCGCGCGTGGGGTCTGCCGCTCAAACCAAAGCAATGAAACAGGTTGCAGGTAAGCTGAAGCTAGAATTAGCTCAATTTGCCGAACTCGAAGCCTTCTCTCAGTTTGCTTCCGATTTGGATGCGGCAACTCAGGCACAATTGGCACGGGGTCAGCGCCTGCGCGAGATCCTCAAACAGCCTCAAAACTCCCCCCTAGCAGTATGGGAGCAAGTAGCGACTGTATACGCGGGTCTGAACGGCTATCTCGACGATCTGCCAATCGATAAAGTGGTTGACTTTGCCAAAGGATTGCGGGAGTATCTCAAAACCAACAAGCCCAAATACTCCGAAATTATCGGCGAGAAAAAAGCTCTGACCGAAGACGCAGAAGCCCTGCTTAAAGAAGCAATTACTGAATACAAGCAGGCTTTTGCAGCATAGTTCGGCGATTAGTTAGAAGTTATTAGTTAGTGGTTAGTGGGAATGAACGAGCAACTACTAACTAATAACCATTAACCCTTGATAACTGATTACTAATAACTAATAACTGTTTACTGAATTTATGGCTAATTTAAAAGCTATCCGCGATCGCATTCAGTCGGTCAAAAGTACGAAAAAAATTACAGAAGCGATGCGCCTCGTAGCAGCCGCTAAAGTCCGACGCGCCCAGGAGCAAGTCATCGCCACCCGTCCCTTTGCCGATGCCCTGACACAGGTTCTGTTTAACCTACAAAATCGACTTCGCTTTGGAGAAGTCAGTTTGCCCCTGCTGACGCAACGGGAAGTCCGTACAGTTGCCCTGCTCGTCGTTTCGGGCGATCGCGGTTTGTGCGGCGGCTACAACACCAACGTCATTCGTCGCGCCGAACAACGCGCTCAAGAACTGAAAGCGCAGGGCGTTAACTATAAATACGTTTTGGTCGGACGCAAAGCCATTCAATACTTCCAGCGTCGCAATCAACCGATTCACGAGAAAACCTACATGGGGCTAGAGCAGATTCCCTCTGCTGCCGAAGCTTCTCAGATTGCCGACGAACTGCTATCGCTGTTTCTTTCGGAAACCGTCGATCGCGTCGAGTTAATCTATACTCGGTTCGTTTCTCTGATCAGTTCTCGCCCCATCGTCCAGACTTTACTTCCCCTGACTCCCCAAGGGTTAGAAGTTCAAGACGATGAAATTTTCCGCCTGATCACCCGTGAGGGCAGATTCCAAGTAGAACGAGAAAAAGTTTCTACGCCGAAGGTGGCTTTTTCTCAGGACATGATTTTTGAGCAAGACCCGGTGCAAATTCTGGACTCGCTCTTGCCTCTCTATTTAAATAACCAATTGCTCAGAGCGTTGCAGGAATCAGCCGCTAGCGAACTCGCAGCCCGCATGACTGCCATGAATAACGCTAGCGACAACGCCAGCGAGTTGATTAACACCTTGACTCTGTCATACAACAAAGCTCGTCAAGCAGCAATTACCCAAGAACTTCTAGAAGTTGTTGCGGGTGCAAATGCTTTGTAATTACAGTGGTTTTCAGTAACATGCCGCTGTAAATTCATGGCACAGTCGCTAAAACGAGAGTTGGGGGTACCAGGCGCGATCGCCCTGGGACTGGGTTCGATTGTCGGGGCTGGCGTGTTCGTCAGTACGGGCATTGCCGCAGGGATTGCAGGTCCGGCCGCGATCGTTTCTGTTGCGATCGCGGTTGGGGTTGCTATCTGTAATGGCTTAAACAGCGCTCAATTAGCAGCCAGCTATCCCGTTAGTGGTGGAGCTTACGAGTATGGTCTTAACCCCTGGCTCGGTTTTACGGCTGGCTGGATGTTCTTGATTGCTAAGTCTGCTTCTGCCGCTACAGCTGCTTTAGGATGTGCGGGTTACTTGCTCAATGTTTTAAGTCTCGGCGATCGCATCAAGATTAAAGACGCGATCGCGTCTTCGGTTTTAATTCCTATAAATTAAATATGAAAGTGTGAAAGCTGCAAAGCATATCTCGTCTCTTTTGTACGTTTAGGATAGCAAAAATCATATTAAATCCGGTTAAACAACCGCAATACCTAGTAGTGCGTTCGCGTAGCGGGTGCGGAGCACCTTACATCCTGCTCGCGAGCGGGACGTATGCGCTTACTAATTAAACGGATTTGATATCACTCAAACTTCAATGCTTCTAGAGATAGAACAATCATTTTCATCAATCGCAACCAAATCTGACTGGAGAAAGAAGATAAGATCGCTTTGTCTGGCGTACCCTAAATCATAAAAATAAAAGAGGCAAAAATATTGAATGCGTATCTTACTGGTTGAAGACGATCCAGAACAACTCGAACCACTGCACGAAGCTTTATCAAAAGTCGGGCATATCGTCGATGGCGTACGGAACGGCGAAACAGCTCGATGGCTTTTAGGCGAGAAAGACTATGACTTACTAATTCTCGATTGGATGTTACCCGATCTTAGCGGACTAAACCTATGTCAGCAGTACCGATATTTTGGGAAAACGTCGCCCGTGCTGATTTTGACCGCTAAAGACACAATTGCAGATAAAATTAGCGGATTAGATGCCGGTGCTGACGATTATATCGTTAAACCTGTAGACTTACTCGAACTCCTAGCGCGAGTGCGAGCATTAGGAAGGCGATCGCCGAATTGGCAAGGAGATTGTCTCGGCGTTGCCGACTTGCAACTAGACGCAACCTGCCTGACAGTAGAACGCGGTCAGGCATCAGTGCGACTATCGCCCCGCGAATTTCAGTTACTAGAATACTTTGTCCGTCACCCCCGTCAAGTATTAAGCCGCAACCAAATCGAACAAGCTTTGTGGGAATGGGGAACTGAGCCGGAAAGTAATGCTGTATCGGCTTCGATCCGGCGTTTGCGGCAGCGATTGCAGCTAGTGGATGCGGCAGAATGGATAAAAACTATTTACGGAATGGGTTATCGTTTTGACCCTTGCAATAGCTAATCTCTATCTAATTAATGGCAGCGATCGCCGCCATATATCTTAGGATTGGTTAACTTGACTAAAATTTTATTTGATGGAAGGGTGTAAATAATTAACTTTAATGAGGCTATATCGACTTTTTTTACTGGGCAGTCACTGTTATTGTGCTTACGTCCTGTACTTCACAGGAGAATCAATTACAGCCGCCAGCCGATCGCGATCGGTCAAGTCAAGCTCAACAAGTGATAACTTTAGATGAAAATTTCAAACGATCGTCAAACTCATCCGAACGGCGATTAGTCTCGTCCTGGTAGAGTGAGAGAAAAAAGAATGCATAATTTACGGACAAACAAACTCCTGTGGAATCTTAACAGTAAACGTCGTTCCAACTCCTTCTTTGCTTTCTACAAAAATCTCTCCTTGATGAAGTTCCAGACACTTTTTTACCACTGCCAATCCCAATCCAGTACCGGCGATATCTTTAACATTTTTGCTGCGATGGAATGGCTCATAAAGAGCTTGAAGGTCTTCTGAGGGTATTCCTATTCCTTCATCTTGGATCTGAAAAACTACTGCACCTGGTTCGTTCCTCAGCACAAAGCGAATTTTACCACCGCTAGGCGAATACTTGATGGCGTTGGAAAGCAAATTGCTCAGAATCGAATAGAGCAACTTTTCATCCAGATAGGCGTGGGTGAGCGATCCTTGACCGATCACCTCGATTGAGTGAGAAGACTCATCAAAAACCTGCATATCCTCCACTAGATTGAGACAGAAGGATTGAAGTTCGAGCAAATATGGCTTGCACTCCAACTTTCCCGCTTCAGCCCTAGTTAGGGTCAACAGATCGGCAAGCAATTTCGTCATCACCCTAGCTGAAGACTGAATGCGATCGAGATTTTTGCGCTCTTTGGGATCTAGCCCTTGTTGATGACTTGCTAGTAGCAGTTGCGCCGAACCGAGAATCAAGCTCAAGGGCGTGCGAAATTCATGGGAAACCATAGAAAAGAAATTGAGTTTCAGTTCGCTCAGTTCTTTTTCTTGAGCCAGAATTCGTTGTCGTATCTCTGCCTGCTGACGCTTTACCATTTGCTGGTAAAGCAGCGCATACACGGCTAAAAGTATGACAAACGTTAGAATAGTTCCCAGAATCTCGATCGACATTCTGCTATGAAAGCCGGACTGAGTTTGACTGACCTGTATCTGGAGTAATTGTTCTTCTTCAGTTTAGATTTGGGCAACGATTTGAAGAATTTCACGCTGATTTTGCTTGGTTTGGGCAATTAGTGAGTCTTGAGCCGCTCGCGATTTCTTGTTCTCGTATAGGTCACTAAGCTGCTGGAAAAAAGCTAACCTTTGCTCAATTAATGCGTCCAGTTTTGCTAGTCGCTTCTGTTGGTTGGGATCGTTGTCGAGCAATTGCTGAAGTTGAGTAATTTTAGAATCAATGTCTTGAATAGCGAGATTATAGCGCTCTAACTCTTCCTCGTCCTCAAACAAAATATAGCCTCGCCGTCCGGCTTCTGCATTAGTCAGGGTAGCGACGACATCTGTCAGGGTTTTCAGGACTTGATGAGTCTGTTTCATTTGGTTAGCACTAGCAATTAATCGAGTGGCATTTTGGTAAGAAACCAAGCTGACAAAACCCATCAACAGCAATGCCAGACTTAACCCGCCTGCGATCCACTTGCCTTCAAGCGACTTTTTTATCACGATTGGAAATGTCAATTGTGGATTTATCTTGGTAATTAGCAGCTCACACTGCAATCGAGCCAGTCAATTATTTATACTCTAAGCTACCAAATGCGTATTTTAGTCGTTGAAGATGATGTCCGGCTAGCAGAAATGCTGACAGAAGCGCTCACAGACTTTCAATACGTGGTCGATCTTGCCCAAGACGGGGAAACGGCATGGGATTGGGTTAGGGGACAAGAATACGATCTGATCGTGCTGGATTTAACTCTGCCCAAGCTAGATGGGGTCAGCTTTTGTCAGCGACTTCGCCAACACCGCCTTGCTCTTCCGATTTTAATGTTAACTGCCCGCGATACCATTGCCGACAAAATTACTGGTTTGGATGCGGGGGCAGATGACTACATGGTGAAAAAATTAAGCTAACTTTAACCAAAGCAGTTGGTTAGGGAACCCAGATGAATATGATTTCAGCTTGGTAAAAATTTTCCTGTTTGGAATGATATTCATCTTTCTTCTCAATTTTGCTCGAACTTAGCGATTTCTCAACCGTCACTTATCTACAGTGCCTTCGCTTGTATTATGTCCGTCACTTGATTGAGAGATTATGAAGCAAACGATCGGTTGCGTTAATCAGATAAAAACGATTCAATTATTGCCGCAAAATCAGACTGCTAAATCGACCTACGCTTTGATATCGGTGGATGACGACCGATGCGAGCAACATGTCTACGTGCGATCGCTAGGACTGGCGCTAGCGCAACGAGGATGCCAAGTCGATATATTTACCCGCCGCCAAGACCCCGACCAGCCTGCCATTACCAATCGCGCGTCGGGATGTCGAATCATTCGCCTGACAGCGGGTCCCACTCGGTTTATTCCCCAAGATGAATTGTTCGAGCATTTACCAGCTTTTCTAGAAGCTTGGTTAGCCTTTCAAGGCTGCTGCGATCGCCATTACAGTCTGATTCATACCAATTATTGGCTTTCTGGTTGGGTGGGTTTACAACTCAAATCTCGGCTGAAATTACCTCTGGTTCATACCTATCACTCCATCGGTTCTGTCAAATATGAAGATACAGAACCCATGCCTAGGATCGCTAGTGCCCGATTGGTAGTCGAATGGGCATGTTTACAAGAAGCCGATTGCGTGGTGGCAACTAGTCCCCAAGAAAAGATCGATCTGCGCTGGTTAGTCTCTAGACGGGGACGAATTCGAGTCATTCCCTATGGGATTGACATACAACCTTTTTCCTCGCTGGTTAAAGCCACTGCTCGCCAACAGTTAGGTATTTCGCCAAAAACTAAAACCATTTTGTACGTGGGGAGTTTTGAGAGGCGCAAGGGGATTGAAACTCTTATCAAAGCCTGCGCTCAGTTACCTCGGCGATTTCAGCTGTATTTGGTAGACAGAAGCGAGCAGAGTAGCAGTGACGAGCAAGAGCGTATTAGAGCGTTGATTTGGGAATGGGGATTGGAAGGGATTACAACCTTTGCTAAGCCAATCCCGCCGCAACAGTTACCCGCTTACTACGCCGCCGCCGATGTTTGCGTGGTTCCCAGTGACTACGAATCCCTCGGACTGGTTGCGATTGAAGCAATGGCTGCGGGAATCCCTGTCATTGCTAGCCATGTGGGAGGACTGCGGCACGCCGTCATCCATGGCGAAACCGGACTGCTGGTTCCTCCTAGTAATCCTGAAGCTTTGGCATACGCGCTCTGGGCAGTGTTGAGCAATTCAAAATTAGCGCGGTCTTGGGGAGAAGCTGGCTCAAAACGAGTCCAGTTGCATTTCAATAGTGCTACAGTCGCCGCTCGAATCCATCAACTCTATCGATCGCTTACCCAAATCTACCAATAGGAAGATGAAAATTATTATTGAACAAATATGAAATAAATAATGGCATAACTGTCATTTTTCCATCACATTTACTTGGTAAGTTAACCGTTATGCAATCTGGCGCGCTCGCTTAATAACAAGCTTAGAAACTTTATCTGCCAGGATAAATCTTGGAGTAAAAAATATGACAGCAACTACTCAAAAACCCTTGCCGTCGTACCAGTGGCATCATCTATCAATACGGGAAGTTGCCGGACATTTAGATAGTAATTTAGAAGCGGGTTTAACATCGGCTGAGGTAGCCAAGCGACGAGAGCGTTTTGGTGCTAACGAACTGGTGGGAAAACCGGGGAAAAGTCCCATCGTGCGCTTTCTTCTTCAATTTAACCAACCCCTGCTATATATTTTGCTCGTCGCGGGGACAATTAAGGCTATTTTGGGTGAGTGGGTCAACGCTTGGGTCATTTGGGGCGTAACTCTGATTAACGCCATTGTTGGATTCGTGCAAGAATCCAAAGCCGAAAGCGCGATCGCAGCCTTAGCCTCCTCAGTACAAACCGAAGCAACGGTCATTCGCGACGGACAAAAAGTCAGAATCCCTTCATCTGAGATCGTGCCAGGAGATTTGGTATTACTGACTTCTGGGGACAAAGTACCAGCCGATTTGCGACTCATTGAAATCCGAAACCTACAAGTCAATGAATCTGCTCTCACTGGCGAATCCGTTGCCGTCGAAAAAAATCTTCAACCCCTCGATGCCGATGCACCTTTAGCAGAGCGAACCAATATGGCTTATGCCGGCAGCTTTGTTACGTTTGGGCAAGGAAAGGGAATTGTTGTCGCGATCGCCCAGGAAACGGAAACTGGACGAATTTCCCAGTTGATGGAGCAGCAAACTCTTCTTAAAACGCCATTAACCCGCAAATTCGATAAATTTAGCCGTGTTTTACTCTATATCATTTTGGCAGTAGCAGCACTGACATTTGCCGTCGGTTTGGGATACGGTTATTCCTGGGTAGAAATGTTTGAGGCAGCCGTCGCCTTGGCAGTGAGTGCAATTCCCGAAGGCTTACCTGCGGTTGTAACCATTACCCTAGCGATCGGCGTTTCCCGGATGGCTCGTCGTCATGCGATTATCCGCAAATTACCCGCTGTAGAAACCCTCGGCAGTGCCACAGTCATCTGTTCGGATAAAACGGGTACGCTCACCGAAAATCAGATGACCGTGCAAGCTATCTACGCAGGAGGACAACGGTATCGCGTTAGTGGTGAAGGTTATGCTCCAAAAGGAGCAATCTTTCTCGATGAAGCACCAGTCAATCTAGATGAGTCTCCCGTACTTGGGGAGTGTCTAATCGCGGGATTGTTATGCAATGATTCTTGCCTAGAATTCAAAGATGGTAGGTGGAATGTTGTTGGCGATCCGACGGAAGGTGCTCTGATTGTCGTAGCCAACAAAGCAGGATGCATTCGCGACGAGTTAGAACAAAAAATGCCCAGGCTCGATGTAATTCCCTTCGAGTCCGAGTTTCAGTACATGGCAACTTTGCATGAGAACGGGGAAGCAAGCACGAAATCCAAAATTATCTACGTGAAAGGATCGGTAGAGGTAATTCTCTCTCGCTCCACGCAGAAGCTCGATGCCCAAGGTAATTTAACTCCCCTCGACCCAAATATAATTTATCAAGAAGCCGATGCGATGGCAGCGCAAGGGTTACGGGTACTGGCGTTCGCTAAAAAACTCGTCTCTAACGAGCAAAACTCTCTAGACCATGAAGACATCGAAGAAGGTCTAATCTTTATCGGGTTGCAGGGGATGATCGATCCGCCCCGACAGGAGGCAATTAGAGCGGTAGCCGCTTGTAAAACAGCAGGGATCCAAGTGAAGATGATTACTGGAGATCATGCCGTTACTGCGCGAGCGATCGCGGCTCGCATGGGATTGGAAAAGCATGGGGAAGTTCTCGCCTTTACCGGACAGGAACTGAGTCGCATGGATAACCAAGCACTGGCAAATGCGATCGAAGAAGGGGTAGTGTTTGCCCGCGTCGCACCCGAACAGAAATTGCGGTTGGTTGAAGCCCTACAATCCAAGGGCGAAGTCGTTGCCATGACGGGAGATGGGGTTAATGATGCCCCTGCGCTCAAGCAAGCTGATATTGGCATCGCAATGGGCAAGGCTGGTACGGAAGTCGCCAAGGAAGCGGCTGACGCGATTTTGACCGACGATAACTTCGCTTCGATTGAAGCGGCGGTTGAGGAAGGACGTACTGTCTATCGAAATTTGCTCAAAGCGATCGCTTTTATCCTACCCGTCAATGGTGGGGAATCAATGACGATTTTGATTAGCGTATTGCTTGCTAGGGATTTGCCGATTTTAGCGCTACAAGTTCTTTGGCTCAATATGGTCAATTCCATCGCCATGACGGTTCCTCTTGCCTTCGAGCCAAAATCCGAACAGATCATGCAACAGACTCCGCGCAGCCCCAAAGAACCTTTGCTTTCTAGAAGTTTATTAAAACGCATCTTAGCAATTTCTGTATTTAATTGGATTCTCATTTTTGGCGTATTTGAATGGATCGAAGCGACGACGGGAAATATTGCTCTCGCCCGCACGATGGCAATTCAAGCCTTAGTATCGGGGCGTATTTTTTATCTATTGAGCATCAGTCAATTAGGAACTACTATTTTTAATAGAATTCGAGGCAGAAACGAACGAATAACAGATGCCTGGGCCATTATTATCGGGATTGTTGGCGCGATAATGTTGCAGGTAATTTTCAGTCAATGGAATCTGATGAACGAGCTATTTTCGACAGCACCATTGAACTTAGATCGATGGCTAATTTGCTTGTTATTAGGTTTACCGATGATTTTAGTTGCGGCTTGGGTCAATCGTTTCGATCCCCTCGATTGATTTCATTAAATAAATCATCATGTAGTGCCAGTAGTGCGAACATCTTGCTCGCGTGTAATACCAATTTTCATGTTTTCACGATATACATTCTTCTCCCCTCTCCCAAATAGGGAGAAGGGTTGGGGGTGAGGGCAAGCAACCCTCTCTACTATGACTTTTGAAAATTGGTATAAGCCAGAATGATTTTCGGGTGAGCGAGACGCTCACACTACGAGCTAGGAAATAGTTATGTTTATACCATTTCTAAAAAAGAACGCTACAGATGCTTAATGAAAAAGCCTTACACCCAGAGCTGTTGACTAATTTATAATTCGTAATTCTCAATTAAAATATAAAAACATTGAATTTTTAGCAAATTAACCATCGAAACTAGGTTACTGGCTTGTGATGGGCTAACTTTAGGGCTGATAACAAGAGAATTGTACCCAGAATTATATATAAAAGAGAACTTGATACATATTTCAGAAGATTACTACCAATTAACGCCCCTAAGATAGAACCAAATGCCATCGCAACGAGAAATTCTCGCTCTAATTTAATCTCCTTAAATCTTGGCTGATTTCTGTATTTGAATAGCCCCATCATAATCGTAGGAATACTAATCGCAAGACTCAAACTTCCCGCTAATTTGATATCAATTGCAAAAATCAGAACGATCGTTGGTATTATTAATTCTCCTCCTGCTACACCGAGCATACTACTAAAGATCCCGATCGCAATTCCCGCCACAAAACCCATTCCCATTCTCAGTAAGTCTGGAAGTTGCCGACTCTCCACACTGAAGATAACATTATGTCCAATCAGTAAGATGCTTATAAAAACTAAAAAAACGACAACAATTCGATTTAAT
This sequence comes from Hydrococcus rivularis NIES-593, assembly GCF_001904635.1. Classification (GTDB taxonomy): domain Bacteria; phylum Cyanobacteriota; class Cyanobacteriia; order Cyanobacteriales; family Microcystaceae; genus Hydrococcus; species Hydrococcus rivularis. Next base: position 67,380 of record NZ_MRCB01000007.1, read on the forward strand.
TGTCGTTCGTTAATTCGAGTTGCATGGCTAACACCAAGATAAGAACCGATGAGAGAGCCTGCCAGAATATTAAGGATTGTCGCTAGATGAGCAACAACATCTTCCAAACCCACAATACCACTACGAAAAATAAAGGAAAAAATGACAGTAACGAGGCTAATAATAAGATTAATAATAATCGCTTGTAGGGTATGATATTTAAAAATGCCGACTAGAACTGGTAGGCGAAACTCAGCGCCGCCTAAGCCAATAAGACCTCCGAGAATTCCTACTAACCCTCCCCAAGCAAATGCCCAACTATTCCGCATCGAAATCTCCACACTTTCAACAGCGGTATTATGAACGATTTACTGTTTGGATGAAGCGATCGATTTAACATTAATTTAACTTGCTCGTGCGATTGTCATTTTTTCGTCATTTTTATTGTTCAAACTTATAAAGGTTTTAAAACCCAACTGGAGTCAACTGTCGTGATTGAGGATCAACCTTCTCCTTCACCTTACCAAACGAGGGAAGAACTAAGGGAGTTAGTTCGATCGCAACTACAGGCATTGCTAGAGCGAGAGAACTTTGAAGGTGCTAAAGCTCTACTGGTTCCCGTACAGCCTGTAGACATTGCGGCAGTTATCGCCGAGTTGCCAATACAAATGCAAGCGATCGCATTTCGCTTGCTTTCTAAAGACGAGGCGATCGAAGTATACGAATATCTAGACTCTAGCGTACAGCAAGAACTCATCAAGGAATTTAAACACCAAGATGTCCTCGATATCGTTGACAAAATGTCGCCCGACGATCGAGCGCGATTGTTTGATGAGTTGCCAGCCAAAGTCGTTCGTCGTCTGCTCAATCAACTCAGTCCCACAGAACGAGAAGCTACTACCCTGCTTTTGGGCTACCAACCCAGCACGGCTGGGAGAATTATGACCACAGAGTATATTGCTCTTAAGGAGAGTTCTACAGTTGCTCAAGCCCTAGAGCGAGTTCGCAGTCTAGCCAATGTCAAAGAAACGATCTACTACTTATACATTATCGATGCTTCTCGTCACTTGACTGGCGTTCTCACGCTGCGCGGTTTATTAACTGCTGATTCAGAACAAATTGTAAGCGCGATCGCAAAACGAGAGGTTATCTTCGTCCACACGAATACCGACCAAGAAGAAGTCGCCAGGATCGTTCGCGATTATGACTTTGGAGCAGTCCCCGTGGTAGATAGCGAACAGCGTCTCGTCGGAATTATCACCATTGACGATGTCCTCGATGTCATCGAACAAGAAACGACAGAGGATATTTATACCCTTGGTGGGGTGCAATCCGGAGGCGATAAATACTTCCAAACAAACAACTTATTTCAAATTGCTCGCAAGCGAGTTGTTTGGTTGTTCGTTCTCCTCATTGCCAATACTGCTACCAGTGCCGTTATTGCTGGTCAAGAAGAGATAATCGAACAGGTTGTTGCTTTGGCTGCCTTTATTCCTTTACTCATTGATACTGGTGGGAATGTGGGGGCGCAGTCTTCTACTGTAGTCATTCGAGGTCTAAATCTCAAAGAAGTTCACCTCAAAAGAGCGTTGGCAACGATTTCACGAGAAACAATTGTTGGCATATTGCTCGGCGCGATGTTGGGGCTAGTGGTAATTTTGTGGGCTTATTTTCTCGAAGGAAGTTGGGGTGTGTCGCTAGTAGTGGGAATTAGCTTGCTAGCGATCTCTTTCTTAGCTGCTGTAGCAGGTACGGCGTTACCTTTTTTGTTTAGCAAACTCGGTCTAGATCCAGCCTTGATGTCGGCACCCTTTATTACTTCCGTCGTTGATGTTTTAGGGGTCTTAATTTATCTGTGGCTGGCACGGCTGATTTTGCAACTGTAGCATTTGCCATCCCAGGGAGAACGGGAATGTTAGAGAGTGCGATCTGGATTTTGTGGATGGGCTTTTTTGTCGGTCAGATTGCCCGTCGCCTGGGAGCGCCAGCCTTAATCGGTATGATTTTAGTGGGAATCGTTCTCGGCCCGCAAGTTAGAAATGCGATCGCACCCAATGTCCTTGCTGCTGCCGACGACCTGCGAACCATTGCTGTCACGATTATTCTCATGAAAGCTGGCTTGGGGTTAGACAGAGAAAAGCTACAACAGCAGGGTACGGTAGCGCTGCACCTGGGATTTCTTCCGGCAACAATTGAAGCCGTAGCGATCGCGATTGCTGCTACAATCCTGTTCGACTTCGATTTTCTGAGTGGGTTACTGTTTGGTTGTGTTATTGGTGCCGAATCTCCAGCCGTTATCGTGCCGGGGATGTTGCGACTCAAAAGTACTGGATGGGGAGTCACCAAAGGCATTCCCGATGCCATTTTGACTGAAAGTGCGCTCTCCGATGTATTGCTGCTTTTGCTCTTTAGACTTATACAAATATTTATTATTGTCATTTAATCTGGAATAGAAAAAACACTGCTACCAATCTACCTATTGAATTAAGATTTTTAAATCTCGATCTGTAGCAGGTACTTTTCTAATTGATATGAGGAGTTTGAGATTGAATAGCTTCTCTGCTCAAAAAAGATGCGACGATCGCGGTACGGGGTCGGAAGCACTTCTGACTCCGTACCAAAATCCTCCTACAGATATTCAGTAGCGAAAAAGAAATCTTGTAAAATTTTCACGAGGGTGGTCAATGTATACCTTGGGCTATATTGCTGATGGAGGAAGTGAATTTTGCAAGATCTCAATAAGATTCGCAATCGTTTTAATCGTTTCAAAAACAAAAAGATTCCCCCACAGCAACTTGAAGAAATTCGCAGCGGACTACTAGAAGAATCAAGCACTGATATGAATTATCTGACCCTGATTGTTGGGTCTTGTATTATTGCCACGTTGGGATTGCTTTCTAATAGCGCTGCTGTAATTATCGGCGCGATGATTATTGCACCGCTAATGTTACCGATTCGCGGGTTAGCATTTGGCGCTTTAGAAGGCAATATTCTTCTTTTTCGTAAAGCTTTAATTGCGATTACCATCGGGACAGTTCTATCAATTCTCTTAGCTTTATCTATAGGTTATTTAGTCGGATTACCCGAATTTGGTAGCGAAATTCTCAGTCGCTCTCGTCCTACTTTACTCGACTTAGGAATTGCTGTTGCTGCGGGAGGAATTAGCGGTTTTGCGAAAGTTAAACCGGAAATTTCTGGTAGTTTAGCCGGAACTGCGATCGCAGTTGCTCTAATGCCACCAATATGCGTGATTGGCTTAGGTTTATCGCAAGCCAATTGGTCGCTCAGTATCGGTGCAACTCTACTTTATCTAACTAATTTGTTAGGAATTATTCTGGCTTGTATGCTAACGTTTTCGCTCGCGGGGTTTACGTCACTCAAACGTGCCAGGAAAGCACTTGTTCTTACGCTCGCTTTTACAGCAATAATTCTGATTCCCCTAAGCGCGAGCTTTTTTCAGTTGATAAGGCAAGCTCGACTGGAAGCTAGTTTAAGACAAGCACTACAGAATCGAACGATTACCTTTCAGCGAATGGTACTACTTAATAGCAATGTCAATTGGTTAACCAATCCCCCTGAAGTTCATCTCAACGTTCGCACTAAAGAACCCGTAACGGCAAGACAAGTTATGTTCTTAGAAGAATTTTTAAAACAAGAAATGGGTCAACCATTTACCTTGATTTTTGAAGTCGGGAAAATTGAAGAAGTGAGACGAGAAAATTTGAATAATTCTAACCAATAGTAGATGTCTTTATTTTTGAAACCCCAAAATCGATCGAGAATTGAGTTAAAGGGAGCGATCGCTATGTCATTAGCCAGATGCAATTGTTTTGACGAAGAATTAATCTGAATATCAAACATTTTTTTGAGCGATCGCAACTATGACTTCTTGAGGCTTGTTGGCAGAAGTTAGGAGGGAAGCTTAGATGAGAAGTCTGTTAATGAAAAATCCCTTAACTATCGGATTGTCTTGGATCGGTTTGTATTTGGCGATTATTCTGTTTCCATTGTTGATTTTACTTTTTTATCCGCCCACGCCAAGCGAAGAACGAAGTTTTTGGCTAGAATTCTCCGTTGCGCTTGGTTTTATCGGTTTGGCAATGATGGCAATGCAATTTGCCCTAACTGCTCGAATCAATCGCATTGAAGCTTCTTACGGCATCGATTTGATCCTTCAGTTTCATCGCTACACCTCGATAGTTGCATTCTTTTTTATCCTCGTTCATCCAATCGTCCTATTCATCGATAACCCAGAAACCCTACAACTGCTAAATTTTCTCGAAGCTCCGTGGCGAGCGAGATTGGCAGTCATTGCCACCTTGGTACTCATAGCGCTTATTGTTACCTCTATCTGGCGCAAACAGCTTAATATTCCTTACGAACCTTGGCGCATCGCCCATGGAATTTTAGCCGTTGTTGCCATTGGTTTTGGTTTGGGACACGCCTTGGGTGTCAGTTACTACCTCAGTTTGTTCTGGAAGGGAGTTATCTGGACTGGGATTGCACTAGCTGCACTGTGGCTATTGATTTATGTTCGTTTAGTCAAGCCTTGGTTTATGGTCAAAAAACCTTACTTGGTAGAAGCCATCTTACCCCAACGCGGCAATGTCTGGAATTTAGTGTTACGTCCGAGAGGACATCAAGGAATGCATTTTCAACCCGGTCAATTTGCTTGGCTAACGCTAGAAATCTCGCCTTGGCGGATGCGAGAACATCCTTTTTCTATGGCTTCGAGTGCCGAACATCCCGAATATATTGAGTTTGGCATCAAGGCGGTCGGCGACTTCACTAATACGATTAAAGACCTGAAATCGGGGACTAAAGCTTATCTCGACGGCCCCTATGGGGTTTTCACCACCGACCGCTATGAGAATACGGCGGGATTTGTCTTCATTGCTGGAGGGATCGGCATCACGCCAATTATGAGTATGCTTGTCACCTTAGCCGAACGAGCCGACGAACGTCCATTACTGTTGATTTATGCAAGTAAAACTTGGGAAGATGTAACTTACCGCGAAGAAATCGAAGAACTAAAAGAGAAATTAGATCTCACCGTCGTCCACGTTCTCAGAGAACCTCCCTCCGATTGGTTGGGAGAGACGGGTTACGTCGATAAAGAACTCCTACAACGCTATATCCCCAAGCGTCCTGCCACTCGCAATTACTTTATCTGTGCTACCCCCAAAATGATGGATGTGGTAGAGTCCGCTTTGCACGAGTTGGGAGTCCCCGTTACTAACGTCCATATGGAACATTTCAACCTTGTTTGATAGATTCAATTAATTTAAGCACCCCCCACAGTCGAAAGCGGACACAATTAAAATCCTCCTGCGATATAAAATGACATCAAGTGAGCTATTGGGCTTGACATGTCTATAAAAGCACTCGATGTTTTTTACCTGTTCGCAAGTGCGTTAGCTGCCGGAGCATTAAACGCTATTACAGGTGGTGGCAGCTTTGTTTCGTTCCCCGTGTTGGTCTTTGTTGGCGTACCAACCATCAGTGCCAACGCAACTAACAGTGCTGCCTTGTTTCCAGGAGTTCTTGCTAGTGTAACAGCCTATCGACGTACTATCTTTCCCATTAAAAAACGCCTGATAGGTTTATTGGTAGGTAGCATTATTGGTGGGATTGTTGGTGGATTGTTACTGATCCACACGAGAGAAACTACATTTCGCCAAGTTATCCCCTTCTTAATGTTGTTTGCTACGCTCTTATTCGCATTTAAAGATGAAGTGACTCGCAGGGTACGTTCTATTACAACCAATCGAATCACTATTAGTTATAGCTTGGGCATAGTTGTCTTAGTATCGCTTGTAGCGATATATGGCGGCTTTTTTGGCGGCGGCTTGGGCATCCTCTTACTGGCTACCCTAACCCTAGCCGGAATTGAGGATACAAAAGATGCTGTAGCTGCCGGACGATTACTCTCTGCTGCAATTAATGGAATTTCATTAATTCCATTACTGTTATCTGGACTCGTACGACCGCAGTTAGCACTGTTAATGGCATTGGGAGCCATTCTAGGAGGCTATTTTGGAGCGATACTCGTGCGTTATCTGCCAACGCGAGTTATCCGGCAATTTGTGATTTTAGTTGGAGCAACTGTAACTTGTTATTTCTTCTTAAACTTATAAAACCTAAGAAGCATCCTAAAAGTCCATTTTGTCATTCTGGGTGCAGGAAAACGTAATACCAATTTTCAGGTTTTCGCGATCGACATTCTTCTCCCCTCTCCCAAATAGGGAGAGGGGTTGGGGGTGAGGGCGATCGACTATCTCTGTCATTAATGAATGAAAAATGATATAACCAAGAATCTATGTTTGGGTTTGGAGTTGGTATGTCAATACCATTTCTGGCGTTGCTGAATTTAGGGATGATTTGTCATTGTGAACGGAACCTTTCGCACTTATCGGGTAGGCTCCGTGCACTGAAGAATCCCGACAGATGCTTCGTTTGACGGAGTTTACCCTCTCTCGAAGTGAAGAGCTGCACTCAGCATGACCAAATAAAATTCATCGAAAAAGCCTGACACACAGAGCTGCTGACCAATTGCGAATTACTAAACTAAAAACTAATTAGTATGAGATGTTTTGCTTGGCGATCGCGACCTCAACATAACATTCTATACTTTTGGGACAACCTGTAAAATTATCCAGCAATGCAACCCGTTGCTAAAGTACTGAGCAGAGTGCCCTTGCGCACGATCTTGATCGTTCCATTTGTCGTACAAGTCGTTGGAACAGTTGGGATTGTAGGCTATCTTTCTTTCCGTAACGGACAGAAAGCCGTCAATGAAGTAGCCACGCAGTTACGTAGAGAGATTACCTCGCGAGTTGCTCAAAACCTCCACAATTATCTCGTTCCGCCACACCAAATCAATCAGATCAATCAAGATATCGTTCGGCGGGGTTGGTTGAGTTTCAACAACGTCGAGACATGGCAATCCTATCTTTGGCAGCAAATTCAGTTGTTTAATGTCAGCGATCGCATTAATTCTATCGGGATTGCCAACGTGCGCGGCGAATATATCCTGATGCGTTACCAGAAGGATAATGCGTCGGCTGTTAGCATTCGCAACCTCGCAGACGGAGCGATGTATCAGTATCGCTTGAACGAAAGGGGCGAGCCTACCGAACCAATCAGCGTTGTCAAAAATTTCGATCCAAAAACTCGTGTTTGGTACACAGCAGCCGTTGAGAAAAAACAAGCCACCTGGAGTCCGATTTATCAAGCGGGGATTCAAGCACCAAGCTTGCTGATTTCAGCCGTTCGACCATCTTACGATCGCAACGGTCGATTGCAAGGAGTTTTGAATTGCATCCTCAATCTTTCAGAAATTGGAGATTTTCTCAAAACGCTCAAAGTCGGAAAAACGGGAAAGGTATTTATTCTCGAACGGAGCGGTCAGTTAGTGGCAACCTCCGCAGACGAACAGCCCTTTTACAGCCAGAAAGACGAACCCAAACGATTAGCTGCCACTGAGAGCCGCGATCTGCTAACCCAAGCGACAGCCAACTATCTGCTGCAACAATTCGGCGATCTCGATCGAATTACTATCAGCCAACAGCTCGACTTCAACATCGACGGAAAGCTCCACTTCGCTCAAGTCGAGCCGTTTCGAGACGATAAAGGCTTGGACTGGCTTTTGGTCGTTACCATTCCCGAAGCAGATTTCATGGAGCAAATCCAGGCTAATAACCGCATGACTCTGGCTTTGTCTCTCCTAGCCCTGGTAATTTCTTTGGTTATTGGCATTCTTCTCGTTCGCTGGATTACTCAGCCCATTCTTAGCCTCAAAGCTGCTGCAACGGCTTTTGCAGACGGGCAGTTCGATCGCAAAGTGGAGCTAGAACGACAAGATGAACTTGGCATTTTAGCGCAATCATTTAATAGCATGGCAACTCAGTTGCAGGAGGCTTTTATTGCGCTCCAGAAAACCAATGAAGAATTAGAACAACGGGTAGAAAAACGCACGCTCGAACTAAAAGAAGCTAAAGAAACGGCTGATGCAGCCAATAATGCCAAGAGCGAGTTTTTGGCAAACATGAGTCACGAGCTGCGAACGCCCCTTAACGGCATCTTGGGATACGCGCAAATCCTGCAACGATCGAAATCCTTGACTGACAATGAACGCAAAGCTGCCAGCACTATTTATCAGTGTGGGTCTCATCTGCTAACGTTAATCAACGATATCTTAGACCTCTCGAAAATCGAAGCTGGTAAGATGGATTTATTTCCTGGCGATCTGTATTTACCCGGCTTCCTACAGGGAGTGGCTGAATTTTTCCAAATTCGTGCCGATCAAAAAGGAATTGCCTTCCACTACCATCCCGCCGTCGATCTTCCCCAACGCATCCAGGCAGATGAAAAACGGCTGCGCCAGGTTTTGATGAATCTGCTAGGAAATGCGATTAAGTTCACCGATAAAGGTAGCGTCACATTTGCGATCGCAGTTGAGAAACATCAGCTCCAGCCAAATATTTACAAGCTGCGGTTTGAGATTGAGGATACGGGAAGTGGAATATCCACAAAACAGCTTGAGAAAATCTTTCTCCCTTTCGAGCAGGTTGGAGAGGCAAGCAAGCAAATCGAAGGCACGGGCTTAGGATTGGCTATCAGTCAAAAAATTCTTGCTCTAATGAACAGTAGGTTACAAGTGCAAAGCGAACTTGGCAGAGGTAGCAAGTTTTGGTTTGATGTCGAACTTCTCGAAGCAGGAAGTAGCGAGAAAACCGCTAGTCCTCCCCAGCAGGAAACCATTATTGGATATCGAAGTCACAGAAAAAAAATCCTCGTGGTAGACGATCGCTCGGAAAATCGTTCGATAATTGCGAATATGCTCCAGCCGCTTGGGTTTGAAGTTTACCAAGCACAGAGCGGTCAATCGGGGTTAGAAAAAGCGGTGGAGATCGAACCCGATTTGATTATTATCGATCTGGCGATGCCTGGAATGGATGGCTTTGAATTTTTGCAAAAGTTACGACAGGATCCCCAACTCGCCGAGACGATCGCGATTGCTTCCTCTGCTAATGTATTTGAATCCGAACAACAGAAGAGTTTAGACTTTGGAGCCAATGCCTTTCTCCCCAAACCCGTAGACTCCGGTACGCTACTGGACTTACTCCAGAAACATCTCAGTTTGACCTGGGTTTATGCCGTGCGATCGCCAACCGAAATTTGAGGCTAGAAAAGGCGATCGCGAACCGATAAGATGGCTATAGCAATCCTAGATGAATTATGAGAATTTTGTTTTTAGGTAGTGCGATCATCTTGCTCGCTATTTCCTTAAAAGCAAGCAAGACGATCGCACTGCTCACACATCAATTAGGATTGCTACGTTAAGTCTAAAATAATTTACCAACAAGACGATCCCAACTATGACGACTCATTTCATTAGCGCCGAAATCGATCTCCAAGACAATCCCATCAAATTACAAAAAGCCGTTGAAGAAGAACTCAAAAAGCGTGGGGAACCCCTACGTTGGGCGATTACTCGCGTGGACGGCGAGAAGCAAAAAGCACAAGTCGAAGCAATTGTTACAGTTCAAAGTGCCGAGTTGAAAGTTCAAAATTGATTCGTCCTTATACAGTCGTTTTAATCGTCCCGACGGGGATTGGTGCGTCGATTGGCGGTTATGCGGGAGATGCTTTGCCCGTAGCTAGAGCGATCGCGCAAACCTGCGATCGCCTGATTACCCATCCCAACGTTCTCAATGGCGCCCAACTCTATTGGTCTCTACCCAATGCGCTTTATGTAGAAGGCTACGGACTAGATAAATTTGCCTGTCTAGAATGGGGTTTGCAACCCGTTCGTCAAAACCGCATCGGGTTAATCCTCGATCGCGCGATCGAGTCAGAGTTGCGCCTGCGTCACCTACAAGTTACCGATGCCGCTAGAGCAACGCTAGGACTGGATCTAACCGATTATGTTATTACCGACGCTCCCCTAGAAGTCGAACTTCGCACTGCTGCATCGGGGGCTAGTTGGGGAACCATCGGCAATCCCGACAGTTTGCTGAGGGCGGCTGAAACTTTAATTCATCAAGCGAGGGCAGACGCGATCGCGATCGTCGCCCGCTTTCCCGACGATCCCGGCAGTCTTGCCCTACAAAATTATCGATCCGGTTCGGGAGTCGATCCCCTCGCAGGGGCAGAAGCCGTCATTTCCCATCTTGTCGTCCGCCAGTTTCAGATCCCTGCCGCCCACGCACCCGCATTAATGCCGTTACCTCTCGATCCCAATTTATCTCCCCGCGCTGCTGCCGAAGAATTGGGCTATACTTTTCTTCCCTGCGTTTTAGTCGGACTCAGCCGCGCTCCACAATTCGTTACAAAAGGGCGAAATTCTTTTTCTTCTCCACCAAAGACGATTTGGGCAGATGAAGTCGATGCCGCAGTCATTCCAGCAACTGCCTGCGGTGGCGGTGCCCTTCTCGGTTTGAGCAGTCAAAAAGCGCTAATTATAGCGGTTGAAGAAAATCGCACTCAGATGCAAGTCCCTCCAGAACCCCTAGGGATCGAAGCGATTAAGGTAAACTCGTATTTAGAGGCGCTAGGCGTGTTAGTCGCCCATCGTGCCGGGATTAGTCCTGACTCCCTGCGCCCCAATCTATCCTCTTTATATCGCTTAACTCAAACCCGTGACAGATCCTAATCATCTCGAAACCGAACCCCTAACGCGCACGCAGATTTTAGTGGTGATGGGAGTGACCGCAGTACTTTTGCTAATTGTGGCTAAGATCTGGCAAAAGTTGGGTTCTATCGCTCTTCTCGACATTGAATTTACTTCTGGTGCCTTTTTGTTAGGAATTGGAGTGGCTGGGGGCATTATTGTTGCGAGTAGTATTATCTACCGCCTATGGCCCGCCTATCGTCGCAGTGCCGATGCTTACCTAGAATTGGTCATCAAGCCTTTAATTTGGCCCGATCTAATTTGGTTGGGATTGCTACCCGGTTTGAGCGAAGAATTGTTGTTTCGAGGCGTTATGTTACCTGCCTTGGGCTTGGATTTGACCGCTGTTATTTTTTCTAGTTTGTTGTTTGGCATTCTTCATCTAAGCGGTCGCCAGCAGTGGCCCTATGTCGTTTGGGCAACTGTGGTAGGATTTGCTCTCGGTTATAGTGCTTGGATGACAGGAAACCTATTAGTTCCCATTGTGGCGCATATTTTGACTAACTTAGTTTCGAGCAGTTTGTGGAAGGCAGGAAAAGCCGTAGAAATTTCTTCGTCTAGATAAATTTGATATTTGATAACTGGTAACTGAAATGGAAGTACAGTTCCGAGAATTTAATCCCTTCGATCTCTGGATTTGGATAGAGTTTGAAACCGTTCCCTCGTCAATGGAAAAACAATACGTGGAAGAATTGTTTAACTCTTGGTTTTATTTAGGGAAATTAGGCGCTTTTAACGCAGAGAATCTCCAGGTTCAAGAGATGGGGATCGATCTTAGCTATATGGACTACGATATAGAAGCAGCCGAGAATGTCATGATGGCACCGATGCATAATATGGCGGATTTTCAGTATTTAGGAACCTGGGGACGCTGTTGGTTCGACCTAGGAACCAGCGATCCGATCGCGCTTGATATATTGATCAATGCACTGACTCGATTGAGTCAAGAATATGTTGATATTAAGAGACTAATCATTGGCGGACAGAATGAAGATTGGTCTGTAGAGGATAAAAGTCAGTCGCTGTTTTCTGCCAATTAATCATAGATTCAGAAAAAAATCATGCAAAAAGGAAAAATCGTCGCCATTATTACCGGAGCTATTTCTATCTTTCTTGCAGTTGCCTATCTGATTCTAGTTCAATTACTAGATTTTCGAGGCGAGATGGTTCCAGCACCAATCGGTCAGTTGTCATTGGTCATCAGTCATTGGTCATGTGATGAAAGGATTTTAGATTTTGGATTTTGGATTGGTTGGTAGTTATTTGGATTGGTTGGTAGTTAATGGTTAGTAGGGGCGGGTTTTTTGCAGTAAGTGTGGGTAAATCTCTCGCTTTTTTGAGATAAACTCGCCCGTACAGTGGTTATTCGTTAATTATCTCCCCATCTCCCCACACCTCCCACACTTCCCACACACACTCTCTCAAAGAAATCACCCATTTCCTTCGATTCCGATACCAAGTTCCCGTTTGAGTAAGTTAATCGATTTTTCGCCGATATAGTTTTCGCTGCAAATGAGTTCTGGGAGACGAATGAGGTCGTCTCTAGCAGCAGTAATTGCCTGTTTGACAATTGGATAGCTAGCGCGATCGCAGATAATAGTTCGAGAGGTGCGAATTACAGCATTCAATTTCTCGCTATCGCCAGCTTGGGCACTCATGACTAAAAGATCGTCTCCTCGCAAACTGTGAACTAGAATCTCTGCGATGTTCAAAATGCCACCGCTGAGGCTGACGATTCCCAAGCGGCTGTCTTTAGGCAGTTTTTTGACAATTTCCAACTCTTTGCTGTAGTCGTAAATATCGACTGGGATCGCGCGAATAGAATAGGGAGCAGCGAGCGCTTCTACATCGCCGATAAAATAACGGCTAGTGACGACTGTCCCCGACTTGGTTTGAGCCAGCACTTGGGACAGTTCTTCCATCGGCACCAGTTGCACGGGAATATTGAGCGATTGTTCCAATTCTAGAACGATCAATTTCCCGGCCCCAATATCGTTAGCGGGTACCGTTACCAAAACTTGGGCGCTAGAACGCAAGCGCCAGTCGATTTCTTCTAATAAGAGTTCCTGAATTTGGGAAAGAGTCAAACCCTGCGATAACAGATTGTCGAGACTCTTGCGAATTAGTTGGCTCGCTTCGGGGTATTGTTGAAAAAGCGGCGAATTCAGTTGCGATCGCCTTTCGTGACTTGTCGCTTTAACATAAATACCCGACCCTGCCAGAGATTCTACCAGTCCGGATTCTTCCAATTGTTGATAAACTTTGCTGATAGTATTGCGATGCAGTCCCGTCATCATAGCAAGTTGTCGCGTACTGGGCAGCCGATGACCGGGCGGATACTGACGAGAGGCGATCGCGAAGCGAATTTGGTCAAATAGTTGCTTAGAGGCAGGAATATCGCTATCTGGTCGGATCTGGAACTGCAACATGTCACTGAGGCTTGTTTATACGATTTAACATTTTATTGTGCTACAAAGACTATGCGAGTTATTTTTTTTGGAACGCCACAATTTGCCATCCCCACTCTGGAAAGTTTGCTCAACCATCCAGATTTTGAGGTGATTGCTGCCGTCACTCAACCCGATAAACCGCGCGGTCGGGGAAATCAACTCACGCCCTCACCCGTGAAAAAAGTAGCGCTTGCCCATCAAATCCCCGTTTGGCAACCCAAGCGCATCAAAAAAGATCCGGAAACCCTGACAAATCTCAGACAAGCCTCAGCGGATGCATTTGTCGTCGCCGCCTACGGACAAATCCTCTCCCCAGAAATTCTCGCCATGCCCAGACTGGGATGCATTAACGTTCACGGTTCGATTCTGCCCAAATATCGAGGGGCTGCCCCAATTCAGTGGAGTCTCTATCACGGGGATACTGAAACGGGGATTACTACGATGCTGATGGACGAGGGTATGGATACTGGAGCCATGTTGCTGAAAGCTTATACTCCTGTTGGTTTGCTAGACAATGCCTATCAAATCGCAGAAATTCTCGCTCGTCAAGGGGCAGATCTCCTCATCGAAACTCTTTTAAAACTAGACAGAGGAGAAATTCAACCCGTTCCTCAAGACCCTTCCGAGGCAACTTATGCTCCTCTAATAAAAAAATCAGATTATGTTATCGATTGGACTCGTCCCGCGATCGCCATTCACAATCAAATCAGAGGTTTCTATCCCAATTGCGTTACTTCCTTCCGAGAGCAACCCCTAAAAGTCATCGCTACTGCCCCCTTGGGAGAAGATTACCGATCGCAACTCCCGCCAGATTTGCAAAAATTACAACAGCAATGGGATGCTTTGTCTTCTGTGACGGGATCTCCTGGCGAAATCGTTAGCATCGTTAAAAATTTGGGTCCCATCGTTCAAACCGGCGACGGACTCCTGCTGCTACGGGAGGTTCAGCTAGCAGGTAAGCCCCCTCGATCTGGCTGGGATTTTGTTAATGGTACGCGCTTGACTGTAGGGGAAGTATTGGTTTCTTGACGACTCCCGACGCATGGAATGCGCGGGATTCTTAAACACCATTACTGATATTTAAGCGACACTGGAGATGAGGGACAAATCTCACACCAGAGGGACTCGCCATTAGTCCTACTAAGGGGGAACCAAAGTTCCCCATATACTTGGCTCGGATATTGTACGAACCAACTCCGTCGCGGTCGAATTGAAAACCGCATTTGCATTTATAAGTACGCCCAGATGGTTGGTGTCGCTTGCCGCAAGCCGGACACGTCTGGCTGCTGTAAGCCTCGTCTTGAAGTACAACCTTCATTCCGAACTTTTCGGCTTTGTACTCCACCATCCACCGATATTTTCCAAAACTCCAAGAATGTAGTTTTTGGTTAGCTTTTGCACCGTACTTAATTGAATTTCTGATATCCCGAATATCGCCAATCACAACCGTTTGCACCCCTGCTTTAAATAGGGTGGAAACAAGGTGGGTGGATTGCTTGTGCAGAATATCGTTGATTTGATTATCAAGTTGGCGGATTATTCTGTGTTTAGTAGCAACAAGACGTTTTCTCCTTTTACTTCCTCGTTTGGTTTTTGAAATTTTCGCATCAAGGTGAGCTATAGTTTTTGCTCTATACCTAACCTTGGAGCGTATTAACCTGCCACTGTAGATTGTGGTTTTTTCGCCATCATATACAGTTGCCGTTCTAACCTCGCCCCGATCGATAGCAGCTACTTTTTGTCCCGTAGGACTAGCTATAGTCGTAGTTGAATAAACAGCCCTAAGTTGATAACCCTTGCCTTTTTTCCAACCGATTTCTACTTGTTTTGGTTTGTCCCATTGCCAAGGTATAACTATGGCTGAATTACCTTTACCGTTAGATAAATGGAGTAGTCCATCTTTGACTTTGATTGCAGAAGACTTCCAAGTAATTTTGTAGAAATACTTGCGACGACGAGGATATTTGGCTTCGGTTGAACCCGCTCTCTTTCTAGCATTAGCCGACTTAATACTACTGTAAAAGTTACCAACTATTGCATCGGAAGTATGGGCGTGTAGTTGACTGGACCTACAGAGTTTTTCCATCCCATACTGAGATAGGAATACACCTTTCTTTCTGACTATTCGCCAGTAAGTAACAAGGGTACGACTATACAATTCACCCGCAGCTCTTGCTAGAATATCTAGCTGTTCTGTTTTTTCTAGGTTAATTCTTCTTACTGTGTAGCTACTCATGATTCGATCGTTGCCTTAAACCAGCGCCGAGAATTTCTTTTGCTCTTAACACGCTATCCCGTTCTTCTTGATTAGCTGGTCGAATTTGATGTCCAGTAAAACCTCCTGCCGCACATGGCACGTAAACGTGGATAAATCCCTCTGGGGTTAAAGGGGGCTGAAAATTAGGATTTAGCTTGCAATTAAAGAGCAGGTGTATTAATCACATTCGGTAATTTTCGATTTGCGGATTTCTTGTGTTCGACTGCAACCAGCGCAGACAACGCTGATTTTAGATTCTGACTTTTTCTTAGACATTTTTTTGATTTTCTATGTACTGTTTAACCGCTGTTAATGGAGCGCCACCTACGGTACTAACAAAATACGAGTTAGTCCATAAAGTAGGAAGGCGCGATTTGAGCCAGGGGAATTCTTGTCTCAATAGCCTTGAAGAACGACCTTTCATGTAGCGCACAAGTTTAGCTATACCGAATTGCGGGTCTACTTCTACAAGTAGGTGAACGTGGTCGTCCATTATCTCCATTTCGATAATCTCAGACTGAAATTCATTTGCTACTTGCTGCAAGATTTCCTTCAACTTGGCATCCACGCCATGAATCAAAACTTTTCTCCGGTACTTTGGACACCAGACGACGTGATACTTGCAAGAGTAAACTATGTTTCGGTTTGACTTAAATTTTCGCTCCATGAAAGTAGTATATAACACGGAGCTGTATATCTATCGTGAAGATTCAATGAAGGCGGCTAAAGCCGCGCAGGTCGGCTGATCCCGATGTCTAGAAGACACGGGCTTGCGCCGACGCTTTATCGGTGACGGTTTTTGACGGAGAATCGACAAACAAAGTAGCTAATCCTCGTCACTTTAACCGAATCAAACGCAATCTTCGTAGAAAACAGCAGCAGCTTTCAAGGAAGCAGAAGGGTTCAAATAAAAGAGCCAAAGCCAGGAAAAAAGTAGCTTCGGTCTACGAGTATTTGACCAAGGATCGGGCTGATTTCTACCATAAACTTTCACGCAAGTTAGTAGACGACAATCAAGTCTTAGTTTTTGAAAACCTTAACATTAAGGGGTTGAAGAGAACAAGTAGGAGCAATTCTAGGAGGCGCGGGTCGGCGAACGGAGAATCCCCCGCTACAGCAGCGATAGCTGTTTAGCGACGGGAGGTTCAATTAATCGATATTGCGCTCCACGATCGCGATATTCCACTGACCGAATTGACTGGTTTGAAACGCCACTTTTCGTCCGTCGCCGCTAATGGTTGGGTTGCTGACCGTTCCCCGCACGTTAGCGCTAAGCAGTTCCGATCGTTGGGTTTTGCGATCGTAGACCATAATATCCGTCTTGCCTCGCTCGTTGGAAACGTAAGCAATGTAGCGTCCGTCAACACTTAGCGCCGGACTATCTTGACTCGAATCGCCACGATTTAAATTGGGCAAGGAAACGAGGCGGCGCTGTTGCAAGTCGTACAGAAAGATATCGCGATTGCCGTTGCGATCCGATGAAAATGCCAAATATCGTCCATCGCTGCTATAAGCAGGCGATTCGTCGGGCGCTTGACTATTTAATCCTCCAGTAGGAATTTGAGGCGAAATAAAAAGGGCATTGCTACAGCCACCAACCATCAAGGTCAGCAATATAAGTAAAATTTTCAAGATGTTGGACGGTAGGCGATTATGAGAACAGCAAATGGAGATCATAAGCTAATTTCAGGGTTCTAGGAACTTCAGCATATTGGCAGATTAGCCTATACTTTTACTACTGCTACTACTGCAATGAGAACGATATTGGAAAAAAACTTTATCAACTCAGGAAAGCGGCTATGAGGACAAAAAAAGTTGCGATCGTTACGGCGGCAAGTCGCGGAATTGGAGCGGGTTGTGCGCGAGAATTAGCAGCGCGGGGCTACGCCGTTTCGCTCATGGCGCGATCGCCCGATATTTTAAATCTAGCCAATGAGTTGGGCGGCATCGCCACTCAAGGCTCGATCGCCAACCCTCAAGATTTGCAACGATTAGTTGAGACAACGCTGGCTCGATTTGGTCGCATTGATGCCGCGATTAATAGTTTTGGCGATCCGCCGCGACCGGATTTACTCTCGATTTCCGATGAAATGTGGCAGGAAAATTTTGAAATGCTATTTCTGAGCGTCGTTCGCATAGCAAGGCTGGTAACAGAACCCATGCGACAGGCAGGAGGCGGCGCGATCGTCAATATTTCAGCTTCTGACTCCCACGAACCAGCACTGGGAACCCCTTTTAGCGGAACTCTCCGCGCTGCCATGGAAGGATTTACCAAACTCTATGCCAAGCGCTATAAATCCGACAAAATTCGCATGATTTCTGTAGCGCCTTTTTTCGTAGCCGATTCGATGGAAGAGTTGGAAGGATGGAATGTTCCGACCGATCTCATGTTTGGTCGCCCAGCTACCTATGCCGAGTTTGCCAAAACGGTGGCTTTTCTGCTTTCTGATGATGCCAAGTTCGTCACTGGCACAACTCTTAAGGTTGACGAAGCCTATTCCGCCGCAATTTAATCGGGCATTATTTACTGCGCCACCTCTCGCATATAGTCGCCCCACACGGCAGCAGCTTGAGCGCTACCGCCCCGCGTCGGAGAATTATCGTCATTGCCCAGCCAAACTCCTGTCACCAGATCGCGCCTGGGAATGTAACCGATAAACCAGAGATCGACGGAATCGTTCGTCGTGCCTGTTTTCCCAACTTCCCCCAATCCAATGTGGGCTGCTTTACCCGTTCCACCTCGAACGACTCCTCGTAAGAGATCGGTCATCCTATCGGCGACAGTAGGCGCGATCGCTTGCCTGCTGGCGGTATTATCCTTCTCAAAAGAATAAATCTCGCGGCAAGTATCGAGATCGTCGGCATCCTCGCAATCGCTTCCATCGAGAATTCGTTTGATGGCATGGGGACGATTCCAGACTCCTCGATTGGCAAAGGTGGCGTAAGCGCCAGTCATTTCTAAAACGTTGACTTCGCTCTGCCCCAAGACCAACCCCGGCACTGGATTGAGTTTGGACTTAATGCCCAGGCGACGCGCCATCTCTGCTACCCGATCCAAACCGACCTCCCTAGCCACTCGTAGGGCAACGGCATTTTCTGACTGTGCTAGGGCGCGATACATGTCGATATCGCCGCTACTGCGTTCGCAGGGCTTAAACCGTTGTCCTTGCCAACTGACGGCATCGCACGAGTAGGTTTTCTGGGGAAAGATGCCTTGTTCTAGGGCGGCTGCATAGGCAAATACTTTAAAGGTCGAGCCGGGTTGCCGCTGTGCCTGAGTCGCTCGATTGAACTGGCTTTCCTTGTAATTTACGCCGCCTGCGAGGGCGAGAACGGCTCCGGTACGGGTATCGATGGTAACGATCGCGCCTTGAGAATAATTCAATCTTGCCCCATTCGCGTTTACGGCATTGCGCAAGGCTTTTTCAGCATCCGCTTGCATGTCTAAATCCAGGGCGGTTTCGACAATAAAATTCCCTTCTTTGGCTAATTCTTCTCCCAGCAGCATACGAAGTTCTTCAAAGACGTAGCTGTAGTAATAGGGAGCAATGATACTGGAGAGCGCTTCTGTCGCTTTAGGACTGACTTCGATGCGCGATCGCCTTGCTCTATCCGCCTCCTCTGCACTCACCATTCCCAAGCTTGCCATGCGGCTAATCACTCGGTTGCGCAGTTGTAAAGCCGTGTCGTAATTCTGCACCGGATTGTAACTATTCGGGGCAGGTAACATCGCTACCAAGGCTGCCGCTTCCGCCAGGGTCAAATCTTTGGCAGATTTCTCAAAGTAAAACCGCGCCGCATCTTCAAATCCATAGCTTCCCGCCCCAAGATAAACTCGATTGAGATAGGTTTTCAACAACTCGTCTTTGCTGTAAACAGCTTCCAGTTTCAAGGCAACTACCATCTCTCGCAACTTCCGTCCCGCTGTATTCTCCCGCCCAACCTCGGAAAATAGGCTTCGCGCCAATTGTTGCGTGAGCGTACTAGCCCCTTGACGAATTCCCTGTCCGCGCAAATTAACGATCGCTGCTCGCAAAATTCCGTAGGGGTCGATGCCAATGTGCCAGTAGTAGCGGCTGTCTTCTGAGGCAATGACTGCCTTGGGCAAATAGGGCGAAAAGTCAGATAAATTTTCCAGTTCCCGGTGAGTATCCTTTTGAACGGGACTTAGGGGCGTTTGTTCGTCTCCGGCATAGATGACCACCGGACCCGTTATTCCCAATGGCAGGGGACGGACGGGAATTTTTGTCCACTCATATCCGATCCATAGGGCTAATATCGCGCAAATTCCCCCAGTTCCGTAAAGAAAGTAGCGAAATCCTTTCACCCAAATTGGCGGCGGATTGTAGTATTTAATTTGAACGGCGGCGGCGAGTTCTGGCGGACCGAGACTAATCGTATCGCCGTGATAAAGAGAGTGCGATCGCAGTTTGCGCCTGCCGAGATAGATGCCGTTGGTAGACTGCTCGTCTTTAAGGATAAAAGAGCGGGGATTTTTGCGATCGCGATGCAGCGAGCAATGAACGTGGCTGACAATTGGGTTGCGCACTACGATATCGCTAGCTCTCGAACTTCGTCCCAAGGTATAGCGATCGCCCACTAACGGGAATCTTTCGGGTTTATCTGTATTCTCATCCCAAATCCACAATTCCGGTACTTTGGCTCCTTTTTTGAGAACGCCCGTTCTTACTCTTGCCTGGATTTTTTGTACTGCCTGAGTCAACATTCGACTCAGTTGGGTTGGTGACTGTGGCGGCGGATTCTTGGTCATCGGCGATCGCTCGGACTGGCACACTTACATCTCTACATTAAACTAACCATCAAATCCTTGAAGGGGTTCCATAAATAATTGACAAATAACAAACCCGCCCCTCTAGCAATAAGGATTTCGGGCGGGCTAGATTTTTTTTAATTAACAGCAAGCAGAGATAACTCCTCTGGCTATCTACAAATTAGGCAACACCTTGAAGAACTACTTCTTCTGAGTGTTGCATCCTACTAGGCGAAATAGGAAACCCTCGTTCAATTTCTTGAACCTTAATTTGCTTAGCTTGAAGCGCTGTTTGCAAAATTTTCATTGCTTCTATCGGCTTACCTCGTCCGCAGAAAAAGAAATCCGCTGCGAAGTAGCCGTGCTCTGGCCAGGTATGGATAGCAATGTGCGATTCTGCAAGCGTTGCAGTTGCCGTGACACCATGAGGACTAAACTGATGCACGCACATATCGATCAATGTTGCTTCTCCTGCGGCAATCCCGTCCATCAGAGCTTGACGAATTCGTTCGGCATCGTTGAGAAGGTCCGCTGGTGCTTGCCAAGCTTCCAGAATCAGATGGGTTCCCAATTTTTTCATTCTTTCTATGTTTACTCCTGCTAAAACCTTCCAAGATATATAGGTATAGCATAGCAAGGTTACAATCTCAATGGCTATCCGTATTTTTGTTGAAAAAATTACAATTAGGGAAATTACTGAGGTAATCTCCCCAATACTTGCAGTTACTAATAATCGATTTAATTTGTTCCCAAAATCAATCCCAACACAATTCGCTTCGACTTCCATTGGGTAGGATTGTTTCTTCTAGAGAAGCCGCCATCAAATTGGCTTCGGAGAGTTGAGCGCCAATCAAATTAGCTTGATGCAAATTTGCCCGACTTAAATTTGCGCCTGTTAGATGAGTCAATAACAAACCCGCATTGGATAAGTTTGCGCCACAGAGATCGGCATTGCCTAGGTTGGCATGGAGTAAGTTACATCCATTGAGATCGGCACGGCTTAGATTGGCTTGTTGAAGATCGGCACGGCTTAAGTCGGCTCCTTGCAAATAAGCTCGATTCAAATTCGCTTCAGCGAGATTTGCCCCCGTTAGAATCGCGCCCTCTAAATTTGCACCTTGCAGCTTGGCTCCCCTCAAGTCAGCCGATCGCAGATCGGCAAAACTCAAATCGGCTTTCTCTAGATTAGCGTCTCTGAGATTGGCTCGATGCAAATAAGCCCGGATCAACGTTGCTTTTCTTAAATTGGCTTCGCTGAGGTTGGCTTCAGTCAAAATAGCACGGGTTAAAATAGCCTCGCGTAGGTTTGCCTGACGCAGCATCGCGCTAGTAAGACTAGCCCCGGTGAAATTGGTTGATTTCAGCTTTGCCCTAAACAGTTGCGCCTGAACTAAACTGCTACCGACTAAGCATGCT
This sequence comes from Hydrococcus rivularis NIES-593, assembly GCF_001904635.1. Lineage (GTDB taxonomy): Bacteria > Cyanobacteriota > Cyanobacteriia > Cyanobacteriales > Microcystaceae > Hydrococcus > Hydrococcus rivularis. Next base: position 88,928 of record NZ_MRCB01000007.1, read on the forward strand.
TTACTCAAATCGACTTTTCTTAGAATCGTGCCGCTCAATATCGCTCCGCTTAAATCTGCTTGAATCAGGAGTGCTTCTGTCAAATTTGCTCCTGACAAATTCGCCTCTATCAGTTTAGCTCGGCATAAATTAGCTTGCTGTAAATCTGCATTGCTGAAATTCGAGCTAATGAATTGTCCGCCTTTTAAATTGCCTTGTTGGAAATCTGCCTGTCTAAAATTGGTGCGATTGAGATGGGCAGTTTTTAAGTTGGCTTGGCAGATTTGTACGCCTTGAAAATTGCGTTCGCCTTTTTGATATTGACTCAAAAGTTGCTTGACATCTAGCAGTTGCTTGGTACTCATAAAAAATTGCTAAGTTTTCTGGAATAGGAACTTCCAGGCTTTCCATTGCTTTTTTCTAGTTAAATTTCAATGGAATTGCGAGGACAGTTGAATCTATTTGCCCTAATGAAAAATAGGTTCGGTTTCGATCGTCCTAACTTTCTAGTTAGAAACAATCTGTTCCGAAAAATTTGTCTGCTACTTCTTCTAATGCTAAAGAGACAGAGTGGCGTTAAAATAACCAAAAACTGGCTGTGTCTAAACCTATAAATCTGGTACTTTTCCCCAACCAGGTCTAGGCATCAGACTAGAAAAATCTTGCTTATCGCCTCTTTCAATATAATCTACAGATCTTCCGAAGACGTTGTTCGGTAACATACATTTATATAGCGCTTACATACTGCTATAACATAAATTCTAGTCAAAGTAAAGTTTCTAATGACAGCAGGAATTTTGTCGGTTACGCTTGCTACAGAAAGGTTTTGCTGGCTGAGATTGCCGATGAGTTTGGACGGTTGCGATCGCAAGCCGTGCAACTCTAGATACTCTAAAATAATTATTAACGATTAAAGCAGCGATCGCGAAGCTTATTTTTTGTCTTCTATATAGCAATTAGATCCCGGACTTTCCCAAATAACTTTTTAGCTATTTAACGTCAAGATTTCCAAAATAATTTTATATTGATAAATCTGCTCTTGTATTATAATGCTTGCGATCGCCTTCCAATTTCCAAGCTCTGGCGTTCGTAACTTTGATTTTCATTTTGTATTGCTGCAAACGCTTTTCATTTTGACCTCAATATCGTAAGCTTTTAGAAGTTTACACTTCTCGGTCAGTTATGCTTACATAACGAAATTCTTCGAGAAGTACTGATAACAATTAAATCGAACATTACTTAAGACAAGCTCGAAAGATGACTTCATCTTTCTACTGTTGTTCTGTTTGTAATTTGATATATCATGTCTAATAACAATCGCCTCTCACGCTCGCTTTCCTTAGAAGACAATCAAGAGACAACTATACTTTTGAAACGTCGTTCCGATGGGATTGAATCTGAGAAAGATACAGGAACGAAGGTTCAACAAAAGCCAGAAAATAACTCCGATGTTCTCACCAATTCGGGAAACACTTCCAGTTCCGAACCCAATAACTCTGCTCGCGATCCAAAACCAGCAACCAGTGAAACCCCAGCAGGGGAAAATTCATCGCCACAAGAAACTCAACCCATATCTGTCGCTTCTACTGAGAAGGGAGCGAATCCTTTAGTCGTTACAAACACTAATGATAGTGGTGCCGGGTCTTTAAGAGAAGCACTCGAAAATGCAAAATCGGGAGATACGATTAGATTTGCTGCCGAGCTAGCGAATAAAACAATTACCCTTAATAGCGAACTTTCGATACCCGCAGGCAAAAACTTAATCATAGATGGGCAAGGCGCCTCTAATTTGACGATAAGTGGGAATAACCAAACTCGCCTATTCTATCTCAATTCCACTGCTGCAACGCCAACCGACTTGACCATCAAAAACCTTACACTTGCAAATGGATCTACCAGCGATCGCGGTGGAGCAATTAGTACCACTCACCAAGGAAGCGTAACCGTAGAAAATGTTGACTTCATCAACAATAATGCCAACCTTGGAGGAGGAGCGATTTTTATCGCTTATGAAGGCAATCTAACGGTCAAAGGCAGTCGATTTGAAGGCAATAAAGCGACAGCAGGCAACGATGAAAGGGGCGCGGGAGCAATCGCCTTCTGGGGTCCCAATAACTTGACCGTCACCGATAGTGCCTTTATTGGTAATGAAGGCATTAATGGCGGCGCTATTAATAGTTTGAACGGTAATATGACTATTCAAAATAGTCAATTTGTCAATAACAAAACAACGGCAGCTTCTTACGATTCAGGCAATCCCAATCCATTTTTGAGAGGCTATGGTGGAGCTATTTTTGCCGATCGCGCCAGTGCTAGAGACGGCGCAGGCGGTGCGATTGAGATTAGCAACAGCACCTTTGAAAATAATCAAGGCAGAGGCGAAGGCGGTGCCGCATATTTATATACAGGCGGACAAGATCGAGTCAGCATCACCAGAAGCGTCTTTGAGAACAACCAAGTCCTAGCCCTACCCAATGGGGGAAATGGGGGCAATGGCGGCGGTGTCGTGGTGATGAGTAATGAGGTCAATCGCGGATTGACAATTACTGATAGCAGTTTTGCTGGTAATAAAGCTGCTGGTCAAGGGGGGGGATTGTGGATGATGAACTCCCCGACGCAAATCAATAACGTTACTTTTTCTGGCAACCGAGCCGAATCCCTCGAAAAGAGCGGTAATGGTGGGGCAATGGCGTTGTATGGCAAGACAGATATTGTCAATAGCACGATTGCTTACAATTATGCCGGATGGGTAGGTGGCGGAGTGTCGGCAGACAATTCGCCCGTAAGCGTCAAAAATACGATTTTTTACAAAAACACTGCCTCTAACGGTACGGAGGGCTGGGGGATTCAACAGCACACCAATCGGGCGCTAACCGACAATGGCAATAATATTCAATATCCTCCCAAACAAACGAAGAATTTCAACGATACCAACGCTACTGCGAATATTACCATTGCCGATCCAAAATTAGGACCTTTGCAAGAAAGTAATGGTTTATTAGTACATTCAGTGCCGTCAGATAGTCCGGCAGCCGGACTAGGTGCGAGTAGTGGAGCGTCTACTGCCAGTGCAACGCCTGCGCCTAGCTCTACTGATGGAGATGGGAGTAACGCGACGATTGGTGGTAATGAGTCTACTATCGCTTCCAATTCAGATCCCTTACAAGGCACTGCCAATAACGACAGTCTCTCTGGTGGAGCGGACAATGACATATTAGTCGGCGGCATGGGGAGCGACACTCTTACTGGCGGTGCGGGCGCGGATCGTTTCGTCTTCCAGTCTGCCAAGGAAGGGATCGATCGCATTACCGATTTTTCTACTGCTGACGATACGATTCTCATCTCTGCTGCTGGTTTCGGTGGCGGACTGACGGCTGATGCTACGCTAGCAGCATCTCAGTTTACTGTAGGGACGGCAGCGACTGATGCAGACGACCGATTTATTTACAACAATGCTGACGGCTCGCTATTTTTTGATAGCGATGGAACGGGATCTTCTGCCGAAGTCCAGATAGCAACCCTAAACGGCTTACCGTCTCTAACCAATACTGACATTACAGTTACGAGTTAATCGAGTTGGGTTTGGTCAAACTCCTATTCGCCATTGCCAATTGGCAATGGCGAATTGTTAGGGTCATTTGTCGTTAGCAACAAATGACTAATGACTCATATCTCGCGAGGAGCTGGGCATCACTTTATTAATTCGCTTTGCCAGCGCGAGTAAGATATAAATTGTCAACAAATAAGCGGCGGCGAGAAGCAAGACGATCGCAGGCATTTTTCCAGAATTAAAGACAAAAAATACTAAAAGTTTTTTTGACTCCCTAGAGAGTCGAGGCAAAGAAACCCTGGCGCGGCTTTTTGACTTTATCAAACGTTTGCTCGACAATAAGGAAAGAAAGTCTGTCTCTCCTCACTGTTTTGGATTAGACTTCTTGCTTTAGAGCGGGTAAGGGGAAATGGGTAAGAGGGAAAGGGATATTTTTCCCTTTAACCTTTCCAAGAAGTATATTGTCGTGCCTAGTTTAAGATTGGGCAAACTCTTAATAGGAGATGTTTGCCTTCCTTTTATAACTAATGAGAGCAACACAGCACTCTTTTTTCGCTCACCAAAATAGCTATAGAAAAGATAGAAAAGCATCTACCCAATCTAAGCATTTCCAAAGCTTTACAACAAATCTTGTGTCTAGCTTTGGAGCGAATAAGTTTTTTAAATTCTGAAATCTCTTAGTAACTAGACTAACATACAAAGCCCAATTTGAAAGAATTTTTTTGGCGGCGATCGAGCCAGCCAAGAACGCTTGCACGCGATCGCGACAAATTGAGAATCAAACAAAATTTCCTTGTCTGGGAAGCTTAGCTTAAAATAAATACAAGGATATGTAAACTTTCGTAACTATCTCGCCAAAACTGGCTAACCAATGATCTCAACAACTTCTTTATTTGCTCCCGTAGATAACGATCTGCGCCTTTTAACAGAAAATCTTAAAAAACTCGTGGGTGCTCGTCACGAACTTTTAGAAGCGGCTGCCGAACATTTGTTTGAAGCTGGGGGAAAGCGAATTAGACCGGCGATTGTCTTGCTGGTTGCGCGAGCTACCATGCTAGATCGAGATATCACGCTACGACATCGACGGTTGGCAGAGATTACGGAGATGATTCACACTGCCAGCCTAGTCCATGACGACGTAATCGATGAAGCAGAACTCCGTCGTAACGTTCCCACGGTCAACAGTTTATTTGGCGATCGCGTTGCCGTCCTCGCCGGAGATTTCTTATTTGCTCAGTCTTCTTGGTATCTGGCTAATTTGGATAACTTGGCAGTGGTGAAACTTTTGTCGGAAGTGATTCGAGACTACGCAGAAGGAGAGATTCAGCAAGCGATGAATCGGTTTAATCCGAGTTTATCGATCGAAGCCTACTTAGAAAAAACTTATTATAAAACCGCCTCGTTAATGGCCAACAGCGCCAAGGCGGCGGGATTATTGAGCGAAGTTCCAGAAGCGGTAGCAGAACGTTTATATTCATACGGTCGTTACATTGGTCTGGCTTTTCAAATCGTCGATGACATTTTAGACTTTACGACTGAGACGGAAATATTGGGAAAACCCGCCGGTTCGGATCTCATTAGCGGAAACCTGACGGCGCCAGCGCTGTATGCAATGGAAGCCAAACCTTATTTAGAAGTCCTCATCAAACGAGAATTTAGCCAGGAGGGAGACATAGAACAAGCCCTCGCTTTAATCAAAGAAAGCAATGGAATCGAACGGTCGAGAGAGTTAGCTGCTGATTATGCTAAGCTTGCCGTACAACAGCTCGATTGTCTCAAACCCTCTGAAGCTTCGCAAGCACTAGCAGACTTGGCAGATTATGTTCTGAGTCGTTTGTATTGAGCGATCGAAGCGCATCTTCGCTTGCGGAAGTTTTGCGACGTTTTAAGGCGGCGATCGATCGCTGCGTCTCCAACTCATCTTAATAATGAGTTCCCGATTTGCGATGGTGAACAGCTGTAACTCCTTGGTGTAGAACTTTGCCTTTCTCTGCCACTGCGTAGACAACCCAGTGATCGCCGCATTCCATTCGGTTCTCAACGCGACATTCTAGGTAGGCAAGAGCATCTTTTAGGATAGGCGAACCATTGTCTGCTGCTTCTATTTGCAATCCGGCAAAGCGATCTTCGCCAGGAGTAAAAGGTTTGAGAAAGTGTTTCATCAACCCCAAATGATTGCCTTCCTGCAAAATATTGAGGACGAATCGATTACCGCTATGCAATAAAGATTCGATCGCGCGTTCCTTTGCCACTGCAATGGTTAATCCCGGTGGATTAAAAGTTGCTTGAGATACCCAAGAAGCTAGCATTGCCCCGCTTAAATCTCCTTGCTGGCAAGTCACCACGCACAGAGAACCGACAATTCTTCCTAAAGCTTGTTCGGTTCTTGCCGATTCGGACTCGCTAACCGATGGTTTGGGTTTGCGGGATTTTGCGGCTTTTTTCACCGCTTGGGCAAAATCCGTTCCCGCTTCTTCACAGAATTTGAGGGTGACATCGGTGGGTTTAAATTTCACGCGAATGGTTTCAAATCCGAATCGATAGCCCGCATCGCGGAATTTACTTTCTAATAGATCGATCGCTTCTCCACTCCAACCATAAGACCCAAATACGCCAGCGAGTTTCGTTTTATCGGCATTGGCTAAAGTAATTCCCAGTGCGGTTTGGATTTGGGTAGGCGCATGACCGCCTAGAGTGGGAGAACCAAAAATAAATCCGGCGCATTTTTGGATGGCTGCTTTGATTTCTTCGGGTTCGGCGACTTCTGCGTTAATCGATTCTACTCCGACTCCTGCTTTAATGATGCCTTGCGCGATCGCTTGCCCCAGAGTAGCCGTATTTCCATAGGCAGAAGCATAAATTAAGGCTACCGCGAGTTCTTGAGATTTTTGGGCACTCGTCCACTCTTTGTAAGCTGCTGTCAATTCGGTCAAACCGTAGCGCACCAATGGTCCGTGACCCGTGGCGTAGATTTTAGCAGGTTTGTCGCTGAGTTTTTCTAATGCCGTTGCGATGTGTTTGGCATAGGGTGCCATCAAGCAATCAAAGTAATAGCGTCGGTCTTCGTCATAGACCTTCCATCCTTCATCAAGTACCTGATCGCCGCAAACGTGCGCCCCAAAAAGTTTATCGGTAAAAAGGACTTGGGTTTTGGGGTCGTAGGTACATAATTGACCGGGGGAACGAGGATTGGGAGTGGGCATAAATTCCAGTTGATGCCCTTGTCCTAAATCGAGAATTTCCTCTCCCTTGACTACCTTAACGTTGTATTGTTGGATATTAAATTCGGGTTCCGAGAAAATATTTTTAAGATTAATTGCAGCAGGATTAGAACAAATAAAGGTTATTTGTGGCGCAATTTCTAATAAGGCTTTTAAGGTAACGCAGCGATTAGGATTGACATGACCCAAAATGACGTAATCGATTGTTTTCGGATCGATCCGTTGCTGTAAGGCTTTGAGAAAAATATCTCTAAAAGATTCTCCCGGCGGATCGAATAGGGCAATTTTATCGACTTGAATGAGATAGGAATTGGCGGTCGTTCCGCGTTGTAAACCGTATTCTATTTCAAATTTAAGCCTATCCCAAGTGCGCGATCGCAATACGGTTGTTTGGGCAGCAATAGGGAATACTTGAACATCTCTTGGTTTCATATCTAGTTATTAGTATTATTTGTCAGTTTTTATAGGTATTTTTTGACTTTAATCATGAATATTGATTAGCTTTTTTTGGACAATTTATTTAAGGCTTGTTCGTATTTCTCTAACCTCAAATCTTGATGAAATGTCTTGTAAAATTCAAATTTCGATTCTCGATTGAAATTTGTTTCAGCCTCTGAAAGAATTGCTCGATCTTTTCGATATTGTTTAAACGCTGATAGCGCAGCAATGGTAGTCATTCCTACAATAATAAGCAATCTATCGGTTCAACAATCAAACTCCGATAATCCGATTTCTGAAAAGTTTTAGCTGTCTTCATTTTCTCCGAATCTACTTTTTTTGAAAGACTATTTTGCAAATATTCTGGTGCAAGTTCATAAAAGATCGCATCTAATATTAACGGAAGTGTCAGAGGGAGAAAATAACTTTGAAGGCAAAGTTTTGTCTAATTCTCCCTTGTGTTCTGACATTTTTATAATCTTCTGCTTTAGGCAAAAACTACTCAATACACATTAATTTTAGTAGTAATTGCCCACCTTGCGATGGTGAACCGCAGTCAGCGCATCGGAATTAGAAACGCGCCCGTTGGTTACTTTGCTGTAGACAATCCAATGATCGCTACACTCCATACGACTGATGACTTCACATTCTAGATAAGCTAAAGCATTGGTTAGAATGGGAGAACCATTGGCAGCAGATTGGGTTTTAACTCCAGCAAAGCGATCGGCGCCTGGCGGAAATCGCTTTAGGAAATGCTTCATCAACGCTTGGTAATTGCCTTCTTCGAGGATGTTCAAGACAAATTTGTCCCCAACTTGCATTAATGACTCGATCGCGCGATCTTTCGCCACCGCAACCGTAAATCCTGGGGGTTCAAAACTCGCTTGTGCTACCCAAGAAGCCAACATCGCCCCGGAAAGGTTGCCTTTTTTAGCGGTGATGATATACAGTCCGCCGCTAATGCGTCCAATTGCTTTCTCTAATTCATTATCGATCGCTTTGAGTTGCTTGACTTTGCGATCGATCGATAGCGCCTGCCCTAAGTCGGTTCCCGATTCTTCGCACAATTGATAGATAGCTTCGCTAGGCGTATCTTTGATCCGAATTGAGGGAAAGGCTTTTGTCAAACCAGCCTCTCGAAACTTGGTTAAAAGCGGGTCGATGGGTTCGTCATCGCCGCCGTAGGATTCAAACATGCCGATGAATTGCTTGGGTTTGGCAGCTGCTAAAATTGTGCCGATACTCGTCGCGGTTTCTTTTAGATGGCTGCCTGAAAGAGGTGGCATGCCGATAACGATGCCAGCACAACGACCGACCAATTCTTGTACGTCTTGGGGGTCGGCAGATTTTAAATCCACCATTTCTACGGCGACACCCGTCTTAGTAATCCCCCTGGCAATCGCTTGCGAAATGCGATCGCTATAGCCATAGTCGGAGACATAAAAGACGGCGACTGTCTTCTCGGCTTTACTTTGCCCTTCACTCCAGGTGCGATAGCGTCTGATTAACTCGTCTACGTTATAGCGCAATAGAGGGCCGTGACCGTTGGCTACCATTGTAACTCCTGCTAAAGACTCCATCCGTTTTAGGGCAGATAGGACGGATCTGGCATTGGGAGCCATTAGACATTCATAATAAAAACGATAATCCGGTTCTATTGCTTTTAAGTCCTCATCGAAGAGACTGTCGGAACAATAGTGCATTCCAAAGACATCGCAGGTAAATAATAACTGCGTGGCGCGATCGTAGGTCAAAATGGTATCGGGCCAGTGCAGGTTGGGCGCGCTGACAAATTCGAGGACGTGACCTTTTCCTAAGTCGAGGGTGTCGCCGCTTTTTACCAATTGCCGTTGGAAAGGCTGATGAACGAAATCTTCTAGAAATTGAATGGCCACTTTCGATCCGACAACCGTCACTTGAGGGGCGAGTTGCAAGATATCTTTGACTAAGCCACTATGATCGGGTTCGGTGTGGCTGATAACTAGGTAATCAATCTCTTTAGGATCGATTAATCCTCTCAGTACGTCTAGATAAAGCTGGCGGAATTTTTCGTGGGAGGTATCGACTAAGGCGGTCTTTTCGCCGCGAATAATATAGGAGTTGTATGTCGTACCGTTTTGTAAACCGAATTCGATATCGAAGCGATCGCGATCCCAATCCAGGGAACGAATGGCTGTGGTATCTGCCGCAATCTCGGCGGTTTGCATCGTCAGCCGCTTTTCAGCTTTTACGGGCGTTGCGACCATCAACCTTCTCCTTTACGCTTTTTTATATTGTTTTTATTTTGACATAGTCACTTTGTAACGGTTTATTAAGAAACTTATCTAAAATTGACCATAAGCTAAGAATTACTTAAGGAAAAATCGATAAATTTTGTTATTATCAAAATTCTAAAACAGCGATCGCGCTCACAAGACTTTGTTGGCTACATCAAACTTCGGAGTGGATAGTATCACGCGCTGCGATTATTTATCTCACAGGCGAGCTTTAGAAAAACCCGGACGATAGAAAATGTTAAGTTCGCTGTTGTGGAATAAATAAAGATGTTACCTACATTCAATGCCGACAAAAATCTAGAAACCGCTCTCTTAAAATTGCTGGAACGCTATAGCCTAGAAGATATCGTCGAGACGCTCTACGGTTATACCGATCTGCAAGCAGAATTAGCGAAAATCTTACAGCAAGACCAAGCGGCAGCTAATTGGGATCGTCAAGCCGACGCACTGAACATTGCTTGTGAAATGCTCCATGAAATATACGACGACGAGCTTGACTATCTAATTGACTAAAATTTGATATGCGATCGCTTTGCTTATATTCTTCCATTCTAGACTAAGGTGTAAGCATCTGATTGAAAAGTCTATTTGCTAGCGTTGTCCAGAAGCATTTTAGAGACAAAAGAAGTCGATCCGTTTCTCTACAACAATGTTGTGCTTTGAGCGAAAAAGGAGAGAAAGATGACTCATCCTCAGACAACAGATGAAACCGCTAAATCTTTGTACGATCGAGATTTTTTGATGTGGCTAGAAACCACGGCTCAACTCTTACGGCAGAAGAAGTTTGAACAATTAGATTTAGACAACTTAATTGAAGAAATAGAAAGCATGGCAAGGAGCGAGAAACGAGAGCTATACAATCGTTTGACTCTTTTGCTGACGCATTTACTTAAATGGAAGTATCAGCCCGATAAACGCTCCAATAGCTGGATTTCTACGATTAGAGAGCAAACCAAATTTTTTGCCCGATTAGAACAATTAAAAAGAAGGAGTTTTTCTAACGCCCGCGATCGCCTCAAGTCTTGTTACTGGGATAAAAAGTATTAACAATAGTATGAATCGTGCCGTACCAATTAGCTTTATAAGCTACTTGTCGCTTAAATTCATAAAACCCGCTGTTAGCTAGAGCTAAAGCTAAATTCTGATTCTTCATCAAGTTAGATACTTTCAACTAATTTCTCTAATAAATAGAGACTTCAAAGATTCCCGAGGTTGTTCGAGGGGTTTATTTTTTAAACTCACTGCTCGAACGATAATGCCGATATGATAGCGAACTTTTTCTTCTCCTTGCTGTTGTGCAATTTTTTTTGTATGAGGATCGCAAGCCAGAATTCGATCTAATCGGTCGCCAAATCCATCTTGAATAGCTTTTTCGGCAACGGCTACCTGACGCTGGAGGGGAGTTTTAGCGACGACTTGCTCCAAAGGACGATCGATTTTGGCTAAAATGCCACTGGCGGTGGCAAATTCCTTTACCCATCGTTCGGCTGCTTTTCCTTGTCCCGACGAAGTCATAGATTATAAGCTAATGAGCTAAATCTATGACGGCGCATTCTGTTTCCAAATCGAGAAAATCTAGATGCTCTTCGTAGAGATCGCTCAGCGTAAACATAAACTCGGAACTGATTAGCAAAATCCAGTGCCAATCAATTCCAAGCGCTTTTCTAAAAAAACTATAAGCCTCTGTATTGTATCGCTCCCGACGAAGATACTGACCCGCGTCGGTTAGCATGGTTGCCAAAGCCTGCTGCATGGGAATTCCACCTTTCTGCACCATCCAGGTCAAGCTGGAGAGGTTTCTAACGGCTAGGCGCATATCCGTCTTGGCATGGAGATCCATTACGTCAGGACGCTTGGCATAGGTGGCGCTGGAACAAAAGACCCCATCGGCTAGTTCGACTAATTCTCTGACAAATAAGGCGCGGGCTGAGGTATTATTGGCTCGTCCATCGTCATCGACGCTAATCGAACCTCCGGCTTCGTGGGATTCGTCGAGGATGAGTAAGGCATTTGGCGCAAAAGCCCTCAAAAACTCGTGTCTTTGGGTTTCTTTGCCCTGCACGGTCTGAAGTTGGCTGTAGGTGGTAAAAATCGCATCGTAGTCTCCTAAATTTCGCGATCGCTGCAAGTCTGCCATTTCTCGTTAGTGAAACTGGGGCGACGTTTGCAGGACTCTGCCATCGGGCAAGGGAAGGCTGAGGGTTGAATTCGTCACGAAGGGGCGAAACCGACGCAGATTGATGTCCCGCAAGTCGCGAATCATGTCTCCGTAGAGAGGCGTATCTTTGGTGACAAAGATAGGAACGCGCCCCGTTAGTTTGGCGTAGCGGATTGTCGCGGCAACGACGCGACCTTTGCCAATTCCAGTTTGGTCGCCAATAATAAAGCCAGAACGTTTTTCTAAATTGGCGATCGCCAGGGCGCAAGCATCGACTTGTTCGGCGCTAAAATATTTGTGTAACTCTTGTGGCGTACCGTATCCCAAGCGATCGCAGACGTATTCATCTAAAGAACCAACCCGACGCTCCAATTTAGCAAGCGCGTTTGCTGTCGTCGCCTGCATATTGACGGGAACGAGCGTGTTAACCGATCGCGCTTAACTTTTAGGAATATAGGGAACTTGTTTCGCCGTTTCTGTCATTTCTAATCCTCCCTCGGTGTATAAATGAGTTCGTCGAGCCATTCTTCGAGATGGGGTTGTACTTCCCCTTCTATCTCCTCGAACAGCCCCAGCAGTCATTGCACTTGCTCCCTGTCGGTCTTCACCGCGACGGGAAAGCTGACCCCTTGAAGAGATAGTTTGGTCTTGACGATTTCGTTGTCTGCTAGGGCTTTGCCCCATTTGTGTCTCCAAGCTTCCATCGGCAATGGCTCGCTCCAGGACAGCCCCCAACTAGATCGATTGGGAATCCTGCTCCTTGCTTGCGATAAAGATTGCCCCAAATAGAAATATGCTCGATAACGTTATATTGCTCGTAGAGGCTATAGTAAAAAGCTCTCGTCTCTTTGGTGTTGTAACGGTTGGAGCGCTGCCCTTCGTCGCTGCCCAGCTTGCTTCCTAGAATCAGCACTGCCCGACCGTCGGATTTCATGGCTTTTAGAGCATGGAGCGCGATCGCGCGGTCGATTTGCGTCGTGCTATACTGTCCGGCGTTAAATCGTCGATTGCCAATCGCACCGAAAGGCGGATTCATGATGACGACATCGTGCTGGCTGTCTGGCAGATAAACCGAAGCATCTTGTTCGGTGACGGTATAGCCCTGCGATCGCAGGTCTGAGGCTCTATCCCGATTTAATTCGTTAACCGTTGCACGAGCGGGATTGGAAGCAATTAGCAGCGCTCCATGTCCTGCGGTTGGTTCGTAGACGGTTTTTTGGGGCGTAATCTCCGCCAACATTGCGGCTAAATAGGCAATGGGAATGGGAGTGCTATAGGCTTGTTGCAGGACGCTAGTCGAGGAGCGAGTGCCTAGCGTGGGTTGGCGTTGATAGAGATCGACCAGTCGGGCGTATGCTTGTTTTGGAGATTGAGAGTCATCGACGATGGTACGCGCCGCTCGAACTAAGCCTGCTTCAAGAGATTCTTCAATTTGCTTGGCGAGAAATGTCCCCGAATTGACTTTTTCGCCCAAAATAGACTCAGCATAAATCCTAGCCTCTATAATCGTCGAAAATGCTTCGCCTTCATTAAAATAACGGGTGAAGGCATCGATTAGCATGATGCGATCGCTCATGGCTTTGAAAATCAAACTTTAGATTAGTGCGGTATTTTCTCGCCGCTTTGGAAACGTTATTTTGCAGAGATAACAAACGTTTCCTTAAAAATAAGGATATTTCTTTTCATTTTATAATAACTGGTACGCTCCGCTCGAATTAATTAAATTAATTTGTCGATGAATTGGGTTTTAACAATATTTTTTGGGAGAAGAGAAAGGAGATTGTTTTGCGCCCAAAGCGCTGCCTGAGTGCGATCGCGTACCCCCAATTGACAGAAAATATTAGTTAAATGATTTTTCACCGTTCCTTCGGTTAGGTGAAGTAAAGAGGCTATTTCCTGATTATTTTTTCCTTGAGCGAGTAGCGTTAAGATTTCGAGTTCGCGATCGCTAAAATGATTTTGAGGTGAAATTTTCTGCGTTGAAGGAATCGGATTTAACTGGGCAAATACTTTCGGGGCGATTGTCGGGCCGAGTTGACTGTATCCTCGATGTAGGTTGCGAATCGCTGTTGCTACTTCAGGAGACGGCGTAGTTTTAAGCAAATACCCTAAAGCGCCTGCTTGCAAAGAATGCAGTACGTATTCATCCTCGTCAAACGTCGTCAGCACTAAAATTCTCATCCAAGGGAAGCGTTGATGAATATCGCGAGTCGCTTGTACCCCATCGCAAATCGGCATCCGCACGTCCATAAGAATTACGTCGGGTTGTAGTTGCTCACAAAGCGCGATCGCTTCATTTCCGTCATTTGCCTCGCCTACTATCTCTAAATCTTCTTCTAGCGACAGCAGAGATGCTAAACCCTGGCGAAATAAAGGTTGGTCGTCTGCTAGCAAAAGTCGAATCATAGTGGAATTTTTTGACCTAGCTTGTCTTCAATCTTAATGCGATCGCCGAACAAGTAAACCATGACAAAAGTCATTCATCTCAATGTCTCGAACTCGTGCATTATGTCTTTGGATAGCCAACTAGAATTACTCTTGATAAGGAATTTTCACTTGGATTTGGGTTCCAAAACCGGGAGTACTAGCAATCTGAATTTCTCCTTCGAGCATTTGAACTCTCTCTTGCATTCCTCGCAACCCATACCCAGAAGTCACGGTTTTAAAATCGAAACCAATCCCATCGTCTATAATTTTTAAAACGATCTCTGTTGGTGTGAGTTGAGCGCAAAGCTCGATATTAGAAGCTCTACTATGTCTTTGAATATTCGTTAATCCTTCTTGCACGATACAGTAAAGTTGATGGCTAGTTTGCAGGGAAAGTTGAGGTAAATTCCAATTAATTTTTATTTTCATAAATTGATTTTGTTGAAACGGCTTGATTAGACTTGCGATCGCGTCTTTAAGTTCAAAATCTTTTTCCCTGATGGTATATACGGCTCGACGCGCTTCTTGAAAGGCTTGATCGGCAATATTTTTAGCAGTAGCAAGCACTTGAGTTACGCGACTTGGATCTTGAGAATGTAATCTCTGAGCTAATTCTAATTGAACGTTGAGGGCAGTAAGCGTATGTCCGAGAGAATCGTGAATGTCGCGAGCAATGCGAGTTCTTTCTAGTTTAGCTGCTAAAGTTTCCATTTCTTTCATCAAAGCTTCTGCTTGCTGTCGGCTTTTTTGTTCTGCAAGCGAGACATAGCTAAACAAAATCACAAAAATACTTGCTGCCAAATAAATCCCCCCATTATTAATAATAATGCCAGAAATAATTAATTGGGGTTCGTAAATCTGAGTAGCTTTTAAACGTAAAAACTCTATTGTTTGAGGGGCCCTATAAAGAGAGTCATAAATCTCAAAAAAATGCCAAACAATGCCAGTAATAATAACAGTTAATATAACATCCTTTTGCTTCAATAAAAAACAACTTTTAGCAAAAACAAGATAGAGCAACAACTGAAGACCCCAACCCATCAAAATAGCTGGAGTTAATAAAAGTATTTCCAAGTAAATATAAAATCGTCTTTGCCAAAGCGGACGGTTGATAGGAAAGAAGAAACTCAACCAAGTACAACCAGCAAGTAAAAAAAAGACCAACCAACACGGAATTAGCGGTTTAGGATAAGCAACATGACGATTTAGAAACAGAAGACAAGGAATTAGTAAAAAATATACGGCTAAAATCATCCATTCTACCCGACGCAAGGTTCGAGGGATAGATGAAGAAACGATAACGCGCTCATTCATTATTCTCTATGAGATCGAGTTTTTAGATAAGTATCTTACGACAAATTCTTTCTAGAGCGATATGACTAAAGTCATGAATTTGACATGACTTGATGCTATTTATTGTGCCAATGCGATCGATTACTGTACGAGAAGTGCGATTGCTTTCCTAACTCAACATTTCCCAAAAAAGAGGTGTTTATGAAATTAAACCAAGAAAGTAAAGGCAAAGTTAATTTTAAACTTGTTTATCAAACCACTGCCACAATCGCTGCTGCTGTAGCAATAAGTCTGAGTCTGCCTAAAAATGTTTCGGCAGCAAATTTAACTGACACTTCTAATATTTTATCCGCCGACCCTGGATCGGATAACCTCGCTCGTCAATTCCAGATAACGCTCGACCAAGCTGTCACCGATAAAATCCCCCCTGGTACAACCGTCGGAATCATCACTCCTCAAGGAACCTGGTTCGGTACAAGCGGTGTCTCGAATCTAGCAACTCGAACTCCTGTTACTCCAGGCGATCGCTTTCCTATTGGCAGCATTACTAAAACCTTCACTGCGATCGCATTACTAAAATTGGCTCAAGAAGGAAAACTCAGTCTCGACGATTCCTTAAGTCAATGGTTGCCTGAAATTGCTGCTAATCTTTCTGATGGCGAAAACGTGACAATTCGACAAATTCTGAATGGAACTAGCGGCATTTACAATTTCCTAGACGATGACAGTCCAATTAACCAAGAAATCCTCAACAATCCGTTGAGAGATTGGCAGCCAGAAGAGATAGTGCAATACGCTTATGATAAGCCGCGCTCCTCAAGCTGGGTTTACCCTAATACGGGTTTTATCTTAGCGGGAATGGTTATCGAAAAAGCCACAGGCTCGAATCTGGCTGAGGAAATTCGCGATCGCATTATCGCACCATTAGGGCTAAATAATACTTTTTTTGCCCAAGAAGAAAAGATTCCTGGTGGATTCGTCAACGGTTACAGAGATATCGATGGTAATGGTAGCCTTGATGATGTCTCTGCCGTTAATCTGTCGTGGGCATGGGCGGCTGGTGCAATGGTATCGAACACTCAAGACCTAAGTCAGTTTTCTAAGGCACTGTTTGGCGGCGAATTGCTCTCCCAAGATAGCCTCAACCAAATGCTAACTTTCAACAGCACTGGAGATGATGGCATTGATTATGGATTAGGGCTATATAGTGTTGATTTCGATCCTCTTATTCCTGGTTTGGGAAGAGGATTTGGGCACGGTGGCGATGCACCAGGACATAATGCTTTTATGTTTTATTTTCCCGAACGAGATATAACGGTTGTAAGCTTGCAAAACAGCCAGCCACCAAACGACGTTAATCCTGCTATTCCTATTCTGGAAACCTTGCTCGAAGAGGGACACAGAGGCAATCCCAAGTCAGTACCAGAGCCAAGCATTGTAATAGGTTTGACGATCGTTGGTGCGGGAAAATTGTTAGGGTATGTGCGATCGCGTCAAAAATAACCTTTTATTAATTGCTCTGATGGAAGTGGGTTTTGAGTAGCAATCGTACAGAAACTTACGCCCTTGGCTGCAAAAGGTTAATTTTTGACTCCAAAACCTAAGTTTGGTCAAGATAACTTCTCGTCAAAAGCCTGGGGTTCTATACGGTTTTTCCTTAGCTCGACTTTATCCAATTAAGTTAAGCTGCATAAACAGCGATATCCCTTAATTGCTCAAATAAAGATTGACGCTGAGTTTCTATCCGCATTTCTCACAAAATGCCAAAAATGGGGTCATGAAATCGGCTAAATATCCACAGAATTGCTGAGATACTTCGCCACGGTTTGTACGTCCTTGTCCCCTCGTCCCGAACAGTTAATAACAATTCGAGGACTGCCTTCGAGTTGCGGACAGAGTGTTTCTAAATAGGCAAAAGCATGAGCAGTTTCTAGGGCAGGAATAATTCCTTCTAACTGAGATACTCGCTGGAATGCCTCTATTGCTTCTTCGTCAGTGACGCTGTAATATTCAGCGCGATCGCTATCTTTTAGATAACTATGTTCGGGTCCGACTCCGGGATAATCCAATCCCGCGCTGATAGAATGCGCTTCTAAGACCTGACCTTCATTATCCTGCAACAGATAACTCATCGCCCCGTGCAAAACTCCAGGACGACCGTGAGTTAAGGTTGCTGCATGTTTTCCCGACGCGATACCTTCTCCTGCTGCTTCCACACCAATCAATCGCACTGAAGGTTCCTTAATAAATTCATAAAACAATCCCATTGCATTGGAACCGCCACCCACGCAAGCAATCAGAATATCTGGCAAACCGCCCCATTTCTCTTGTGCTTGGATGCGAGTTTCTTGACCGATGACAGCGTGGAAATCCCGCACCATCATCGGATAGGGATGCGGTCCGGCGACAGAACCGAGGATGTAATGAGTGGTTTCTACATTGGTCACCCAGTCTCTGATCGCTTCAGAAGTCGCATCTTTGAGGGTTCCGGTTCCCGCTTCGACTGGTGCCACTTTTGCCCCTAGCAAGTTCATCCGAAAGACATTTAATTTCTGTCTCTCCATGTCGCGAACGCCCATGTAGATGATGCATTCAAGACCAAAACGGGCGCACACCGTAGCTGTAGCAACTCCATGTTGACCCGCACCCGTTTCGGCAATGATACGCTTTTTGCCCATGCGTTTGGCTAGTAAGACTTGAGCGAGGGCATTATTGATTTTATGAGCGCCCGTATGGTTTAAATCTTCTCGTTTGAGATAAATTTGCGCTCCACTGCCATCGGGTTTAGCATAATGGGCAGTAAGGCGTTCGGCGAAATACAAAGGGCTGGGCCTTCCTACATAATCTCGCAGGAGTTGTTGCAGTTCCTGCTGAAAATCGGGGTCATCTTTGTAGCGAGCGTAAGCAGTTTCTAGTTCGCTCAGGGCAGGCATTAAAGTTTCGGGAACGTATTTACCGCCATAGCAACCGAACCGTCCAAATGGATCTGGATATTGAATTTCGATATTTGCTTGGGATGAAGAGATAGGAGTAGTAGTCACGATAAGGGCAGAATAACCAATATAGAGGTTATTATAAAACGTTCTCTGTGGTATATGGTTTAGCCGATGAAACGCGGTGACATTTTTGCAATCCGACGAGGAGTTGCCGCCACCTGCGGAGGCAAGTCCTGAGACAAGCGCGAAGCTAGTCAGCGATGTTTATCGCTGCCTCATACCATTTTTCAATCTAGAATTAATCCATCTAGCCCTACATTTTTCACGCTTTGCAATACTCTATCGGCACTGTCCCAGGTTTTAAAAACGCCTACTTGCCACATAGCTCGTCCCTGATAAACAGTCCGAAAAGCATCGGGATAAAGCGATCGCAGTTGCTTTTGTTGGCTGCTTTCGGATGCCTCCACTAGCACCCGATAGTTGCTAGAACTCGGAACCTCGGATCTGGCAGCAACATTGGCGTTACTCGCCCCAGGAAGGGGGCGCGGAGTAACTGCGATCGCGTCGGAAAGGGTTTTTTCTGAATTGGCTCTCGCATTGGCAGTCGGTTGCGGCACGACTTGAGAGCTATTTATCTGTGGGGGAACTGGAAGGGGCGAAGACTCTTCGGAGGACGGAGAAGCAGCGTTGGCTGCGGAAGGATTTGGCGTCCGTCCCGAAGGAATAGAAGGAGGCGGGGGGAGAGAAGAGGAAGAACGAGAAGATGGAGAAGAAGGAGGGATGGAATTTCCGGCTGTAAATCGGATTTCTTTACCCGTGTTGGTAGCAGGCGCATTCGTGTCGGTGCGATCGCGGTTGATGGCAGTAGGTGGAACGGGTAAAGAACGGTTATTGTCTATGCTAGAACGACTAGGAGGATTCTGATTAGTGCGATCGCGACTTATCGTACTAGGTGGAACGGGTAAAGAACGGTTATTGTCTATGCTAGAACGACTAGGAGGATTCTGATTAGTGCGATCGCGGTTGATAGCATTGGGCTGAGATCGCGAAACTGTTCGATTTTCTGCGGGGGGGAGAGTAGCCGTAGCGGTCGCGGAACTAGCGGGAGAATTCATGGCAGTGCGATCGCCGCTAAAATAGACGTGACCGAGTACTTTGCCCTGATAGGCGCGTTTGCTGAATCGCCAACCTGCATTGAGGTGGATTTTGAGAAAACCCCGTTGCAGTCCATAGGTTCTACCGATAACAATATCTCGCTGACTGGGATTGGTTCGCGAAGTTCCCACTAGAAAGAGTTCTCCGTTGCGCTCCACGATTCTGAGCAGATAATCTAAGCCAAAATCTCGACCGTCAACGCGAATTGAGTAGCCGTTGCTATCGGTGCTGCGGTTGCAATGTCCGGTAAAGTCAAACTTAAGCAACAATGGCTCTACAATTGTCGGTCTGGAGCCACTTTCACTCCAACAGGTTTTTTTCCCTGGGATCTGTTCGATGACTAGGAGATCGTATTTATTCGTGCCATAAGGTCTGGCTATAGCAATAATTCGATTTTGATCGATTTCTTGTTCGTCGAAAGTAACCGCTGCTTTAACGGGATTGTCGATCGCGACGCTAGCCAAGGTTGCTGTGGCTAAAACTGCCAATATTTTAGTAAAAGCAAGTGAGAGTCTCATAGGGTCTGACGATAATACTGACGTTTATTTAAGTTAGATGGAAAGTTCCGTTAATTAGACGAGAGTTATGGTTTTTTGTTTACCGCATTTTGCACTTTATAATTTATTAGTCATGATAAGATCGCGACAGCATATCCATTTATCTATTCATTACTCTCTAAGTGAAGATATTTGTCTATCATACTCCCGAACTGACTTCACCGGACGGCTTTCCCGATTGTGCCGTCGTAATCGACGTTTTGCGAGCCACTACCACGATCGCAACTGCTTTAAATGCCGGAGCAGAAGCCGTACAAGCTTTTAGCGATCTCGATCGCCTAATGCAAGCGAGCGAAGCTTGGTCTCCAGAAAAACGACTCCGCGCTGGAGAAAGAGGCGGCGCTAAGGTAGAAGGCTGCGATTTGGGCAATTCTCCCCTCGACTATACGCCAGAGCGAGTGCGAGGAAAGCGGCTGTTTATCAGCACGACAAATGGTACTCGCGCCTTGCAACGAGTCGAGCAATCTCCACTCGTTACTGCTGGAACGATTATCAATCGTCATGCAATCGTCCGCTATTTACTGGAAAAACAGCCAGAAACAGTTTGGTTGCTCGGTTCTGGATGGGAAGGCGGCTATTCTTTAGAAGATACTGTTTGCGCGGGAGCGATCGCTCAATCTCTCATGTCGCAGGAATGCGAAGGAGTCGAGATTGGCAATGATGAAGCGATCGCGGCGATCGCACTTTATCACCAGTGGAAAGACAACTTGCTAGAACTGTTTCGTCTTGCCAGTCACGGTCAACGCCTGTTGCGTCTGGGGTGCGATGAAGATTTACAATACTGCGCTCAAATCGATTCCCTCGACATCGTGCCAATTCAGAAAGAACCCGGTCTGTTAGTGAAATTATAGCGAGATTCGCGATCGTATCTGAATCCTGCCATCAAGCTTTATCCTGAATATTAGACTCAGAGTTAATGTGGTTTCAGATAAACAAGAACAATTTCAAATCGAATATCAGAAGGGCAAATATACCTTTGAACGGGGTCAATATCGGCTCAGCGTACAACACTTAGAAAAGGCAAGCCAACTGGTCGCTTTGGGATCGCGTTTGGGAGGAGAGGTGCAAATTTGGTTGGTCACAGCTTATCAAGCAGCCAGTCAGCTACAAGAGGCAATCTCTCTGTGCCGACAACTCACCAAACACCCCCACCCAGAAATTCGCAAACAAAGTAAGCGTCTGCTCTATATTATCGAAGCGCCTCAGTTGAAAAGACCGCGCGAGTGGATGAGCGAAATTCCTGACTTGAGCAAGGCTTCGGAAAGTAACGCTCGTTCTCTAAGCGGTAGCGGTAACAGCACGACCAAAAAAGCTCCTTCGTCTACAATAGAACCAATCGATCTCAGCCAGGTCAATACGAAGGATAATCATTTTATTTGGGTTGCCTTAGTTCTCATTCTCCTGATCTTAGGCGGAGTAATTTGGCTCGGTTGACCCAATCAATTGTCAGCTATCAGCTTTTTGGTTGCTGATAACCGCTCGCTGTTAAAAATGGCTTATTGGCTTTTCCAAGCAAATCCCAAATACTATCGTTTTCTAGATGCTATCCGAGAGTTAGATGAGATTCCGTGGCTAGTCACTCGTTACGCCAAGGAGATGGCAATAGGAGATGGGGTATTGATGTGGATGGCTGGAGAGAAAGCCGGAATTTACGCGATCGCAGAAATTATCGATTTCCCGCAAGTACTCGATGAGATTATCGATGCCCATTTTTGGCTCGATCCCGACAGCCTTAAAAGAGACAAACCTCGCGTCAAACTTCGCATTCTCCGCAAACTTCTCGGACAACCCTTGCGTCGCAACGAAATCAAACACGATCGCATCCTCAAAGATTTACTGGTAATTCGCGCTCCCAACAGCACCAATTTCAAAGTTACGCCGCAACAGTGGGAAAGAGTTTATCAGTTAAAGGGATGATGTAGTTAGTAGTTAGTGGCAATTTTTGACAATCAACTATTAACCATTAACCCCTAACAAATAACCAATAACAAAAGACTCCAATAACAAAAGACTAAGGACAAAATGACTAATGACCAGTTCAAAAAAAATTCTAGCGATTCAAGGCGATATCACTCAACAAGCTGTCGATGCTATTGTCAATGCCGCCAACAATTCGCTTCTCGGTGGCGGTGGCGTTGATAGAGCTATTCATCGCGCGGCGGGAGGGCAATTACTCGAAGAATGCCGTCGTCTGGGGGGGTGCGCGACGGGAGATGCCAAAATGACCAAGGGCTATAGACTCCTTGCTAAATGGGTAATTCACGCCGTCGGTCCCGTTTGGAGAGGGGGAAACCAAGGAGAAGATGAGTTATTAGCGCGTTGTTACCGTCGCAGTCTCGAATTAGCAGCAGAAAATGACATTAAGTCTATCGCTTTTCCAGCCATCAGCACGGGGATTTATGGATTTCCTTTGGAGCGTGCAACGAGAATAGCCGTAACTGAAGTAAAACAGTTTTTACAGCATTCGAGCTGTATCGAACAGGTCATTTTTGTTTGTTTCGATACTCGAACCTATGAGTGTTACAAGCAAGTGCTGTTAGAACTCTTGCCAGAATTGTAGAGCGATCGCTTTCTCTTCACCATAAAACTTTGAAAGGAGCCAGAGTTAAAATTTTTCTGACTCCTAATCGTTCAAAATTGAGTTTATACGGCAGAGAAGTAGACTTTCGACTTCACGGGGTCGGGGATCATGGTCTTGTCTCCCTCTTGCCAACCCGCGGGACAAACTTCATCAGGGTGCGTTTGTACGTACTGAATGGCTTTCAGGGTACGGAGGGTTTCGTCAACGCTGCGACCAAAGGAGAGGTTGTTGATGGTTGCGTGTTGAATAATTCCTTCTTTGTCGATAATGAACAGTCCGCGCAGTGCGACTCCAGCGTCTGGATCTAGCACGTTGTAAGCGGCGCTAATTTCTTTCTTGATGTCGGAGACGAGAGGATAGGCGATATCGCCAACGCCACCTGATTTGCGATCGGTTTGAATCCAAGCTAAGTGAGAGAATTCACTATCTACAGAAACTCCCAAAACTTCGGTATTGAGTTGGGCGAACTCTTGGTAGCGATCGCTAAAGGCGACAATCTCGGTCGGGCAAACAAAGGTGAAGTCTAGTGGATAGAAGAATAGGACAACATATTTGCCGCGATAGTCAGATAATTTAACGGTTTTAAATTCTTGATCGACAACAGCAGTCGCCGTAAAATCGGGAGCTGGTTGACCAACTCGCAAACATCCTTCAGACATGTCTCGATTCTCCTTGACTGTATAATCTCTAGAGTTATTTAATCTTTACGAACTGTTACAACTATATCATAGTCATAACGATTTTGAGTAAAAGATAAAATAGTCTAGCGCCAGTTTAAAATAAATAAAACTTATACTAAGATAGGGTTAAATGCCGAGGCTCGTTTTAGTTTCTCCACAAATCCCCCCCAACACAGGAAACATTGCTCGAACTTGTGCCGCAACGGGAACGGAATTGCATTTGGTCGGCCCTTTAGGATTTGAACTAAGCGATCGCTACCTCAAACGAGCTGGTTTAGATTATTGGCCCTGGGTAAATTTGCATTATCATATCGACCTAAAAGCCTTCGAGACAGTACATCGGCAACTTGGGGGAAGGTTAATCGGTTTTAGCGTCTCCGGTCGTTTTAACTACATTCACTACCAATTTCAAGATGACGATTGGTTGCTATTTGGTAGCGAAACTGAAGGGTTGCCGCCAGCAGTTCTTGAAGCTTGCGATGCCACGGTTTATATCCCGATGGAACAACCAAAAGTTCGCAGTTTAAATCTCTCTGTCAGTGCCGCCGTAGGGTTATTTGAAGCTCGTCGCCAGCTTGGTTATCTCGGCTAGATAATTTTTAAATACGGATTTAGATATAAAGTTTATCTTGAATTTTTGATAAGAAAATTCTATAAAAAAAAAGAACTTTAGTATTACCTACACTTAACCGGGAACATAAGCGTTTCTGGCGGAAACCTTATAAAAATTAATTCGTCTAACCAAACAAATTCATCTAAGTACAGCAACAACTTTGATTTCGCGTCGCAAATTTATGTTTGCTAGACCAGCTTAGATGGGCTTGTCTAAATTGTCAAACCAAGTTAATCTTTCTTAGATAAAATAACACATCCCCATGCATATCGACTTAGTATCAGATCCCAATGCGCTAAGTTGAATTGACTTTTTTTTAATTAACAAGTCACCCTAATAAATTCCCAAGGTCAAATTCACAACATAATTTAGCGCTTGTTATAGATGAGGAGGTTTTTTTGAAAGACTCACCGATCCAGAAAGTTCAATCCACTCCCTCATGCCTAGCATACTCCTCTGAAGTAGGGGTCGAACTGTCGGCAAAAGCATCTATAGGTGTAATGCCAATTAGCGAGGGAGATCGCAAAGTTCGTCGTTCTTCGGCTGCCACCATCGGTTTAGCCATTTCAATGGGTGCTGCCAGTCTATTACTGCTCAACCAAAACGATGCGGCAGTAGCAGCTGATTCCTTTACTGCGGAAACTACGGTTGCCAGCCCGTCGTCGAGCGCCATCCAATCTCAATCCGATGAAGTGGGCAATTCGTCTTCTTTAACAACCGTCAAACCAGCTCCGCTAGCGATCGAGCATCGGGTAGCGAAGAGCAAATCTTTGTGGCAGCTATCAGAAGAATATCGCCTCGCAGCAAAAATTATAGCCGCTAACAATGAAATTTCTTCTCAAGCCAATCTTCTAGCCAGACAGAAATTAAAAATCTCTTCGCGACAAGAGCCAGAAAAATCTACAAATAAACGCGAACCTGCTAAAAAAGTCGCTTCTCGCTCTTTAGAGCTTGTCGATCCACAGCAGCTCGCCAGCTCTTTGGATAAATTGAAAGAAACACAAAAGCGCTTACAAGAAAGTCTAGCGCAATTAAAATTAACCGAAGTTTCTCAACAGTTAACGATTCTCCAGGGTGAGGGAGAGCAGAAAACCCCTTCTCATCTTGTCATGCGCCCCAATGCCTCCTTACCAGCGATAACGGCTTCCCTTGCTCCCGTCTCGCTGGAAACGTCCAAAGCAGACTCGCTTGCTCCCCATGCTAAAAAACTGCTCGCTGACATTGAGAGACTCCAGCAAGATTATGCCGATGATTTGCCTTTCGTTTCTACCTCCGCACAAACGGAAACGGCTGAGGAGGAACGCCCTACTCTCGTTGCTTCAGAAACGCCTAATCGCCGATGGCGGAGCGATCGCAAGCCAGGTATCAATCGCACGGCAGTTCAGAAGCGAGAAGCGGCTCAGTCTCGGATCCCCAGCCCTCAGCCTGTTTCCTCGAATTCCCAGAATCGCGAGCAAATCGTCGGTTCTGCTCCTGCCGATGCAGAGCAATACAACCAGATGATCCGAGTTCCCGTGGGAGAGACAGTCGGACCAGATCTTCCTCCCCTCTCTGTTCCCGACGAGTATCTACCCGATACTCTCCCGAAGTTTACGGGTTATATCTGGCCCGCCAAGGGCGTACTGACTTCTGGCTACGGCTGGCGCTGGGGCAGAATGCACAAAGGAGTTGACATTGCCGCACCTATCGGGACTCCTATCATGGCAGCGGCATCGGGAGAAGTGATCTCTGCTGGCTGGAATTCTGGCGGTTTCGGGAATTTAGTCAAGCTCAGACATTCTGACGGCAGCGTAACTTTGTACGCTCACAACAGCAGAATCTTGGTACGCACGGGCCAACTTGTCGAACAAGGCGAACTGATTGCCGAGATGGGTAGCACAGGATACAGTACCGGACCGCACCTACATTTTGAAATCCATCCCAACGGACAAAGTGCAGCAAATCCTATGGCATATTTACCCAAGCAGCGATCGTAAGTTCTCTTAACCAAAACACAACAATTGTCAATTCGCAGTTCGCAATTAAATACAAGAAATCTTTTTAAAATTGCGAATTGTGAATTGGCAATTGCGAATTATATTTGATTTCATAGGGAGATATCTAATCCGGATTTCTTATAAATTAATGATTTTTTTTCTACTCTTCTATTTCTTCAAATAATAATTCTTCTAAGATAGGTTGCATTTGTTGGTCATCTGGAGAAACCATTTCTAATTCGCCTTTTTCGTCGTATTTTGCTAAAAATAGCAGAGGAGAAAGAGGAGTATAAATCGAATACCTTTGATCCTGCGAATAGAAGCTTGCTAAAAACTGCAATTCTTCCTCTTCCGCTTCAATCTCTAAAGTAATCACTTCTTCGTCTTCTAATGGAGGTAATTCTCCGCTAGCAGTTAGGGTATAGGCGGTATTTTTAAGGGTCAGCTCTAATTCTGCCAAGACGGCTTTAGCATCGGCAAAAACTTGTTCGATTTCTTCGCTATCTTCTATGAGGATAGCGTCTGAAAATTCTTCGTCTTTCTCCTTATCCCAGGCAAGAATAACAATAGGCGTATCGACGGGCATGAGAAGTACATAGGTGGTGTCTTCTCGATCGAGAGAATTCTCAACATAACATTCTAAAGTTCGACCTTCTTCATCAGTTAAGGTCACTTTTTCTTCGTCATCGAGTTCGTTTTCTGGATTAAATCTGAAAGAAGACATATAACTTAGAAAAATCGACGCTTGCTTAGAATATCACAAATTTTATTCGTTATTTGGCAATTAATTGGGATTTATAGGTTAAAACCACCAATTGTATATAAATGTTCGACTCCCAAAACATCGGTAAGATTATATTGTAAAGGGGTAATTGTAATATAGTTTTTCCGAATTGCTTGTACGTCGGTAGGAATGTCAGAGGGTAAATGAAAGTGTTCGGGTTGTTCCAACTCTTCAATAACTTCGCCAGCTAACCAATAATAACTTTTTCCGCGCGGATCTAATCGCTTTTCAAAATTTTCGATATAACGGCGCAACCCTTGACGCGCGATCGCAACCCCAGCAATTTCCTCAACTTTGACAGGGGGAACGTTAACATTAAGCAAGGTTGGCTGGGGTAAGGGGTGTTGGGTTAAGCGTTCGAGCAAAGTAACCGCAAAATCAGCCGAGGGTTGGAACTCGCGAAACGTAGGAGAAGCTAAACTGATAGCAATGCTGGGAATTCCCTCGATAGTGCCTTCCATCGCCGCCGATACCGTCCCGGAGTAGAGGATATCGGTACCTAGATTGGAACCGTGGTTGATACCAGAAAGGATAAAATCGGGGCGAGTGTTGAGAACGGCATTAAGAGCGAATTTAACGCAATCGGCAGGCGTGCCCGAACAAGACCAAGCGATAACGGCGCTATGAAAAACCGAGTCGATAACTTCAGCTCGAATCGGATGGTGTAACGTTAAACCGTGACCCGTTGCCGATCGCTCGCGATCGGGACAAACAACGGTGACATCGTGTCCCACTTGTGCCAAAGTATTTGCCAGCGTCCGCACGCCAAGCGAAAAAATCCCATCGTCGTTACTAATCAGAAGTCTGAGAGGTTTTGTCATAGGCGATTTGGTTGAGCAATTGAATTCCAATTTCTACCGTATTTCCATTTTCCAATACTGACGAGCGATCGCTATTAGGTAAACTGGGATTAGCCAGCTAGATCGATAGCCAACCCTATTATCAGCATGACCATCACATCTATAAGCCAGATAGAAAGCGAACTTCACTTGCTCCAGCAGGAGGCAAAAATCGCGATCGCGCAGGTGACAACCCTCGCTCAATTGGAACAACTGCGGATCGATTACCTTGGTAAAAAAGGGAAACTCTCCCAAATCCTGCGGGAAATGGGTAAATTAAGCCCGCAAGACCGACCGCGCATTGGCGCGCTGGCAAATGAGGTCAAAGAAGGTTTACAAGAGCAATTAGAACGCCAGCGCCAAGACTTGCAAGCCGCCCAAATTCAGGCGCAGCTGGAAGCCGAAACCCTTGATGTCACTATGCCTGGAGTCGGTCGTCCTCTGGGTCGAATTCACCCTCTCAACGGCACTATCGATCGCGTTTTAGATATTTTCGTCGGTTTGGGTTACAAGGTCGCTACCGGACCCCATGTCGAGACAGATTACTACAACTTCGAGGCGCTCAACACCCCAGCCGATCACCCAGCGCGGGACATGCAGGATACATTTTATCTTCCCGACGGCAATTTGCTGCGTACCCATACCTCGTCGGTACAAATTCGCTACATGGAAACCCACGAACCGCCGATTCGTATCGTCGCACCCGGTCGAGTTTACCGTCGAGATACGGTAGATGCGACTCACTCGGCTGTCTTCCATCAGGTCGAACTATTGGCAGTCGATCGCGGGTTGACTTTCAACGACCTGAAAGGAACAATTAAGGAATTCATCCGGCAGATGTTTGGGGCGGAATTGCCCGTGCGTTTTCGGGCAAGCTACTTCCCTTTCACCGAGCCGTCGGCGGAAGTAGACGTACAGTGGCAAGGAAAATGGCTGGAAGTGATGGGGTGCGGCATGGTCGATCCTAACGTCCTCAAAGCAGTTGGGTACGATCCGGAGATCTATACTGGATTTGCTGCGGGTCTGGGCGTAGA
Organism: Hydrococcus rivularis NIES-593; assembly: GCF_001904635.1. Taxonomy (GTDB): domain Bacteria; phylum Cyanobacteriota; class Cyanobacteriia; order Cyanobacteriales; family Microcystaceae; genus Hydrococcus; species Hydrococcus rivularis. The sequence goes on from NZ_MRCB01000007.1 coordinate 117,425, forward strand.
ACGGTTTGCCATGGTGTTGCACCAAATCGACGATATTCGCCGCCTTTATAATAGCGATTTGCGCTTTTTGCGACAATTTTAATTCATTTACCAGTAACGGAGCTAATCTCATGAACGATACTTCACTTTCGGGCAAACGAAGGCTACTGTCAGCACTATGCCACGGTTCGATTTTCTTTAGCGCCCTACTCGTGTCTATTGGCATTCCGATCGCGATTCTGTTTGTTTCCGACGACTCAGTTATTAGAGAAAATGCCAAAGAAGCCCTCAACTTTCATTTAAATATTTGGTTTTATGGAGCAATCTATGCCGTCCTGACTGCGATTTTGATCGGCTACTTACTGCTGCCTTTAGTTCCTATATTTATCCTGCTCACCTGGATTTTACCGATTATTGCGATCGTCAAAGTCATCGGCGATCCCGACAAAGCTTTTCGTTATCCTTTTATCTTCCGCGTGCTGTAGCAGCGATCGAACTTAACGAGATGGGATGCTAGTTGACCGCACAAAACTCAAATCGCCCTCACCCCAACCCCTCTCCCAGAGCAGGAGAGTGGCTCTCAAGTTAAAACTTTGGACTGAAGTCCCTTCGCTCCTTGTGGAAGAAGGGATTTAGGGATGAGGGGACAAAGATTTGTCAGTCAACCAAGATGGTATGAATAGATAGACGCAAACAACCGACAGGATATCGATGCCAAAAAACGCTTTAATTGCTTTGCTAGTTAGCACTAGCCTGGTGACGGCAGTCGGCTTCTCATTTTTGGCTTCTAAAGCAATGCCTCAAGAGGGAAAATCCTCTCTCCTTGCCCAGTTGCAAAAATCGCCAGTCAATGTTAGAGAAATCAAAGAATTTGCTGGAGCAATTACTTCTTTGGCTGTCAGTCCCGACGGACAAACTCTTTTAGTTGCTTCTGGGGACGGAAAGATCGCTGCCATTGCTCTCAACGAGTTAAAAGAAATCTACACGAAAACTTTCCCCGCTACGCCTAACTCTCTGGCGATTAGTTCTGATGGTCAAAGCATGGCTGCTGCCGCTGGCGAAGAAATAGCCGTTTTTCGCGTGAAGGATGGAACTCAAAAGGCGACTCTGCGAGGTCATGTTAGCAAGATAAGCACACTTGCCTTCAGTCCCGACAACAAAATGCTGGTTAGCGTTAGTGGCGGCGATCGCACTATCCGAATTTGGAACCTCGAATCAGAAGAGTTGCTCAAAACCCTGGGGGAAAATGTCGGTCCAGAAACAACCGTTGCCTTCAGTCCCGACGGACGATTCTTTGTCACTGGCTCTATTGGAGAGGATCGTACCATTAAGCTTTGGGACGCGCGATCGCTGCAATTGCTGAAAACGTCCTCCCAACAGCCCGGCTATATCTACGATGTAGCGATTACGCCCGACGGACAGAAAATCGTAGCGGCAGTGAGGAATCTGGTTAAAGTCTGGCAATTTGACAGCGGCGAGGAATTATTCTCTATGAGAGGAGCGCGCTTAGATTTGAATGCGATCGCAATTTCCCCAGACGGTCAAACAGTTGCTACAGCCAATAAAGAGGGAACGATTACCCTCTGGGATCTCGCCACGGGTCAGCTATTGACGACTCTCAAAGGACATCGGGGATGGGTCTTAGCCCTTGCCTTCAGTCCCGACGGAAAATATCTCTACAGCGGAGCCGAGGATAAAATTGTCAAAATTTGGCAAATAGCTCGCTGAAGAAGGAAGAAGCTCCGGGCTAGAAGGCAGAAGGTAGGGAGACGGGGAGTTTGGGAGAGTGGGAGGGTGGGGAGACAATTAACGACTAACCACTAACCACTAACTAAGGGCTTTTGACTAATCCCCAATCCAAAATCCCAAATCTAAAATCAAATAACTGGTAACTGTTCCCTAGCCAGACTAAAATGGAATTCTGGCTGGCATGATGAATTTCTATTGCAGGCGATCGACTCATAATAAATCTACACATTGAGTGAAGTGCCAGCAGAAAACAAGCTAAACTAGATAGATACTTTTGTACTATTGAAAAAGCGAATAAAGACTTCTTGAGGCGTTAATGGCTGCTATTACTAACAATCCCGATAAAGAAAAAGCACTAAGCTTAGTACTCAATCAAATCGAACGCAATTTTGGCAAAGGTTCGATCATGCGCTTGGGAGATGCGTCTCAGATGCGAGTCGAGACGATCTCTAGCGGCTCGCTCACGTTAGATCTAGCCTTGGGAGGCGGTTTGCCAAAAGGTCGCGTCATTGAGATTTATGGACCAGAAAGTTCTGGGAAAACAACCTTGGCACTCCACGCGATCGCAGAAGTGCAAAAAGCTGGCGGCGTTGCCGCGTTTGTCGATGCAGAACACGCTCTCGATCCCACCTACTCAGAAGCTTTGGGCGTGGACATTCAGAATCTGTTAATTTCCCAACCGGATACAGGAGAAGTCGCTCTAGAAATTGTCGATCAATTAGTGCGATCGACCGTTGTCGATATTATTGTAGTTGACTCCGTGGCGGCGCTAGTGCCCAGAGCAGAAATCGAAGGAGAAATGGGCGACAATCAGGTAGGCTTGCAAGCTCGCCTGATGAGTAAAGCCCTGCGGAAAATTGCTGGCAATATCAGTAAATCCGGCTGTACGGTTATTTTCCTCAACCAGCTACGCCAGAAAATTGGCGTAACCTATGGCAACCCAGAAGTGACCACGGGAGGAACGGCACTCAAGTTTTATGCCTCCGTTCGGTTGGATATTCGTCGCATTCAAACCCTCAAAAAAGGCAACGAAGGAGAATACGGAAACCGAGTGAAAGTCAAGGTCGCCAAAAATAAAGTCGCGCCTCCTTTCCGCATCGCAGAATTTGACATTATCTTCGGTAAAGGAATATCTAGAGTTGGCTGTTTGATCGATTTAGCCGAACAAACTAACGTCGTCAACCGCAAAGGAGCTTGGTACAGCTATAACGGAGAAAATATCGCCCAAGGACGGGATAATGCCGTTAAATATTTGGAAGAAAACCCGGAAATTGCCAACAAAGTCGAGCAGCAAGTCCGCGAAAAACTCGATATCGGAGCTGTTAGTTTTGCTTCGTCAACCAGTGACGACGAGGAAATAAGTTTAGAAGACGAGTAGAAAGCCATCAACTTAAGCGAGGGCGGGGGGTAGAAGAGACGCTCTGGAGTCTTTTTCTATGCTCTGCTCTTTTTTTTAACTAAAATTTTTATACAGTAAAACAGGTCTATTCTTAACCATCAAAAATTGCTAATGGGCACAAGCAATATCGAACGCCAGGAAAAAAACACGGGATGGTTAATGGTCATCCCAGCATTATTAATTCTGGCGTTAGTTTTTATTTATCCCATCGGACGCGCTTTTTGGTTAAGTTTATTTACTCAAAATCTAGGCACGCAGCTACAGCCAGTTTTTGCAGGATTCGATAATTACGTGCGGATGGTAGGGGATGGACGCTTCTGGCAAAGTATGGGAAATACTGCCGTTTTTACCGTTTTTAGCGTTGTCCTAGAACTTATTTTAGGAATGGGAATTGCCCTTATTTTAAATCAGTCTTTTAGAGGGCGAGGAATTGTCCGCACAATTGCCATTCTTCCTTGGGCACTGCCGACAGCTATCATGGGGTTGGCTTGGGCTTGGATTTTCAACGACCAGTATGGAGTGGTTAACGATCTCTTGCAACGTTTGGGGTTGATTAATGAAGGGATTAATTGGTTAGGAGATCCGACCTTAGCAATGGTATCTCTGATTATTGCCGATGTCTGGAAAACGACTCCTTTTATTAGCGTTATTCTCCTAGCTGGATTGCAATCGATTTCCAAAGATCTCTATGAAGCTCATGCCATTGATGGGGCGAATTCTTGGCAAAGTTTCCGTCAGATTACCTTACCTTTAATTATGCCGCAAATTCTCATTGCGATGTTATTTCGCTTTGCTCAAGCTTTCGGGATTTTCGATTTGGTACAGGTGATGACGGGTGGCGGTCCTGGAGGTGCGACAGAAACCGTTTCTATTTATATCTATGCAACGGTAATGCGCTATCTAGATTTTGGTTATGGGTCGGCTTTGGTTGTCGTGACATTTTTATTGCTAATAGCAGCTGTAGCTCTTACAGCTTTTTTGCTGGTAAAAGTCAGAACGAGGAGCGATTAGTCAGCCATTATTGGCGCTGTAAATTCTGAATTGTTTGGTTAGGAGTTCAGAAGAATGAAGATAAAAAAATTAGAGAATATGTTTGAAAATCCGATTCTTTGGATTTGTGTTGCAATCGTTGTTATCTTTTGTCTTAGCCCCATTCTCTGGCAATTGCTAACTTCTATCAAAGTCAATCAAGATATTTCAGCGGTTCCTAATGTCTACTTTCCGACTCGAATTACCCTAAAACATTATAGCGAATTATTTAGTCGCCGTCCGTTTTTATTCTATATTTTAAACAGTGCTTTAGTCTCAATTGTTTCAACTCTTTTATGTTTGGCGATCGGCTCGCCTGCTGCTTATTCATTAGCAAGATTGAGGCTTCCAGGCGAACAGATTATCCTAACAAGCGTTCTTATCGTTACGCTTTTCCCCTACGTTTTACTGTTCTTAGGACTGTTAGAAATTATTCGGGCGATCGGCTTAGGAAATAATTATTTAGCCTTGATTATTCCCTACACGGCAATTAATTTGCCTTTAACTATTTTAGTAATGCGAAGTTTTTTTCAACAACTGCCAAAAGATTTAGAAGATGCAGCTAAGGTAGATGGTTATAAAACAATTCCTATGTTATTAAATATCGTGCTGCCAATGACAATTCCCGCACTGATAACTACAGGAATTCTCACGTTTATTTTTGCTTGGAATGAATATATTTTTGCGCTAACGTTTATCACTCGCGAAAGCATGAAAACAATTCCAGTGGCAACGGCTCAATTGGGCAGTACTACCGTCTTTGAAATTCCCTATGGAGCGATCGCTGCTGCTACTGTTTTAGGAACGTTTCCTTTAGTCGTATTAGTATTGCTTTTCCAACGCCGAATCGTTCAAGGATTGACAGCAGGTGCAGTCAAAGGTTGAGGGTCATCAGTTCGTGAGGACTTGCTCGTAACTCTTTCCCAGTCGTTCCCAAGTGTATTCTTGCTCGATTAATTCTCGTCCGTTACGAGATAAAGTTTCTCGCAACCGAGCATCTTCAAACAGACGACCGATCGCCTCTACATAGTCTTCGACGCGGTTGGCACGCAAGGCACGTAAAGGGACATTGGGGCGATCGACTTCCAAGCCTTCCAAACCGCGATCGCTAGCGACCACCGGCACTCCTGCCGCCATCGATTCTAGGGTTTTGAATTTCATACCAAACCCCGTGCGCAAGGGAATAACTGCCACGGTAGCTTTATGTAAATACTCAGCAACAGAAGGAACGCGACCCGTTACTGTAATTCCAGGACGTTTGGCTAAAGCTTGTACTTCTGGGGAAGGTTTGGAACCAACTAAAGTTAGAGTCGCATCCGGGTATTTTTGTTGCACGACGGGCAAAACTTCTAGACTAAAAAAGCAAGCCGCATCAATATTGACAAAATAATCCAATCCGCCGACAAAAACTAAATTATGTCCGCCAGGATCGGCTTTTCGGTAAGGAAAGGTTTCTAAATCGACTCCATTGGGAATTAAAATTATCTCTGCTTCTGGTGCAAAGGCTTTCATCTGCTGTTCGTCTTCGTCGGTTGTAACAACAACGCGAGAAAACTTGCGTAGGGTTTGCCGTTCGTAGCGGCGTAGTAAAGGCAAGTACAGGCGATCGCGCCATTCGTTATCCGACGTTCCCGTTTCGAGTTGATTCTTACAAGTTCGGTAGACAGAACTGTGGATATTAAGTATTGTCCGCACCTGTTTTTTCCACTCCGGACGGATATAGATTTCATTGACGCTGTGTTCGCAGGTAATTACCTCAAATTTTTCAGCTGCGACTGCTTTATCGATCCATTTTTGGATTTCCTCGCGGTAGAGAAAGAGAACGTTAGGCGGCGTTCCTCCGAGCAAAAATTGACTGAATCGCTGTATTTTTGCAGGTATTTCTTCTTTTAGCTCGGTTGGACGGGGAAAGACAACCAAATCCTTGACATATTGACGCAATCGCTCTATTTCTTCTTCCGTTACGTCTTGCGATCGTTGGGTAATCAGCGTAACGGCATGGTTTTGAGTAAGCGTCTTGAGTAAATTAAACGTCCTTCCTTGCGTTCCTCCTCGGGTTGGCGGGTAGGGGAAGGTAGAGCAGATCGTTAGAATGTTCATTGTTGTTTGTCATTGGTCATCTGTCGTTCGATTTTGGATTGGGGATTTTGGATGGGGGATTAGTTAGTAGTTAGTGGTTATTCGTTTCTCCCCATCTCCCCCCCCCACATCTCCCACACTCTCCCCATCCCCTCGTCATTCCCTCACATCATCATCGTTCATTTTCGCTTCTACCATCATGCGGACGACATCGGGCATTTTATATTGAGCTTGCCAACCTAAGTGTTTTTTGGCTTTAGTGGGGTTGCCTCGACTAATGGCTAAATCGGTAGGTCGCAATAAGCTAGAATCTGTAATGACGCGATCGCGCCAGTCCAATCCAACACAAGCAAACGCCTCAGCGACGAATGCTTCTAGCGAGTAACTTTCTCCGGTGGCGATCGCGTAATCGTCAGGTTTGTCTTGCTGTAACATTAAATGCATCGCTTCTACGTATTCCGGCGCCCATCCCCAATCGCGTTCGATCGAAATATTGCCCAGATGAAGTTGTTCGTTACTTCCTTTGGCTATCCGAGTGACGGCGGCAATAATTTTTTGCGTAACAAATCGCTGGGGACGCAAGGGAGATTCATGATTGAACAGAATGCCGGAACAGGCAAAGATTCCGTAAGCTTCGCGGTAGTTTGCCACTTCCCAAAAAGCAGCCGCTTTTGCTACCGCATAGGGACTTCTGGGACGAAAGGGAGTCGTTTCATCGGCAGGGCGATCGCCGATATCCCCAAAGCATTCACTAGAACCCGCATTGTAGAGCTTGATCGGCGCACCTGTAAAGCGAATTGCCTCCAGAAGATTTAAGGTTCCCGTGGCGATACTTTCCAGGGTTTCTACGGGTTGCTCGAAAGAAAGACCGACTGAACTCTGCCCCGCTAGGTTGTATACCTCGTCTGGCTCAATTTTCATCAGCACTTGCAAGACGCTACGAAAATCATTGAGCGACATGGATTCTAATTTTACTTGCTCGCGAATTCCCAGACGCACCAGATTTCTAAAAGAGGACATTTGAGCATCTCGCGAGGTTCCGCAGACGATATAGCCTTTATTTAAGAGCAGCTGTGCTAAATAAGCTCCATCTTGTCCCGATACACCACAAATTAATGCTTTTTTAGTCATTAGTTATTAGCTAGTAATTAGAAGATGGTCATGAGTAGATAGTGGTTAGTCGTTAGTTATTTTCTTCAGTTATTTTCTTCCTACTAACCACTATCTACTACAAAAAACTAAGAACTAGATTTCCCGCCTAACATCAACATCACTTTAATAACTTCGGTGAGATAACCGATTTGTCCGTAGGCATAGGCGAGATTGTCAAAGCGTACGGCGGGGTCATTAATATACTTCAAAGCTTTGTACAGCCCACGGAGCAAACGTTCTCCGCCGCGTCCGAGTTGAGCGATTCCCGTGCGCCCCGCCACTTCTTCTCGATAGCATTCGCTCACGCCTTGCCACCAACTGCGTTGCAAAAACCAGCCCGGTTTTAAGCGTTCTGGCGCGACGTTGTGCGCGACGAGGGCATCGGGAAGATAGGCAACTTGCCAACCGTGTTGGAGGGCTAATTCTGTCATATACAATTCTTCGTTGGATAGCAATTTTTTGCCTATTCGCCCCAAGTTAGCATCAAAACCGCCCATTTGTTCGAGAAAGGTACGTCGAAGGGAATAATTTAATCCTCTGGGAGTTAAGCTAGGTTTGTCAATGTAGACGACGCGATCGCCGAGATCGTAGGCACCCAGTCCCGCTGCCATGTCGGGAGAAATCCACTTGGGAGGGGCGATGCCGCCAGACCAAATTAAGGTGACTTTACCGCCCGCGATCGCCAGTTTTTCATGGCTATGGTAGGCTTCTATTAGTACCCTCAGCCATTGGGAACTCGCCTCGGCATCGTCATCGAGGTAGGCAAGAATCGGTGCGGACGTTTCTCTTGCGCCTGTATTGCGGGCGACGGACAAACCGAGAACGGGTTCGTAGACGTATTTCAGTCGAGGATGGGAAAGGCGCGATTCTACGACCTCTTTGGTGCGATCGGTAGAGCCATTATCGACTACTAATACTTCAAAATCGTCGCACTCTTGAGCGAGTAAACTATCAATGGCTGCTCCTAAGTAATTCTCTCGATTGTGGGTACAAATAATAGCAGCTATCTGGGGCATAGCATTAATTCTAGATATGTATATTTAAATATAGCCCGCTCGATTAAACTATACTACGGTCTATAATCGCAAATTGCGATCGCTTAGCTAAGTTAGGAGTTTTTTCAATGCCTTCCAAGGGAATTTATACCTTAGCAAATGATGTCGTGTACGATCAACTGGTGGCTCTGATTAATAGTATTGAAGCCAATGTCAGTCCCGATCTGCCAATTTGTATAATTCCTTACGACGATCGCCTCGAAAAAGTCAAACAAGAGATAAAAAATCGACCCAACCTTATCCTGTTTGAAAAACAAGAATCTATTCAACGATGGGAAGATTTTGCTCGTGAGGTTTGGAACGCACATTCGAGAGCAAAAGAGAGCAAAATAAACCGTCCGAGATGGTATAATAGCCATCTACAGCGAAAATTTGTGGCTTTTGACGGCGATTTTGATGAATTTGTTTTCTACGAAGCCGATAATTTAGCAATGAAGCCAGTAGATGGCGTATTTAAAAAATTACAAGAATATGATTTTGTCTTTGACGACTGGGAACATAAAAAAGCTACTTCCGCAGCAGCTTTAAATATTCCCCTAATTGAAGCCTCAACGTCCTATCGAGAGGCAGATATTCGACCTAAAATTCACGATGCCAGTTTTTTTGCTTCTAAAGCAGGTTTTTTTTCGCCTCAAGAACTTTTAGAACTTAAAGAAAAACTAATCGAACACAAAGAGGTCGAATGGATTAATGGACTCGGTTGGTGGGATGATGTTTTTTTATTTAATTATTTAACTTTTCGCTGCGATCGCCCGCTTTACAATTTTACTCTTTCTCCCGATGGCAAAGATAGAACGGGGAACTGTGCCGATAAAGATCCTTTTGTCAATATCGATAATGTTCTCTATAACGAACAGGGATTAAAACCCATTCATCGCATTCATTATATGAATTATTCTTCTAGCGATTTTGCTCGTTTGTGTCGGGGAGAAGATGCAGATATTCGTTACAAAGATATCTTCTTATACTATCGCTTTCTCAAACAACCAGAGCTAAGACCAGCAAAATTAATCCCCCCTAGTTCGCTGACGAAAGTGAACCGTTTTTTACAAAAAGCAGCTCAAAAAATTTCTAGAACATTAGCTAAATAAAATTGCGATAACTATGTTAGCTTTTATTATTCCTCTCAAAAGTCCTAAAGTATCGACTTCGTGGGAAGCAATTTCTAAGTTATTTGAAAGAAGCATTCGTTCGGTTTGCAATCAGACTTCATCAAATTTTCAAGCGATCGTTGTCTGTAACGAAAAACCCCAGATTCAATTTAGCCATCCTCACATTACTTACATTGAAGTTGATTTTCCCCTACCACGATCCGATCTAGAGTCTAAAGATTTTGACAGAGAACGCAAAGTTTTAAGAGGGCTGAATTATGCTCGACAACTCGGTGCGTCTCACGTTATGATTGTCGATGCAGATGACTGCGTTAGTAAACATTTAGCTGAATTTGTCAGCGATCGCCTTCAAGAAAATGGCTGGTTAATTAGAAGAGGTTATTGGTATAAAGACGGCAGTAAATACATAAAAATTATGCGAAAGGGATTCGATCGCTACTGCGGTACCAGTACCATTATTAAAACTGACTTATACAATCTTCCCGAACAGTTTACAGAAGAAGAATTAACCTGGCATATCTATAAATATTATCGTCACAGAGAAATTAAAAATACCTTAGAAAAAAGAGGAAAAATTCTCGATACTCTTCCTTTTGCTGGTGCGGTTTATATCAAACATGGAGAAAATCTTCTTTACGGACAAGCTCAAACGCCAAAAATCTCGATTAAGAGTCGAATTTTGCGACTTAAAGCTTTTTTGGACTACCGAATTCTAACGCCAGCTATTCGCGAGGAATTTAGCTTGTACGATCTAGCCTAGCCGTATAATGGGAGTCGTAGAGGCGCGATCGCGTCTCTACTCAACGCATAATTGGACTGCCGTGATGGTGAACTAAATACCATTTTTGAGCCATTTTCTCAAAAATATTAGTTGCTGTCGATTGAGCTTGAAAAGATCTGCCCCGGCTAACTTGCAGTATGGTTTCAATAAGAACGACATAAGCAATTTGAGAGCCTATTTCTATATTGACTAACTCGATACCAATTTCTAGATAGTCAGTATGGCGAAAAATTTGCTCCCAAGAGTGACGGACTTCTTCCCAACCCTTTAACACGTTGCCGCCAGGATGAATGCACAGACTGCCGCCTTGCCACCAGACTAGGCTCATTGCCTTAATATCTTTTTTCTCAAAAGCTTGATAAAAAGCCTCGTTAGTTGCTAATATTTCCGTTCTATCAACATCGGACACGATCTTAAATCCAGTTGAGGAATTATCAAGAGTGGATAAATGATTTTGTATTTATTTTAAGAGCGATCGCGCGGATGCGAGATGATGTTTCATCTTCTGTTTCTGAAGGAGAAAACAAAGGAGAAACAAAGGCAAAAACAATCCCTGCCATCACCAAAATTTCTACCCCTATAAGAATTAAATTCCTTTGCCTCATCGATTTTATGGTTTCTCGCGATGCAAGAGAGAACGGACTTTTTGCCACCATAGGCGAGGCGAATCTTCTGGCGTATGCTGCCACTCAAACATCGATACGATTAGCGCAATTCCGCCAACCTTAACTGACATGAGTAGGTGAATGAAGAGACAACAGGTTAGAATTACCCATCCCAACAGATGTAGTTGATACCAAGTATGATGTAATTCTCCAGCAGGAAGCCATTCTTCCTTCATCTGTCTTCCCGTGATGAGAGCCAAGGTAGCTGCAATTAACATTACGGTATTGACTATTCGATGAAGAGTGTACCACCAAATGGGTTTACCTACCTGCGTCAGTTTTGCCAATGAGTCGGCTTGTACTAAACGTTTTTGACCCCAATGAAAACTATAGATCGCCAAGGCAGGCATAATCAACAGAAAAGTTAAACCAAATGTGCCGTGAATGCCGATAATGTCGTTAATTTTGGGTAGCGCAATCCGAATCAAACGACCGTCGTAGGTATTGTAGACCCAAAATGAGGTAATAATTGCCAAAACAGCAATTAAAGCATTGAAACCGTGAAGGATTCGGAGCAACAAAGGTTGATAGGGACGAGAGCGAGACATGGTTTCTGTTGTACAAAATCTACACTGTCATGGTTTGATGGCTCGTGGTAGCTAGGTTAGACTCCAATTTCATTTATGCCTGGGTTAACGGAATAGTCAAACCACCTGACGGCGTAAAAAGTTAGCAATTTCACCCCCAACTTCTTTTGACCAATGTTCTTGAGGATAGTGTTTGGCTTCCTCTAGCTTAGTCAATTCTACATTGGGTTTAGAATTGGCTAACTTTTGGGCATCTTCAACACAGAGCCAGGGATCTGCCATTCCCCAGATAATTAGGGTGGGTTTTTCCCAACTAGAAAAGCCAGATTCCACCTCTGCTAGGGTTTCGGAAAGTTTTAAGTTTTTGATGGTAACCACTAAAGCGCGTCCTGCCGCAGAACTTTTGAGAAAGGGTTGGCGGTAGATATCTAAATCCCGATCGGCGATGACAAATCCGCTGCCTCCCTCCAAAGTGCGATCGACCAGTAGGGGATCTTGAGTTAACATATCTCCAATCAGAGGCAGTCCCCACTGTTGCATTTTCCAGGGTAATTTAGCTGTAGGGAACAAAGGAGTATTAATGATAACTAAGCGATCGATCGCGTCTGAATTGCGCAAAGCATACTGCAAGCCAACCGAAGCGAGAAATCCCTGAACGACGAGGGAAAACTTGTTAATGGCTAAAGATTGAATAAAAGCAGAGAGTGCCTCTAGATAGGCATTTGGAGTATAGGCAAAGTCTCGTTTTTCTGGTTTAGCCGAAAAACCAGAACCAATCCAATCAGGCGCGATCGCTCTAAATCCATATTCGGCTAAAGCTGGCATGACTTTGCGCCAGGTATAGCTTTGAGCGGGTAAACCATGTAGTAACAAGACGGGTGGCTTATCGCTTTCTCGATTTGGGACAACTTCTCGATAAAACCAGACGAGCGAACCAACTATAAGAGAATTTTCTACTATTGTCACTGGGGTTTGTTATCCTTATTTATCAATTCATTTTATTTTCTGTCACCTTAGTGCTTGTTGGCACTTTGAGCAACCCAGGAAGAAACTCCTCGCAACTTGTTTTAAGCCGATTCTCTTTAAATCCTGCCATGAGATACAGTAAATTATTTTGGTTTAACTTGTAATAAATAATAAAGTCCCTTAACAATCCTGAGTGACTCATAGTAGGAGGGCGGGCATGAATGCATCAGAGCAAGCGAAAGGATTAGAAATAACCACTAAAATTGCAGCAGTCGTCAATTTATTTAAGGCTGCATTTCCTGATGCCAGGGCCGATTTAAAACCTTGGCGCAACGATCCCGATACTCGCGAGTGGGTAGATCCCCATTCTATCGATATTGGCTTTCATTTTCCTGGATGGAGTCCGAGATTCCAAAGTCGCAGCATTCTGGTACAGATTCGCTTTCACCAAGATCCTGAAGATAACTCCCAAAGATTGATCGGGATAGAAACTGTAGGGTTTAATTATCAGGGACAGGCTTGGCGACTCTCAACCATCGACAACTGGCAGTTAGTCGGCGATTATCAGCCAGCAGCCGATATAGCTGAAAAACTCAAACATTTTTGCCGACAAGTTTTTGAATTATTCGATCGTTTCCCATCTCAATAGTTCGATTCTTTCCTCACAAGTTCCTCAACATTCTGGTCTAACTTCAAGATAGAACTAAACCAGTCGCGGCAAGGAGATGGCTGGAATATGGATTTGAGCGAACTACTAGAAATTGCCGATCGCGAACGCGCCTCTCAAAAACCCGTCCAGATTCGTTGCTGCATGGCGGCGGGGTGTATGTCGGCCAACTCGGCCGCCGTAAAAGAAAGTCTTGAGAAAGCAGTTGACCAAGCCCAGTTGAGCGATCGCGTTCGAGTATGCAGCGTTGGCTGTATGGGTTTGTGCTGTCAGGGAGCGCTAGTAGGGGTCGATCCGGAAGGAACGCTCTACGAAAAAGTTATCCCAGACGATGCTCCTTCCATTATCGCTGCACTTGATGGAGGAGAAGCAACCTGTCAAAAAGGCGATCTCAAGCATCCATTTTTTATGCGGCAACTGCCGATCGTGCTAGAAAATAGCGGCAAGATCGATCCAGAGCGGATTGAAGCCTACATCGCGGCATCGGGCTATCAAGCACTTTACCACGTCTTGCACGAGATGAAACCCAACGAGGTCATAGAAGAAATTACTCGTAGCGGTTTGCGAGGACGCGGCGGCGCAGGGTATCCCACGGGATTAAAATGGGCGACGGTTGCCAAGGAAAAAGCCGATCGCAAGTATGTCATCTGCAACGCCGACGAAGGCGATCCCGGTGCTTATATGGATCGCAGCGTCTTGGAGAGCGATCCCCATCGCGTCTTAGAAGGAATGGCGATCGCGGCTTATGCGATCGGCGCTAGCCAAGGCTACATTTATATTCGAGCCGAATATCCCCTAGCCATTAGCCGCCTTCAGATGGCAATTCGCCAAGCGCAACGCCTCGGCTTGTTGGGCAGCCAAATTTTTGATTCTCCCTTCGACTTTCGCATCGATCTGCGCATTGGGGCGGGAGCTTATGTTTGCGGCGAAGAAACGGCATTAATGGCATCGATTGAAGGCAAGCGCGGCACCCCTCGCCCGCGTCCGCCCTATCCTGCCGAATCCGGTTTATGGGGATATCCGACGCTGATTAACAACGTTGAAACCTTGGCAAACGTTCCCTGGATTATTCGCAAGGGTGCTGACTGGTTTGCCAGCATCGGCACGGAAAAGAGCAAAGGAACGAAAGTCTTTGCCCTAGCAGGCAAAGTTCGCAATACGGGTTTGATTGAAGTGCCGATGGGAACTACCCTGCGGCAGATTGTCGAGGAAATGGGCGGCGGCGTTCCCGATGGCGGTGAAGCAAAGGCGGTACAGACGGGGGGGCCATCTGGGGGATGCATTCCCGCTGAGGCGTTCGATACGCCCGTCGATTACGAATCTTTAGTACAACTCGGTTCGATCATGGGTTCTGGCGGCGCGATCGTAATGGATAAAGATACCAACATGGTCGATGTCGCCCGCTACTTCATGGAGTTTTGCATGGAGGAATCCTGCGGCAAGTGTACTCCCTGTCGCGTCGGTACGGTGCAGTTATATCGCTTGCTGACGAAGATTCGCGAAGGTAGAGCCTCACTTGCCGATCTAGAACGACTCGAAGAGTTGTGCGACATGGTTAAATCTACCAGTCTGTGTGGCTTGGGACAGTCGGCTCCCAATCCGGTTTTGAGTACGCTGCGCTATTTCCGAAACGACTATTTAGCCTTCATTAAAAGTCGGCAAGAGCGAGAGGAAAAGAGGACAGTATGAACGTCCAGATTTTGATAAGAATGCTGCTGAAGCGCTGGCAGCTAGAGCGTCGCGATCGCTGGACGCACGAGCAATTAGAGGCGTACCAGGCAAAGGCGTTGAGCCGCCTGCGCGAGTATGTTTACGCGCGATCGCCCTTCTACCAGCAATTTCATCGCGGGTTAACCGACCGTCCTTTGCAAGCGTTGCCAGTCCTCACTAAAGCAATGATGATGGAATGCTTTGACGAGTTGGTCACGGATCGTACTATTCGTCGAACCGACGTTGAAGCTCATATCCGGAACTTACGACAGGACGAATATCTGGGACGCTATTGGGTGAGTGCGACATCGGGCTGCACGGGAAGTCCCGGACTATTTCTGTTCGACCCTTGGGAGTGGGCAACCGTCCTCGCTTCGTTTGCACGCGCTCAAAACATGATGTCTCTAGAGGGAGAAATGCTCTCAGCCGTCGTTGCATCCTCAACCCCTTGGCACATGTCAGCGAGAATTAGCGCTACCGTTCGCCGGGCAGGAGAACTGCGCATAGATGCAAGCGAACCGATACAACGCATCGCCGAGAAACTCAATATCTGGCAGCCAGAAGTTTTAGTCGCTTATGCTTCCATACTTTACCTGCTGGCAGACGAACAGCTCGACGGAAGGCTTGAGATCGAACCGAGTTGCATTATTAGTACCTCCGAAGTGCTGACAGGCGAAATGCGACAGCGAATTGAAAAAGCTTGGAAAGCAAAACTTTTTAACCAATATGTCTCTACCGAAGTCGGCGCGATCGCGGCCGAATGCGATTTCCATCAAGGATTGCATCTATTTGAAGACTTAGCGATCGTTGAAGTCGTCGATGAAAATAATCATCCCGTACCGCCAGGAGTTTACGGCGACAAGTTACTCCTGAGCGTTCTTTTCAATCGTACCCAACCTTTAATCCGCTACGAGTTGAGCGACAGCGTGTGCCTGGCGACCGCTCCCTGTCCCTGCGGCCGTCCTTACCCTCTAATTGAAGACATTCAAGGACGTAGAGAGGAAATCCTCTCCTTGCCAGCGACAACGGGGGAGGAAATCAAGGTACATCCCCATATTTTCCATCAAATCCTGGATGCATTACCCGTCAGCGAATGGCAAGTCGTTCGCGATGCGAGCGGACTTCGCATATTGCTCAGCAATCCCTCTAATCAAGTAGCGGACTCCGAGTTGGTAGATGCGTTGCAGCGCAAGTTAGAAAAACAAGGAGCGATCGTACCGCCGATAACCGTGAAGCACGTATTACAAATTCCGCGCAACGCGACGGGCAAAGTCTCTCGGATCGCAAGTCATGGGAATTAGCGGAAGCGATGGGAGTAGTTATACCAATTTTCAGGTTTTCACGATATACATTCTTCTCCCCTCTCCCAAATAGGGAGAGGGGTTGGGAGTGAGGGCGATCGACTATCTCTGTCATTAATGAATGAAAAATGATATTAGCTATTCGGGGTCAAAATCTGACGAAAAAGCCTCTTTGATGCCAATGTCTAACTGATTTGGCAGCACGTCGAGGGAAGAGTGCTTGTCTATTGCCCAGGCGATTTCTCCGCCTTTACGAATTCCGACACGGGTGAAGACAAAACCGGCATCTTCAAATTTCTGTCCGTAGGCTGCTATTGTTTTAGGAGACAGCTTGAGAAGGTCTGCAACTTCCGAAGTACTTAGCAGCCAACCTTTCTCATAAGCCTCTTCTAGTTCCCGCAGATAAGATAGGCGACTTCCAGTAGAAGGTAAGAGGCGCTTGACGATGGCTTCTACTACGGCGACAAAGGTGGTTGGCTCAAATAAGGGAATTTGTTCGGTCGGCAACTTTGCTAAAGCCCGCTCTGGCTGAATGCGGGCGTTATCTATATTTTTGAGAAATTCAGAGGTAACGCCGCCTTTCTGAATATGTTCGTGTAGAGCATCTAACAGTTGTAATTGTTCGGCATTGACAAACGCTTTCTTTCCTTGCTTTTCTGGTTCGATCCCCAGGTCTTTTAGGCGAGTGTAAAGGTTAGAACGAGCAATCCCATAGCGGGAGGGGAGTTGGGTAATAGGTACGCGATCGATTTCCATAGTCTTTTGTCCTGGACTGTCCTGGACGAAACTTTTTCTCTATTATTACCACACCCAACGTACAAATTGCTCGGATGTTGCACCATATATATCATTGATTCTTCTTCGGCTGCTTGTTGAAATAAGCCTCCATAACTTGTTTGACCATTGGCGCGGCTACCTTACCGCCACCGCCGCCGGAATGTTCGGCAAAGGCAACCACGACGATTTCTGGTTTATCGTAAGGGGCAAACGCCCCAAACCAGGCATGGTTTTTACCGGGAGGCGCTTCGGCGGTGCCGCTTTTGCCAGCAGCAGGCGGTAAATGCGCAACATTCAGAGCTTTTCCGGTGCCACTGGCGATAACTGCTCGCAATCCTTCCCGGAGAGTTTTAACCGTTCCTGGTTTGAGATTCATAGACTTACGGTACTTGTTCGGGTCGCTGTCATCTTTGAGCAGATGTGGTTTGACTAGGTAGCCGCCGTTAGCGGGAACCGAAAACATGACTGCCACCTGCAACGGCGTTGCCAGGGTGAATCCCTGTCCGATGGACATATTTACCGTGTCGCCATCCGACCACTTCATGTCAAATCGTTTTCGCTTCCAAGCATCGTCGGCAATTAAACCAGGCGTTTCTTCTTTGAGTTCGATTCCCGTCCTCGATCCAAACCCGTAACGGCGCGCCCACTCGATCAGAGTCGGTCCTCCTACACCTTTGCCGATTTGACCGTGAAAGGTATTGCTACTCCAAGCCATTGCTCTGACATAGCCCAGCGAACCGAATCCCGCTTTATTCCATTCCCCAAATGCCGTTCCTGCCACGTGGAGATAGGCGAAGGTGGGCAGGATAGTATTGGGCGGATATTTGCCCGATTCCATCCCTGCCGTTTGCGTTATTACCTTAAAGGTAGAAGCGGGAGGAAACCCTTGCAGCGCTCGGTTGATAAAGGGATTGCCTTGAGTGTTGAGTTTCTTCCAAGTTGCGGTCGTAATTTGACCGGAAAAGATATTGGGATCGAAGGTGGGATTGCTGGCTAGGGCTAATACGGCTCCATTTCTGGGGTCGATCGCGACTATCGCCCCTTTGCGGCTGCCAAGTGCCGCTTCAGCCGCTTTTTGAACGTTTAGATCTAACGTCAGGGTTACGTCTTCGCCAGCTTTAGCGATTTTCTGTCCCAAAACTCGGATCGCTTTGCCAGAACCATCTACTTCAAGCTGTAGCCCTCCCCATTCGCCTCGAAGTTGTTTTTCGTAGGCGGCTTCTACGCCCATCTTGCCGACGATATCGCCCATGCGATAGCCTTCGGCGCGGCGTTTGGCGAGTTCTTCGGCATTCAGTTCTCCGGTGTAGCCGAGAATGTGAGCGCCCAACTGCTTGTTGGGATAGCTGCGCACTGTTTCGATATCGACTTCTATGCCTTCAAAGCCACTTTTATATTCTTCGAGGGCAGTAATTTGAGCCGGAGTAAGGCTGCGAGCGATCCGAATTAGAGTAGGGGTGTTAGCGCCAGCCTGCTCGATTTTCTGCTGGAGTTCTGCTTGCGGTACGGCTAGCAGTTTTGAGAGACGAGCGAGTTGTTCGGGCCAGTCCGGCCGCAGTTGTACCATGGGCCAAAGATAGGCGGCGTGGGTTAGGCGCGTTGTGGCGAGAACTTTGCCCTTGCGATCGAACAAATTTCCCCGAACTGGGGGTTTCGGAATGATGCGAATGCGATTGTTGTCTGCCTTTTCGCGATAAATTTGACCCTCGATTAGCTGGAGATAAACCAGACGCGAGCCAATGCCTCCGAGCAAAACCAGACTGATAAATAACATAATCAGAAGTGGTTGAAACTGCCGCCCGACAGTTCGTCCCTTCTGTTTGAGTCTCGCTGGGAACCTTAAGGGTTCGGCGATCGTCAATGGAAGAAAAACTCTTTTGAATTTCTGTCTTTGGATCGATCGCATATCACCCCTTTAAAGAAATCGAGCTGGATGATAGCGTCCTCAATCCGGTTTCTTGGCGTTTTTCACTCTCACACACTTGACCACACATAGTTTTTATTAACCTCGGTCGGTTTTGTCTGACATTGCTAAAACCATCGTAACTCTAGACTAGCCTAGCGTTTTTAAAATGGCAGTCCCCGGAGAGTAACAAATGTTGCCTCTCGCCCATGATTCCTTGATTTTGATGCTTCTGCTCGGAGAGGCGGTTTGGCAGGTTAAGATAAAGATGAGCAAAAGTCAGAAATTGTCAAGAAATCTCGATGAAACTAAGCGATCGCGTTCTCTCGCAACTCCCTGGCAACGTACTCGAACGGCTGCGATCGGCCGATAAACTCTGGCAGGAACTTCGCTTGGGATCTTCATCTGTTCCTTGTGTCATTGACGAGAGCCGAGAATCGCTCGGCAATACGGATTGGGATGTCGTCATTAGTGGCGGTACGTTGGGAATTCTTATCGGTGCAGCCCTGCAAAAACGAGGTTGGCGGGTTGCTCTGATCGAGCGAGGAATTCTCCGAGGCAGAGATCAGGAATGGAATATTTCTCGTCAAGAATTAGAAGTATTTTTAGAATTAGATCTTCTTTCGGAATCCGAATTAGATCGCGCGATCGCAACTGAATATAATTCCGCTCGCGTAAGTTTTTTTCAAGGTTCTGAAGTTTGGGTTAGAGATGTCCTAAATATTGGCATCGACCCTGTATATCTATTAGAAACCCTGAAATTAAAATTTTTAGAAGCTGGCGGAACTTTATTAGAAAAAACGCCTTTCGATTCAGCGACGATTCATCCCGATGGCGTTTTAATCAAAGCAGGAGAACATGTCTTAAAGACTCGCTTGTTAATCGATGCTATGGGTCACTTTTCGCCCATTGTAAAACAAGCGAGACGAGGAGAAAAACCAGCCGGAGTCTGTTTGGTTGTCGGCAGTTGTGCGAAAGGTTATCCCAAAAACGAAACGGGTGATTTAATTGTTTCTTTTACGCCAATTCTTAACCAATGTCAGTATTTTTGGGAAGCTTTTCCAGCAAGAGATGGCAGAACGACTTATCTATTTACCTATGTCGATACCCATCGCGATCGCTTCAGTTTAGAATTTTTCATGGAAGAGTATCTGCGTCTTTTACCAGAGTATCAAAATGTAGAATTAAACCAACTACAATTCGGGCGTTTTTTATTTGGGTTTTTCCCTTCTTATCCTAAAAGTCCCCTTCATCTGCCTTGGAATCGAATTCTAGCGGTTGGAGATAGTGCGGGTGGTCAATCTCCCGTTAGTTTTGGCGGATTTGGATCGATGGTTAGGCATCTAAAACGCTTGACGTTTGGGATTGATGAAGCTCTAAAAATTAATCTTTTAGATCGCAATGCTTTATCCTTATTACAACCTTACCAACCCAATATTTCTGTAACTTGGCTTTTTCAGAAAGCTATGAGCGTCGGGATAGATAAAAAAGTATCTCCCAATCAAATTAATGACCTCATGAGCGGCGTTTTTCAAGTCATGGATAAATTGGGCGATGATGTCCTCAAACCTTTTCTTCAAGATGTCATTCAATTTTCAGCACTCTCTAAAACTTTACCTTTAGTCAATCCTAAATTAGTCTTACCCATTCTGCCTCAGGTTGGCATTTTTTCTTTATTAGATTGGAGTATTCATTACATTAATTTTGCACTTTATAGCGGTTTATATCCTTTAGGAAAATTGCTCCGACCCGCGATAAAAAATTTACCTTCAGTGTCACAATATTACTACAATCGTTGGTTAGATGCTTGGCAATACGGTTCTGGTGGAGACTATCACAAGTAATAAATCAAGAGAAAACCAATGATAAATTTTTCAGAAGGAAGGCAAAATTTTTCTAAAGAAATCGCGCGATCCGATTCTCAGATCGATTTAGCTAAAGCTACACTTTATATAGCACAAGAAGAATATCCAGTTCTGGATATTGAGAAATATCTTAATGCTCTCGATATGATGGCAGAAGAACTTCAAGAACGTCTGCCTCAAACATCATATCCTCTTAAAATAATACAAAGTATTAATCAGTATCTTTTTGACGAGCTTGGGTTTCAGGGTAATACGAGCAATTATTACGATCTTCGCAATAGTTTTCTCAATGATGTTATCGATCGCCGCACGGGAATCCCTATTAGTTTATCTGTCATTTATTTAGAAGTTGCTAAACGCATAGATTTTCCCATGCTAGGGATTGGAATGCCGGGGCATTTTTTAATTCGCCCGGACTTTGAATATGTCGGAATTTTTGTCGATGTTTTCGAGCGAGGAGAGATTCTGTTCGTGCAAGATTGTGAAGAAAGACTCAGACAAATTTATCAACAACCCGTGCAGTTAGAGTCACATTTCCTCGACCCAGTAAAGAATAAACAAATTTTAGCAAGAATGCTTACCAATCTGAAATTTATTTACATTAATAAACAGGAATTATTGAAAGCGATCGCAGCAGTAGAAAGAATTCTATTGCTCTTTCCCTCTAATCAAAGAGAATTACGAGATAAAGGTCTTCTCTACTATCAGCTAGGTGAATGGGTGCAAGCTTTTCAGGAATTAGACTTGTATCTTACCAATTTTCCCGATGCAGAAGATGCAGACATAATTCGCAATTTACTTGATAAGATAAAAATTTTTATGTAGAATTAATAGTCAATACAATTCGCAATTACCAATTCACAATTCGCAATTTTTAAAAGATTTCTTGTATTTAATTGCGAACTGCGAACTGCGAATTGACAATTGTTTTGGTCAACTAAATCAAAAATTATTTCCTAATCTTTTTCTGGATATCTTAGATCTACAGAAACCAATAGATTGTGCGATTTTTTTAAAAACTCCAATCTTTGTGAAAAAAAGATTTAAAAATGGAGCAATGTCCGGTCTGTCAAACAGAATATGTTAGAGGGCAAGTAAATTTTTGTTGCACCTGTGGATGGGATTTAAGAAGCTATTCATTGCCTCTTACAGAAATACCAGAAGTTTTATTGAAGCAAGAACGAGTTAGAACGACTTGGGCACGCGAATGGTGGACGCGATCGCAATCGCAACTATGGAAAGTTCAATCAAAGCTAGAAAAAACCAATCAAGAAGTAGAATACCTGCGAGTTGAAGTGGCAAAATTACAGCAAGAACGCCTACAATTAATGAACCGATTATCTGAATTTTATGCCCATCCTTTTTGGGAAAAAAAAGTCAAAGTCGAGCCAACCTTAGAAGGCAAACTGACAAAAATTGAGACAGTAGATCTGACTCGATTAAAAGACTTATTAGCACAAAAACAATGGCAAGAAGCAGACAGAGAAACAGCAGTTCTCTTATTACGAGTATGCGATCGCCATCAAGAAGGTTGGCTGAGAATAACCGATTTAGAAAATTTTCCCGCTTGGGATTTACATAATATCGATCGCCTCTGGACGAGATACAGCAACGGACATTTCGGCCTTAGCGTCCAGCAGTCGCTGTGGCAAGAAGTTGGCGGGACTTTGGATGCTAGCTACGAAATTTGGTGTCAATTTTGCGATCGCGTGGGATGGTATAACCAAGGAACCTGGGTAGCTTACGAACGCCTCGATTTTAGTCTCAATGCGCCTCCCGGTCATCTTCCGGCTGCCTATTGGGAGATAGGGCTGGGTGCCGAGAGACTTTACTACTGGTGGTGGCTAACCCCAGTCATCCTTTTCAGTCGCTTTGATAACTGTCAATCCCTTTGATTCAAGGTTTTCTCACCCGACACTGCGTTAATCCTTTGGCTGTTTTGATAAATTTTTCGTCAAAAGTATATAATTCCGAACATTGTTGACTGTGTGCCAAATGAAAAGCATCAGCAAAATCCAAGCCACTTTCATGCCATTGAAGCACTTGAGCAACTAAACTGGCGTTGGCGAGATGTACGTTTGGCAAACCAAACAGCTTTCTTAACGCAAGACAAACGTCAAATGGCTTAAACTTATAGGCAAAACGTAGCACCCATTCAGTTTCTAGGATTACCGTATCTGATATGAAGATATCCTGTGACTGGAAAAGCTTTACACTTTGTTGAAACTGTAATTCGTCATCCTGGGTTAACAGTCGCACGACGATATTAGTATCAACTGTCACCATTCCATAACTCCTTCACTCCTTGACGGATTGCATCTTCCATCTCTTCAAGACTCTTGGGCATTCCTTGATACCTCAAGCAACCTGCTACATCATTTAAAGTTGTTTCTGGAAAAGGTTTTTTGGGCTTTAGTAAAATTCCGTCACCCATATCGATCGCAATTAATTCTTGTCCCTCTTCCCAGCGATGAGCGTCTCGTAAAGCCTTGGGAATAATAACTTGACCTTTACTCGACATTTTTGTCTTTTTCATAAAGACGGCAAAACTCAAAAGTAAGAAATATGTAAGAATTTTAGCATTGATGGAATGGACTAGGAGGATAATACCAATTCGCAATTCAGAATTAGTGTGGGTACGAGCAAGCACTGATTGTCTTAATTTTGAATTAATAATTTTGAATTTTGATTTGGAGCGAAGCGACTTGACGTTGGAGTAAGCTTGAATAGAAGCTCTCCACTGCACTGCCTGTAAATTGCGATCGCTCTCTATTTAAATATTTATGCCTACTTCTCTTGTCTCCACACCCACTAACTCAGAAACATCGCCTCTGTTTATACTTATTGACGGCCACTCTCTCGCTTTTCGTGCGTATTATGCTTTTGCAACATCTAGGCAAGGATTGCTGCGCACCTCTAGCGGAATTCCCACTAGCGTTTGTTTTGGATTTCTTAACTCGCTCGTACAGGTTATTGAATCTCAACAACCACAATATATCGCAATTGCTTTCGATCGCGGCGAGGCAACTTTTCGTCACGATGCCGATGTAAACTACAAAGCCAATCGTAAAGAAACGCCAGACGATTTTCTTCCCGATCTAAAAAATCTGCAAGAATTATTAATGGCATTTAATTTACAGATAGTAACCTCGGCTGGATATGAAGCTGATGATGTCATAGGAACGCTGGCAAAACAAGCAAGCGAGGCAGGATATCGAGTTAAAATTGTCAGCGGCGATCGCGATTTATTTCAACTGGTCGATCTAGACAAAAGCATTAGTGTTCTCTACGTTGATAGAAATACTGTCAGAAGTTCTTCTGCGAATTACACCGAATTCGATCCGGCAGCAGTTGAAGAAAAATTAGGCATTAAACCTTATCAAGTTGTTGATTATAAAGCCTTGTGCGGCGATAAATCGGATAACATTCCCGGCGTGAGGGGAATCGGAGAAAAAACTGCTGTCAAATTGCTGGAGGAATATGGAAGTTTAGAAGGGATTTATCAAAACTTAGATAAAATCCAGGGAGCAGTCAAGAAAAAGCTTGAAGAAGGAAAACAAGATGCGGAACATTCTCGTCATTTGGCACAGATAGTTTTAAATGCTCCTGTAGAAGTTAAGCTAGAAGATTGTAAGCTACAGGGATTTGATGTAAAAGCTGTTAAACCTTTATTAGAAAAATTAGAACTAAAGACAATTATTACAAGACTCGATAAATTACAACAGCAATTTGGTGGGAAATCGACACAACAGCTATCTTTATTCGAGCAATCTAACTCTAGCGTAAAAACTTCAAAACAAACCGGATCTCCCTCATCTATTTCTCCTCAAATTATAGATACTCAAGAGAAGCTGACAGGATTAATTGCACGGCTTAAAACTCATACAGATCCAGAACAACCCGTCGCTTGGGATACTGAAACCACTTCTATTAATCCGCGAGAAGCAAAATTAGTGGGAATTGGGTGTTGTTGGGGAGAGAAACCGACAGATATTGCTTATATTCCCGTCTGTCATAGCGATGGAATCTGTTTGGAAGCAAAAGAAGTTTTAGAAGCTTTACGTCCCATTTTGGAAAGTTCTCGATATCCAAAAGTTTTTCAAAATACTAAATTCGATCGCAATGTCTTCTGGAAACATGGAATAAAACTCGCTGGCGTGGTTTTTGATACCATGCTAGCTAGCTATGTCATCCATCCAGAACTAAGCCATAAACTCAGCGATATCTGCGATCGCTATTTGTCAGAGATTTGTTCTCAAGACTATAACAATTTAGGCATTCCTAAAGGAAAAAATATTGGCGATTTAGATATTCAGACAGTAGCCAATTATTGTGGCATGGATGCTTATGTAACTTTTCTATTAATGCCAAAACTGAAAGCCGAATTAGAAAAAAATCCAGAACTTTATAAACTGTTATTAGACATAGAATTGCCTTTAGAACCCGTTCTAGCAGCAATGGAAACGCGGGGAATTCGGATCGATGTTGATTATTTGAAAGAATTTTCCGTAAAATTAGAACGAGATTTACAAGCGATCGAACAACAAATCTATGAAGAAGCCGGGGAGAAGTTTAATTTAGGTTCTCCTAAAAAATTGAGCGAAGTTTTGTTTGATAAATTAGGGTTAAATTCTAAAAAATCGCGCAAAATGAAAACGGGTTATTCTACCGATCGCGCGATTTTAGAAAAGCTACAGGGCGATCATCCCATCATCGATAAAATTCTCGAACATCGAACGCTTGCTAAACTGAAATCTACCTATGTCGATGCATTACCTCAATTAGTTAGTCCCGATACGAAGCGAATTCATACCGATTTTAACCAAACTATCACGGCAACAGGAAGGCTATCTTCTTCCAATCCAAACTTACAAAATATTCCCATTCGGACAGAATTTTCGCGTCAAATTCGCAAGGCATTTATTCCCGAAGAAGGATGGCTGTTAGTCTCAGCTGATTACTCTCAAATTGAGTTAAGAATTCTAGCCCATTTATGTCAAGAACCCCTTCTGGTCGAAGCATACCGCCAAGGAGAAGACGTGCATAGCGTAACGGCTAAAGTAATGTTTAATACTAATAAAATTACGCCAGAACAGCGCAATTTAGGAAAGACAATCAATTTTGGTGTAATCTATGGAATGGGGGCGCATAGATTTGCGCGATCGTCAGGATTAAGTGTCGAAATTGGTAAGGATTTTATTGAAAAATATCGACAAAAATATGCACAAGTTTTTACCTATTTAGAAGGGGTAAAAAAAGAAGCGATAGCCAAGGGATATGTTACAACAATTTTTGGACGGCGACGCTATTTTGACTTTGCTAATGAGAATTTACAAAAACTACGAGGAAGTAATCCAGAAGAAATTGATTTAGATGCACTAAAACTTAGCAATACAGATGCACAACTTTTGAGGGCTGCTGCTAATGCTCCCATTCAAGGATCGAGTGCAGATATTATCAAAATTGCCATGGTAAAACTGCACAAAATTTTACAGGATTATCAAGCGAGATTGCTATTACAAGTCCACGACGAATTAGTCTTTGAAGTTCCTCCTACTGAATGGGAAGAGTTGCAACCTAAAATCAAATTCACGATGGAAAATGCTGTAGAATTGACAGTTCCTTTAGTCGTCGAAGTGCGTGCTGGGAAAAATTGGATGGAGGCTAAATAGATATTATATCATTTTTCATTCATTAATGACAGAGATAGTCGATTGCCCTCACCCCCAACCCCTCTCCCAAATAGGGAGAGGGGTGAAGAATGTCGATCGCGAAAACCTGAAAATTGGTATTAGGCATAAATAGCTGCTAAAGATAAGTCATAATTGGTCGCACTTCTCTAATGATAGTCGTTTAATCGGATTGGAGATCGCTATATAATTTCAAACCCGATAAATCTAACGTTCCAAAATGAATACTGAAAGCGATTTGAAAATTTTCTAAAACTTTAATAAACCAAGCAATTTTTTCTTGAGAAGTCAATGAATAATACTCGAATAAAAGCGATAGTCTATTTTCCAAATGGGGTTTAATTTTTGGGTATAGCATTACCAATCTAAATAGAAAAACACTCGCTTTTGTCGAACCCAAATTGACAATTAGATCGGTAAAAATCTGATGATTGAGATTTTGCGGGCTTTCTACTACTAAGAAATTTAAGAGTTGATTATAAGTACGAAGAACGAGAAATTCACTCAGTTTTTGAGCGTGATAATCTGGCAGAATCCTTTGTAATTTTTCATAAAGGAGTTTGCCGAACCGATTTTTAGCGTAGTCAGGATCGATAATAGATATAAGATAATTGTGTAAGTTATCTTTAAAGTTTTTATAGGACAGAATTTGATTCTGATTCGCGAGCAGATCGAAGGCTAAATTCCCCGTTGTCGAGTGAGTCGCACCTTTAGCAGCAAATTGTCTCAGAGCAGCTTTTAGCTCATCTGAGTTAAGCAGAGTGGGATTTTCAACTCGTCGTAGCAGTTTTCCCGCTCCCCCCGAAAGTTGACGAGCGCGAGCGAGTTGAACGAGTCTGACTTGATAGGTTAAGTACTGAGCTAGGGTAACTTCATAGTTGCGTTGGTTGCGCGATCTAATTTTTCTAATGGTTCGCTGATAGTCGAGGCTGCAATCTTCATCGAGCAGGCAATACTTGTACAAGTAGGGATAGCGACTGAGGATGTCTCCAAGGGATTGAGAATTAATCGCCTCGCTTTTCTGGGCGGGTTGGATAACTCGTACCAACCGTTTCAGTCTCAGATACTGCGCGGTTTCGGTAAAATTTTTGACCAATTGCAGACAGCGACTCGAGAAGCGAGAAGCGCTAACCAGAGAAGCAGGCAACTGCTCGAACAGTTCTACTAGCTCCGGAATGGCAGATTGCAGTTGGGGTTGTTGATACCAGTAATCGATCGCGATCTGACAGCATCGATAAAGAATGATTTTAAAGTCTCGCTCAGCACTCTTTGAGACGACGATTTTTTGCACTGCCGCACGGACTTGAGCGTCCTTATAGTCTCTGCCTTCGATCAGCAAACGCCGGAAGTCATCGAGAACCCGCTCGGTCGATTCTGTCCGAACGCAGTTGAGAACGTGAGCGTAGATTAGTTGCGCCTCCCGGTCGCTGGGTTGTAGGGGATCGTCTAGAGTTGGGCGATAATCGCTCATCAGTCGCGTTCCTCTCGTAGTGCGATTTCATTCTTTTCCGTTGCATTGGCGAGAATCTCAGTTGCCCCTTCCACGGGCAACGGGCGATAGAAGAGAAAACCCTGTACCGACTCGCAGTTAATCGATTTGAGAAACTCCAGTTCTTCCTCTTTCTCCACTCCTTCAGCAATGATGCTCAAGCCCAAACTTTGTCCCAGGGTAACTATCGCCGTAACGATATGAGAGACTTTTTTATCATTGGTCAAATCGCGAATGAAAGAGCGATCGATTTTTAGGTTGTGTAGGGGCAGAAGCTGAAGGCGACTCAAGGAAGAATGACCCGTTCCAAAATCGTCGATGGCGAGGCGAACCCCCATGCGATCGAGTTTTTGCAACACGGTTCGAGTGAATTCGATATCCTGGATGGCTGTCGTTTCCGTGATTTCTAGCTCTAAATAGCGAGGTTCCAGTCCCGTCTCCTGCAAGATCCTCGCGACCGTTTCGACCAGTTGGGGCTGGCGAAACTGCAAAGGCGAGAGATTGACCGCCACGCAGATAGCAGGCAATCCTGCCACTTGCCAAGCCTTATTTTGGATGCAGGCAGTTCTCAACACCCACTCCCCGATAGGAAGAATTAAACCGCTTTCCTCAGCAACGGGGATAAAAATCCCAGGAGACACCGCTCCCATATCGGGACTGTGCCAGCGAAGCAATGCCTCCATGCCAGTAATTTGTCCGGTCGCTACATCGACGCGAGGTTGATAATGAAGGCTAAATTCTTTTTTCTCTAGTGCCTGACGCAACCGCTTCTCTAGGCTCAGCCGTTCGGGAGCTTTGGCGCTCAGAGCAGAAGTGTAAAACTGGTATTGATTCCTGCCCTGTTCTTTGGCGTAATACAGAGCCGTATCCGCGTTTTTGATTAGGGTTTCAGCATCGTAACTGTCTTCGTTCAACAGAGCAATGCCGATGCTGCTAGTTACGTATAAATCGTGACCATCGAGATGAAACACCTCGTCTAGGGATTGTAGGATTCTCTGAGCAGTTCTCGTCGCATCCTCGATTTCTTCGATTTGAGACAGCAGGACGGTGAATTCATCGCCGCCCCAACGAGCAACAATATCCCCCGCTCTGAGGGAGTTTTTTAAACGTTGCGCGACGGCTTTCAACAATTCATCTCCAACCGTATGTCCGAGGGTGTCATTGATATTTTTAAAGCGATCGAGGTCTAGAAACATGACGGCGAGACTTTTGCCCTGCCGAGTCGCATTGGGAATCGCCAAGGATAGCTGCTCGTTGTATAGCGTTCGATTGGGCAGATCGGTTAGCAGGTCGTGAAGGGCGCGGTGGCTCATTAGTTGTTCGGTTTGCTGTCGCTGTAGGGCCCCGCTAATACTCGCTGCCATGGTAAATAGCGTCGATTCTTCGTGAACCGACCAACAGCGTTCTTGCTGGCAATCGGCAAAGCCAAGCCAGCCCCAGAATTCGCTGCCTAAAAAGATGGGAACAACCAGCAGCGATTGAATGCCATCTAGGTCGAGCAGGGATTGTTCGGCAGGGGAAAATTCTTGAATGGTCCGGTTAATCGAGCGACCCGAAGCGAGAGTCGCATACCAGTCAGACTTGCCGAATGCATTGTAAGGGCGATTTTGCCAGTGAGGCTGGTGTACGAGCGGCTCTAAAGACTCTCGCGACCAAGCATAGCGCAAACTCATGGATAATTCGCCAGTGACGGGCTGGGGATGATTTTCGACGATGACGACGAAATCCACGGCAGCCGCCGTTCCCAATATCGCTAAAGCTTGGAAAATTGCTTTCTTGTACTCTATTTCGGCGAGTAAATATCTGGCGGCTTCTGCCACTGCTTGCAGCAGGCGATCGCGCTTTTGCAATTCTTGCTCGACTCGCTTGCGTTCGGTAATATCCTCTACCGAGCCTTCATAACCGATTACCTCGCCGTCTGCGTCGTACAGAGGACGCACTTTTTCAGAGATCCAGATAATGCTGCCGTCTTTGCGGTATACTTGCGATTCAAAGCTGCGTATCTCGCCTTTCTCGCGCATCAGACCGATCAACTCAAGCCGACGGAGCGGATCGACGTAGAGCTGCCGCCCGATATCGGTCATACTATCGATCAATTCTTCTGGGGAATCGTATCCATAGATGCGGGCTAGCATGGGGTTGGCTACTAAATAGCGTCCGTCTAAGCTAGTCTGAAAAATCCCCTCAACAGCGTTCTCAAAAATTCTGCGATATCGTTCCTCTGCCTGCCGCCGCGCTTCCTCTGCTTGCTTGCGTTCGGTAATGTCGATAATGAAAATTCTAATTAAATCGCTTTCGGGAATGTAGTGTATTGATTCCTCAAAAAATTCTCCGTCAACTCGGACTTCTCTGGCAAAGGCGTTTTGCTTTTGAGTTTTAAGGCTCGAAGCTAGCCCGCTCAAAATCGGGTGAGATTGTCCCATCTCTTTGAGCGTGGGAAATTTGAGGATAGCGGCTGGATTGAGATAGGTGACGTTTCCCTTCAAATCGACTTCAACGATGGGATTGGGAATCAGTTCGGGAAAGGATGCTAAGCGAACCAAAGCTGCCTCGCTATTATTCGCTAGTTCGGGTTCGGGAGCTATCAGAGTATCGTAGAAGCTAGCTCGACTCGATAAAAAGTCAGAAAAGTCA
This sequence comes from Hydrococcus rivularis NIES-593, assembly GCF_001904635.1. GTDB lineage: Bacteria > Cyanobacteriota > Cyanobacteriia > Cyanobacteriales > Microcystaceae > Hydrococcus > Hydrococcus rivularis. Next base: position 147,954 of record NZ_MRCB01000007.1, read on the forward strand.
TCTGCTCCAGATGACTCGGCAAATTCTGAATCGGTTAAATTGGAGACGGTATAGTACTTGGCTCGAACGTAGTGACCAAAGTCAATCGCATCGCCGTGTTTGAGATCGTGAGATAAGCATTTTTTTCCATTGACAAATAAGCCATTTTTGCTTCTCTGTCCGTTGAGGTTGCCATCGACGATGCGAAATAGATAGTATTGGCTATCGGGGGCAGTTACCCGCAACAAAATAGCGTGTTGGCGAGACACTAATTTAGAGTTAAGAACGATGGAGTTGCGCGGATCTCGCCCGATAGAATACGTAGCTCCTTCAAGGGGAATGATTCGTTGACCTTGAGGATCTTCAATAGCTAAGATGTGACGGACTTTCTCCCGCTCATTATCACTCACTTGCTTACCTCGTTCTCCACAAGAACAGTACCGTTTTAATCGATTCTGACCTAGCTTAACTTAAATATTTAAATTAAATATATTTGAATTTTAAAGTAGAAAACTCAAAAGAAAGTTGGAGAGCGAGCGCCCTCCTTTGCTAAGATCGGCAACGCTATCTCAATTTTCCTATTCCTGTCATGCCATCTCCTATCGTTACCCTACATGACGCGATCGCGCAGCAAGATTTATCGATCTCTCCACCGCCTTCTGGACTGTCTGTGGGCGGAAAGATCGCGGTTCCCGGCGATAAATCTATCTCCCATCGCGCCTTGATGTTAGGTGCGATCGCCTCTGGAGAAACCACTATCGAAGGACTGCTTTTGGGCGAAGATCCGCGCAGTACGGCAAGTTGTTTTCAGGCGATGGGGGCAGAAATTTCTCCATTAAATACTGAGAAAGTCATTGTCAAAGGCATCGGACTGGGAAATTTACAAGAACCCCAAGATGTTTTGAATGCCCGAAATTCGGGAACGACGATTCGCCTGATGCTGGGATTGCTAGCTTCCCATCGAGATCGCTTTTTTACCGTAACGGGAGATAGTTCGCTGCGATCGCGTCCTATGTCCCGCGTTATCAAACCTCTGCAACAAATGGGAGCGCAAATCTGGGGACGAAAAGACAATTCCCTGGCACCTCTGGCAGTTCGAGGACAGCAACTCAAACCCAGCCATTATCATTCTCCCATCGCTTCGGCTCAAGTCAAATCCTGCCTTCTCCTAGCAGGATTAATGACAGAAGGGAAAACTACCATCACCGAACCGTCTCTCTCCCGCGATCACAGCGAGCGAATGTTACAAGCGTTCGGGGCACAATTGGAGATCGATCCCGAAACCCACAGCGTCACCGTCATCGGTCCCGCCACCTTGCAAGGTCAGCGAGTCATCGTACCGGGAGATATCAGTTCTGCGGCTTTTTGGTTAGTCGCTGCATCCATCGTTCCCAGTTCTGAATTGCTGATTGAAAATGTCGGCATCAATCCAACGCGCACGGGGATTTTAGAAGTCTTAGAGATGATGGGAGCCGATATTCGACTAGAAAATAAGCGAACGGTTACAGGCGAACCCGTGGCGGATTTACGAGTGCGATCGCGCCAGTTAAAGGCTTGTACGATTGAAGGCAATTTAATTCCTCGTCTCATCGACGAAATTCCGATTTTAGCGGTAGCGGCAGTCTTCGCGCGAGGAACGACGATTATTCGCGATGCGGCGGAATTAAGAGTTAAAGAAAGCGATCGCCTTGCTGCTATTGCCACACAATTGAATCGTATGGGAGCTAGAATTACCGAACTCTCCGATGGGTTAGAAATTGCTGGCGGCACCCCTCTCAAGGGAACGGAAGTAGATAGTTATACCGATCATCGCATTGCCATGAGTCTCGCGATCGCTGCTCTCAACGCCCAAGGTACGACCACGATTCATCGTGCAGAAGCGGCGGCGATTTCTTATCCCGAATTTGTCAGTACGCTGCAAGCAGTTTGCAGGAATTGACCGCAACAATTCGTCATTAAAAAAACTTCTTTCTCAAGAGATTTCTCAAAACACTCAAGGGATTATCATGCCAGAGGCTCTCTCGACTGGATGCAACGAATCCTGGCGGCGAGTGAGACTGGAGGAGTATATTTGGAAAAAAGGTGAATCGCTATCATGTCTCGACGTACTTTCTTTACGCTTATACTAGCAAGCTGTCTTGTTTTTCTCGGTTGGTATCAGTCAATTTCCAGCGCCCTGGCCTTGGGCGGTCAACAGCCTCCCCTCAACCAACTGGCTCCAGATTTTACCTTGCCTTCCAATACAGGCGATGGCAACATCTCTCTATCTGATTATCGAGGCCAATGGGTTGTCTTGTATTTCTATCCCAAAGACTTTACCCCTGGCTGTACGCTAGAAGCCCGCCGCTTCCAAGAAGATCTGCCGAAATACCAAGCCAGAAACGTTCAAATTCTAGGAGTTAGTGCCGATGATGTCGATTCCCATAGCGAATTCTGCGACTCAGAAGGTCTCAAATTTCCTCTGCTTGCCGATATAACGGGTGAAGTGAGTAAAGCGTATGGTTCTTGGCTGGGTTCGATGTCTGTTCGCCATACTTACTTAATCGATCCGCAAGGGATTTTGCGGGAGCGCTTTTTGGGAGTTAGACCTGCTATTCACAGTGCTGAAGTGCTAGCCCGTCTCGATGAATTACAGGCAGCTAACTCGTGAGTGTTAAGATTCTATTGCCCGTAAATCTGCCAAGCTAGATCGATCAATCCATTGACAATGGCTACCGCCACCACGGAACTCCCTTTGCGACCGTCAACGCTGATGTAGGGAATTGAAGACGCTTTTAATTGGGCTTTTGCTTCGTCTACGCCAATAAAGCCCGATGGCGTGCCGATCGCCAAAGCAGGTTTAATCGCATTTTGCTTGACTAATTCGACTAAACCTGCTAAGGCAGTTTGAGATTGTCCGATAACGAAAATCGCTTCTGGATAGCGTCTGGCTAAGGTTTCCATCCCCCAGGCTGCCTGTGTCTTTTCTTTTTGAGGTCGAGTACTGGTTTCCATACTGCAATAGACTGGATTGGCAAAGGTTTTTTGCAAGTTTGTCAAGATCCCGACCTGCACCATTGGTACGTCAACGATTATAGTGGTGCGGGCAGCTAAAGCAGCAGCTCCTGCCTGAAGTGCCTTCTCAGAAAATCGAATCAAAGACTTATATTCAAAATCAGCCGTTGCGTAAATAACGCGACGCACTATTTCATATTCGGCAGGAGCTAATTCTGTATCGCCGATTTCGCTATCGACGATCGCCAGACTTTGCGCGTCTGTTACGTGCCATTCCATCATGAATTATCGGTTATCTGCTATTCGTTATCGGTAGGGGCGATTGGCGAATCGCCCGTACAGTTATCTTAATGGCTAAGCGATCGCCGCTCGCCGTTCATTTTGATTCCTTAAGTTTTTGAAGCAGTTGGTTGATTGACTAGCGGCGAGAGATAGGCAACCAATCCTCCGAGCGCAAAACCGATGACGTTGCGAAATAGCGGCAACCAATCCGAAGTCCGGCTGACTACCGGTCCAATGCCAAAGGAAATAAATAAAATCCCCCACAGCGGCGACATAATCAAAACCCATTGCCAAGCAAATTTTTGTCCTTCTTTGCGGGGAATTGCTGCCAGTCCGCAAACGATCCCGCCTGCGATTGAAGTAGCGAGCGTGAGGATCCACTGTTCCCTCGGCAGCCCGGGAACGACGCGACAGCCTCCTCTAAGCAAACAATTTTCAACGGTTTCTAAGGATTGGGCGATCGCGTTATTTTCGCCATTGTCTCGCACGAAGTACATATTCCCGAAGCGAGCTTGTAATTCGATCCAGAAGGTACGGGGCAGGAGTTCGTAGACGGCATCGCCGATGCTGAAAGCGAGCAGATTTCCTCCCCGCCCGTCGGCGACTAGAAGGATGCTTTTATCGTCCAGCCCCCAGAAATTAATTACCGCTCTTCCGGGAGAGCGATCGTACTGAGTCAGTACCCTGAGTTTCCAGCCAGTCTGCGCCTCAAACTCATTGATATGTTTAATCAAAGATTCTTCCTGAAGTTTGGGAAGGTAATTGGCAAGATCGACCACGGGAGTAACCGTATCGGGCAATAGCTCTGGATTGTTGACCGCACGCGCTGGGGCTGGGGCAACGACCCAAGTCAATAAGGTTAAACAACAGGCGACTATAACGATTGAGAGCCGCTGAATCCAAGAATTTTGCATGGCAATTTTGACTAAAGACTTTAAATTAAACTCTGAGTTTCTTTACACTTGTTTACTTTATTTTAAGATTACTGATATTGAGTTAGAAGTCAAACCATCGAAGCCAGCAATATTTACTCTGTGTCTTGTGCCTCTGGCTCGGAGCGCGAGCGATCGCGAACCTCAAACGGCTCTTGCCCAGAGGGGTTCAAGCGATCGCTCGAACGATTTTTCCGACGTTCGGGATAGCCATTCCAAGTTTGCCAAGCTGCTTTTACGCCAGCGACGACGCTATGAGTCCCTATTTGGACTTTACTAATCTGCTTTCTGGCACTGCTAAGGCTGAGATCGACTTGCTTGACAACGCCGGAGGCGCTTTTAACGCCATCATTGATATCGTCCGTCAGCTCGCTAATTTCTAATCCCGTCAAACGAATGGCTTCGAGCGTCGGTGGAAATTCTCGTCTGAGAGTATCGAAGAGTTTTTCCGCACTGCGAGCTGCCCGTGCGAGTTCTTGCAAAGCAGGGAGGGCAGCAATCAATACAGCCGTCAAACTGACGGCTACCAGTAAAATGGAAAGTCCAAGCCAAAATATAGGATCGCTCACGCTTTAGTAGCCTACAAATGATGATTTTCTGAGGAATTCGTATCGACGGTAACTTGGCGAGGTTGTTGGCGTTCTTGCGCTTCTATCTGGCTGGCTTCAATCCCAGCCGCGATCGCTTCTTTAAGACGATCGAGCGTCTCATTCCAGTTTCGCATAGCCGACTCCGATAAGCGATCGGCTTGGAGTTGTACGCTCGTAGATAGATCTTCTGCTAACTCTGGCAGAGCATCAGCCGATTTCTTTAAAATTCGTCGCGTTTCTTTGCCAGAACGCGGGGCGATTAACAGTCCCGCTATCGTACCAATCGCACCACCCACTAGCATTCCTGCCAGAAATGCTCCTCCGTTACCTTTTTTCATTTTCTCGCCTCTATGCTTAACACCAATTTTATGCAGATTTTCGCACTAAGATGAGCTTTTACTGAGAATTAGTTTTCCTTTCTAGAAATAACGCTCTCTCCATTCCCCAGCCAGCCCCATTTCCTATCCCCCATCTTCCTCAATTTTTTTGTCTGGCAACGCTTTACAGTCGCTCGCGATCCTATGGTCATTTAAAGATTCGCTATCAACCAAAGCCATTATTTTTTAATAGTTATTATAGCGCTTGTAAAAAGGCAACTTAAATGCACAAAATATACTTCGTTTAAAATTTTCAATTTTTTCTAAAAACTGCAAGATCGATCGAGAATAACTAAAATCAATTGCAATTATCACTAAAAGTTTTGATTTAAATCAAAGAGTCTTTTGGAGATCTTAAAAAACTCATACTGATTTACTAGAATTTTTAAGACTTTTTTGGTTTTCAAGATTTAGTCAAGTCTATTGATGAATAGCGAAGGGGCTAGGGAAGGATCTCCCGCACTACAATTTTTATGAATCAACTAAGATTGTGGGAGATAGTTTTGTTATGGCACGTTTAGCGCTGCTAAGTGTATCTGATAAGACGGGGCTGATCGATCTGGCTCGTCAACTGGTAGAAGAGTTTAGATTTGAGTTAATTAGCAGTGGAGGAACTGCCAATGCCTTAAAAGCAGCGGGATTGCCCGTTACCAAAGTGAGTGACTACACGGGATCTCCAGAGATTTTGGGAGGAAGAGTCAAAACCCTTCATCCTCGCATCCATGGGGGAATTTTAGGGCGGCGAGATGTTCCCGGTGATGTGGTAGATATGGAAGCGAACCAAATCCGTCCTTTAGATTTGGTGATAGTAAATCTCTATCCTTTCGAGCAGACAATTTCCAAGCCCGATGTAACCGAGCAACAAGCGATCGAGCAGATTGATATCGGAGGTCCAGCAATGTTACGTGCGGCGGCGAAAAACTTCGCCCATGTGACAGTTTTGTCAAATCCTAAACATTACGATCTCTATCTTCAGGAATTACGCCAAAATAATGGAGATACTTCTCTAGCGTTTCGTCGAAAAATGGCAGAGGAAACCTTTGCGCTGACTAATGCTTATGATGGCGCGATCGCATCTTACTTGGCCAGTCTCGCCGCCAAAGCAGAAAGTCCCCTTCCAACTCGTTTCAGCCTTACTGGAGAAGAATTACAATCCCTCCGCTACGGAGAAAATCCCCATCAAAGCGCCAGTTGGTATAAAACCGGAACGCAACCGTCAGGATGGGCGGCTGCAACAAAACTGCAAGGAAAAGAACTCAGCTACAATAATCTGGTAGATTTAGAAGCCGCACGGCGCATTATCGTCGAATTCGACCCTAAAGAACCCGCTGCCGCTATTCTCAAGCACACCAATCCCTGCGGCGTGGCTGTCGGAACGACGCTAGCCGAAGCCTATCAAAAAGCTTTCAATGCCGACTCTACCTCAGCTTTTGGAGGGATTGTCGCACTCAATCAACCCATCGACGCTGCAACAGCGAAAGCACTGACCAAAACATTTTTAGAATGTATAGTAGCACCGGGATGCGAGTCAGAAGCCCAAGAAATTCTAGCCACAAAATCCAATCTGAGGGTGTTAATTCTGCCAGATTTAAAAAGCGGTCCCAAGCACACGGCAAAAGTCATCGCGGGAGGGATTTTAGTCCAAGCGTCCGATGATGTTATCGATAGTCCCGATAGTTGGCAAATCGTCACCCAAAAGCAACCCACCCCAGAACAAATGGCGGAATTGCTGTTTGCTTGGAAAGTCGCCAAGCACGTTAAATCCAATGCTATTGTTGTAACCAAAAATCGCGCGACCTTGGGAGTCGGAGCCGGACAGATGAATCGCGTCGGTTCGGTTAAAATTGCCCTCGAACAAGCGGGAGAGAAAGCTAAAGGCGGATTTCTAGCTAGCGATGGATTCTTTCCCTTTGATGATTCAGTGCGGACGGCTGCCACAGCCGGAATTGTAGCCATCGTTCAACCGGGAGGTTCTTTGAGGGATAAAGATTCTATTAAGGCTGCTAACGAGTTAGGGCTAGTGATGGTGTTGACTGGCATCCGTCATTTCTTGCATTGATGTTGTTGGAAAATCGGGAGTCGTATAGACAATATCCGCCGTGCGATGGCGGATTTAGTTCGATGGAATGTCTGTATGAGAATAGGAAAAACCTCTCTCCCTCAATTTCTCAGAGATTAATCGTCTCGTGTTAAGATTGCAGAGGAGAAGAAAAATCAGTATTAAAAAAGAAAGCCGACTGGAGGTCGGGGGTATCCTATCCTCGACTATTTTTGACGCTTTATGACAATAGCTCGATCGAAACCTTCTCCCAATCGTCAAACAAACAAACATCACCCGCGTTTTTTACTGACAAGTCTAATGTTTTAGGAGGAAACTGAATGACCCAGGTGGTTGTAGGACAAAACGAAAATATTGAATCAGCCTTGCGCCGCTTTAAGCGTCAAGTCTCTAAAGCGGGAATTTTTGCAGATATTAAGCGTCGTCGCCACTTCGAGACTCCCATTGAAAAGAAAAAGCGGAAAGCTGTAGCCCGTCGCAAAAAGCGTTTTCGTTAATTAAATAAATGGTTAAATCGGTAATGGGAGAGATTTGATAACTTAGCAATAACCCATTACCCTTTACTTGCCAGAAAGAATTTGTTGAAGCATTCGATTGGCTTGGGAACCATATCCTCCACCAAAAAGATTGAAGTGATTGAGGATGTGGTAAAGATTGTAGAGGGTTTTGCGTTGTTGATAGCCCTCCTCTAAAGGAAAAACTTCATTGTAGCCGCGATAAAAAGCGGCTGGAAAACCGCCGAAGAGTTCGGTCATGGCAATATCTACTTCGCGATCGCCATAATAAGTAGCAGGATCTAGAATAACGGGTTCTCCCGCACTCGTTACAGCCGCATTCCCCGACCATAAGTCGCCGTGTACCAAAGACGGTTTGGGAGTTCTATCGGCTAGATGCTCTCTGACGACTTCTACCACTTGAAAATAATCCGGAAGACTCCCGCCTCGACGCTTGGCGAGTTGTAACTGGTAGCCAATGCGGTGTTCGGCAAAAAAATCTGCCCAGTTTTCCGTCCAAGTATTGATTTGTGGCGTCGATCCAATCGTATTATTGCGCTCCCAACCAAACTTAGCAGAACCGCCCGCTTGATGCATAGCAGCCAGTTGGCGACCCATCTGTTCCCAAGCGCGAGTCGTTGGGCTTCCAAATTCAAGCCATTCCATCACCAGATAGCTAGAACGATCTATCACTCCCCAACAAATCGGCACGGGAACGCGAATCGTATGAGTTGAGAGCATTTGTTTCAATCCCAGGGCTTCTGCTTCAAACATATCGACCTGGGAGGCTTGATTGAGTTTGACGAAGTATGTCGATCCATTCCCTATCAGTGCATAACCTTGATTGATGCAGCCACCGCTGACAGAACGGCGCTCCTTAACCTGAAACTTTTCTCCAGTAACTTGAGAAATGCGATCGGCAATCTGATTCCACATTATTACAAGGCAAAAGGTAAAAGTTAAAAGACAAATTTATTTTTTTCTTCTTAAGCAGTAGGTTTCATGACGACTATGCCATAAGCATCCGGATCGAGATAGCGTTGGGCTGCGGCTTGGATATCGGCAACTTCGAGAGATTGGATATAGGCAGGATAATTGAGGGCGGGTTCTAAATCTCGTAACTGAGAGTAGTAGTAACCATAGAGATTAGCGCGATCGCTCGGTCTTTCATTGCTAAAAATAAAGCGATTGGCGACCTGGGTACGAATGCGAGCAAGTTCTGCTTCCGTCACCGACTCTGTTTGAATTTTACGAATGTGTTCGGCGATCGCGGCTTCTACTTCAGAAATATTTTCTGTCGGCAATTGGGCTGAAATATAAAAAACGCCCTGTACTCCCTGAGTCATATTGCTCGCCCCCACCTGCGATACCAGTCCTCGTTCCTCTCTGAGATCTCGAAATAGCCGAGACACCTTACCCTGTCCTAAAATGACCGCCAAAACGTCCAGCGCGTAGGTTTGGGAAAGATCTGTCAGTCCGGGAACTCGCCACGTCATGACTAAACGCGATTGTTGTAGGCTATCATCGACGAATTCTCGGCGCACGATGTCTCTAAAAGGCGGTTCGGGAGTTAGAAATTGCGAACTCTGACTTGGGACCTCTCTACAGACGCGATCTCTGGCATCTCGACAACCTCCGACTTCTAAAAATCCTTTTGCCACAATATCGATCGACTCCTCTACAGGCAGATTGCCCACGACAACAGCCGTCATCGATTGGGGACGATACCAGTAGGCGTGAAAGTCTCGCATTTGTTGAGGGATTAGCTTCTCGATAACTGAAGCAGGACCCAAAACCGGACGGCGATAGGGCAAGCTTTCAAAACAGGTTTCCATGGCTCTGTAAAAAGTGCGACGACGGGGATTGTCCTCCGAACGACGAATTTCTTCTAGCACCACCAATCGCTCTCTCTCGAAAGCCGCGTCGGGAATGCTGGGGTTAAGGATGACATCTAACTGCAAAGGAGCCAGTTCGGCAAAATCTCTGGGAGCCGTCGTGATGTAGTAGTGGGTATATTCTTGGCTCGTTGCTGCATTCGTAACCGCTCCTCTTTCTTCGATAAAGCGCTCAAACTCTCCACTTCCGAGTCGGGGAGTTCCCTTAAACACCATATGCTCTAAAAAGTGAGCCATCCCGTTAATTTCGTCCGCTTCCATGACCGAACCCACGTTGAGCCATACATTCAGATTTACGGCTTCTACCGGCATCTGTTCGGCTATAATTGTCAAGCCATTCGGCAGTTGACAAATTTTTGGCATCGTTAGTGTTGGAGATTTGAGCAAAATAGAGGTCATGGGCGATTTATCATTTTGTCCTTACTTTTCTATCTTAAAGAAACCGCGCGGGAATTCCTATCCTCATTAGAAATCATTGAAAACCTCGCAGGCTTGAGCCAGGGGAAAGTCCGGTCAAGTTAAAAGCCCAGACCGTACCCGCTCGGGTCAATGTCGGTAGTTCGCATATCGCCTATAATTGATGTGCGAGCATTAAGTCCCGTTTCAGAGGGATTTTTTCTAAACTGATTCCAGGCTAGAAGTCATGTCTATCCTCGCCTATAGTAATCTAACGCTATAGCGAAGGTTTCCAAGCCAGAGAGGCAAGTGTTTCGGAAATCGGAGAAAATCCGCGGCACTTAGGGCCAAAAAAGAAGAACGGAGAGCGATAATGGTTAATTTTGGGCTGAACTCAGCCGCTATATTAGGAATTTTTCTGGCAGTCGCTGGAGTAGGACTTTATTTCGTGCGCTCCATTCGTCCAGAACTGTCGAGAGACTATGATATCTTTTTTGCTGCCGTCGGCTTGTTGTGCGGTCTGATTCTATTATTTAATGGATGGCGGCTCGATCCTATTCTCCAATTCGGTCAGTTTCTCCTAACGGGAACGGCAATCTTTTTTGCAGTAGAGGCAGTGCGCTTGCGCGGCGCGACGGTAGAGCAAGCCAAACGCAATACGCCAATTGTCGAAAAGCGTCCGGTTAGTAAAACACGCGTCTATACAGAAGCCGAGTTAGATCGTCTAGAACCTTACGAGGAAGAAGATTATTACGAAGGTAAGCGCCGCAGCTTAAGGGGTTCTGAAGATGCTCGCTCTAGCCGCACTTCGAGCTACGAGACCGAAGAACCCCGCTCTCAAAGAAGCCGTCGCTCGTCCGAACGCTACGACGAATACAGAGAAGCTTCCCGCAAGCGTCGCCCTCGTCCGACTGCCGAACCGACGAGCAGTCATTACGACGTTTGGGAAGATACGCAAGAGAATTGGGAAGAAAGCCCCCAAGCTACTCGTCCTCGCCGTCCTCGTCGAGAAAGTGATGTTTCCCAAAGCTATTCCGCGCCTCCGAGAAAGCGTCGTCCGCGTCCTTCGGATCTGGGTGGAACTCCCTATGAAGATACAGAATCCATTCCTACAGATTATGTGGATTATCAACCCATAGACGAGTCAGAACGCGATCGCCCCGATTGGGAGCAAGAGCCTTCTAAATCCAGACCGGAGAGAGAGCCAGAGCGCGAGCCGCGTAGCGCTTCTCAAGGAAATCGCAACTCCTCGCGCGGCACCGATTTAGGCGAATCCTACTCAGACGAAGAAGTAGAAAATCGCGATAATCCCGTGCGATTCGATTACTGATTGCGATCGCGGTGACACGTTCTATTCCCAGCGTTCATTTCCTTCGCCCGATTGTCTGGGGAGCGGCAGGGATTCTGATTGGCTTGCTGGCATCTTGCGGCATCGCTCCTCGTCAGGTGGGTCCAGCTACTCTCAATAGTCGTTATAACGACGAGCAGCCAGCATTGAGCGGAGATGGTCGCTGGTTGGCTTTTGTTTCCAATCGCAATGGAAGCAATCAAATTTTGCTCTACAATCTCCAAGAGGAGCGATATGACAATCCTTCAGGACTCAACCGCAGCGATGTCATTGCTGAAAGTCCCAGTCTGAGTCGTACAGCTCGTTATATCGTCTATATCGCCAGCCTTCAGGGACGACCAGATATCGTTCTATACGACCGAATAACTAAACGTTCGGAATTGGTAACTCAAGGGTATCGCAGTTGGGTGAGAAATCCCCAAATTAGCCCAGACGGTCGCTATATTGTGTTTGAAACCTCTCGTCGAGGACAATGGGATATCGAAGTACTCGATCGCGGTCCTTTAATCGAGTTAGATATTCCAGATGGCACTCCAGTAGAGAACCCTCAAAAAAATCTGCCAACGTGAAGCGCCCTGTTTTAGTTTCAATTGTTGTTCTGATGAGTTTGTTAAGCAGTTGTACTGGCTATCCCCGCTTCCTTAACTTTCCCTTCGATCCGGGAGGGCGAAGTTTGAATAGCCCCAACTCGGAATTATCTCCCCAAGTGAATGCGCCGTATATTGTTTTTGTGTCGGATCGCAATGGTTCCCAGGATGTCTATCTGTTTGACGCTCGCAGACGGCAACTAATCGATTTGCCGGGACTCAATACCCTCGACGAGATCGCCTCTCATCCCGCCATTTCTGAAGACGGTCGCTATATTGTTTTTGCAGGAAGCCGTCAGGGACGAGCAGATATTTATCTCTACGATCGCGAAACGCAGCAAAAACGCAATTTAACAGAAAATTTGCCAGCAGAAGTGAGAAATCCGACTATTAGCACCGATGGTTCCCGGATTGCCTTTGAAGTCGCTAAAAACGGTCAGTGGGATATTTTGGTTTGCGATCGCAACGGACAGCTGCTTAATATTCCCGGCAATGCCAGATAATTTATCGAGTAGCGTCTTCTCGACGGGCGGTACGGCGGTACAGTGCGGGCTTTCCAAAAGCCCAGGTAGTTTCAGCAGCCCTCCAGTTATACCAATTTTCAGGTTTTCGCGATCGACATTCTTCTCCCCTCTCCCCAATTGGGAGAGGGGTTGGGAGTGAGGGCGAATGAAGATAATTGTAGATAAGAAAGAGGGGGAGGAGATAAGCAAAGCTTACCTCCTCTTTTGTTTTTGATGATTATTATTACTAAAGTTTTTAACGGTATAAATAAAGAAATTTAAGAAGCTAGCTATCTTCTGTCCGCCAAAAAAGTCAGGTAATATATAGAAATGCTTTAACATTACCTTATAGAAATTTAAAAGTATCTGTATCCTCGACGGTTTTGCCAAACTATTTAGTTTGGTTGGTAATCCGTAGACGCGATCGCATTTCTCTATAATTATTGATTAGAGCGATCGCAATCTATGAGAGTTTTTATGATTTCTGCGATCGCATCCCTCTAATTTTTAAGTCTAAAATATAAATAACAATAAATTGTCAAGCTGGCGGGCAACATGAGCGTAGCGATTGAATCAGATTTAAAAGAAATTTTTACTAAATTCGAGCAAAAGTTAGATAGGTTAGAGCAGAAGATAGATGGTGTTGCCAAAGATGTTAGCGAGTTGAAAGTCTCTGTAGCCAGGACAGAAGCCGAACTAAGAGGAAATATAAAGGTTCTCAATGAATCTGTTGCTAGGACTGAAGCACAATTAAAAGGAGATATTAAAGCGCTTGATGAAAAACTATCGGGAGAAATTAAGACATTAGGCGAGAAAACTGATGGATTGAGCAAGCGGTTGGACTCGACTGAATTTATCAACCGAGGGATTTTTGTTGGGCTGATACTTACTATCCTCGGCGGTTTTGCCAAGCTGTTTGGTTTGGTTGGCAATCCGTAGACGCGATCGCTAGCTATACGAGCATTACTCGCATCTTTCCCTACAGTGATTAATTAGAGCAAGCGATCGCGCTGCTTTTCCATTAAATTTAATAAGTATTAAACGTAGTGCGAAAGATCCTTCGCTATCGCTGGAGGGGCGCAAAGCTGTCTTGTTCGCGTCTTATTATACGTGAGCGAGACGCTCACACTATTTTTCCCTGTAACGAAAAAAGATTATCAATTACTCCCAGCTAGAAGGTGTTATGACTTGCAATTTGCCTTCTGGTGTAACACTAATCTCGGCACCCAAAGACTTAATCTTATCAATAGTATACTGCTGAGTTTTTTGGTCTGGAGTTGTTGTTAGAATCGTCATCCAAGCAGAAACTTGAGCTTTTCTAGGATCTGGGTTAGTTGCTAAGTATTCGGCTGTTGCGCGAGTTTGGTTTGCCATAAATTCATTGCCTTGAATACTTGCCCAATTGGATGCCATTTGGTAGGAATGTCGCGCTGCTTTTAAATCTCCTAAGAACAAGATTTCATCTACACCTTTATAGATCCAGATATAAATCGAAAGAGGAAAAGTTTTAGGAGAAACTGATTCTAGAACCCGATTCATAAAAGTGACGGTTTTATCTGGTCTACCTGCATAAATTGAGTTAGCAGTAGACATTTGTAAATATGCTTGAATGAAGCGAGGATCGCGATCGACCATTATTTCAAAAAAATTAGGAATTAAAGAATATCCGGTTTGCTTGCGAGCTTTTCCATCTCCAAAATATTGAATGAATCCAAGAAAATTCCAGTCTGCGATTAAATTGTTAAACCCAAAGGAAGGCATATTCTTTTGTAAGTTTAGGAAAACTTGAGTAGATTGTTCTTCTTTTAAAGCATCTTCTCCTGTCTGAGATTGTTTTGTTTGAATATGTGAAGTTTGTAAATAAATAATTCCCGCCAGACAAAATAACGGGGTAAGATAGCGCAAGAATAATAGCAGTTTATTATTTTTCATATTTCACTTTATCTTCACTACCTTATTTAAAATATAAGAATAAGTTTATATTCTATCTAGATAGCAATTTTCACAAATGCTTACTCTAACCTAATCCCGTTGTTGGTGCAAACTCCGCTAGTTGTATCAGGTACGTCAACAGCTATGCCAACATCTAGACTTTGGCAAAAGAACATATTAAACAAACCAGCATTATAATATACTCCTATTGCATAATTTCTAACACGATCGCTATTGGGGTTAAGTGCAATTGCCTGATGCTTAACTATAGTATCATTAGCTGTTGCTGGATTGGGTAAGTTATAGTATTTCGAGGCAAAACTTCCATTAATAGTTAAATAACTTAGATCGGTAGCAAAAGCTTGTTTCTCGAAGTGATAGGCTTGTTGAGAACGAGCAATAGCACCGAGGTTATTTTTAGCTTCAGTTTCTCTAGATTTACCGATTTGAGTGATAAAGTTAGGAAGACTGACTGCAACTAGAATTCCTAAAATAATTATCACAACTAAAAGTTCTATAAGAGTAAATCCCCGATCGCGTTCTCTATTACACAAGAGATATTTTAGTAATTGTAGATTAATCTTAATCTTAGTGTAACTCATATTTAAATTCAAATATATTTTCTTTTGTTGTTGCTTTCTATGTAAAAATTACCCATTTTTTTGACAGAATATATCATTTTATTTATTGCAATTTGTTCGAGCTATTTAAATTATTTTAAACAATAAAAAGCATCAGGTCAATTTACATGTTTACCTGATGCTTATAAATTAGATCTGTTTTGATTTAAGTAATTTTCAAACTTGTCTCATTACGCTAGCTTAGTTTACTTAAGCGCAGTGCTTCCACTGGGACAAACGGGAGCCATAGCAGCCGTAACTGAAGGTGCGGTGTTAGTGATTTGGTCAGATTGACAAACAACGTTTGCGTAAACTCCATTGGTACTGTCAAAGCCTACACCACCAGCATAACTGCGAGTTCCATTCTTAGGAGCATCTGTGGAAGCTGCTTGTTGAGTAACGCTGCTATTGGTACCTGCGGCGGTTGAGAAGTTATAATATTGACTATCAACGGTTACGCCCAGAATATTGTTAGCTTGCAAGTTAGCATCAGTAAGTGCTGAAGCAAAAGATTGCTTTTCAAAGTGGTACGCTTGCTGAGCACGGTTAATAGTACCGATACCATTCTTACCTTCAGTTTCTCTAGCTTTACCAACTTGACCGAGGAGGTTGGGCAGAGCAACAGCAGCGAGTACACCGATAATAATTACAACAACTAGAAGTTCGATTAGAGTGAAACCTTTGTTAGATTTTTTGTTAGCTAAAACTTTGAGTAAGTTGGCTTTGAATTGAGAATTCATGGTTTTTTTGTCCTTTTTCGGTAGGGGTTTGTTTTTTCTCTTCTAAATAGAACTTACCCAGAGCGATCTAATTTCATATCACCCCCAAAAAAATTTTTTGAATTGATTTATAAAGAATCCCTCGACAAGTAATAGATCTGTTGCATAAATGATTGCTCATCTAATGCTGGTTGAGTGACAGAACTCAAATGTCCTCACCCCAACCCCTCTCCCTCTCTGGGAGAGTGGCTCTTAAGTTAAGACTTTTGCCTGAAGTCCCTTCGCCCTTTGTGGGAGAAGGGATTTAGGGATGAGGGGACAAAGATTTGTCACTCAACCAGCTTCTAATGTTATGCCCAACGGAGCGTAGCTAGCCCTCATATCTCGAAACCTAGCGCGACATTGAGATTCTTCGCGCTTCGCTCTTCAATGACAGGTAATATCAAATCCGGTTAGAATCCCTGAAATCCTTCGCTTCACTTCGTTACGCCCAGGATGATAAGTAATATTTTTGACGGCAACTTAATATGAGAGACACGAAAAACCCGACACACATTAAAGTTTCGTTGGGTTTCACTTTCGTTCAACGCAACCTACCAAGTTTATAGATCTGTTATGACAATTGCCAATTGCGAATTGTCAATTGCGAATTGGATTGACCTTCTACCGCTACGGTAGCAACATAATTAGTAGCAGGAGCGATCGCATGCAAATGCCATCGGGCAGCTGCTTGCACGTCGCCGTCGATAGCGAGCAAACGCATCGGTTCGTTGGGCGCGAGAGAAACTTCTACCCGATCTAAAGAACCTGCCAACCCGTCGCCAGTCGCTTTTAAATAAGCTTCCTTTGCCGTCCAACCGCGAAAGAATGCCATTAGCCTCTCTGACTCTGGCAAAGCGTCAATAATCGCCGATTCCCGCGCCGAAAAAAAGCGTTGGGCGATCGTTTGAGCGTCGGTTATCGGACGTATATATTCTAAATCTACGCCGATGGCGCGATCGCGCGCAAATCCATATAAAGCCAAATCTTGTGAGTGAGATAAATTAAACTGCATCCCATTAGCGCCGAAGCTTTGGGCTAATTTGGGTTTGCCGCGAGAACTATACTCAAACTCGATCCGATTGGGTGCGATCGCCAAATAATGCCCTAAAATCCTCCTCAGCGTGCCGCGAGCAACAATATAACGATGCCGATGTTGCTGGAAATAAAATCGCTCCGCCCTAGCTTTCTCGTCTGCCGAGAGGATGTGGGCAAGTTCTTCAATCTTGTCTGCGCTCAAGTCCAGATTTACCAACCAAAGATCGACCTTTTTTGTCATTGGATTTTGGATTGGGGATTAAGTAATACCAATTTTCAGGTTTTCGCGATCGACATTCTTCTCCCCTCTCCCTATTTGGGAGAGGGGTTGGGGGTGAGGGCGAATGAAAAATGGGATAAGTCATCATAATTAAAGATCAAATAATGTAGTGCGAGTATCTTGCTCGCGGGCGAGCGAGACGCTCACACTACGATCTATAAAATAATTATGTTTACCTACTTAGTTAGCGGTTAATCGTCGCCCCAGTCTTCCCTACTTCCGACTTCCGACTTCCGACTTCCGACTTCCATTGTCTCCCCCCGTGCCTCCGTCATTTGTCTGAACGCATGGGGGCGCGATCGAAAGCACGAGCCATAGCGTTCCAAGCTAATTTGGGTTGGAAGTGTTTGTCCAAGGGATGGGGGCGCAAGGGCAAACCGTCGGGGCGAGGGTGATATTCGGGCATCCAGCTATAGCGATCGCTCAATCCCCAAGTGATGATGGCAATAACGGCTGGCTCGTCGAGTACGACTGAGAGATAATCTTCATAGACTCCAGCAACGACGCGATCGCGCAACTTTACATCTGGGGGCAATCTGTGGTCTGCTACATCTAGTTCTGTAATCAAGATTTTCAAACCCAGACTGGCGACCTGACTTAGGAAATCGCGCAGTTTTTTGGGGTTAAAATCAGTCGCGTCTGCCCACAGATGAGCTTGAATCCCTAGGGCATGGACTGGCGTTCCTTTCGATTTTAAACGCTCTAATAGCTTCAAAATAGCAATTCTCCTCGCCTCATCTCTAGGATTGTCGTAGTCCATTCCAAAATCGTTATAGACCAAAAGCGCTTGCGGGTCAGTTTCGGCAGCGACGCGGAAGACTAGATCGAGATAATCTTCGCCTAGAAATTCCAGCCATGGCGTTTTGCGCAGACCGTCGGGTCGTCCGTCGTTGGGTTCGATCGCTTCGTTGAGTACGTCCCAGGAATGTATTTGTCCGGCGTAATGTCCGACTACCGTTTTAATGTGCTCGACTAAAAATCCCTCGGCATTTTGACGGTTAACTGTCTCTTCAAACCAGTCGGGCAAGGAAATATGCCAGACTAGGGTATGACCGCGAAAATGCATGCCACTAGCACGAGCAAATTTAGCGACCCAATCGCTTTTAGTAAAATCAAAACTATCGGGCGTGGGGCGGATGAAATACCATTTCAGCTCCCCCGATACGAGCATGCCACACTCTCGCGCAAAACTGGTTGCATAGTTTTTATCGGTTGACAGCGGCAAATAATCTCCTACCGCGCCGTAAATTAAGCCTTTAGCTGCCGCGCGATCGCGCAGCGGGGCATTTCCAACCGTTGTAAAGTCTCTCGACTCATATCGACTCGTATGAATCAGGTTCTTCACGTATGTAGAGGTAGATTTTCCCGCTACTGCGATGCTCGCTCCTGCCAAGGCACCAAGACCCAAGATAAAGTTTCGCCTCGTTGCCAATCGTCTAATAGACATTACACTCAAGAAGATAAATAGTTATGAAGGTACTCCAGCGCTTTCTGAAACTGCCCAAGATTATTGACTCCCATGCAGACAATCAGCAAACAGGATAGCACTAACGCGAGAGAACGAAACCTGGGAACCCATTAGTGACTGACATGCTCAAGGTTAGTGAAGTGGCAACTGCGTACCAGAGTATCGACAGCTTGCGGTATTGAACGATCGCGGCAAAGAGCAGCCCGATTAACATGGTTATGGAACTCATCGGATAGCACTCTGGCGCAACAAACCCAAATATTGCCGAGGCACTGGTTCCTGCTAGGATGCTAAAGATCGCGGCATCGAGTTGACGGCAACCGATTAACCTCAACAGGACGAACAGCATGCCAATCCAAAGAGAAGCCACGCCTGCCGTGACCAAGCTCCATGCCGTATACGAATCGACACCAGATGTAATTTTTAGAAAATAAACCAGAGCGGGAGCTAGGATTGGAAACCAAGGATGTCTGACTCGCCGATAAACATCGCTTTCGGGACTGGTCACTTGAGTGAAGACAAGCGCGCTATCTCCTGCAAACCAAATATTATCCCTCTGCTCGACCGATTGAGCCAGCAGAGAACCCTGATACGAGGCAAGTCCGGCGCATAAGATCAAAACAATTGCGATCGCGAGATCGCGCCGATCGAACTTAATGGGCTGGAAGTCAAAACTCGGCTGACTCCTTTGCATCGAAGTTTTGTCAGCAATTTTCATGATATAAATAATTACGTATACATAAAAACGTATACATTAAGAGCTATATTTTGACCAAAAAGCTAGAGTAGTTACTATAGAACAAATTGTCAAGTAAACGGCGAACAAAATACTATTTATTTTTTTTGTTAACTGTTTAAAGTTGCTCTACTATATTTTTGTTTTGTGTGCTGTTGAATTAGTAATTCGTCTGTGTCAACATATTGATTTAACCTCAATTTACCTAGAAAAATAGGTTGAGGTTTTCTCTAAAGCCATAACCTAGAATGAAATCCCTTGTCAAGGTTGCTGAAATCGGTTTCGTTATTGTTTCTCTGCTTCTTTTTACTGGAGGGATCCTTAAGGTCGTACAGTTAGCCGATGTGGATCAAAACGCTCTCTCGCCAGACGTTTCTAGTCCCATAGAGCAACTAATTTTCCTGGCAATCCAGGGAATATCGCTCTTATTAGTTCTTGGACGCTGGAAGCTGGTTGTAAATCAGTTACTCAAAACAGACAAATTAATTTTATTCCTATTAGTTAGCCTCCTATCGCTTATTCTCCTCTCCGCTCTTTGGTCTAGATTTCCAGTCGTTACTTTGCGTCGCTGTGTCGCCCTATGGGGAACGACTATTTTTGGCATCTACTTTGCTACTCGTTATAGCTTTAAAGAGCAATTAAAGATTTTATTATATACATTTGGCTTGGCAATCTTTCTCAGTTTTTTGTTCGCGATCGCCTTGCCAAGATTCGGAATGATGAGCGGACTGCATGAAGGCGCGTGGCGAGGGATTTATCTACATAAAAATGGGCTGGGTTCTATGATGACCTTAAGTTCCATGCTATTTTTAGTTTCTCTTAAAAGCGGCAAGTCTGGACGAATCGCTAAATGGCTGGGCTTGATTTTTTCCTTTCTTTTAATATTGCTTTCAAGCTCAAAAAGTGCGCTAGTAGCTTTTGTTTGTCTGTTCGTTATTTTACATATGTGCAGCGCTTTAAGATGGTATTACGACTTAATGATTCCTGGGTTAATCGGGGTAGTGGGAGTCGTTACCAGTATAGGAATAGGGTTGATAGATAATTTTGATAACTTACTAAGGGCAATGGGAAAAGATCCGACCTTAACTGGTCGCACGGATATGTGGCCTTTTATCTGGGAAAGCATTCTAGCACGCCCTTGGTTAGGCTATGGATACAGCGGTTTTTGGCAAGGATTTGATAGCGACGCAGCCTACGTCTGGTACGCTCTTGGTTGGGAACCTACCCATCCTCACAATGGACTGCTGGAATTGTTGCTAATTTTCGGCGTTATAGGAACGTCAATCTATATACTTTTGTTTCTTGCTAGCTTTGTACGCTCTCTGTTCTGGATTCGCATTACTCGCGATGCTAGATATTTTTGGCTTTTAATATTTCTGAGCTATACAATCTTAACTAACCTAGCCGAGACAAGAGTTTTAGAATATAACAGCATTAACTGGATTTTGTATATTGCAACTATATTAGTGCAACCAGATAGTTCTGATATAGCGTTCAAAAAACATAGCGGGTAAGCGTTGACAGATCGACCTGTAAAGTTTACTGGAGGGCGCGCTTTCCTCTCCCGTTAAGCCTACGGCGGTAACGGGAGTTCCCAGCCAGTAATTTAAGATGGGAAAATAAGGAAAAGTCCTTAAAAAAATGGATTTACTCGAATATCAAGCCAAAGAATTATTTCATCAGATCGGCATTCCTATTTTGCCATCGCAAACCATCGCCGACCCCAGCGAACTAAAACGGCTGCAAATTCGCTATCCAGTCGTTCTCAAATCCCAGGTTCGAGCGGGAGGCAGAGGAAGGGCAGGTGGGATTCGCTTCGTAGAAAATACGATCGACGCGATCGCGGCAGCGCGAACCATTTTTAATTTGCCTATTATGGGAGAATACCCCGAATTCATCCTGGCAGAAGCTCGCTACGATGCCCAACAGGAATTTTTTCTGGCCGTGTTGCTCGACTATCAGCTAAAACGCCCCGTGTTACTCGGTTCGACCAGGGGAGGAATCGATCTCGACACCTTACTGGAGCACATGCAAAAAGTCGTTATCGACGAAGACTTTTCCCCCTTCTACGCGCGGCGGTTGGCGATTAAAATGGGACTCCGAGGCGCGTTAATCCAGTCTGTCAGCGCGATTATCGAGAAGATTTACCATCTCTTTAGCGAAAAAGATTTGGATCTGGTGGAGATAAATCCGCTAGGGGTCAGTGCTGACGGGGAACTTATGGCTCTCGATGGCAAAATTACCGTCAATGATAGTGCCATCAAACGCCATTTAGATATCGAGAGGCTGACTGTCTCGAAAAAACAGCCTTCTCAAAAGCCTTCTAGCGAATTGGAAGCGCCTTCATCTGCAATTGAGATCCCAGAACCTCGATGGCTAGATCGGATCGATGAAAAGGGAAATATCGGGATTCTCTCCAAT
The DNA here is from genome assembly GCF_001904635.1 of Hydrococcus rivularis NIES-593. Taxonomy (GTDB): domain Bacteria; phylum Cyanobacteriota; class Cyanobacteriia; order Cyanobacteriales; family Microcystaceae; genus Hydrococcus; species Hydrococcus rivularis. Next base: position 169,643 of record NZ_MRCB01000007.1, read on the forward strand.
AGCTTGGGGCTAGCCATGGCAACTTGGGATTTAATCGTTCAAGATAAAGGCAAACCCGCTTGCTGCCTAATCGTGGGCGAGGCAACCAACGGGAAATGGCTGCCCGATGGGACTTTAACTCAACAATTAGGGGAGGCAATAGAGCTGGCGTTAGAGGTAAAGGGACTCAAAGTAGTGTTAGTAAATCTGTTAGGCAGTGTCGAAGCCATAGAAATGTTAGGACAAGCGCTCGCCGATTATCTACAACCGCACATCGGACAAACCGCAGAGCGGACGAGCGAAGAGAGAGCGCCAAGAGCAACCAGCGCAGTGTCTCCAAGACGATTGCGGAACCTTCAGTCGCGTTCGGGCAAGTCACAAGCGAACGAACCTCCTCAATTTGTCATCCGCCTTGGCGCAGGAGAGAGCGAATCGGTTAAAGAACGCCTAACCACTATGCCCGTCTTCTTGACAGATGACTTAGATGACGCGATCGCGCAGACGCTCTCCATAGCCAAATCGAAATAAACTAGAAATTATGCAGTGGATGCCAGACAGTAAAGTTCTTATACAGGGAATTGCCACTCCCTTAGGGTCGCATTATGCAGCCCGAATGAAAGCCTATGGAACGAACGTTGTGGCTGGGGTTAGCGTTGGTCGAGGAGGGCAGCAGGCGAATGAGATCCCTATTTTCGATTTGGTCGAGGAAGCTATTGATGAAGTTGGAGAAATCGAGATAAGTCTTATTTTTGTTGATGCCTACGAGGTTTTAGATGCCGCTTTAGAAGCGATCGCAGCTCGAATCGAACGAATTATTATTGTGACTTGCGGCGTTCCCCCCCTAGACATGGTTTCTCTACTCTCAAAAGCACGGGCAACTAACACCTTCATTCTTGGTTCGGGCAGTCACGGACTGATTATTCCCGACAAACTCTGGTTGGGCATTTGCGAACCCCACTTTTATACGCCCGGTAATATAGGATTGATTAGTAGAATCGACAGCCTCAGCGACGAAGTTGCCTTCTGCCTTACCCAAGCCGGACTCGGACAGTCTATTGCCGTTAGTCTGGGAACGGATGGGATTATTGGCGCGAATTTCGAGCAATGGCTGCAAATTTTGGAAGAAGACGACAGTACCGAAGCGATCGTTCTCCTGGGACAACCGGACGGCAGTACCGAAATTGCGGCGGCTAACTACATTGCTTCTGCCATTAAAAAACCTGTCATTGCCTACATTGCCGGACTTCAGGCTCCAGTAGAAAGAAGCTTTGGCGATGCAACGACAATTGTTGCTACTCAGCTCTCTCAAGCTTCTCGAGCAACTAGCGCCGAGAAACAAACCATTGCCGCTCTCAAACAAGCGAAAGTTAATATCGCTAAACGCCCTTCTGAAATTCCAAAACTGGTGCAAACAATCCTTAAGTAAAATCAAAAGCCTGCAAGCAAATGGCAACTTCGCGGTTAAAACGACTGGGAATATACTTGCGTCCCCACTGGCGCTTGATGTTATTGGGCATCTTGGCTTTATTAATTGTCAATGCCCTGGGAGTCTACATTCCCCTACTCATTCGAGATAGCATTGACGACTTGCGCAAGGCGTTTGGCTTCGAGCCGATTTGGCGTTTTGTCTGGCAGATTCTGATTCTCGCCTCGGTAATGTGGTTCATTCGCATGGTATCTCGCATTACGATCTTTGGCGTGGGTCGCCAAGTAGAATTTGAACTCAAGCAAGGCATTTTTCAACATCTCCTCTCTCTCGAACCCACTTATTTTTCTGTCAATACATCGGGAGATTTGATGAATCGAGCCACTAGCGATGTCGATAGCATTCGTCGCTTAGTGGGGTTTGCCATTTTGAGCTTAATCAACACTATCTTTGCCTATGGCTTAAGACTGCCAGCTATGCTCGCCATCGACGTTCCTTTAACGTTAGAGGCAATCGCGGTTTATCCGTTCATGCTGCTGGCAGTACAGCTGTTCAGCAGGCAGTTGCAGGAACAACAGCGAGACGTTCAAGAAAGACTCTCTGACCTCAGCGAGTTAATCCAAGAAGATACTAGCGGGATGGCATTGATTAAAATCTATGCCCAAGAGGAAAACGAACGCCGTGCTTTTCGCCAAAAAAATCAGCAATTATTGACGGCAAATCTCAAGCTTGCCCAAACTCGCAACGTCCTTTTTCCTCTAGTAGAAGCCCTGTCTTACGTCAGTTTTTTAATTTTGCTCGCCTTTGGAACCAAAGAAATTGCTCGCGGGGTTATTACTGTTGGCGATTTTGTGGCTCTCCTGATTTTAGTCGAACAGTTAGTCTTTCCCACAGCACTGTTGGGCTTTACTATTACTGCCTATCAGCGAGGGGAAGTTAGCATCGATCGCATAGAAGCCATTTTTCAAGTACAGCCAAAGATTCGAGATACGTCCGAGAGTATTTCTTTGCCGCTAGAACGAGTTCGAGGCGCGATCGCGGCGCGTCAACTCAGCTATACTTATCCGGGAGCGAGCCTGCCTGCCTTAACGAATCTCAATCTTACCATCCAAGCCGGCGAAACGATCGCGATCGTCGGACCGATTGGCTGCGGCAAATCCACTCTGGCAAATGCTATCCCCCGCTTGCTCGATATCTCGCCTGGACAGTTATTCTTAGATGACTGGGATATTACTCAGATTAAATTATCGGACTTGCGACGGGCCATCTCTTACGTTCCCCAAGATAGTTTTCTCTTCAGCACCACCATCAAAGATAACATCCGCTACGGCGATCCGCTCAAGGAGCTATCCGATGTCGAACGAGTCGCCAAAATCGCACAAATTCACAATGAAATTCTTAATTTTCCGCAAAAATACGAAACTATCGTCGGAGAGCGCGGAATTACTCTCTCAGGCGGCCAGCGCCAACGCACTGCACTAGCTAGGGCATTATTAATCGATGCGCCCGTATTAATTTTGGACGATGCCCTCTCTAGCGTGGACAATCAGACAGCCACTCAGATTTTACAAAACCTGTCTTCGACTCAAGAAAAAACCATCATTTTTATCTCCCATCAGCTATCAGCAGCGGCACAAGCTGACAGAATCGTTGTCATGGATAAAGGAGAAATCGTTCAAATCGGAACTCATGCCGAATTGTTAGCAGAATCGGGACTATATCTGTCTCTGTGGCAGCAGCATCAATTGGAAGAAATCTTAGAATAATACCAATTTTCATGTTTTCGCGATCGACTATCTCTGTCATTAATGAATGAAAAATGATATAAGCCCACGGAAGTTCGACCAATTTAAACCCAAAGTCTTCTCATCTTTCCTATCTGATAAATAAAGAGAAGTGAAGTCGAAACTTCGCTTCTCTTGCTTAGATACCCCCAAGGGAATTCGAATCCCTGTCGCCTCCGTGAAAGGGAGGTGTCCTAGGCCACTAGACGATGGGGGCTTGTTATTTACACCTTTTTAACTTTAGCGAATCTTTAATAGCTTGTCAACGATCGACAAATAACGTTGCAAAAATTTTTATAGCGGTTAATAAATGCCTCGTCGCCATTGCGATAAGCGTTGTTGGGCTTGTGGATCGAGGCAATTGAATAAAAAACGACCCTGGGTTTGCTTTTTGGGTCTATGTTTGGCTCTAATCCGACAAGATACTAGCTCTACTTCACTAGCTAAACGTTGCGCTGACATCCATTCCGCGCCATAGCCAATTGCTGTCAAGCGTTGTGCCCGGTCTGATGTGGCAACGATTAACCTAGAAATTGAGGATGAATCCTGATGCTTAAAAGAGGCACAAACTTTTTCTATATAGGTATCTGCTGTTTGTGCAAAAGCAGTGTAGTAAACAGACAGAGAAGGCGTGTAGTCTTCTTGGGAACCCGGCGTTTTTTGATAGTGGGAATCGAAAACGATTTTCGTCAACCATCCCTCATGAGCCGTGTAATTAACGAGCGCTTCTACTAATTCTCGACGTGCTGCTTCCAAACCATCCCGATCGCGAGTTCTTTTGAGATAAGACCAAGCGCCGATGATATTATATCCATCAACAAGTAATAGGGCACCAGAAGTAGCAGCCATTTTTATAAATAAAAGCCTTCTTCATTAACGTTACTAATAATGACATTTACTAATTTTAACAAAAATTTAGGATTCTCGCTCCTTGGATTGCAAAAGTATTTGTTTGAGGTGTACGGCTCCTCCGCTAGCGACCACTTTCCCATCCTCTAGCAGAAAAGCGCCGTCGCAATAATCTAACTCATCCAAGCGATGAGTTACCCATAAAGCCGTCAATCCTCTATTTTTAACGAGGCGCTGTACCTGCGCTACCAATTCTAATTGAGTGTCCGCATCCAGCAGAGCAGTTGGCTCGTCAAGCAGAAGCACCGCGCAATGACGAGCAATTTCGCCTGCAATAGCAATTCGCTGTTTTTGACCGCCGCTGAGGGCATAAATTGGTCGCCGTTCCAAATCGAGCAAATTAACCGCTGCCAGCGCTTCTTTGACTCTGGAGCGAACCTCAATCGACGAAAGCTTCTCTTTCACCAACCCAAAGGCTACATCCGCCCCTACGGTAGGCATGACTAACTGATGATCGGGATTTTGAAAAACAAACCCTATGGGTTGAACGATCTCAATTTCTCCGCTTTGAGGGGTTAATATCCCTGCTAGAAGCCTCAACAGCGTAGATTTGCCGCTTCCATTCGTTCCCAACAACATCCAAAATTCTCCTTTTGGAACCTCTAGAGAACAGGATTGCAGTACGGGAGCGCTTGGATGCCAGCCAAAATTTAAATCTCTAACTCGAATGGCAGGTTGATTATTGGTCATTAGAACTCAGAAGGCAAGGGAGATGGGAAGTGTGGGGGATTGGGGAGTGGGAGAGTTGGAGACAAGAAAGACCAACTACTAACCACTAACAAATGACCAATCCAAAATCCAACATCCAAAATCAAAAATCGAATCACTGGTCGCTGACTTTATCCTTCCGCCAGAGAAAAGAAGCCAGGAACTCGCCCGGTAGCGGCTGCACTATCTTTCTGAGAAACAATAACTGCACAGATTTGGTCGCTCATGACGGCGACTTTCTTCTCTGGTTGTTTTTCACAGGTCAACTCGATAAGCTGGGGCGCACTAGAGCGCATTGCTGCGGTTATTTTCTGATAGATTGCTTCTGCATCGGCAGCTTCTTTGCGCTGCACGGAAACGGGGATCGGCGTATACTTCAAGGTTAAGTCGATAGTGTACATAGAAGCTCCTAGGATCGATTGCTCTATTTGATTATCTGGCAGAACTCATCTCATTTTCCTGTCAGATCGGGGATAAATTTTAGATTTTGTTAAGATTCGATCTGGAAAACTTGGAATGTTTCCTTTAATATAGTGTAAGTTAAGAAAAGTAAATTTTTCTCACATTTCGTCCAACCTTTTGCATATTCATAAAGGTAGATTGGGTCGAAATGGGGAAACGATAAATCCCGTACTTATATTGATTAGGAGATTTGCGCCATGACCATAGCAATGGGACGCGCGCAAGCACAGAGAGGATGGTTTGACGTCCTCG
>NZ_MRCB01000008.1 GCF_001904635.1 Hydrococcus rivularis NIES-593
TTGGTTAGCTTATGTACGGGCTGATTACCGTGATTCAGCTAACAACGAATCGCACGTCTTCTACAAAGGCAATTACCGTCGAACCATGTTTCATCGGACCGGGTTCCCGCGTCACTTTACCGCCACGCTCTTTAATTTTCTCGCAGGTTGCGTAAATATCATCAACTCCGAGCGCGATATGACCGTAAGCATTCCCCAGGTCATACTTATCAACTCCCCAGTTATAGGTCAATTCGATGACCGTAGTGTCTGCTTCGTCGCCGTACCCCACAAAAGCTAAGGTAAACTGTCCGCCCGGATAGTCTTTCTGACGCAGCAATTTCATTCCCAGAACGTCGCAATAGAACTTTAGGGACTCTTCTAGGTTGCCAACGCGCAACATGGTATGTAGAACTCGCATGAGTCGATCTTTAGCTCCTTAGCGTGTGTCTTCTCTTCTCCCTATTTTGACAAACCCGTCGCCTTACTTGCTAAAAACCTGTTGAATCGCTTGCGGAAGGTCAATGATTTGTTGCCAAAGTTCTTGGGGAGCGATCCCAAAGGCTAGCTGTAAAATCAGAACGACGATCGCAATAGAAAATGCCGTACCGATACTGGCTTTCAATACCTTAACCAACCAGGTAAATATCAGCCAACTAACGATAAGGGCAGCAATGAGAATAATTAACTGCATTCACGATAAATTCGCTCGTTTAAAAGTTGCCCTCTGCTCGGCAGTATAGCCAGTAAAAGAGCAAACGGCAACTAAATCGACTTCTACACCCATTCCCGACCTAATACTATAAAAACGATCGTATTATTACTGTCTTGACCTCTAATGCCATCTCTACCATTACTGCTCTTTTCTATCGACAGATAGCATCCCCCGTGAATTCTTGTATCATCAAAGAGAGTTTAAGAAACTTAACGGTCAATCGGTCAATTCAAAATTCAAAATGCAAACGATCGCTCAACACCTATCACCTACTGCTTTTGAAAAGCTGACTTGGATTTGGGAAGGAAACAAAATTCGATACACTGTCATGGGAGACGGACAGCCATTGCTGCTGATTCATGGCTTTGGTGCCTCTATCGGACATTGGCGGAAAAATCTTCCCGTCCTCGCTGAGGCAGGTTATCGCGTATTTGCCCTGGATTTATTGGGATTTGGGGGTTCGGATAAACCAGCACGAGAATATACGGTAGAACTTTGGGGACAACAAATTCGAGATTTTTGGGAAGCGCACATTCAAGAACCGACGGTATTAGTAGGAAACTCTATCGGCGGTTTGCTCTGTTTGCAGGTCATGGCAGAATATTCAGAAATTGCAGCAGGTGGCGTGTTAATTAACAGTGCGGGAGGACTCAATCACCGTCCAGATGAATTAAATCCTCCCTTGCGATTGGTAATGGGAATTTTTACCAAGCTAGTGAGTTCGCCGCTGACGGGCAAGTTTATTTTTGACAATATTCGTCAGAAACATCGCATTCGCAACACTCTGTTCCAAGTCTATAGCGATCGCGCGGCAGTAACAGATGAATTAGTAGATATGCTCTACGAACCCTCGTGCGATCCCGGCGCTCAACAGGTGTTTGCTGCCGTTTTAACTGCACCTGCAGGTCCGACTCCGGGGGAATTATTGCCACGGGTGCAGCAGCCTTTACTGGTGTTGTGGGGAGAAAACGATCCCTGGACTCCCATCTCAGGTGCAAAAATTTACCAAGAATTCGCTCAAAACGGTCGCGATGTAGAAGTTTATCCCATTCCGAATGCAGGGCACTGCCCTCAAGATGAAAAGCCTGAAATAGTCAATCAAGCGATCTTGCAGTGGCTATCTCGTAGATGATATGGCAATCCTAGATGATTGAGAAAATGGCATGTAGGGCGAAAGCTCCTTCGCTTGTTCTGAAGGGGCGCTCTGCGTCTTGTTTGTGTCTTGCCGTAGGTAAGCGAGACGCTCACACTACTGTCTTTTATCACTTGTCCTTCGTCATTTGTACCAATGACAGACGATCGATGACCAATGACGCTCCCATCCCTCGTAGCCACACCGAGGGATGAGCTTACCAATTCCCAATCGCCAATTCAATTATCTTTCTTTGAGCCAACTGAACATAGCGCGCAAGTCTTTGCCAACTTCTTCGATGGGATGTTCGGCTTCTTGACGGCGCATGGCGGTAAATCCCGGTTTGCCTGCTTGATTTTCTAAGACGAATTCGCGAGCAAACTGACCGGATTGAATTTCTTGTAAAATTTTCCGCATTTCGGCGCGGGTTTCGTCGGTGATGATGCGAGGACCTCTGGTATAATCGCCGTACTCTGCGGTATTGGAAATGCTATCGCGCATTTTTGCCAAACCGCCTTCGACGATGAGATCGACAATCAGTTTGACTTCGTGAAGGCATTCAAAATAGGCTAATTCCGGCTGATAGCCAGCATCGACAAGAGTTTCAAATCCGGCTTTAATTAAAGCCGTCAAGCCGCCGCACAGAACTGCTTGCTCGCCAAATAAATCGGTTTCGGTTTCTTCTCGGAAGGTAGTTTCGAGAATGCCCGCACGGGTACCGCCGATTCCTTTAGCATATGCCATAGCGCGATCGCGAGCTTGACCGGAAGCATCCTGAAAAACTGCAAACAAACAAGGAACGCCTTCTCCTTGTTCGTAAGTGCGCCGTACCAAATGTCCGGGTCCTTTCGGCGCAACCATCACCACGTCTACTCCCGCTGGCGGAACGATTTGCCCAAAATGAATATTAAAGCCGTGGGCAAATAACAAGACTTTGCCGTCAGTTAAATAAGGTTCGATTTCTTGTTTGTAAATCGTTTTCTGTACCTCATCGGGTAGCAAAATCATAATATAGTCAGCCGATGAAGCTGCGTGAGCGACATTATAAACCGTTAATCCTTCAGCTTCGGCTTTTTTAGCGGATTTACTGCCGGGGTACAGCCCCACGATGACGTTCATGCCGCTATCTCTGAGATTGAGGGCGTGGGCGTGACCTTGGGAACCGTAGCCGATAATCGCGATCGTTTTCCCAGCAAGTAGGTCTAAATTGGCATCTTCGTCGTAATACATCCGAGGCATGAGGCTGTCTCCTTCTTCCAAGTAGTGTCGTTCTGCAAACTTATAATCTTACCTTAAATTCGAGCCATTTGCCGCAGATGGACTCCAACTTATACATATATAACGGTGACTGCCCAGTCGCGTCGATGTCAAGAGAAAATAATAATAGCAGCATTACGGAGGCATCGCACCGATGAACCAACAAAGCCTCAAAGCTTATTTGAATTTGATTCAAGAGCTGCTAAATTGTCCTAAAGGAGAAGAGTGGACGCTACTACAGCAACATGAAGACCTGGTAAATCCCGAATTGTTGCAGGTCATGGAACAAGTCTCTTCCCAACTGACAGCAGAGGGCAACTCGCAAGCAGCTAAATTTTTGCGCCATTGGGAGGCACAATTAGCCCACGTCCTATCGCAAGCTGCTCGCCCCCAAAACCTCGACGAGAAGACCCAAGCCTATCTCCAGCTCATTCAGGCGCTACTCAATTGTCCCAAGGGAATGGAAGCAGAGCTTTTGGCAGCTAACAAAGAGTTAATCGATCCTGAGTTAGTGAAGGTGATGAAACAAGTCGCCGCTCAGATGGCAGCCAGAGGAGAACAGGAAACCGCTCATTTTTTGGGAAATCTGGCAGCAGAACTAAGTCGGGATTTAAAACAAGTCGGTGCTTTTGAGCCTCCCCAAGAGCAAGAAATCCAAGAAACGACTCCGAGAGCTAGCGAGCAATCTCAGCAGCTTGAGGAACTTAAGGAGTTATTGTCGCAGTTGAAGGCTAACTTAGCGATTAAAGAACCGATCCACCCGGAAAAGGTCGTTCCACCTGCACCCAAGCCGGATGCTATGCTTGGGCTTGAAGCTAAACCGTCCTCTCCTCCACTTGACGCGACGCTTACCCAGCAAATTGACAATCGCCTAGCCGCGATCGCAGAATCATTGGCAAAATTAGGTGAAATCTTGACCGCTCGCTTTCAACCCGCCGATCCTCTCTGGTACATGAGCGTATTAGAACGCGCCCATAGTTCTAACTGGATCTTGACGACTGAGGAGGTAGAGCGATTAATCGGCGTAAAACCCCACTGTCAATCCGGTCAAAATTCTTATCAACGCGGCTGCTGGATTTTCGTTAAAGTTGGCAAAGAAGGCACGCAGACGGCGTGGCGCGTTATGAAAGAAGATATGCCCGTTCCGTCAACTTAGATTTACAAATTTCAGATTGATTAGGTAAATACGCTTTCTTGCTTTAATTCCTCTTCTATTTCTTTCACGGACAAAGGGAGTTTGGATTTATCGCGATCGCTCGTTACTACCTCAAATATGGACAGATCTCGCTTTCCTAGCTGAATTATCTCTAACAGCAGGCGATTGACTGCCCAATCGCTGATGGAATAGTTGGTTGCGCCATCAGCTATTTGTTGCAGATAATAACTGAGTAATTCTCGCCGCTCTCGCATTGTCAATCTTGCCATCTCTTTCACCCCCTTGCGGAAGTTCAAGTAGTTCAAAGTTTATCTTTCCGTGCCCTACCTTTATCTTAAGATTTTTTCTGTAGCGAAAATTACTTATTTTTTCACAAGCTTCTACAGGTTTTCAAGTAATCCAACTAAAGGCTATTGGTTGGTAACAGCTTCTGCCAGATTGCCTCTCCCAGCGTTTGCTTCTTGTTGATTTTAATCGTAACGGTTGCAGCAATTCCCGATCGCGTGGGCATCTTCTGAGGCTCCACTGCCAGAGCTTGTCGCTCTAAACCGATTTTTGCGGGAATGCCATAGAAATGATGGACGGCATCGGGTGGTAAGGCATCCGAACCAACGGCGAGCACCTGTCCTCGAAGATTTCCCAACTGGCTAAAAGGAGACGCATCGATTTTTATCTCTGCTGGCATGCCATCTTGAATGAAATCGATATCTTCCTTGGGAATTACGACTTCAGCGACTAAATATTGTTCGTCTGACTTCAATTTGAATAGGGTGTTGTCCTCGTCGGGCTGAGAACCAAAGCCGGGAGTAGCTTTGAGTGCAAAGACTTTTCCGTCTGCCGGAGCTTTCAGGATATATGAATTTGAGGTAGGCTTAACGCGAGCGATCTGGCGTTCTAGCTCGGCAATCTGCCGCTCGTTTTCTGTGACGATCTTGGTAAGCTGACTGTCGATTTCGGCAATCTGCTTTTTATTGTCTGTAATTTGTTTTTGATAATCGATCGCTGGCTTTTGGTTCTCGTTGCTCATCGCAACTGACACATTGGCTAGTTGCTCCCTTGCCTGTTCGAGCGACAATTGCAAACGTTGTTGCTCCATACGCAATCGTTCTAGTTCGTCTGCGCTCGAACGAACCGCTTGTTCCTGTTCGGTGGATTCAAAGCGAGCGATCGCTCCCTCGCTCACTAAGGCTTGAATTTGAGCGAGCCTTTGCCGAGCGGCAATTAATCGCTCTTGCGCCTGTTGTTGCTGCGATTGATTTTGCTCTAATTGCTCTTGCAGTTGTCTGACGGCTAGCTCGGCTAGCACTTTTTGGGGATTGGCTTGCGGCGCTTGGGGATTTTCTGCACTGTCTGTCTGGGGTTCGAGCGTCTGAGCTTGATACTGCTGATTGGCTGCTATCAGTGCCGTGCGATTTCTTACTAAAAAGGCAGCTTCTCTGGGAAGTTTCAGACCTAAGATCGCGCCTTCTACTTGAGCCATCTCAATCGATTGCTCGATCGCGCGACGATAGAATCGATTCTGTTGCACGAACAACTGACGTTTGGTTTCTAGGGATTTGAGTTTCTTGTAGGAAGTTAACGAGTCAAACGCTACCAATGGCTGTCCCTTCTTAACTCGGTCTCCTTCTTTGACAAAAACCGCTTTGACTACCTTATTTTCGGGAACTTGCATTTCTTTGATCGTTTCGCGAGTCATTAGCTGACCTGTGGCAGAGATCGCCTGTTCGACTTGAAGCTCGTGAGCGAGCGTTGCCCATGCTGTGCTCAGGGTGGCAATGCTGACTAGCGTCCAGGCGATTATCCTCAAGCTATCGAACGATCGCTGTTGCGAATCCTTCGACCCTACTTGCTCTGCTTCTCGTTTCCGGTTTTTGGAAGCCCGTCGTTCGCTATCGTCGGTTTCAAAAGCTTCCTGGGTTGTTGCTTCCCATGCAGTTTCGCTGTCGTCTGGTCTCCTGTTTTTTCCATCGACTACCAGCAGGTGTTTTTTGAATCGATTATTAGCGCTGGGTGGTTTGTCATTCGATGAGTTCATGATTGGTTATTGTAAAGGAGTCAGGAGGGTTATGCTAGCGTCTGACGATATGATAGCTTGTAGAGTCCTCCGCGATCGTTGGCGATCGTAAATAATAATCTTCGCTTGTCGTTCATGTTTGCGATCGCATCTGCAAGTGTTCGAGCTATGTATAAATTGTATTTTTTTTATGCCGATTTTCGATCGAGCCTGTTGCGATCGAGCGACTCATTTTAGGTTTGGCTCGAATCAGCCTTTAATTTTAAAAAACAACCCTAAGAATTGCAAATTTACTAGATAGGGTCTGCCTGATTCTGCTATGCTCTAATCGATTTTTTTACTTTTTGTTTTTAGGTTGACATTGACGAATTTCTGTCTTAAAGTCGATCGGCGATGCCAAAAAGAACAAACTTAAACATCAAAAAAACCATCAAAAAGATTGTCATAGAACGAAGAGTTATGTTGAAGTATGTATGTTAATTAAACTGTTGCCTTTTTAAGGATTCGCTCTCATTGCTTTAGAGAGAAAAAGCAAATTTTCCCAGACATGGAACTGGTTAACCACAAAGTTGTCGCTCGGTCAAGGTTTTTTTGGGAAAAATCGTTAGGAAAAAATTATTGATTTAGTTAGAAAATTTACCAATCGCTAGATAGTTTATGGCATATTTAATGAGAAAGATTAAGGAGATCGACGATTCCTTCGATCGATTCGCACGAGGCAAAGCTGTTTTAGCTATAGATTTTCCGTTAATTTGTGTTGTCAAGTAGCAAGGAGAGAATGCATGGAATCTTCGGTAGCGAATTTACTGCAACAGACTGGTTTAAGTCAAAACTCATTGACCGATAAAGTAGAAATCCATTTAGTAGATAAGAATGATATTTTCTACAAGAAAGGACGGCTTCTGGCAGAAGAAGTATACCGTAAAGTCTGGAATACCGAGCATTTAATCGATGGCAATGACTATGCAGTTGTCGTTTCGCGTCAAGGTTCCGTAGTTGGCAACATGAATGTCCAACTCAGATCCGAGCAAAAATCCCTCAAGAGCGAAACTTTTTTTGGTAGAGAACACTGGCAAGATTATTTTTTTGGTGCTCCTACTAACGTAGCCGAACTTTCTGCTCTAGCGCTCGACCAAGAATTACCCTCCGAAATTAGACGACCAATCATGATGATGCTCATTTTGGGGACGCAGATATTGAGTCGAGCTTTAGACATTCAGTTCTACGTGACAATTCAGCACGAGTTTCTGATGCGGATTTTGACTAAAAGCTTGCAGCTACCTTTTTTCCGCAATGAGAACTTGACCAGACCGCAAGGAAAGTTACCCAGTGACAATTACTGGAATAGAGAAGAATTGCCAAGACTCTACTATTTAGATACGAAAGACGGCAACGCGATTAATACTTGCGCTTCATTTTTTTGTTACTTACATGTATCAGGAATTCAAACGACATTTCTGCCTCGGATAAAGAAAAATAATATGTCTTTCTCCGCTTTTCGGAAAAATTGGTATCTAGAGCAAGCAATCTTTAATTAATGCATTAATTCATCGAATCCCGATAGGAATTGCCTACTTAACCTTACTAAATAATACTTAAGTAGCCAACGCGATCGCTCGATGAGAACGAATCGATCTATTTTCCTGCCAATAAGACTTTGAGCGGGATATAAAAGGTCGAGGTTTATCGATCGTGAGCAAGTGTTAGAAAGATTTTTGGTGTCTCTATATCTAAATCTAAATTTTTTATAATTTAAATCTTTATATAAAACCAACCTATATCTAAATTTTTCTTATTGGCTTGCTGTCGATCTGGATTCTTGTATTGTTTAAGTATTCTTCTACTACACTATACCTCTATTAAGCCCTGGCTTAATACTCTGCTGTGTAAAGCTTTGATGAAGTTTTCCGAACCATGAGTTATGGGAATCTTCAACCTCGGAAAAATGCTATAGATGCAGGGAAAAGAGGAGCAACTTTCCCCTTACTCGAATAAAAGCAAGAAGCCTGATTTCTTACTTAATAGTAGGGCGCACAAGACTGCGCCCTACGTAAAAGTTAGAAAATCTAGCTACAAGCCAGCAGCTGCAAGAATATCTTGGGCGTGAGTGTCAGTTTTCACTTTCTCATCAACATAAGTAATCTTGCCGTCGCCATCGATAATATAGGTGACGCGCTTGGAGTAGCCACCCCCATCGACATCGTAAGCTTTAGTGATTGTGCCATCGCTATCGACCAGCAACTGGAACGGCAGTCCGTATTTTTCTTTAAACATTTTGTGGGAAGCTTGGTCGTCCATGCTGACACCTAGTACCACCATGTCTTTGCCTTGATATTGTTCGTAGTTGTCCCGGAAGCTTTGCGCTTCTTTAGTACAACCAGGCGTATCGTCTTTGGGGTAGAAATAGAGAACTACCATTTTACCTTTGAAATCAGACAGGGAAACCGTCTTTCCCTCGTCGTCAATAGTGGTAAAGTTGGGTGCCATCGTGCCAACTGATAGAGCCATAATTTTTCTTCCTCAACTCACGTCGGTTAGTTTAGATCATAAAACTTTACAATATCTTCAACAACAAGCAGATAGTTAAAAATCTCAAATGACATCCACTAAAGAAATTCAATCCATCTCCTATACAAGCCCTACGCTCAAGCGGGCGGAACGGGCGTTGTGCTGTTCTCCCTTTAAATTGGCTTTGTTTGTCGCCATGCAAAATCAAAGCGTACCCCTTAGCGCGATCGCACTTCAAAGTGGCGTGCGGCGGGGATATAGTCAAAAACCGCTTTCAGAAAGACGTGCCGAAAGAGATCTCATGTGGCTGATCGATGTGGGTTTGCTGCGACGGGAAGTAGACGGTCAAGGCATTACGGATAGTTTTCGCCTCACGCCGCTAGGACGGCAACTGACGGACAAATGGCAAAAACAGGGCGGGATTTTACCGCAACCTTCCTGGATAGATCGTCTCATCGATACCTTTAATCGCTGGTTGCGCCTACCTTTCTGAAGACTAAATTCAAGGGTACTATAGATTGAGGTAGATTCGAGCGCGATCTAATGAAAGCGATTATGGTGGTGGGGACGACCTCCCATGCAGGAAAATCATTCCTGACGGCAGCTTTATGCCGAATTCTCTCCCGACAAGGTTGGCACGTAGCGCCTTTTAAAGGGCAAAACATGGCACTGAATGCCTACGTAACGCCAACAGGCGGAGAAATCGGCTATGCTCAAGCGGTACAAGCTTGGGCAGCGGGGACGACCCCAAGAGTAGAAATGAACCCAATCTTGCTCAAACCGCAAGGAAATATGACTTCCCAAGTGATTATGATGGGCAAAGCCGTGGGAAAAACCACTGCCGCAGAGTACTACGAAAATTACTTCGAGCGGGGCTGGGAAGCCATTACCAGCGCTTTGGCTAAGTTAAGCGCAGAATATGACTTGCTGATATGCGAAGGGGCAGGAAGCCCAGCAGAAATCAATCTCAAACACCGCGATCTGACCAACATGCGAGTAGCCAAGCATTTAAACGCGCCGACCTTATTGGTAGTGGATATCGATCGCGGCGGCGCTTTTGCTCATGTTGTGGGCACGCTCGAATTACTAGAACCCGAAGAACGCGCTTTAATCAAAGGAATTGTGATTAATAAGTTTCGCGGGATTAAATCGCTTTTAGATCCGGGCATTAGCTGGCTGGAAAAACGGACGCAGATTCCTGTCGTTGGCGTTATTCCTTGGAGGGAGGCGATGTTTCCGGCAGAAGATTCCCTAGATTTGTTGGAGAGGCGTTCCTATAAACAGAATTCAGAAGTCAAGATCGCGATCGTTCGCCTGCCTCGCATTTCTAACTTTACCGATTTCGACCCCTTGGATGCCGAAGCGACGGTTTCGATTAAATACGTCAATCTTCAGGAACCGTTAGGACATCCAGATGCAGTGATTATTCCCGGTTCTAAGACGACGATTACCGACCTAATGGCACTGCGCGAAAGCGGCATGGCAGATAAAATCCGAGATTATGCCGATGCAGGCGGGATCGTTTTGGGAATTTGTGGCGGTTTTCAAATGCTGGGGCAATCGGTGTTCGATCCAGAACGGGTTGAGAGCGATGAGGACGAATATCCAGGATTGAATCTCTTGCCAGTCGAGACCATTATTTCCCGCGATAAAACTGCCCGCCAGCGACAAGTGGTGTCTAACTATCCCCAGTCGGGTTTGCCGATTGTGGGCTATGAAATTCATCAGGGAATGACGCGGATAGTCGAACCCGCTAAGAAATCGACAAAGCCCAGTTACTACCCGTTATTTAACGATTCCAACCTGGGAATGGTTAATGAATCCCAATCGATCTGGGGATGCTATCTCCATGGTTTGTTTGACAATGGACCTTGGCGACGTGCCTGGTTGAATTATCTCAGACAGCGACGAGGACTATATTCCCTGCCGACTGGCATTGCTAACTATCGGGAACAGAGAGAAGCGATCCTCGACGCGATCGCCGATTTGGTTGACGAACACCTCAATTTAACCCCACTGATGTCCGAACGATAGCGATCGCGTTTTGGTTACTGACGATGCCAACGGGTTACGCCGCCTGGTTGGTCGATAAGAACTATGCCTTGGGCTTTTAATTGGTCGCGAATGCGATCGCTTTCCGCCCAATTCTTGGCTTTTCGCGCTTCGGCACGTTTTTGGATCAGGTCTTCGATCTCGGCATCGCTCAAACCGCCTGTAGCCTCTTCTTTAACTGCTTCGGCTTCGGCTTCTAGCCCCAAAACCTGCGCCAATTCTACTAGAGTCCGCCACTGTTGCGCTAACTCCTGCGGTGGCGTTTCTGTTTTGCCCTCATGGACAAGCAAATTGCCTTCCTTGACTAACTTTTTAGCAATTTCAAATAAAACCGCTAATCCACCGGCAAAATTAAAGTCATTATCGACGGCTTCTTGAAATCGCTGTTCTAGGAGATTTTGAATTTTGGACTGGGAATTCTCTTGGATTGAATTCCAACCCAATTGCTCTCCATAGCGATGTCCAAATAGCAAACCTTCCCTAAGCGTATGCCAGCCATTAGTTGCTGCTTCTAAGGCTTCGTCAGTGAAATCGAGGGGTTTGCGGTAATGCGCCTGCAAAATAAATAAGCGCACTGCCATTGGTTCGACTCTCTCTAATAAATCGCGGATGGTAATGAAATTACCCAGCGATTTAGACATCTTTTCGCCTTCCACCTTGACCATGCCATTATGCATCCAATAACGTGCCAGCGGTTTTCCGGTTACTGCTTCAGATTGAGCAATTTCATTTTCGTGGTGCGGAAATATCAGATCGCTTCCACCAACGTGGATATCGATAGTCTCGCCGAGTTTCTCCCGCACCATCGCCGAACATTCGATGTGCCATCCCGGACGACCTTTGCCCCAAGGAGAATCCCAAGACGGTTCTCCCGGTTTAGCAGCTTTCCAGAGAGCAAAATCAGCGGGATTTTTCTTTTTCTGGTTTTCAGGATCTTCGAGATCCACTCGTCCGCTTGCTCCCGCTTGTAAATCTTCTAACTTGCGTCCTGAGAGCTTACCGTAGGAGGGAAATCGGCAGACGCAATAATATACGTCTCCATTAGTTCGATAGGCATAACCTTTCTGCTCTAACTCGCAGACGAGTCGCTCAATTCCATCAATTGTATGCGTCGCGCGGGGATAGTCATCGGCTTTCTTGACTTTTAGCCGTTCCATATCCTCGAAATATGCCTCAATGAAGCGTTCTGAGATTTCTTCCATCGAGCTTCCTTCTTGTCTGGCTCGATTGAGAATTTTGTCGTCAATATCGGTAAAATTCTGAACGTACTTGACTTCATAACCTCGCCATTCCAAATAACGACGCACCACATCCCAGACGATACAAGTCCGCGCATGACCTAAGTGGCAGTAGTCATAAACCGTGATGCCGCAGCAATACATCCGCACCTTTCCAGGTTCTAGCGGTTCAAAGGGTTCTTCGCGACGGGTAAGCGTATTGTAAAGCTTTAAAGTCATGGGATTGTAGATAGATTCAGATTCAAGCCAATAAGCAATAATAGGGTATAAAGAGTAACCCTGCCGCGATCTTATCCTAAACCCATGACAATGGAAGACTCCGCAACTCTACATTGCCCGTGCCTTTGGAATTAACGATTCAATTAACAGACGAACAATTTTTTATTTTAGAGCTGATTCCTAGAGAGAAACGAAAGCCGAGCCAGTGGCAGAAGAGAAGATTGTATCGCGAACAAGTCGGATTCAGGGCTGTCAGATGAGCCGCCCGCCAAAGATTGCCAACGCCAAATGCAAAGCGTATCCGAGTGATTTGAGTGATGCGGAATGGAAAATTAATGAACTACGCTAATCTCAGCGTAGCGGACTGGAGTAGTTCATTAAAATTGAGCTTTGTTTCTTGATCCGACATTAGCATATATTTTTATTTTAAGGTCAAGTTCTGATATTTTATTCCTTGAATTCAGTGTAGCGAATGTTTGCTAAGTTTAACTTTTGTTATCTAGGTTAATGCGATCGAGCAATTGAGACAGGGTTTGACTGAGTTGGGGATCTTGTTGCCGTAGCTGACCGATTTTCTCGCAACTGTACATCACGGTTGTATGGTCTTTGCCGCCGAATTCTTCGCCAATTCTGGGCAAACTCAGATCGGTATGCTGGCGCATCAGATACATGCCGATTTGTCTGGCGATACTGATTTCCCGCCGTCGAGAATTTCCTTTCAAGTCCTCTATCGAGACTTTAAACGTCTCGGCTACCGCATTCAAGATGCTTTCTGGAGAAGCTGCTGCCCTTTCCATCGGCGGATTGAGAACTGGGGCAAGATTTTCCACCGTCATCGGCAAACCCGAAATGGAAATGTAGGTAATAGCCCGAATTAGCGCCCCCTCCAATTCCCGAATGTTGGAAGTGTAGTTAGCAGCGATATATTCGATGACCTCTCGTGGGAGGCGCATATGTTCGTATTCAGCTTTTTTCTGCAAAATTGCCATCCGCGTTTCCAAGTCGGGGACTTGAATATCGGCAATCAACCCCATCGAGAAGCGAGAAATCAGACGATCCTGCAAGCTGGGGATTCGTTTGGGCGGGCGATCGCTTGCCAAGACAACTTGCTTTCCGGCTTCGTGTAAGGTGTTAAAGGTGTGGAAAAATTCTTCTTGGGTGTATTCTTTGCCTTCAATAAATTGAATGTCATCGACCAAGAGCACGTCGGCTGTGCGATAATGCTCTCGAAAGCTTTGCATGCTATCTTGACGAATGGCACTAATCAGGTCGTTGGTAAATTGTTCGGTAGAAACGTAAAAAATTTTGGAATTCGGGTGTATTTCTAGGCGATAATTGGCGATCGCTTGCATTAGATGGGTTTTTCCCAAACCAACGCCGCCGCAGAGAAACAGAGGATTAAACTCTCGTCCAGGAGATTCGGCAACCGCCAGCGAAGCCGCGTGTGCCATACGATTGGTCGGTCCGACTACGTAGCGAGAAAAGGTATATTTGGGGTTTAATTTGGTCGGTTTCGGGCGATCGCTCGCTAAACTATCTGCTGGATCGAGCATAAAGCGAGAAGCATCGGGATCGCCAACAATGGCGAGATTTTCTCCTTGGGCGGCTGTGAGTTGAATTTCTATCGGATAGCCGAGAATTTCCCGTACCGCATCGGCAATGGTTTTGAGATAGTTTTTTTGTAGGTGATTGAGAATAAAAGGGTTGGCAGCCCTAATAACCAAAACATTGTCTGTTAACTCCTGGACTGTCGCCGTCTTAATCCAAGTCTCAAAAGCGGGACGAGTTAGTTGTAGCTGAAGTCTTTCTAGAACTTGATTCCAGAGTTGTTGTGGGGACATTTACACGAAATCGATCTGCGATCGGTGACTAGAAACTTATAGTTTAGCGATATCTAAAAGAGAATAGTATTATCTATTTTTAAGTCCGATTGATTAAAGAAATTGATTATGGCTGACCCCCTAGAAATTGTCCAGTTAGGCAACCCGATTTTGAGAAAAGTCGCCCAACCTGTAGTTAACACTACAGACGCGACGATTCAAACACTAATCGATTCCCTAATAGAAACAGCAGTATCAGCCAATGGGGTTGGAATTGCTGCCCCTCAAGTCGCTCGCTCCTATCGCCTGTTTATTGTTGCCTCGCGTCCTAACCCTCGCTATCCCAACGCGCCGTCAATGGAACCGACAGCTATGCTCAATCCAAAAATTGTCGCACATTCGGAGGAAATGGTCAAAGGTTGGGAAGGGTGTCTCAGCATTCCTGGAATTCGCGGTTTAGTACCTAGATATCAAGTCGTCGAAGTAGAATATTGCGATCGCTACGGCAACTTACAGCATCGAGAACTGACGGATTTTGTCGCCAGAATCTTCCAACACGAATTAGATCATCTCGATGGTATTGTCTTTCTCGATCGCGTAGAAAGCACTCAAGACCTATTTACCGAACAAGAATATCAACGCATAATTAGTGACCGGTAATTCGATTTTGGATTAGGGATTGGTCATTGGTTATTGGTCATTTGTCTTTTGTTAGTGGTTAGTAGTTAGTCGTTAATTGTCTCCCCATTTCCCAGTCTCCTCACACTCCCCATCTCTCAATCACCTTCTCACCAGTGGATAATCTCGAAGTTATCGGTATCGATTTAGGCGGAACTGCGATTAAACTCGGACGGGTTCTCAAAGATGGAACTTGTCGAGAGTTCATAACCATTGCTACTCCCCAACCTGCCATGCCAGAAGCAGTAGTAGAAGCGATTCTTGCTGCACTAGAGCAACTCAACCGCGAGAAGAAATGCATCGCTTTGGGGGTGGGTATGCCCGGACCCGCCGATGCCGAAGGGAGAATCGCGAAAATAGCAATTAATCTCCCAGGATGGTGCGATGTTCCCCTAGCAGATTGGTTAGAAAAAGAAACGGGGCTGCCAACGATTATTGCTAACGATGCCAATTGTGCTGGACTGGGAGAGGCATGGTTGGGGGCAGGAAGGCGATTTCGCAATATGATTCTATTAACATTGGGAACGGGTGTAGGCGGTGCCGTCATCCTCGATCGCAAGTTGTTTATAGGACACCGAGGTGCAGCCGGAGAATTGGGATTGATTACCTTAAATCCAGATGGTCCACCCTGCAATAGCGGCAATCAAGGATCTTTAGAGCAATACGTCTCAGTTCGAGCTATTCGTCGCATCACGGGCAAAGAACCTGCTGAGTTAGGAAAATTAGCTAAAGGCGGCGACAAGGAGGCATTGGCTTTCTGGGAAGAATATGGAAGATGGTTAGGGGCAGGATTGGCTAGTTCGATTTATATCTTGTCGCCAGAAGCGGTTGTTATTGGCGGCGGAGTTAGTGCCAGTGCAGAATTTTTCTTTCCTGCAACTTTAGCAGAAATAGAACGAAGAGTTATGCCAACTTCCCGCGTTGGGTTAAAGCTTTTAACCGCACAATTAGGCAATCAAGCAGGCATTATAGGGGCGGCAAAGTTGGCTTGGCAGATGCTAGAAGGTAGAGCGAATAAGTGAATATATTTATATTTAAGACAAAATAGTTGCTAAAATTTTTACAAAAGATTTTAGTGCTAGAATAAAAGGGTTAACAGAGAATAGTATCGGTAGCAGAGCTAGTTATTCGCATTTACAGGTTTTTCCCGTTTAGTTTTAGCAAGATTCTCTCCGAAATCTTAATCTCTACACCATTTCAATCGACGGAGATAATCTATGTCAATTTATGTAGGCAATCTATCTTATGAGGTTACAGAAGAAGCTCTGAATTCTGTCTTTGCTGAATTTGGTTCGGTCAGGCGAGTCCACCTCCCCACTGACTACGAAACGGGTCGCGTGCGAGGCTTTGCCTTCGTGGAAATGGACACGCTCACTCAAGAAGATTCTGCTATTGAAGCTCTTGATGGGGCCCAATGGATGGGACGCGAGATGAAAGTCAACAAAGCCAAACCTCGCGAAGACCGCAACAACAGAGGCTCATTTGGTGGCAGTCGAAGAAATAACAGATTCTAGAGACAATTTTAAGCTGTGGGGCTAAAGTCTTTTTAGCTCTGGCTGGCGATCGCGTTCGGTGGAAGCATTTGTCTTTTCCCCATCGAGCGCCGCTTTTTATAGCGAAAGTGTCTCAATCCAACAAACTTGGGTCTCAATGAGGTTAAGTAGTCATGAAAATTCAAGCGTTAGATATTCGAGTTGGCGATCGCATCGTTGCCTACTTCAATACTAAGATGCAGGTTTGCACAGTGCAATACATCCTCGATTCCGGTCAGACCAATATTACGCTATCAGTCTTCATAGGCGATCGTTATCGCTATGCAGCCTCGCGCATAGTCCGATTTCGTCCAGATGCTTTTGTCGAGCTAGCCAACTAAAAGTCACAAAAGTTATTAATTCTAATCGATTATCTCATCTAGCTTTGCCCGTTTTGTGGCTTCAAAATTACAACTGCGATTTTTATTAAAGTTGTCATTAATTTCCCCGCCGAGCGAAAAAGTCTTCTAGAAAAGACCCGCTCGGAATTTCAGTCGATTTTAATCGAGTTGGGCTTTGAGCCTAGAACTTTAGTTCTAGGGGTCGATCTGGCATTGTAGCTACTGCTATTAAAAAATGCCAGCTTTTTAACTTAATTTCCTCAGAGAGACTAAGTTAGAAGGAGCTAAGTTGAAGGGAGCTTATCTGGATGAATAAAATCTTCACGAATTAGTACTCCCTGAAGTTAGGATTGAGGAAATGGTAATTTCTCACAAGTTCCTCACATTTGTTGCCTAATCTTATAGTCAAATTTTAATTAACTTTTTCAAGCTCTAATTAACTAAATAGCCCAATCAATTTTTGGAGACTTCTCACATGTCATATACCATCGACTCAGCTAGAACCATTTTCCCTGACACTCAAGTAGCTGATGCGGTTCCGGCTACGATTGAATCATTCAATCAACTCAGTGCTGAGGATCAGTTAGCTTTACTTTGGTTTGCCTATACCGAGATGGGAGTTACCATCACTCCCGCAGCTATGTCGGCAGTCAACATGGTCTTTGCCGAAAACACTCTGACTCAAATCAAACAGATGCCTGCTGGCGAGCAAACGCAAGTGATGTGCGATCTGGTTAACCATGCTGACACTCCCATCTGCCGTACCTATTCGTCTTTCGGCACGAATGTTAAGTTGGGCTTTTGGTATCAGTTAAGCGAGTGGATGAAACAGGGAATTGTTGCTCCCATTCCAGAACGCTATAAATTGTCTGCAAAAGCATCAGAGGTTCTCCAAGCCATCCGCCAACTGGAAGGGGGTCAGCAACTTACTGTCTTGCAGGAGATTGTCTCCAAGATGGGGTATGCTCCAACTGAGGGTACTCCAAAAGTTAAAGAACCTGTGGTTCCACCTAAAGAACTTGCACCTCGAAAGAAGGTCACAATTGAAGGCATCGACAACTCTACAGTCCTAAGCTACATGGAAAATATGAACGCCTTTGATTTCAAGGCAGCAGTAGCTTTATTTACGGAAGATGGTGCCCTGCAACCTCCTTTCGAAGAACCGATTGTGGGTCATGAGAACATCCTCGCCTATATGCGGGATAACTGCTACGGACTCAAGCTGATGCCTGAGCGAGGGATATCCGAACCAGCAGAAGGAGGGTTCACCCAAGTTAAAGTGACAGGAAAAGTACAAACTCCCTGGTTTGGTGGTAGTGTCGTCATTAACGTTGCTTGGCGGTTTTTACTCAATCCTGAAGGCAAGATTTTCTTTTTAGCAATTGACGTGCTGGCTTCTGCTGAGGAGCTACTAAATTTAGGTCTTGTTCGGTAGAAGAACGTGAGAGTGATGAGTGAGGAGCTTTGTGATTTAAGCTCCTCGCGATATCGAGTAGCTTAAATCATGCTCTAAAGCCTAAAAATATAGAAGATTGAATTCAATCAAATATTTTTGATAGTTGCAGTCTTTATCAGACTGCTCCATTTTATGGTTCTAGCTTTTTTCAATCTGGCGATTCTTTGATAGGGCGAACAGCGATCGACTACAATGCGACTGAGTCGGTTCTGTAGAGCATACCATTAGAACCCAAAGATGATCGAAATTTCAGTTGATTCACAGGTGTCTTTTTCTCGACCCTTGGTTTATTCCACCTATCGGGACAAGCTCGTGGAGTTAGGCCCGTATCTGCCCAATGTGCGATCGCTACAGCTCAAGTCTCGTCAGGAAACAGAGCGACAAGTGCGACTGGTACTGGAGTGGCATGGGGGTGGAGACATCCCAGCCGCCGCTCGGACACTTTTGAGTGAAAAACTGTTCGCTTGGACAGAATACGATGTCTGGGACAACAATGAATTTACTGTAGACTGGCGGATTGAAACCCATGCCTACCGAGAGGCGGTGTTCTGCGCTGGCAAGAACCGCTTTCTAGATCGAGGCAATTATACATTAGTCGAAAGCCGAGCCGAAGTGAGGATTGACCTCAGCGCAATTCAGGGCATCCCTCCCTTCTTGCTCGGTCAGTTGGTTAACCTAGTCGAAGAGCTTCTATCCAAAAAGATTGAACCGAATCTGGTGCGAATGGGACAGAATGTGCAGAAGTATCTGGAGCAAACGCAGAAAAATCAGTCATGCTAGGAAAGGGATAGACTATGGAGCTAGAGCTAGATCGGTGACTGATTCGACCGTAGATAATATTAGATAATAAAAGTCATGCTCTAAACGGAAGGAAAGGTTGAATCATTATGGATCTAATGTCCATAACACTGGTAGTGCGCTGGCTCATCGGTTGGGGCTTGATGTGGCGGTTGCCACGACTTCCAGAGCTTTCAGTCGTCGGCTCCCCTAAGGTCTCGGTTTTGATTCCAGCTAGGAATGAAGAGAGAACCCTTCCCCACCTGCTAACTGCATTAGAGCAGCAGACGTTCAAGCCCTACGAAATCATTGTAATTGATGACCAGTCCGTCGATGCAACTGCCCAGATCGCCAAACAAGCAGGGGTGAAATTAGTGCAGACTCCCCCTTTGCCCACGGGTTGGACAGGAAAAAACTGGGCCCTCAAAACTGGGTATACTGCCTCATCCGGCGACATTCTCGTATTTCTCGATGCCGATACTGAGCCAGGAAAGGATCTGCTCCGCAGGCTAGTGGCGACTGTTCAACACTTAGGAGGTCTCGTCTCGGTTCAGCCCTATCACCGTACCGAACACCTCTACGAACAGTTAGCAGTTTTGTTCAATCTCGTCGGCTTGATGGCCATCAAACTTGGAGCAAGAGGAGGTGTAGCTTTTGGCCCGGCTATGGCTACTAGCAAAAATGACTACGAACGGGTGGGCGGTCACGATGCTGTGGCAGGATATGTCGTAGAGGACTGGTGCATGGCTCATGTTTATGAAAGGGCAGGACTACCGGCGAGCGCCTATATGGGGTATGGTCAACTGAACTATCGGATGTACCCCGGCGGGCTGCGCGACCTGATTGTTGGTTTCAACAAAAACTTTGCCACCGCAGCTGGGCAAGTCTCTTGGGCGCGGATGCTGGCAGTTGTACTCTGGATTTCAGGATTGTTCTGGGCAGCTTGGTGTCTGCCCGCATCCCTATTCGGTTGGCCGATTGTCGGGAATTCTTCTTTGCTATATAACGTACTACTTTATCTTGCCTTCGCCATCCAGTTAGCTATAATCGTCAGACCAGTGGGTTCATTCAGATTGATTGCCTTTTTCTTTCCCATTGCGGTTGTCTTCTTCATTGCGGTGTTCGTGCTGGCAATTGTGAATCTCGAACGCGGTCAAATCGAATGGAAGGGAAGAATAATAAGCACCCGATGGCAAGGTGAATGATTGTACCCATACTACAGCTACCGGATGGGGACATCGTCGCACTATGTGTAGGCGGTTGGGTAGCCTGGTCATTTTTGATAGGTTTTGTAGCCCATCGCCTTCCCCTAAAACTTTTAGAAACAGATACCTGCCTAACCCGACCGCGACCCTGGGGGGAAGAGCTTCACTGGTATGAGCGAGTACTGCGGATTAAATGCTGGAAGGATCGATTGCCAGAAGCAGGAGATTTCTTCCCAGGGGGATTTCGCAAAAGCTCCATTAGCGGTGGGGACTGTACCGTAATGTCCCGTTTCTTGGCTGAAACCCGTCGAGCGGAATACGTTCACGTCGCCATCTGGCTGTTCTGGTTAGTGACCATGCTCTGGACTCCTGGCTGGGGAGTGCTGGTAAATCTCGTTGTGGGAACTACTTTCAACTTGCCTTGTTTGTGGGTGCAGCGTTATAATCGGCTTCGGCTTCAGCATCTGCTTGAATTGAAAGGACAGAGAACAACTATATGCTAGAGTGTATGGTTTTCTCCCTAGTGAGACGTGGGACGCGGCGCAAATAAAGCTATCATTTCAATCGGTTATCAGTTAAGAAATCAGGAATCAGCTCTAAATTCAATTTTAAATTCAATTTAGAGTTATCGGAAATTTGATAACTTTACTTTGGATCGATTATTAATATTTCTTACTACTTGTTACTGCTAAAATTAATAAGAAAAGAAGACTAAAAGCGATCGCTGCTTCTTCTGCCCATTTAATTCCCAAAAATTTATATCAACGAGAAAAGCTTTCTAAAATATTAAGAATTGATTCAGTACCTCAACCGAGAAACTGAAAAGTTAAATATACTAATGCAGCTACACCAAGAGCTTGAACGAAACTATTATTGAATAGATAATATCATTTTTCATTCATTAATGACACAGATAGTCGATCGCCCTCACCCCCAACCCCTCTCCCAAATAGAGAGAGGGGAGAAGAATGTCGATCGCGAAAACCTGAAAATTGGTATTAGAACTACAAGAATAAAGTTCCCAGAAATTAAGCGTTTTTAGGAATCGAGCTTAGAGAGATCGCTCTTTGTGCGAAGTTTGTAACCCAAGAATTCAAGATTCGCTCTAAGCGATCGCGAGGGATGAGCAATAATAGGGAAAGGAAGGCCAACCAATCTACAACCCTTCTCTAGTTTCAGAAAAGCTTACTCGATTTTGACGTTTTCCAAGTGGGACTATTATGCAAACAGTCGATAATCAGCCAGGTACCTCTAAGGTCATGGACGCCCCGAAACATGGCTTACCCGTAACTATCATTACCGGCTTCTTAGGGAGTGGCAAAACAACCCTTCTCAACCATATTCTGACCAACGAGCAAGGACTCAAGACCGCAGTTCTCGTCAATGAATTTGGCGAAATTGGCATCGATAACGAACTGATCGTCTCCACCGAAGACAATATGGTGGCACTCAACAACGGTTGTGTATGCTGCACCATCAACGAAGATTTAGTACAAGCAGTCTACAAAGTTCTAGAACGTCCAGAGAAAATAGATTATTTGGTCGTAGAAACAACGGGTTTAGCCGATCCTCTGCCCGTCGCCCTAACCTTTTTGGGAACGGAATTGCGAGAGATGACGCGATTGGATTCTATCATTACTATGGTAGACTGCGCGAATTTCAGTCTTGACTTGTTCAATAGCCAAGCTGCCTACAGCCAAATTGCCTACGGGGATGTCATTGTTCTCAACAAAACCGACCTAGTGGACGAAGCTGACGTAGATGCTCTAGAAGTAAGAATTAGAGATATCGTCAAAGAGGTGCACAAACATAAGGGTGCGAGAATTCTGCGCACGCAAAAAGCAAAAGTTCCTTTACCTCTCATTCTTAGCGTTGGACTATTTGAGTCAGATAAGTACTTTAATCCGTCAGAAGCTAAGCACGAGCACCATCACGACCGCGACCATCACGATTGCAGTCATGACCACGATCACAACCACGAACACCATCATCATCACTCCAATCACCTGGAAAATGATGGCTTTACTTCTTTGTCGTTTGAGAGCGACAAACCCTTGGCAATTCGGAAGTTCCAGTATTTCTTAGACAATCAATTGCCAGAAAACGTTTTCCGCGCCAAAGGAATTCTCTGGTTTGAGGAAAGTCCCAAGCGTCACATTTTCCATTTAAGCGGCGAGCGATTCACCCTTGAAGACGACGATTGGAAAGGACAACCGAAAAATCAGTTAGTCCTCATCGGTCAAAATCTAGACTACGAGAAATTACGCGAGCAAATCGAAAATTGTCTCTGTACGCCTTCTACCAGTCGCGGTAAAGGGTTTGGGAAAAATTAAAAAGTTAAAAGGTAAAAGGCAAAAGTATAATATTCGAGGTTTTACCAGCAATTAAAAGTTTGCATAAGCCTTAAAGAAACATTTTTGCCTTTTTGCTTTTTCCTTTATCCTTTCATATGCGCGTTGTCATCCAGCGAGTTAAATCGTCTCAAGTTACGGTCAATGGAGAGATTGTCGGCCAGATCGGACGGGGATTAAACCTATTGGTTGGGATTGCCCCCACCGATACAGAGGCCGAACTCGACTGGATGGCACGCAAATGCCTGGAGTTGAGATTGTTTCCAGACGGCAAAAACGGCGATCGCTGGGAAAAATCGGTACGAGAGATCGAGGGCGAACTCCTGGTAATAAGTCAGTTTACCCTTTATGGAGATTGTCGCAAAGGTCGTCGTCCGTCTTTTAGCAATTCGGCTTCTGGGCAACAAGCAGAAGCCTTATACGAGCAATTCGTCTCTAAATTAAGAACCAGCGGCTTGCGAGTGGAAACGGGGAAGTTTGGTGCAATGATGCAGGTTAGCATCGAAAATGACGGTCCCGTGACGTTGTTATTAGAGCGAGAAGCCTCTTGAAAGTTATAAGTGGGTAGGCAGAGAATTGAATACACGTAACGCTCGCACTACTGGATGAATGCCCACAATTGGCAGGGGCAGGTTTTCAAACCTGCCCCTACGAGTTTTAGCGATCGCGCCTCTTCTCTTCTCCTTACACAGGTTGATGATAGGGTTCGAGAACGATCCGAACGGGTTTTACGTCCCAAATTTCCTTGCAATATTCCCAAATGGTGCGATCGCTAGAAAACTTGCCCATGCGTGCTGCATTGAGAATAGACATCCGCGTCCAATTTTCTCGATCGCGGTAAGCTTGGCTCACTTGCTCCTGACAGTCGATATAAGCTTGATAGTCGGCTAGGAGCATGTACTGGTCTTCGTAGAGCAGCGAGTCTACGATCGGTTTGAACAGTTCGCGATCGCCGTGACTAAAATAGCCATTAGCAATGCGATCGATGACGGCTTTGAGATCGGCGTTATTTTCGTAGTAATGCATCGGGTTATACCCGTCAGATTTGAGCGCATACACTTGTTCGGCTGTCAAACCAAAGAGGAAGAAATTCTCAGGTCCCGCCTCTTGGCGGATCTCGATATTAGCGCCATCGAGCGTCCCAATCGTCAGAGCGCCGTTCATAGCAAATTTCATGTTGCCAGTACCCGACGCTTCCTTGCCTGCCGTAGAAATTTGCTCGGACAAATCTGCCGCTGGATAAATTCGCTGCCCCAGAGAAACGCTAAAGTTTGGCAAGAAGACCACCTTGAGACGACCTCGCACGTCTGGATCTTTGTTGACGACTTCGGCGACCGAGTTGATCAGCTTGATAATCAACTTTGCCATAAAATAGCCCGGCGCTGCCTTGCCGCCAAAAATAAACGTCCGAGGCAGGATATCGATATTGGGATTTTGTTTGATGTGGTTGTAGAGGCTAATCACGTGCAGCACGGCTAAATGTTGGCGCTTATACTCGTGGATGCGCTTGACTTGTACGTCAAAGAGCGAATTGACATCTACCTCGATACCTCTGTGCTTGAGGATATAAGCAGCCAGATCGCGCTTGTTTTCCTGCTTAATTTCTCGCCAGCGCCGACAAAAGTCAGGATCGTCTGCGAACTTCTCTAGCTTTCTGAGTTCGTCGAGATTTTTGAGCCAGCCATTGTCGATTTTCTCGGCAATCAGCTTAGCCAACCTAGGGTTGCTGAGCAAGATCCAACGACGGGGGGTAACGCCGTTTGTTTTGTTATAAAACTTTTCGGGCCAGAGTTTGGCAAAATCTTTGAGGGTATCTTTTTTAAGAAGTTCCGTATGCAGTGCGGCAACGCCATTGATAGCATGGCTGCCCACGCAGGCTAAATGAGCCATGCGAATCTGCTTGTGGTATCCTTCCTCAATCAGAGAGAGGCGACTGACCAGTTCGTCGTCGCCGGGGAACCAGGTTCGCACGTCTTCGAGAAAACGATGGTTGATTTCGTAGATGATTTCTAGGTGTCTGGGGAGGAGTTTGGCAAACAGACTCACCGACCAGCGCTCTAGGGCTTCTGGCATGAGAGTATGGTTGGTGTAGGCAAAGGTTTTTTGGGTGATTTTCCAAGCCGTATCCCAATAGTAGCCATATTTATCGACTAGGAGTCGCATGAATTCTGCGATCGCGACGGCTGGGTGAGTATCGTTGAGTTGGATGGAAAATTTCTCGTGGAAATTGTCCAAACTCCGATTGCTTTGCAAGTGGCGGCGAACCAGATCCTGTAACGAAGCCGAGACAAAGAAATACTGCTGTGCCAAGCGAAGTTCTCGTCCGGCTGGGGTATTATCGTTGGGATAGAGAACTTTCGAGATTGTCTCCGCGTCTATTTTCTCTGCCACGGCGCGATCGTAATGTCCGGCATTAAATGCATCGAAGTCGAAGTCTTGGCTTGCCTCAGCTTTCCACAAGCGCAGGGGATTGACGGTATTGGTATTGTATCCCGGTACGGGGGTATCGTGGGGAATGGCGATAATGGTGCGATCGGGAATCCAAACTACCTTAGCATATCCTCGTTCGTCGTGAAAAAACTCGGTATGTCCGCCCAACATTATCTCAACGGTATCGTCGGGACGGGCAATTTCCCAGGGGTTACCGAAACGCAGCCAGTTATCGGGGACTTCGACTTGCCAGCCATCTTGAATCTTCTGGTGAAAGATGCCGAATTCATAGCGAATGCCATAGCCAATCGCAGGAATTTCTAAAGAGGCAAGAGAATCCAAAAAACACGCTGCCAGTCTTCCTAACCCGCCATTACCCAAGCCGGGGTCGGGTTCTTGTTCGAGTATTTCATCGAGTTCGATCCCCAAATCTTCCATCGTCTGGCGCACTTTGTCATAGATTCCCAGATTGATCAGATTGTTACCCAGGTGACGACCCATCAAAAACTCTGCCGAGAGATAGCAAACCAATTTAGACTGGTTTTTCTTGTAAGTTTCTAATGTTTTCAGAAAGCGGTGCAAGAGCCTGTCTCGCACTGTATAAGCAAGTGCGACATAATAATCGTAGAGTGTTGCTTCAGTCTGACCGATTCCTTGTAGATAAAAAAGATTGTCGAGAAAAGCCCGTTTGAGAGTCTCCAGGCTCATCCCGGTGCGATCGTCTTCTACCTGAATTTTGATCGCCTCTACAGGATTAACCGATACGCTATCCGTCTCTAAAATGTCAGTTTTTTCCATAGTCATTAGTTCTCAAACGTTTCTCGTGCGCCATCTTAATAAAGATTAGAATATAATCGCAAGCATAAACGATAAAGGGTCGGTTTGCCGTTTATCCTTTACCCTTTTTTTAGATCGAATTGTTTGTCGCCTGAGTTAGTGTTGCTTTCCCCAGGTTTTTGCAGGCAAAAGATTGCTGTTCTAGGAAAGACAGGAAAACCGTTTCAGAGGCTCCTTAACTCTTTTAATTTCTTCAAAACGACTTGAGCATGACCTTTGGCACGTACATTGTACCAAGCATGCGCGATCGCGTCTTCGGGATTAATTAGGAAAGTCGAGCGAATAATGCCCATGTATTCTTTGCCCATAAATTTCTTCAATCCCCATGCACCATAAGCTTGGGCGATTTTATGGTCGCGATCGCTTAACAGTTGAATTGATAAATTATGTTTTTCGATAAATTTACAGTGGGAAGTTTCTGAATCGGGACTCGCGCCAAGAATTTTAGCGCCTAGATCGCTGAATTCCGACGAAAAAGCAGTAAAGTCTTGTGCTTGCGTCGTACAACCTGGCGTATTATCTTTTGGATAAAAATAAAGCACCAGCCATTGAGAAGAAAAATCGCCTAAAGTTACTAAATTGCCATTTTGGTCTTTGGCAGAAAAATCTGGTGCTTTTTGCCCGCTTTGAAGAAGATCGTTCATTGATAAGTCGGAAGTAGATCGATTCAGGATATAAATATTTATCCTAGGATTATTCCATTCTGATTGCAGTTAACCAAGAAATAAATTTGACGAGCGACTCTGCGCCGCCGTTAGGCGCATCTGTAGCACGAGTTGGCTCAAAATTTAAGTCCGTCTTATAGGACTTAAGAGATTAGACAGAGAATTTATTCTCTGGCTTTCTTTCGAGAATGAAATAGCTCTATATTTATCCCTAATTACTTAGGCAGATTCTTGAGAGGTTTTGAGTAACTCTAGAAATTGCGACTCCGAAAGTTGAGGAATTCCTAATTTTTGTGCTTTTTTGAGTTTTTCTCCTGGTGCTTTGCCTACTATAATATAGTTGGTTTTGGCACTAGGGGAACTCATAACGCTTCCACCTGCATTTTGAATCAGAGTTCTAGCTTCATCGCGATTGACTTGGGTTAAAGTTCCCAGTATAACAACTTTTTTCCCCTCTAGTGGTTTTTGTTTCTTTTGAGTTTCCGTCGTTTTCTTTTCTGCTTCTGGTGAGGAAATTTGTTGGAGTTCCGATTTTATTTCTTCTTCTTGTTTTGGAGGATGGGTAGGCTGTTGCGGTGTAACTATTTGAGTGGTTTTTTCAGCTTCCTTTAACGAGTTTTCTTGAACGAGTTGCTTTAACTGTTTTTGCAGGTCTTCTGCTTTCTCGGTTTCTTGCTTTAAGGCACTTTCTACTCGTTCTTTTTCTTGTTTGAGGCTAGCTATTTCTTTTTGAAGTTGACCGACTTGCTTTTGCCATTCATCTTTGGCTTGTTGTTGTTCCAGTAAAGTTGCTTTTTCTTGTTTTAGTTCTTCGATCTGTTTTTGTAGCGACGCAATTTGTTTATTAGCTTCTTCTCGAGCTTTTTCAGCTTTTTGAGTTTCTTGAGTTAGCTGACGTAATTCTTTTTCTAGAGAGTCAACTTTTTCTGTTTCTTGTTTTAAGGTAACTTCTACTTTTTCTGTTTCTTGAGAGAGATTAGTAATTTGTTCTTGCAATCTCTCTTGAGCTTTTTGATTCTCCTGGTTTGATTGCTGCAATTGTTTCTTTAGCAAAGCAACCTGTTCTGTTTCTTCTTTCAAAGCTGCTTCGATTCCTTCTCTTTCTTTAGCTAGGTCAGAATTTTGTTTTTGAAGGTCGTCGATCTGAACCTGTAAACTTTCTTGAGTTTGCTGTTTTTCTTGGGTTATTTGTTGTAGTTGGTTTTCTAGAGAAGTTGCTTTTTCTGTTTCCTTTTTCAAAGCTAATTCGAGTTTTTCTTTTGCTTTAGATAGTTCATAATTTTGTTTTTGACTTGTACTAATTTGAAGCTGAAATTCTTCCTGATATTTTTGATTTTCTTGATTTAACTGCTGCAATTGCTGTTGGAGTAAGGTTACTTTTTCTGTTTCTTCCTTAAGCTTTATCTCTACATCTTCTTTGTCTTTTATCAGGTTGTTAATTTGTTTTTGCAAAGAATCAATTTGATTTTGTAATTCTTCTTGAATCTGCTGTTTTTCTTGATTAGTTTTTTGCAATTTTTGTTGCAGAGACTTAGCTTTTTCTGTTTCCTGTTTTAAACTTATTTCTGTACGTTCTTTTTCCTTTCTTAGGTTCTCAATTTGTTTTTCTAGATCGGCGACTTTTTCTGTTTTTTGTTTGAGAGCAACTGCTGCACGTTCGGCTTCTCGTTCGAGATCGCCTAACTGTCGTTGTAGATCGTTAGCTTTTTCTCGATCGCGTTTTAACTCTGCTTCGACGCTACTTTTAGTTTTTTCTAAAGTCGCGATCGCCCGTTGTAACTGACTGGTATTCTCTTCTAGCTGGCTAATCTTATTTTGCAGTTGGGCATTTTGTTCGCCAAGAGATTGTTTAGAATCTTCCGCTTGAGTGAGATTTTCTAAGATTTTCTCTTTTTCTTGCTCTAATTCTTTTTGTTTAGACAAAAATTCTGCCGCTTGCTTGCTTTGACTCCTACGGAGTTGTAGGTAAGTTATTGCTCCTCCAATTAATAAACCTAATAAAGCAGTCGATCCTGCAATTCCATAAACGAATTCGTTGGTCATAGTCAATCCTCCGGTTCGGCAAGCAAGTGACTGGCAATTTTTTGCAGAGATTTATCTCGGTTTGAGATGCCAATCCAACTGACTCTATTTTCTAGTTATATCAGGAGAAAAAGGCGCAGATTGTTGCTGAGTATTAAATCTTAATACGATGGTTTATAAGATTGAGATTGGTTTTATTTTTGTGCGATCGAGCTTCTTGAAATTGACTGTGAAACGATCGTTCGCTCTCATCCTTCATCTTTTAGATTGCGACTGGGATCGCCTAAATAAGCATTATCAGTGCCAATCGTAGTTGTAGCGGGGATGATTTGCCAATGTCGGGATAAATTTTGTAATAATCGGTCTTGTTCTGCTCGCAATCTTTCAATGTTGTTGCCATGATTGATAATGGCAAACCAGACTAAACCGCGTTCTTTGGTAGGAATTACGCCGGCTAAAGCGCTGACTTGCGCGAGAGTGCCAGTTTTAATAACAACGCCAGAGGGAATAGCACGCCACTGCATTGTGCCGTGGCGATCGCGCCCGCTGAGTGGGAATAAATCCGATACACTTCTCGGTTGAGAATCTAATTTGCGATCGAGGGCGATTAACATTTTACCGGCGGCACGGGGAGAAAGCCGGTTATCGACTCCCAACCCAGACGCGTTAATCAGGCGAATCTCCTCAGCAGAGACATTAGCTGCTCTAGCGGCTATCTTAGAGACGACTGCTGCGCCGCCAACAGATTCCCCTAACATTTCTGCCATGACGTTATTGCTGTAGATATTCATCTGTTTGAGGAGTTGGGTTAGGGTTAGAGACTGGTGGCGCAGGAGTAATTGAGCCGTGTCGGGGATGCTTGGTTGAACTTGGATTGTACCCGCGATCTCGATTTGAGGACGCGACGTTCCTTGAGGCAGAGTTTGATATTGCTTTTGCACCTCAGACGACCAACGACGAGAATCCAATCCCTGTTTAAAGAGTTTGCCCGATTTTCGAGGATCGGACTGAAAATTCATTTTAAAATTGCTCGTAACAATTAAATTACCTTTGATTTGTCGAATTCCGAGTTCGTTGAGTGCATTGCCGATCGCGATCGCTTCCTCCCAGACAAACAACGGATCGCCACCTCCCTCAACGAGCAAATCCCCTTCTAAAATTCCATTATGAATAACGCCCGTTTGATAAATACGAGTTTCAAATCGATGGTTGAGATCCCAAGTTTCTAACGCCGCGATCGTCGTAGCAATTTTGGTCAGAGACGCTGCCGATGCAGGGATGCTATCTTGGTGCTTTGCTAATTCTGCCCATTCCGACTGTATCCAAACTCCCTGTCGATCTCTAGAGTAGCCTAGAGAGACTAACCTTTTTAAATAATCTTCAACGATTGTCTCTACCATGGGATCTGGCTGAGTAGGAATGTCAAAAACCTTTGCTTCTTGCCAAGCTACCGCTACTGATAATGCTGTTGCTGTCATACTCGTTGCAGATTTTTGTCCTAGTATGTCCATCAGCAAACCGCCTAGTGCGAAACCGATGGTTTCCAGCATTCCTCGACTCCTTTCCCAAGAATTGGCTGATTTTTTAACTTAATTATTTCGTAATTTACGTCCGAGGTACAGAGAATTTTTTGGGAACTGATGGTTGGGGATTGTTTGATTTTGGATTTTGGATGAAAGGATTTTGGATTGGGGATTGGGAATTGTTAGTGGTTATTAGTTAGTGGTTAGTTTTCTCCCAACTCCCCCTTGTCTTTTTGTCCCCAACTCTCCCAGTCTCCCCGTCTCCTCCGACTTCTCTTTGTCTCTTTATCTTTAGGAGGGAAAACGACACGTTTAGAGTTCGGTTCTACCCAATGACCGACAAGTTTCAGTCTTGCTACATTAAAGAAAAGCAAAACGGATAAAAACGCCAAAAAGATCGACTCGTTCGACAGTAGATTGAGACTACAGAAGAAGTCACAGGAGGCAAACAGTGAACAACGAATTAAATCGTTCTCAAAATTTATTTGGTAGCGAAAGGGAGTCGGGAGAAGGATTGTGGCAATACGTTCAATCTCTAACTCCAGAAACAATAGCTCGCCTTTCTAGACCGGATTCTCCTGAAGTTCTTCAAGTGATGGAACGCAATATTATTGGCTTGTTAGGAAATCTGCCTTCAGAAAACTTTGACATTACCATTAGTACTAGCAAGGAAAACTTAGGACGGTTGTTAGCCTCGGCGATGATGAGTGGATATTTCCTACGAAATGCGGAACAAAGAATGAATCTTGAGAAGTCTATTAAAGCTCTCAACAGCTCTCTCCCAGAACAGGAACAGGAATAATAGTAGTTGGTCATTCGTTATTCCTCATTTGCCATTAGTTCGCCGATAACTGAACTGAGGCGATCGCTGCTTGAGTGGTATGGACGACAGGGGCGGGATTTACCCTGGCGCCATCAAAGCGATCCTTATGCTATCTGGGTTTCGGAGATTATGCTCCAACAAACTCAGGTTAAGACTGTCATTCCCTACTATCAACGGTGGCTAGATCGATTTCCTACCATTAAAGACCTTGCGATCGCCGATCTGCAAACCGTTCTCAAAGCTTGGGAAGGCTTGGGATACTATGCTCGCGCCCGCAATCTCCACAAAGCAGCAGGGCAAATCGTGCGAGACTATAATGGAGTCTTTCCCCAACGGCTAGACGAGGTTTTAACTTTAGCTGGAATCGGTCGCACTACAGCAGGCGGCATTCTCAGTGCTGCTTTTAATCAGCCTTGGTCTATTTTGGATGGCAATGTCAAGCGAGTGTTATCCCGCTTAGTTGCTTTACCCGTGCCGCCGAAGAAAGCAATTGAGCAATTGTGGCAGTTGTCGGATACGCTAATCGATCCCCAGCATCCGAGAGATTTCAACCAAGCTTTAATGGATTTAGGGGCAATAGTTTGTACGCGATCGCGTCCCAGTTGCGATCGATGCCCGTGGATGCCATACTGTCAGGCGTATAGTCAAGGCATGCAAGCTCAACTCCCCATGCGCGAAAGTTCTCCTCCCCTCCCTCATAAACGAATTGGTGTCGCCGTTATCCGCAATGACGAAGGACTGATTTTAATCGATCGCAGACCTGCCAATGGATTGCTAGGAGGATTATGGGAATTTCCTGGCGGCAAAATCGAACCCAATGAAACCGTCGAAGACTGCATCCGGCGCGAAATCTTAGAAGAAATCGGCATCGATATCGAAGTCGAAGACCATCTCATCAGCATCGATCATGCTTACACCCATTTTCGGGTGACTCTAATCGTTCACTATTGCCGCTATCTGGGAGGCGAACCAAAACCAATTCAATGCGAAGAAGTTCGCTGGGTAACATTAGAAGAAATCGATCGCTTTCCTTTTCCGAAAGCCAATACCAAAATTATCGAGGCTTTACGACAAAACAATTAATTTGTCTCTAGATAGACGACCCTTCTTTAATTTTTTTGGCTAAATAGAGAGAAAGCAAAAGATAATGCAACAACCCAGCTCACTCATGAAAACCAAAAAACTTGGCAATACCGATACGACCGTCAGTGCCATTGGTTTGGGAGGAATGCCAATGTCTTTAAGCGGTCGTCCGCCTCAATCGGTGGCAATTGAAGTCATTCATAAAGCGATCGAGCTTGGAGTCACGCTGATTGACACGGCTGATTCCTACTGTCGAGATGAATCCGACAAGCACCACAACGAGCGCCTGATTGCTACTGCACTTCAAAAATACCATGGAGATACGAGCCATGTTATTGTTGCTACTAAAGGGGGCTTAATGCGTCCCAATGGCAACTGGACTCGCCATGGCAATCCCGACCATCTGCGCGAGACGATTCGTCAAAGTTATGAAGCGCTTGGGGGCGAAAAACCCATCGATGTTTGGCAATACCACGCGCCCGATCCTAACTATACGATTGAGGAGTCACTCGCCCCAGCCAAAGAAGCTGTCGCAACAGGGTTAATTCGATTTGTAGGCGTTTCTAACTTTTCGGTAGAACAGATTAAACGCGCTCGCGACGTAGTTGAGATTGTCTCCGTCCAAAATCAGTATAATCCTTGGTACCGTCAGCCTGAATTTGATGGGGTGCTAGAATATTGCGAACGCGAGGGACTAACTTTCTTGCCTTGGAGTCCTCTGGGAGGGAGTAGTCGCGTTAGTCGCCTGCAAGATATTCCGATTATTGCCCAGCTAGCCAAAGAAAAAGGTGCGTCTGTCTATCAGATTGTATTGGCGTGGTTACTCGCTAAATCTCCTTGCATCGTCCCCATCCCCGGTGCTAGTAAAATTTCTAGCATTGAAGATTCTGTAAGGGCGATCGAGGTTCAACTGTCGCCGGAAGAAGTACAATGTCTCGATCGCCAACTCACTCCATAGTTGAATTTGGAAGTCGAGCTGATTGGAAAGATTTCTTTGGCTAACTCATCCTCGATTACTTCGCGGATACGCTGCTCTAAACGTTCGAGATCGAGACCGCTTTCGTCGCGAACGATCCGACGGATGGTTGGATTGACGTTGTGCAAATCCATGAGTAAATCGCTTAGAATCTCCTGCTGCTGCCGTGCCTGAACGATCTCGCGCGGCTCTTGTACGAGGTCGCGCACGATTGAGTCTTCAGCACGAGAGGCAACGATAGGTTCGGTTTGTCCTTGTAGGTATATCAAAGTACGCCGTCCCGGTCCGCGACCTTCCTCGATGGGGATAACTGCTGTTACTTGGTCTGAGCGCACATACTTACCAAAGCCCAGATGTACTAGAACCGATGGCTGTATTCTCATTTAACAAAGCATTTTTCTTTGACTTATCTCTATTCTCGCTCGCTCTAGATTGAATGAAGAGTATTGATTCGGAGTGGGTTTCACCTTTATTTTAGCGTGTTTTCTCTAAAGATGGCGATCGCTTTCTCAGGACTCCTCGATCGCGCGGGAAAACCTTTATGGATTCAGCTTTGCTGCGTTCGTTCCCCTCATCATTTGGGTAGAGAGTTTAACTTGAACTTGTGATAGAAGAAAAAAAATTTTTGGGTTGTTATCTTAGCTATAGGCATAAAGAATGTCCTCAGTCAACTAAATTTAATTTTTAGTAACTTGAAGAAATTTATGCGAATGTATACGACTTTACAGGCGAGGGTTGAGTGCCTATGTCTAACAAAACAGTGGCGATAAAAGATTACCAAGTTATCCCACAACAGAAAGAGCAAACGAGTAAAACTGCACCTTTTCTACATGCAGTCAAAAGCCTTATTTGGTTTGTTGGGATTCCCGCTTGGCTGTTTGCAATTTGCGATCGCGCCCTTGCTATTTTTACCAAAGGTCATTTATCTGTCCTAGAATTCGTACAAATCCTGACAATCGTGTTTTTCTTTGTTACTTGGCTTTATTTAAAGCCAGAACCGAGTTCGGAAAGCGCCGATGAAGACCAGCAAAACCATCAGCTCGATATCGATGCAGAGCGGCTTGAAGTTTACAAAGGTATCGTTGCTAACCGAATGCTTCAGTTGCAAGAGCAACATGCGATTAGTCAAGAGTATACTTTATCTTTTCCCTATCTCTGCCAAATCTATCATTTGCTCAATTTGAAGCATTTGGAAACCATTCACAGCTTCAGCCTCAATAACTTAAAAGTTGTTGGAGTCAGTCAGTTCGAGTCTACGCATAATGGAGGAAAAATTAAGTTTCAAACCGTTTTGGATTCGCCATTCAATGTTTTAAGAATTTGGCGACAACCGCTAGTCGATGTCAACTTAACCCTGCTTACTCCCTATACAGTCGAACTCAGCATCCCAGTTTATAACGGCAAACATATAATTGTCTTGTTTAATGCCGTTCCTCTCAATCAAGGCGCCCATAAGTTCTTTATCGATATTTACACCGACTTAAAGTGGCCTAAACCTTTATTGCAATTCCTTTTGCATATCGCTGCCATTGTGACTCTGTTTGAAGATTTGCCTTATCTGCGCAAACTAGCCCAAAGAAATATCGATCGCTTATTCAAGTCGAATAAGGGTTCGGATTGCAACACCCTCTGGTTGTATAAAAGATTCGTCGATTTATATGGTTCGAGCGAACTCTCTGCTCAACTGCCTCCATCCTCAGCCCAGTAATCATTCAACCGATCTGTAAAGAATTGTTACGATGTATGCAGGTTGGAGCTAAATTTTTCGGGTCGCATTTATTAGGAATAGATAACTATGGCTAACAGCGACTTATCAGAGCATCTCAGAAAAAAATCACAATCTGAAGAGTTTTCTCACATTTACCGAACTTTAGCTTGGTTTTTAGGAATTGCTGCTTGGTTATTTGGAACGATTGACCGAAGCCTCGCTGCTTTTGCCGATGGTTATGTATCTGCAATCGATCTTATGCAAATCGCGATCGCTGTTTTTTTGTTCGTTTGCTGGCTGTTTCTCAAACCAAATTGGAGATTTGCCAATCGAAAGTCACAAACAGATGTGTTCGATAAGCTTTCCGCAAAAAAATAGAAGGTAAGTAGAAATTGAAGCAAAACACAAAGAAAAAGCGATCGATTTATTACGCCAAACGTGGTTAGCGAAATAGGGTTAGTTAAGGAAAGTATCAACGACGGTTAGTTCGACATAAGTCTTGCTATTTATGAGTCGATCGAGGTGTAGCCAAGCGTTCTAGAACTGACAGCGATCGCTATCTCTATCTCATACTTTACGGAACGTAGATGTTTTCAAATATACTAATATTGGCGCGAGCGACAATTTTAATTTATGTTTCAACACTGTTTAATCTGCACGGACTTTTCCGACGGCTTGCATCGATTGACTGATTTTGTTCCCGATTTAGCAAGTAGCGGTCTAAAACGCATTGTTTTTTTACATATTATTTCGGTTTGGCAAGACGGAAGAGGTTCTAGAATAGACGAAGAGCAAATCGCAGCAGCTAAAGAACGCCTCTCAGCCGCTCTCACCTCCGTGCCAGAAGGAGTAGAAGTCAAGGTAGAAGTTGCGTTAGGTCGTCCGGTTGAAAAAATCCTTCGAGCAGTAGAAACCCATCAAATCGATGTCGTTTTTGTGGGCACGCCAATTCGCAGTTTGCTGGAAGAAAAAATCTTAGGCAGCACGAGCGCGGCATTGACGAAATTGATGTCAACACCCCTCATCGTTCTCCGTCCCGAACTAATTACCACTTATACTCGCGAAGAATTATCCTTGCGCTGTCGGCATCTTTGGCGTTATTTGTTAATTCCTTACAATGATGGGAAAGCGGCTCGCTATTTAATCGAACGAATCAAAGAGTATGCCAAGAAACAACCAGAAAAGCATCTAAAACAATGCATGCTCGTTTGGGTTGTTAGCGATGGATTGCGCGAAAAGGTACTGACAACTCACCGCCTGCAAGAAGCTCAGAAAAAACTAGAATCCGTCAAAGCTGAATTAGAAGCACTGGGATTGGAAGTCAATACTGAGGTACGACAGGGAAATCCTTTGCTAGAAATTCTCAATGCTGCGCTATATTTTGATATCAGCGCGATCGCGATCGCAACTGACCGTCAACCCGATTGGCTAGAGTTAGCCGTTCCCTGTTTTGCGAGAGACTTGCTACGTCGCAGTTGGTTTCCAGTCTTATTTTTCTCTGCCGATCGGCAAAATTAAGAGCCTAGTTGTCAACGAGAAAATTTTTCTTGATTTTACTAACCGTTTCTAGGTGAGTCGATCGGTGTGTAAATATTTACAAAAAAAACAGTTGTTTTGAAATCCTAAA
This sequence comes from Hydrococcus rivularis NIES-593, assembly GCF_001904635.1. GTDB lineage: Bacteria > Cyanobacteriota > Cyanobacteriia > Cyanobacteriales > Microcystaceae > Hydrococcus > Hydrococcus rivularis. The sequence continues at coordinate 36,125 of NZ_MRCB01000008.1, forward strand.
ATTAACTCTATCTTAAGATAGAATATAAAGCCAGTCTTGTCAGTTAAGGGTATTACTAAGGAGTGAGGAAAAATTCTTAGTTTTTTTGCTAGGTTTTTAAAGAAAAACTATCATAGAAAAAACTTAGCACTGGTACTAATCTTAGAAGATTAGAACGAATTAATGTAGAAAGACTGGCTTACCCGTCCTACCCAGTGGACGACGATCGAGCCAGCGTAGCAGCAGCGATCGCATCATCAATATTCCAGGCTCTTAATGGCTTTGAAGGCTGTCAATCGACCAGGAGTTCGACCTGCACGGGAAGTTAACAGTTAATCGTTAATAGATAGTTAATAGTTAGTAGTTAGTAAATATTTTTTGGGAAACTATTACTTACGAACTACTAACAAAAAAATGGAGTTGAGATGCAATCTTACTCTGTCCATAGCAAGAAATCTGCTTTCTTTCGACAGAGAGACGATATTGTTTCAGCAAATTTTTATATATTAAAAATAAAAGAGGGGAAAATTCAAATGCTTTTAAAAGGAAACAAGCGAAGGAGAATCACTGGCGATCGAGTCTGCCGATTCAGTATTGATTGACTTAGATCTTGCATCAGAACCAGAACCAGTAAACCTTAAAATCTCGCCAAGAAATCAAGTTCTTGGCTAAGAGAATAAGTCCATTAAAATAGACTGAAAGTCTTATTTAGTCATCATTTAGTCCTATAGGCGAGGACTATTGCGACCGAGCAAGGGAATAAATTTCCTTGTGGAGTAGAGCGAAGCGTAGGTGCAAGTCTCAGTTGAGAACGATCCTCTCGATCGAAGCTTGCCTAGCGTTGAACTTTTCAGGAGTTTCTGCTCGGAGATAAATGATATGGATGCTGAAGAATACTTATATCAACCAGCGGTGAAAGAACAAACCTTTTTAGCTGCCTATCGAGGTAATGCTGACTCAAATCAGTCACTGCAAACTGAGATTCCGACTAATGAAAAACCAAGCGCCGATCGCGCTAATAATAGCGGAATCTTATTGATTTCTAGCGGCTTGTTAGCCATCTCGATCGTTTTTACCATTACGTTAGTCGTGGTCTTGCTCAAACGATTGATGTTTTTAAAAACGTTTGACGAACAATCAACGACTGCAAAACGCGATCGGCAAGTTCCCTGCACTAAGTGTCATTTTTTTAACAATAACTTTTATCTCAAGTGCGCCGTTCACCCTTCTAAGGTTTTAACTTCAGAGGCAAGAGATTGTTCGGACTACTGTCCCCGCCGTTAGAAAAGCTCGCTGGCGTTTTTATCGCTGTTTTATTGGGAGAAGTCATGGGTCAAAACCAAGGCAATTTCGTAGAAAATTGCGATCGCTGCGAACTAAATTCCAAAGAAGATTTTTAAAGCATTCTCCATCCGACTCGACCAAGACTCTTCGGTATGCTCTCCCGTGGGATCTTCGACAACAAAGAGATTTTCGTTTTCCCGATACCCAAAATCTTTTACTAAGATATCCCGCATTTCGCGACCTCGTGCCGTAGCACGCTCTTCAATAAACGAATTGTGAAAACCTCCTTCTCGTACTAAACCCCAGTCCAGGTAAATTTTTAAGCGCTTGTCGGGATTGTTTAGGGTTTTTGAAGCCTCGAAAAGAAGTGCCGAAGACTCAAGAGTCCCAAAGAAAGAACCCGCAAACTCGAACAAAGAAGCATCCATCGCAGAATCTATTCCCACCCAAAATGAAGGCGAGAAAGCAGCGACGCAGCGAAAGCGGTTGGGATGCTTAATAGCGGTATAGAATGCAGCCAACCCTCCGTGGGACGATCCTAAAACCAAACTCGTTTCGGCATCGGCAAGGGTTCTGTAATTGGCATCGATAAATCCTTTGACCGATTCCGCTAAATAGCTAGAGTAATTATCCAATCCTCCCCAGTCGCTTCCCTTGACTGGAGCGTGAGTATATTCATAATCCCGGTTGAGGGGACAGATGGCAACAACGATGACCTTACGAATTTGATTGCTTAGATACAGCCTCGTTAGTATCTCTGCCACATTCCAGGTTTTTTGGTAAGCTCCCCCAGGGAAAAAAGCCGTGTCGCCATCGTTCATGTAAATGACCGGGTAGCGTTCCTGGCTAATCTCATAATTTCGCGGCAAGAAAATATGAACTTTACGCGGCTTATCCCATTCTCTGCCCACCTGAAAATTATCGTAAGTGTGAAAAAATCCTCCCCAATAGCCGCGATCGTGAAACCAACCTTCTTGTCCGCCTTTGGTAAATTGCTCAGCCACTTGTCAATAATTTGATGAAAGGATTTTAGATTTTGGCGAAGCCGCCGCACGCTCCTTGAGACGCTTCAAGGAAAACGGCGGATTTTGGATTGGGGATTAGGTAACTTTCTCCCAAGTCCCCCACGCCCCTTATCATCCCCGACTTCCGACTTCAACTATGAATCGTCCCATCGGGCAAAATCGCTCCGGTAAGGATAGCTCCTGTCAGTTTTACCAGAATACGATTGCCAGAACCAACTTTAGCGCCTCTGAGATCGGCTTCTCGCAGGTCGGCTCCGCTCAGATCTGCCCCAATTAGCTTGGCTTCTCGTAAATTTGCCTGTTTGAGATTGGCTTGCAGTAAATTAGCGCGAAATAGATTGGCTCTATACAAATTAGACCCTTCGAGATTAACGTTATGTAAAAAGCTATCGCTGAGGTCGGCTTCGCTGAGATCGGCACCAGCCATGTTTCTGCCAGAGAGGTCTTTTTCTTTGAGATCGGCTCCTCTGAGGTTCGCTCCGCTGAGATCGCTGTAGTAGGGTCTTCTTGCCTGAGAATAAGTTGACTGAGGGCGTTCCCGGGTTGGCTGAGGACGTTCCCGCGTTGGGGGAGGCGCTGCTGGCTTTGAAGGAGATTTTGACTTGGACTGTCGAGACGATTTTTCCTTGGTTTGGATTTGCCGCAGTTGCTCCCGCGCGTGGTTGAGTTCCTGAAGTTTGGCAACGGCTTTTTCTAGCAGCCGTTGATTATCTTTGGGGATGCGATCGGGATGCCAAATAAATGCTAAATCCTTGTAAGCTTGGTTAATCTCTTCGAGAGATGCCCCTAATTCCAAGCCCAGCACTTTGTAGTATTGCTCTAACTCTTTCATTGCCACGCTCATAACGCTTAACCGCAATGGAATGACTTTGGGTTGCCAGCTAGATATGGTTTTATCTTAGCTAATCCGATAGTTTTTCTAGATAATTCTTCTAGAATAATTTCCCCGCACGCGATCGCGCTAAAAATCTTAGAAAAATTACCAAAACGCCCGAACAGATCCAGTTTCTATTCTCCAGGGCAGACAGATAATTCCCTTTTGGAGCGGGCAAATGTCAAGCGATTAGTTAAAATGATTAACAAGTCGGATTAGCTAGTACAATTTTTGAAGATTAACTCGCGCGAACCAATCTGCTTGTATATCAGTCCGAGCTAAATATTGAGTATCCTACAAACTTAAGGAGCTTATCTTTCATTGCTTGCCAGGTATTAAATCATAGAGCTTAAGTTATTATCAGTAAATCAAGACCGACCGATTACTATTGGAACATTATCATTAGACAAATTAGACAAACTTCTACAGGAAGCTATAGCTGCGATTACAGGACAAAATGACCACCGATAACATCCGTTTACGTAACGAATTTTTAAACACTCAGGTGATCGCTCGCAACACGGGTAAAAAGTTGGGAGTTGTTAAAGAAGTATTAGTCGATATCGATCGCCGAGAAGTAGTAGCGTTGGGACTGAGGGATAACATTCTTGCCCTCTCTGGAATGCCTCAGTACATGTACATCTCTAGCATCCGGCAAGTAGGCGATGTCATTTTGGTAGAGGATGAGGATGTCCTCGAAGCCATCGATATCGATGCCTACAGTCCCTTGATCAATAGCGAAGTAATTACAGAAACGGGAGAACCCCTGGGTCGCGTTCGGGACTTCCAATTCAATCTAGAGGATGGCAAAGTATCTACCATCACGATCGCTTCTTTGGGATTTCCACAGATTCCCGAGCAACTCATCAGCACCTACGAACTCTCTATGGAGGAAGTGGTCAGCAGCGGACCCAATCGCCTGATCGTTTTTGAAGGGGCAGAAGAGCGCCTCAGACAGTTAACCGTAGGAATCCTAGAACGTTTGGGCATTGGCAGACCCCCTTGGGAAAGAGAAGAAGAACAGATGTATCCGTCTACCGTTCAACCGGGCAACGAACTGCCTAGCGGCATTCCCATTCGCACGCCAGTAGAAGCCCGTAAGCCAGTGGTAGAAGAACGTTGGGACGAAGATGAATGGGAACAGCCTATCGCTGCTCCGCCTCCTCGTCGGCAAGCCGAGTCGATTCGCTACGAGGAAGAATATGAATACGAAGAGGAGTTAGAAGAAGACAACTGGGGCGAAGTCAGAAAAGAGCGTGCTGCGGCTCGCTATCAACCCCCCATTTACGAACCCAAGGCTCCCGAACCGGATTACGATTACGAAGACTACGATGATGTCCGAGGCGATGTCTGGGACGACGACACGGAACCGGAGCCTTATAAGCCTTCTCCGGTTAACATTCCCGACAAGAAAAAAGAGAAACAACCCGAATACGAAGAAGAAGCAGGCTACTAATTTCCGCTCTTAAGAACTTAGACAAGATAGGATAAAGTTAGACAAACTTAGACACTATCCTGATGTCTTATTTCTGTTTCATTCAGAGTCACTGCTGCCTACCCCCTAAAATTCAGCCAACATTTCGAGCGGCTACCTGATTTTTTACGAGAGAATAGATCTTGAGGAAACTTCAGTTGGAGGATAGCGATGTTGTGCGACAACTGCTTACGCCAGCGAAGCTGTTGGGTATACAAACTCGCACAAGCGGATGTGCGCTTGCTTGCTTTGTTGAAAAAACTCAAACAGTGCGAGATTCACCAATCAGCTTGAGATCGAACTAGCTAGTTGAGTTTTTCTCACGCTTGCGTAGTCTTCTCTTGCAAAATTGTCTTAGCGACGATCCGCGTTTTCTTCCGTTCCGCTTCTGAGAGGTCTTGCCCCGATTGCAAGCGAGTAGCGCTGGTCTGGAGAACGGTTGCCGCTCCTTGGTCTCCTAATTGTAAGGCCGTGTTGGCAGCTGTTTGTAGCATTGTGACAGCCCCATCGCGATCGCCTTGTTTGAGTTTGGTTTCTGCAATTTGGGTTTGTCGGTATTTCGCGAGCATCAAAATCGCTTTTTGTACCTGGGGATCGGGTTGCGGTTGATAGACAGACTGCACCTCTACTTGGACGGGCAGTTTTTCGGTGAGCAATCCTTCTTGGGACGTAGCCGGATCGTCGTAGCGCACTTGCACTTTAGCGATGGTTTGCGTTCCGGTTGGCAATTGGCTCAAATACAAATTCACCAACACGACCCGCGAATCTCCCGTCATTAAATCGCCCAAGCGGATGAGATGGCAGTCGCCTTCTACTTGAGAGGTTAACTCTACAGTGTCTGGGGCAACTTGCGCGATGGGCTTGAGTTCGGCGAGGCGCACCTGGGGGGCTAGTTCTAGCAACAAGCGTGCATTGGTTAAGGCGACTGATTGAAGGCGGTTAAATAGTCGGCTAAACTCGCTGAGAACTTTGTCGGGAGTTTCGATATAGCTGAGCGTTCCTCCGGCATAATCAGCAATTTTTTCCAAGACATCCTGATTCCAGTGAGTGCCAAAACCAAGCGTGTTGATGGTAATATTGTACTCTGATGCCAACTGAGCGAGTTTTAAGCAGCGCTGGTTGTCTCCGTGTTCGTTCTCGCCATCGGTCAAGAGCAGAATTTGGGAGACTGTGTTGTTTTTTCCTTTCGTCGCTTCTATAATTCCCAGCTTCATTCCCTCGTCGATCGCGGTGCCTCCAGCGGGTTCTAACTGTTGAATTTGATGCCTGACTTTGCTAAGCTCCGTCACGGTTTGATTGGGGACGATGACTTTGGCGCGATGGTCGAAGGCAACTACCGAGAGGCGATCTTTGTGACTCAATCGTTCGATGAGACGAATGGCAGCTTCTTTGACTGTTTCTAAGGGTCGTCCGGTCAGAGAGCCGCTATGATCGAGTACCAAACAGAGATTTAACGGTAGCGATTGCTCCTGTTCCTCGGCGATCGCGGCGATCGACAAAGACAATTGGCGCTGACTTCTAGCTTGATTGGCATCTAGGTGGGAGTCGCTTAGCGCTGGTTGTATACTAACTTTCATAGAATTTTAGCATTTTACTGAACGACAACGGCGATCGCCGCTCTGCTCTCTTATATCTCATTTATTTCGAGAACCGCTACACAAGAGAAACTTATTATTTTATATCATCTTGTTTTGAAGATTCAGCACAAGATAAGCCGAAAAAGAGATTGGGGAGACGCAGCGATCGATGACGCAGGCGCGGGCGCGGCTGTAGGATTTTCCTGCGTCCGCACTTGAGCGCGCCTTTCTCTACTTGACTCCCTAACTCTCTATCGCTCTACATTCCGGGAAGATTCAGACCACTAGTCAGTTCTTCCATCCGCGTCCGCATCGTTTCTGTCGATTTATTGTAAGCATCTGTCATCGCCTCGGTTACGAGTTCGGACAGTGTTTGTGCACCTTGAGCGACGGCTTCTGGAGAAATTTCTACGCGACGGGGTTCTTGGTTGCCACTAAGGATAACTTTTACCGAACCATCGCTGCTTTGTCCCTGAATTTCCATTTGCTCCAATTCTTCTTGGAGTTTTTTAGCGCCTTCTTGAACTTGCTTGGCTTTCTGGAAAGCCTCTTTGAGTTGTCCTAACCCAAACCCAAATCCTTGTCCTTTTGCCATATCTCTATAAAATCAGTTGAGTAATCTAGAATTCAAGATCGACAAGAGCAAGTAGAAATACTTGCTCGGTTGAAGGAAATCAACCTCTAGTTAATCTTAGCCTTTCCTGGCGATCGCAACAGCTTTAGGTGAGTGAAAACTCTCCCAAGATTTTTACTTCTGGTTCTAGCAACACCGACCAATGGGATTCAACTCGTTCCTGGACGTAGCGGATCAAGCGAAAGATATCGTCTGCTTTAGCATTGCCGCAGTTGAGGATAAAGTTAGCGTGGCGACGGGCGACTTCTGCGTTGCCGATGCGATAGCCTTTTAACCCCAGTTGTTCGATGAGCCATCCGGCTGCATGGGGGGTGGGATTGCGAAAAACGCTGCCGCAACTGGGGCGATCGTAGGGTTGGGAACTTTTGCGCTGTTGGAGGTTGCGATTGGTAGTTTCCATAACCTCATCTCGACTAAAGCCCGGTTGTAGTTGGAAGGTAGCTTCGATAACTAGCCGATTGCCGCCTTGCAATGCCGAAGTTCGATAGCTGTAGTTCAAAGCGTCGGGGGTTAGCTCCTCTAGGGTTCCATCGGGGGAAAGAACGGTGGTGCTGACCAGATATTGGGCAGCGCAGTGGTTGTGAGCGCCTGCATTCATGACCACCGCTCCGCCAACCGTCCCGGGAATGCCAACCGCCCATTCTAAGCCTCGCCAACCCCGTTTAGCGACCTGCCAGGCGAGGCGAGCGATGGGTTCGCCCGCGCTTGCCGTTATTCTTGCCGTTTCGGGATCGAAATGGGTGCGCCGCAGGTAGCGAGTGCTAAGGACTAAACCGGGAATGCCGCGATCGCTGATGAGCAAATTCGAGCCAGCACCCAATAGGAGTAGGGGCAGATCTTGACCTCGAAACCACTCGAAGGTGGCTTGCAATTCGTCCCAATTGCGCGGGGCTACATACCATTGCGCCAGTCCGCCGACTCGATAGGAGGTAAAGTCTGCCAGAGAGACTTGGGGGCGAATGAAACATTCAGTACCCGGCAAATGAATCGGCGAGGGGGCAGAAGACAAAACCATAGGATTGCTGAGACAGAAACTGATTAAAGAATAACTCGAACTTTTGTGAGGGGAACCGGGTCTAAATTAACAGTCAAAACTAAAAGTGCCAATTTAAATTAATTGGCACCATAAAGGGCAATTAATTCGGGTATCGTCTGATTGAGATTTCCCGCGCCCAGAAATAGCGCCAAGTCTCCTGGTTGGAGAATTTCTTTCAATTTAGCGCCCAAGGTTTTCAAAGCGGGATGGTAAATTACCCGATCGCGATGGCTGGCGATCGCGTCAGCAACTTGCTGACCGTCTAGTTGGTGGAGATTCACCTCGCCAGCACTGTAAATGTCAGTTACAACAACCAAGTCGGCATCGCCAAAAGCCGTTGCAAATTCGTCGAGAAATGTAGCGGTACGGCTGTAGCGGTGCGGTTGAAAAATTGCCACCACTCGCGCGTTCTGCTTTTGAGAGATCTTTACGCGAGCAGCTGCTAGCGTAGCTCGGATTTCGCTGGGGTGGTGGGCGTAGTCGTCGATCAAGGTAATGCCATGGCAATCCCCGCGCCACTCAAACCGTCGCTTGGCTCCCCCAAAGGTTGCGATCGCGTCGGCAATCATCTCAAATTCTAGTCCCAGCAATCGTCCTGCCGCCACGGCAGCCAAAGCATTGCTAATATTGTGCTGACCGGGTAGCCCCACTTGCATCGTTCCCAGTAACTTGCCTCGCTCCCATACCTTAGCAATACTGCCGCCAGGATGGTGGGTTATTTCTGTAACGGTATAGTCGGCGTTATTATGCGAATCGAGACTGTAGCTAATTTGCGGCTTGAGGCGTTCTCGAACTGTTTCGCAATCGATACTCCCAATTGTAGTTTCGCATTGAGCGGCAAACCTCTCAAAGATATCGATTACCTGTTCTAAATTCTGATAGCGATCCGGATGGTCGAGTTCGATATTGGTGACAATCCCAATCTTGGGAGCGTGTTTGACCAAAGAGCCATCAGATTCGTCTGCTTCGGCGACGAGGTATCGCCCCTCTCCTAAACGGGCATTACCTTCCCAAGCATCTACTTCACCACCGACTATGATAGTCGGATCTAATCCGGCTTTGAGCAATACGTAGCCGATTAAACTACTGGTCGTGGTTTTTCCGTGGGTGCCAGCAACGGCAAGGCTGTGATATTCTGAGATTAAAGCAGCTAAAACGTCAGAACGATGAAAGATCGGACAGCCTTTTTCTTTAGCGGCCAAATACTCTGAATTGCTTTTTCCAATCGCAGTCGAGCAGATCACTTGAGGTAGGCTATCGCACCAACTGGTTTGACTGAGGTACTGAGCAAACTTGCTTACTCCACTGCCATTGGTCGTTACGCCAGTTTGTCCCGCTCCGGCTAAAATCGGTAAAGGTTCGCAAGCGCTGGGATCGAGCGATTGAAACAGTTCTAGATTGGTGGCTTCTTGGCGGTTAAAAATATAGGCACCGACGGACTGCAATCGTTCGGTAATGTGACTGGGACGAAGATCGGAACCAGAAACGGGTAACCGACGTTTGGCAAGGATATAGGCGAGGGCTGACATCCCGATCCCGCCTATACCGATAAAATGGAAGGGTCTTCCGCTAAAATCAACCGTTTTCACTATTTATCTCTCCTGACACACCACAAGGCTTGAAGGTAATATGGCTTGGGCTAAGGGGCGCTTGGTACTTGCGTACACTTTAATAATAAGCGCGATCGCAGTAGAAACCAAGTTTTTTATGCGAGTATTACTGGATTTCGTCATGCATTCATTCTTATACTCCCGCAATCGGGATTAGGCTTACTTGAATAAAGACTGAGTGACGAGATAGATGTTTCTTTGAACGTAGCAAAAATTTAAAATGCATATTTTTCAGTAGAGAAAGGATGTCAACCAAGCATAGCAAGAAAAAGTTAGCATTTTGGGGATCGAATTGTGCGAGCTTTGCGATATGATCGGGGTCAATTAATATTGTTTTAATGTATTGAACGAAATCATAGAGGGCAAGACGCAGTGATTAGAGTAGCGATCAACGGGTTCGGGCGCATTGGACGTAACTTTCTTAGATGCTGGCTGGGAAGAGAAAACAGCCAGTTAGAAGTTGTGGGGATCAACGATACTTCCGATCCTAAAACCAATGCCCATCTACTTAAATACGATTCCATGCTCGGCAAATTGAACGCCGACATCGGTGCCGATGAAAATTCGATAATTGTCAACGGCAAAACTATCAAGTGCGTATCGGATCGCAATCCCCTAAACTTGCCCTGGGCTGACTGGGGAATCGATTTAATCATTGAAGCGACGGGCGTTTTTGTTGACGAAGAAGGGGCATCGAAGCATATCGCCGCAGGTGCGAAAAAAGTTCTAATTACTGCCCCAGGTAAGGGTGCAAACGTGGGAACTTATGTCGTTGGGGTCAATCACAACGACTACGAACATAGCAAGCATACAATCCTTAGCAACGCAAGCTGTACCACTAACTGTTTAGCGCCCGTTGCCAAAGTGCTGCACGAACACTTTGGCATTGTCAAAGGAACGATGACGACAACTCACAGCTACACGGGCGACCAACGCTTGCTCGATGCCAGCCACCGCGACTTGCGACGGGCAAGAGCAGCAGCCATTAACATCGTACCTACCTCTACAGGTGCGGCAAAAGCAGTCGCGCTCGTGCTGCCAGAATTGAAAGGCAAACTGAACGGGATTGCCTTGCGGGTTCCCACGCCTAACGTCTCTGTCGTCGATCTCGTCGTTCAAGTCGAAAAAAGCACCATTGCCGAACAGGTTAATGAAGTTCTGAAGTCAGCCGCCGAAGGTTCTTTGAAGGGGATTTTACAATATAGCGACCTGCCACTGGTATCTTCCGATTATCAGGGAACTGATTGTTCCTCGATCGTCGATGCTAGCCTAACCATGGTCATGGGCGGCGACATGGTGAAAGTGGTTGCTTGGTATGACAACGAGTGGGGCTATTCTCAGCGAGTCGTCGATCTCGCCGAAATTGTCGCTCAGAAGTGGCAGTAATATAAAGAGTTCGGATTCGACAGACAACAAAAACATTGCGATCGCTTGCTGTTGGCGAGCGATCGAGTTAGGGGAGATGCATTGAAAGCGCTCCCTCTTTTGCTTGGTTGAGATTCTATTTCTCGTTACCGGGCTGTCGCCTAGTAACGAGAACGAACTATTCTAGAATTAGGTCTTCTCTAAGAGTCAGTCTCAGATCTTGTTCCGGTTCGACGACGATCAAATCGACTTTATTCATGCCGAAAAACATAGGGATGAGAGAAGCGAGAACGCCCGCACCCGCACCGATAACAATCTCTTCAGTAGCAATATCTTTATCCCCGGTAATAGCTGCGATCGCAGCGGCAGCAGCAGCACCGATCGCAGCGTTGGTGGCTAAAGTACCGACATCGGTTCCCTTTCTAACGGTTGCTTTTTCGGTGACAATGCCCGAAGTAGCTTCGATATCGTAGGTCGTTCCATCCGACAGGATTAATTCTTTGGCAACGAATCGGGTTCCGCCATCGGTAGGTCTTAGTTCACCTGCGATTTTAGACCCGGCGGGAATGGCAGTGGTTCCATCGGCAGCTTTGATATTTTTGGCAACTGTCAGGGTAGCGTCGAGCTTTTCATCAGATTTGAGGATGATTTTTTCTTGTTCGTAAGAAACAGGAATTTTAGTTCCCGCACGAACAACAGCGGCAGACTCGTCAATCGCATCGAAATCCCTAGCAACGATGTAAGGGGACTGGAGTGGAGAGGCTTTGCCTTCTCTGACTAACGCCTGATAAATAAAGGCGGCAACTTCAGCACGAGTGGCATTACGAGAAGGATTGAGTTGCGAGAGGGTTGGATAGTTAACCACTAGCCGTTCTTGGGTAGCCGCTGCGATGGGGGCAAGAGCAAAGTTAGAAATGCGATCGCGATCGCTATAGGTTTCTAGCAGCGTCGTAACGTTATCGTTGGCTCTGTAGTTTAATCCATTAGCGAGGGAAACGAGAACTTGCTCTCGCGGAATGTTACGATCGGGTTGAAAAACTCTACCCGGATAACCCGATAAAAATCCCATCCTATAAGAAGTGTTAATGGCTGAATTGGCCCAATAATTTGCAGGAACGTCCACAAAACTAGCTGCGCTGCGAACGTTAGATCTTTGGAAAGCTTTTGTCACCATAGCAGCAAATTGAGCGCGCGTTACCGGAGCGTCTGGTTGGAAAGTTCCATCGGGAAAACCTGCAATAATTTGTCGTTGCACTAATTCATCAATAAAATTCGTTGCCCAATAGTTTCTAGATACGTCAGAAAAGCGGTTATTTTGTGCTAAAGTAGGAACTTGAAAAGCAAAAGAAATAGTAGTTCCACTGGTGAGACTAAAGGTTAAAAATAGAGCGGTTGTAGCTTGTAAAGGATTACTTTTAGACATATTTTTATTGGCATTCGTTATCTATTTATAATTTAATTAATTGCCTTTATGGATGTCAGTCCCTAAGAAAATGGAAAGAAATTATTTGATTTTAATAGCAAAATTCTTCCAAAGAGAAAAAAATAGAATTAAGTGGAAATTTGTGGACTAAAAAATTTTTTGATGACTATCTGTTCTGGTTGACTGACAAATCTTTGACCCCTCATCCCTCACCCCCAACCCCTCTCCCTGAATTTGATTCAGATCTTGCACCATTCTCAACAATCGCCGGGGAATTAATTCCCCGTCTTATATACTAAGTCGATTAAAATCGACTCAAACACTTATGCAGTCGTCTAAAGATGACTGACGACTCTAAATGTGAGGCAACGATAGAACATCGGGGGGCTGACTATTGAGACTGATGCAAGATCTCAGCTTAAGCAACAGTAGAGTATTGCGACTTAACTAAAGCAGTTAAAAGTAATCATAGTTTTCCTCCTATTCGAGCAACCTAGCTATTTCAAGCTAGGTTTTTTAAAGAAAAATTATCTTTATGGTTGCTTGAGAAGAAATTCTGCTAATCCTAAATAGCGAATTCCTTGAGGAGTAATTTCAAAACGATAAGGTAATACTTTTACACCTTTATCAACCGCTTCTCGCAATAGTTTTCCATAAGTCGGATCGCAACGATCTCCAGGCGCAAAGACAGAACAATCGCTGCGATTAATAAAATACAACATAACAGGTTTAGCATCGGGCAGAAGCGCCATCAATTCCTGTAAATGTTTTTGTCCCCTGGTAGTAACCGTGTCGGGAAACAACGCCACATTATTTTGCGCTAGCGTAGTATTCTTTACTTCCATATAGATCGGCGATACAGACTCATCGTTTGTTAAAAGAAAATCCACGCGGCTTTTTTTATCTTTGCCATAGGGAACTTCCCAACGTATGTGCCTGTAGCGATCGCCTAATTCTGGAAAAAGTTGCTTTTCTAAGGCTAACCTAACAATACGATTGGGCAATCCCGTATTAATTCCTACCCAAGTCGGTTGAGTATCATTGACTAAAATTGTTTCCCAAGTATAGGCTAATTTTCGCTTGGGATTATTATTGAGAGAAACTTGCACGAGACTTCCCGGCGCACAAACCCCCGTCATTGGACCAGTGTTAGGACAGTGGGCAGTAATAATTTCTCCAGAAGTTAGTTCGATATCGGCGAAAAAGCGTTTGTAGCGTCTGAGTAAAATCCCAGAAATTAGAGGAGGATAGCAGTAAAGAAGGTCAGTTGTCATTGAGATTGGTTAGTAGTTAGTAGTTAGTAGTTAGTAGGGGCGGGTTTATCTAAAAACGCTGGAGATTTATCTACACTTATTGTCAAAAAAACGCCCCTACAGTTGTTATTCGTTTGTCCCCGTTCCCTATTTCCCCTTTCTGCCTTTTGCATAAAAGCCTTCTGCCTTCTAAGTTCCGACTTCCGACTTCCGATTTCCTCTTGTCTGGCGTCCTCCGTCCTTAAAAAGTTTCCCTCTTGCTGAATTAAGATACAATATGCGATGATGAATATTTGCGTGTAAATTGATAACATCATTAACGTTGCTAGATTTTGAATTATGGCAAGCAAGAAGGGTGTCCGTATAATTATTACTCTAGAATGTACCGAGTGTCGTAGTAATCCTAACAAGCGATCGCCCGGCGTTTCTCGCTATACGACCAGCAAAAATCGTCGCAATACAACCGCCAGACTAGAACTGAAAAAGTTTTGTCCCCACTGCAACAAGCACACCGTTCACAAAGAAATTAAATAGCTCTTTATCATAAATTAAGTAAAAAGTCAAGATAATTAGAGAGAAGACTATGACTTATTTTCGCAAGCGTCTTTCCCCCATCCCTCCCAGTCAACCCATCGACTACAAAGACATTGACCTACTGCGCAAGTTTATTACCGAACGCGGCAAAATCCTACCGCGCCGGATCACTGGTTTGACAGCCAAACAGCAACGGGATTTGACCACAGCGGTTAAGCGCGCTCGGATTCTAGCGTTAATACCCTTTATCAATAAAGAAGCCTAAACCGTTCAAAATGCAAAGTTCAAAATCAATAAATTTTGAACTCTAAACTGTAAACGTTGAACTAATTGTGACTAGCCCCTAGTCGCCAACATTTATAGCTAGACTAGATAACAGGGTAGTCAAACAAATGTTGACGCAAAAGCACAAAGCTGGTGGAAAAGGGAAAGCTGATTGAATTCAGACGACAAGGAGAACGCCGTCTCGCCGTTATAGACCGTCCAGAAGGTAAAAAAGATTGGATAGTTCTTGATGAAGGGGGAGTTGCTCATAAAATTCGCCCTCAACAGGTTGAATACGAAATTGATGGTGGCTCCTACAAGCCTTCTGACATTCCTAGCTTCATTCAACAGGTCAAACCCTACCTAGATCCTTCGAGTTTAGAAGTTGCTTGGGAACTTTTGGTAGAAGAGGGAAAGGCGGTTTCTCCTTCGGAAATGGCACAGCTACTATTTTCTGACCAAAGTCCGCTTTTGTGCTATGCTGCTCATTGCTTGCTATCGGAAGATAAAATCTATTTCAAGCGAAAAGGCGATCTCTACGAACCCCGTTCGGCAAGCCAAGTTGATGAAATTAAACACCAGATAGAAGTAGAGCAGCAGCGCCATCGAGAAAAAGAGGCATTTTTAGACCGCTTACAACAAGCATTAGCGGGAGAAAGAGTAGAATGGGCAGAAAGCGATCGCTCTCGTTTAGAAGCGGTTGAAAAATTCGTCTTACAGCCAGAGCAACCCGCACGTGCGGCTCAAGAAATTTTAAGTTGGGCAGGGCGATCGCAAACGCCAGAAGCGGCGTTTGAATTGTTGGTAGATCTAGGCTGGTGGAGTCCCCACGAAAACCTATTCCTCCGCCGTAGCGGATACCCTTTGCAGTTTCCTAAAAAGGTTCTTGAAGTGGCGCAAAGTTGCCTGACATCTCCTCCGCCCGATCCCGACGCCAATCGTTTGGATTTAACCCATCTAAAGGTTTATACCATTGACGATGAAAGTACTGAAGAAATTGATGATGGTTTGAGCGTCGAATTTCTCGAGCATGGAAAAGTGCGCCTATGGATTCACATTGCCGATCCCAGTCGGTTAGTTACCCCCGGAGGCGAACTCGATCTAGAAGCCAGACGACGCAGTACTAGCTTGTATTTGCCTACGGGAATGATTTCCATGTTTCCGCCCGCACTGGCGACCGATCCGATGAGTTTAGTGCAGGGAAAACTCTGTCCCGCTTTGAGTTTTGGCATAGTTTTAGACGAGACGGGGGCAGTAGAAGATTACAGCATTTACACTAGCTTGATTAAACCCACCTATCGCCTTACCTATGAAGATGTTGACGAGATGCTCGAACTCGGCATTCAAGCCGAACCGGAGATTGCTGCCTTAGCAACTTGGGCACAAAGGCGGCAACAGTGGCGGCGATCGCAAGGGTCGATCGATATTCAAATGCCCGAATCCGTCATCAAAGTCAAAGCTGACGACGAGATTGTCATCGAATTGCTTGAGGTTTCGCGTGCCCGCCAGCTAGTAGCCGAAATGATGATTTTGGCGGGAGAAGTAGCAGGACGGTACTGCCAGGAGCATAACTTACCCGTTCCTTTTCGAGGACAGCCCCAACCAGAATTGCCCCCAGAAGAAGAACTTTTACTCCTGCCTGCGGGGCCGGTGAGAGCCTGTGCCCTGCGTCGGTGCATGCCTCGCAGCGAGATCGGCATTACACCCATTCGTCATGCCAGTTTGGGTTTGGATACCTACACGCAAGTAACGTCGCCTATTCGTCGTTACACCGATTTGTTGGCTCATTTTCAACTGAAAGCCCATTTGCGCGGCGATAGTTTGCCTTTTTCTAGCGAACAGATGCAAGAGATTCTCTACAGCGTTACTTCCTCAGCGCAAGAGGCAACTGCTGTCGAAAGACAGACAAACCGCTATTGGGGCTTAGAATATTTGCGTCGCCATGCCGATTGCGTGTGGCAAGTATTGGTATTGCGGTGGCTGAGGGAAGAAGAAAACTTAGGCGTGATTTTGTTAGAGGAATTGGGATTAGAGTTACCCCATCGGTTCGAGCGCCCCGTTTCCCTAGGCGATCGCCTGAAAGTCCAAGTCTATCGCGCCGACCCCCATCGCGATGAGATTCGCTTTCGAGAAGCGATCGGTCAAGTTTCGTAATCCTGATTCTTGCTCTGGGCAGCGATTTGAATGACTTGTAAGAGGCGATCGCAATTGTGACGGTCAGCTGGAATCAAGCAGGGAAAAACAGATAGATTGCCGACTCGATTGGCCGCTTCAGTCGTTTGAGCGTCCAGAGTTATCAAAGGCAAGGTAGACAATTGCTCGCATTGACCGAGCGATCGCAAGTAATCTAGAGGATCTTCTGGAATCGTACCGTCGAGGACAACTGCATCGATTTTCCAAACGCAAGCCAGCATTTCTGCTTGCTCTAAATCGTCTGCTTCCAAAATGCGATGATTCGATTGCGATAACTGAGTAATTAGGGTTAGATCGATGAAAGAATTCACGCCCAAACTATAACTATCTCCCAAACTCGATGTTTGGAGTTGGGGATAGAGGCGCAAAATAGTCAGGCGTTTGGGTTTCGAGGCTGGCTGGTTTTCTGACTCGTTCAGAATTTCCCGTAAGGCTCCTAGCTCGACTGGCAAAGACAAAAAGCCATTGGCTCCATATTGTTGGCTCTTTGTTTGGTCAGATTGAGTCGCGGTTACGATGACGCGAATTTTCTTGGTTTGTTCGTTTGATTTGAGTAATGTCAAGACATCCCAACCGGACAGCAAAGGCAGTGAAGGATTCACGAAAATCGCATGGGGTTGTAACTGACGCGCTTTCTCTAGCGCTTCCGTTCCCGTGCGAGCGATCGCCACTCGATAACCCAATCCACTCAATTTCTCGGTCAAATCTTCGATTGCCTGCGGAATGGCTTCAACGACTAAAACCAAGGGATGGCGTTGCTGCCCTTCGGTTTCGCCGCCTTTCTCAAGCGCTGAATTCGGAGGAAGCAGGAGCGTAAATTGGCTGCCAACCCCGACTTTAGAAATAAACGAAATATCTCCGCCGTGTGCTCTTGCCAAACGCTGAGTTAAAAACAATCCCAACCCCGTGCCTTCAAACTGGCGCGTTAGGGGGCTTTCTAATTGTTGGAATTTTTGGAAAATCAAGTGCTGATGCTCTTCTGGAATCCCGATTCCCCTGTCCCAAACCGTAAAAGCAATCCAATTTTCCCAACGATTGACCTTCAAACCGATGGGTTTGCCTGCCGGAGTAAATTTAACCGCATTATCGAGCAAGTGAATTAAGATTTGGCGCAGTCTTAGTTCGTCAGCGATTATCGTCTCTAAACCCGGTTCGATCTCTAGGCTAAATGCGATCGGCTCTTCTGTTTTCCTTTTATATTGTTCTTCAATCGCTCCGTAGGCTTGTTCGCAGACGGTTTGAATCCGTACTGGTGCGAAGTTGAGTTGGAGCTGTCCCGTCTCCAAGCGAGTCAAATCCAGCAAATCGTTCACCAGATCCATCAGTTGACGACCGCTTTGGTAGATGAGCTGTGCGTAGCGGACTTGTCGTTGATTGAGTTCTCCTAATTTCTGCTCTTTCAGTAGGCTCGACAAACCCAAGACAGCCGTTAGAGGGGATTTGAGTTCGTGACTGATACAGGCTAAAAACTCGTCTTTGAGGCGATTTAATTGGACGAGATCGGCATTTTTAGCAGACAATTCTTTGCACAGTCGCTGATGTTCGGTTACCTCGGTTGCGATTACCAACCAGGTTTGCGAATGGAAAGAGATTGGGAAATTCTCTGCGCGATCGCTCTGTTGTAACTGGAGGGGAAATTTGACAAATTGCCAAGCGCGATCGCCGACGGTTTTGGGTTGCCTCAGGCGCGATGAAAATTTGGAGTTTTGCGATCGCGCGAAAGATGGAAGGGAATTAGCCGAATCTTCAACTCTCAGGAGTTCTGGCACAACTTCTAACAATTGGCGGCGGGAAAGTTGGGCGGCGAGATAGCGATCGTCATTGAGGCAATCGAGCGCCACATCGGGGGTTAGCTCGGCGATCGCCCCTCGCGAAAGAAGTGGCACTCCAGCGTCCGATACCTTCGTCGGCTCTAAACTTAGGGGACAAAAACTCCCTTCATCGATCGGAAAAAACTCGCCAATTTGCTCGCGCCAGTGCAAGTTTCGGTACAGAATCCGTCCGCCGGAAGCATACGCCATTATGGGTAAGGGTAGTTGTTCGATCGCTTGAAAGAAAACCTCTTCTAAAACGAATGGGGGTTGGCGAGCCGTTTTGTCTCGTTCCTCTGGGCTGTTGGCTAGCAAGGATTTTAGCAGAGCGCAGCTATCGAGCAATCCGACAAACTTTCCCTTCTCGTCTGTCAAAACATAAAGGGAATCGTCGAGGAGATTTTGCTGGCGCTCTTGCAGATGGGAAGGCAATTCATTTACCCGCATCCGAGCTGGTAAGATCGTTACTGGCTCCATGAGAGACTGAAGCTTGATACGAGCCAGCGAGGATTGCAGTTGCTTGAGCGAGGCGCGAGAACCTGAAGGCGCTGTCGATTCGATCCCCAAGTGCTTGAGGATATAGGAGAGCAAGCAACGACAGCGTATGGCTCCCAGGGGCAATCCTCTTCGGTTGACGATCGCCATTGTTTGGGCACGACAGTCGGAGTGAAACATTTTCAGCGCCGTCGCTAAATTGGTTGTTGGTTCGCCAACGGGAACGGGCTGAATGAAAGCGTCGAGAGTGAGAGAAAGACTAGACATGAAGGCTCTGCCCATTCGGGACTGGAAGTAATATGAAGGAGAAAGCCGCGATCGCTAGCGTCTGTTGCTTGAGGGGATCGCAATTTCTTTCGCAATAAAAGCCTAATTTTTGGTTTCCGCCTTTTTTCCTAATCCTTAACTTTTATTATGACGCGATCTAGAGCCAGAGCAAAAGATAATTTAAATACTTTTATATGCTTAACAATGACTTACAATTCCCAGGTGGAGCGATAGATGTTAATTTGTATGAAGGAGCTGCGAAAACTCTGCCGTTCCGAATCGATTGCCGATTGTTGACCCTCTCTGTATTTCTTGCGAGCGTCCATTGCCATCTCGACTCTCTATCTGTATTTTCGTTCCCGACGAGTTGCTCGCTCAGTCTTTGACTGACTTTTTGAGCGGCGATCGCTATACTCTCGATCGCATCGCTTCTGCTAGCGAGTTAATTAACTTCGTCGAAGCCAACAAGGAAAAAATTGATTGTCTTATTTTTCTCAATACTCCTTCTCTGCTTCCCGTTTTTAACCAACTCTACGAACGGGGAATGCTTTTGCCTGCCGTTTTGCTCGAACTAGAGGTATCTAAAGGCAGCCAATCTCAGCCTACCTTGCCCGTGCCAAAAATTCAAGCTAATTCTATCACAACAACCAATTCTCCGACTTATTTTTACCATAACGCTGAAGTGAGATTGACCGCAACAAAGCTCGAACAAATTTGTTCTGCCATCGAGCGAGCCGTCGCTCAATTTCTTAATCTAGGACCGAGTTGTTCGCTATCTGAAAAAACAGTAACTACAATTAAAAGTAGTAACGACAACGATCGGGAAAGTTTTCTCCTCCTGCAACAGCGTCGCTTGGCAGAAAAGCTCAAGGAGCGACTGGGATATCTGGGCGTGTACTATAAAAGGAATTCGCAGTATTTTTATCGAAATTTATCCCAAGAAGATAAAAAAGAGCTTCTGGAACAGTTAAGCTCTGAATATCGCGAAATCATTCTCAATTACTTCGAGCAAGATTCCGAAGTCAATTCAGCGATCGATCGCTTTGTCGATAGTGCTTTTTTTGCAGATATTTCTGCCTCTCAAATTTTAGAAATCCACATGGAGTTAATGGATGAATTTTCTCAACAACTCAAATTAGAAGGAAGAAGTGAAGAAATCTTACTGGATTATCGGCTGGTTTTAATTGACATTCTCGCTCATTTGGCTGAGATGTATCGGCGTTCGATCCCTAGAGAAGATATTCCTTTTGAGCTATTATATCGAATGGATTAAATCAGCGATTTTCTTCAATGGGTAAAAAAGATTAAAATTTCTATTATTGTCTAGTTCTTAAACCAAATATCTATTCCTTTATGAGTAATTTGAGAAAAACTTATGTTTTAAAACTCTACGTAGCTGGAAATACGCCTAACTCGGTTCGGGCACTAAAGACGCTCAAAAATATCCTCGAACAGGAATTTCAAGGAGTTTATGCCCTAAAAGTTATCGACGTACTGAAAAATCCTCAACTGGCAGAAGAAGATAAAATATTAGCTACCCCAACGCTAGCCAAAATTTTACCCCCTCCTGTTCGTAAAATTATTGGCGATCTTTCTGACCGAGAAAAAGTGTTAATCGGTTTAGATCTTCTTTATGAAGAAATTAGAGAGAGAGAAGAGAAAGATTTAGAAAAATAAACTAAAAGTTTGAGGGTTATGAGAGTGAGGGATGATAAATTTTTAAATAATATAAACTTTTAAATAGAAGTTTTATAAAAGGTAGACAAAGAGCAATTTTTTTATAAAAACGAGATGAATCAACCGACTCCAAACGGACAGCAAGCTTATGAATTAGCCCCAAAAGGAGTCCGAAAAATTCGGACAATGATCGAAGGATTTGATGAAATCAGTCATGGGGGTTTGCCAGTAGGGAGAACTACGCTAGTTAGCGGCACGTCAGGTACGGGAAAAACCTTACTTGCCGTTCAGTTTCTTTACCACGGAATTAAATATTTTGACTATCCGGGATTATTTGTTACCTTTGAAGAATCGCCCAATGATATTATTCAAAATGCCTATAGTTTTGGTTGGGACTTACAAAAATTAATTGATGAAGGTAAATTATTTATACTCGATGCTTCTCCCGATCCCGAAGGTCAAGAAGTCGTTGGAAACTTCGATCTTTCTGCCTTAATCGAACGCATTCAGTATGCCATTCGTAAATATAAAGCAAAACTGGTTTCGATTGACTCAATCACGGCTGTTTTTCAACAATACGATGCGGCACCCGTTGTTAGACGAGAAATTTTTCGTCTCGTCGCACGACTCAAACAACTTGAAGTAACGTCTATTATGACGACAGAACGGGTAGAAGAATATGGACCAATCGCTCGTTTTGGAGTCGAAGAATTCGTTTCTGATAATGTCGTTATCGTTCGCAATGTTTTGGAAGGAGAACGCCGCCGCCGAACCGTTGAAATTTTAAAACTGCGCGGTACGACTCATATGAAAGGAGAATATCCTTTTACGATTACTAATGATGGGATAAATATCTTTCCTTTGGGAGCAATGCGACTCACACAACGTTCTTCCAATGCGCGGATTTCTTCTGGTATTAAAACCCTGGACGAGATGTGTGGCGGGGGCTTTTTCAAAGATTCAATTATTTTGGCAACTGGCGCGACGGGAACTGGAAAAACTTTGCTAGTGAGCAAGTTTTTAGAAGAAGGATGTCGTCGAGGCGAACGAGCAATTTTATTTGCCTATGAAGAGTCGCGAGCGCAATTATCTCGTAATGCTTTTTCTTGGGGCATTGATTTTGAAGAAATGGAGCGCAAGGGATTATTAAAACTGCTTTGTACTTATCCCGAATCAGCAGGATTAGAAGACCACTTGCAGATTATTAAATCCGAGATTTCTGAATTCAAACCCTCTCGCATTGCGATTGACTCACTCTCGGCTTTAGCTAGAGGGGTAACTAACAATGCATTTCGACAGTTTGTGATAGGCGTGACAGGGTATGCCAAACAGGAAGAAATTACGGGTTTCTTTACGAATACAACCGATCAATTTATGGGAGCCCATTCGATTACCGAATCCCATATTTCTACAATTACAGATACTATTCTTATGCTGCAATATGTAGAAATTCGCGGTGAAATGTCTAGGGCAATTAACGTGTTTAAGATGCGCGGTTCTTGGCACGATAAAGGCATCCGCGAATATAGTATCAGTCAGGATGGACCGGAAATTAAAGATTCCTTCCGCAATTATGAAAGAATCATCAGCGGTTCGCCCACTCGCATTGCGGTTGATGAAAAGAGCGAACTCTCTCGAATCGTGCGAGGAGTTAAGGATATGTCAAAAGATGAAAGTTAAAGGCGATTGGCAACCTTTGTCAACCCCTAGAACTAAAGTTCTAGGCTCAAAGCTTAACTCTATTAAGATAGACTGAAGGTCTTATCGGGCCTTCTTTAGAAGACTTCGATCGCCGATCGCGTAAATTAAGAAAGCTAGATACGATCGAAATAGAAAAATCTTTTATTTTCCGGTTGAAGCCATGCGTGCAATGATTTTGGATGTGCCTGGTAAACCCTTACGTCTGGCAGATATCCCCATTCCTACTCCCAAACCCGAACAAGTTCTGCTGCGGGTTCGTGCCTGCGGAGTATGCCGGACTGACTTACACATCGTCGATGGAGAACTGACTCATCCCAAACTTCCCCTCGTCTTGGGTCATCAAATCGTCGGTATCGTTGAGAAAATTGGTGCGAAAGTGACAAAATTCAAACAGGGCGATCGCGTTGGCGTTCCTTGGCTTGGCTCTACCTGTAACCATTGCCGCTACTGTTTGTCGGGAAGGGAAAATTTGTGCGATCGCGCTCAATTTACAGGCTATCAACTCGATGGCGGTTATGCAGAATATACCGTCGCCGACGAGCATTTTTGTTTCCCCATTCCCGAAGGCTATCCCGATTTACAAGCGGCACCGCTTCTGTGTGCCGGACTGATCGGCTATCGTTCCTATCGCATGGCAGGAGATGCAGAACGGCTGGGATTCTATGGCTTTGGTGCGGCGGCGCACATTTTAATTCAAGTTGCTCGCCATCAGGGACGCGAAGTCTATGCCTTTACTCGTCCCGACGATCTCAAAGGACAACAGTTTGCCCTCGATTTAGGGGCAGTCTGGGCGGGAAGTTCCGATGAATTGCCGCCAAAAGAATTGGATGCGGCGATTATTTTTGCACCTGCGGGCAAGTTGGTTCCTGCTGCTTTGAGAGCGATTGCCAAAGGAGGCACGGTCGTCTGTGCGGGAATTCACATGAGCGATATTCCCTCTTTTCCCTACAGTATTCTCTGGGAAGAGAGAATGGTGCGATCGGTTGCCAATCTAACCCGCCTCGATGGAGAGGAATTTTTGACTTTAGCGCCTCAGATTCCCATCCACACGGAGGTTACGTCTTTTCCGCTATCGGCTGCCAATGAAGCCCTAGAAGCTTTACGAAGTGGCAAGATTAATGGTGCAGCTGTGTTAGCGATCGATGAGAATTAACCGATTTTATCTAAACTTAAACTGTAACGATCTCTAAACATTTGCTCAACCAATTGTTGCAATAGTTTGCATCAGTTTACCCAACGCTTGGGAATGTATCCATAATAGAGATGAGAAACTAGCTAGATCTCGACAGGCGATCGCCTTAACTAACTTAATAAAATTAAAAGTGGGTGAGGAGTGTCGATGCAAACGTAGCCCGCCTACGTGTTCCTTCTGGGCGATCGCAGGATTGGTTGGTTAGATAAGCGGAAAATAAGCTCCTGCGATCGCAATATCTGAAGTTTAACCCGTAGCGAAGGGAGGGTGAATATGAAAACACGTTACTTCGCTCTAGTTGCTGGTATTGTCTTCCTAGTAATCGGTCTACTAGGATTCGTCCCAAATCTACTGACGCTGCCAGCTAGCGCACCCGATCTTGCAGTTAAGACTGGATATGGCTACCTGTTTGGTTTGTTTTCAGTCAACGTGCTGCATAATATCGTGCGCCTAGTTGTAGGTATCCTAGGGATTGTCGCCTATCGAAAATTCGTCCATGCACGGTTGTTTGCCCGTAGCATGGCAATTTTTTACGGGATTGTGACAGTTTTGGGGTTGATTCCTGCCACTGCCACACTGTTTGGTTTAATCCCAATTTTCGGTCACAATATCTGGCTTCATGCTCTGGCAGCAGTCATTTCAGCTTACTTTGGCTATATGATTTGGGAAAGAGAGCTTCAGGCAGCCTAAATAAGGCTTCTATAGTTCTATAGACTATAGAGCGATCGCTAGATAATTGAAGTAGCGATCGCTTTTTCTTATCTGTTGTTCTACGAAACCCGCCAACTCTATCAGGCACAAAAAAGGCTTAATACCATTTTTCATTCATTAATGACACAGATAGTCGATTGCCCTCACCCCCAACCCCTCTCCCAAACTGGGAGAGGGGAAAAAGATGTCGATCGCGAAAACATGAGAATTGGTATAACGCTCACTGGGAATTTTGCAGAGGGAAAGATAAAATCGATTCAACTTATTCATAAACTTAGTCTTCTAAACCATAAAGCTTTATGACCCGATCTTTAGTTCCCGTAATTCTGGCTGGTGGCAAAGGAGAAAGGTTTTGGCCCCTCAGCCGCAAACATCGACCCAAGCAGTTTCTATCCCTCGACGGCAGTGACAGAAGTCTTTTACAAGCAACCGCCGATCGCCTCCTGTCCATAGCGGGGGGATGGGAAAACTTGTGGGTTATCACTTCTGCCCCAATTGCCGACGGCGTAAGAGAACAATTGCCTCATCTGCCAGAAGCTAACTTATTAGTCGAACCAGAAGGACGGGACACCGCCCCAGCCGTAGCTTGGGCAACGCTGGAAGTTTCTAAGCGTCATGGAAAAGAGGTAGTCATCGGCTTCTTCCCTGCCGATCACTGGATTGGCGATCGCGCGGCTTTTGAGAAAACGCTGGCAGCAGCCAGCCAGATCGCGATCGCAGAAGCTTCTATAGTTACTCTAGGCATTAGGCCAAATCAGCCTTCTACGGGTTATGGCTACATCGAACAGGGAGAATTCAAGGGAAGCTTTGAAGGATTGCCTGTCTATCTCGTCAGTCGCTTTACCGAGAAACCCGATCGCGATACGGCAGAGTCTTTTATTAGTACTGGTCGATTTAGTTGGAATAGCGGCATGTTTATCTTTCGGGCGGGAGTAGTTTTAGAAGAATTGCACGTCCATGCGCCGAATATTATCGAACCTTTATTGAAGCAAGGGAAAGAAGTTTATCCCCAACTGGAGAAAAAAAGCATTGACTATGCTTTGATGGAAAAGACCCAGTTAGCCTATGTTTTACCAGCGAATTTCGATTGGGACGATTTGGGCGACTGGAACGCGATCGAGAGATTGCTAAAAGGAGAGGGCAAAAATGTTGCCTTAGCAAAGCATGTCGAACTCGATACCAAAGGAGCAATTCTGTATGCCAGCGATAGCAACGAAGCAATTGTTACCATTGGGATAGAAGATGTGGTAATCGTGCGCGATGGCAACGTCACCCTCATCGTTGACAAAAACCGCACTCAGGAAATTAAACAAGTCCTGAAGTTACTGCAAGGCGATCCACATCTTGAGAAATTACTTTAATTAGTTAGCAGTTGCTGGTTATTAGTTAGTAGTGATTGTTAGACCAACAACTAACTAATAACAACTAACAATTAACAAGCAAAATCTGTGTTTTCCCTCACTCAAACCAGTTCCCGCCAGCGAGAAATTATCGAGATAGTCCTAAGTAATGGATGGGACTATATGAGAAGAGTTTTAACTGGCGGCAAACCCGACGAACCGCAAATTCCGCGTCCGGAGGTTTTGCGGAAAATCTTAGTAGAACTCGGACCTTTTTATGTCAAATTAGGGCAACTTTTAAGTACTCGCCCCGATTTACTATCGCCTGACTATATCAAAGCGTTAACTGCCCTTCAGGCTAACGTTCCCGCAGTTGATTGGGAGGAAATAGAACTTGTTATTAGACAACAACTGCAACAGCCAATAGAAAGTGTTTTTACAACAATTAATCCGACTCCTGTTGCTGCTGGTTCGATCGCCCAAATTCATCGAGGAACGCTGAGTAACGGTCATGAAGTCGCCATTAAAGTTCAGCGTCCCGGAATTGATAAAATCGTGGCTCAGGATACTACTTTAATTAAAGGAATTGCTGAATTAGTCGCTCTTACAGAATTCGGACAAACCTACGATATTGTCAAACTAGCAGAAGAGTTTACCCAAGCTGTCAAAGCCGAATTGAATTTTACTCTAGAAGCTTCCTACACCGACCAACTGAGGCGAAATTTATCGGAAAGTCGTTGGTTCGATCCGAAAGAGTTAGTGATTCCTCAAATTTATTGGGAGGTTACGACAGAAAAACTTTTAGTAATGGAGTGGTTAGAAGGAAAACCACTACTAGAAGCTGAGATTTATTCATCAGATGAGAAAAAATCGGTTAGCGATTGCAAAAAAGAAATTACGACTCTTCTTTTTCGTGCCTTTTTTCAACAAATATATTTAAACGGCTTTTTTCATGCCGATCCCCATCCCGGCAATATTTTTTATCTGCAAGACGGACGAATCGCTCTCATCGATTTTGGCATGATTGGGTGTTTGGATCCGCGAACGCAGCAAATCTTAACAGAAATGTTGTTGGCAATTGTCGATTTAGATGCAGGGGCTTGCACTCAGTTAACTTTAGAGTTATCTGAATCGGTTCAACCTACAAATTTAGTTCGCCTCAAAGTAGATTACGAGCGAATGCTGAGAAAATATTACAATCTAAATCTCGCTCAATTTAATTTTAGCGAAGTGGTTTATCAACTTCTACAAATCGCTCGAAATAATAAGATAAAAGTTCCAGGAAATCTAGGTTTATATGCAAAATGTTTGGCGAATTTAGAAGGAGTTGCTCGTCAATTTAATCCAGAAGTTAATGTCCTCGATGAAGTCAAGCCTTTGATGACCGATCTCTTTCGTCGTCAATTAATTGGCGACACTCCCTTACAAACAAGCCTAAGAACAATTCTCGATCTAAAATCAATTTATCTCAAATCTCCACGACAAATAGAAGTTTTATTAGACCGTCTCAGTTCGGAAACCCTACAATGGAATTTGAGGCTGAGCGAATTAGAACCTTTGCGACGCAGTTTGGATTCTTCTGCCAATCGACTTTCGTTTAGTGTCGTTGTCGGGTCATTAATTATAGGCGCAGCGATTATTTCGACAGGCGCACAAACGCCACAGCTATCTTTAATTAGTAATATTCTTTTTGCGGCTGCTAGCTTACTGGGATTGTGGTTGATTGTTAGTATTTTACGTTCTCGTCGTTTGAAGTAACGATACACGAACATGCCCCGACCGACAATCACCATCGATACCCCATAATTTTCTTCTAATGTCTGAAAGACTCTGTATTCTAAAAAATAGAAGAGGTAATGTTTTTGAACAGACTAAGCAGATCTCGTGCAAGAAGACTTTAGACTGATTATCGATCTAGTATCAGTTTTGACAGCAGCCGCCGTCGGAGGCTTATTGGCGGCTCTACTACGGCAGCCTATTCTCTTAGGGTACTTGCTGGCAGGCATAATTATCGGTCCTGCCGGACTGGGATTAATTAAAGAACTGGTTCAGGTAGAGACACTGGCGCAATTGGGAGTCGCTTTCTTACTGTTTTCGCTGGGAGTTGAGTTTTCCTTTT
This sequence comes from Hydrococcus rivularis NIES-593, assembly GCF_001904635.1. Classification (GTDB taxonomy): domain Bacteria; phylum Cyanobacteriota; class Cyanobacteriia; order Cyanobacteriales; family Microcystaceae; genus Hydrococcus; species Hydrococcus rivularis. The sequence continues at coordinate 63,963 of NZ_MRCB01000008.1, forward strand.
CCGAACTCCAAAAAGTCAAGGGCATTAGCTTGGGAGGCGGCGGACTGCAAATCATTCTCACGATTGGCATGACGGCTTTGGTGTCTCTGCTAATGGGATGGGTGACTTCCCCGGCGCAGGGCATCTTTTTGGGGGCAATTCTCTCCCTCTCTTCAACAGCAGTTGTCCTCAAGGGGTTGATGGAACGCAACGAAACGGCAACCCTCCACGGACAAATCATGCTGGGAATCCTAGTCGTGCAAGACCTAGCATTAGGGCTGATGCTGGCGGTGTTGCCCGCGCTGGACAAACCGCCTGGAGAAATTGGTTTAGCAGTGGGTTGGGCGCTGCTGCAAATTGGGTTATTCGCTTTGGGGGCTGTGTTGGTCGGGATTTGGGGAATTCCTCCCCTACTGCGATTGCTGGCGCGGACAGAGAGTCGCGAACTCTTTCTCTTGGGCGTAGTTGCCCTATGTTTGGGGATTGCTCTGCTAACCGGACAGTTGGGTCTGTCTATCGAAATGGGAGCCTTTGTAGCAGGGCTAACGATCTCTGAGGTGGAATATGCAGACCAAACGCTGACCTATGTAGAACCCCTGCGGGACATTTGTGCTGCCTTGTTTTTTGCCGCCATTGGCATGTTAATCGACCCGATTTTCTTATGGGATAACCTGCCTTCGATCTTAGGGTTGGTGGCATTGGTATTGCTAGGAAAGTTTCTCATTATCGCACCGTTGGTCAAGGTATTCCGCTATCCTCTAAAAACTTCGCTGATTGCGGGATTGGGGCTGGCACAGATTGGTGAGTTTTCCTTCGTGCTCGCCAGTGAAGGGCAACGGTTGGGGTTGGTTTCTCAAAAGGTTTACTCGCTGATTTTGGGCACCACGGCAGTGACGCTGCTACTCACGCCGTTCGTGCTGCGATCGCTCCCGCAAATGTTCGTTTGGGCAGAATCCTTACCCTGGCTCAAGCACTGGCTCGATAAAGCTGACGTGCCGCTAGAAGTATCGAAGGATTCACCCGTTGGGGAGCATGTCGTAGTTTGCGGCTACGGACGGGTTGGTCGCAATATCGTGCAACTATTGCGCGATCGCGGCTATCCAGTATTAGTCATCGACCAGTCGGAGCATCGGATTCAACAGCTACGGGAAACAGAAATCCCTTACATTTACGGCAATGCCGTCAGCTTGCACGTTCTAAAAAAGGCAGGAGTTGGTAAAGCACGCGGAATGGCAATCGCCCTACCCGATCCCATGAGTACCCGTCTGTGCCTGAAGCGAGCTTTAGAACTGAGTCCCGAACTCGATGTCGTCGTGCGGGCAAACCAGGATAAGGACATCGAACTCCTCTACCAACTCGGAGCTAGGGAAGTAGTACAGCCAGAATTTGAAGCCAGCTTGGAACTTTCTGCCCATCTTCTCACCAAACTGGGGCTATCCTTGCCTGCCCTTCAACGGGAAATTCAAAAAATTCGCTATTCTCACTATCTAACGCTGCGTCCCCAACGTCGTCCCGACCAAGTGTCGCGGGAGCTACAGGAAGCGACTCAGGAAATGAACGGAAAGTGGTATCCATTGCCAGCTAATTCGCCTCTGGTGGGTATGACGCTCGAAGAGACCGATCTCCGCCGCCTGACTGGCGTTAGCCTGATGGCAATCCGCCGTTCTGGTGGAGACGAAATGGATTATCCCGATCGCAAAACCGTGCTACAAGAAGGCGACGATCTCCTGATTGTGGGAGAACCCGATGAATTGGCAGGATTCAAGGATCTGGCTAAAGGAGAAGTCGCGATTCCCAATGAAAATGCATCCTGTCAGTGGCTTTTAGTGCCAGAAGATAGTCCCGTCGTTGGCAAGACGCTCGCAGAACTCAATTTCAAGCAACAGTTTGGCGTATTAATACAGGCGATTCGACGAGAAGGAAAGTATATTCGCTTTCCCGATGGCAGTAGCGATATACAAGCAGGCGATCGCCTTCTGTTATGCGGTAACTTCTATTCGCTCGATCGCGTCAGTCAATCGATCGCACCAAAGCAAAAGCCAGCTACTAATGCGACATCTCAAAGCAACGGTCATGCTGGGTAGTAGGGATGGGTTTAATTGCCTTGTGCGATCGCATAAGTATTAGCCCACTACTCAGCACTAAGTTTGTAGCTTTCTTGTAGACTATTACACAACCCACTTATGAGCCACGAGCCTTGAAAACGCGATCGAACTACTGGCAATTGCTTCCCTATCTCCATCCTCAAATGCAAACCATCGCTCAAGCTGCCGCTTGTACGATGGTTTTTACGATTTTCTGGCCGATTTTGGCGCGATTAACCGGACAAATCGCGGAATATGTCGGACAGGGAAATGTTGGCAAAATCGCTCAAATGGGAGGAATTATTGCGATCGCGTTTTTAGTCCGAGGTGCGGCACAATACGGACAAGATTCTCTGATGGCAAAAGCTGCCTTAAAAATTGCCCTCGACATCCGCGTCAAAGTTTATAGCCATCTACAAAAACTGAGTCTCAATTACTTTGAAGTCACCAAAACAGGCGATCTTTCCTATCGACTGACAGAAGATATCGATCGCATCGGAGAAGTTATCTACAAGTTTTTCCATGCCTTTATTCCTTGCGTATTGCAACTCATTGTGGTGATAGGCTACATGTTCTATCTCAACTGGCAATTAACGCTAGGAGCTTTGATTATTACACCTTTAATGACATTTTTAGTTGGTGCGTTTGGAGAACAGTTAGTCAAGTTTTCTCGCCGCAGTCAAGAACGTACATCTAATTTGGCTTCTTTGCTTACCGAGGTATTTAGCGGCATTCGATTAATACAAGCTTTTGCAGCGGAAAATTATGAAATTCAACGTTTTGCGCAAGAAGCAGAACACAATCGACAGGCAAAATATCATACAGAAAGCCTCAAGGCATTTCAATATGTCGTGGTTGGCTTTCTGCAAGCGATGAGTATCGTGTTTCTCTTTTTCCTAGCAGGTTGGCAAATTTCTCAGAAAAACTTAACAGGCAGCGAATTTGTTAGTTACCTGGTGGCTGTAGTGATGTTGTTCGATCCCATCGCCATTATCACCAGCAATTACAATGAATTCAAACAGGGACAAGCTTCTGTAGACCGGATTTTTGAACTTTTAGAGATTCAACCCACCGTCGTCGAGAAAAAAGATGCGATCGCACTTCCTCCCGTTACAGGTAAAGTAGAATATCGCCACGTCAATTTTTCCTATTGCCCAGAAAAACCCGTTCTCAAAAATCTCAGTTTGATTGCCTATCCCGGAGAAACGATCGCTTTAGTGGGTGCGTCTGGTGCGGGAAAAACCACGCTAGTCAATCTCCTACCGCGTTTTTACAATGCCCAAGCGGGAGATATTCTCATCGATGGAGTTAATATTCAAGATGTCACGCTCAAGAGTCTGCGACGGCAAATCGGGATCGTTCCCCAGGATACCATGCTTTTTTCGGGCACGATCGCCGAAAATATCGCTTTCGGTCAAACCGAATACGACCTCGAAGCGATCGAATCGGCGGCCAAAATTGCCAACGCGCACCAGTTCGTGACTCAGCTATCGCAAGGATATTACACCTATGTCGGAGAACGAGGAGTCAATTTATCGGGGGGACAGCGACAGAGAATTGCGATCGCGCGGGCAATTCTCCTCAATCCAAGAATTTTAATTCTCGATGAAGCGACTTCGGCACTCGATTCGGAGTCAGAAGCTTTGATACAAGAAGCCCTAGATCGCATCATGAAAGAACGCACCGTTTTTGTTATTGCCCATCGACTCGCGACGGTACGCCGCGCCGATCGCATTCTCGTTCTAGAAAAAGGACAAATTATTGAATCTGGAACTCACGAAGAATTGTTAGCCCAAAATGGGCGTTACGCTCGCTTTCACACCCAACAGTTCAGCCAATAAACCATTGCCTATACGCCTACTCTAGTTCCCTCTTCGTCCGATCCGGTTTCTTGAGAATCTACTGTCTCTAGTTGCGTGGGCGAGATGGGATTCAATCCTTCAACGCCGTTGATAACAACGCCCAGAACCGATACTTCTGCCTCTGTAAACTGGTCGAGTGCTTCGTTTAACAGGCTAGAACGGGTCAGTCCGGGCCGGGTGACGAGAATCAATCCATCGGTGAGCGGCTCGAGTAAGAGGGCGTCGTTGCAGCGCGACAGCGATGGCGTATCGACGATAACCATGTCATAGCGACCCTTTGCATCTTTTAGCAGCAGTTGCAGTTCGCTGGACTCGATAATAGCTGCCGCTCGTCTCTGAGGACCGGGGCTAGGCAAAATATACAAGTTTTCGATCGTCGGCACCAAATTGATCGCCTCGCCGCGATTGGCGTAATAGCGCAAAGGTTCGAGCGCTGCTTCGGGGTCGAGCGTTACTTGCAGGATGCTAGCCTTAGAACGGCTGCGCAAGTCGGCTTCCACTAAAAGTGTCCGCTTGCCAGCTAGTGCCGAAGCGATCGCGAGATTATAGGCCGTAACGGTTTTCCCCTCGTCGCCAGCGATACTGGTGATTAAAATAACCTTACAAGATTCCGAAGCCAAACGGCGAATATTGCTGCGGAATCGCTCGTAGTAGGGCAAATAGGGAGACTCGGCATCCAGTAGAATCGGGCGGCGTCTCTCGCTGCCTTCCTCGATGGGCATCAGCGGCAATTGTCCCAGTACTGGGAATTCTTTATCCGATACCGTATCGCGCAATTCTTGGGGCGTATGCAAGCGATCGTCCACCATTGCCAGCAAGAAGATAACCCCAGCGCCGACTACTAAACCGATACCGGCACCCGCAGCCAGAATCAGCAAGACATTAGCCGCTCTTGGCGTATAAGTACCGGGTGGAGCAACCACGGGTTCTTGCGCGATCGCCAAGCTGCTAGCCGTTTCTGCCTCAGCCGACTGAGCATCGGCCAGAGCAGTAAGAATATTTTGGTAAATTACCCGTTGAAACTCGACATTTTGAACCAAACGCGCTTGCTGCAATTGCTTGTCGGGAAATCTTTCGTATTGCTGTCGCAACTCCTGTTCGGTCTTGACAATCGAGGTAAGTTGATTGAGCAATCCTTCCCGCTGCGTTTGCAGGGCAACTAACTGGTTAGCCAATTGTTGTCTTGCCGGATCGAGATTGCTGTCTTTGCGAATTCGATCGGGTAAGGGTTTTAAAATCCCGTCGCGACCGATTAATTCTTGAGCGCGTTGTTGCAGGAGGGTATTATTGACCACCTGGTCTTTGCGTAGCTTGACGATGGTCGGGTGTTCCGGTCGCAAATCTTGCTCTAAACGCACGAGTTGCAGCTCGTTTTCTAAGATTCTCGCCCGCAGATTGGCAATAATCGGGTCGGCACTCAGCGCAGAAGATGTATAAGCTTGATCTGCCGTCAAGCCTAATTGCTTGGACAGGCTAGCCATTTGACCGTCAATTTCCTGTAGCGCCAGCTGGATTTGTCTTTGTTGTTGCTGAGAGCTTGTAATGCCGCTGAATAAGCTGCCATCTTGAACGGCTAATAAATCCGAGCCTTCTCTAGAAATGTAGCGATAAAATCTCTCTTCGGCTCTGGTGAGATCGTTTTGTACCTGTCCCAATCGTGCCGTGAGGGCTTCGATCCTGCCGCGTAGCTGGGAAGTATTGAGCCAACGGCTGTATTCGACCATCTCCTTCATGAAGGTTTCTAAAATCAAAGTCGCGCGAGTGGGAGATTCGGGATCGGTATATTCGAGCGAGATCGTCTGCGATTGGGCAGTTGCTTGCCCCTCTTTCCCTTCTGACCGTCCTTCGCCAGGAAAGCTAATTTGCAGCCTTTTGTCGCGGATTTCTAAAATCTGGTCGGCGGTTAAGTTCAATTTTTCGGCGACTCTCTGGAGCACTCTAACGGAGAGCAACGCATCTCGATTAATGGTTCGCCCCTGTTCTTGAAGCTGGCTTCCGGTCGCAGTAAACGTTGGTGGCGGAACGCGATAGGCTAATTGTCCTATGGCTTTGTAAGTAGGACGGGGAGGTTGCGGCGGCGGCTGAAAAGCCACAATCCCTGAAACCCCTACTGCCAAAGCAAAAAGTAAAAATCCCAGCCAATTGTATTGTCCAAAAGCAATTAAATAGCGTTTGACAATAGGTGGAGTCGAAGCCATAGCCATCAAATCGAACTTAGTAGTTGCCTCTATTTTAAGTTAATGGTTGTCAGATGAAGGAAATTGAGACGTTTTTTTAAGCGACTAGCTAACGTTTGCCCAAACAAAGCGGGTCAGAAGATAGCGCTTAAAATTAATCAAATCGATTCGGGAGGTCAAAAATAAAGTCAGAAAAACCAAAAACATCTCGAATGGGTTGGGTTATAGTGCGAAAAGCAGAGAGAATCTTGCCGAGCAAGGTACGACTGACGACGATGACATCCTGCTCCTGGAGAGGAATATTTTGAGCGGTGTCTCCCTCGACAGCGCTTGTAGGACTGAGCGTTTGAGTGACTACTCTACCTTTTTCTGGGTCGAAGCGCAACAAAGTGACTTCATCAAAGTTAACTCGCAAGGTATCGGCGGCGGGAAGGCTTGCTACTACGTCCAAGAAAGTGCTGCCGCTAGGTACGTTGAGATTGCGCAAGCTGATTCCTGCTCCATCGAGATTGGGCGCTAGGAGGCGAACGGTAATGCTGGGCTGAACCAGATTGGTACGAGCGAGTAAGTTGCGATCGTAGCCTTGTTCTTGACCAAATTCCAGTCTCGAGACGATCACCGTATCTCCCCCCTGAAGCTGTACGTCTGGCGCTTTTTCTCCTTTGATTAAAGGCGTATACAGATCGACTTTTTCTTCTAAAACCGTTCCATCGACTAAAGAGCGGCGAATGACGATCGATCTGAGATCGGCTTTTGAGGTTGCTCCTCCGGCTGAGAGCAAAATCGATACAAGCGATGTTTGCGGAGGTAGGGTATAAAATCCCGGTCTCACAACTTCTCCCAAGAGAGTCAGTTGAACAGGGCGCGCGGCTACAAGGGTGGCAGCGATCTCCGGTTCTTCTTTAAGAAAGCGACGACTAAGCTCGTAGGCAATTTTGGTTTCCACTTCCTGGAGAGTTAGTCCGACCACGGGAACTTTGCCGAGAATTGGGACAAAAACATTTCCCTCGCTGTCGATAGTTCCTGCAAAATTAAACTCTGGAAAGTCGATTACGTTAACATTAATGCCATCGCCGATCGCCAGTCGATAGGTTCTAAAAGGTCTGGATTCTCTCTCCTCATAGACGGGGGTCGAGTTGGTTTCGGGAGGTAAATCTCCTCGTCTAAAGGTTGGCGAGGGAGAGGGCACGGGAACGGGTTGCGTCGCGTTGGGAAGGGTTGGCAGCGAGTCTTCTGGTGATTGGGACTGGGGCGGCGATGGGGGAGCTTGAGCCAGACAAGCGCTAGCAAACCCAAGCGAGTAAGTTAGCCCGAACAAAAGCGCACCTAAAAGGTACGAACAACGAGAAGCAACGACCTGCAAGCTAACAAGAAAAGTAACCGTCATCCGATGTCGCTGGTGCATGGTTAAAGACATACTCAATTAGAAAGTAGCGATCGCCATCGAGGGAAACAGTATAAAAGAGGAAGGATCAAAAAAGGGTAAAGCTCATCCGGACTCAGTTCGGATTTTCCCGTAGAACGAGTCGCACTAGCAATTTCAGCTTACGGTGAAGCGATTTAAAAAACTTAGGTCTAGCCATCAACTTACTATCAGAAGTCCCTAAAAAGCAGCTTGATTCTGCTTGCTTTGAGAATTTCTTTAGTTGGGGAAAGACAAAAGACCGCATCCCAGCTGAATTCTTAAACCTTAGAAACCCGAAATTTCTAGCCCTTATATTTTCAAAAGACTTCTCTAAATTTCTAAGAAATTGCTGAAGAACTTGAGCGTTAACTGACTTTAATTCTTCATTTTCTTTCTTAGCTTCAGTTAATCTTTTAGCTTGAATCTGGTAACTAGGGAAAGGTTCATCAGGTTTAATTATGTATTCGTGTTCGAAAGAACGAGCATCTATCCTATATTTAGGAGATTGAAGCCAATCTTTCTTTTCTCGCAAAGCATAATTTCATATTTTACGGCAGACAAGCAAGATATGTTCTATATCTTCTAACCGTTTTTGGGTTGGTTTCAAGTTGTATTCATAAGTAAGAGTAGGCATTTTTGACCTCGAACGCATTTTCCTATTTTAAATTCTACAATTGTAGCTGTTAACTGTGTAGATATATAGAGTAGCGTGATGTTTGCTCTTGGCAACAATTCACCAGTCAATAAATTGACCGTCCTCTTGTTGCATTAAACAAAGATAGAATAACCGTTGGTAGCTCTAGATGGATTTTAGGGGCGTGACATACTGTTTGGGAATTGTTAATTGCTTTGGGATCGTGATTGCAGCAGACTCTCGGACTAATGCTGGAGTTGATTATATTTCTGCTTACAAAAAACTCTTCGATTTTTCCGTACCGGGAGAACGGGTGCTTTTGATTTGCTCTTCTGGCAATCTCTCGATGACGCAGGGGGTGATTACTGAATTACGGCGAGATATCCAAAACCACGAGGAAGTGAATCTGCATAATCTTTCCAGTATGTATGATATTGCTCGCTATATCGGTCATAAAAGTCGGCAGATTCAAGATCGCGATCGCCAATGGTTAGAAAGGGATAATATTGATTTTCAGTGTAACTTTCTCTTGGGAGGACAAGTTAAAGGGGAGGAACCCCAGCTTTACTTAATTTACCCCCAAGGAAACTTTATTCAGGCAACCAAAGAAACGCCATTTTTACAAATTGGAGAAACTAAATACGGCAAACCCATTCTCGATCGCACGATTACTTACGATACGCCGCTAGAAGCGGTCGCTAAGTGCGCTCTCCTGTCAATCGACTCGACGATGAAATCTAACATTTCTGTCGGTCCGCCGATTAATTTAGTGATGTACAAAGCCGACAGTTTGGTCGTTCGCCATACCTTAGAGTTGCGCTTGGGAGATCCCTATTTAGCTAAGATGCGCAAGTTATGGGAAGACTTTGTTCGCCAAGCATTTGAAGCAATGCCGAATATAGAATGGCAGCGCGAAACCGAAGCATCCGTAGAAGATATTTTGATTGATTAGTTGTTAGTTATTGGTTATTAGTGAGTGAAAACAATATAAATAATCGCTATCAAGTAACGACTAACTATGAACTACTAACTATCTAACAAATCATATTTTTCTTGAACAATTTTTAATTTTGCTTTAGCTTCTTCAGCATTATCAGCTAAATTGGCAAATTCAATAAAACGCTTTAATTCCTTTCGCAATAAATTGCGTTCGACTTCCCAAATTTTTCGATCTAATTCTGGTGGCATAACGATCGTATCGAATAAGGTTGCATGAGTTTTACCGGGATGGGGACGCAAGATTCTCCCCCGACGCTGAATAAATTGACGGGGATTTCCGGTACTGGCTAAGATGACGGCGTTTTGAATGGCGGGAATATCGACTCCTTCATCCAAACAGCGAATCGCAACTAAACCTTGTAACTCTCCGCTTTCAAATTGTTGCCGCATTTTTTCTCTTTCTTCTAGTGGCGTTTGAGCAGTATAAGTATTAACTCGATAGCCTAATTCTGTCCCTAAAATGCGCGTCACGGCTTCTAATTGACGGCTATAAATCGCAGAAGAAGAATTATCAATATACCCGTCGCCGCAATAAAAAAGTGTATGGCGAGTATGCAAGCGTTTAACCATTAAATTTCGCAAAGCTTTTAATTTATTGGCTGCTGCGCCAACTAAACGCGATCGCTGCATTAATAATGAAGTTAATGTATCATTTTTTTTCCAATCCGCTTCCTTTTCTAATGCCCAACCAATTCGTTGCGTTAATTTGGCATAAGTTAAAGCTTCTGATGGCGTTAATTCTACTAAAATCGGATAGTAATAATAGCGAACTAATGCCCCTTTCTCAATCCCATCGGCAAGCGTAAATTCAGGCTGTAAAATCTCGCCAAAATAATTTAATATGGCTTCCGTTCCATCTTCATCAAAATATCTTTCTGGCGTTGCCGATAGGGCTAGTCGCAGACCAATTTTTCGCGGTAAACTCTCTTCTAAACGAGTCGAACCGAGGTGATGAGCTTCGTCGCCAACAATCAGAGTTTTCTCAGGAAAAAACTTAAGTTGGGATTGGAATCCTTCTCCTGTTAAGGTAAAATTGGTTGTAATAACCGTTAGAAAAGATTGATTTCCACAACGAAGAGTATATAATTGTGAAGACAGTTGACTTTGCCAGTTATGAACGTTTTCAAACGCTAAAATAGGTTTTAAATTAAATTTTTCACATTCTCTTGCCCATTGCGTGACTAGATGGCAATAAGGACAAACTACCAAAAGAACCTGCAAACCAATTTTTTGATATAGTTCGGTTGCGATCGCGAGGGCGACAATGGTTTTTCCACTACCCGTTGCCATTTTCAGCGTTCCTCGCCCTTTGTTACGAAACCAACTAATAATGGCAGTTTGTTGATAGTCTCGCAGTTGGAGATCGGTAGGAATTTTCGGGTATCCTAAGGGTTTAGACTGATAAGATCCTCCCGATTCTGCAACTTTTCGATCTTGATATTCTTGAGCTAACTTTTCCCAGTTTATAGAGGATAACTCAGGAGACTTATGAGACTCATCAATCTGAAGTAACTTTAAGAGCATCTAAACAAGCGAGTAGATGAAAATTTAGTGCGATCGCAGCGGACAATAAATAATTATTATATTGCCATAACTTTGTTGCAGTCATTTTTCTTACCATGTTCGATTCCCAAGCTATCAACGCTGCCGTTGCCAAACTCTACAATACTTATCCATTTCCGCCAGATCCCCTTTCCGACGAACCACCACCGGGATATAACTGGCGCTGGAATTGGGTAGCCGCTTATAATTTCTGCATGGGTCAAAAACCCTTGCGACAAGATATTCGCATTCTCGATGCCGGATGCGGCACGGGTTCGGGAACCGATTATCTAATCTACCTCAATCCAGAAGCGGAGATCGTCGCGATCGATTTGAGCGAAAAAGCGCTGGAAGTGGCAAAAGAACGCTGTCGTCGTTCGGGAGTGCTAGCAAACCGCGTTCGGTCGGTTGAATTTCATCTCCTCAAAGTCGAACAGGCAACTCAATTACCCGGCGAATTCGATTTGATTAACTGCGTTGGCGTGTTGCATCACTTGCCCGATCCCGTCAAGGGAATTCGTGCCCTGGCAGAAAAATTGGCTCCTGGCGGATTGTTGCATGTATTCGTCTATGCTGAGTTAGGACGCTGGGAAATCCAACTCATGCAAAAAGCGATCGCGCTTTTGCAAGGAGTCCGACGGGGGGATTACCGCGATGGCGTGTTTGTCGGTCGTCAAATTTTTGCCTCTTTACCAGAAAATAACCGAATTGTCAAGAGAGAAAAAGAACGTTGGTCGATGGAAAACCATCGGGACGAATCGTTTGCAGATATGTACGTCCATCCCCAAGAAGTCGATTACAACATCGAGACGTTGTTTGAGTTAATTGAGGCTTCTGGGTTAGAATTTATTGGCTTCTCCAATCCCCGATATTGGCAATTGGAAAGATTGCTCGGAAAATCACCAGAGTTGATGGAAAGAGCAAAGCAAATGAGCGATCGCGATCGCTATCGACTGATCGAACTGCTAGATCCCGAAATTACCCACTATGAATTTTTCTTGGGCAAACCACCCTTATTAAAAGCAGATTGGTCGGTTGACGAAACCCTATTAGCAGCCATTCCCGAACGCCATCCTTGTCTGATGGGCTATCCCAGTCAAAATTTACTCGACTGCGACTATCAACCCGTCCGCTTGTCGCAAGCAGAATTTACCTTTTTAGAAGCTTGCGATGCGAATTCATCTCGAAAGCTTACGGTTGGCGAGATTTTAAACACTGTCGAACTCGATTTAGATGCAGTGCGATCGCTCCAACAACGGCAGTTGATTGTTTTGAGCAAATAATTAAATATCAATACCAAGTTGTACTGGAAGTACAAAACGTCGATAGAGATTTAACCATTTATTGCTAGCTACGCTTAAATTTTTACAAGATTTTGGGAACGCTAATAGAGTAGCTAGGAACGACTCTGAATGCAATCTGAATGCAAGATGATTAAGAATGCGAGGCAGTTTCTGCTCAATGAAGTTTTGACTTACTATCGGGAAACAATCGCGCCGGAGCTATATTGTCTTGGAGTTCAGAGCGATCGCTTTATTCCTAAAATAGAAGAACTGGCTCAAGAAATTGCCCCTGAGATCGCTTTATCCGAACATCAGCAAGCACAGTTGTTGGAGCAAATCAGTGAGATTGGGATGGCAATGTTTGAGTGCGATCGCAACAGCGATCTCGAAGCATATAAAATGCGGTTGCAGCAGTATCTCGTTTCTTGTTGCAAGGGAGTTTCTTTATAGATTAAATCGGCAATTTGAGTTACTTTTTGTAAACATGGGACAACGGAAGAATTCCTTTTGGAACGAGTTTGCGAATGGCACTTCTTAAAGCAATATCACCTCTTAACAAAATATCTCTCAGCTTTTGTTCTGGTCTTCCCCTAAAAGCGGTAATATGAAAATACTCTTCTCCATCTATGGAAGTCGGGGAGAAATAGTAATTAGACAAGCAACATCTTTGTCCTTCATGTCTGATTGGACTTACTGAATGAAAAGAAGATCTAGTAGTAATCATTACCACTAATCTGTTGAACTTACTCCAGATAGTTCTAGGTTTACCTTTTAAACCATTATCCCAGAGTTCCAAGTTTCCACCATACTCTAGTTTCCAATTTGGTGTCACGTAGTAGAGTAAGTTTAGTACTCGATAATTACTCCGATCTTTGTCATGAGAGTTATCAATATGAGGATTCAGGAAACAGTCTTTGTCCATCAGACTTATGCCGCCAGCATAAAGATATTTATCAGCTATTAGATCTTTTATCCCTGTAATTTCTGATAATCTAGACACAACTCTAAGATCCTGGAACGCGTAGATAGCTTCCTCTAAAATAGGATTGTATAAATTCATCTGAGCAGCAACATATTTATTTTCTCGCAAGCTTCGTTTGCGAATCATTTCTTCTTTTTTTGGGAAAGCATTGTAAATTTGCAACGCTAATGACTCAGGTAGAACATCATCAACTATAAAACTATTAATCCGACCGTACTGACAGAATTCTTCTATTTTCTCAGAGAAGAGTAGATCGAGTCTTTTAGTAATATAATCGGCAAGTTCTGTTCTATTCATTATTAGTCTCCAGTGAAAATATTGTTAGAAAAATCGCCATCCATGCTTGCCAAAAAAATAGAATGCCGATCTAATAGAGATCAGCATCAATCTAAGAGACTTATACGAACCTTTAGCCCAGTGATGGTAAATCCAAACATCTGGATAAAAAACTGTTCTATATTTCTGTGACATTCTAAGAGTTAGATCGGCATCTTCAAGATACATAAAAATATTTTCATCAAAATAGCCAATTTCATCTAAATATTTTTTACGAAATAGCATGAAACATCCCGATAAATAAAGAACGTCTATTATCCGATTGTAACCAGTATCTTGCATCTCATACCAATTCAGGTAATCTTTAAATAGCCCTTTTAAATATTGTGGAATAAATCTTCTAGCAAATAAGAGAAAAAAAGTAGGATAGCGCTTACAAAGATATTGTAACTCGCCATTAGGATAGTAAATCTTAGGTTGTATGAGACCGATATCTGGATTTTTATCTAAATAGTCAATTAGTTCGATAAGAGTATGCGGCTCGAAATAAACATCAGGATTTAAAATTAAATGATAATCAGAATTTTGAATTTTTGACAATGCCAAATTATGACCTTTACCAAATCCAAGATTTCTTCCGTCTTGATAAAAATAATCGATTTTAAGGTTGCTTAAATTACTAAATATCTCTGATAATTCTGCTGAAGGAGAATTGTCAACCACTATAAGATTTATTTCTAATGGTGTATTAAATAAAGATTCAACCGCCTTAAGAACCATGTTTGGTTCATTTTTATAAAGAACAAGTGATGCACTAAGTCTCATACTTTTGATATAGAAATCACTTAAATAGATATTTTCTTTGCTACGATTACCTTTTGATTATTGATTGAATTGCGATCGCAGTTAATATTACGAATCTCAGCAGAAAAACCGCAATCCTTTAGTCTCTCCACAATATCAGAACCATAATTTCTAAAAGCCAGAACTTGTCCGCGTCCGCGAATTCTGTCTCCGTGATACTCCGGGTCGAGTATATGCTCAATCGTACCATCGGGTTTTTGATAACACCGTTCAACAGTTGTTAAATTATCTGATAAAGGTACGGTGAAAATGAAATATCCGTTTGTTTTTAAAATCCGGCAGACTTCACGAAAGCCTTTTTTATCGTTCGGTACATGTTCAAAAACCTCAGTAGAAGTTACCAAATCGAAAGATTCATCATTAAGAAGAAGATGTTGAACATCTTGACATACTATAGAATTTTTAATTAATCCTGGCGGAACATCGTCAAAATATTCAGAGTAGTAAAAGTTTTTAAATTGGCTTTTGAGGTATTTATACAAAGCACCTCTAGAAGATAGTTCGTAAACAAAAATGCGATCGGAAAAATTTAATGATTTAATGACAAATCCGACTGCTCTATGAATTTTAGTAGATTTACAATTAATACAACGAGTACCAAAGTTATCTTTATTTATCTTAATAACTGGAAACCCACACAAATTACAACTTCCAACGATCATACCGCCATATTTTTTTGTAATTTAGACTTAGTTAATTCGAGAATAAAGCTGAAAGTAATTGCGACACATTTGCTCAACATCAAACTTTTCTTTTACTTTTAACTTTGCTTTTATTACTTTAGTTTTTATCTCATTTAATTTTATTATTTTTTGATTTAAATCATCGATATCGTCAAGCTTAAAAAAGGTTACCTCATCTTCTTCAAACATTTCACGAAATGTAGGAATATCGGAACAGAGGATCGGAATTTCCAAAGCAGCAGCTTCGGTTAATGCTAAAGGACATCCTTCCGAACGAGATGGAAAAATAAACACATCACTATGAATAGCAGTTTCCCAGGGATTCTCTTTATAGCCTACAAAATTGCATCTATTGATTACTCCTAATTCGTTGGCTAGGTTTCGTAAGCGATTTATATCTTTTTCATTACCACCTATAGCTATTAGATAACAATTTTTATTTATTTTTAATAATTTAATTATCTGTTCAACTCCTTTTCTTTTATTGAGAATCGATACTGTCGAGATTTTAAGGTAATCTCTATTTGAGTGATTAGAAATATTATTTTTGTTGAACGTTCTATTAACAATTGGTACTTGAATTCCATTATAGATAGTTTTTGTATTATTAAATCCTAGCTTTTGATAATGCTCTTCCATTGTTTGAGATATACAAACTGCTAAATCCAAGTTGCGGCAGGCAAAATTCCATATATTTCCAAAAATCAAAGCAAATATAAGTCCTCGATCGTAGCTTAATTCTTCTATATGATAACCATGTATTGTCGTAATTGTAGTAGCATTTATTTTATTTTTATTTAAATAAATATATAGGTCTGGTTTTAAACCATGAGAGTGAATAATATTATAGTCATTTAACTCATGACAAAACTCAGTGAATTTGATTTTTTGAACGGGAACCTTGAAATTTAAGATTTTTTCAGAGGGAGAAGTTTCACCAAAGTAAAATACCTTAATCTCACAAGTTTTAGCAAGATTAGTAGCTAATAAAAAAGCAATTCTGGTCATGCCGCTATATTTTAATCTGGGCAAAACATAAGCTATTTTCATAATTAAAAGTTTGTCATTTTTGAATTTGAACCATTAAATTTTACAAAGGTTGTAATATTGAGCCATCTTTTTAAAATTCTAATACAAATTACACAAAAAGAAATTAATTTTTCAACAGAAGATTGTTTTAAGACTTCAACTCTTGCTCTAAATTCCTCCTGCAATGCCAATTTAATATTGGCAGAAAAACCACCAAGTAAAAATAATGCAATAGTTAAATCAAATTGTTTTGGCTCAGATATTTGTGCAAATCTAAGCCAAAGATGATAATCCATTGCACATTTGAAACTTTTGTCAAAACCACCTACTTCTTGAAATAAACTCCTTTCAGCAAAAACTGTTGCATGAGGAATAATATTAGCTAAATGCAAGATTCTTTTACTATACTTGGGTGGATGGTAAAAACTAACAATATCACCTGTGGAGTTTACTAATGCTTGATTACCAAAACACCATCTCCATTTTTCATTTTTATATGATTCAACAATTTGTGACACTATGTCCTGAGAAACAAATCTATCTCCTGCATGAAGATGAGCGATCAGAATACCTGAAGACAAGTTTATTCCTTTGTTCATAGCATCTGCAATTCCTTCGTCTGGTTCGCTAACCCAATAATCTATTTTGTCTTCATATTGTCTAATAACTTCAACAGTTCCATCAGTTGAGCCACCATCTACAATAATATACTCAATATTTTCATAAGACTGACCGATAACTGATTGAACTGTTATTTCCAATAAATCTTTTCTATTAAATACTATAGTTATAATAGAAATTAATGGCTTGGTTTCCGTCGAAAATTTAAATTTATTTTGAGTTTGTAGTCCACCTTCTTTTAAGGGTAGAGTAAGATTTAAGTTTGTGCTTTTCATATTCATATGATAATCTAAAACTAGATCGACATGCTTCTTGGCATCAATGGAAAAATTTTCTCAAAGTGAAAATCTGTAAAGCCCATATCGATCGTATCCTATGACGATAGCATAGACCGAAACCCAAAAAATTGCTACGACTGAAAAAACAATCATTAACTGATGATATTTTTTGGGTATGAGTTCTAAACTAATCAAAATATTAGATATTAAAAGTAATGAATCTGAGATGAAATTTAATCTAGAAGAAATCCAGAAAAGTCTAAAGGCTTCCAGTGCAAATTGAAAAATTACCATAGTAAAACTAAATAAATAAAAAAGCCAGATTTTACTTCTAAAAAAATAGAGCCGATTCCAGACATTTACAGCAATGAAGTATAAAATCATTCCTATAGTAAGCAATCCCATGCTTCCTTCATCTCTCCATCCTGCTTTACCGGAAAATGAAGTGTATGCTTGATACTTTGTATAATATAAAGACTCTTGTCCGGTAAGCCCTGAAATTAGCTCATATCCTAATTCAAAATTAGAAGCCAGCACAAAAACTAAAAGGTAACTGCCTATGACAATCAAGATTTTAGTTATTTTTTTTCTAAAAAAACCACTAATAAATAGTGGAAAGTAAATAGCTGTACTTGAATGAAATAAGAAACCACAAAGATAGATTACTAATGCTCTAAATGGCTTGTTTTTAAATAAGAAACTCATGCCCCAAAAAATAATAGCAGTTGACAGCAGCTGCCTTAACAAATACAAATTAAGCTCTCCACCAACTAGGACAAAACCAAAAAAAAAGCTGATTACTATAGCTTTATTTTTGGGAAGAAAAACTTGAAATAAAAAAGTAACTGCAACCAAAAAAACTATAACAGTAATCCCATGAATTAAAGTTAGTGATAGATTGGCTATTTTAGCCAAATATAATAAGCTTGTATATGCTCCTTCCATTCCCATGAAAGGCTCAAATCCAAATTGTTGGACTGCCTTGTAAATTTTCTCATAGGTTATGATATCGATACTTTCAAGAGATGAAAGAGAGTATTTCAATCCAGCTAAACTATAGGCTAACCAGCATACAAGTTTTGATTGAGTAAATACATAACACAAAACAACAATTAAATACAAGCACTCAAATAAGACAAATGGAGTTTCTGCTTGAAACATGATTAAGGTTGAATTTGTGAGTTTTTGGGGCTACAAAGAAAGCTGACTGAATAAGGATAAATAGCGCTTTGTCTGTAATTCTTGACTGAATTCTTGTTCGACTTTCTTGCGAGCGCGATCGCATAAATTTCTCCATCTTTCCCTATCTTCTAACACCCAAGTAATCCCCTTTGCTAGATCGCTTACTTCATAAGGTCGAGCCAGGTATCCATTTTGCTTGTGTTCTATCATATCGGACATTCCACCAATCTCAAAAGCAACGCAAGGAGTGCCGCAGGCTAAAGCTTCCATAACCGTATTGGGTAAATTGTCTTGAAGTGAAGGAGCAACAAAAACATCTGCTGCCGCATAGACTAAGGATAGAGAAATTTCATCGCTTAATTTTCCTAAGTAGTTAGCCTTAAAACCAAAATTTGGAGGTTCCACGGGTTGGGAAGCGCCAAAACTAACTAGCTCTATTTTCTCTTGCCATTGAGATCGATCGAGTGTTTGCAAAGCTGGCAATAGTAGATGAAAGCCTTTCCGGCGATCGCTCGTTGCATTAACCGCGCCAAACAGTATGATTTGTTTATCTATAGGCAATCCCAGCAGATTTTTAGCTAACTGTTTATCAATTGGCTTATATCTTTGGATGTCTAAACCGTTAGGAATCACTTCTATCCGAAAGTTTTGAAACAGAGAACTCTCTTGAGCGCATTTAGCTAACCAGTTACTAGGCGTGACAATAGCAAGATTACAATTGTTCCAAGCTTTTGCTTTGCGCCGCCAAACCCAACGAGATATATCCCATTTCCTAGTGCTACGTAATTGGGGACAAGCACCGCAGGTTTTAGTGTAGCGATCGCAATCACTACTATAGTGACATCCTCCAGTGAAAGGCCACATATCATGGAGCGTCCAAACAATCGGTTTTTTGAATTTTGCTAGAGTTTCAAGCCGTAGATAGCCTGAGTTAATCCAATGTAAGTTAATAATATCAGGGTTAATTTGAGCTACTTGAGAAGCAATAGTATCTGGAAACCATTGGAGGGAATAAGTAACGCGCTCGCGCCTAGAATATAATCCTAGAGGCAGGAGATCCAAAGAAGGTTTTAATTTAGCCAGTCCTTTTTGGAATTTAGTTGCCGAAGTGATAACAGTCTCTTCGTCACTCAATTTACTTTGTACTAGCATTTGAGAATCGATACCAGTTCTTCGCAGTGCTTGATGAAGTCTGTAAGCTGCTTTGGCTGCCCCTCCTTGCCAGTCATAGGTACTTAGAAGTAAAATTTTCATGGCTTAATCGCTTCCATAAACAAGGAATCTGGTTTGCGAACTTTGCCATCTACTATATCCAAGTTATAGCTATTAAAATCTAAAATTCTGCTCTCATCAGCACGACAAACCCGAATATCTACAAACCCTGCTCGTTCAAGCAATCTTCGTAATGAAAAGCGATCGTACATCCAACGGTGAATTTCACCTGAATTACGAAATAACCCTTCTTCTAGTGCCTGTTTGGCTTCACTACCTGCTACTATAGTGACTAAATATTTAGCAATATTGTTTCGCACTTTTTGGATTAGCCAAAATGAATTTTCCGCTTTCAGTTTCTCCCATAAAGATTTTTTTACTAATTTCCTTGCTACATGGTTTTCTAATTCGTCACCGATCCGAGAGAACACGAAATCTTTGTTGAGAATATTAGGATTGTCCAAAAAACAAGCCATTTGTCCTCCTCTAAAGCTACGAACTACCTGATCGTAAAGCTCTAGCATCATCCAATCATAGTCTAATTCAGCTTCCTTAACACCAGCTTCAACCTGCTCTAAAGCTTTTAAGTATTCTCTAACTATCGCTTCAAGATCGGGAACGACAACTCTAATAACACCTTTTGGTTTAAGGATACGCCAAGACTCAGCTAGCAATTGATTGACTTCTTCTTGTTTGAGGTGTTCGACTACATGAGAACTATAACAAGCATCAAATTCAGCATCAGGATAAGTCAACTTTTTTCGGATATCACATACTTGAACCTCTGGTGAAGAAGAGACTAGATCGATATTTACCCAAGCTGGATGAAATACAGTACCACAACCAATATTTAATAGTTTCATATAATAGTAGATTATTTTGATTGAAATTTTATAGCTTTTATATATCTTTTAAACTTCGATTGAATTAAGTATAGTTTTAAAAAAAAACTGGCTATAGAACCACTGATAAGTGCTGATGCTGGCAGCCAGGCAAAATTACTTTTGTTTTTTCTTAAAATCAATAACTTAATAGCTTCATGGATATGATAATAAGGAGCAATTCTATGATAAATAGTTTCGGTTTGATCTTCGGACAATAAAAAACTACCAAATGTTTGTGCTTCTTCAGGAGTTGGATGCTCGAAAAAAGTAGTCATGAGCAATTCTGATATTCTTAGAAAATAATTAGCTTTGCATAAAGATTTATTTACTTTAAGAGTAAAATTGTCAACCCACTCTTCTAAAACTCTTTGGTATGTTTCTATTCCCCATTCAATTGCTAATTCATTTTGTTTCGACCTTAAAATTGGCCTGTAACTATCACTACTTTTCTCAAATTTTACTGTGCTGCCATGATCGGCAGATACTAATACTTCAATTAAACCTCTGTGAGAGCATAGATAATCTCTTTCTAAAGGTCGATCTGGATCGGAAAAATAAGCTAATAATCGATCGGTAGGATAAGCTTTTAAACGCTGGGATAAGCCAAAATAAAATCCGCACACACCATCTTCCGGGTACATATCCACAGTTGCAAGTAGGTTACTGAGCGATCGCTGAAGCCTTCCATTCCAACCGATATCAACTATCCCAAAAGGTACTCCATCGCCTAATCCTTCTTCACAAAAATAACCAATCGCATTCAATCTATACTCTTTTGCCCTGGCTACAATGCGATCGCATATTTCAACCTTTTGAAATATGCTTTTTAAAGCTTCTCTTTGGCGCTTGTTTAAGTTTGTATTCCAAACCTCTTCTAAAAAGCCATTTTTAACAAGACAATCTTTTATCTCTTCTGGGTTAAGATTAACTCTTTCACAGACTAAATTAACTGATAAAAATAATGTTGGATCGAATATCCAGTCTAGTTCTTTTTCTGTAATTTCTTGAATGGCTGGAAAGTGCCATGCTTGCCGAGAACCGTACAAATATCGACAATCAATCTCATAATTCCAATTATGACAAATAATCTTAGCTATTTTTAGTAAAACTTGACCATCTCTAGCAACGAAATAGAGTCTTTTTCTCCCTAGGCGCTGCGCCTGTTCTAAACACCAATAAACGAAACCAAACAAGATTGGTGCGATCGCACTTGCTGCTGTATCCCAAATAACTTTTTTGTGTAAGCTATTTTCCTGACATTGCAGGCGGGTTAACCTACTCGTTCCAGCTAATAGCGAACGGAATTTTAGAGGCACATCTATTGTCTCGGCTACTAGCTTTTCATAACGGTTTAGGTGAGTTTGAGCGAAATATTTAGTTTGAATACCAAGCTTTTTAGGAACTTTGACATCGGAATATAAATTGTCTCCTATGTGAGTCAACTGATATGGTTTAAGACATTCTTTATCCAAACATAGCTCAAACAGTTTTCGCGAGGCTTTAGTCAATCCCATTTCTGAGGATAAATACAATCGGTCGCCATCTTCCCAAAGCTGATTTTTTTGTAGAAAAAGTTCGATTGCCTCTTTAGGAAGATACATATCTGAAATATAAATTATTCTTTCCCGGCATTGATGAAGTTCTTGAATTCTTTTTTTTATTTCTGGAACAGGACGTAAACTTAAAAGTTCTAAATTTATTTCTTGTTGGATAACTCTGGCAACAGTATCTGGTGACCAATCTAGGTATTCGGCAAGGGGTTTATATATTTCTTCAATAGTTACTTCTTCTGTCACCGATTTTTTCCTGGCTTGTCTTTCAGCTTCCACTCTCAAATTCATCCAAGCTTCTACTGAAATGGTAATTAAGTTTTTTCGCTGGAGTTGGTTACCTAATTCCCAAAACAGGTCTGTGGGTTTAGCCCAGATACGAACTAGGACTGTATCAAAAACATCGAACGAATGAACTACTGTTTTCATAAAGTTTTTTGTTTTTCTGCTGTTGCTAAAAGGTTAAGCGACAGAGGAATGTTTTTTCCTTGTTCCCAGCCTAATTCTGCTATCATTTCCAATCTTCGGAGACTACGAACTAAAAGAAATAGTAACCAATGAAGAAAGGGTTTAACTTTTATCAAACCTTTAAGGCCAGGATTTTTAAAAAATTCAGTCTCATAAATTTCAATTTTCTCAAAACCAGCATTAAATAACAAAAAGTCTAAACTATGTTCTGTAAAGCTAATATGATGAGTCCAGTCAATGTAACGCCATCGGCTCGCTAATCCCGAATTGGCATTAGGAACAGTACAAATTAGTTTCCCCCCCGGTTTCAAAGAAGTTTGAATAGCTTTAACAAATTCTAATTGTTTTTCGTGGGGAATATGCTCGATCACATCCAAGCATAAAATCAATTCATAACTATTGTTTTTTTTGGCTAGATATTCAATAGAATTAGCGACTTTAATAACTTTTATTCCTTTCTCAAGACAAGATTTAACTTGTGCGTCATCAATTTCAATTCCTTTTACATCTAAATATCCCATGTCTTGTAATGCTAGTAAGGCAAACCCCATGCCGCAGCCAATGTCTAATATAGAAAGATTTCTATCAGCAGGTAGAAATCTGGAAAACATACTTTGATAAAAGGATTTCATACTTTGAGTATGCTGGGGTGTATCAGAATGCCATTTTAGATAGTGGCGACTATAGTCGAGTTTTTGGTTCATAATACGGTTTTCCGAATAAATTGTTTAATTTTACTAACTAAACTAAATTCAGAGTCATTCAGAAAGCTTAAGAATTTTTCATCAAATTCTTGATTGGGAATCATATTCAAAGGTTTTACTAGGGGAAAGTCTAGACCTCGAACTGGAATATAAGCAAACTTACTCTTGCCTTTTGTGTGAGTAGCATCCGATCTAAAGCCAATATTCATTACTAGATTGGTTTTGGGAATAATAGAAAGACTTTGATGGGCTACACAACTAAAAGCCCATTGACCATCCCAAGTATCTACAAGACTATGATAATTATCTTCAAAAACTTGATAAACATTTTGCTGTTGGCTACCAAAATATTGAAGATCTTCACTATGCTTATATTTTGACCATAACTTCATTTCAATATCATAATGTTGCCATGCCCTTTTCCAGGTTGCCCATCCCCAAATTGGGACTAATCGAGAGAATAAAAAACTTGATTTCAAATCGCTAATTGGTGTTAGATTAGTTCCAGCAATATGCCAAACTTTTTCTTCGTCTCGATAATAATCGAGCAACTCTTCACAAAAGCGGAAAAAAGTAGGATGGGGAAGACAATCATCTTCGAGGATAATTGCTTCTTCAACTTGACTAAACACCCAATCCAATCCACTCGATACTCTTCGCCTGCATCCTAAATTACTGTCAGAATAATTAGTCAGAACTTGGCAATCCCAATCAACGCGATCGATAATAGCCCTAGCATCAGCACATTTTTTCTCATCATCAGGTTTATCTTTACGAGGACCATCTGCGATTACCAGAAGCTTAAATGGTTTTGCCTGGCGAATAGCTTCAAATACTCTCTTTGTCGTATCTGGTCTATTAAATATCAGGAAGGCGACAGGTGTTCTCATTGCTAAATTTTGATCAAAAGTAATTAAACTACGATATCCATGTTTTTAGATATGCAATTTAATTTTTTTATGGATTGCTACTATATTTTGAAAAGCATAAATTTCACAAAAGAGTGGATGGTATTTTTCTAATGGAACTATTCCGTCAGGAAGCATTCTAAACAATGTATATTCAGACAATATTTCATAAAAATCTTTAAAAAAACTTCTACTAACAACATTCATTTCATTAAACTCAAATTGAATTATTTCAACAAGATTATTTTTTATTGCTTCATGAAGTCCCTCTAGAACGCCGTATTCATTACCTTCAACATCAATTTTAATAAGATTGATTTTTTTAATATTTTGCTCTTTGATAAAGCTATCCAAATTAATAATATCTATTTCATGCTCAATAAATTTGCTGCCATGAATGTCTGTTATAACTTCATGAAAAAGAGAAGCATGCTGCGATCCATTTGATTTCTCGTAATCATATAATTTTAATTTTGCTTTTTCTTTGCCACAGGCTAAATTGAAAGCACAATAATTATGTAATTTTGCATTCTTTTCTAGAATTTTAAAAGTCTTAGGATGAGGTTCAAAAGCAAAAAGCTGTATATCTGGTCTTATTTTTTTGATTGAATTTGAATACTCTCCTATGTTGGCTCCTATATCTAGGACAACTGCATTCTTGTCAAGATTTTTTACAACTGTTGCTAGAAAATTATACTCTCCACTAACTCGCTTGTTTTCATAATTTAAAATACCTAAACCATTTAAGCTTAGTTGATATAGAATTTTATTTAAACGATAGAATTTTTTTCTTGCAAACACCCATCTTAATAAAATCCAAATTTTTTGTTTAATTTTACTTTTCAACATAATGACATTTTTTTATACTATATATTTTTTTAACTGACTGAGGTAGGTTAAATTTTTAGAGATTCGTAGCGGCACAAATAAAGCCTTAGTTAGCATCCAGCCAGTTTTAAAGGTAAAAGGACAAATAAGACACAAGACATGAGAAGCAATGGCATAAGATATGATGGTTGCTATTGCTGCTCCCACACCACCATAAGATGGGATTAATAAAAAATTTAATACGATATTAGTTCCAGCTCCCAATGATGTTGATATAGCGCTAAACTTCGTCAAGTTTTCTGCCATCCACCATTGGCTAACAGCAACACCTAAAAATACAAACGGTCCCGCCCAGATGTGCAAAGATAAAATCTCTCCTGCTCTTCTGTAAGGCTCGCCTAACAAGGTAGTCATCAAAATTTCTGAGCCAAATGTCATCGGTATTGCCACCAATAATGAAATCCATGCCATTAAATCGTATAGTTGTTGTAATTTAAAATAATATTCGTGCTGACTTCTGATTTTTGCCCGAAGAATTGCTGGAAATACAGAAGAGCAAATCACCATTGGAATAAAATACCAAACTTCTGATAATCTCACTGCTGCTGCATAATTCCCCACCTCTTCATTGCTTGTTATATTACCTAGCATTACTTGATCGATTTTCATATAAAGAGCAATCGTTAGACCGGAAAAGATAAGCGGCCATGAATCTTTAAGCATTTCTATAGCTTTTGACCAGTTGAATTTCCAGCTTAAAATCGATCGATCGCTCTTTGTATAAATCCAAATCATCCCAATTGCCTTTAAGATAACATCTGCCAAAATCAACCAAACAAATGCTATCAAAGGAAGTCCAA
This sequence comes from Hydrococcus rivularis NIES-593, assembly GCF_001904635.1. Lineage (GTDB taxonomy): Bacteria > Cyanobacteriota > Cyanobacteriia > Cyanobacteriales > Microcystaceae > Hydrococcus > Hydrococcus rivularis. The sequence continues at coordinate 89,257 of NZ_MRCB01000008.1, forward strand.
GTACGATAAATAATATCCGAGCTAATGAACTTAAAATTAGTTGAAAGCTTCTCGTTATTGCGATTGCACCTGACTTGACTTTTGACTGAAACCAATAATCAATCGCATCAAAAGAACTAAATAATAATCCAACAGCAATAATGAGAATTATCCAACGAAGTTGAGAATCATGGTTGAAAGTGAAGGCAGCACAGCCAACCAAGACAATCGTCACTGAACTACCAATAAGCTTCAGTACAAAAGCCGTACCTAATATTTCTTGAGTTGACTCTTCTTTTTGGACTAAATTGCGGATTACGATTCCATCCAACCCTAACTTAGCAATTGCCTCAAATAAACTCACAAAGCTAACACCGTAACTGAGTTTGCCGAAGCTTTCCGTTCCAAGATATCGGATCGTATAAACCCCCACAAATAAAGACATTACCATCGTAAAGATTTTTTCTACCGATAGCCATCCTATATTCCCAATCACCTTGCGTAACTCAGGGCTAAGCTTTTGATTGACCTGAGCCAATTTTTTAAACATCACACTTTGCTACAGCTACCATCAGTCTCGCTAATTCTAATTCTTGTTACTAGCAGAGAGTATATTTGCATAGCATTATGTCTGTCAAGATTGAATGACTTTTATTAAAAATTAACAGATTAGCTGATAACACACTTTGTTCCGAACCTTTCCATATTGACGTAATGGAATCCAGGACGACGCAACAAATCCGCTAGCGCGATCGATCGCAATCCTAAAAAACTACCTAACTCATTCAACTGAAAGACCTAATACTACTGCTATTTGTTTCACGCTTAATTCCAATTTTGGCTTGGTTGCATTAGGGCATTCGCCGAATACGAGATAATAAAAACAACCCCCCAGGGGGAACTAGGGGACAGGCACAATTCTTGACCTAATTGAAGTGTAACTCTCATGAGCCTAACCATCGAACAAGACTTAAAAGAATACTTGGACAGATTTGAGCAAAAGCTAGATAAGCTTGAGCAAAAAATAGACAAGGTTGATGAAAAGGTAGATAAATTAAACATCGATATGGCAACGGTGAAAACCAAGATCGATGGACTCGACAAACGAATGGAAAATCAAGAATTCCTGAGTCGAGGAGTATTAATTGGTTTGATCGTCGCTATTCTCGGTGGACTTGCTAAGCTGTTCGGACTCATCGGTAATCCTTAATATCCATTGTGACTCTTCTTTTTCGACGCGATCGCTACGGGAAATCGGCTAATATATAACTTACTACTTATATAAGACCATTTCTAAAAAAGAACGCTACAGATGCTCAAGGAAAAAGCCTTACACACAGAACTGCTGACTAATTGCCAACCGACGCGGATTCTCACGAAGTGGAGGAGCATCGGCGAATTGGTAGAAGATATTTCGCTTACTGAACCTAGAATGACAAAATAGACTTTTGGGATGTTCTCTTAGGTGGCGAGAACGACATAACTAGGCAAGCGTGCGTTCTACTACTCAACCACACAGGAAAATCTGAATCCTCTAATTCGTTAGAACGCTTAACGTTTACGGACAACAGCTTAGATATCGAGAATACTGAAACCAGAAAATTTGATTGAGTTTTGTGTAAATAGCAACCAAATTACTGGCAAAACCATCTAAAATCAAATTAGGGTTAAGTAAAGTTTAATAAACCATTAACCCATTACATCACCGAGGTATTAGTCAATGGAAGATGTAGAAACATCCCGCTCAAAAGGTGGGTTTGAAGTTCTGCACGCTGTTGCCAACCGTGTCCGCCTCCGTGCTGTAGACGCAAAGGCTAAAGCAGAATTAAATAATGTAGCGCAACATCTACGACAGCAAAACGGAGTTCGATCTGTCAGAACAAATGAACAAATAGGGAGTTTGAGCGTTACATTTGAACCAAGCAAACAAACATTATCACAACTCAAGGAAGCCCTTCAACCCTTTTGTGTTTCCCAAGCGCGAACCGGGTCAGAGAACTTTCCCTGTGAAGCTTTATCGCAAGCTTTTACAGGATTGCGATCGCTCGTTCCCCCTGTCGTCGGACTGATGACGACGAGAGGATTGGGAGTGTATGGCTGGCAAGCAATTGCTACCTATTTAATCGCCACAAACTTGACTCGCGAAGCGATCGAAGGCTTCGATCGCGAATGGCCTGCCAAAGAACGAGAAAAGTCCTCTAGCGCCTACAAAGTCATTCATCAGATTCCCGGACGGATTCGCTTGCACATTCCTCGCATTGCTTGGGATCGCAACTATGTTGGCCAACTCGATCGCCTAGCCGCAGCAGACAAGAGAATTAAAAGCCTGCGCGTTAATCCCGCTACTGCCACGGTAGTCATCGACTACCGTGCCGATACCTCCTTCGATGCATCTGCATTCCTGTCTCAGATTCGGTTTGCTCGCCGGCAAAATCCTACGGCGTCGGTAGAAGAAAAGTCAGACGATCGCTCCTTCGAGCATAGCAAGATTGATGAGTCTCCTGAGTCGAACCCGACCCCAGAAGCAACTGAAGCAATCGCATCAACAGCATCAATCTCAGAACCCCCAAGGCAGCAACGTTAGAAACGACAAGTCCTTGGTCGCAGTTTAAGTTTAGTGCGCTGACGCTAATGCTGCAATCGATGGCAAATATGCCTCTCAAACCAGCTTTAGTGTTTATTTAAATCGTTTTGAAAATAAAAAAGGGGGTGAGATGGTTTAATAGCAACGAACTCAACGACTCCGCTGCCTTAGCTGATGCAGACGTGTCCGTATCCTTACGACGGTGTTGATGGCGGGGTTTTGTCGAGGCGATCGCCATTGCCCATTATGCCAAACCAATTGTCTACCAAAATGTGGGAATTGTCGCGGTTCACAACCTTTCTGGATGAGCGATCGCCACTACCGTAAGACTCAACCCAATGGCAGCAACTTCGATCGACAATGATAGATCGAGCGCGATCGCGGGAATGGTCTGTGCGCAGCGTTTAACCGTCACTAAGAAATCAATTGGAGGTGTATTATGGCTTTTTTGAAACTCGATGTCGGCGATCTTGTAGAAGACTTCGGCCTTCCCGGTCTCGTTATTGGTGCTGGTGTATTACTTCTTGCCCCGATTGCCGGGCCTGCTTGGACAAAGGTGGGTAAACCCATTGCTAAAACAGCGATCAAAGGGGGAATTGTTGCCTATGAAAAAAGCAAAGGGATTTTTTCAGAAGTACGAGAAGCTTTTGAAGACATCGTTGCCGAAAGTCAAGCCGAACTCGCTGAAGAAGCCGAGCAAAAGACCATAACAGTCGAAGCTCACTCGGAAGCTGGTTAATTTCAGTCCGCCAGGAACTTCAGTTCCTGGCTCATAGCTTAAGTCCTCTTAAGTGGACTTTGGTGATTAGCCCAGAAATTGATTTCTGGGCGTTTTAGTGCTTAAGGTGCAATATTTGCGTCTGTTGTTTCTCCCTAGAGAAACTAATCAAATTCATCTTGACTGACAAATCTTTGCCCCTCATCCCTAAATCCCTTCTCCCACAAGGGGCGAAGGGACTTTAGTCCAAAGTTTTGAGTTGAAAGCTCCTCTCCCGCTCTGGGAGAGGGGTTGGGGTGAGGGCGATTTGAGTTTTGTCACTCAACTAGGGTTTGGCCAGCGGTGGCAGTGGTTCGGGTCGTACTGTTACTTGCACTGCCTGCCCGTTGCGCAATACTTCAATTGGCAAGTTGTTACCTACGCCATTTTGCTCAAGAGTTTGTATAAGCTCGTCAGCATTAGTCACGGGACGATTGCCGACCGATTGGATGACATCTCCTGCTCGCAGTCCGGCTCTAGCGGCTGGAGAATTAGGGACGACGCGGGCAATCAGAAGACCTCTATCCGCCTCGATGCGGATATCGCTGTTGGGAGCGCTGTTGATTTGTTGTTTTAGTTCGGGTGTTATCGGTAACATCTCTATTCCTAAATAAGGATGTTCCGCTTTCCCTGTCGAGATTATCTCTTGGGCTATTCTTTGAGCGGTGTTGATTGGAATAGCGAAGCCGATCCCTTGTGCGCCGCCAATAATCGCCGTGTTGATGCCAATGACTTGTCCGCGAGCATTGAGCAATGGGCCGCCGGAGTTTCCAGGATTAATAGCGGCATCGGTTTGAATAAAGCCAATCCGTCCGTCGGAAATCCCTAGAGCGCTAGCAGAGCGTTCTGTTGCACTGACAACGCCGACTGTGACAGTTTCTTGCAATCCCAAAGGATTGCCGATCGCGATCGCCCACTGTCCCGGTCGTACAGAATCGGAATTAGCTAATTCTACTACTGGCAGATTATCGCCAGGAATTTGCACGACGGCAATATCGGTTACGGGGTCTTTTCCCAGCACTTTGCCATCAACCGTGCGACCGTCGGAAAACGTTACCGTTACTGTATCGGCATCGCTGACAACATGAGCATTCGTGAGAATTTGACCCTGGGAATTAATGATAAAGCCAGAGCCAATACCGCGCACCACTCTCTCTTGAGTCTGCGTGGGAAATCTGTCTCCAAAAAATCGCCTGAAGAAGGGATCGTTAAATTCTTCCGGCAGCGACGGGACTTGAGTTCTGACAGTTCGGGAAGTATTAATTTGAACCACCGCCGGTTGTACTTTTTCGACAACTGCAACCACAAAGTTAGTATCGTCAGCCGTTGGTGCTAGAGAACGAGCGCTTTGATTTTCTGACTGATCGACCGTTGGAGAGGGAGCGATCGCCGGACGATTTTCTCTTCCCCAATCTATCGTGCAACCGCTCAAACTTCCTACTGCGATGCTAAGCAAAGGTAGCAGTAAGTAAGTTATTGGTTTGTTCATAATCTTTTTTGTTAATACCAATAAATATTAATTTCTTCTTCTTGAAGTAATTATAACTATTTAGCCAATTTTTTAGCTATCTTGAGAAATCTTTTTTAATCTTGCGATCGCATCCAGGGTCAATCAAAATAAATGCGATAAATATCTTCATAAAAATAGGCGATCGATCGAAAACAAAATATTTTTACCCATAAGAATTTGGTTTTTCCTACTTTTGAGAAACTTTCAATTCATTCTTTAGATAGAGGCTAGATCGAAGTTTGTGAGATAAATTAGTCCCTAGAAATAGAGCGGGCGAAGAAATCATGATTGATGATAGCGATCTGACCGGTGTTTCTAGCCGAACGACCTACCGAGATTAAAGAATGAAAAATAAGAATTATGAAACGAAAATTGGTAAAAAACTTAGTCTATCTGGCTCCCTCTACAGCAGCTCTAACACTTGTCGCTGGCTGCGATTTTCCAGAAAAAGAATATGAAGAAGACGATCGCTATAGTATCGTCTCAGAGATTTAAAAAATTTTAGAATTTTGATGCCTAAATTTTCAAGAATTTATGCATAAAAAAGCCAATATTAAATGAAAACGGATATTAGTATCTCTGTCTGCTGCAAGCCAACCTAACTATTGTCTAAGATAGATAAAATTATTGAAGTCTTTATAACTCAAACTTTTCGAGATACATCGGTTGATTTTGCCGCTCTAGAGCGATCGCGCAACGAACGGGATACCCAAATAATGGTATCGATGATGAGAGATGACTCACTCCTCTAATAACCAACCCGAACCCAATTCTAATCGGCGTTTGTGGCTTCTTCTCTTAAGCCGTACCAGTCTTGCGATCGGGGGAATTTTGCTAGTGGCGATCGCGGGAGGCGCTTGGTGGGCATGGATATTTATCCACGAAAGACTAGCACCGCTATTAGAAAGAGATCTCAAGCAATTGCTCGGAAGACCCGTAGAAATTGGGAAAATCGAGCATTTTTCTTTAAATAGTCTGCGATTTAACTCTGCATCTATCCCCGCCACTCCTACCGATCCGGATCGCTTAGTAGCAAAGGCAGTAGAAGTCAGGTTTGACCTCTGGCAGGTTGTTCTAAACCGAACCTTGCCGCTTAATGTCACATTAATCGAGCCTGAAATTTACCTCGAACAGGCACAAGACGGTGGTTGGGTTGAGACTGAAATTCAGACCCAAGAAGGGGAGGAAGACCTCATTGAGATTGACTTGCAGACGATTCAGGTTCAAAATGCCGACCTAGTGTTAGTACCAACTCCCGAACCCGGTAGACCACAAGGTTCGGTTGCGATCGCACAAGTCAATGGAATCGCTCGATTACTCGAACAAGGCGATCGCATTCAGTTTGAAGTTAGCGGTCAACCCACCAGAGGAGGCAAAGTCGCCATCACTGGAGAAACGCGCCCCGATATCGAACAAACCGACCTCGCCATCCAAGGGCAAAATGTTCTCGCAAGCGATGTCAGGCGATTAGTCGATTTGCCCGTTGACCCGTTTGGGGGTCGTGCCGACGCTAACTTAATCGTACAATTACAACCCGACCCAGAAGACCCCATAATCCTGGGTTGGGTAAGCTTGAATAGCGTCACTGTCCAAATTGAAAATCTTCCCCAAGCATTCAGCAATACTCAAGGGAGACTGCTATTCCAATCGGGTCAGAATATAGTCCTAGAAAACGTTTCTACGCGCTATGGCAGAATTCCGGTTCGAGTTGAGGGGGTCATCAATCCCCTCAAGGGTTATAACCTCTCAGGTAACGTACAAGCCGTTAGCGTCAAAAACGTTTTGGATACTTTGGATGTCGATCTGCCATTTCCTACGGCTGGAACGGTTAGAGCCGATCTTCGTTTGCAAGGCGCGATCGCACGACCGATTTTAACCGGAACCGCTAGCACGATCCAAACCGCGACCGTCGATCGCGTTGAATTTAGTAACATTCGCACTCGCTTTCGCCTGGTACCAGAGCAGCTTATCTTTGCTAGCATTCAAGGGACTCCTACCGTAGGAGGTCAGGTAACTGGCAGCGGTCGGCTTAACCTAGAAGGTCAAAACGAACTCGTTTTGAATTTTCAAGCGAGGAATGTTCCAGGAAATGCGATCGCGCGAGAGTATGGCACCTCACCCCCGTTTACTATCGGCAATGTATCGGGAACGGCACAGATTGCGGGAACTCCTGGCAACATACAAACTCTAGCCCAATTGCGAGCGCCCGAAGCCACCTATCCCGGCACGGCGCAAGTTGTTATTACTAATGAGGGAACGACTCTAATCCGGGATGCGATTTTCCAGGTGGCAGGCGGTAGAGTGACAGGTAACGGTCAAATTGTCGATGGTCAGTTTCAAGCCGTCGTCAATGCTTCTGGCGTAGCATTAAACCAGTTTTCTCAGGATTTGCGGGGGCGATTTAGCGCCGATCTGCGTTTAGAAGGAACTTCATTCGCTCCCTCAGACATTCGAGCGCAAGGACGGGTGGGCTTTTCCCAAGGATTAGCCATAATCGAGCGACCGATAACGGCACAAGTCAGGTGGAACGGTCAGCAAATTATCGTTGACAACGCAACTGCGCCAGGATTTAATGCCAATGGAAAGGTCGCCGTTCGGTTAGAGGGAGCAGAAGCCCCCCAAATCGTAGGCTTCAATCTCAATGTACGAGCAGAGGATTACAACCTGCCAGACCTTGGATTGAACCTTCCTGGGAATACAGTGCTGGCAGGTGCAGCAGATTTTACAGGACAAGTAACGGGATCTCCAGACGCTCCCAATGCTGTTGGCAATATTTGGCTACAAAACCTCAGAGTCAACGATTTAGCATTCGAGTCAGTTTTAACGGGAAGATTAAATTATCAAGCACGACAGCGCACAGAACTCCAGGTGGCGGGAAGACAAGATCGAATTGCCTTCGTTCTCGACCCCGAAAACCGTCCGACTCAATTCTTTGTCCGACGGAATGAGGCGGTGGCAGTTGGCAGAACTGAAGACGAAAATCTAATCGTTAATCTCGAAGATTTTCCCATCGCGGTACTCAGGAACGCGATTCCTGGCGATGTTTTACAAAACATTGAACCGATTGCTGGGGATATCTCCGGGAACTTAGCTATCGATTTAGCAGAGGATATAGCCGAGTCTACTGTTGTAGCAGATATCGCGATCGCGCAACCCAGAGTAGTCCCAATCGCAGCTGACGCATTCCGAGGGCGCATCCGTTATGAAGATGGCGATTTGACGTTGAGAGAGGCTCAATTGCAACGGGGTGAGAGTCGTATCGCTCTAACTGGCGATTTGCAGGCTGGGCAAGCTTTTCAATTCCAAATTAACTTAGACTCTGCCAGAATCGAAAATGTCTTACAAACGCTAGGTTTATTTGATTATCAAGATATAGTAACCGGGTTAGAACCCACAGAACTGGCGGGAGCAGAAATCCTTCAAAATCTATCTGTCGGTTTGCCCAATGCCCCCGTACTCGATCGACTGCGTCGGTTCTCGGAAATTCAAGCTCTGCTAGCACGACAGCGCCAACGGCGACAAGAGCCAACCATCCCTGCATTGGCAGAATTGAACGGCATCATCAATGGAAAGATTACTGTTTCCGGCTCCCTAGAGCCGGGATTGCAGCCAGCGTTTAACGTCAGTTTCGATCTCCTCGGTACTGATTGGCTATGGGGCGAATACACGATTGACGAGATAGTTGCTCAAGGGACTTATGATAATGGCGCTTTGACGCTACAACCTTTACAGGTCGATCTCGGTGAAGCACTCGTAGCTTTTACCGGACAGTTGAGTCAACAGCAACTATCGGGACAGGTGCGAGTAGAAGAACTACCAGTGGCACTGATAGAGCCTTTCCTGCCAGAATTACCCGTGCAGGTTGCGGGGAGATTAAACGCAATCGCCACCTTAGCAGGCAGTTTAGAAAATCCCAGTGCCACAGGCGAGATAGCTCTGGTTGAGGGGACTGTCAACGATCGCGCCCTTGAATCAGCCCAACTCGACTTTAACTATAACAATGCACGATTGAATTTTGACAGTACCGTATTGGTAGCACAGACGCAGCAGCCAGTAGCAATTACAGGAAATATCCCCCTGGTGTTACCGTTTGCTTCCATCGAGTCCGATCGCGATCGCATTAGTCTTCAAGCTAACGTGCAAGATGAAGGCTTGGCGCTATTGAATTTATTTACCGATGCAGTCGCTTGGGTAGACGGTCAAGGACAAGTCAACGTAGCAGTTGAGGGGACTTTCAACCAGCCGATAGTGAGGGGAACCGCCTCGGTTGAAAATGCTACCTTTAAAGCCCAGGCTTTACCGCAACCGCTAACGAACGTGACGGGTACGGTACAATTTAATGACGATCGCATTGTTGTTGAGGGCATTCAAGCGCAGTACGATGGCGAGCAATTGAGCGCTGAGGGCGTTTTGCCCATTTTTACCACTCAAGCAGCCCAGCAGTTAGCGGCGACTAATCCCCTTACCGTGTCCCTAGAGGATTTGAATGTCAATCTTGAAGGACTTTATCAAGGAGGAGTTAGCGGCAACGTCGTTATTACGGGAACGGCTCTATCGCCGGACATTGGCGGCAAGATTATTTTAAGGAACGGTCAAATCGCGATCGCAGCCGCAGGAGGTGAAGAAACTTCTACCCCAGCTACAAATCTAGAAGCGATAGAATCTCTCGCCGTAGGGGACACAACTCCTACACCCAGCTTGCCGATAGAGTTAGCAGATTTGCGACTGATCCTAGATGAGGATGTTCGCGTTACCGTTCAACCCATACTCGACTTTGAGGTAGAGGGCGATCTAACAATCGGTGGCACCTTGAATAATCCTCGTCCCGTAGGAACCGTGAATTTGGTAGGGGGACAAGTGAATTTATTTACGACTCAATTCACTCTAGATCCGGGCTACGAACAAACGGCAAGATTCACTCCCCAGGGAGGACTCGATCCGATTCTCGATATCCAGCTCGTTACAACTGTACCGGAGGTAAGGGGCGGCAGGATTATCGTTGCCCCTTCAGACCCATTTTTATCTAGCGAGATTAGGGATATTCCCGCAACTGGCTTTAGATCTGTAAGCACCGTTCGCGTACAAGCAACGGCACGGGGATCGGCTAGCGAATTGTCTCAAAATCTAGAGCTGACTAGCGATCCTCCCCGCAGCGAGACAGAAATTGTTGCTCTGTTGGGAGGCTCTTTTGTAAATGCTCTTAGTGCCGGTCAAGCCGATCCTGCCCAAGGACTTGTCACCATCGCTGGTACTACCCTATTTAACTACCTGCAAAGAAACTTTGGCGAACTGAGCAATACGATCGGAATCAGCGAATTTCGTTTATTTCCTACTATTGTGACCGACTCAACTGAAAATAGTTCGGTACTCGGTTTAGCGGCAGAGGTAGTATTTGACATTACTAACAAGATCTCTTTCTCGGTGTCAACGGTTTTTGCTGCCGACGAACCCTTCCGTTACAACGGAATTTATCGCATTAGCGACCAAGTTAGAGTACGTGCCTCTACTAATTTTGCTGGCGAGAGTCGGGCGCTAGTCGAGTATGAAAGCAGATTTTAGTAAAAGGTTGCTCACAAAAAACAACCAAAGTCTCTTCAAAGAGCGATCGCGAAAATCTAGATCTTGCACCTTATTTTATCGAATAATATCTCTTAGTCAGTCTCTAGCATGACGCATTGCCGATATAAAGTTTTATTGTCGTCAATAAAAAGCATAACAGCTAAAACAAGCAATAAATGGAGGCAGTTTTGTGCATTTCAGGCAATGGCTCGGTTTACTCGTTCTTGTTCTCTCGCTCTATATTTTGTGGCAAATTCGGCAAATTGTTTTGCTTTTTTTTGCCGCTGTCGTTTTGGCAACCGTCTTAAACCGAGTTGTACGGCAAATGCAACGATACCGCATCCAGCGAGGAATTGCCATTGCGATTACAGTTGTTGTTTTACTGGCAGCGATCGTTGGCTTTTTTGTTGCGATCGCGCCTCGTATTATCGAACAGTTACAACAGTTGGTCAATCTCTTGCCGAAAGTATCAAATCAGTTGGAAATATGGTCTGATTGGCTACAATCTACGATTTCGGGACCGATGTTAGAACGATTCCAGGGGTTTGAAAATCTTTCTCAACAACTTCAAACCTGGATAGGGCGAATGATCGGCAACTTTTTTGTTCTCATCAATAACTCTCTTGCTGCTGTCGTGAGCTTATTGCTGTTCTTGGTTCTGACTGTTATGCTCTTAACCAATCCCTCCCAGTATCGACGGATCTTTATCCTTGCCTTTCCCGCTTTTTATCGGCGGCGCGTCGATGAAATTCTCCAGGAGTGCGAAACCTCTTTAGTGGGCTGGATTAAAGGCACTCTCATAGCCATGCTCGTCATTGGTGTGGTCTCGTTTATCGGGCTGTCAATTCTAGGAGTACCGCTGCCTCTGATCAATGCTGCTTTAGCTGGTCTATTAGAGTTTATTCCTAACGTTGGTCCGACTTTAAGCGTTATTCCACCCGCACTACTTGCCTTGCTCGACTCTCCTTGGAAAGCTGGGGCAGTAATTTTGCTTTATATTGCGATTCAGCAGTTTGAAAGCTTGGTATTAGTACCGATAATTATGAAACAAGAGGTGGATTTGTTGCCAGTATTCACTATCTTAGCAGTAGTTGTTTTTGCAAGCTTATTCGGATTTTTGGGTTTATTTCTCGCTATCCCTCTGCTGATTGTCCTGCAGATCTGGATCAAAGAAGTTTTAGTTGAGGATGTACTCAACAAATGGTATCTAGATAATAATGGCAAATCTAGGTAATACAAATTAAAAAAATATTGGCTACAGATAACTGAGTAGGGATTAAGTCTTGCCATTCTATTCCAGTAGATCTAACAAATTTAATGTAAAATTTCTAACTTGGGTAAGATTTTTATATACCGCTAGAGCGATTGCAATTATCTCGAAGAGGAAAAAGTTAAAAATATTTGCAATTAGTGGAATAAAACTGCCAGAAAAATTTTCACTATTTATAATAAAAGAAAGGAAAAGATTCGCCTCAAGCTACCTCATCTATTTTACTATTTAAAAATTTTGAGTAACAACTGTTTTTTATTGATATCTGAAAAAAATGTCTTCTCGCCATCGTCGGAATTGGTATTATCCATTAATTAGCCTATCAGTCGCATTGGGCATCAGCGTCGGTACGCCTCAAACCGCCCTAGCAGTTCCTTGGTTTGAATTGCTGATGCGAGGAGCGCAAATCGTCCAACTATCTAATATTTCAGACGAACAAGAAGTTCAGCTCGGCAAGCAGATGGATCGACAGCTTGTCGGTCGAGAGTTTCAACTTTATCGTAATGCCAGGGTAAATCGCTATGTAAATCGCGTCGGTCAGCGGTTGGCAAAAAATAGCACTCGTCCCAATATTCCCTATACTTTTCAAGTCGTGCGAGATAACAGGATCAATGCCTTTGCAACTACTGGCGGCTACATCTATGTCACCACTGGCTTGCTAAACGCTACCGATAATGAAGCGCAACTAGCTGCTGTTCTCGCCCACGAAATCGGTCATATTGCCGCTCGCCATACCATCAAGCAAATGCGAGAAGCCGCGATCGCCCAAGGAATAGCTTCGGCAGCGGGTATAGATAATGAAGCGCTGGTGCAGTTAGGCGTAGATCTGGCGATACACCGTCCCCGCAGTCGCGAAGCCGAATATGAAGCCGATCGCCTGGGAGTTGAGACTCTAGCACGGGCTGGTTATCCTCAAGTTGCCATGATTGACTTTTTAGAAAAATTGCGCAACCAACCATCACCGCCCGCATTTTTGAGTACTCACCCAGCGACAGAAGATCGTATCGCTAGACTCAGAGAACTGATTGATTCTCCTCAGGCAGGATCGTAATAGTTATAGTTGAGAAAGACATGTCGATCGCTAGCTTCTTATTCTGCTGCCTACCCTAATTTATGCCCTTACCGAACGACCGGAATTAATTAAGGTTTCGGCTTGAAATTTAATTTCCTCGCCTTCATTCCCAAGTGCCATGTCTTGTGCCAAACGACCGTCTTCCATATGCACGATGCGATCGGCAATGTCAAGGATGCGGTTGTCATGAGTGACTAGCAGGATAGTACAGCCCTGCTCCTTTGCCAAACGCCGTATAATTTCTACCACGTCGCGCCCAGATTTACTGTCAAGTGAAGCAGTCGGTTCGTCGGCTAGGACGAGTTTGGGATGGCTAACCAAGGCACGCGCGATCGCTACCCGTTGCTTTTGACCGCCAGAAAGGTTGTTGGGATAGTAATCCATTCGATCTCCCAGTCCCACGGCTTTTAGCATAGAAACCGTTCGCTCGGTTCGCTCCTCCATAGAAATGTCGTCGTGCAATCGCAGGGACATGCGGACATTTTGCTCGGCACTCAGGCATGAAAGCAGGTGGTGTTCTTGGAAGATGAAGCCAATTTGAGTGCGGATTTGCACCAGTTGTTTTTTACTAGCGCCCAATAGTTCTTGCCCCAAGACTTTGAGGCTGCCTTCCTGCACCGATCGCAAACCACCAATCAGGCTCAACAATGTGGTCTTGCCACTGCCGGACGGTCCTGTCAAAAGGACGATTTCGCCCGGATAGATCTCTAAGTTCACATCATGCAATACGCTTTTGCGCAAGTCTCCCTTGCCGAAAGCGTGATTGAGGTGGCGAATCGCGATCGCGGGTTGTTGAAGCATGGTTAATTGTTAGAAGTTAGTGGATAGTGGATGAGAGTTTGGTTGAGATTTTGGGATTAATAAAGTTAAGGGCGCGCGTAATTTATTCGATCTAGATTGGATGTGGAAAAATTAAATGTTGAGACGAGCTTATGTGCGTAAACTTTTAAGGAGCGATCGGATTAACTAACTCAAGCCAGTTGTTAACGATCTTGCCATCTCAACGCCTATTTAAAATACCTAGAAAAAGCTTCACAATCGACTTAGGAGTTAGAAGTTAGTAGATAGTAGTTAGTGGTTATTACTACTATCTACTAACCACTAACTAAAATACATCCGCAGGATCGGCAGACTGAAGTTTTCGCATCGCGATTGCAGCAGAGATCAAACACATTAAAATCGTCAGCGCAAATACTTGTGAAGCTACAACACCTCCCATCGCGATCGGAATGCGGGTTAAACTTCCAAGTAAGGAATAGATTCCAATTGAAGAAGCGAAACCGGGAACAAACCCTAACACGGCGAGAATCGTTCCCTCCTGGAAAACGACAGCCAATAGTTGCCGATCTGAGTAGCCCATCGCTTTCAAAGTAGCATATTCAGCTAAGTGGTCGTTCACATCCGAATACAGCACTTGATAGACAATCACCACTCCGACGATAAATCCCATCGCCACGCCGAAGTTGAAAATTACGCCAGCAGGATGCTTATCCCAATAGGCTTTCTCGGATTGCAGGAATTCTTCGCGGTTCATCACCTTGACATCATCGGGCAAACGTGCGTCGATCGCCCTTTGTACTGTTTGTAAGTCTGCACCAGGCTCTAAATTAATAATGCCAACGCTAACCTTATCGATGCTGTCTTCTCCAAACAGGCGCAAATAATTCCAATCGCTAGTGACGATGTGCCCTTCCGTAAACAGGGTACTGCCCAAGGCAAAGATGCCGTCAACCTTCACCCTGCGGTCTGAGAGTTCGGTGGTAACCGTTTCTCCTTTTGCCAAAGTCTCAGCCACTGGTCCGAAGTCGGGTTGAGATTGGCTATCAAACAGAACTGTATCGGGTAGCTTGAGTTTTTCGAGTTGTTGGTTGACTTCGGGCAAATCCATAACTGGACGTGCGGGATTAAAAGCCATGATAGCTACGTTGACGATCTTTTTATCCCACGGATTAACCCACTTCCCATAGGCATAGTAAAAGGGACTGGCAGATTTGACTCCCTCCACTGCGTTTGCTTGATACAATTGGTTGCGAGAAAATGTCTGACCATCAGCAAGAAACTCAGCGCGGTTGCTTTGTAGAAATAAATCTCCTTTGAGATGCTCGTGAACGCGGGTAACGCCGTTAAAGAGGCTAGCGTTAAATCCTAGCTGGGTAAAAATCAAGATATCGGCAAAGGCAATCCCCGCCATCGCCACGCAAGAACGAACTTTTTGATGGGCAAGTTGCGCCCAGCCTAAAAGCGGCTCTTTGGAAACTTGAGTAAGCAGATTTTTGAGCGATTGTAGTTTCATTTTGGATTTGCTAGGGGTTAGTGGTTATTTGTTGCTGATGAATTGGTTAATGGTTAGTAGTGATTTGTTGCCTCTAACCACTAACTACTAACTACTAACCTTCTTATCGAGATCGATTTTGACGCGCACCTGCAAGTTGGTTAGACCCGCTACTTTCGGGCTGTCGGAGGGATCGATGCGAACTTTGACTTCGACAACGCGGGCATCTTTTTCGGCGGCGGGATCGGATTCGAGCACGTCTTTCTTTTTGATTTGCAGACCAATATGGTCTACAGTGCCGCCTAACTCGCCCTCAAACCCCCCGTGTTCGCTGATTATCGTCGCCCGCTGACCGACTCGGATTTTGCCTATGTCGGTTTCATAGACTTCGGCAATGGCGTACATGCGATCGGTTTGTCCGAGTTCTACAATTCCTTCGCTGGTATTGACTTGTTCGCCAATGCGGGTATTGATCTTGAGAATTTGACCCGCAACGGGAACCCGCACGTACAAGTCATCGAGTTCGGCTTTTGCTCTGGTTACTTGGGTAATAGCATAGTCTACTTCGGCACGAGCAACTTGCACGTCCACCGGACGTACTTCTGTCAGTTTGTTGAGGAGCGATCGCTCTTGTTGGATCTGTTCTTGTAGAGTGGATACGGTAGTCTCTAGTTGTGCCCGCACCAGGTTGAGTTGTGCTTGGGCTGTTTCAAAACTTTCCCGCTTGTTATCTAAATCGGATGCACTGACGGCTCCGTCTCGATATAATGTTTGATAGCGCCGATAGGTTGTCTGGGCATTGCGAAGCGCAGCTTCGGCACGGGCAATCTCTGCTTTTCTTGCCGTAGTTTCGGTACGCAGTTGTGCTTCTAGGCGAGCAATGTTGGAGCGTTGTGCCGCAATCTCTGCTGTCTTTGCCTCTCCTGCCTGAATTTGAGCCAATTTCGCGCGCGCGATCGCCAAATTTTGTTCGGCTTCTGCTAAAGCTGCTTTTCTCTTGTCGAGTCCTTGTAGAATCGCAATGACCTGTCCGGCTTTGACGCGATCGCCTTCTTGCACTAGCAGTTGGTTGACTCGGCTATCTTGAGCATTGGCTACCGACAGCTTAATCACCTCGCCTTGAGGTTCTAATCGTCCCAGCGCAGTCACGGCTGTAGCGCGGACAACCGTTTCCGTGGGCGTGGGCGGTGGCGACTGAGTTTTTACCTGGGTCAAGCTATAGTAACTGACTCCTACGCCGAGAAAAGCAGCGATCGCACTACCAATTACCCAGGGATTGACCTTCTTTTGATGCAGCCGTTTTTGCATGATCTTTTAATGATTACAACCTACTGACTGACTGGTATGTCTTATTGGTTATTATAACCTACTGACTGACTGGTATGCGATCTTAATAAAGAAGCCTTCGGAACAAGTTATACCATTTCTAAAAAAGAACGCTACAGATGATCGATGCAAATTGTTAATTGTTAATTGCGAATTGCGAATTGCGAATTGGTATTATCTTTAACCAATAGAACCGCTGATGTAATAATCTCTAGTGCCTTTGGCATCCATGGCTTCTCCCAAACGGTTCAAAGCATGAATATAAGCAGCAGTCCGCATAGAAACCGAAAATTCCCGCGCGATCGACCAAACCTTTTCCGCTTCAGCGACTATTTTTTCCTTCAGTCGTTGATTGACTTCCTGCAAACTCCAATACAATCCGCTACGGTTTTGTACCCACTCAAAATAACTCACCGTTACGCCGCCCGCATTGACCAAAATATCTGGAAAAACATGAATTCCCCTAGCTTCTAGAATTTTATCGGCTTCAGATGTTGTAGGTCCGTTAGCAACTTCAAAAATATATTTAGCTTTGATATCGGGGGCATTTTCTTGTGTAATTTGATTTTCCAAAGCTGCCGGAATTAACACGTCTACATCCAAAGTTAAAAGTTCTGCATTGCTGATAACTTTGTGTTCGACAATATTACAAACGCTTCCTTCACAGTAAACGCCTTTAATAATTTGATGTTGCTGTTTGTATTGTCGGATGCTGGGAATATCTAGTCCTTGTTCTGCATAAATTCCGCCTTGAGAATCGCTAACCGCCACCACTTTGTATCCTGCATTAGCGAGCAATTCTGCTATTGGCATACCAACTTTCCCAAATCCTTGCACTGCAACAGTCGTTTTTTCGGGAATCAAATCGAATTTGGGTAAAAGCGCACTAATAACGTAGAAAGCTCCTGTTCCCGTAGCGGCATCGCGCCCTTGACAACCTCCCATAGTCAGAGGCTTGCCTGTAACGACCCCAGGGCTGATTTTTCGCTGAATAATACTATATTGATCCATCATCCAGCCCATAATGATGTCATTCGTGTAGACATCGGGCGCGAGAATGTCGATATCAGAACCGATGAAATCGGCGATCGCTTCGATATATCCGCGACTCAATCGTTCTAATTCCTGTCTAGATAATTCTTTCGGATTGAGCGTAATTCCCCCTTTTGCACCGCCAAAGGGAAGATTCAACAAGGCACATTTAAAAGTCATCCAAAATGCGAGCGATTGCACCTCATCCATACAAACATTGGGATGATAGCGTACCCCTCCTTTGCCTGGACCTCTCGTATCGTCGTAGCGTACTCGATACCCCTGAAAAATCCGCAGGGAACCATCATCCATTCGCACGGGAATAGAAACACTCAAGCTAGCTTTAGGATATTTCAGGCGCTCGCTCGCATCTTCAGAAATCGAAACGTATTTTAACGCAGTTTCTAGCCTAATGCTAGCATCGGCAAGCAGAGAGCGAGACATATTTAAATTGCTCCTTAAAAGCGAGAGAGAATAAGGGCAGACTTAATGTTTGCGCCTCAAAAGAGCAGAAAAATAAAATTTCTATCTATTTTCATTAAATCACAAAAAAAGTAGATGCTGCTACAAATTTTAAAAAATAGTGTAATTCATTACTTTTTATTTTTTAGTTTTATGATATGAAAAACCCGCAAAAATCGGAAAGAAAAAGTTTGACCTCCGCGATCGAGAAGAGCATCTGCGAGCCCCTAAACTAGATATAGAGTTCCTAACGGTTGGTTTCTCTTTTCGCCTCATTTTAATAATGCTTGTCGCCGGACTTCTAGCCGTACTTTCTGCCTCAGCCGCCGCTGGTATGAGAATTGCTCTTCCTCTTTTGATTCTTGGCTTATTGCGCAGCGACGAATTGTGGTCGAATGTTCCTGTGCTGTCTAACTTCGATCCCAAAGTTGTCTTGACCGTTCTCACCAGTTGGTCGTTATTTGAGTTGTTCGGCTCCAAAAGCTTACTAGGACAGCGCACTTTGCAGGCGATCGAATTAGTCTTTAGCCCGTTTGTGGGTGCTTTGATGGGTATGACCGTCGTCAATATTACCCGTTTGGAGATTCTACCTATTTGGTTGATTGGGTTAGTGGGGGGACTCTTGGCACTGGTTCTCAAGCTAGTTCAGATAGGATGGTTTTTTCGCTTGCGAGGTCTTCCTATCTGGATGGTTTGTCTAGAAGATGTTCTTTGTATTTGTCTCGTTTTTTTTGCCTTGAAAGCTCCCGAACAGGGAGGTTTGATTGCCATTTTCCTGCTATGGCTAGCAGTTCGCAGCTCCCAAGAATGGCGACGCTGGTATTTAGGGAAAAAAAACCTTCGTATCGATCGCTAGAGAAGTCAACTACATCTATCATCGATCTAATCTCTAATCATACTGCTCATAGTGCGATCGCGTCCCCAACAAAAAAGCCTGCACCGATAGCAGGCTTCTCAAGTTTTCTAGAGATTGCTTGCGGGTTTTCAAACCGCAGCAGCAACCTTCTCGACAGGACGAACTTGATTCAACAAGTTCTGTAACTCTTCTCCTTCAATGACCTCAGTTTCCAGAATTTTTTGCGCGATTTGTTCGAGTAAATCCCGATTCTGTCTTAGGATTGCTAACGCTTGTTGATGACCCTGTTCGACAATTTCCTTGACTTCTTTGTCAATGGCTTTTGCCGTATCGTCGCTCACCATGCGGCGCGGATTCATCATACCATCGCCGAGGAAATTATTCTGTTGACCCTTTTCGTAAGCCAACGGACCTAAAATCTTACTCATGCCGTAGGTCGTCACCATTCTTTCGGCTAAATCCGTAGCACGCTGTAAGTCATTTGCCGCCCCAGTGGTGATGCTACCAAAGACGATTTCTTCGGCGGCGCGTCCTCCCAAAAGGGTGGCAATCTGATCGCGCAATTCGGATTCAGACAAGAGGAAACGATCTTCGGTCGGCATTTGTAAGGTATAACCTAAAGCCGCCATACCGCGAGGAACGATAGAAATTTTTGCCACTTTGCCGCCACCGGGCATCACAGCACCGACTAAAGCGTGACCGACTTCATGATAGGCGACGATGGTCTTTTCTTTATCGGACAGAACGCGGCTTTTCTTCTCCAGTCCGGCGACGACGCGCTCGATCGCTTCTCGAAAATCAGCTTGAGAAACGGTTTCTCGTCGTTCGCGGGCAGCCAACAGGGCGGCTTCGTTGACTAGGTTAGCTAAATCTGCGCCAGCAAAGCCAGGAGTTCGCGTTGCGATCTCCTTTAAATCGACATCTTTGTCTAATTTGACTTTCTGAGCGTATATTTCTAGAATCTTCAAGCGACCGGATAAATCGGGGCGATCGACCAAAACTTGTCGGTCAAAACGTCCCGGACGCAATAGCGCTGGATCGAGGGTTTCCGGGCGGTTAGTCGCTGCTAGCACGATTACGGTAGCATCTGATGCCGAGAACCCATCCATCTCTGTCAATAACTGGTTGAGAGTTTGTTCGCGTTCGTCATTGCCGCCAACAAATCCACCGCTAGCGCGAGACTTGCCAATGGCATCTAATTCATCGATGAAAATTATACAAGGGGCTTGTTTCTTGGCTTGTTCGAATAAGTCGCGCACTCGTGCAGCACCCGCGCCGACAAAAAGTTCTACAAACTCAGAACCAGATATGCTGAAGAAAGGTACCCCTGCTTCTCCAGCAACGGCTTTAGCAAGCAAAGTTTTACCCGTTCCCGGCGGTCCGACAAGCAAAACGCCTTTGGGAATTCTCGCCCCAATTTGGAGATAGCGCTGGGGTTGCTTGAGAAATTCGACAATCTCTTCTAACTCTGCCTTAGCTTCTTCTACGCCAGCGACATCATCAAAAGTAACTTTCGTGGCATCTTCCTCAACATAAACTTTAGCCTTACTCTTGGTAAACGAGAGAGCGCCTGATGGACTTCCACCGCTGCGACTGAGGAAAAATTGCCAGATCCCAACAAAAATGAGAGGAGGAATCACCCAGCTAAGGATACTGCTTAACCAACCATTTTTAGAAGGCGGTGCCGCCGCAAACTCTACTCCTTTGCTTTCTAATCGCTTCGGCAATTCGAGATCGAAGATAGGAGTAGTTTTGAGAACTTGTCCGAGTTGGTCATCTTCTCCTTTGAGTTGATAGCGAATTTCGTCTTGACCGACGTAAACCCTGGCGACATCCCCATCATCGACTTGATGGATGAATAGACTATAAGGCACTGATGGAATGGCAGGCCCAAATAACTGAGGCAAAAATAAATTTGCCAAAAAGAACAGTCCCGCCAGCAGAAGGAGTATGTTTCCTATCTGGCGAGGACGAGATGGCGGTTTGTCTTTAATACCCATTGCTATGAAGTGTTCTTATAGATCGAAGAGCTTTTCTCTAATAATTGTAAGATTTCTTCATGGAACTTGGTTGGGGCGATCGCGGCACATAACCGTAATATTGGGTTCGGTTATCTCAACTTTTTAAAAACCAAATATAAATTATTTGGTTATATGGAGATATTTCCCTTGGCTTAACACGATCTTTGATACTTTTGAGAGCGGCACTTAATAAAACGCAAGACAATAAGACAATTATTAATGATTTGACTGCAATTATTAACATATCGAAAAGGCAAAAAACCTTATTTTTATCCTACAAAACGCGATATTATTTATCTTGTTATAAGTTTTAGAACGCTACAGAAATTGTAGAGGAGAATTTAAGTCAAAAGAAACTCAAAAAAGATGAAAGGTTCAATCTTTGCGCAAACAAGCAGGGGGATATTATGGTAGCCATCAATCAAACTTTACAAGATATTAATCTACATACTCTAGAACAAGAAGCAATACATATTCGCGGTCAAATTCAACCTCATGGCGTTGTTTTCGTTCTAGAAGAACCCGAACTCAAGATCGTACAAGCTAGTAATAATACTTATCATATCTTCGGAATCAATCCCGAAAATATACTGGGGAAAACACTTGAGGAGATCTTCGATCCTTTTCAAATAGAAAGAATCAAACAGGGAGTAACTGATGATAATCTAGACTTCATCAACCCCAGTAAGCTTTGGGCAAGAGTAAAAGAGGATGACTATGTTGTTTTTGATGGCATTTTTCATCGCAATATAGATGGATTCTTAATTTTGGAATTAGAACCAGCTATCTCACAAGAAAATATCCCATTTCTGAGTTTTTATCACCTGGCGAAAGCTTCTATTAATCAGCTTGAAGAAACTGCAAATCTTCGCGATTTTTGTCAAATCATCGTCAAAGAAGTACGAAAATTGACGGGATTTGACAGGGTAATGCTCTATAAATTTGATGAGGAAAACCATGGAGATGTTATCGCAGAAGATAAGCTAGAAAGTCTGGAATCTTATTTAGGACTGCACTATCCCGAATCAGATATTCCCGCACCAGCGAGAAGATTATTTAGTTCTAACTACATCCGCTTAATTCCAGATGCTAAGGCTAAGCCTGTTAACCTCTTTCCCATTAATAATCCAATTAGCCAACAGCCGTTAGATCTAACGCTTTCAATTTAACGAAGAAGACCTCAATTATCTCGTTCAATGGCTGCAAAGCAATGTCAATGAAGAAGTTTTCTATACTGAGTCTTTGCCTCGACTGTATTCAGATGCAGAAAAATTTAAAGACGTTGCTAGCGGTTTGTTAGCCATTCCAATTTCTAAGCGAAACTACGTTTTGTGGTTCCGTCCAGAAGTCATTCAAACGGTTAATTGGGGAGGCGACCCTAATAAAGCTTATGAAACAAGTCAGCTTGAGGGAAATTTACGCCTATCTCCTCGTAAATCTTTTGAATTGTGGAAAGAAACGGTTCGCCTGAAATCTCTACCTTGGAAACAAGTCGAAATTAAAGCGGCGCTAGAGTTGAGAAAGGCAATTGTTAATATCGTGTTGCGTCAAGCAGATGAATTGGCGCAATTGGCGCAAGATTTAGAACGTTCCAATGCAGAACTGAAGAAGTTTGCCTATGTCGCTTCCCACGACTTGCAAGAACCGCTCAATCAAGTGGCGAACTACGTACAATTATTAGAGATGCGCTATCGGGAAAAACTCGACGAAGATGCTCAAGAGTTCATCGGCTATACTGTCGAGGGAGTCAGCCTCATGCAAACGCTGATCGATGACGTATTGGCGTACTCGAAAGTAGATATGCAAGGTGCTGAGTTCGCCTTCACCGATGCAGAAGCGGCTTTAGAAAAAGCGATCGCGAATTTGCGGGGACGCATCGCCGAAAGCAATGCAAAGATTACGCGAGATCGCTTGCCAACTATCATGGCAGATGGCACTCAGTTAATGCAACTGTTCCAAAACTTGATCGCCAATGCCATCAAATTCCGCAGCGAAAAACTGCCAGAAATTCATATCGGTGCCGAACGAATCGAGGACGCTTGGTTATTTTCCGTTAAAGATAACGGCATTGGCATCGATCCCAAGTTTGCCGATCGCATTTTTGTCATTTTCCAACGCCTGCATACGCGGGAAGATTATCCTGGTACGGGAATGGGATTGGCGATTTGTAAAAAGATTGTCGAGTGTCATCGAGGTCGGATCTGGGTCGAGTCAGAATTGGGTCAAGGCGCAACATTTTATTTTACTATTCCAGTAGGAGGACGGGATGGCGATCGCACAAGGACACGGAAAGCCCAGAACTATCTTTTTAGTCGAGGACAATAAAGCCGACATTCGCCTAATCGAGGAGGCGTTTAAAAGCAATCCAATCCCGCATCAAATGGTGACAGTTAGAAATGGGGCAGATGCCATGGCATATTTGCGCCGAGAGGGAGAGTATGTCAACGCACCGCGTCCCGACCTCATCTTGCTCGATCTCAATTTGCCAAGAAAGGATGGTCGAGAAGTTCTAGCAGAAATCAAAGCCGATCCCCATCTGAGACGCATTCCCGTAGTCGTCTTGACTACCTCAAGAAACGAGGACGATGTTTTTCAAAGCTACGACTCGAATGTCAATTGTTACATCTCTAAATCTCGCAATCTAGCCGAACTTTTCAAAATTGTCCAAGGAATTGAAGAGTTTTGGCTAGAAACCGTCATCTTGCCGTCTGAATGAAGACCTGCTCGCCAATTGATTGCGGGCTAACAGAAAATTAATTACAACAGCAGTTGTTGAGAATGGTGCAAGATCTGGGTTAAATAGTTTCAGGATTTTTTTCGGATAGCCAAGAAAAGAGGCATTAACAATTAACAATTCGCAATTTTGAATTATTAATTGCGAATTGTCAATTGCGATCGCTAAGGATCTACCCAACGACCATCGGCTTTAATGAGATTAATTAATTCCTCCACGCCATTGTCTTGAGGAACTCGTTTGATCTCTTCCCGTCCGCGATAGAGAGCAATATATCCGGCTTGTTTGCCTACATAGCCGTAGTCTGCATCTGCCATTTCTCCGGGTCCGTTAACGATACACCCCATGACGGCAATATCCAATCCCGTGAGGTGTTTAGTTGCTTCTCGCACTTGATGCAAGACTTCTTCTAGATTAAATAAAGTGCGACCGCAGGACGGACAAGCCACATATTCCACCATGGTTTTCCGCAGTCCCAACGCTTGCAGAATACTATAGCAAACCGGAATTTCTTTCTCTGGTGCTTCTGTGAGAGAGACGCGAATGGTATCTCCAATTCCCTCAGCTAGTAGCGTAGCAATGCCAGCAGTTGACTTAATCCGACCATATTCGCCGTCTCCTGCTTCGGTTACGCCTAGATGGAGGGGATAGTCCATGCCTAACTCGTCCATGCGCTTGACCATCAAGCGGTAGGCAGCTAACATGACGGGAACGCGAGAAGCTTTTAGAGAAATAACGAGGTTCTTGAAATCGAGGGATTCGCAAATTCTAATGAATTCTATGGCAGACTCTACCATTCCTTCTGGGGTGTCGCCGTAAGTAAATAGCATCCTCTCGGCTAGAGAACCGTGATTTACCCCGATTCGCATTGCTTTTCCTTGTTCGCGCAAAGAAATCACTAGAGGCTCCAGGGTTTCTCGAATTTTTTCGCCAATTTCATCAAATTCTGCTTGCGTATATTTAGTGCGATTGGCTTTTGGCTTTTCAAAGACATACAACCCCGGATTAATCCGCACTTTATCGACGTGTTTGGCAACTTCGAGGGCGATTTTCATGCCGTTATGGTGAACGTCGGCTACGAGAGGCACTGGCTTGTAGGTTTTGGCGAGTTTGTCTTTGATTTCTGCCATTGCCTTAGCATGAGCCATACTGGGCACGGTAACGCGGACAATCTCGCAGCCAATTTCATGTAAGCGGCGAATGGCAGCCACCGAACCATCTATGTCTAAGGTATCTTCGTTAATCATAGACTGCACCACGACCGGATAGCCACCGCCAATGGTGACATCTCCGACTTTGACAGGACGGGTTTTGCGTCGGTGGATTACTGTGTCAAATTCGGGAGCAGAATTCGTAGTAGCTTGTATAGAACTGTCCAGCGTTTGCATAACCTTTTGATAAACTTTGGAGCGCAATTATCCAGAATTACTTTTTATCTTAACCGTCGAGGAGACCCCTATTTCAAGAAAGCGATCGCGATCGGCAATGCCAATAGACTTAAAACTTATTATGAGAAAACCCGATCGATAAAATAAGAATTCGTGAATTTAACATAAGCACATAATGAGCGATGCTTGTTATTAATACCAAGAGGAATCAACTGCTAGAAGCAATAGCAAAAAAATTGCCAAAATAGCGTTCATTGAGCCAATTATTAAAGCTGGATCTATAGACTGACTATATGCCCAACTTTTTCAGAAATCGCTCCATATCAAAATATTCTGCCATCAATTTCTGAATATATTCAACTTTAATTGGTTCCTGAAGGCGCGCGCGGCCAAAAGCGCGATCGATAATTTCTATCGTTGTTAACGTATCGAGATCGATGGCCAAAACAGGGATTTCCAAGTCTTCGGCGCGACTGAGAATGAGGGGTTGGGGCGGTGCGTTACCCGTGAGAATCAGACAACTGGTTGAGGTTTCTAAAGCCGCTAGTTGCAAGTCGGTGCGATCGCTGCCCGTGACAACTGCTTGATTTTTTCCTTGGCGAAAATATTTTAAGGCAGCATTGACGTTCATTGCCCCAATAGTTAAACTTTCTACCATAAAGTCCAACCGATCCGGACGGCACAAGACTTGAGCTTTTAATTGACGCGCAATTTCTCTAACGCTGACGCTGCGCAACAAACTGCTACTGGGCAACGTTCCAAAAACGGCAATTCCTCGTTTCTCTAGAAAAGGTTTGACGAAATTTTGTACTTCTTCTAACCGATCGCTGGAGATATCATTGATTAAAACTCCTAAGAGGCGATCGCCGAGGTCTTTTTTCGCTTCTAAAAGATTATCTGTAACGAGAGGAGAAGTGTAGCGAGATATTAATAACACGGAAGCATCGGCATTATGAGCCATTTGCTCGACAGACAGACCAAAGATACTCCCTTCTAAAAGCGTTCCCCCTCCCTCCAAAAAAACTAAATCTCCTTCAAGCTGTTGGATGTAGTGTTTTAACAACTGAGGATAATCTATGGCATCTTCGCCTTGCAGGCGTTGTTCGATCGTTTTTTCATCGAGGGATAACAACGGCGAACGCACTTGCTTTTCAGATAGCTTCAGCAGATTGGCGATCGCCTGTATGTCTCCTTCTTCGTTGTCGGCGGCTAAATCGCTCAAACGGGTTTCTATGGGTTTTCCATAAGCGATCGATAACCCCTTTTCTTGTAACTGACGGGCAATTGCCAAGATAATTCCCGTTTTGCCGCTACAAGCTTCGATCGACCCAACCAAAAGATATTTGGCAGATTTTGCCACCTCTTTACTCCTTAGCCATGGATAGATCCACTATACTTCAGCTACATCAAAACGTAGTAGTTTTCGGTAAAAGGCTTGGGGAAAATCTGCCGCACCCCCTTCTTTAAAAAGTGTGATGGCATCCATTAGAAAATTGACAAATTCCGAATTGGAGATAGTTATCTCATAGCTTAATTCTGCCTGTCCCTCAAATTGCAATCGACAGCGAGTCAATTCAGCTGGAAGTTTGGAAACGAACCAGGTAGCAACAAAAGGAATCCCTTCACCTCCTTCAATGTGGCGCCGTCCTTCTAGATAGCCTTTGGAATATAAGGTCAACGCATAGGGCAGGATGGCATGTTTATCTTTGGGATAGTAGGGCATGTAGAGGATAACCTCGGCTTTGCCAGCAGGCTCTAATTTATCGATAGTAGTAGACATAACTGACTAGATATTGAGATATTGACGCGGAAATTGCATTTCTCTAGTCTAAGAGTACCCCGCCAGAGAAGATAACTATCAGATAAGCTGCTTGAGCCGCTTGAGATTGCCGGAACGACCGATAATTGTTGCCGAGTTTTCGTCAATTTTGACCAAGATTTTGCCAACAAACATCGTTTTTAGGGCGGATTTTTCATAGACAACGAAATCGTCAAGCTGGGTTTGTCGATCGAAACCCATTTGGGCGAGGGCTGTGTCTAACTGCTTCCTAAAGGCTTTTGGGTTTTGGAAAGTGGTCGAAATGGTCGCGCTACGATTGAAGTAGGCTCCGAGTATTCCGGCTACTAATCCGCATAATGTGCCCAACTGATAGGGAAATCTCGATTCCAAACTCATTCCCATTCCCTGTGATGCGAGTAGAAGCACGATTAGGGTCGTAGTGGCGAAATAATAAAGAAATGTGACGATAAAGTTAGGACCTTGTGGCATATACTGTCCATTCCATGATGCTCGACGATAACGGACAAAGAAAACTCAGCGGCAATCCTCTTAGCATCGCCCCGATGATGGAGCGAACCGATCGCCATTTTCGCTATTTTATGCGCCAGATTACTCGCCGTACTCTACTCTATACCGAGATGATAACCACGGCAGCAATTTTGAGAGGCGATCGCGATAAACTCTTGGGTTTTTCTCCCGAAGAAAAGCCCCTGTCCCTGCAACTCGGCGGCGACAACCCGATAGAATTAGCCGAATGCGCTCGGATTGCCGAAGATAGGGGTTACGATGAAATTAACCTCAATGTTGGCTGTCCTAGCTCTAGGGTTAAGGAAGGCAATTTTGGAGCGTGTTTGATGGCACAGCCGGAGAAGGTAGCGCGGGCAGTTGAAGCCATGCAAAAAGCTGTCGATTTGCCCGTTACTGTCAAGCATCGCATTGGCATTGACGATCGCGATCGCTACGAAGATATGGCTAACTTCGTCCGCATCGTTTCGGAGGCGGGTTGCCGTCGCTTTACCGTACACGCCCGCAAAGCATGGCTGCAAGGCTTGAGTCCTAAGGAAAACCGCACCGTGCCCCCGCTGCGCTACGGGGACGTCCATCGTCTCAAGCAAGAGTTTCCCCATCTGTTTATCGAGATCAATGGCGGAATTACCACCCTAGCCGAAGTTCGAGAGCAGCTTAAATCGGTAGATGCCGTCATGATCGGGCGTGCTGCTTACGATAACCCTTTCCTATTCGCTATGGTCGATCGCGATATTTATGGCGAGAAGGTGACTCCTCCCACCCGTCGCGAAGTCGTTGAATCTATGCTTCCCTACATTGATTATTGGCTCAAAAAAAGCTGGAAGCTCCACGCCATCAGCCGACACATGCTCGAACTCTTTGCCGGACAAGCGGGTTCTAAAGCATGGAAGCGATACATTAGCGAAAATGCCCATCTCCCCGGCGCCGATTCTCAAGTGCTGCGGGAAGCTTTAGCAAAAGTTCTCAATTCAAGATAATTTTGGATTGGTCATTTGTCTTTTGTCCTTCGATTTTGGATGAAAGGATTTTGGATTGGAGATTAGTTAGTGGTTATAGCACTATGCATTATGGTTAGGACATTTTTATAATGGGAGCGAAGTCATCAAGAGAACGGGCGATCGCGCTCTCTATTGTCGAAAGCAGATCGGATTCTATATAAGGTCTGGTAAAGTAGGCAGTCGCGCCCAATCCCAGGGCAATCTTACGATGTTGCCTGCCGCCGCGATTGGCTAACATCACAATGGGCAACTTTGCCCATTCTTCGCGATGGCGACAGTAGCTTAAGAACTCAAAGCCATTCAGGTGCGGCATTTCGATATCGCAAATCACCAACCGAATTTTTTGACGATCCATTTGCAGTTGTTCGATCGCGTCGAGACCGTTTTTCGCTTGCACGATCCGATAGCCTGCTTTTTGCAGAAGCGAGGCGGTTTTTTGGCGCTGGCTAATCGAATCGTCAACAACCAAAATAGCAGAGTGCGAGGGCGACAGACCTATTTGTCGAACCGGAGTTTTTGGCGCGAGCAATGGCATGTCTCTTAGAGGTAGGGCTGGTTGTAGATTGGCTTTGAATCCGTATGAGGGAGGAGCGTCGCTAACCTGCCTTGCCGAGGTTTGAGCTTGCCCGACGAGGAGGCTACCGTCGATCGCGAGGGCTAGGCGATCGCGATCGAGAACGCTGCAACCATAAACGTAATTCGGAGGGGAGATCGCGCTGCCGAGGGGTTTGATAGTCGTTTTTTGCTCGCCAAAAACGCGATCGACTTCTAAACCGATAAGTTTTTCCCCGTAGCGGAGTACGAGTAGATAGCTGTGAAGATCGCTTGCTGGCTTTTGGTCTTCAATTGCCGACGAGCGGTTCGCTTTCTGGGCAATGGGCGATCCGTAGGCAACTAGCTCCGACAGTTTATGCACGGGCACGAGGATGGGGTCTTCCGCCAAACGGTAGCTAAGAAATTTTCTTCCTTGGGAGCGCACGAACTGGCGCTCGTCGGGCAGCAGGATTTTTTCTACCGTATCCGAGAGCAGGGTGTAGAGCATTTTTCCGGCTTGCACGACCGTTAACTTAACAATGGTTAGCGTCATGGGGAATCGCAGGGAGAAGGTCGTTCCCCGATAGGGTTCCGACCGCACCGTACAAGTCCCATTGAGAGCTTCTACTTCTGCTTTGACGGTCTCTAAACCGATGCCGCGTCCTGACAGTTGGCTAATTGTCGAGGAGGTAGAAAATCCCGGCTCGAACAGCAGCTCTGACAGTTGCTGGGTCGATAATTGGCTGGCAACTTCGGGTTCAAACAGATTGAGGGCGACGACGCGATCGCGAATGCGATCGAAGTCCAATCCCTGACCGTCATCTTTAACTTCGATAACGGTTTGCCATCCCTGTTGATAGGCGCGAATTTCGATCTGACCGACTTCTGATTTTCCGTGTTGGCGGCGCACTTCAGCCGGTTCGATACCGTGGTCAAAAGCATTGCGAATCAGGTGCAGCAAAGGCGCGTAGAGTTTCTCGGCGATGGCTTTATCTACTAAAATATTGATTCCGCTCAGTTGCAACCGCACGGGTTTGAGGTGAACGTTCTCCAGTTGTCGGACTGTCTGGCGAAAGCGATCGAGCACCTCTGCCAGGGGAACCATGCGGGTTTCGATCAGGCCGTCTTGCAGGTCGGACACCAAACGTTGCTGTTTTTGCGATGCTTGCTGAGAGCTGTTGGCGATTTGCTCTAGCGATTCCATGGCGGCTTGCAGGTGACCCGTTTCTACTAGCGCTCTGCGAGCAAGAGATTCCAGCTCGCTATAGGAGTCTCTTTGTTGGTAAGCAAGGCGAGAGGGAGCGAGCGAAGCTTCTGTCTGTTTTCGTTGGCTGGCGATTTTTTCAACCCAATCGCGCAGGCGCTCGATTGTCTGTTGATGATGTTTCTGGGATTCGATTAAGTTTTGCAGGGTGTGCTGGAGCCGATCGCGATCCGACGATTGGCGATTATTATAAACTTGGATTTCTCCCAAGGCGCGATCGATGCGCTTCAAGCCTTCTAGTTTGACTCGCACGCTCTGGGGTACGGTGGGTTCTGGCAGGGGTTCTGGAGTGGCGATCGCGTTGCTTTGAGCCAATTCCTCTGTCCGTTCGGCTTCGGAGGCAGGCTGGACGTTCGCACTCTCGTTCCAGAGTTGTTCGAGCCAGGGAGCTGATTCGGCTTGTTCCGAGGAATCGCCCAGGCTCTCGGTTAGCTCGGTTAAACTGTCCCAATTTAGCTGCTCGTCGGCATCTGAGGCTGGCAAGCTCTTGTCGGACTCGAATTCGGCAAGGGCGAGTTCCAATTCCTCCCAAATATCTTCCGATGGCGAGGCTTGAGACCGATCGGTCTCTTGAGGTGGCGCTTCTGCCATTTTTAACAATTCTGGAGATGGTTCGCCGCCCCGTTCGCGATCGCCTGCTAGGACTTGCTCCTGTCCCTGGAGCAAATTATCTAAGGCCACCTTAGCAATCGTCGCGGCTTCTTGAGGACGAACTTCCACGGCTCTCAAGGCGGTTTTCGCAATTAGAGCAAATCCTGGCAAATTCAGCGAGTCTGCCAAGCCTACCAGTAGCTCTAGCTCAGAGCGCAAATTAGCCGCTATCTCGTCCGTTTCCTTGGCTTTGAGCAGGATTTTCCCCAGGGCTTCCAAGCGCTTCTGGACTCCCACTTCAAAAATGGCTCGAACGAGATCGAACTCTCCTTTCTCTGGAGGCGTGGCAAACGAGTTTTGCTGCCCGTAATACTTGCCCAATCTTGCCCGCAGTTGCGCGAATAGGTCGTTGGCTTCCTGCAAAACCTCGCGTTCGTCGATCGCGGCTTCGGTCAGTTTTGCCGTTACCAAATGGCGCAGGCGATCGAAACCAGCCAGCAACATCGAGAACAATTCTATGTCAACGATCAGGTCGGGATGGTAGAAGCTCTCGACGATATCCTCGAAGGCATGGGCGAGGGCAACTATTGTCTCCAGTCCAACCGTAGAAGCGGCTCCTTTGAGCGTATGCATAGCTCGCATGACGCTATGGACGTTGCGATTCCTTGGCTCGGCGCACAGGGTCAGGAGATTTTGCTCGATTGTTCCCAACAGCTCCGGGGCTTCTTCGAGGAACTGTCTGTAGGCGCTATCGCGGATTTCCGAGTCAGCAGTCATATCAATTCGCAATTCACAATTGACAATTCGCAATTCGCAATTTTTGCTAGCGGTTGGCGATTGGGGATTGAGAAACCTCCTATTCACCAGTCGCCATTTACTCCTCACAAGTTCCTACTCTACCTTGAACTGTCCGGTGCTCTTTTGGAGGTCTTGCGACAGGGCTAGCAACACCTGAAATGCCTCCGCAATTTGCCTCGATTTTTCGGCATTGTGATTGGCGATCGCCCAGATGTTTTTGATTGCCCCGGTCACCGCTCCAGCTTGCGCGTGCTGCTTGTGAGCGACTTGAAGAATATCCTCGACTTGTTTGCCGATCTGAGCTGTCGCCGCTACGATTTCATTGAGACTTTCGCGGACTTCATCGATCAAACCCGTGCCTTCGAGAACGCGATCGATTCCCGTTTCCATGGCTTTGGCAACTTCCTCGGTTTCGCTTTGCATCTGAGCGACTAATCCTTCTATTTCGGTTGTGGCGGCAGCAGACTGGTGGGAGAGCGATCGCACTTCTTCGGCAACGACGGCAAAACCTCGTCCGTTTTCTCCGGCTCTTGTCGCTTCCAAGGCGGCGTTCATTGCCAGCAGATTGGTCTGGGTGGCAAAGTTGCCGATTAACTGCACTACCTTGGAAATTTTTTGCGACGATTCGCTAAGGCGCTTGATTCGCTGAGCGGTTTCTGAGACGGTTTCCCGAATTGTCAGAATGCTGCCCACCGTCAGATTCATGGTCGTGTCTCCCTTTTGTAGGATTTGATTGGCCTCGCGAACCGCTGCTTCGACTTGTTTGGCTTTTCCGGCGGCAGTTCGGGTGAGATTGACCATTTGCTGAATTTGGTCGAGCGCTCCTTTGAGGTCTTGAAACTGTTTCCCCATCTGAACGGCGCATTCTTGAACCACTGCCGTATTTCCTTGGGCTGTTTGTGCTAGCTTTTTGGCTGCTCCTTGCACTTGCACGACGATTTTGCGCAGCGATTGCAGGGTTTCGTTATAGGCATCGGCGATCGTGCCGATTTCATCGTCTGTAATCGGGGCGCGGACTGTTAAATCTCCGGTCAAAGCGGGCAAAACCGAAACTAGCAGTTGGCTAGCCCTCTGCTGAAGTTGTTCTTTGAGAGCCTTTTCTCTTTCGATCGAAGTTGCCAATTGTTGGGATTGGGCTTGTACCCGTTCGAGATAGTCGGCTTGCTGGATGGCAACTCCCAACTGTACGCTAGCTTGAGCGAGTAGATTCACCTCGCTTTCTTGCCACGAGCGAGTGTGGTTATTTTGATAAATTTCCAACAATCCCCACAATTGCTCGCCTTCAAAAATCGGCACGATCGCGCAGGCTTTAATCCCTAGTTGCTCGAACCACTCCGACTCGAACGAGGTCAGTTCGGCGCTGTCGATATCGTCGATGATGAGGTTTTGGCGATCGCGGTAGCGCCCGCCTTGGCTTTCTTGCAGGTCGGGATTTTCCACTAAAGCTGCTTCACCTCCTGCCAATCTAATGCAGCCAGCGCTAATGTCTTCTGCGACAAATTCCCGATTCCAATCTGGCGTAAAACGGGAGATCGCCACGCGATCGACTTTCAGTAGCTTGCGCAATTCCTGAGTGCTAGCTTTTAGCAAACTCTCTAGTGCAAGTTTTTGCTGGCTTTGCTCGATAATTCTTTGATTGATTTTCACCAAAAAGCGAACGAAGTTTTTTTCTCGTTCTGCCGCTTGGGCGAGTTGTTCTGACTGTTTCTCAATTGTATTGACGTATCCAGCCTGTTGCAGGGCAACGCTGAACTGAGCGGCAATTTGCTTGAGAAATTTAATTTCTGTCTCTTGCCAAGGGCGAGTTCCAGAGTTTTGAAACGCTGCCAGCATGCCCCACAGTTTTTGCCCCAGAAAAACTGGGACGATCGCATAGGCTTTGACATTGTATTGCTCTAAAGTTTCGAGATAACAGGCAGGAAACCCGGCCTGGTAAATATCTTCTCGAACATAAGCTTCCCGGTTTTGCAAGCGACCACCTTGATTGTCTTGCAAATAGGTATCCGTCCACTGTGCCCGACTGGTTCGCTCGTTGCCATTGCTGGCAATCAAACTCTGTATGCTAGCGCACTCGGTAATGTCCTCCTGCAAGCCGGAAATCCGATCTTGCCCCTCAACTAAATTACCCCAGCCGCTAGCGACTGACTCGGCGATAAATTCGCCGCTCCAGTTGGGATTAAAGCGATAAACCGCTACGCGATCGACATTCAGCAGCGATCGCACTTCTTTGGTGGTTGTCTTAAAGATGGTGTCGAGGTCGAGCGATTGACGGATGCGAGCGATGACTTTGGCAACGGCTTGCTCTTGCTCGACCAATTGAGCTAGGCGATCCGATTTGGCTTGCGCCTGTTGGAGGATTTCTGCTTGTTGCAGTGCTGTGCCGAACTGAGCGGCGATTTTTTCCAAAAAATTTACCTCGGACATTTGCCACTGTCTGGGTTTTTCGTTTTGGTAGGCGGCTAGCAGTCCCCAAAGCTTTTGTCCCTCGAAAATTGAGACGATGATACACGATTGTGCTTCGTATTGCTCCAAGGCTTCTATATGACACGGAGTCAGCTCGGTATTGTGAATATCGTTGAGGATAAAAGGCTCGTTGTTGCGAAAGCGACCGCCTTGAGTTTCCTGGAAGTAAGGATCTGCCCATCTAAGCAGGTTTTGCGTCGCTTGAGTGCCGATTATCGGTATCCAGCCGCTGGCGACTGACTCGGCGACAAAATCTCCGCTCCAGTCGGGGTTGAAGCGATAAACCGCTACGCGATCGGCTTCTAGGAGCAGTCGCACTTCTCTGGCGGTCGTATTAAAGATGGTGTCGAGCTCGAGAGATTGACGGATGCGAGCGATGACTCTGGAGACGGCTTGTTCTTGTTCGACGAGCTTTGCCAACTGGTTGGTTTGGATTCGTAGTTGCTCGAAGGTTTCTACTTGTTGCAGTGCGGTGCTAAACTGAGCGGCAATTTGTTTGAGAAAGCCGATTTCTGTTTCCTGCCAGTTTCGGGGAGCGGAGTTTTGATAGACAGCTAGCAATCCCCAGAGGTTTTTTCCTTGAAAGATAGGGGCGATCGCATGGGATTTAGCTTGATATTGCTCTAGTAGGTCTAAATGACAGGCCGATAGTCCGGCTTTATAGATATCATCGAGAACATAGATTTCGTTGCTGCGAAAGCGACCGCCTTGAGTGTCTTGCAAGTAAGTATCTTCCCATCTGGGATTTGTGCCAACCAGAGGAACCCAGCCATTTGCTACCGATT
Organism: Hydrococcus rivularis NIES-593; assembly: GCF_001904635.1. Taxonomy (GTDB): domain Bacteria; phylum Cyanobacteriota; class Cyanobacteriia; order Cyanobacteriales; family Microcystaceae; genus Hydrococcus; species Hydrococcus rivularis. The sequence goes on from NZ_MRCB01000008.1 coordinate 123,820, forward strand.
CGGCTATAAATTCGCCGCTCCAATCGGGAGCGAAGCGATAAACTGCCACGCGATCGGCTTTTAGCAATAATCTTGTTTCTTGCGTCGCTGTCTTTAAGATGGCGTTCAAGTCATCGGACTGCTTGACTTTGCCGATCTTTTCTAGGACTTTGGCGAGGAGTTGATTTTCTTGGATTCGCTCTTGCAGTCGAGCGCTAAATGCTTCGCGTTGCAGGCTAGTGGTGAGTTCCAGACAGATTTGGTGGAGCAGCTCGATTTCTGCTGCTTGCCAATCGCGTCCTGCCGAGCATTGCTGAACTGTCAATAAGCCCCATACCTCGCCTTCTACCAAAATCGGCAGGCTCAAACTGGATTTTATCTGAAATCGTTCTAATAATTGTCTTTGATAGGGAGTGAGTTGGGATGAGGCTGCGTCGATCGCGCTGGCTTTCTGGGTTAAATAGTCTCCCCTTCGCTCCAAGCCAAAGGCGATCGCCGGAAGGTCTTCGCCAAGACAGGGAGTCCAACCTGCAACTCTCGATTCTGCCAAGACGCTGCCTCGCTCGTCAGAACTAAAGCGATAGACAAAAACGCGATCGGCTTCTATTTTCTCGCGCATAGAAGCAACGGTAAGGTCGAGTAGCTCATTTAAGTCTCGAACTCCACGAATGCGATCGATAATTTCTGCCAAAATCGTGCGCTCTGGCTTAAACCATTCCCTTGTTGCGAAAGATTTTTTTTGTAAATTTTCTTGAAAAAAAAGAGCGAGTTGCTCGATTTGTGCTACTTGTTCTTTGAGTTCGGGTTTTTCTAAATAGCCAGACTCTTCTAGAACGGATTTGACGGCGGCAACGGCGGCTAAAGATGTCTGAGCGTCAATTTGAGAGCCGTTTGAGGCAAGAGGGCTATCTAAATTGCGATCGGGTTCGCTGAATTGGGTTGGTTGATGAGTAGCTGTCATGGGTACGTCCTCTGAGCTTCTTGGTATCCTCAAGTATCGATCCAGTACTGGCTAGGGCTTTTATCGTGTGTTATGAATGCTTGATGCGATCCGGCGCTTGAATCGTCTGCCTCGGTTGGCTGCGAGCGTGCCTGAGTTAGAGTCAATAGAGTAGATTTACCACAAATACCGTTTTTTGACTGTTACCGCAACTACGAAGCTGCGAGAGAAATTTTTAATCTATTCGATAAGCTTTTGCGAGCAAGCAAGAAAAATTTTCTTTGCCATCAGCAATTTGAGAATTTCTTGGTCGTTTTTGAGAAAAAATCCCTGTAAAAATGGCATTAACTCTGGTGAGAATAATTCATCTGAAGGATCGTGCAGTTGTTGCCAGTCGTACTCCTCAATGCCATGCACTTTAGGAACGACCAATCCCAGGGAGCGCGCTTCGATCTCAACGACGATCGCGTAATGCTTACCCTCCCACGATAGGGGAGCATATCCCAACAAGTAACTCAGATCGATTAGCCAGAGCATTTCATCGCGCCACTGATAAATTCCCAAAACCCAGTCGGGAAGATGGGGCACGGGTAAGATTTCCTCGGCTGCAACTAGGCGAATTTCTGGCGCGATCGCGGCTGGCAGAAGGGCTAATTCTTCTCCTTCTAGCTGAAATTGCAAAAACTTCTCTTCTGTCGATTGCACTTCCCTACGTTTTTAAGTTCTCGTAAATTGACGCACGATTCCGATCAACTCCTCTTGTCGCACGGGTTTGCCCAGGTAAGCATCTGCGCCTAACATAGTTCCCCACATTTTGTCCACATTCGTGTTTTTAGTCGAGCACATGACAACGGGAATTTGGCTGGTGCGGGGATTGGTTTTGAGTTCTCTACACAGTTCAAATCCGCTTTGACCGGGCAATATGACATCCAAAAGAATCAAATCGGGTTTTTGTTGTTCGAGTTTTTGCTGTGCCTCTTCCCCACTTCTGACACAGACAACAAAAAAGCCTGCTTGCTGCAAATATCGGCTAACGATCTCTGTATCAGTCAAGCCATCTTCTACGACCAAAACAGTATTCAAAGCCCACCTCGCTTAAAAAAACACGCTCGAATACAAAAATACAGGATTGCTGAGCTTCGATAAATATTTTGTCAGATATTGTTACTCAGTCGAATTCAACCGTTGGCTTGAATTGAAATTGTCCGGCATGGGGTAAGATTTGCTCTAGCGCGATCGCAGTTCGAGCGAGAACGAAGGATTCGATTTGCTTCCAATTCAAGACTCGAATCTTGCACAAGATTTCTAATAGTTCCCTTGCCGATGTTGAATTGGCGGCTTTTTCTCTGGCAAACTTGAGTGCTATCTCGCTCATGGCGGGCTTAAATTGCTTCGTCAGCTTTCTAGCTAAAGAGAAGCGATCGGGGATACCATAGTCGCCGTAAGTCATTTCGCCGCCCTGAAAAACCAAAACGCGAGATCTCGCTCGCGCGTCGGGAGCGATCGTTGCCTTTACGTACAAAGTCCCGCTAGCACGATGACTGCGAAGGATGTTTAGAAGGGTGCCAAGCTGCTTGGGTTGATATTTACCGTGAGGCATAGAGAAGCAAGCGCTACGCTTTGCTGAAGCAATTTTCTAAGACTTCTGGGGATCGATATTGTATAGCCAGTATAGTTGACGAACGCGATCGCAACTCAGCATTTGCAGCCACTGCCGCCTGTAGTTTAATAAGTAATAGGTAATAATAATTAAAAAGCTTTACACCCAAAGCGGCTGACTAATGGCAAACTGATAATTGCAAATTGCGAATCGATATAAGATGTTTTGCTTCGCTATCGCTACGCTCAACATGACGAAGTGCAGGGTACTCCGCCGTCTCACGGCGGAGTACCTTGCACATTCTATACTTTTTAAAGAACTTGTTACTTTTTATCTCCTTTACGTCAATACAATAGGCTATAACTCAATCGAATGATTCGGTGTTTTTGCCCCTTTAATTCTAATCTTTTACAGTGGCGATCGCGAACTGAAAGCAAGAAGTTTTTATCTACTTTATTCACTTTCTTTTTTCCTATTATCTAAAAAAAACAGTATGTAAATCAGCTAAAATTTTATTCTTCATTGCAGCTAAAGCGAAAAGAATTATCTAAATTTTTAGGTAAAATCAACGTACGAATATTAGCAGCTAAAGCTCGTTTGCATAAAGCCTTTCTCTTAACGCGATCGCGGAGATATTTTTTATTATATTCGGCGTTAAAAATCGGTTTTCCTTGCTCGATAAATGGTTGTAATAAATTACATTCATTAAACTCGTGGCATTGTTCATTAATGCTGAAGTCAAAGGAGAAAACTAAATCTGGTATTTGGTCTAAATCATTTTTTAGCGCAACCGACAAACCCCTTTTATGAGCTTCGTTAGCAATGAAACGATTGAACGCGAGTTGCTCCTCATAAGTTAAATGAAAACCCGTATTATTCACATAACCGTCAACATTATCGGGTTCCACGCCATCGCAATGTTTTTGTACGGCAAGATCCAATCTAGATAGAATTATCTGACCAACATTAGGAGATCGGATATCTAACCAACGTTCGTCAGGGAAATCATCTAATACTTTACCAATTTCGATTGGTTTAAATCGAGCGGCATCAGGTCGAAAATTTTCGACTGTTCCCGCTGAAAAGTAACAAATTACCTTTTTTCCTTGGCTGTGAAGATTAGCAATTAATTCTGGCGATGCATTAATTAAATCGATATCATATACTTCAACGTTATAGCTTGTATTAACGGTTCCTACAAGCTGCCATTGCCAAGAAGTTTCGATCGCAGGACGAAACCAGTTACCATCAGCGATAGGATTAGAATATACAGGTTTTTCATCGATCCTACATCCCAATAAGATGGTAACTAAGAAAAAGATTGCGATCGCTCGTCTGGCACTAGCTCGCATCCTGGCGATTTTGGGTAATATCAAATCCGTTTAATTAGTCATAATATGTAGTACGACCAACAGGAGTCGCGAGCGGGACTTGTTATTGTGGTCGTTCAACCGGATTTGATATAACCGAGCAACCAATCGGATAAGCTGAATAGTAAGTAGAGTCTCGTTTTCCGAACCACTGATAGCGATTGTCTCGAACTTGTTCGTAAGTGCGATCGCCGAGCCATTTTACACCGGGCAAGGCGCGGTATGCTGCAATAAATGCCTCTCCCATGGGCAGCAAACGAGTAATTTCTTCTACTGCATCGCTGCCTTGCCACCGAGATTCTGAATTTTTTGCATCAACTAAGATCATTCCCATCTGGCAGTCATCAGGAGTAATGCCAAATCGTTGCAAAGTAGCATCATCTTGCATAGGAGTGTAATCAAAAATTGTCCCGCGATCGAATTGTTCTAGCAGTTGAGTAAAGGTAACGCAAAGATTGCAATTGCCGTCGTAAATGACGTGATATTTCATAAACGATGGGAGTTAAGTAAGTTGTCTTAATTAAATCTTACGCGCGCGTGAGCGAGACGCTCATACTACCATTTAGGAAATAATCGTGTCGTTATACTTATAATTGGCTTATACTTTTTCTAAAAAAGACCCGATAGAAATTTCAGTCGATTTTAATCGAGTTGGCATTAACGCCTAGAACTAAAGTTCTAGGCGTTGATGCTGTCAAAGTATCATCTCCAGGAGCGTACATTCCCACACCAATCTAGGTTGAACGTAATTGAGAAGGTATTGACGCGCTTTCTCTAGCAACTCAAGTAAATTTTGTTGTCGCCAATTTTGCCAATAGATATATTGAAGATAGTCGATCAGCCAAATTTGAGCTTGCGTGTCTAACTCGCGATCGATAGTTTTGGCTAGTTCTAGGGCGCTGAGCGGACTGTCTGGCAACTGACTGAGCTGTTGGCGCAAGGCTTCTGGAATGGCTTGCAGTTGAGCGAAGGCAGCGATCGCTTCTCCTGGACTTCCTTGAGCGATCGCGAGAATTTCTGGATAAGTTAGAATCGCTTCATGACCATTGCGACGCAGAACTTCTTCCATTTGTTCTGGCGAGAGTCGATAAAATGGAATTTTCTGACAGCGAGAAACGATGGTCGGCAATAGGACATCGGTGTTGGGAGCAATTAAAATGATGGTAGCTCGTCCGGGTTCTTCTAGGGTCTTGAGCAAGGCATTAGCCGCCGCTTCTGTCATCGCCTGAGCCTCTTCTATAACGACTAGCAAACGAGAAGCTTCTATGGGAGGACGATTGAGAAATTGGGCGATATCTCGAATTTGCTCGATGCGAATTTGAGGGGCGGCTTTGCGCTTGAGTCCTGCGGCAGCAGCTTCTTTTGCCGTCAATAATTGTCCTTGATGCTGATAGGTTGCCTCCACCCATAATAAATCGGGATGATTGCCAGCTAAAGCACGTTTTTGAGCCATTGCATTTTTTTCGGGCGAGAGATCGAGACTCAGCAACCATTGACTGAAACATTTGGCAGCCAGAGATCGTCCTACCCCTGAAGGACCGGCAAATAAATAGGCTGGGGCGATGCGATTACGCGCGATCGCCTCCTGTAGCAACTCAACGGCTTGGCTTTGACTTACGAGTTGAGAAAAATAGTTCATCGATCCAAAATGAAGGGGTCTAACAGTCAGAATTTTTAGCTAATTGTAATTATGGCTCGCTATACCTGCTCCTATCGCTTCAAGGTCGATCTGGAAAAACTGCAACCCCTAATGATCGAAACTCTGCAAGCTTGTCATTTTGAGGTGATTTATCAGGCGGTCGATTATATAATGGCACGCGAATTTCTCGGTCAAATCAGTTTTTCTAAGTTGGTGACGGTAGAGGTACTCATTGACAGCACGACTGCTATTGATGATGAGGTACAGGTGAATTTAGTTGTTAAGAATGATGAACTTCCATTACAGCTAAACAATCGCTGTCGGCAACTGTTTGTTCTCATCCAACAGGCGATCGCTGACAATCCGCAATGGAAATTAATAGAAAATGTAACCAGTTAAGCGACTATCTTCTTCCTTCTGTTCCTTTTTCTGTATCGAGCGCCTCTTCATCATTGTCCATCATGGCGGGATTGATCAAGGTGATATCGAAAGGGTCGTTATTGGAAGCCGTAGGAAATTCATCTCGTTGCCGATAATGATAAACAGCCACTACTTGCGGTCCAAAGACCACCTCGTCTCCATCTTTGAGATCGCAAACAGTGACTTTGCGACCGTTGACTAACATTCCATTGGCGCTTGCCTTTCCTTCTGAATCTCCATCGATAATGCGATAGTAACTAGAACCGTTGTCGAGATCGAATTTGAACAGAGTGGCGTGGTGGCGCGAGACAAATTGAGAACGCAGGCGAATATCGCAATGTTGCGACCTGCCCAATGAATAAACCGGGTATCTTAAAAGGACTTCTTGTCTCCCTTTATCGTCTTCAATAACGAGAAAATGTTCTTTTTGAGGGAGTGCAGGCTTACCAGTCATCACGCTATCCTAAATTCTATGCATTGCGATTGTGGGATTTAAGATTGGCAATACCAAGGCGAATAGCTAGTTTGATTCGTAGATAATTCACGTTTGGATTTTGAATTGACGACGCAACAGAAGAGAATTAGTCACGACTGTGACGGAGCTAAATGCCATTAGCGCCCCGGCTAATGCCGGACTCAACAGTAACCCAAAACCGGGAAGCAAAATGCCAGCAGCAACAGGAATGGCAAGAGTATTATATCCCAAAGCCCAAAACAGATTTTGGCGAATTTTATTAAACGTAGCCAGGCTAAGTTGAATGGCTTCCACTACATCGAGCAATTGTTCTCGCATCAAAACAATGCCCGCCGTTTCGATCGCAACGTCTGTTCCTCCGTGCAAAGAAATTCCGATATCTGCCTGTGCTAAAGCTGGAGCATCGTTGATTCCATCTCCAATCATGGCAATAATCTTGGATTTTGGATTTTGGTCGCCGTTGTGCTGGAAGTGCAAGGTACTCCGCCTTCTGACGGCGGAGCCTGCTTGCACTTCGTCAATTCCAGCGGCGTGCGGCGACTGCGTTCCGCAGATTTTGGCGAAGCCGCCGCACGCTCCTTGAACCGCTTCAAGGAGAACGGCGGATTTTGGATTGGGGATGAAAGGATTTTGGATGAATTTCTTCGGAGTCCCCCCACTCTCCCCACTCCCCCTTGTCCCCTGATTCCCGTGCTTTCTAACTTCCGAATTCCGACTTCTGAGTTCCGACTTCCGATCTCCCATTTGCAGGGATTTAATAATTTCTGCCTTCTGTTGGGGACGAACGGCGGCAAAGACTTGAGTAATACCGACTTGTTGCGCGATCGCATTGGCAACGTCTGGGCGATCGCCAGTTACTAGGATAACTTGCAATCCCAATTGCTGAAGGCGTTCTACAGTTTCCTTGGCATCGGGGCGCAGGGGATCTTGAAGGGCAAGAACTCCAGCGACCTTCCCGGCAATGGCGAGGTAAACAACGGTTTTGCCTGCTTCTGCCAGCGATCGCGCCTGCATCTGGGCTAGTTCGTCGATTGCTACGCCGCGATCGCTCATCCAAGCTTCATTGCCCAGTAAAACCTCTTCTGTGCCAACGCTAGCAGATATGCCCAGTCCAGCTTCGGTATAAAAGTCTTTAGCTTCTAAGAAAGGTAATTCTCGTTTTTGGGCTTCCTCAATGATTGCCGTGGCGAGAGGATGATTGGTGCCGCTTTCTACTGTTGCGGCGAGTTGCAAGAGACGGTCTTCATTAATCTCTGTCAGGGGGAGGCAATCGGTAACGGTAGGATGACCGATAGTTAGCGTTCCCGTTTTATCAAAGACCATCGCGTCTAACTGATGAACTTTTTCTAAAATATCCCCGCCTTTGATTAACAATCCGCGTTCGGCACCAATGCCAGTCCCGACTAGGATCGCCGTTGGCGTAGCCAATCCCAAAGCGCAGGGACAAGCAATGACTAATACAGCGATCGCAAGTTTTAAACTCAAGAGCAAAGGAGAAGGCGACACGACCATCTCATGCCCCATGTCATGAGATATTCCCGCCATGAGAACTTCTGGATAGAGTTTCGTGCCAATGAGATCCCAAAATAGAAAAGTTAGCGAGGCGACTGCCATCACGCCGTAGGCAAAATATCCCGCCACGGTATCGGCTAGCTGTTGGACGGGGGCTTTGCGGGTTTGCGCGTCTTCTACCGAAGCGATAATCTTGGCTAGGGTGGTGTCTTTGCCGATGCGGGTGGCTTTAATCGCGATCGCGCCCGACTGGTTTAGCGTTCCTGCCGTTACCGTATCGCCTTCTTGTTTTGCCACGGGTAGCGATTCTCCCGTCAGCATCGACTCATCCACCGAACATTGACCCGCGACAATTTCCCCATCGACGGGTATTTTTTCTCCCGGCAATACCCAAACCCTTTCTCCCACGCGCACTTGCTCGACTGGAATTTCAATCCCCGACGGATCTGCGCTATTGGGATCGCCAATCAAACGGGCAACGGGCGGTTGTAGGGCAACGAGGGCTTCTAGGGCAGAACGAGCGCGAATTCTGGCTCTTGCTTCTAGGGTGCGCCCCAGGAAGATAAATCCTAGCAGCATGACGGGTTCGTCAAAAAAGCATTCCCATCCCAATTGGGGAAACAGAAGCGCAATGCAACTTGCCAGATAAGCGCTAAACGTTCCCAACCCAACCAGGGTATTCATATTGGGCATTCCGTGCCAAAGGCTTCGCCAGCCATCAATTAGCAGGGAACGCCCCGGAAATAGTAATGCAAGGGTTGCTAGCGCCCAATGAAACCAAATATTGCTAAAGAAGGGAATCTTCGGACCGCCAATATGGTCTAGATGCCCAAGGCTAGAGAAAATTAATAAAGTCGCCGCGATCGCTAAGTTCCGGATCTGTTGCTTTACTTCCTGCTGCCGCCGTTCTACCGCACTTGCAGCTAATTCACTGGTTCTTCCTGCCGCCGAGGAACGCAATTGCGAGGGAAAACCCGTTTCAGTCAGCTTTTGGGCTAATTTCTCCGGTTGAATGGCTCCTGGAACGTACTGGACGACAGCTACTTCAGTCACGAGATTGACGCACGCAGAAACCACTCCCGGATTTTGAGTAAGTTGCCGTTCTACGGCTTTAACGCAGCCAGCACATTTCATTCCCGTCACGTCCAGCGTAGCGGTTTCTAGGGAAGTTGCAATTGTTGTCGTTTCCTCAGCTTTTGGCGAAGTTTGTACCATAAATAGTTATTAGTTAACAGCTATTAGTTAATGGTTAGTCGTTTCCCTACTTCCCCATCCCCGATCTCTCTGCAAGATGTACTACATAAAATGGTAACTCTTCTAAGTTTTATATTCTCCGCTGAGATTGGAAGCATAAAACCCATCTAATCTTAAGCTGCAAGTAGCGCAGTTAGGGCGTTAACCGATTTGGTAATCAACCAGAATTCTTTATTTTTAGACAGTTCGTGGAGGCGATCGCAATTCCAGGAATTCTTAAATCAATGAAACACGGGTAAGGATTTAGTAACTTTTCCAAGTTTTATATCCTCCTGTCAGATTGGAGGCATTAAACCCATTTAATCGTAAGATACGAGTAGCGTAGTAGGCGCGTTGACCGACTTGGCAATAAACTAAAATTTTTTTATCTTTTGGGAGTTCGTGGAGGCGATCGCGTAACTGACTCAAAGGAACATTAATTGCTCCGGGGACGTGACCTGCTTCAAATTCTCCCACTTCTCGCACGTCTACTAATACGCTTTCGGTCAAATCTGAGCCATCCCATTGAGCGATCGGAGCATCCCCTCGCAAGGCATTAGCGGCTATCATGCCAGCAAAATTAACGGGATCTTTTGCTGCACCAAATTGGGGTGCGTAGCACAATTCGGCTTCTTCTAGATCGAAGACGGTAGAGTGACGCTGAATCGCCATTGATATAACATCAATGCGTTTTTCTACTCCTTCTTCTCCCACTGCTTGCGCTCCTAAAATTCGCCCGTCTTTGGGAGAAAAAAGCAATTTCAGGTCAATCGGTTTCGCACCTGGAAAATAGCTGACGTGATGACCGGGATGGAGGCAAATTTTCTCATAGGGCATTTTTAGCCGTTTGAGAGTTTTCTCGCTAGCTCCCGTATTAGCAACGGTTAACCCAAAGATCCCGCAGACGGCAGTACCTTGCACGCCCCGAAAGGTAGAACTTCGACCTGCAATTGCATCGGCTGCAATCCTTCCCTGGCGGTTCGCTGGTCCGGCAAGGGCGATTAGGGTCCATTCCTTAGTAACATAGTCTCGTACCTCTACTGCGTCTCCAACTGCCCAAATAGACTCGTCAGAAGTACGCATTTGTTCGTTGACGCGAATTCCGCCTTTATCTCCTATTTCTAATCCAGCCTCTATAGCCAGTTTGCTTTCCGGACGCACGCCAAGTGCAATAATTACTAACTGAGCGGGATACCGATTGCCCGATCGCGTCGAGACGAGAATATTATTTTCCTGTTGCTCGAATTGCGTTACTTCCTTTTCCAAACATAACTGAACCCCATGCGCTCTCAGGCGCTCTTGTACGGGAATGACCATTTCTCGATCGAGGATTGGTATGACTTGAGATGTCATTTCTAGTAACGTCACGGCAATGCCTCGATGGACGAGGTTTTCTGTCATTTCTAAGCCAATAAAGCCACCGCCAACGACGACAGCTTGTTTGACTTGACGTTCGGCAATCCAATCGCGAATGCGACGACTGTCGGGGATGGTACGTAGGGCAAAAATTCCTGGCAGGTCGATCCCTGGTAGCGGCGGACGAATCGGAGAAGCTCCCGGCGCTAATACTAAAGCATCGTATCGTTCTTGATAAATTTCGTTGGTTGTCAGGTTTTTAACTGTAATTTTTTTGTTTTGGCGATCGATGCTTAAGACTTCATTTTTAATTCGGACTTCAATATTAAAACGCTGCTTAAATAGATCGGTAGTAGCTACCAACAATTTCTTTTCTTCAGCAATGACATTTCCTACATAGTAAGGCAAGCCACAATTGGCAAATGAAACAAAAGATCCTCGCTCAAAAATAACAATTTCTGCTTCTTCGGATAAACGGCGAGAACGAGCTGCACAAGAGGCTCCCCCAGCTACGCCACCGACAATTAAAATTCTTTTTTGTGTCATATCCTATCGTTCGATCGCTTATGGCTGACCGCGATCGCCTGTAATAATTAGAATCCTACATTTGTAAAATCCGATCGCTATCTCTATTGTATTTTTATTGACTTATTAATGGCAAAAAATATGCTGACAAAAAAATTGATTTTTGGCTCGATCGCAATCTCTCTAAAAAATCAGTTTACCATAAAAAATAGGCGAAATTAGCATTAGTCCCTATGTAGCGAGGTAACTAGCAGAGCATGCCCGGTAATCTCTGTAAAATCCTGTTGATAGAAGAGAATTGCGATCGCATTAAGCTGATTGAGAGATTGCTGTTAGAATCTGAGGGCAGCTCTTTGGCTGAGGGATTGTTCTTTACCCTGACTGATGCCCAGAGTCTTTCCCAAGGCATTGAATACTTGGCTAAAGAAGTCTTTGATGTCATCTTACTCAATTTAATGCTGCCCGATAGTAAAGGAATCAATTCGCTGATAGCGATTAGAGATCGATATCCTAAAGTGCCAGTTATCGTCCAAGCCGACAGCGAAGATGAAACTTTGGTCGTTAAAGCCTTTCAGTTAGGTGCGGATGGCTATTTGCATACCAAAACTCTCGATCGTAGTTTTCTGGTCTACGAAATTCGCCTAGCCATTGAAAGACAGGAATATCTCGCCAAACTAGAACTCCTGCAACAACAAAAAGAACAAGAATTAGAATTTCAACAACTCGAACGGCGAGCCAACTCGACCAATACCAGTATTACGGCTCGCATGTTTGGTTCGGAAACCTTGCGAGAAAGCGTACCAGATATATTTGAAGAACTCGTACAAACCTATGGGAAATTGCTCGATCTCGCCCTAGAAGAACGCGCCTATAAAGTCGAACATAACATCTCCGATCGCTTGCGTGCCCTAGCTGATAAGTTGGGCTTCCTCAAAGCTAGTCCCAGAGATGTTGTAGACATTCACACGAAAACATTGAGGGAAAAAAATCAAGACGTTACTCTGGCTAAAGCTCAGGCTTACGTTTCTGAAGGACGCTTGATGATTTTAGAACTAATGGGGTATCTAACCTCGTTTTATCGAAAATACTATATCGGCTTGAGCAATATTAAATTTTCTCCCCAGCTCGAACAGGAAAATGAGTCATGAGCAAATACGTTCTGAAGTTATATATTACCGGAAACTCCCCCAAATCCCAGCGAGCGATCGCCAATTTATTTCGCATCTGTCACGAAGAACTCGCCGACCAGTACGCGATCGAGATTATCGATGTTTTGGAACAGCCCCACATGGCAGAAGCCGAAAAAATTCTGGTTACTCCTACCCTGATCAAACAACTTCCCCCGCCGCTACAACGCATCATCGGCGATATGTCGAATACTCAAAAAGTTCTTCTCGGACTCGATCTGCTGCCGAAAGAGTTGGAGATGAAATGAGACTTGATTTTGAGCAACTGTCTTTAGGCATGGGGGACTAATTGCGAATTGGCAATTGCGAATTGCGAATTGGATTGACGAGGAGAAGAAAATGCACGGAGAATTAATAAGCGATCGCTATTTAGGAAACTAATGAGTCAAAACAACGGACGGGAGTTTATCGAGAAATTAGAAACAGGGATTCCAGGATTCGATTTTCTCTCTCAGGGGGGACTTCCCAAAGGTCGGGGAACTTTAGTAGCAGGAACAGCGGGAAGTGCCAAAACAGTTTTTGCTTGTCAGTTTCTCGTAGAAGGGATCGTGCGCGGAGAAAATGGCGTTTTCGTCACCTTTGAAGAACCCCCAAAGGCACTACGAAGAAATATGCTCGGCTTCGGCTGGGATATTCAAAAATGGGAAGAAGAAGGAAAATGGGTGTTTGTCGATGCCTCGCCCCAACCGGGGGAACGTCCGATGGTCAGCGGCGAATATGACCTCGGCGCTTTAATTGCGCGGATCGAGTTTGCCATCCGCAAGTACAATGCCCAACGAATCTCGCTAGACTCTCTCGGCGCGATTTTCAGCCACTTAGCCGATAGCGCTCAAGTTCGCAGCGATTTGTTCAGGCTGGCATCGGCACTGCGGGAATTGGAGATTACTGCTGTCATGACCGCAGAGAGAACCCAAGAATACGGCGAAATCAGCCGCTTTGGAGTCGAGGAATTCGTCGCAGATAACGTGGTTATTTTGCGCAACGTTCTGGCCGATGAAAAGCGCCGTCGAACTATCGAAATTCTTAAGTATCGGGGAACCGACCACCAAAAGGGGGAATTTCCTTTCACCGTGATTCGCAACCGGGGAATTACGATCATTCCGCTAGCGGCGATCGAACTCGAACAGAAATCATCCAACATCCGTATTACTTCCGGTAGCGAAGAATTAGATAGAATGTGCGGCGGCGGATTTTTCCGCGACTCGATCATCCTCGTCTCGGGAGCGACGGGAACGGGCAAAACCTTAATGGTGACAGAATTTATGGCAGGTGGCGCCAACAGTGCGGAAAGGTGCCTCATTTTTGCTTTTGAGGAAAGCCGAGAGCAATTGTTTAGAAACGCGATCGGTTGGGGTGTCGATTTCGAGCGGATGGAACGCGAAGGCAAGTTGAAAGTTGTCTGTCGCTATCCCGAAACGACCACCCTGGAGAATCATTTAATCGCCATGAAGGAGATCATCGAAGAATTTAAACCCAATCGCGTTGCAGTAGACAGTCTCTCGGCATTGGAGAGGGTTTCCACTCTCAAAAGCTTTCGGGAATTTATTATCGGTCTGACTTCATTTATCAAACAGAAAGAAATCGGCGGACTGTTTACGTCCACCACCCCAACGCTTTTAGGCGGTTCTTCGATTACAGAGGCACACATTTCTACTATTACCGACTCGATTATCCTGCTGCGTTATGTGGAAATGTATGGAGAAATGCGCCGGGGCATTACGGTACTCAAAATGCGCGGCTCAATGCACGATAAGGATATTCGCGAGTTTGCGATCGACAACCGAGGCATGCATATTGGCAAACCATTCCGCAACGTGACTGGAATTCTGGCAGGAGCGCCGATTTACACGGCTCAGAATGAGGTGGAGCGCCTTAGCGGTTTGTTTGAGGAGTGAGACTTCTCAGGAGACGGGGAGAGTTAGGAGAAGGAGAGACAATTAACAAATAACCAATAACCAATGACAACTGACCAATCCCTAGTAAGATAAGAAAGTTAGATTATATGCGATAATTTGTTACAGACATTTTAAGATTTGCTTAGTACTAGCAATGAGCGATCGACCTGTAGAGAAAACGCTGGCAGAGCAAGCTCTAGCAAGCTATGAATGCCGTGCTTGCGGCTACGTTTACGAGCCAGATAAGGGAGATAGTAAAAGTAACACTCCTGCCGGAACGCCATTTGAGCAATTGCCCGCCGATTGGCGCTGTCCGGTCTGTGGGGCAAGCCGTTCTGCTTTTGTCAACATTGGAGCCAGAAATGCTCCCTCTGGATTCCAGGAAAATCTCAATTACGGTTTTGGTGTTAACCGTTTGACCCCAGGACAAAAAAATATTTTGATTTTCGGAGGACTAGCCTTAGCCTTCTTATTTTTCTTAAGCCTATACGGTTTAAATTAGGCTCGAACCAAGTATCGCTGCCAACTCCCTTTAATTGATATCCCTATTTTTCGCATTAAATGCAATCTTACCGAACAATTTTAGCCGGGGAGAAACCAATCAATCGATTCCTAGCTGTTATCGACTAAGATATGAACATATTCATGAGAAAGCTGAAACAAATCTTCATATTAATTGCGTTTTCCTTATTTTGTATCAGTTGTAGTACCGTTCCTTCTACCAGTTACAATCCCTGGTCAGTTATCCAGTTAGAAACCGAATCGACTTTTGCCGATCTAGCTTTTACCGACGACCCAAATCATGGCTGGTTGGTCGGTTCTCAGGCAGCCCTGTTTGAAACAACTGATGGAGGCAAAACCTGGCAAGAGAAAAAACTAGACTTGGGAGAAGAAAAAGCCAGCTTTACAGCTGTCAGCTTTAACGGACAAGAAGGCTGGATTACTGGAAAACCCTCTATTTTGCTGCACACCGAGGACGGCGGTCAATCCTGGTCGCGTATTCCCTTAAGCGAAAAGTTACCGGGTGCGCCAAATGGTATTGTTGCACTGGGTTCTAAAACAGCAGAAATGGTGACAGACCTGGGAGCGATTTATAAAACTAGCAATGGCGGTCGTACCTGGCAAGCTTTAGTCGAAGGTGCGGTGGGGGTCGCCCGGACGATCGCTCGTTCTGCTGATGGTAAATACGTTGCTGTTTCCGCCAGAGGAAACTTCTATTCAACTTGGGAACCGGGACAAACGGAATGGACTCCTCACAATCGCACCTCTTCTCGCAGATTGCAGACAATGGGATATAGCAAGGACGGAGGGCTGTGGTTGCTGGCTCGCGGCGGTCAAATTCAGTTCGGTAGCACTGACGGTCAAGACGAGGAATGGGGAGAAGTTATCTATCCCGAACCCTCAACCAGTTGGGGCTTATTGGATTTAGCATACAGAACCCCCGAAGAAATTTGGGTGAGTGGCGGTAGCGGCAATGTGCTGGTAAGCTTCGATCGTGGGAAAACTTGGCAAAAAGATAGAGAAATAGAGGATACTCCCTCTAACTTTTATAAAATTGTCTTTGTAACCCCTGAGAAAGGATTTATTCTGGGTCAAAAAGGTGTTTTACTTAGATATGAGCCGCCAGCAGAAACAGCTTAAAATTAGGCTATAGCTGTTAGCGCGATCGGCGGTTTTGGATCGTATAAACTATAGAATTGAAACGATAACAATAGGAGGAAAAATTTCAATGTCTGGTAGCACTGGAGAACGTCCGTTTTCGGACATTATTACTAGCGTTCGTTACTGGGTAATTCACAGCATCACCATCCCGATGTTGTTTATTGCAGGCTGGTTATTCGTCCAAACGGGACTAGCCTATGATGTTTTCGGAACACCCCGTCCCGATGAGTATTTTACGCAAGAGCGTCAAGAATTACCGATTATCACCGATCGCTTTAAAGCCAAGCAGGAAATCGAGCAGTTTAATAATTAAGTAGTTATAAAACAAGGATGGAAATTATGACAAGTCGGACTCCTACCAATCAACCTGTTTCTTATCCGATTTTTACGGTGAGATGGCTAGCCGTTCATACTCTGGCCGTTCCCACTGTA
The DNA here is from genome assembly GCF_001904635.1 of Hydrococcus rivularis NIES-593. Lineage (GTDB taxonomy): Bacteria > Cyanobacteriota > Cyanobacteriia > Cyanobacteriales > Microcystaceae > Hydrococcus > Hydrococcus rivularis. The sequence goes on from NZ_MRCB01000008.1 coordinate 140,045, forward strand.
TTCTTTTTAGGCGCGATCGCCGCCATGCAATTTATCCAAAGATAGGAGAAAGTCATGGAGAGAAATCCAAATCCCAACAGACAACCAGTAGAGCTTAATCGGACTTCTCTATACTTGGGTTTGTTACTGATTGCAGTCCTTGGTATCCTATTCTCCAGTTATTTCTTCAACTAATTATTGGATAATAATTGAAGTTTCGATCGGAGAAAAATAGGAGGTTAAAATTATGTTTGCAGAAGGACGTATTCCCCTTTGGGTTGTTGCCACTATAGCTGGTTTGGGTGTCATTGCTGTTGTAGGTCTTTTCTTCTACGGTGCCTACGCTGGTTTAGGCTCTTCTCTGTAGAGTTTATTGCCTTTTAAATAATTAATTGCTTTAACACCATCAAGCAACAAAAAACCGCCTCTTTACCAAAAGTTGGCGGTATTTTTTATCAGGAAAAAGTTAGAGATCCTCCGCCGTCTCACGGCGGAGCCTCCTCTGACTTCCTGAAAAAGAAAAAAATTTACTTTTGCCTTTTTCCTTTTACCCTTTACCTTTCTCTTACCACTTGAGCATGTTAAATTGCTCCATGTCGATCGTCTCGCGGTTGCGATAAATCGCCAGTACAATTGCCAAACCGACTGCTGCTTCTGCTGCGGCAACCGTAATCACAAAGATAGTAAAAACTTGACCCTTGATTCCTGTAGGATCTAAGAAATTAGAGAAGCCCATCAAATTCAGATTCACTGAATTGAGCAGCAACTCGATGGACATAAGAACTCGTACTGCATTTCGGCTGGTAATCAAACCATAAATCCCGATACAGAAAAGCGCAGCAGCTAATAGCAAACAATATTCCAGTTGCAGTTGCATAAATCCTCTTTCAATGGTTATCGATACTTCGTCAGCCTTCTTTGAGAATTCATCATTTATAATTCCGAAGACTTGCTACCTAATGAAGCTACTTCGCGGGGACGTTCGGGTAATGTTAAAGGGGTTGTCGTGGGTTCTTGAGGTTCTGGAATTATATCGCGACGGGCGAGAATAATTGCGCCGACCATTGCCATCAACAACAATACCGAAGCCAGCTCGAAGGGCAATAAGAAATCGCTGAAGAAATGCTTGCCAATTTCTACGATCGTACTTTCAACTGCGGCAGGCGAAGTGCCAGCTATCGACCAAGGAGTCACTAACACCATTGTCGCCAGCAGCGCAAATAAACCAAGACAAACTAGCGCTGTTGCTCCCTGGCGAATCCAACGTCTGGGGACGGCAATAAACTCTTCGCGCTTGTTGACCAGCATGATAGCAAAGATAATCAGCACGTTAATAGCGCCGACATAGATCAAAATTTGTGCGGCTGCTACAAAATCGGCATTGAGCAGGATATAGATCCCAGCGATGCTAATGAATACGCCTGCTAATAAAAAGGCTGAATAGACGATATTGGATAAAAGCACTACACCCAAAGCAGCGCCAAGCATCATCACAGACAACAGACCAAACGAAACAATTTGAACGCCTTCAGCTAGATTCACAGTCTTTTATTCTCCTTAGTGGGACGATTGTTGTTGGTTATTGGGCTATATAGAGCTAAAATTTCGCGTCTGGAACTAACCCCTAACCACCAACAAATCTACGATTAACTCACACCTTCTTTGTTAGATTCCATCTCTTTAACGATTTCCTCTGGGCGCTTGCCCGGTCTTTGACTTCCCGAAGGTAAATCGTGAGGTTCGAGGACTCCTTTAGGCAGATATGCCAACTCTCGTAGAGGAGTTACCATCGGATCTTGGGTGACTTTATATGGCAAGCGTCCGAGAGCCACGTTATCGTAGTTGAGTTCGTGGCGATCGTAGGAAGCGAGTTCGTATTCTTCTGTCATGGAGAGGCAATTGGTGGGGCAGTATTCCACGCAGTTGCCGCAGAAGATACAAACGCCAAAATCGATGCTGTAGTGCTTGAGCTTCTTCTTCTTGACGTTCTTGTCGAATTCCCAATCTACTACGGGAAGGTTGATCGGGCAAACTCGAACACAGACTTCGCAGGAGATGCACTTGTCGAATTCAAAGTGGATTCTGCCGCGAAAGCGTTCTGAAGGAATCAGTTTCTCATAGGGATACTGAACGGTTACCGGGCGGCGACGCATGTGGTCGAAAGTGACAGAAAGCCCTTCGCCGATGTATTTTGCCGCTTGCACGCTTTCTTTGGCATATGCCTGGACTTGTTTGAGGATTTGGTTGAACATATCGTTTGTCCTTTGTTATCGATCGCTGAATTCTCGATCTACCCTCCAAACGCAAAGGGAAAGGCGAGTTTGAGGGCAGCTGTCAAAAGTAAATTAGCTAGAGAAACTGGCAGGAGAAACTTCCAACCTAAATTGAGGAGTTGGTCGATGCGAACGCGGGGAACCGTCCAACGCATTAGAATGGCGAGGAAAATCAGGAAATAGGCTTTGAGCACCGTCATGGTAATTCCCAGAGAGGCCGTAACGATCTGCAACCAGGAACTGGTTTCGCTGACTCCCAACCAACTTGCCAAGCGATCGAGGGAAATGGGAAATTCCCAACCGCCAAGATAGAGAATGGCGAAGACCAGTGCAGAGAGAACGAGGTTTACGTAAGAACCTACGTAAAATAGACCGAATTTCATGCCTGCGTATTCGGTTTGATAGCCAGCGACCAATTCTTCTTCAGCTTCGGGGAGATCGAAGGGCAAGCGTTCGCATTCTGCCAAAGCAGCAATCCAGAAGATGATAAACCCGATAGGCTGTCGCCAAATATTCCAGCCGAGAATTCCATAGCCCGATTGCTGTTCCACGATGTCGATGGTGCTGAGACTGTTCGACATCATAGCGATCGCTAATACCGACAGGGCGAGGGGAATTTCATAACTGATTGACTGGGCAGCTGCTCTCAATCCCCCTAAGAGGGAGTATTTGTTATTGGAGGCATAGCCAGACATCAGCAAACCGATGGGAACGATGCTCGACAGAGCAATCCACAGGAATATGCCCACGTTGAGGTCGGTAATCACCAAATTCTGTCCGAACGGTACGATTAGGTAGGACAGAAATACGGGAAGAACCACCAAAACGGGTCCCATGGTGAATAACAAGGGATCGGATTTAGCCGGGATGACATCCTCTTTAAACACTAACTTAATCCCGTCTGCTACGGGTTGCAAGACGCCTAGCGGTCCGGCGTATTCGGGACCGATGCGCTGTTGGGCGGCAGCAGAGATTTTTCTCTCTAACCAAACGGCTACTAAAACCCCTACCGTTGCCCCGATAATCATTAAAAACATCGGTAGGGGCATCCAGATGGCTTTAGCAACACCAGCAGGGACTCCTAAGTCTATGAGAGATTTGATAAAACTTCCTTGTAGGTCAATTCCTGGGTTCATGCTTGCTTAGATAATAGAGCTTTAATACAGTTAGTTACTCAGTTAACCCGATTAGTATCTTGTCAAGACTTTTCTCAATGCCTAGTATATCGTTGTCTGGTTCTTAACTAGAGTAGATAGCTACAGAAGATCTGCTTATGGATGTGATAAGAATCTTTCTATGGAAAGCCAAGCGCGATCGCGCTGTTAGACTTTTCTAGAATTTATCTATCAACGCCGTTGTAAAGCTAAAGAAGAAACTACCAAAATTAAAGAGGCCAATAAAATCAAGGTGGATACTGCATTAATCGCAGGAGTGACGGCAAACTTGATCATGCCATAGACGTATAAAGGTAACGTTGTTGCGCCCACGCCGGCAGTAAAAAAGGCGATCGCGAAATCGTCTAAAGATAGGGTAAATGCTAATAAAGCCGCGCTCAAAATACCGGGGGCAATTAAGGGTAAAATAACGCGCCGCATGGTTTGCCATTCATTGGCTCCTAAATCCCAGGCAGCTTCTTCTACGGAGGGTTCTAATTCTGCAATTTTTGCCCTGACCGTTACGACAACAAATGAGATATTAAAAGCAATATGACTGATGATAATGGTAGGTAATCCCAGTACTAAACGAATTCCCGTTAGATTTTCTAATAATTGAAAAACCAGACTGAAAAACACTAATAAAGAAATGCCCATGGCAATATCGGGAATAATAATGGGCAGCAAAACCAAACCTTCTAAAGCCGTTCGCCCGCGAAAGCGAAAGCGTTCCAATGCTAGGGCTAGCATAGTTCCTAAAAAGGTGGCAATGACCGTAGAAATTGCGGCAACTAAAAGACTATTACTAACGGCATCCCAAATCATGATATCTGTAATTTGTGCCCTGCCGTCGGTTACTCCCGTTAATAAACTGCGATACCAATTTAGGGTAAACCCTCGCCAAACTGCATTAAAACGCGATGAATTAAAAGAATAAATGACTAGAATTAAAATCGGAATGTAGAGAAAAGCAAAGCCTAAAAAAGCATTGAACCACAGTCCTACTCGTCCGATTTTCCGAATGAATAAATCAAATTTTCTCTTGCGATCGCTCATAATTTAACCCTACATGAATTAGAGAGAAAGCTTACACTTAACTAGCTTCTTTCTCACTCGTGCGGAGATAGATGAGTATCGGAATCATGATTACTGCCATCATCAAAATAGACAGGGTAGAACCGAAGGGCCAATCGCGGGCTTTGAGAAATTGATTTTGAATGAGATTGCCGATCATCAGCGTTTTCGCACCGCCCAAGATATCGGGGGTAATAAAAGCCCCTACCGACGGAATAAAAACGAGTAGTGAACCTGCGAGGATGCCTCGCTGAGTTAAGGGGAGTATTACCCGCCAGAAGGTACGCCCATCGCCAGCGCCGAGATCGTGGGCAGCTTCTATCAAAGAGAAGTTAAAGCGTTCGATGGTGGCGTACAAAGGCAAAACCATGAAAGGAAGATAGCCGTAAATTAACCCTATGCCAACGGCAAAGGGCGTAAACAAAAGCGTTAAGGGTTTATCGATGAGATGCAAACCCTGGAGAAGAGTATTAATAACCCCTTCGGTACGCAGCAAAACCATCCAAGCATAAGTACGCACCAGAAAGTTAGTCCAGAAAGGAACGATAACCAATAAGAGACAGACACTGCGCCAAGGTTGGGGACGAGTCGCGATGAAGAAAGCAAGCGGATAGCCAACCAGCAAGCAAGCAGCAGTTGTCAGCAAAGCCAGCCAACAAGATCGCCACAATACCGACCAGTACACGCCTCCAGCGAGTCGCTGGTAGTTATTGAAGGTAAACGTCCAGCTAACGCCGCCATAGGTTCCGCGATCGAGGAAACTATATACCAGTACGATCAGCAAAGGGAGAACGAAGAAAATCACCAGAAAAATCGTTGCGGGCAGAAGCAAAACTAGAAGACTCGTCTGCTTGCGCGTTTCAATCGTTGGAGTGGTTGAAGATGTTTGAAATTGCTGCCAAATGGTCATATTAGTTATCAGTTGTAGGGCGGGTTTAATAATAAACATATAGTCCTTACAACCTATCAGAATAACAAGTCAATCATTCCATGAATTTTTCGCCAGAACTCGCTGCCCTCGGACGATATCTAGCAGGTGAATTCGACAATCGGCAACAAGCCCTTGCCGAACCTATTTGGTACGTTCATCTGCGCCTGTGGTTGCGCCCGACTCCTCTATTTGGGGAAGATAGTTTGACTATCTTTGCCGAACAAGCAAATATCGTTAATTTAGAGCAACCCTATCGCCCGCGTTTGCTGCGATTGAGACAAAGCCAAACCCATCCTCTCACCCTCCGAGTAGAGCATTATATGTTTAAAGATCTTGATGCCGTTCGGGGCGCGGGCAGTAAGCCGGAATTCCTTCGGCAACTGACTCCAGAACAGATAGAATTCTTACCGAGTTGTACCCTGAACGTCGAGATAGAGAGACTAGATCGCGATCGCTTTAAGTTTAAAGCATTTCCAGCTTCAGAAAAGCCTTGCCGTTTCACCTATGGGGGTCAAATCTATCAAGTATCGCTTGGGTTTGAAGTCACTCCCGACGAACTGAAAACCTATGACAAAGGAATCGATCCGACGACGGGTCAAGCGATTTGGGGTGCATTGATGGGTCCCTATCGCTTCGTCAAGCGTCAGGATTTTTCAGCCGAATTCCCTGTCTGAAATCTTTATTAACAATTAAGACAGTTCCTGCCGCAGTCGCGCCAGAATCGTATTAGGCTCTATTTGAGCGAGGATCTCCCGAATGACCGTACTCGGTCCAAGCGGTCCCCAACTGCATCCTTTTTCTAAATATTCTTGTGCTGCTTTACCGATTCTATAGGCACTGTAGCCCGCTATGCCGCCTTGAGTCAGTGCGGTGCTGGCATAAGTTGCCAAGGCAGCAGGACTTTCAAAGAGACTGGTTGCAGCAGCCGTACTTTTCTCGATTCCAAGCATAAAACTACTAGCAATTTCTCCTATCAACAATCCGCCAGAACTAATCAGAATCGTTCGCCACAGCTTGCCTGCTTCATGACTGGTTATCGGCAATCCATACAACCGCGCCAAAGCCCGAATCAGGGCTAAATCCGCCATCATGCCGCCGACTAAATCCAAAATAGCAATGGGATTGAGCGAAACGGCTAGGGCTTTATATTTGGCATATCTCCAGATAATAGCTTCGGCTTCTTCTTGACGGATTTCTAGAGTTTTTTTAGCAATATTGGCTTCAGCTTCTTTGGCTTGAAAAAGAGCATTGAGGGCAAGCAGCGATCGTCCTTCTCGATTTAAAATTTTGAGAATATTCTCTTTGAGTTCGTCAATCTGGGGAGGTGGCATTTCCCATTCCTCAGTCACTCTCCCATCTGACCATTCCACCCTTACCGGAACGGGTTGCGGTTCTGCCGCTACCATGACGATTTCATCGGGCGATAAAATTTGTGGTGCGTCTCTATTCGAACTCCCCGTTCCCAACACTTGTAATTGTTTATAAATTTCTTCTCGGTCTACTTCTGGATACAGATCGATTTTATTAAAGACCAGAATTAGTGGCTTGTGACTCTTCCTGAGTTCGCATAATGCTTGATATTCCGTGCGAGTAATATCCCCTGCCACGATAAACAAGATTAAATCAGCTTGACGCGCCACTTCTCGCGCCATTTCCGCCCTCGCTTCTCCTTCGATTTCATCGAGTCCCGGCGTATCGATCAACTCTACGTGTACCTTACCGCTAGCAGGAGTCCAGCGCACCGAACGGGGCCATTGAGTTACGCCATGAAGGGGTCCCGTTTGCAAGACTTTCTGACCTAGCAACGCATTGACGACGGCAGATTTGCCGCGACTGACCAACCCAAAAGCTGCAATCCTAATAACTTTTTGCTCTAGTTTGTCTAGGGCAGATTTTAAAGACTGTAAGTCTTTGCGCACGGATGCTTGCAGTTCTGGATTGGGAGGATAATTCCAGTGACGGCGAAAGCTAGAATACCAAGACAAGGCTTGTTGCAAGCTAGCGCGAGCTTGGTTATAGTGAATTTCTTGATGAGATAGAGTTTGAGTCAAGGTTGGATAGAAACAAAGATAGCCTACTAGCTCTATTTTGATCTAATTCGAGGGCTAATTGAGGGGTATGGAACTTAACTCATCGATCGCTGTTTCTGTAAAAGCTAGATTGAGAAATCAATCATTAGGAGTCGATTTATGAAACTATTTCTCACAACAACGATTTTTACGATTATCGGTGCTATCTTGGTCGGTGTCGAGGTTAGCTATGGAGAATCTTTTATTTATCCCGAACAAGGACAAAGCCAAGCGCAACAGACTCAAGACCTACGCGAGTGCAATCAACAGGCAAGGGAACAGACTGATTTCGATCCTACCAAGCCTATGTCTCAAAAGGAGTCTCAAGATCCGCAAGCACAGCGCCAGAGACAACAGCGCATACAAGCTTACAACCAAGCTTTAACTACTTGTCTAAAATCACGCGGCTACACGATTCGATAAACATTTTGGTTCAAGCGTAACTACGCCCAATGAATTTAAAAACTTTCCAGACTCGATTATCCTCCTAGCTTGCCCTTGACTATTTCCTGAATTTTTTTCCCCTCTGCTTTTCCTTTAAGCTGTTTCATGGCAACGCCCATAACTTTGCCTATATCTTTCGGGGATGTCGCCCCTACTGAAGCAACGATCTCATCGAGAATCGCGCTCAGTTCTTCATCGGACAATTGCTTGGGTAAGTAAGTTTCGATAATGGCAAGTTCCTGGGCTTCTTTGTCTGCTAAGTCGTTTCGTCCCGCTTGTCGGTACTGTTCGATGGAGTCGCGTCGTTGTTTGGCTTGTTGGGCTAGGAGTTCTATTTCTTGTTCTTCTGTTAAGCTGTCTTGTCCTGACGGACGTATAGCTACTTCCTTTTCCAATAAAGCTTTTTTAAGACTTCTGACAGTTTCTAAACGAATTTTATCTTTAGCTTTCATAGCTGATTTGATGTCTTCTCCCAGGCGATCTTTCAGACTCATTGGGGCAGAATCTTTTTTGGGAACTACTACAGAGACGGAATCTTCTTTTTTCGCAAAGGTTGATTCCTCAGTTGTCTGCAAGGTTTCTGTCGATCGAGCAACTTGTTCCGATCCGGAATCTTCTCTAGCAACAACTTCTGAAGTATTATCCTCAAGCGATCGCTGGCTTGGTTGCGTTTCTTCGGTAGAAAACTCAGCTAAAGAAAGAATTTTCTTTTGAAAAGCTATTTGTCTAATTACTCCTTTATCCAAGTTTTTTTTGTCTTGTTTTTGAGAGGTTTCAACGATCGATTCTCCCAATTTTTCCCCAACTATTTTAGCTTGCTCCCAACTGTTAAAAGGCTGTTTGCTAATCTGGCTTACTAGCAGAGCTAATTCTTTATTTCCCTGTCGAGTTGATGAATTAATTCCTTTTTGAAGGAGTACTTTCTTGATAGTCTTGGTCAGGAATTTAATTAGCTTCTTGTTACTAAATTGTGTTTGGATCGGTTGAGTCATTTTCTCTCTACCTTAATTCAAGCTTTTGAGTGGGGGAAGTTGTCCGCATTTATATTAAAATCTATCAATATAATCCCAAGTTTAGATTAAGAATTCAAATGCCTTGCCTCAAGGAAGATGAATCCAAGCGGCATTTAGCAAATAAGAGATTACGCGATCGCACTCCAGCCAAAGACAATTCCCTTTCTGTTTATCCACTTCTTAAAATATAGTTACACTAATAGCAAAAATTGACTTTAATGATAGAAAGTAGTCTTTCAGGTGATTCGAGCTATGAACGCTAGAGTGTCAGCAGTCGTTACAGCAATGACTACCGCTCCTACTGTAGCGCCAGAAAAATCTAGTCAGGTCGTTGGTCAACCCTATCCTAACTATAAGGTAATCGTTCTCAACGACGATTTCAATACCTTCGAACACGTAGCGCAGTGCTTGCTTAAGTATATTCCGGGAATGACAAGCGATCGCGCTTGGAGTTTAACCGAACAGGTTCATTATGAAGGACAGGCGATCGTCTGGGTAGGTCCCTTAGAACAAGCAGAACTCTACCACCAACAATTGAGACGTGAAGGATTAACGATGGCTCCCTTGGAGGCAGAATAAAGGACAGAGGGCGAGGCTTCTTTCTAAAGGAAAGGGAGATGGGGGGACTGGGAGACAAAGGAGGTAGGAAGTGTGGGAGGTGTGGGTAGAGGAGAGGGGACTTCTTAGACTCCGAAGAAGACAAACTATTAACCACTGTACGGGCGGGTTTTTGACCGTAACTGTCAGTAAATCTCTAGCGTATTTAGATAAACTCGCCCCTACGACGACTATCTACTAACTACTAACCAATCCCCAATCCAAAATCCGCCGTTGTGCTGGAAGTCAATTCCAGCACAACGGCGACCAAAATCCAAAATCGAAGGATAAATGACCAACGATCGATGACAAAAATTAGTAATTGGCTTAAGCTAATCGTTAGCTTGTTGGTCTTTTTTTTTCTGTTGCCGTGGACTTCTCCAGCTTTAGCCGCATCGGAAAGAGTTCCTTTAACCCTACCTTTATTGCAAGAACGCCTCAATTCTCCTCTCCTGAGCGAAGGATTTTATACAATCGATTTGCGAAACTTTACGATCGATTTAACTAGCGAAAATGCTATCTTTCGAGATCAATTTTATCAGCAATTACAGACCCATCTCAATCGTTCTAAACAACCATTAGGTTTGGATTTTAGCAACTCTTTTATTCAGGGAGAATTTATTGCTAGTAAATTAGGTTTGCTAACCCCTCTTTTTCAAGCATCTTTACCGCCATTATTTACGCCAATAGAACAAGAAGAACTCAAACAGGATAAACGTTTTTTATCACAACCGGGCGAACAAATTACTTCAGTAACGGTTGTTCGAGGTCCATTAATTCTTAATAATTGTCGATTTATAGGTCAAGTAGATTTTAGCAAGATAATCTTTTTACAACGGGTTGAAGCAACAGGTGCTACCTTTACTCAAGGGGGAAATTGGTCGGAAACTCGTTTTGCCAGAACGGCTGATTTTAGCCGAACGACTTTTAAACAAGAGGTTAACTTTAGCAATAGCGTCTTTCTTGGAAGTGCAAAATTTCGTCAAGATCGCTTTTTAGAAAGCGCTAATTTTACAGGCAGTCATTTTGAAGCTGAAGTGAGTTTTAGCCAATCCGAATTCGTTCAATTAGCGACTTTTACTCGAATTCAGTCGCTAAAAGATGCAGATTTTAGTCAGATCGATGCGCGCGATCGCATTTTATTTTCTAAAAGTCACTTTTTTGGCTCTCTTTCTTTAATTAATTCAACGTTTGAACAATCTATTGCTTTTCGGACAACTCGCTTCGATCGTTCGATAGACTTTCGAGATGTAAAACTTCTAGAACAAGTCGATTTTAGTAATGCATTTTTTTCTCCTAAAACTACCCTAAATGTTTCGGGTTTAGCCTTTGATTCGGATCGCGCCAAAATTCTAGGAGATACTGGAGTTATCGGTCGCGTCATGTTATTATCGAAGCTTGAAGAAAATAAGACAGTTTATCGCAATTTAATTCGTAATTTTCGCAATTTAGAGCAAATTCCCGATGCCAATCAAATCGAATACAAAATCGAAAGACTGAGACTCCAACAATTGGAGAAGGAAATTTTTGAAATTCCCTATCAAAAAATTTTTCAATTGAAATGGATTAAAAATCTTTTCAATTGGCTCTTTTTAAGCTTACTGATTCTTTTAAGTGGTTATGGAACTAATTTTAGTATTGTTTTTGGAGTAGGAATTATCGCGATCGGTTATTTTGGGGTTTTATTTTGGGCGATCGATCGCTGGCGACGACGCATTCCTACTCCTATTCTTCCCAATCGCTACGACACGATTTGTATGATTGCCAGCGTGGTTTTGCTGACGATAATCGGTCTGACCAATATTTTTCAATCTTCAGAAGAACCTTGGATAACATTAGCCTGCTTAGGCGTAATTTTGTTTCCCATTCCGCTTGGATTAGTCAGCTATCTTTATCACAAAGGTCGCTATCACGACTTAATGCATTCTTCCTATTTTCTTGAAGATGGAAGCATGCGACAATTGCGTTTATTAATTGTTCGATTGCCCGTCATTCCTAATTTTCCTTTTTTCCGCGATCGCTACGTGCCTCTAATTTGGGAACGCCGTTGGAATTGGTTAAATTACTACGATTTTAGTTTAAATAATTTTATTAAATTGGGATTTAATGATATTCGCTTGCGAGACCAACATCTTCCTGGCACGATTTCTACTATAGTTTGGTATCAATGGAGTTTGGGAATTCTCTATATTGCTTTGTTATTGTGGACGCTTTCTCGGACTATTCCTGGATTAAACTTGCTGATTTATCTGAAGTAACAATGCGATCGCTACAAGTTCTAAAAAAGAAAATGCGATCGCTTTCTTTCAAGAATTAGGCGATCGCGACAAGTTTTAAAATACAATAGAAGTATTTAAGTTAGCAGTTAGTTGAGGCTAGATTTCTCTTCTAGCTGCTTTTTTTGGCTCTTTAAGACCGATCCCATGCCAATGGCACCCAATGCAAGCAAACTTATTACAGAAGCAGGTTCGGGAACTTGTTTGCCAGGATCGGTAGGCTTATCTGAAAAACTACTAGCTTTAATGAAAACAGCAGAATCGAGTATTCTATCTCCGGTGTCAGCGGTCGCTAGTTTAATTTTATGCTTACCTGGAGTTAATCCTAGTGCCTTTGCTGTAAACACTTTAGTGAAGCCATCGTACTGAATATTGAAGGGAGTTGGCGTTCCTAAGTCACTGGGATCGTTGTTGTTGTAAAAAGCTGAATTGCTCCCTGAGTTAACATTGTTAATTGCAACCGGAGTGCTAGTTCCAGGAATGAGAGCAATGTTTACTCCATCGAGGAAGAAGCCAAAAACATCATTGAAAATAGAATTAACAAACTCGTTGTATTCTTCTGAAGCGAATACGTAATCAAAGAATAGGTCGCCACCAGCACTTTCAAACTCGAATTCGAGGATATTAGCATCATAGTAAGTGCAATTAATTTCTAGTTAATTACCGATTGACAATAACTATTTTCACTACTTCCTACCTAAAATCGTCAATGCTTCTTCGTATCCTTTACTGAATCTTTATACAATTTCACTGAAGCTAAATATTGATACAAGCAATTTAAGCTGTCAACTTCCCAATCGAAATCTAGTATTATCAAGTCTTTTTCCTATCATCAATGTGCTACTTAAATAAGCAATAGCGATCGCTTATATCGTTCGCTCTATGTAAAGTTTGAATAAAGTACTTTTCTCGATTAAATCTAGGCAGTAATATTAACTATCGTAAAATCGCTAGCTTCAGACTTCCACTTGCAGGCAACACAAAACTAACCTGCTTTTTCAGTAAACTCCACATCAGCAAGCTCGCTCTGGACTAAGATTTAGTTATTTTTGCGATCGCATTTTCATCAACTGCTTCACTTCTCGCCACAGGAAAGACTGACTGGAGTTAGAAGCAGGATGGGTGAGAATTCCTTGAGTGGGACTGAATAAGAAAGCTAGAACAAATAGCCCCGATACAACTAGAACAATAGCAGGACCCGAAGGCAAATTATAAAAATAACTCAAATACATGCCGCTGATACTAGAAAAAACGCCTATTCCCACTCCCAAAATCATCATTTGGTGCAAGCGACTCACTAATAAATAAGCGGTAGCTGCTGGCGTAATCAGTAGAGAAATTACCAGTATAACTCCCACTGCTTTTAGACTAGCAACGATAGTCAGTCCAATTAGTATCATCAGCCCTAAATCTAACAGATGTACGGGCAATCCTACTGCTTGAGCGCCTAATTTATCAAAAGTATAAAAAAGCAATTCTTTATACAGCATTGCCACCACTAATAAAACCACAATCGCAATGATTAAAGTATCGCGAACATCTTCAAAAGTAACGCCGAGAATATTGCCGAATAAAAAATGATTGAGGTCGATTTTATTATCTTTTTGAATAATAGTTATTAAAGTAATCCCAAGGGCAAAAAAGGCAGAAAAAACGATTCCCATAGCGGCATCTTCTTTAATGGGCGATCGCGTTCTAATCAAATTAATTAAAATCGTGCCGAGCAATCCAGCAGTAAAAGCCCCAATAAAAATATTAATATCTAACAGAAAAGCAACTGCTAAACCGGGTAGAACCGAATGACTTATCGCATCTCCCAACAAAGCCAATCGCTGCACCATTAAGTAGCTACCTACAACCGCACAGATAACGCCAACAATAATGGCTTCAATCAGCGATCGCTGCATGAAACTGTATTTTAATGGTTCGATTAAGGTTTCTAATACCATTTTGGATGAAAGGATTTTGGATTAGGAAAGTTTTGCTCTTGTTGTTTTCTAGATCTCCATCTGTCGCCATCTTTAACGAGTACGCAGACTCAACAGTAATTGAAAACAACACTCTGCCTCTTCCTCTGCGTGAGATAAAAAGCGCCCTATCGGTCAACTTACGCTGCAATTTGCAAGTGATTTTCATCAAAGAAGACTACTTTACCCCCATAGGCATGATAGAGATTTTCTTCTCTCAAAACAGATTGCCTCGCACCAACAGCAATTAATTCTTTATTCAAAAGAATCAAATCATCAAAATTAGTAATTGATTCCCCTAGATCGTGGTTAACGACTAAAACAATTTTGCCTGCATTGGCTAATTCGTGAAAGATATTAAAAAGAATATCCTCAGTTTTGCGATCCACCCCAACAAAAGGTTCGTCAAAGAAGAAAATATCCCCTTCTTGAGCAAGCGATCGCGCTAAAAATACTCGCTGTTGCTGTCCTCCCGAAAGCTGACCAATTGGGCGATCGCGGTAAGCACTCATTTGTACCCTCTCCAATGCTTCTGCGGCGAGGCGACGACTCATAGCAGAAAAACGTCGAAACCATCCTGTTTTCCGCACTCGTCCCATCATTACCACATCCCAGACCGTAGCAGGATAAGTCCAGTCAATTTGCGATCGCTGAGGTACGTAGGCGACTTTGTCCAAACAATCTATCAAAGGTCGTCCATTGTAGTGTACCGAACCCTGATTGATGGGAATCAAACCCAGCATAGCTTTAATTAAAGTACTTTTGCCAGCGCCATTGGGACCGATCGCACCCGTTAACCGTCCGGGTTTTATCTGTAAGGTGATATCCCTTAACGCCTCAACCGTTCGATACGAAACCCCTAAATGGCTGATGACAATTCCATCAGTATTACTCATAAATATTCAGTACTCCGATCGCTCGCCTACAGACTTTAATAAAGCCTTATTCAACTAGGATAATGTAAAAATGAAAGAAATATGAAAATAATTATGAGAAGATTATGAAAGCGACTATAGAAGGAAATGAATAGATCTCCGTGGCTAGTAGCTTTAGTAATATCGATCGTATTCTGCGGATTTGGCTGCCAACCTCAATCATCCGATAGAAATGAGACTGCGACAAAAGTCGTCTCTACTAGCACCATCATTGCGGATTTAACCGAACGAGTTGGGGGAGATGAAATCGAACACCAAGGTATTCTCCAACCCGGTGCCGATCCTCACATTTATGAACCCGTTCCCGCAGACAGTGCCGCTTTTGAAGAAGCAGACTTAATTTTTTACAACGGTTACAATTTAGAACCCGGACTCATTAAATTAATGAACGCAGCAGGGGTAAAAGCCAAGAAAGTTGCCGTGGCAGAGGTCGTTACTCCTTTAGATTTGGATAAAGAAGGCAAAAGAGTTCCCGATCCTCACGTTTGGGGAGATGCAAAAAATGTAATTGCCATGGTAGGCGTAATTCGCGATCGCTTAATCGAAAGTTCGCCAGAAGATAAAGAAGAATTTACCCAAAATGCGGCACAATTGACAAAAGAGCTACAACAACTCGATCTCTGGATCGCTCAACAGATTCAAACCATTCCCAACAATCAACGCAGGCTAGTAACCACCCACGATGCCTTTCAATATTATGCTCGCGCCTACAGATTGAAGATCGTTGGTACGCTGATTGGAATTAGCACCGAAGAACAACCCAGCGCTCAAACCGTCAAAAACTTGTCAGATTCTATCAAAACAACCAAAGTTCCAGCGATTTTTGCCGAAACGACGATTAATCCTGCTCTTATTAAAGCCGTCGCCGAGGAAGCAGGAGTCAAAGTAGCACCACGAGAACTGTATTCGGATTCCATCGGCGCACCGGGTAGCGATGGAGATAGCTATATTAAGATGATGGTGTCCAATACTCGCGCCATTGTAGAAGCCTTGGGAGGAAAATACAGTGCCTTTAAAAGAGATTTTCCTGAACCTCGATAAAGAACTGAGACGATTTGTCAAGAAATATGAATAATTCAGTCAATTAGCATAAAAAACGAGTTGTTGAGGTGAGTAAAAGAAGACAGCCAACCCAAACCCTTCAAACCTCTAAATCAAACCACGTTGTCGTAACTTATCGGCAAAGGAGGTGCTCCCCGAAAAAAAAACAGCAGCAATGGCAACACACAATTGCGATCGCTTTTTTACCTCATACCAATTTTCATGTTTTCGCGATCGACTATCTCTGTCATTAATGAATGAAAAATGGTATTAGTTAGATTGCCAAAGTGCATATAAAACTAAGCGATCGCTCGCAATTAGAGAATTTTCACCGTATTTTGCTAAAAAATTAAGATTTAGATAAGAATATGAGGATTAACTAATTACTGATTATCCAATACTGCATCGATCGCGTCTGTTGAAATGGCTGGAGATGGTTCTTCAACCTTTCGCCTGATAAGCGTTATAGCTGCTGCGTTGGCTTCGTCAATCTCAAAATATTGATGAAATTTATCCGTAACCTCTAACCAATAAGAACGACCGTTGACTTGACGGCGTTTTCGGACAAAACCTAATTCTATTAATTCTTGAATTTGTTGATAGGCACTGCTACCGCGTAATTCGATTAAATCTGTTTGGAGAATCGGGCTTTTAAGAGCGATCGCAGCGAGAGTTCGCAGTGCGCCCGTTCCCAATTCTGCCGGAACCAGTACTTGAAGCAGATTTTCAAAGACAGAGCGCAATTGAAGGCTATAACCTCTAGGGGTTTCTATAACTTCTAGAGCGCTGTCTCGATGAGCGTAATCTGACATCAGTTCGATTATTGCTTCTTCTGCCTCTTTGCGATCGCACCCAGCCAACTGAGCAATCTCATTCGCCGAAAGCGGCCGACCCGTTAAGTAAAGAATAGCTTCAATTTTCGTTGCCAGTCTGATCATTGAATTTTGGATTTTGGATTGGAGATTAGTTAGTAGCTAGTGGTTGGCGGTTAGTTTTCTCTCTTGTCTCCCAGTCTCGGAAGTCCCCCGTCTCAAAAGTCCCCATCCCTCAATCAAGTCTACGTCCTGTCAGTTCGACAAAAATATCTTCTAAATTAGATAGGCGAGTCATCGTCCCCGTTTTGTCTGGCAAGGTTTCTAAATAAGCATTCGCTGCTTCTAGAGTAGGAAAGAACTTGTATTCTAAGCGATCGCCCGCTTGCTTAACTACCAATCCTCGTCCGTACTTAGAACGAAAATAGTCCATCGTTCCCAACTCGATTAGTTGACCAGCATCCATAATGCCGATGCGATCGCACAAAAACTCTGCCTCTTCCATATAATGAGTCGTCAATAGTATTGTCATGCCTTGACGATTTAGATCGCGAATAATTTCCCAAAGGCGACGACGGGTTTGAGGGTCTAATCCTACTGTGGGTTCGTCTAAGAAGAGAACTTGCGGTTGATGTAGCAGTGCCCTAGCAATTTGCAAGCGGCGTTTCATTCCGCCAGAAAGAGTTTTTACCAGAGATTCCTTGCGATCTGCTAGTTCTACATATTCCAGCCAGCGATCGATCGACTTTTGACGCTTTGGGTTGGGAATATGGTGCATTCGTCCGTGAAACTCCATATTCTCCCATACCGAAAGATCCCCATCGACGCTGATTTGTTGTAAGACTACACCAATATTTTGCTTGACGCGATCGCGATGGCGATTGATATCGTATCCCGCTACTTCTATACGACCTTGGGATGGTTGGGTTAAGGTAATCAACATCCGAATCGTGGTTGATTTTCCGGCTCCATTTGGTCCTAGAAGCCCAAACATTTCTCCCGCTTCGATCTCGAAGGAGAGATCGTTAACGACAGGAATCTTATTATAGACTTTACCTACCCTTTCCAGAGAAACAGCAGCGACCATCATAGACCTGTGGGTGAAAATAAATTTTTATCCTCGATTGTGAGGGCGATCGCCATCATATTCGTCTTTTGCAAAAGTAGCGATTGCCAATTATTTTGACACAAAACCAAGTTCATAAGTATCAATATTGGGCGCTTCGTTGTATGAGAGGATAAGAGGAGTGATTGTTTTTAGCATGAAAAAGCCTATCTTCAAAAGTTCAGAAAGCGCGATCGCCCAGAAGATCGCGTAAAAAAATCATTTGATAGGATTATGTGTAATTTTGTTGCAAGTTTTTGATTAATAAATAAAGATTATGAATTTCTTAACAAGTATTTTACATTTAATTGGAAAGAAAAAGTCCTTTTTTTGAGGCTTACTATGAAGGATATTCTCGCGAAGATCTCAAACCCGATCGCATTGATTGGCTTGTTTTCCTCGCTAGCACTTATATCCTAGAATTAGATGCCAGTAAAGATTTTGCCAGGATGGCGGCAGTGTTGCCAGAAGACGAGCCTCGCAGCCGCTCTCTCAAGCAGAGAATCCTCAGCGTTGCCCAAGATGAAACCCGTCACGCGGGCTATCTCTACGAAGCACTTCAGCGTCGCCTACCACAGGCACAAGTCGATGCATTAGTAGACGAATGGCGAACTCGCAAAGTGAAGGCGCTGCTGGCGATGACGCTCGATCTTTTACAAAAAGGTAGCAAAAGTCGCTCGCTAGTAACTGACGGCGCACCAGTTGAAAGCGAGGTGGACTTGCCCGTAGCAGCTTAAGGGATGGATTGCCTTATTAATCGTAATAATCTTGCCGGATGCTATCTGAGAAAAACAAAAAAAGTTCGCGTAAGTTTTACGCGAACTGTATTGATATTAAACTAGCTACTCCACTGATAAGTTACCCAAGAAACTTATTGACCCGTTCCTGAAGGGCTTTCTACAGGCGTGGTCGTACCGCTAGGCGAGGTCGTGTCGCCCGTTCCCGGCTCTGAGGGGCTGGAACTGGGTTCTTCCATCGTCTCCGAAGGGCTAGATTCTTCCATGGAACCCGAAGGAGAGGTAGAATCGGCATCCGGAGATGTCTTCATAATTTTCGGATCCTCGGTGGTCGATTCGGTTTCCGTAGCCGAAGGAGCGGTTTCGGTCTCGGTTTCCGTAGCCGAAGGATCTTCAGTGGTCGATTCGGTCTCTGTAGCCGAAGGAGCGGTTTCGGTCTCGGTTTCTGAAGTAGAAGGTGTTCCAGTGGACTCCTTGTCTACTTCCATGCTAGAGCCTGGAGTTGTCGAGCTTTCAGCTTCTGTTGCTTCCGTTGGCGTTCCCACGGTGCCAGAACTCTCTGGCATTTGAGCTAGAGTGGGCAGACCGAGCATAATACTGGCTCCAGTTGCACCCAGCAGGCTAGCCAACAGATTGAAAAAAGTGATACGAGAACGAGATTTCATAGAGTAATTCCTCTCTTTTTTCTCTCAATACTTTGATGTATGCTTAGTAAGCGACCAGCTTGTTTGCTGTCTCGATCGGTAGACTCCCGCGAAAGCTAATTGCTAGGTTGCTCTTCTGGAGCTTTACTCAAGCCACTATTTTCAGGATTCCCAAAGTCAACAATTTCGCCTTCTTGCGTTTGTTGCTCTAACAGAAATACTTCTTGGTCATCCGTGGGGTTCTGTGCGCCATCGACTTCGACAATTTCGGTGACAGGCTGGTTCGCTCCTGGCGAAGACATATTTTCCTCTTCTGGCTGCGAACAAGCTCCTAACAAAGCTGTCCAACCGATGACGATTAATAAAGCTCCAGACTTCAGCGGCATGAGGATGATCCCCAATGTTTTTAAAGCTTAGATAAAGACTAACAACGAAAAGTAAAAAACTTGATAAAAATATTAAGGGTATATAAAGAGCCGATAAACCGAGAATTGGCGTTGTTTTTAGCTAATTTTTTGTGAGTTTAATTTACCGTTACAAGCCCATTCATAGATCCGAGAAAATGTCAAATCCTCTTAAACCTGCCGTTTACTTTATCGGTGCGGGTCCGGGCGACCCAGAATTATTAACAGTTAAAGCACACAAAATCATCTCGCAAGCCGATGTTATCGTGTTTGCCGATTCTCTGGTTCCCAAACAAATTTTGCAAGATGTCCGTTCCGATGCCGAACTGGTTCGCACGGGCAATAAAACCTTAGAAGAAATTATCCCCTTAACGATCGAACGAGTGAGAGCCAATCTGTCTGTAGCCCGCATTCATTCGGGCGATCTAACCCTCTACAGTGCCGTTGGCGAGCAAATCCGAGCTTTGGCTGCTGCCAATATTCCCTACGAACTGATTCCCGGCATCAGCGCCTTCCAAGCTGCCGCTGCTAAATTGGAGGCAGAATTGACCGTACCCGACCTGGTACAGACGATTATTCTGACCCGCATCGGCGGTCGCGCCTCATCGATGCCGGAGTCGGAAGAACTCTCTTCTTTAGCAGCTCACCAAGCCAGTTTATGTCTGTATCTAGCTGCTCGTCACGCCGAGTCAGCCCAGGAGAAATTACTACAGCATTATCCTCCAGACACTCCCGTTGCTATTTGTTTCCGGATTGGCTGGCCGGATGAGAAAATTTGCATCGTGCCGCTCGCAAAAATGGCTCAAACGACTAGGCAAGAAGGGTTGATTAGAACGACGCTTTATATCATTAGTCCAGCTTTAGGCGAGATTGGTGGGAAAGCGCGATCGCGTCTTTATCATCCCGAACATTCTCACCTGTTTCGCAACAAATTATGGTAGCCGCCTCTAACTAAGCCCTTCTAATATTCAGACAAGCCCAATCTTGACGCTTCCAAAGGGCGGCGACAACCCAACCATTTTCTTCGAGAGGTTCCATTACCGATTTGGCTTGGTCTAATAAAATGCCGCTCAGAATTCCCCAGCCTTTGGGTTTGATCAGCTTGGCAAACTGGGGAATCATCTCGATAATCGTTTCTGCCAAAATATTACAAAAAACGCCGTCAACGCCTTCAGGAGCCATTTCTAGTACTTTTTCAAGACTGCCTTGCTCGATTATTAGGCGATCCGCATCGATTTGATTGAGGACGCGGTTTTGACGGGCGGACTCGACGGCGAGGGGATCGATATCGACGGCGTAGACTTTGGGCGCTCCCATCAAGATAGCGGCGATCGCGAGAATGCCAGAACCGCAGCCAATATCCGCCAGCACCGTTGCGCCGCTAGGATAGAGCATGCGCATCTCCAGCGATTCCAGACACAACTGAGTGGTTAAGTGGGTTCCCGTGCCGAAGGCAACGCCGGGATCGAGGCGCAGGATAATCCTATCTGAGTTTTCGGGAGGGGTTAACCAAGCGGGATAGATAAGAATGCGATCGCCCACCTCCGTTGGTTGCCAGTGTTGTTTCCAGCTACTCGCCCAATCCTCTTCGTCAATCAATTGCCAGCGAGTTATCGGTTGGGGAAGATTCAGAATCATCGCATCCTGGCGCAGCCACAGAGAAAGCGCCGCTAAATCCAGCGCCTGCGCCTTGATTTGAGGCAGATAAGCGCGAATTAGATAGGATTGTTCCTTTCTTTCGGTCGCGGTTCCCGAACACCCAAACTTTTGCAACCGCCAAAAAACGGATTCTTCCATGTTTGGATGACACAGAACTTGAATTTCCCACCAACTGTTTGACATAGGAGGAGATTGGTTATCGATCGCTGTTTATTCATTGTTATTGATTTGTACGTCGATAAACAACAAACAATAACAAATCAATAACAATTTCTTAAAGCTTGACCGTATAAGCATCGCGAATACCCGCGACTTTGGTAATTTCTGATAGCAATCCCTCCGGTAGCGGATCGTCGAGGCTAAGCGCCATGACCGCATCGCCTCGAACTATCTTTCGACCTACTTGCATGCTGGCGATATTGACGTTAAAACTCCCCAGTAGAGAACCGATTTTGCCGATAATTCCCGGCATATCTCGGTGAAGAGTAAACAACATATTGTTGCTAGGCGGAACGTTGATGGGAAAGTCATCGAGATCGGTAATGCGGATTTCTCCATTGCTCAACAGCGCTCCCGTGACCGAATGTTCTCCCATCGATCCCTGCGCCTCTAAATAAAGCGAACCGGAGTAATCCCGAACCGAAGCATCTTTAGTTTCAATGATGCGAATCCCGCGTTCTTTGGCTTCAATTGCGGCATTGACGTAATTGACGCGCTCTCGTAATGCTTGAGAGAGAAGTCCTTTGATCGAAGCGATAACTATCGGCTGGCTGTTAACCTCAGCCAAATCGCCTTGCAACTTGACCGTCAAGCGCTCGATCCGTCCCCCCGCCAGTTGACCGACTAGATTGCCCAGCGTTTCTGCCAAGCGCAGATAGGGTCTGAGTTTTTCCATCACGTCGGGGGTCAGTCCGGGGATATTGACTGCCGATCGCGCTGGCAATCCCAACAGCACATCTCGAATTTGTTCGGCAACGTCGATTGCGACGTTGACCTGCGCCTCTTCTGTCGAAGCCCCCAAATGAGGGGTAAGAATTACCTTGGAACCAAGTTCTCGCAATCTCGATTCTCCTAAAGGTTCTTGCTCGAAAACATCTAAGGCTGCCCCAGCAATTTTGCCCGATTCTATGGCTTCTACTAGAGCCTCTTCATCAATAATGCCACCTCGCGCACAGTTGATAATGCGAACGTTAGGTTTCATCTTGGCAAGCGTTTCCGCATTGATGAGATGGGTAGTTTCCGGCGTTTTGGGAATGTGTAAGGTGATATAGTCGGCCTCGGCAAAGAGAAACTCTAAGTCTACTAAGGTACAACCGAGTCGATCTGCCCGTTCTTTAGAAATGAAAGGGTCGTAGGCAAGGATTTTCATGTTCATTGCTTTTGCCACGGTTGCGACGTGGGAACCTATCTTCCCTAGACCGATCACGCCTAGCGTTTTTTTGTAAACTTCGGAACCGATATAGCTTTTGCGATCCCACTTTCCCGCTTTGACGGAGGCATTGGCATCGGGAATATAGCGAGATAAGGATAGCATCATCGCTAGGGTATGTTCGGCTGCGGCAATCGTATTGCCTTCGGGAGAGTTGACGACGATAATCCCTTGACGAGTCGCTGCTGGAACGTCGATATTGTCTACGCCTACGCCTGCCCTGCCAATAATCTTGAGTTGAGTTCCTGCTTCAATGATTTCTTGCGTCACCCGCGTGCCAGAACGCAGCATCAGCGCATCGTATTCGGGAATAATCTTAATTAATTCCTCGGCAGGAAGCCCGGTTTTAATGTCTACTTGAGCAACTTGCGAGAGAATCTCAATGCCCACTTGGTCGATCGGATCGGATACGAGAACTTTTGCCATAGTCCTTTAAATAATTTGATATCTATTACTTTTACTTTGAAGACAATCAGAAAAAGAATAATTTTTTTTCTTGTTGCCTTTACTTAGAGAACATCTGAAAAGTCTATTTTGTCATTCTGAGTCTAGTAGAACGTAACGAAGAATCTCTGTTTGGGATTGGTATACTCAGATGTTTCGCTTCGCTATCGCTACGCTCGACATGACATTCTATACTTTTCAGACAACCGGTTAGATCTTGCACCAGCTTTTTATCCTATCAATAAATTTCTTGGCTGATAGCTAAAGTCAGATAAATCTGACTGCAAGAAAAGTTACAGCATTTCTCAGATAGATAAGGTACGTTTACATGGCTAAAAAGCCCTATTGGTAAGGACTTGTGCGTACTACAACTAGCTTATTGTAACGGTAAAGGTAACGCGCCGCTTTAAATTCTTATAAAAGATTTCCGGTTTTTGTCGCAATTGTTGTGGCGCGAACAACTTTAATACCAAGAACGAAACCACATGCGATGGTCAAATGCCTCCCTTGATAAAGGCAGGCCTAGATAGATAGGCAACCAATAAGCCAAACCCATTAAAATGAAAAAAACAACATTTATAGCGATCGCCCGCCACCAAAGACGATCGCTATACAGCCATCGATCGACTAGGTAAGCAATCGCCAAAAAACCCAAAATCGAGGCTGGCATATAGTAGTAGAGAAAAGCGCAGCGATGTACCAGCATCCAAGGCAACCAGTTTGCCCCATAATTTAACAGCAAATAAAGCGGAATCGAGAAATTAAACTCCTGTTGTCGTTTTCTCTTGCTGACGTAAACTTGTTGCGCTATTTTTCCTACTAAAATGAGCATTGCGATCGCGCCTAGCCACCATAAAATCGGATTGCCCATACCATGCACGTCGTAAACGGTAGATTGGGCAGAACTCCCCGATTTCTCAAAAAAATACGCCACCGGACGAACCATCAAAACCCAACTGTACCAGGGAGAACAGTAGGGATGGATCTTAGAACTACTCCCTAGTTGTTGGTGAAACGTCCAACTTTTCTGGTGTAATTCCCACAATCCGCGATCGCGATCGAGTTGCCAATGGGGAATCCACAGCAAGCAATAAACGACGACTGGAATGACTCCCAAAAAGACCAATAAAGGCCATAATTTGAATTTGGATAAATTCTGCCAAAAAGGTTGATTAAATGATAGCTTGCGATCGCGTTGCCACCAGCTAACGATCCGGGCACTTGCCCAAACCGCACCAATTCCCAACCAAAATCCCAATCCATACCATTTAACTGCAGCGGAACACCCGAAAAAAATACCAGCCAAAACGAGATACAACCAACGCAGTAGAGATTTCTGGGCTAAAGCGATTAAAAAACACCACTGAGCTAATAATCCGAAAAAAACTAGATAAATATTCAAAAAAGCATAGCGAGACTCAACTAATAGCAACCCATCGGCAGAGGCAAACAAAGCCGCGATAAAAGCGTAGCTGCGACGATAACTTAACTGATAGGCGATCCCAGCAACAATTAGCGGAACCAACGAACCAGTCAAAGCATTTAGCCAGCGATAGCCAAAAGCTGTCGTCTGACCTGTAGGATTCCAAAAATGAAGCTTGCTAACCCAAATCCCAAAAGCAATTAAATATTTCCCTAGCGGTGGATGAACGTCAAAAAAAGGCGTGCGACTTAGATAGTTTTGAGCGTATTTAACGTAGTAAACTTCGTCGAATACAAGCGTATTAAATCGTCCCAACTCCCAAAAACGCAAAGCTAACGATGTCGCAAATAGAGTGGCGATCGCCATCCAAAACCAAGAAGGCGTGAAGAAAAAAGACTTTATCTTAGTCTGTAGTATGTTTGTCATACCCAGAAAATGTCTTCTCTTGCTTGGCTTCTTCTATCTTAGAGAGTCTCAAAACGATGCTTCCAAGTTCGGCTAGCCGCTAAAATAAACATACGTATTTGCCGAGCCAACGCTTAGACTATGACGATCGCATCCTCGATAGAATTCCAAGACGCTTTTGACGTCATCGTAGTTGGGGCAGGACATTCAGGTTGCGAAGCTGCCCTCGCTTGCGCCCGTCTGGGTTGTCGTACCCTCATGCTAACCCTCAACCTAGACAAAATTGCTTGGCAGCCTTGTAATCCAGCCGTCGGGGGACCAGCCAAATCCCAGCTTACCCACGAAGTCGATGCACTGGGCGGGGAAATTGGCAAAATGGCAGACCGCACTTACCTACAAAAGCGCGTCCTCAACTCTTCACGAGGTCCTGCTGTCTGGGCATTGCGCGCCCAAACCGACAAGCGCGAATATGCAGCAGTGATGAAAAATATCGTCGAAAACCAAGAAAATCTGCTCGTTCGCGAAGGCATGGTAACCGATTTGGTATTGGGGAAAAACGACGAAATTATCGGCGTGCAAACCTACTTTGGCGCTTGCTTCCAAACCAAAGCCGTCATTCTCACCACGGGAACCTTTTTAGGCGGTCGCATTTGGGTTGGCGGGAAATCGATGTCAGCGGGACGCGCCGGAGAATTTGCCGCCGTCGGGTTAACCGAAACTCTGAACCGTTTGGGTTTTGAAACGGGAAGGCTGAAAACGGGAACTCCCGCACGAGTAGACAAGCGTTCTGTTGACTACAGCAAACTAGAACCTCAACCTCCCGATGAAGAAGTGCGCTGGTTCAGCTTCGATCCAGAAGTTTGGGTAGAGAGAGAGCAAATGAATTGCTATCTCACCCGCACAACTGCCGAAACCCACCAACTGATTCGAGATAACTTACATCTCTCTCCCATTTATGGCGGGTTTATCGATTCCAAAGGACCGCGTTACTGTCCTTCTATCGAAGATAAAATCGTCCGCTTCGCCGACAAAGAAAGCCACCAAATCTTTATCGAACCCGAAGGACGAGACATTCCCGAACTTTACATCCAGGGATTCTCTACCGGACTGCCAGAGAACCTGCAACTGGCCATGTTGCATACCCTGCCGGGATTGGAAAACTGCGTCATGCTGCGCCCTGCCTATGCGGTGGAGTACGACTATCTGCCTGCGACGCAGTGCTATCCCACTCTCATGACTAAGAAAATCGAAGGATTATTCTGTGCGGGACAAATTAACGGAACGACCGGATACGAAGAAGCCGCAGCCCAGGGAATTGTGGCGGGAATTAACGCGGCAAGATTCGTTCGGGGACAGGAAATGCTCGTTTTCCCCCGCGAAGAAAGCTATATCGGTACGCTAGTTGATGACCTTTGTACCAAAGACTTGCGGGAACCCTATCGCATGTTGACTTCTCGATCTGAGTATCGCTTGATTTTGCGTTCCGATAATGCCGACCAACGCCTCACGCCGCTAGGTCGCGCAATAGGTTTGATAGATGACCGTCGTTGGGAAATCTTCCAGCGCAAGCAAGCAAATATCATTGCCGAGAAGGAACGACTGCACGAAACGCGCGTCAAAGAAAAAGATGAAATCGGCATCGCGATCGCAGCGGCAACCGAACAAAAAATCAAAGGCTCGATTCCCCTTGCCGACCTGTTGCGCCGTCCCGGTTTTCATTACGTCGATTTAGAACGTTTTGGCTTGGGCAATCCCCATCTCGATCCCGCCGAAAAAGAAGGCGTAGAAATCGAGATTAAATATTCCGGTTATCTGCAACGCCAACAAAATCAAATCGACCAAATCGCCCGTCATGCCAATCGCCAATTACCAAAAGATCTCGATTACATGAAAATTGACACTTTGTCAATGGAAGCAAGGGAAAAATTAAACAAAGTTAAACCTTTAACTATCGGTCAAGCTTCCAGAATTGGCGGCGTGAATCCGGCTGATATTAATGCGTTGTTGGTGTATTTAGAAGTGCGATCGCGCTATCAATCCGTGTAAAGATTATCGATCTACCGAACTCGATCGATCGCGATCGGTTTAATTGCTAAATCCATCGTCAGTGCCACTCAATTGACTGAAAATTAACCGACTTATGTTTTAAACTAACCTTCAACCGCTATGACAGCTAGAGTCTATGAAGATTGAGGGATTATCTAAAACATGAGCCTAAGACAAAAGGCACTAATTAGCGATGTCGTTCAAGTTTTGGTTCTTTGGTGGGCAAGCGATTGGCGACCTAAATTTCAATTTTCCCAAAAGCATTTTCAAAATCTTTTTTCTTTTGGCATCAATATCGTTGGGATTAATTTACTGCTATTTTTTAATAAAAGAACTGACGATTTTTTAATTGGTTATTTTCTCGGTCCCATTCCTTTGGGATACTATGCGATCGCTTATCAGGCCTTTACTATCATTACGCAATTGTTGTCTTATGTAACTGGTTCGCCTGTAGCGAGGTCTCTATTTTCTAGATTGCAGCAAGAGCCAGAACGTTTGCGACAAGCTTTTTATACAGTAACTCGCGTTGCTAGTCTAATTGCTATTCCAACTTGTATAGGCGTAACCCTGCTTGCTCCTGAGCTAGTCAAAGTTTTGTTTGGAACTCAGTGGACGAAGAGTATTCCCGTCATACAAATTCTTTCCTTTGTTAGCGTAGTCAATTCCATCGGCAGCTTTAGCAACATTGTGATTCAAGCTTGCGGCAAACCTTCCTGGAATTTGTTACTAGGACTAATCAATACTCCTGCGAATCTAATTGCTTTTTCCGTAGCTGTACGCTGGGGTATTGTAGCAGTCGCTTTAGCTTTTGCCATTCGTGCCTATCTATTTTTTCCTATTCCTTTATTCTGCGTGCGCCAGCTAATTGATATTCAACCACTCGTCTATTTTCGTCAGTTTCTCGTTCCATTAGTAGCTTCATTAATAATGGCTACTACTATATTTGTAGCTCAATATGCTTTGAGAAATCTGTTAAACAGTTTTTTGCTGTTAGGTATTTGTATCGTTTTAGGGATGTCGATTTATTTAATAACAACTTGGCTAATCTCACCCAATCTTATTAGAGAAGTTTTTAGAATCGCCAACATTAATAATTTTTTTCCCAAAAGAATAATCCCGAATAAAAATCGATAATTGTCAGAAAATATTGCTAAAGTAGTTATGACAGTAAATTTAACTATCGGTATTATTACTTGTGGTAGACCCGATCGCATTAGTAAATGCCTCAATAGTATTAGCAAATATACTGATTTGGCTCATTCAATTTTAGTTGTAGACAGTAAAATCACTAGCGAAAACTTAGGACTTTATCAAGGCTTTCCAAACCTCACAAGTATTACTTTTGATTCTCCTATTAGTCCTGCTGCTGCTAGAGCGATCGTCGCTCAAAATATATCTACTCCATATGTTTTATTTTTGGACGATGATATTCAAATTGTGCAGGGAACTGTATCAAAAATGGTTGAATACTTAGACAAAAATTTAGAGGTTGATATTGTAGGAGGAGCTTGGCTAGAAAGAGGAAAATATCGAGAGCTAGGGCAATTCTTTAATTTTGGAACGATAGGCGATCGCCCGATTATTTACAAAAGCTTTTTAAGTCTGAATGAAGCTATAAATTTAAACCTAAGTAGCGTGCGAGTGGATGGCGTACAAGCTACATTTTTAGCCAGAAAAAAAATTTTCGATCGGGTTCAATTCGATCCTAGATATGGCTTTTATTTTGAATTGTTTGACTTTTTTTTACAATGTAAGCAGCAAAATATTTATTTGAAAGCTTTACCTGATGTTATTTTTGAACATAATCCCACTACTTACCGCATTCCTACTTTAAGACAAACTAGCGATAGCAAAAGCGATCGACAAAAATTTATTGATAAATGGGGAATTTATCCAATTGGTTCGTTAGGAGGAAGATTAGTAAAACTTTCTGAACCCAAAAAATTTCGCTTATTTCACTTTTTCAAATAAAGAAAAGATGGAGACAAATACTAAAAATCCTATTTTTATTGTTGGCTGTCCTCGTTCGGGAACGACGTTGCTTCAGCAGATGTTAGATGCTCATCCCGATATTGCGATCGCGCCTGAAACACATTTTATTCGTAACTTTTATCTCAAGCGAGAAACCTATGGAGATTTAACTCAAGATGTTAATTACTGTCGATTAATTGAAGATATTGTAGCGCTGCCTGTATTTCCAGAAATGGGACTCAACGCCGAGTATTTTCGCGAAGCGGCATGGAAAATTGAAAGAAGTTATGCAGCCATTTTCAATCTGATATTACAGCAATTTGCTTGTACCAAAAATGCTCGAATAGTTGGTGAAAAAACGCCAAATCATTTACTATACATGTCAATATTAGAGCAATTTTTCCCTACTGCCCGATTTATTCACATAATCCGAGATCCACGTGCAGTCATTAACTCTTGGCGAAAAGTTCCTTGGTCTAATGGCAGCTTGCACGAAGATGCGGAAGTTTGGCGACGCTATATGGCAACAGCTCGACTTTCGCCGCCTTCTCAAGGTTCTATACTAACTATACACTACGAGCAATTGGTATTAAATCCTGAAATGAGCCTGCGTTCTGTTTGTGATTTTTTAGGTTTGCCCTTCGAGCAAGCGATGTTGTCGTATCATTTACTTTTATCTCAAACTATCAATACAGTACGAGAACCCTGGAAAAATCAAGCAACTCAGTCAATCAGTCAAAAATCTCTAGATCTTTGGAAAAAAGAGCTATCACCGTCTATGGTAGCTGAAATTGAAGCAGTTGTTTGGTCAGAAATGAAACTTCTCGGATATCAAACACAAACTCCGCTACTACAAATTCTAATCAAGTCCATACCAAACCAAACAAAACGTAACTTCAGACAGATTAAAAATCGCTTGTTTCAAAGCATTCAAACTCACTTAAAAACGATCGCAACAGATTAAACGAATGAAGATCGGCTATTTGCAAATTGGCTCTTCTGAGCACGGGGTTTGCCGCTACGGCAATTTACTGGCACGAGAAGCTCAAAAGCGAAAAAATTTAAATGTTACTGAAGTAAACATTACTCTAAAGAGAGACTGGAAACACAATCGTGCCATCCTTACTGATGCTGCCAAGCAACTTTCAGCAGCAGATGTCGTTCATTTTCAATATAGTCTCGGTAACAATAAAAATCTTTGGGGTCAAAGTTGGTTAAAGTTATATTCTCTTTGGGTGTTTGTCAGTCATTGTTCTAGTCCCTTAGTCGTGACACTTCACGATATTTATCCTCTCCCTTCTTTTAGTACAGAAGCATTTAACTTTATCAATCGTTGGTTTCAACCTACTGTTTCAACTACAACCGAAAAAAACGCCGTTGCATCTTCCGTCGCTTCAACTCTCAAAAAAATAAAATTAAGCAATCCTATCTCTAAGCTATTTGCCACGTTACGACGCATTTCTGGAGCAAATTTAGAGGCTTTTACTCTCCGTTGGTTATTAAGTCGAGTAGAGTTAGTTTTTGTCTGCTCGGAAGTAGAAGCACAACGACTAAAGGCAATTGTTAATAATAATAAGACTCGAATCGTGCCTATTTATGTTGAAGAGAGGTCTATAACTATAGATCGACAAAAAGCACGCGAACTTCTCAGACTAGACAAAAATCAAAAAATCATAACATTGCTAGGATTTATTCATCCTCGTAAAGGGCATCAGTTGATAGTCGAAGCAATGTCAAAATTACCTGCTGATGTCATAGCAATTTTTGCTGGAAGCACCAGTCCCGATCCTTATTCGCAAGCATATCTAGAACAGCTTTTTAGGTTAGCAAAAGCTAGCGGAGTCGAATGTCGCTTGCGAGTAACAGGTTATTTATCTGAGGAAGAATTAGAGTTATATTTATTGGCTACTGACCTTGCCGTTTGTCCTTTTCAAAATCTTTCTGCCTCGGCCTCGCTGTCAACCTGGATTTCTGTAGCTCGTCCCATTCTAGCGTTTGATTTACCTCAAATAGCAGAATATAATAAGCTTGAACCAGGTGCAATTAAGACTTTTAGTCCTTACACTTCAGATGCCTTGGTCGATGCGATCGCAAACTTTCTAAATGCGAACCATGATGAAATCGAGCCGGCTGTAGATCGTCTTCGGACAAAGCTTTCCGTCACAACGATTTTCGATCGGCTTCTAACATACTACGATAATTTTGCCAAAAAATACGAGTTGCTCGAACTAAGTACAAATTTGTAGAAAAACGAGCAAAGAATTTAGCTTCGCTCGCGGATATAAAACATAATTAGAAGAACTCTCATGAAAATTTTAATTCCCGATTTTTGCGTTCCTAATACTTATATTCACGACTTGGCTTTTGCCTTAGAAGAATTGGGACATGAAGTTTTTTGGAATAGTGATAATCTTTTTTTTAGTCAATGGATACCCGATGTTATTGTCAGTCAATGGGCAGAAGGTTATTTCCGCACTTCTTCCTTTCTCAAGGAAATTACAAATTTACAGCCTCATCATTTAGAATTTTTAGAAAATAAGTTAAAGCAAATAAGAAAGAAAACGTTAATCCTTGCCTTCGTTCATAATGTTCAACCTAGACCCACTGGAATTCGTCAATTCGACAAGAACCTAGAGAAACTGTTCCAAATTAACTATGACAGCGCTCATGCTTTCGTACACCTTGGCAAGCAGAGCATATCTGAATTAAGTACCTACTATCCTGAGTATATATACAAAAATAAGCCTTCATTGACGATTTCTCATGGCTTGCACGAGCAGCTCAAGCTTAACTATCTTCCACTCGATCGACCAATTGACAAAGCCGATAGTTTTCGCATTTTTGTGCCGGGAGCGATAAGATTTTGGTCGGAATTAACTTTTTTAATTAGGGCATTTATTAAAGCTAAAATTCCCAAAAAACAGTCGATTATTGCGGGTAGCGGGTATGTTCTTGAAAGAAGTCCCCTAAAGCCTTTGCGACATACATTGATTAAAAGTATCCCCGGAGTCTTTTTATATGGTCGTCGTCTTGATGACAAAACACTCTGTCGCGAAACCGTCGCTGCCGACTTGGTAATAGCGCCTCGACTTCAAGCAACGAATTCGGGAATTCCTTATCTGGCGGCAACATTTGGTAAGCGTTGTCTTGGCCCCAATGTTGGTAATATTCCAGAAGCATTAAAGGAGCTGAATGGGATTCTTTTTGAACCAGGAGACATATCTTCACTGGCAAGAGCAATGGAAAAAGCCTATCACGAACGCGATCGCTTCTCACTACCAGATCCACCCTGTCCATCATGGAGAGAAATTGCTCAACAGATAGAGAGTTTTATTTTCATGCTAAAAAATCGAAATTTAGTCTCAAAAAAGTATAAACGGTAATCAAAGCCACTCTTTTATTACCATCTACAAAACAATGGTATTTAATCAATCCATAGCCGTAAGCAGCAGCTAATTCATATAAAGTGGCTTCGCCATTACTCTAGTAATATCAAATCCGGTCGAACGACCACAATAACAAGTCCCGCTCGCGACTCCTGTTGGTCGCACTACATGTTATGACTAATTATACCAATTTTCAGGTTTTCGCGATCGACATTCTTCACCCCTCTCCCTATTTGGGAGAGGGGTTGGGGGTGAGGGCGATCGACTATCTGTGTCATTAACAAATGAAAAATGATATTAAACGGATTTGATATAACAGAGATTTTTTGGCTTGTTTGCAGTTGAGCCAACCCGCCGCGCCAGGATGCGATTGTACGCTTCGCGTCAATCGTCAGTTAGCGGCGGTGTTGACTTAGCGGGAGAGTCCTGGTTCTCAATGTACTTTAGATAAGTTTCCTAGCTATCTGCGTCGTGCTGCTATCGAGTTTGGCTGCGGACAAGTGTCTTCATTTTTAACTCGATATAGAGAATGGCACTCCGGTAGTCGCCAACGACGAGATGCACTCCCGCCACGGTTCAACCCGAAAGCTGGTTGTTATCCGGCACTGTATAAAGGACAGTGCATCAAATTTCACGACGATTTTGGGGTTGCCGAAATTAACATCTGGAACGGTTTTGATTGGGTTTGGACGAACATTCAAATCACAGGGTTGCGAGATCGTCATCTGCTCAGTCACAGCAAGGGGTTGTCTCCCTCGCTGATTGTTAAGAACGGCAGGGCGAAAGCCAAGCTAACCCAGAAACTCCACAAAGGATTTTGCAAAGGCTTATACCGCCGCGCTGCTGGACTCAATCGCAATATGGCACAACACTCTTAATGGCTTTTACAATATTGCTGCCCGATACTTGGCATACAAACTTAAGCTGGCATACAGAAATGGTTGTCAGTTGCCTTCTAGCAAAAGCTCTGGAGGCAAGTCGAGAATGCCGATTACTCTATCTCGTTTCTGGGATAGAGAAGCCGCTCATGTACGCAAAGCGTCATGAGTCGGTGCATTCACTCAGAGGAGAGCTTAAGGCGAGTAGCGATGGTAACGAACGGGAGCAAAAATAGATCTTGCCCATTGCCACCACCACTGGAAATAAGAGTGGGGGCTATCGTTTGTGAAATGTTCTGGGGCAATTTGTTTAATCTTGGGAAGATGCACCCATGGCACTTCGGGGAAGGTATGGTGTTCGTCGTGGTATCCCGTGTTGAAAAATAGGATATTGCTCCAATGATAAGTGGAATAGGTTTTGCCTTGGTGGTAAATGTTGTGTTCGCTAATCGATTGTCCGCTAAACGTTATTCCCCAATACCCAACCATAAGGGATACAGTCCAAAAAAAATACAGCGAAGCTTTCCACCCAATCAGCCCCCACGCTAAGACATAGAGAATGAGAGTGGTTGCGATTAATAATACAGCGACAGATTTTGACCTCTTCGCTCCCTTGATTTGGCGATCGCTATCGGATGGAACTATGCTAGAGATGATGAAGTCGGTAAGAACCGAACCGCCGGGAAAGAGATGCAACAGGGCCTCGACTGCTCGCAAAGAAACCCGATCGCTCAAGAATTTTGCCCGCTTTTTATCCCACCACTCGTAGTCTTTCATATAATCATTTAAATGCATATGATGGGAGGGACCGTGCCTGGAAACGTACTTCAGTGAATAACCGAAGGAAAGCGTTCCCAGTTCGATTAAGAGCAAAGTAATAACAGAACCAAATCTGCCTTTGAGGATTAGATTATGGGCGGCTTCATGAATGAAAGTCGTAAGCGAATGTAGGATGAACTGCCCGACAAAAAAAGAGACAAAACCCACCATCCACCAAGTGAGATCGCTGACTAGCCACGCGACGAGCCATTGAAGGGCAACGAGAACTGCGATCGCAGCGATCGACCAAGGATAGTTGCCAAAATACTGTTTTATTTCAGGATGTTCTTCCAGAATTTTTTTGCGCCTTTCAACGTGCCAGCGAGCATCGGCAGTCATAACCCTTCTTTAATCAGTTTAGCAGTAGACCATTGAATTTTATGGTCAAAAACAGTATCCATAGTACCATTGACAATAACTTTTCTTAATCTCGCAGGATTGCTCCAACGAGACCAGAGGATCGAACTCCCCAAGCTTTAAAGATTCCCAGTGCCCCTGGGTACTTAGTCCCCTTTGCAAAATGATTAAAGTCAGTGAAGAGGTCGCCCCCTCCACTGCTCTCCAAAACCGTGCTT
>NZ_MRCB01000009.1 GCF_001904635.1 Hydrococcus rivularis NIES-593
GTTTCATATTCTTATATTAAGATAGAAGATTATGTCTGACTATATATGACTATACTTTAATAGTTTGGATTATATACTATTTTTTACTTACAGCGGTTTTCACCAAGTGGAAGTATGCACAATTCTTTAATAATAGGGCTTTTTACCCATCACCCAACGCAGTCGCCGCGACCAAAGCGCAGCGGCTGCGTCGGCTTTGCCTTGTTATGGAGCGAGGTTTCCCACCAATGTAGCTAGAACATTAAAGTGTGAGGGATTGAGGATTGCCTTCAATTAACTTCGCCAAGTCTTGCATGAAAGCGGCTGCTTGTGCGCCGTAGATAACGCGATGATCGCAGGTGATATTGAGGCTCATCTGATTTTTAACGCCAAACATGCCATCCGAGGTTGCGACAACCTGGGGACGAGAAGCTCCAATTGCCAGAATTGCCCCTTGTCCGGGAGGAAGAATCGCATCAAAGCGATCGACTCCAAACATCCCTAAATTAGAAATAGTGATAGTACCGCTATTGTACTCTTCTGGCTGGAGTTGTTTGGCTCTGGCTCGGTCTACCAAATCTTTCCAGGTTCGAGAGAGGGTGTAAATATCCAGTTGGTCGGCGTTTTGCAAGACGGGGGTAATGAGTCCGCCATCGGGCATTGCCACTGCTACGGCAATATTAATGGCTGCGTGATACTGAATTCCCTGTTCGGTATAGCTAGCGTTGACAATGGGATGTTTCTGCAAAGTAATGGCAACCGCTTTTGCTAACAATGCCGTCATCGTCACGCCTTTAGATTTTATCTGTTGATACAGTTTATCCAACCCTTCGGTCGTAACGGTGTAGCCTACGTGGAACGTAGGAGCCTGCAAGCTGGCAACCATATTTTGTGCCACTGCCTTTTGTAGGGTTGTCAATGGTACGGTTTCGCCAACGGGAGCGGCTACTTGAGGCTGGGGTGTAACGGAGGGGGTTGTCGGTTGAACGGCTGGCGTTGGTGCAATTGTCGGAGATGGCATCTTTCCAGCGGCTCTTTCCACATCTTCAGCGACGATTCTGCCATGGGGACCGCTACCCTGTAGGGTTTTTAGGTCAACTCCCAATTCTTTTGCCAGCTTTTTCGCTCTAGGAGAAACAACGGTGCGTCCATTGCTGCGGTTAGTGGGGACGGCAGCGACGGGCATCTCACTTTCTACAAAAGCTGGTTCGGGTGTTGTTGGTGCGGCAGCGGGTGTGGGGGCTGGAGTACCTAAGCGAGAAGCTGCTTGCTGCTTGGCTTGCTCGATTTCTGCTTCGGTTTCTGCAATTAGAGCAATAGGTTCGCCGACAGCAGCTTCTTGTCCGGCTTCGACTAGGATAGCAGCTAAATAGCCTTCATTGAACGATTCAACGTCCATGTCAGCTTTGTCCGACTCGACCACTAATACCGTTTCGCCTTTTTCAATTTTATCGCCTGGAGATTTGAGCCAAGAGACGATCTTTCCTTCGGTCATGGTGGAACTGAGGGCAGGCATGAAAATATCGTGAATCATGGAGCGGTTTTCCCAATTAACGAGTAACGGACGACAAATACTAATGCCAGATAGCATTCTATCAAAATTTCTTTCCTAGCATTCGATCGCTTCCAAAAACTCATTTAAAATCTATAAAGTGGGCAATACTTGCTGAAATCTCTTCAAATAAAAAGATTTCTATAGTAAGGCGATTCCAGATTGATTTTTACTGCCTTTATTGGGTGATGAAGATAACTCGCAAAAAATTTCGCGATCGCTGGGAAGATTTCTAAACGCGAGCAATTATAGGGTTAACAATCAGCTTTTGTTTGGGAATATGACGCATTTTCATTATGATGGGCGATCGGACGCGCCATCAACCCTAGAAGAAGAACTGAAGGAAGAAGATTATTTTGACTACCACTACGACGAACCGGGTAGCGAACCGGGAACTCTAAGTATAGAGCCAGATGCCAACCCATCGAGAATAATTTTAATTGACTACGATGCCAAACACGCGATTCGCAGAGTCGATCTAATGCCCAAGGCTCTAATCCCTTATTTGGGAACGAATACGGTTTCCTGGATGGACGTTCAAGGGTTGGGCAGCGAACGGGTACTCAAGCAAGTTGGCGAGATTCTGAAATTACATCCCCTACTGCTTGAAGATGTGGTAAACGTTCCGCAACGCCCAAAAGTAGAAGATTACAACCAACAGTTGCTGATTATCGCTCATATGGTGCGCCCTAGACCCGATGAAGATGGCTTCGAGGCGGAACAAGTGAGCTTTGTCTTGGGCAAAAATTACTTACTCACCATTCAGGAAGAAGAATTAGAAGATTGCTTCGATCCGGTACGCGACCGCATTCGCACCCATCAGGGAAGAGTCAGAGAATCTGGTGCGGATTATTTGACTTATCTGCTGTTGGACGTGCTAATCGATGGCTATTTTCCCGTTTTAGAAGATTACGGCGAGCGCATTGAGGAATTAGAAGATAAAATTTTGCGATCGCCTACTCAAAACACCCTAGAGGAAATCTATTCGGTACGGCGAGAATTACTCGCACTGCGCCGACTGATTTGGCCGTTAAGGGATGTGATGAATATTTTAATTCGCTCTAGCAATAAGCTCGTTAGCGCAGACGTACAAATCTATCTGCGCGACTGTTACGACCACGTTATTCAACTTCTAGATATTACTGAAACCTATCGAGAGCTTGCCTCAAGCTTAATGGAAATTTATCTGTCTTCTATGAGCAATAAAATGAACGAAGTGATGAAGTTCTTGACGGTAATTTCGACAATTTTTATTCCCTTAACTTTTATTGCTGGCGTTTATGGGATGAATTTTAAATATATGCCAGAACTCGAATGGAGGTGGGGCTATTGGCTATGTTTGTTTTTGATGGTTGCGATCGCATGCGGTTTAATTTATTTCTTCTGGCGACGAGGTTGGTTTAGAAATTTTTATTCTACTAAGAACTAATTCGTGCAAACTAAAGCGATCGCTCTAGCTATAAAGCTTTTTAAATAACTAATTTATATCATTTTTGGCTGAGGAATTGATGGAATTTTTCATGATGGCGATCGCGAAGCGAAACATGACTAAGTGCATTCTCTACTTTTGGGACAACCTGTTAACACTTTTGGGATAGACCTAGCAGTATTAGAAAAACCTGAGAAGCAATGCAGTCTATTAGTCCAGTCGGCTAATACCAATTTTCAGGTTTTCGCGATCGACATCTTTTTCCCCTCTCCCAGTTTGGGAGAGGGGTAGGGGGTGAGGGCGATCGACTATCTCTGTCATTAATGAATGAAAAATGGTATAAGCTTTGTTCAAAACGCTCTGCAAATGCACAAAAAAGCTATTTTGAGAAGATAAACGCTAAAATTTAAGTGTATCTACGCAAAGAGCAATTCTTCAACAAATAAAAC
Organism: Hydrococcus rivularis NIES-593; assembly: GCF_001904635.1. Lineage (GTDB taxonomy): Bacteria > Cyanobacteriota > Cyanobacteriia > Cyanobacteriales > Microcystaceae > Hydrococcus > Hydrococcus rivularis. The sequence continues at coordinate 3,410 of NZ_MRCB01000009.1, forward strand.
CTATCAGAATTCCGTACTTCTCCCTTGGATTCTTAAGAGATTTTGATGGTTTGATAGAGTCATCAACAGATAAATTAGGCAATAACTAAACCAATATGAAGCTTTACATGGCTGGTGCTTTTTTAGTATTTGTAATTTTACTACATGCTTTTATCAAAGACAATACTACTCCAAAAACCCACATTGGCTCTTGGATAACGATCGTAGTCGCTACGGCTATTTGGCCCATCGTTCTTCCCTCAATCGTTCGCAAGAAACTTTCTCAAGTGTTTTTGAAAACAGATTCTTTGACGGAAAAAGAGTTGCAGTTGGAGCGAGAGATAAATTAGGCATAGCACTTACCTAGTTCATCGCTGCGTTTTGCTTGAATTTAGCTAAGCAGAGCTGTTTTCCGCTGGCGAGGAATGTTTCAAATTCAGATGCTTTTAAGGGATGACTGTATAAATAACCTTGAATTTCCTCGCAACCATGTTGGTATAAGAAAGTTAATTCTGCCTCGTTTTCTACTCCCTCGGCAACGACTTTGAGATTGAGAGAGCGAGCCATTTGCACGATCGCTTTGACAATTGCGGCGTTAGTCGCATCTTCGGTCAAATTGTGAATAAAGGAGCGATCGATTTTTAAAGTATCGAAGGGGAATTGTCGCAGATAACTCAGAGAAGAATAGCCCGTCCCAAAATCGTCAATAGCTATTTTTACCCCCAGCATCTCGATCGCGTGTAAATTCTGGCTGGCTTCTGGGAGATTGTGGACTAGAATGCTTTCGGTTAGCTCCAATTCTAGGTATTTCCCATCTAGTCCGGTTTCCCACAAAATCTGCTCGATGTTTTCAGAAAAATACGATGACGAATCTGTTGTAGCTTAAATAGGCAATTTTGTCTCGTTCGCCAATACAGCATCTTAAGCGATCGGCAGTAGTTTTTAACAGTAAATTGCCAACGCGATATCCTAGAGTTGCCTTGATTTTCGTGAGTCGATCCAAGCACAGACAAAGGATGGGGAGCGATCGTTCGTTCTCGGTTTCGATAGAGTTGAAGCTTTTGGCGCACCACCCAGAATCAATGTTTTGACTGAGGATACATTGAGATACCAGACATCGCGATCGCGATACAACGTTTTCAAAATGCCTGCTACCAATCCCTTGGAGAGGGGAAAACGAGAGTGTGGGAAGATTGGTTCCTACTCTTCCCTCTCTCTTCATCTGTAGTATAAGAGTTAACTATAGTCACTTTTTAGAAGTTTTGAGAGAACTTAAGATCGAGAATATACAACCTAGAAAAATAATACTTTTAAGCTGTTTTAATATCGCTTACGATCGAGTTATTCCTCTATCTTTGGTAATAAACTCAGCTGCTAAAAAGAATGAAGTCTCGAGTTAATTTATCTTGTTTTGCTAATAAAATACAATGGTTAATTATGTCTATGGTAAGATTCGATAGATGAGAGAAATAGATTATTTTTTAGATAGCTCAAATAAAGTTAGCTGTGCTTAGAAAACTGCTAGGTAATTTTGTCTAAGTCGATTAAATTGAATTTTTTCAACCTTCAATCGAAACTCTGACTCCTAGTAATAAAAGTCGGGTGCAACATTTAAACCAAACCTTAAGACGCAGTTTGGCAAGAGCATCAATAGAAAGGAAAACATTATGATTCAACGTGGTTCTAGAGTACGAATTCTTCGGGAAGAATCCTATTGGTTCAGAGATGAAGGAGTAGTTGTTTCCATCGATAAAAGTGGAATTCTGTATCCAGTTATCGTGCGTTTTGATAAAGTTAGCTACTCAGGCATTAACACCAATAACTTCGCGATGAACGAGCTAGAAGAAGTTTCTGATGGGAAAGAAGGCAACAGAGCAACTTACGCTGCTTCTGGCGGCAAGCAAACGCCAGTCACGCCGATGGAACGTAAGACCGGACAGGGCGATATCGCTGTAGGTGTCAGATCTGGTGCAGAACCGGAGTCAGCTGGTTCGGAAAATCCCAAAAAAGAAGGCGATCCCAATCAGGGAACAGAAGTTCGTTAGTATTAGTTAGCTTGGGAGCAGCAATTAAGTTTTATTCATTAGCTAACAGTTTCATTTCAAAAGATTGGTGCGGGAAATTTTAGCGAGTTATGTTTTCTCGATCGCTCGTCCGCGCCAAATCTAATTTTTATTTAACTAAACGAATAAACTTCTTCTTGCCAACTTGCAAAACCTTTCCGTTCAGTTGTTCGGGACTATCGAAAGTAAGATCGACATCGCTAACGCGATCGCCATCGAGTCTGACCGCACCTCCCTGAATTTGTTTTCTTCCTTCCGAACTGCTAGAACACAACCCGCTAGCACCGAGCAGATAAAATAATTTCGCAGGAAACTTAACCCCACTCAGAGAATATTCTGGTACGGATTGAGCTGATGCAGTGCTTTTCTTCATCACGATCTCTTCTGCGGTTTTTTGTGCCGCGATCGCAGCTTCTCGTCCGTGGAACTGAGATACAATCTCTAACGCCAATAATTTTTGGCGATCGCGCGGATTTTCTGGCAGTCTATCTAAAGGCAGATTAGTTAGCAGCTCAAAATAGTCTTTCACAAGATCGTCGGGTGTTTTTTCTAACTTCGAGTACATCGAGAGCGCATCTTCTCTCAGTCCCACATAATTATTGAGAGACTTGGACATTTTCTGCACGCCATCCGTCCCCAGCAAAATCGGCAATAGCATACCAAATTGGGGTTTTTTGCCAAAATGCCGCTGCAAGTCTCGCCCGACTGCAATATTAAACTTCTGATCGGTGCCTCCTAACTCAATATCTGCATCGACCATCACCGAATCGTATCCTTGCATTAAAGGATAGAGAAACTCGTGCAAGTAAATGGGATTTTCCTGCTCAAAACGTTCGGCAAATCCCTCCTTTGCCAACATTTGTCCGACTGTCATAGTAGCTAGCAATTCTTGAATTTGCTTAAGATCTAGCTTGCTCAACCACTCGGAGTTATAGTGAATTTCCAAACGCCCCGGCGTAGCAAAATCTAAAACGGGACGCAACTGATCTAAATAATCTTTGGCATTTTCCCTAACTTGCTCTAAAGTGAGCTGGCGGCGGACTTCTGATTTTCCGGTCGGATCGCCAATTTGAGCGGTAAAATCGCCGATGATGACGACAGCGGTATGCCCTGCATCCTGAAACGCTCGCAGCTTGCGAAAGGGAATGCTGTGCCCTAAATGAATCTCACTTCCAGTCGGATCGATTCCTAGTTTGACTCGTAAAGGACGATTGATTTTAGCTAATAAAAGCGCCAGATTTTCATTGGGATCGTCAGAATCCGAGCGATCGGGAAAAATTTCGCTTATTCCTCGATAAAGCCAATCAAGGTTTTGAGGTAGATTTGAAACAGCCATGGGGAATCGTTCGTCTAGAAATTTAAATTGGATGGGCTTGAAGGAGCTAGCTCGAATCCTTATCGTCAGACTATTATATGCGGTAGCCTTGCCGTCTTCGAGAGAGAATTGTCAACAGCAACCAAAAAATGAGGTAATAATATAAGAAATCATTTCGGATCGTAAGTCCTATAAAAATTTATGTAATTTACTATATCGATTTCTAACCAACCAATTTAAGGAGTGTTGTTTTTTTATCGTTAATACATTGATAACAGAATCAGTATTTTTTGGAGTTAGGAAGTACAAACACCGTGTCGTCTAGCACTATTGGGCAAAAAGAAAAACGGAAGCGATCGCTTCCTCTCAGTTTTCTCGTAAAATCAAACGTAGCACGGGCAGCAGGGGCAACCATTCTCGGCACCACCATGTTAGCAAGTGTCGTGGTGGCTGGGGCAATGGTCGGTCTGGCTATTAGTTTTCGCAACCTTCCAGATGTCAGGCTGCTGCGAACTTATGTGCCGACAGAGACATCATACATCTACGATGTAAAAGGAAAACTTTTGAGCAGTCTCCATGGAGAAGCCCACCGTCGCCTCGTCAGACTAAACCAGGTTTCTCCCGACCTCAAACGCGCCGTACTGGCGATAGAAGACAGCCACTTTTACCATCACTACGGCATTAACCCGACCAGCATCGGTCGCGCTTTATTAGTTAACTTTAAGAGCGGTGGCGTCGAAGAGGGAGCATCTACCCTCACCATGCAGTTGGTAAAAAATATTTTCCTCTCGCACGAACGAACCTATAGCCGCAAGCTAGCTGAAGCGGTTTTAGCCATTCGCGTCGAGCAAATTTTTAGCAAAGATCAAATCTTAGAGATGTACCTCAATAACATCTATTGGGGTCACAACAATTACGGCGCTCAAACGGCTGCTGAGAGCTATTTTAATAAACCAGCTTCTCAGTTGACGTTGGCAGAGTCGGCAATGATGGCAGGACTCATTCAAGCGCCGGAAGTCTATAGTCCTCTGAGAAACTACAAAGCGGCTAAAGAGCGCCAAGCGCTGGTGTTGGCTCGGATGCGAGATTTAGGCTGGATTACTGCCGAGCAAGAAAAAGCAGCACTCAACCAAAAGCTTGCGATTGGCAAGCAAACCGCATGGCAGGGAAGCAAACTTCCTTTTGTCACCGATGCCGTTATCCAAGAGTTAAATCGACGCTTTGGACCCGAAACCGTCCTTAAAGGCGGCATGCGCGTCCAGACAACGATTGACTACGATATGCAGAAAAAGGCAGAAGCAACCGTACAGCGAGCTTATCGAACTCTTCGAGGTCGTGGTCTAGCCGCTAAAAACTTGCAAATTGCTTTAGTTGCAGTCGATCCTCGAACTCATTTTGTTAAAGCCTTAGTAGGCGGCGTTGACTATAGCAAAAGTCAGTTAAATCGCGCTACCCAATCTCGCCGTCAGCCCGGATCCGCTTTCAAGCCATTCGTTTATTATACGGCTTTTGCTAGTGGCAGATATACCCCTGATTCCATAGTCAACGATGCTCCAATTAGTATCCGAGACGGTAGCATTTTCTACAGACCGAAAAACTATGGAGGAAAGTATTCCGGTTCGATGAGTCTTCGGACGGCATTGACTCAATCGACCAACATACCAGCCGTGATTCTCGGTCAAAGAGTAGGTGTAGATAAAGTGGTTGAAGTCTGCCGTCGCCTGGGATTCAAAAGCCCTCTACTAGCGGTTCCCTCCTTACCGTTGGGTTCGGTTGACGTAACGCCCCTAGAAATGGCAGGAGCTTATGCTACTTTTGCAAGTAACGGCTGGTATTCCGATCCGACGGTTATCGTTCGCGTGACGGACAGTCAAGGTAACGTCATGCTAGATAATACTCCTAAACCTAAGTTGGTTTTAGATCCTTGGGCAACTGCTTCCCTTACTTCTGTCTTGCAAGGGGTAATTGCTAGCGGTACGGCCAGATCTGCCGCTATCGGTCGTCCGGCGGCTGGGAAAACAGGAACGACTGACTCGGAGCGAAATGTTTGGTTTGTGGGTTATGTCCCTCAGTTGTCTACAGCCGTTTGGATTGGAGATGATACTAACCGCACTCTAGGTAAGGGAATTACCGGGGGTCATTATGCTGCTCCTATTTGGCGCGACTTTATGATTCAGGCGCTCAAAAACGAACCCGTTCTGTATTTTCCCTCTGCTGCTAAGTTTCCTCGCCCTTCAAGCAAGTAAAAGCGATCGCGCATTCGGATTTTATGGGAGTACTGCTAATCAACCTCAAGAAAAAACTCCGCGACTCTGCGTGAGATAGGAACCATATATTTTTAAATTCTATTGTGTTAGGTTTTATTAATTTAAACAAACCTGCCCGATTGACCTCACACGATTGCGTTGCTAAAATACGACGATTTTTAAAGCAAAAAAAAGTAGGACACGGAGGAACCCTCGATCCGGCTGCAACGGGAGTCTTGCCGATTGCCGTTGGAAAAGCCACTCGGCTATTGTCATTTTTACCGGAGAAGAAAGCTTATCAAGCCAGAATTCGGCTAGGAATGCGGACGAATACTGACGATTTAGAAGGGGAAGTCATTGAGACTCAACCGGCATCTTACATTACTTTAGACCAAATTCAACCGCTTTTGTCACAATTTATCGGCAAAATCGAGCAGATGCCTCCAGCCTTTAGCGCCATTCAACGCGAAGGAAAACGACTGTACGAATTAGCAAGAAAGGGAGAAAACGTGGAAGTTCCCGTGCGAACGGTTGAAGTAGATAAAATAGAGGTTTTGGGCTGGTATCCAGGAGTATTTCCCGAATTGGAAGTTGCGATCGCCTGTGGTGCGGGGACTTATATTCGCGCGATCGCTCGCGATTTGGGAACGGCTCTCAACGTCGGCGGCACTTTAGCCGCTTTAATTCGTACCGAAAGTTGCGGCATGAAACTGTCGGACAGTTTAACCTTAGAACAAATAGAAATGCAATTGCAAGAGGGAACTTTTTCGCTCATCCCACCCGCGATCGCGCTCCGACATCTTTCAGAAATTATCTTATCAACAAGCGACGCTCAGCGTTGGTGTCAGGGACAAAAGATTTCAATTGACAATTGGCAATTGGCAATTGGCAATTCAGTCCGAGTTAATGATGAAGGCGGACAATGTTTAGGGATTGGCGAGTTAATAATTATTGAGAGCGATCGCTTACTCATTCCTAAGATAGTTATAGGGAATTCAGAGAAAACGTAAAATCTAGCTGCGGTGGATTACGTTCGCGTCAACACAAATATGGTAGAGTCAGCATTCGGTCAGATTCGCGATCGAGTTGACAAAAGCCATGGATTATGGGTCGATTATTATTCGGGTACTGGAGCAAGTTTTGGACGAATTTTTTTTGGAGAGATGGAGAGTTAGACTTTGGGCGTAGAACTTCGCAGTTACGTTTATCTAGACAGTTTGCAACCTCAACACGCCGCCTACATCGGAACTGTAGCAGTAGGATTTTTGCCATTACCAGGAGATACTTCCCTATGGATTGAAGTGTCGCCAGGAATTGAAATCAATCGCATTACTGATATTGCTCTCAAATCGGCTGTCGTTCGTCCTGGAGTGTTGTTTGTAGAAAGACTTTACGGACTATTGGAAATTCATTCTAGCAGTCAAGGCGAAACGCGAGCCGCAGGAAAGGCAATTTTACAGGCATTAGGGGTTCGCCAGCAGGATTGCATGAAACCGCAGGTTGTCTCCAATCAAATCATTCGCAATATTGATGCCTATCAAGCACAACTCATTAACCGCAACCGACGCGGACAAATGCTTTTAGCAGGACAAACCTTATACGTGCTAGAAGTTCAACCCGCCGCTTACGCAGCGCTAGCAGCCAATCAAGCAGAAAAAGCCGCTTTAATTAACATCTTACAGGTTAGTGCTATTGGCAGTTTTGGACGGCTTTATTTAGGCGGAGAGGAAAGAGATATTCTTGCTGCTTCGAGAGCAGTTTTAGCAGCAATGGAAAACGTACCGGGTCGCGATCTTTCTACGTTTGGAAAACCAGAGTAAATCTAAAGGCAGGGGAGACAAGGGGAGATGAAAAAACAAAGAACAAAGGACTAATGACTAATGACCAATGACCAATGACAATCCTTGAGCTAAAACAAGTCAGTCTCGCTGCATCAATGGGTTCTCGCTACTTGTTGCAGGATATTTCTTTTACCGTATCAAAAGGCGATCGCATAGCCATCCTCGGCGCCTCCGGTGCGGGAAAAACCTCGCTTTTGCGCCTGCTCAATCGATTGCAAGAACCAACCCATGGTTCCATCTATTTAAACAATCGACCCATTAACCAAATTCCAGCGATACAACTTCGCCAGCAAGTCGTTCTCGTTCTCCAGGAATCAAAGTTACTGGGAATGAAAGTTTGGGAAGCTTTAGCTTATCCTTTAGTTTTACAGAAGTTACCCAAGTCGGAAATCCAACAACGGATCGAAACTTGGCGAACGAAATTGCACATTCGAGAAAATTGGTTAGAACGCAATGAACTGCAACTTTCGTTAGGACAGCGGCAATTGGTCGCTATTGCCCGTGCTTTAGTAATGCAGCCCAAAATCTTATTACTCGACGAACCGACTTCGGCTTTAGATGCGGGGAGTGCCAATAATCTGATCGAAGCATTAATTGAATTAGCCGATACCGCTCAAACCGCCATTGTAATGGTCAATCATCAACTAGAATTGGCTCAAAAGTTTGCTCGTCGGGTTTTGTACTTGCAACAGGGACAGTTGCTAGAAGATATAAAGAGCGATCGCGTAGATTGGACACAATTACGAGAAAATTTACTTCAATTAGAAGCGCAGAAAGCAAGCGACAAGGAATTTGAGCAATTTTAGCCACCTATTTGAGTTTTGACGCGCAAAAACCCCTGTGCTAACTTCCGAGTCCAAACCGATAAAGATAATCTTGACACTTAGAGCGATCGCGACTAGATCCTATAAAGGGAATATTCCACTTTTAGAGTGGGAAGAGGAGAAAACAGAGGAGAAAACTTGGAAACAAAGCCATTAGCGATTATTCATGGCGATTCCTTACCAGAAGGATTTAATAGCGCGATCGCCTTACCAGAGATTCTACAACGAGCCGCCAGAGAAACGACAGGAATCACTTATCTCCAATCCGACGAAACCGAAGTTTTTCAGTCCTACGCCGAGTTACTCGAACGCGCTACCTGCATTCTTAGTGGTTTGAGAGCGTTAGGGTTGAAGCCTAAAGACTTCGTAATCCTACAACTTTCTCGCCAGCAAGACTTTCTAGCAACTTTCTGGGGATGTCTGTTGGGCGGTTTTGTCCCCGTTCCGATTGCAGTTGCTCCTAGCTATACACCCGATAATAGCAAAGCCAATCTAGTCTACCAGGCTTGGCATTTGTGCGATTGCGCCCTTGTAGTCAGCCATCGACAATTAATCCCTGCCATTCGTTCTTTTTCTGAAAAGTTGCAGATCGTCGCCGTGGAAGAACTACAAAGCTACAAGCCAGATAATAATTGGCATACAGGCGATCCCGACGAGCTAGCCCTGCTGTTACTAACTTCTGGCAGTACGGGGACGCCCAAAGGAGTCATGCTCAGCGATCGCAATTTGCTGGCGAGTGCTTTTGGGATGGCAAAGGTCAATCGTCTTTCCCAAAAAGATATTACCTTGAATTGGATGCCTTTGGAACACGTGGCTAGCCTGGTCATGTTCCATATTACGGAAGTTTATTTAGGCTGCCAGCAAATCCACGTCCCGAACGAGTTAGTATTACAGAATCCCTTAAAATGGCTAGATTTTTGCGATCGCTATCGAGTGACGGCAACCTGGGCACCGAATTTTGCCTATGGTTTGGTCAACGAGCGAGTAGAAGCCATTAGCGAACCATGTTGGGATCTCTCTTGTCTGCGCTGGATAGGCAATGGGGCAGAAGCCGTCGTCGGCAAAACGACTCGACGTTTTCTGGAGTTGCTAGCGCCTTACGGGTTAGCCAGTACCGCCGTTAGTCCCGGCTATGGGATGTCGGAAACCTCCTCTGGAATCGTCCATTCCCATCGATTTTCCCTTGAGTCAACCACAGATGACGATCCGTTTGTAGAGGTGGGATCTCCCATTCCAGGCGTATCCCTGCGGATCGTCGATTCTGAAAATCGGGTCGTTGAAGAAGGTACGATAGGATTACTTCAGATCAAAGGACTGACGGTTACTTCAGGGTATTACAAAAGCCAGGAACGCGATCGCGAGATCTTTACAGAGGATGGCTGGTTTAATACAGGCGACCTCGGCTTTGTGCGAGAGGGACGCTTGACGATTACGGGTCGCCAGAAAGAAGTCATCATTATTAATGGGGTTAATTACTACAACCATGAAATCGAAGCCGTCGTCGAAGCAATCGACGGAGTGGAAGTCTCCTATACTGCTGCCTGTGCCGTTCGCAGGATTGGAGATACAACCGATAAAGTAGCCATTTTCTTCAATCCATCTAATTTTCTAGAAACGTCTCTACATTCCCTCATCAAAAAAATTCGCAAGACACTGGTAAGTAAGATTGGCGTATATCCAGATTACCTGATACCAGTAGAACGAGAGATGATTCCTAAAACTGCGATTGGAAAGATTCAACGAAAGCAGTTAAGTCAACGTTTTGAAGCTGGCGAATTCGACTCGATCCTTCAACAAATTAATGCTTTGCTGGAGAGTCGAGAAACAAGCGAACTACCGCGAAGCGACCTAGAACGTCAAATTGCCGAGATCTGGCAAAAAGTATTAGGGATTGAACGAGTCAGCCTGCACGATAATTTCTTTGAACTGGGTGGCAATTCCTTGCTGCTGATGCAAGTGTTGGCTAAATTGCAGGAACGCTTGGGACGACAACTATCAGCCGTAGAACTATTTCAATATCCGGCGATCGCAACTTTAGCCCAATATTTAAGTCAGGAAAAAACCGAAATCAACGCTGCCCAACAGGGACAGCAGAGGGCACAACATCGGCACAAATCTCAAAATACAGATATTGCCGTCATTGGGATGTCTTGTCGCTTCCCTGGAGCCAAAAATGTTGATGAATTCTGGCAAAATTTATGTGATGGAGTGGAGTCAATTTCCTTTTTTACCGATGAAGAAATTCTCGCCTCTGGAATTGACCCTCAACTTCTAAATAATCCTAATTACGTCAAAGCCAGTCCGATTCTGGAGGATATCGAACTATTTGATGCAGAATTTTTTGGCTACAGCCCCAAAGAAGCCGAACTAATAGATCCGCAACAGCGCCTTCTGCTCGAATGTGCTTGGGAAAGTTTGGAGAATGCGGGTTACAATCCTCTGACTTATCAAGGTTCGATCGCGCTTTATGCTGGTGCTTCTGCCAACACTTATTTACTCAATAACGTTTATCCAAACCGCCACCAAATTGATGAAAATGACAATCTACAAGTCGTCAATTTGGGTTCGATGGCTGGCTTTCAAATGACGGTAGCTAATGACAAAGATTATTTGACCACGCGGGTTTCTTACAAACTCAATCTTACCGGAGCCAGCGTCAACGTCCAAACCGCTTGTTCGACTTCTCTAGTGGCGATTCATATGGCGTGCCAAAGCTTACTCGCTGGCGAGTGCGATATGGCTTTAGCAGGCGGCGTTTCCGTTCACGTTCCCCAAAAGGTCGGCTATTTGTATCGGGATGGGACGATTCTTTCTCCAGACGGGCATTGTCGGGCGTTTGATGCTGACGCTCAAGGGACGCTTTTTGGTAGCGGTGCGGGAATCGTCGTTCTCAAACCTCTTGAAGATGCGATTCGCGATCGCGATCGCATTTATGCTGTCATTAAAGGGTCAGCTATTAACAACGATGGTGGCACGAAAGTAGGCTATCTCGCTCCCAATAGCGACGGACAGGCAAAAGCGATTGCTGAAGCGATCGCAATCTCTGGCATCGATGCAGAAACGATTAGCTACATAGAAGCTCATGGTACAGGAACAATTCTAGGCGATCCGATCGAAATTGCCGCATTAACCCAAGCATTTCGCACCAATACCCAGAAAAAAGGCTTCTGTGCCATCGGTTCGGTTAAAACCAATGTCGGGCATCTTAATATTGCCTCTGGCGTGACGGGTTTTATTAAAACCGTTTTGTCGCTTTATCATAAAAAACTGCCAGCTAGCCTGCATTTTGAGCAACCCAATCCGCAAATTGATTTCGTCAATAGTCCTTTTTACGTCAATACAACGCTAAAAGAATGGAAAACGGCAGGTTTTCCACGCCGCGCCGGGGTTAATTCATTGGGGATTGGTGGAACGAACGCTCATGTCATTTTAGAAGAATTTCGCGCAGAGACCATCCCCCCTGCCCCCCTTATTAAGGGGGGAGGACGCAGAGAAAAGAAGGTTGATCTTCCTAGTCATCTTCTTACGCTGTCTGCGAGAAGTGAGAAGGCGCTACAAGAGCTAGTAGAGCGTTATAAAGCTTTTTTAGAGTCGAATCCAGAAGTATACCTATCCGATCTTTGTTTTACTGCTAATACAGGGCGATCGCATTTTGAGCATCGTCTTTGCATAGTAACCGAATCTGTCGAGCAGTTGCGTCAACAACTACAGGCATATTTGATTGGAAAGGAAATTTCTGGACTGGTAAGCGGACAAGCATTAAGCAGTCAGCGTCCTAAGCTAGCATTTTTATTTACAGGTCAAGGTTCGCAATACGTCGGAATGGGACGAGAACTATATCAAACTCAACCTACCTTCCGCGCCGCCTTAGATAAATGCGCCGAAATTGTGCAACCTTATCTAGAAAAGCCACTACTTGAAGTTTTATACCCTAAAGAAGCAGGAGAAAATTTCTACCCCCCAACCCCCCAATCCCCCTTCTCAAGGCGAGGGAGGATTCTAAAATCCCCAATCGATGAAACAGCCTACACCCAACCCGCCCTATTTGCCATTGAATATGCCCTCTACCAACTCTGGCAGTCGTGGGGCATCTCTCCAACTGCCGTTATCGGTCATAGCGTCGGCGAATACGCCGCTGCTTGCGTGGCAGGAGTTTTTAGTCTAGAAGATGGACTCAAACTGATCGCCGCCAGAGGTCGCTTGATGCAGCAATTGCCACAAGATGGGGCAATGGTAGCCGTTTTTGCCAGCGAGGCAAGAGTTAGTGCTGCTATTGCCCCCTACCCAGAACAAATCGCCATAGCAGCCATTAACGGCATAGAAAACATCGTTATATCTGGCAAGCGTAAAGCGATAGAGACTGTCGTTGCTAGCTTGGAAAACGAGGGAATCCAGACGAAACCCCTCAACGTCTCCCATGCCTTCCATTCTCCTTTGATGGAGCCAATCCTAGCAGAATTTGAAACAGTCGCTCACCAGATTACTTATTCTCCTCCAAGGATAGAATTAATCTCCAACCTGACTGGAGAGGCTATCGGCGAAGAAATCGCCACGCCACAATATTGGTGCCGCCATATCCGGCAACCGGTTAGATTTGCTCAAAGTATAGAAACGCTGCATCGGCTAGGATATCAAACCTTTGTAGAAATTGGAGCTAACCCCACCCTTTTAGGCATGGCACGCACGGTTTTAGAAAATTCAAAATCCGCCGTTCTCCCGGAAGCGGTTCCGGGAACTTGCGGCGGCTTCGCCAAAATCCACAATCCAAAATCCTATCTGTGGCTGCCCAGCCTGCGTCCGGGAGATTCCAACTGGCAACAATTGCTTGAGAGTTTGGCTCAATTGTGTGTGCGGGGAGTAAGCGTCGATTGGTTTGGTTTCGAGCGCGATTATTCCCATTACCGCATAGCACTACCAACCTATCCCTTCCAACGAAAACGCTACTGGCTTGAAGCTAATCCAAAAATAATCCAAAATCCGATCCCTCCTACCTCCCTTTTTAAGGGGGAATCTAAAATCCAAAATCAGTATCATCCCCTGCTTGGGCGAAGATTGCGATCGCCGCTAAAAGAGATTATATTCGAGTCGCAGCTAGCGCCAGATAAGCCTGCCTTTCTTAAAGATCATCGCATTTTCCAACAGGTCATCTTGCCTGGGACTGCTTATTTAGAAATGGCATTGGCTGCTGGGATAGCAGGGTTGAAGTCTACCAAATTAGTGCTTGAGAATGTAACGATACAGCAAGCACTGATGCTGCCAGAGGAAGAATGCCAAACCGTTCAGTTAATTCTAAGTCAGGAAGACACAGGGACTTCCTTCGAGATCTATAGTTTAATATCTGAAGATGAGGAATCTTGGAAACTGCACTGTTCTGGAAGAATTGTTGTCAGAGAAGAAAATACGGAACCACAACAGATCGATTTAGCTCGATTGCGAGGTCAATTTGCTAGCGAACTCTCAGTAAATACTCACTATGACAGGTGTCGAGAGCTAGCGATCGATTATGGTGAAAGTTTCCAAGCGATCGCGCGATTATGGAAACAAGACGGAGAAGCATTAGGCTGGATTCGCATACCAGAAACATTAGCCTCAGAAGTTTCTATTTATCAGTTCCATCCAGTACTACTCGATGCCTGCTTCCAGGTTATCTTTGCCGCTCTCCCAGAAGCGCTAAAATCCGAAACCTATTTACCAGTAGGATTAGAACGTCTATCTCTCTATCGCCATCCCGGACAAACTCTGTGGAGTCACGTTTGCTTGCGTCCATTAAATAGCGCCAATCCAGAGACTATAATAGCTGACTTACGCTTGTTTGATGACATCGGAAATCTAGTGGCTCAAATCGATGGACTGTCCTCAAAACGAGCCAGCCGCGAAGCACTATTAGGTATTACAGAAAAGTCTTGGCACGATTGGTTATATCAAATAGAATGGCGTTCTCAGCAACGAGACAGGGAGATGGGAAGATGGGGAGACGAGGAGAGCAGAAGTTGGCTAATTTTTGCGGATAAAGGAGGATTAGCCAAGCAACTAGCCGAGCTTTTGGAAGCTAAACAACATGCATGTACTCTTGTTTTTCCAGGAGAAGAGTACAAACAACAGTCGTCAGAACAATTTCAAATCGACCCCAACAATCCAGACGAATTTCAGCGATTTTTGAACGCGATCGCACAAAATCAACCTTCTCTGTACGGCATAATTTATTTATGGAGTCTAGATGCACTAGACATTCAGTTTCTGACAAAATCTGGCTTAGAAATAGATGTAAGGCGAGGATGCGCTGGTGTCTTGCATTTAATCCAAGCCCTGGTCAAAAGAAGGGATAAGGGAACAACGAGACAAGAAGAACTCCCCCCATCTCCCTATCCCCCCGTCTCACCCTCCTCGACGAAGCCCAATAATGCTCCTCGCCTATGGTTGGTGACTAAAGGCGCTCAGCCAGTCAAAACCGACGGCGATCTATCTACATCTGGAATCGCTCAGTCTTGCCTGTGGGGTATGGGAAAAGTCATTGCCCTCGAACACCCAGAATTGAATTGCGTGCGAATCGATCTAGATCCGAAATCGACGGAAAATGAAATACAAACTTTGTTTGACGAAATTTGGTCGCCAGATGCAGAAGACCAAATCGCCTTTCGAGATGGAAACCGTTATGTAGCTAGGTTAGTTCGCAACCATCTTAACAAGCAGTCCGAAAACCAAGCGATCGCGCCTATTGAAAATTCAATCCCCGTTCGATTAGAAATAGAAAATCGAGGAGTACTGGATAATTTGCACTGGCAACCAACAACTCGTCGGCAACCTAGCGTCGGCGAGATTGAAATTCAAGTACGCGCTACGGGACTTAATTTTAGAGATGTGTTGAATGCTCTGAGATTGTATCCTGGAGATGCCGGACTTTTGGGACTCGAATGTGTTGGCGAGGTAGTGGCTATCGGGCAAGGCGTGCGAGATTTCCAGATAGGAGATGCAGTAGTCGCGATCGCGTCTGGTAGCTTTAGTCAGTACGTCACGGTTAACGCTGCTCTTGCGGTACATAAGCCAGAAAATCTCAGCTTCGAGGAAGCCGTAACGATTCCAGGTGCGTTTTCAACGGCTTACTACAGCTTACATCACCTCGCCAAAATTTCGGCAGGCGATCGCATTTTGATTCATGCGGCGGCGGGAGGAGTCGGTTTAGCCACCATCCAACTCGCCCAGCAAGCGGGTGCTGAGGTATTTGCAACTGCTTCTCCCAGCAAGTGGGACTTTCTCCAGTCTCTGGGAGTGAAACATATCATGAACTCTCGGACGCTAGATTTTGCCGAAAAAGTAATGTCTATTACTCAAGGCGAGGGAGTAGACATTGTTCTCAATTCTCTGGCAGGAGAATTTATTCCTAAAAGCCTATCGGTTTTAAGTGCCAGAGGTCGCTTTATAGAAATCGGCAAAAATGACGTATGGGATGCCAAGCAAGTCGCTCGATTAAAACCCGATATTTCTTATTTCCTTGTCGATCTAGTCCAGGTAACGCAACAACAACCAGACCTGATTCAATCGATACTGTGTCAATTGATGCAGCAATTTCAAGCAGGCAATCTCAAGCCTTTATTATATAAAGTATTTTCACGCGATCGCGTTGTCGATGCTTTCCGCTATATGCAGCAGGCAAAGCATATTGGGAAAATTGTCGTTTCTCAAAATTCAGAATTCAGAAATGATAGTGCCTATTTAATTACTGGCGGGTTGAGTGGAATAGGATTACAAGTTGCTCGCTGGATGGTCGATCGAGGCGCGAGAAACTTGGTTTTAGTGGGACGTAGCGGTGCTTCCCAAGCAGCACGAAAAACAATTAGCCAACTGGAGAAAGCAGGCGCTAGGGTTGATGTAGTGCAAGCAGACGTATCTAATACAGAAGATGTGGCTCGAATTTTCTCCTCTTCTCTTCCCTTACGAGGGATTATTCATGCGGCTGGAATTCTCGATGATGGCGTGTTGGTACAGCAAAGTTGGGAGCGTTTTCAACAGGTTATGGCACCCAAAGTACAAGGTGCTTGGAATCTGCATTTAGCAACTCAAAATTATCCGCTGGATTTCTTTGTTATGTTTTCTTCTGCTGCTTCTGTTGTTGGTTGTGCGGGGCAAGCCAACTATTGTGCCGCTAATGCATTTTTAGATGCCCTAGCCCATTATCGCCGATCGCTGGGGCTTCCTGGATTGAGTATTAACTGGGGAAGTTGGTCGAGTGTAGGAATGGCTGCCCGGTTAGCAGAGCGCGATCGCGATCGACTCGCACAACAAGGAATCACTGCAATTCAGCCAGAACAAGGCTTACAAATCCTAGAAGAATTACTCGCTTGCGATATTACTCAGATTAGCGTATTGCCGATAGATTGGTCGGCGTTTCTCAAACAACTTCCTAATGATGAGGCATTTTCATTTTTTAAAGAAGTTATGTCTGCCTCTGAGGAGAAAATACAGCAGCGATCCAAGTTTCTGCAACAATTAGAAGCAGCGACGACGAGCGATCGTAATGGTCTTTTAATCGATTGTATCCGCTCTCATATCGCAAGAATCCTTGGAATCGAGCCACCAGAGTCTATAGACATCGATCGAGGACTTACCGAATTGGGGATGGATTCCCTCTCATCTGTAGAACTCAGAAATAAACTGCAAACGAGTTTGCAATGTACTTTGCCTTCTACCTTAATTTTTGATTATCCAACCATAGCCGCGATCGCTGATTATTTAGACAAAACAATCCTTTCCCCAACCTCTAGTAAAGTAGAGAGAGAAACTAGAGGCGAAGATCGCAATTCAGCCATAGCAGAAATCCAACGGCTTTCTGAAGAAGAAGCTGAGGCAATGTTATTCGACGAGCTGAAAAATTTAACCGAGCAACAATGGCTTTGGAATCCCAGAGAATGAGTAATTTTCGGAACTTTTACTAAGTTGTGTCCAAAAATGTCATCGTCGCGATAACGAAGGCTCTCGGATCTTCGCTATCGCTCAGAATGACAGCTATTATCTTTGAGTGCAACTTGGTATTCTACCAATTTTCAGGTTTTCGCGATCGACATTCTTCTCTCCTCTCCCAAATTGGGAGAGGGATTGGGGGTGAGGGCAATCGACCATCTGTGTCATTAATGAATGAAAAATGGTATTATCTGGGGCGATCGCGCCGAGATGAGACGATAGACTTATAGATGGAATCAGGAAAAAGTCGTGGTAACTATTCACTGTAAAAATCGTGAATTTTCTGATATTAAAGCGATTTTGTTCGATAAAGATGGCACGCTAGAAGATTCGCAATCTTTCTTACGAGAGCTAGCATATAAGCGGGCACGCCTGATAGACGCTCAGATTCCGGGAATTAGCGATCCCTTACTGATGGCGTTTGGCATACAAAACAATACCCTCGATCCGACGGGATTAATGGCAGTAGGCAGTCGCCAAGAAAACGAAATTGCAGCGGCAGCATATATTGCAGAGACGGGGCGCAGTTGGTTTGAATCGCTAGCGATCGCGCGTAATGCTTTTACCGAAGCAGACAAGTATCTCCCAGACAGATCGCAGACTTCTCCTCTATTTGCTGGCAGCCTAGAAGTCTTAAAATTCCTCTCAGAAGCCGGGTTAAAGCTGGGTATCCTATCGGCTGACTCTATGGCAGGCATACAATCGTTTGTCACTCGCCATCACTTATCAAGCTATATCCAGCTGATGATGGGTGCCGATTGTGGACTGAGTAAGCCCGATCCGGCTTTGCTTATGAAAGCTTGTCATGCCTTGGGAGTCGAACCGAACGCAACCTTGATGGTGGGGGATTCTCAGGGAGATATCGAGATGGCAAAAGCAGCCGGGGCAGCAGGCGCGATCGGCATTTGCTGGGGAAACCCCGAAGCCGCTCATTTAGAAACGGCAGATGTAGCGATCGCGCGACTCGATGACATCACAATAATTCGTAATTCGTAATTATTTGGTCATTACATTAGTCATTGGGAATTAGTTAGTGGTTATACCAATTTTCAGGTTTTCGCGATCGACATTCTTCTCCCCTCTCCCAAATTGGGGGAGGGGTTGGGGGTGAGGGCGATCGACTATCTGTGTCATTAATGAATGAAAAATGATATTAGTAGTTAGTAGCTTCCCCTGCCTCCAGAAGCTTCCCCTGCTCCCAGTCTCAGAAGTCTCCCGCTGCTCTAATCTTTAGAAAGTCGCCCATTAGAGAGAGGCATGGCTCCGGAACCATCGTAGTTTGTTGCCTTTGCAGCGTCGAATAATTTAGCGAGCCATTTAGTTGCTGCTTTGGCAGGAACGGGCGGGGAAAACAAATATCCCTGAACGTATTCGCAACCGAGTTGGCGTAGTTGCATCAGTTGTTCTTTTGTTTCCACGCCTTCAGCGATCGCGGCTAGCTTGAGATTGTGTGCTAAAGCGACGATTGATTCGGTAATTTTCAGGCTCTCGGTATTGTCGCCAAGTCCTTTGACAAACGAGCGATCGATCTTGAGATAGTTAACTGGAAAGCGATGTAAATAACTTAAAGAGGAATAACCCGTCCCGAAATCGTCGATACTCAACTGAATGCCTCTCACTCTCAGCTGCGAAAGAATACCGATCAGGTTTTCAACATCATCCATGAGCATGCTTTCGGTTAACTCTAGCTGCAAATTTCCCCCTTCTAAACCCGTTTGCATGAGAATTTTGTCGATTTTTCGCAAGAAATCTGTATCTCTGAATTGCTTTGCCGAGAGATTGACGCTAACTTTCAGGGGAAATGTGAAGGAGAATTGCTCTTGCCAGCGCTTGATTTGCTGACATACCGAGCCAAGAATCCACTCGCCAATCGGTACGATCGCCCCGGTTTCTTCGGCTAAGGGAATAAATTCGGCTGGAGAGACAAAACCGCGCGTCGGATGCTGCCAGCGAATCAGGGCTTCAAAACCAGCAATCTTACCCATTTGGGTTGAGACGATCGGTTGATAATAGACTTGAAACTCATTTCGCTCTAAGGCTTGGCGCATATCGTTTTCGAGCTGGAGTTGGGCAAGTGCTTGAGCGTACATTTCCTTATCGAATACTTCATAGCACGACTTGCCTTTGGCTTTAGCTCGATACATGGCAATATCAGCATCTCGCAGCAGATCGGAAGCTTGATGGTAGTTGGACGAACTCAAGGCAATCCCGATGCTGGCACTGGTGAAAACTTCTCGCCCGTCGAGATTGAGAGGCTCTTTCAGCTTGGCGGAGATGCGTTCGGCAATGCGGATAGCATCGTTGATATCCTCAATCGCGTCGAGGAGAATGACAAACTCGTCGCCACCCAAGCGAGCGATCGTATCTGTAGTGCGTACTAGGGTTTCTAACCGCTGTGCCGTCGAGATAATCAGTTGGTCGCCTACTTGATGACCGAGACTGTCATTGATGATTTTGAAGCGATCGAGATCGATAAAGAGAACGGCAAAGAGATAACCTGAGTGTCGTTTAGCGCGTTGCAGCGCACTTTCGACTCGCTCCATAAACAAGGTACGATTGGATAACCCCGTGAGGGCATCGTGAAGCGCTTCGTAGAGTAACCGTTCCTGAGCGAGTTTTTCCTGGGTAATGTCGCGAATAATGCCGTCTGTACGGATGGGCAAGCCGTTAGCATCGTAAAGAACGCGGTGACGACTGCTGAGCCACCGCACTTCTCCATCCGGTCGCAGAATTCTATATTCGACGCTCATGTTGCCCAATTCCAGCAACATCTGGGGGATTTGTGCTATTCTTTCGCGATCGTCGGGATGCACGACCTTCAGCCAAAGATCGATATTCTCGAAGAACTCAGAAACCGAACGCCCATAAACCTTTTCGGCAGCCGGATTGAGATAAAGCAGCTTGGGAGGATTGGGTTCGACAGACCAAACAACTTCTTCAAGGGAGTTGAGGATACTTTCCAATCGTTCTTCGCTTTCTTGTAATAATTGCTGTGCCTGTTTGCGATCGGCAATTTCTCGTTGCAAGGCTTCATTGACTTTTCGCAAGGCTTCGTTTTGCTCGATCGCCTGCCGATCTTGAAAATAACTGCGGATGGCTTCCCTGACGGTTAAGCTGAGGTCGGTTTCGTCCCAAGGTTTGGAGATGTAGCGGTAGAGATCGGCATGGTTAACGGCATCGATGACTTCTTCAAAACTGGCTTGTCCGGTTAGGAGGATTTTTCGGGTTTTGGGATAGCGGGCGTGAATTTCGATCAGCAGTTTCTCCCCGCTCATCTGTGGCATGATCCGATCGCAGATAATCAGCGGGATAGGTATCTGTTCTTTTTCTAGTTCGGCAAAGATTTCTAGGGCTTCGCTGGCACTTTGAGCTAAAAGAATTTCATGTTCGTTGCCTAGGAAACTGGTAAGCTGATCGCGCAGAGCGATCAGCACGAATTTTTCATCATCAACGCAGACGATCGCCCCTTTACTCATTAAATTTCTCCAAGCCGGATTTAATGATATTAATCAGCGTTTCCTCGTCCCACGGTTTGGGAATGTAAGCATGCAGGTTGGCATGTACCTTAGCTCGTTCGATCGCGGCTTCGTCCGCCTGTCCGCTCAACAAAACCGTAACGATGTCGGGAAAGCGCTTGTGAACCTCGATTAAAAACTCATCGCCTCTAATTCCAGGCATGAGCCAATCGGAGACGATAATCAGAATTTTGATCCCCTCTCCAGATAATTCTTCAATAACTTCCCAAGCTTCCTCTACGCTCTCGGCAAACTCGTATCGATAGCGATCGCCAAAGTGCTTACTAATCTGATCTCGCAAGCTTAGCAAGATAATTCGTTCGTCATCGACACATAAAATTGCTAGGTTAGTCATCTGTCCCTTGTTATTGGTCGTTGGTGACTGGTAAGCGAGAAATTTACTGCGATCGCACAATAGGAAGCCACACGCTAAATTTAGTATTCCCAGGTTGGCTGGCAACTTTTATCGTTCCTTGATGTTTATCGATAATCTTACGAACGATATTTAATCCCAATCCGCTTCCTTCACCCATTGGTTTGGTGGTAAAGAACGGCTCAAAGATTTGGTCTTGAATTTCTGGGGGAATGCCGCAACCCGAATCGGTTATCTCGACAACGATTTGACCGGCTTGCTCGAAGACGGCAATCCCCAAATGACCTTGGTAGTTCATAGCTTGTAGCGCATTGCCGATTAAATTCGACCAAACTTGGGTCAATTCGTCGGGATAGCAAAGAATCGACGGAACCGAACCATACTCTTTAGTGAGTGCAACGCCTCGTTCGATCTGGTTTTGATAAATTGTCAGCACCGTCTCGATGCTATCGATGACTGAAGCCATGACCATTTCGCCCGTCGAGCTTTGACGAGCAAAATTTTTGAGGGCAAAAACAATTCTGGAAGCGCGATCGACTGCTAGTTTAATATTCCGGCTATTGTTTTGCACGATAGCGAAGTTATAGGCGGTTTCGACGATAGAAACCGGATCGGGCGCTTGTAGAAGCGGCATCATAAAGTCCAAATCGGAAGCGATACCCATTTGAGAGAGAAAAGCGGCTAGAGTCTCGGCATTGTCGATCTCCTTAGCAGCCAGATTTGCCACGATCGCTCGTTTGAGTTGTCGTTCTTCGCGAAAAGACAGCAAAGGTTTGGCGCTTTGGGCAAAGGCGACGAGAGAAAAAAAGGCGATCGCTTGTTCTGCGGTCAGTTTTGTCAGGAGTTTGGGAAGTTTTTGCATCAATCGCTCTAGGGCAGTGGAAATGTTGCCAATCGAGGCACCAATGGCTCCTAGCGGCGTATTGATTTCATGGGCAATCCCGGCGACTAAGTGACCCAAAGCCGCCATTTTTTCTTCCTGCGCGAGTTTGAGTTGGGTTTTGCGCAATTGGAGGTGAACGCGAATGCGGGCGAGGGCTTCTTCGTGGACGATGGGTTTGGTAATATAATCTACCCCACCAACTTCCAAACCCTTGACTTTATCTACCACATCTGATAAAGCCGACATGAAGATGACTGGAATATCCTGAGTTTTGGGATTGGCTTTCAGGCGACGGCAGATTTCCAACCCGTCAATTCCCGGCATCATCACGTCTAACAAAATCAAGTCGGGGGCAATTTCATCGATCTTTGCCAGCGCACTTTCTCCATTTTTGGCAACCGCCACTCTAAAGCCAGATTGACTCAATAGCTCGACCAACACTTTAATGTTGGTTGGGATATCGTCAACAATGAGAATAGAATCTTGCCGAACGGGTTTCATGGTTGTGTTGAAAGATAGGGTTGAATTAACTCGATAATGGCTTCCGTTTCATACTCGCCAGCTAGTTCGGCAACTTTTTCGGCAAAGGTGGCATATTGAGGAGCGAGTTGCTTGAGGCGATCGACTTCTGCCTGAATTTCGAGGACGTAACCTGCTTTGGCAGCTTGGTAGAGAGTTCCTAATTCTGGGGCAGGGGGAATCAGTATTTCGGAGACGGAGGAATCCCCTGCTTCGAAAATTCCATTCTCTTCGTAAAGCCAAACCAATCCCAAATAATCCCGCACTAAATCGAGCAACTCGTCGGTTTGCACGGGTTTGGGCAGAAAATCATCGCAGCCCGCTTCTCGACTCTGCTGGCGGTTGAAGTTAAAGACGCTGGCAGAAGACGCAATGATGGGAATTTTCTGCAAGCTCTCGGACTGACGCAGATGCTTTGTCATAGCAAAGCCATTCATAATTGGCATCACCAGATCTGTAATGATTAAATCAGGCTGAAATTGTTGGGCTTTCTCTAGTCCCTCTCGGCCGTTGCTTGCCTCAAGAACCTTAAAGCCGAGGGGTTCTAGCATGTTAGCTACGACAGAGCGGTTTTCCCAGCGATCGTCTACCACTAAAATTGTCTTGCGATCGCCCCGATACCCAATAACAGGGTGTTTAGATCGCGATGAAGTAGGTTCGATCCAGTCGCTGGTTTCGAGTAAGTCTAGGTCAAACCAGAACTTACTGCCAACGCCATAGATACTCTCTACCTCAATCTTGCCGCCCATCATCTCGACGATTTGACGGCTAATCGTCAGTCCCAAACCCGTTCCTTCTGCCTTGCGATCGCTCTCGCTCGCTTGTTCAAAAGGCAGAAAAATTTTCTCTAGCTGTTCTGGCTTCATACCGATACCACTGTCTTCGACTTGGAAGCGAACCCGATGAAGGGAGCGATCGCTGTTAATGGTTGGCGGTTGTTCCTCATCGCCGATAGGAGGAGATTCCCGATAAACGCCGACTTTTAAAGTTACCCTGCCGCGATCGGTGAATTTGATGGCGTTGCCGATAAGGTTAAGTAAGACTTGACGCAGGCGTTTTTCATCGGCATGGATCGCGATTGGTAAGCGATTGAGGGCTTGATATTCAAAGGCGATTTCTTTCTGTTCGGCACGAACGCGACAGATTTCTTGGATGTTTTGCAAAAAGCTCTCAAAATGGAAACTACTGGGGCAGAGTTCGAGCTTGCGAGCTTCGATTTTCGAGATATCCAAAATATCGTTAATCAAGGTCAGCAGGTGAGTACCGCATTGATAAATGACATTGAGTCCTATCTTCTGTTTGAAATCGAGATTTCTGTCCCGTTGTAGGATTTGCGCGTAGCCGAGAATTCCGTTGAGGGGAGTGCGCAGTTCGTGGCTCATGTTTGCCAAAAATTCGCTTTTTGCCTGGTTAGCAGAATCGGCGGCTTCTTTGGCTTCTTGTAATTGTGTCGTGCGTTCTGCTACCCGTTGCTCCAGTTCTTCGTTAGTTTTTTCCAGGGCAGTAAATGAAGCTCGCAGTTGCTCCGCCATTTTGTTAAAAGATTGCGCCAGCGTTTTCAGTTCCTTGACTTGTTTGACTTCAATGGTTTGTGCTAAATCACCAGACGCGATCGCGGCGCTAGCTTCACTGAGGCGCGAAATGGGTTGGGCTATCCAGCGTGCGGTATACATCCCGACGAGAGTCGCTACTGCCAAGGCTCCTATACACAACAAAATAGTGGTGCGAGTGTTGGCATCGATCTGAGCCATGAAGTCGCTTTCGGGAACGACGACTACGACTAACCAGTCCAATCCGTATTTATCCTGCCAAGGGGTGACTCGGACGAACTGGCGATCGCCATTTAGCTGAAAATTTAGTTCTTGATTTTCTCTAATCCGCCTAAAACTGCCATATTTTTGCTGTAAATACTTGGCTGTAGATTGGATCTGGGAATCGTTACTGTTTAAAGCGTTCAGCCGTTCTGCCTTATCCTCGATCAAAGTAAATGGTCGTTCGAGACTCGAACTGGCGATTAATAACCCATCGCGTTCGATGATAAAGATTTTTCCTGACGGGCTAATTTTTATGTCGCTTAAAAAATCACTGATTTGTGAAAGGATGAGATCGACACCAATGACACCCATCAGTTGCTTGGCGCGATTGTAAACTGGATAGCTTGAAGAAATCGACAAAATATCGGGTTGGTCGCTCCACTGATAAACTTGACTCCACACGGGTTTGCCCGCTTTCGCTGCATCTGCATACCAATCTTCTTCTTGGATAGGAAGTTGGTTGTCTACAATTGAAACCAACTCGCTTCTATATCCTTTCCCATCGGTCGCGTAAACGTATAGCTTGTTAAGATCTTGACTTAAAGTTTCATTGATGATCGGCAATCTATCGTCATCAGTGCGTTCGACACCAATAAATTCGCCTTTCTCATTAGCAAAGTTGATATAACCAACATCAAACACTCGCATCTGCCGCCAGAAGTAGTGTCCGATTTGTTTAAAATTTTGTAAATCGAGCAAGCCTAACTCGATCGCGTCTAAGTTGATTTGATTGATGTGTTGAGGGGTTGCCAGATAATTATTTAGATGTCGATCGACGCGATCGCTCGCCTGTTTCATTAATTGATTGGCGAGATCGGCGATCGCTTCTTGCCCATTTTTAAAGGAAAGATATCCTACCAGTCCTACCGTACCGACGAGTTGCAGCACGAAGGGAACAACTAGAATCGTTCGCAGTTTAATTCGACTAAATAGATTGGTCATCGGTCATTGGTGAGTGAGAAATTGCGCGATCGCTAATTGGCAACCGAATAGTAAGTTTAGTATTCCCAGGTTGGCTGAAAATTTCTATCTTTCCCCGATGTTTTTAAGGCTGCGAAAATGGAAAAGTCTCGTTTGAGGCAAGATAAAGAGTAGAGCGATCGCCAATCACCAAACGTCAACCTCACAATTGATGAACATCGCAGATTTACGCAAAGAATATCTCAGTCAAGGTCTCAGACGCAAAGATCTCAAACCTGACCCTTTCGAACAGTTTGAACTGTGGTTTCAACAGGCCTGTCAAGCCGAACTACTCGAACCCAACGCCATGATTTTGGCAACAGCTTCAGCAACTGCCGCACCCTCCATGCGGACAGTTCTCTTAAAATACTTCGATCGCGAGGGATTCGTCTTCTTCACCAATTACGAAAGCAAAAAAGCTCGCCAAATCCAAGAAAATCCTCAAGTTTCCCTTTTATTTCTCTGGCTTCCTTTAGAACGCCAGGTTCAAATTATCGGTACGGCTGTCAAAATCTCTACGGCTGAGACGCTAAAATATTTTGCTACCCGTCCCAGGGGCAATCAAATTGGCGCTTGGTGTTCTCAGCAAAGTAGCGTTATCTCCTCTCGCCAAATAATTGAAATGAAATTTGAAGAGTTCGCCCGCAAGTTTCAAAACCGCGAAATCCCGCTTCCTTCATTTTGGGGCGGTTACCGAGTTATCCCCCATGGTTTTGAATTTTGGCAAGGACGACCCAATCGACTGCACGACCGTTTCTTCTATTCTCGTCAAGAGGACGGGTCTTGGGAGATTCAACGATTATCTCCGTAAAAGAAAAATTTTGATGATTATTGAATTGAGGAGCGAACAAAGGACAAATGACCAATGACTAAAAAGAAAAAAGGGTTAACCGAAAATGGTCAACCCATAGGCTTGGGAACGCGCTTCAAATCTTTCTAGTTTTGCACGAGCAACTTGACGTTGGCGTTCTGTAGACCGCGCTGCTTGACCTCTGCTAGGGTCTTGTTCACAGCATATTTCTGATTGATGGAGTTGATGAGTTCGGTTTGATTGTGCTTCTTAGCAACACCCCAGAGGTCAGCAATCAAATCGAAGCTTCCATCGCTGTTGCGAGACCAGCCTAAATCATATTCGCCTTCGAGGGTGGCAACGATGTCGGCACGAACGCGCTGACCGTTGTATCCGCGAACGTCAGCATCAGTTTTAACGGAAATACCGAGATCGCGCAGAGAAGCCTTGAGGATTTCTGCATCGGTAATTTTAGTCCGTAGAGTGCTGAAATGAGACATAGTTAGATTTCCTCCAGTAGAAAAGAAGTCAACAACAACTTTAGGTTTTGTGGATGCCGCCTAACATTTGGGTATTAGTAGGTAGAGCGGCTTTTAAATTTGCCAGCACTTAGCTAGCCTTTCCTCCCGTTGGGAACAGGAGAAAGTCTGTTAGAACTCCAATCGCTGATATTCGGCGACGGAGGCTGAGGCAGGTCGTGCCCGCTGTCTCGCCCAATCTCTGAGAGCGGTGACCTGCTCGGTCATGGTCCGGGACAGAGGTAGGGTGGATTTAATCGCAGCAATAATATCTAGCTGCGTAAACTCCCGGTCTTGAGCGAAGGCTTCGTACATCGCAGCGATTAGTGCCTGCTCGATCTCTGCACCGGAAAAACCATCAGAAACTTTAGCCAGTTGTTCGAGGTCGAAGCGAGAAATATCCGAACGACGTTTATTCAGGTGAATCTTAAAGATAGCTTGACGCTCCTCTAGCGTAGGAAGGTCGACAAAGAAAATTTCATCGAAACGACCTTTGCGCAAAAATTCTCCCGGTAACCTTTCAACTCGGTTCGCTGTTGCCATAACGAAGACGGGAGAAGTTTTTTCTTGCATCCAGGTCAGGAAGGAGCCGAAGATACGACTAGAAGTTCCCCCATCGGAATCGGCAGAACCCGTACCGCCTGCGAAGGCTTTGTCCAATTCATCGATGAAGAGAATGACTGGGGAAATGGATTCGGCAGTTTTTAGTGCATTGCGGAGATTGGCTTCCGAACGTCCTACCATCGAGCCATCATAAACCCGACCCATATCTAAACGCAGTAGCGGCAAGCCCCACAAACGAGATGTTGTCTTGGCTATTAGCGATTTGCCGCAACCGGGAACCCCTAGAATTAGCATGCCTTTTGGTTGGGGCAATCCGTATTCTCTCGCTCGTTCTGTAAAGGCGTCGGAACGCTGTTTGAGCCACTTTTTCAGTTCTTCCAAGCCGCCTACTGCATCGATGGTTTCGTCTTCTTCGATGTATTCTAGAATTCCGTTGCGACGAATCTGTTGCTTTTTCTCAGAAAGAATGATGTCAACTTCTTCTTCCGTGAGGCGACTGGCTTTTACATAAGCTTTCCGATAAACTTTTTCGGCTTCATCTTTTGTTAAACCCAGAGCGGCTTTGAGAAGCTTTTCTCTAGCCTCTGTCGTGATGCGGCGATTTTTAGTTCGTTCGAGTTGTACGGACAGAACGCGATCGAGTTCGCTCAGGTCGGGTAGAGGATAGTCAACGACAACTGCATCCTTTTCTAGCTCGATGGGGATTTCTTGAATCGGCGACATAAGGATAATGATTTTTTCTGTCCCCTTAAAGCTTGCGATCGCATCTCTCAACCATCGATTGACGGCTGCCGAGGAAATAAAAGGATGCAAATCCTTGAAGATAAAAATACCGGGTTCTCTTTGGCGCACGACCCATTCAATTGCCGCTTCTGGGGAAACCGTGTTGTGCTGAGTGGTTTGTCGAGGCTGACCGTATTCGACGATTCCATGGGTCACTGTCCATACAAAGACTCGCCGATGCTGAGTTTTCGTCTGTGCAATTCTAGCGATCGCTTGCTCGGCTCGTTCCTCTTCTGACGTGACGAGGTAAATCAGAGGGTATTGAGCTTGTATTAGTATGTTTAGCTCTTCTTTCATATTATCGACCTAAGTTTAGGTAAGTTTTCTTAGACGGTTAAACCTCTATGCTTCCAGCCTCTCTAACCTTTCAGCAAGGAACTAATTCTTCTTCCCCTTCTGACTTAGCTTGAGCGCGGACTGTCTCTTTGACTTCTATTGGAAATTCATCTGAGATAACGCCCGGTTGGTGTTTGAGGGAAACTAATTCCCCATCCCGCATTACCACTGCTGCTTCGCATTCGGGACAAACGTGAACTTGGTATGTTTTCCCGTGTACGGATGATTCTATTTCTTCTATCTTCTCTGGATACTTTAAATAGAATGCTATCGCTTTTTCTACTATCGCAGACATAGATTCATCATCTATCGCTGCTCTAATCTTTAACTGGCGATGTACTCCTGCGGGAATATATAGTGTGACTTTTTGCTTGTCTTGCATATCACTCTAATAGGTTTTACCCGGGTATACCTTAGTACGTTAGCGATTTTATTTTTTACTGTCAAGCTGGTAAGCTGTTTTGATGGCAAACTTGTAATATTTCTTAACAATAAGGGAAATAAATCCTTATGTTAGTAAGTAAGCGAACAAATCCAGGTAAGATAGTCACAGAGCTATGTTGCTAAACGGGAAAACAAATCGTGCTAGTCTCACTCATTGCTGACTTCCGTATCATCTTCGAGCGAGATCCTGCTGCTCGTAACTGGTTGGAAGTGCTTTTTTGCTATCCGGGTCTACAAGCGCTGGTGTTTCATCGCGTCGCTCATTGGTTGCGCAATCTAGGCATTCCCTTCATTCCTCGCTTAATCTCTCACCTAGCCCGTTTCTTGACAGGAATTGAAATTCATCCGGGGGCGAAAATTGGTCGGGGAGTTTTTATCGATCATGGAATGGGAGTAGTGATCGGAGAAACGGCGATCGTGGGAGATTATGCCTTAATCTATCAAGGAGTCACCCTGGGCGGCACAGGAAAAGAAAGCGGCAAACGCCACCCCACGCTAGGAGAAAACGTGGTCGTTGGGGCTGGTGCAAAAGTTCTCGGCAATATTCAAATTGGCAACAACGTTCGCATCGGTGCGGGTTCGGTCGTGTTGCGGGATGTTCCCTCTGACTGCACGGTAGTTGGCGTTCCGGGTCGGATTATCTATCGTTCTGGGGTTCGCGTCGATCCGCTAGAGCATGGTAATCTTCCCGACTCAGAAGCAATTGTTATTCGCGCTCTCGTCGATCGCATTGAGGCATTAGAGCAACAAATTGAAGAGCTACAAAAGTCACACTCGAGAACGGAAGCTTCAGTAGAATCGGCATCTATACAATCTGCTCGTTCAGAAAATTCGCGTCCGGTCGGTCAGTGCTGTTCTTTAAATAAAAAGTCGATCGGAGAATTTTTGGATGGAACGGTAGAGTTCTGAAATTGCTCTATGGATTTAGCGATCGCGCTATCCAGATTTGAGAATCATCTAAGTCATATTGCCAGCGGTTTTGCGGTTCTCCTCGCAATTCGAGGTGTTCTACTCGTTCTGGAGCAAGCAGTAAAAGACAAAAGTTAGCCAGGGGTTCGTTAGGCAAAGGAGGTGGCAGCGAAAAAGCCGATGCCTTCTCTACTCTCTTTTGTCCGGGATCTGGCCAAGCGAATTGCGATCGCGCTCCGTCGGATAGCTGTTGCCAAACCAGTCGGCGAGCTTTTTGTAAGCTTTCGTCGGGATAATCTACCGTTATAACGGTTAGGTTACCTAGAAGGCGAAATTGTTCGCGAGTTTTTGTAAAATACCAACAAGCTTCTCCCCAAGGTCGCTCTTCGATCTGGGAAACTTTTTCGCTACGAGAGTCGGTTACAATTTGTAGCTGATTGCTTCCCTCCAGAAATCCCCGAAAGACAACAGTTCGGTTAGCTGGTCTTCCGTCTTTTCTAACGGTTGCTAATTGCAGGTAGCGCGAGTAAGGTTGAGAGCGGTTGAGATGTAAAGCGCGAGATAAGGGAGATCTCCAGGGAGCAAGTGACATGATTTGGTTATTAGTTTAGTAGATAGTAGGTCGTGTAACTACTAACTACTATCCACTAACTACTATCTGTTTTACGACGCTGCTTCAAACTCTTCTTTAGTAGCACCACAGACAGGACATACCCAGTCTTCCGGTAACTCTTCAAAAAGCGTTCCGGGTTCTATTCCATTATCGGGATCGCCGACCTCTGGATCGTATTCGTAACCGCAAACCGAACAAATATATTTTCTCATAATCGCTCTCCTTGCTTTACTAGGCTAAATCAATAGCGCCAGGTTTTTGCGATCCCGTAAATGATGCCCGTCAGGATCGAAAGCGCGAATAAAAACAAAATAATGCCGCCAGGAATAAACGTCAGAATCCCCAATCCCCTCATTAGGTAGACAACAAGGGTGACTAATAAAGAAATGGCAAATAGATAACCGAGCACCGAGGTATTAGAAGAGGTATTTTTACTTATTTACTAGGTTGTTTTTCAAGATCGCACTGCCAGGCAGAAAAAAGCTGGATCGAGACTTTAGCGATCGCCAACAGCGATTGTTTATATTCTCCCTTGCGAAGTCGATGAGAGCAAGAATTTTCTCTTTGTCGATCGTCGTTAGCACCTAGGTCGAAAAAATTAATTATTTTTCATAAAAATCCAAAAGCTCAGATCCAAAAGGGACTTGAGAAGTTTCCTTTCAGATGCGATCGATGATTTTAATTGACTCATACCATTTTTCATTCATTAATGACAGAGATGGTCGATTGCCCTCACCCCCAACTCCTCTCCCTATTTGGGAGAGGGGAGAAGAATGTCGATCGCGAAAACCTGAAAATTGGTATTAAATCTATCATCTTATCAAGCCAATTTCTCAATCGAAAATCGCCCTAAGCTTTTCTAATCGAGCTTCTAGCGTTTTAGTTACTGTTGTCAGATATTCGGTAACGAGCTTTTTTGTTTATTGTTTTTATTTATTTAAATAAAAAACATAAAATTTTATTTAAATAACCATAAAAGCTTATAAAACTATTTTATTGATTTAATATCCAAAATAATTTTATTTTCTTTTACATAATCTTTTTTAATTCTTAAATTATTGAGATATGCTCTTTTCTTTGTACGTAATTTGGTCAATAATGCGATCGACGACCTTAATAAAGAAAACTGCTAATGCCCACGGGCAAAGCAGCCATAAACAAACAAAATTTATTTGCTCGCATAGGAGAGGAAGAACCTTGACTTTAAAACTGGCAGTTTACGGAAAAGGCGGAATCGGCAAATCTACGACAAGCTGTAATATATCCGCTGCTCTCGCCAAGAGAGGCAAAAAAGTTCTCCAAATTGGTTGCGATCCCAAGCACGACAGCACTTTTACCCTGACTGGATTTTTAATTCCTACGATCATTGACACCCTGCAAGAAAAAGACTTCCACTATGAAGACATTTGGCCCGAAGATGTTATCTACGATGGATATGCAGGCGTTAAATGCGTAGAAGCAGGAGGTCCTCCGGCGGGTGCTGGTTGCGGCGGTTATGTCGTTGGCGAGACGGTGAAGCTACTTAAAGAATTAAATGCTTTTGACGAATTCGATGTCATTCTTTTTGACGTTCTCGGCGACGTAGTTTGCGGTGGTTTTGCTGCGCCACTGAATTATGCCGACTACTGCATCATCGTTACCGACAATGGTTTTGACGCACTCTTTGCTGCTAACCGCATCGCTGCGTCAGTACGCGAGAAAGCACGAACGCATCCACTCCGGTTAGCAGGTTTGATCGGCAACCGTACCTCCAAGCGCGACTTAATTGATAAGTACGTCTCTCACGTCCCGATGCCCGTCTTAGAAATTCTGCCATTAATTGAAGATATTCGCGTTTCCCGCGTTAAAGGTAAGACGCTGTTTGAAATGGCACAAAGCGATCCTTCTCTCAACTACGTCTGCGACTACTATCTCAACATTGCCGATCAGCTAATAGCAAAACCTGAAGGGGTAGTTCCTCAAGACGCACAAGATAGAGAGTTATTCTCCTTGCTGTCCGACTTTTACCTCAATCCTCAAAAACCGCAAGTAACTGCGGAAGAAGAATTAGATCTGATGATGGTTTAGTTATTTGTTAGTCGTTAGTGGTTCAGTCGCTCTCTAGCAACTAACTACTAACAAAAGTTTAAAGTTTATAAGTAAAGGAGACTATTAAATGACCGCTACACAAGAACCAACCGCACTGACGTTTGAATGTGAAACTGGGAATTATCATACTTTTTGTCCGATTAGCTGCGTCGCT
The DNA here is from genome assembly GCF_001904635.1 of Hydrococcus rivularis NIES-593. GTDB lineage: Bacteria > Cyanobacteriota > Cyanobacteriia > Cyanobacteriales > Microcystaceae > Hydrococcus > Hydrococcus rivularis. The sequence goes on from NZ_MRCB01000009.1 coordinate 35,896, forward strand.
TGGCTTTATCAGAAAATTGAAGACAGCTTCTTTTTGGTTATCGGAACTAAAACTTGCGGTTACTTCCTGCAAAATGCTATGGGAGTTATGATTTTCGCAGAACCGCGCTATGCGATGGCGGAGTTGGAAGAAGGAGATATTTCTGCACAGTTAAACGATTATGAAGAATTAAAGCGGTTGTGCTTGCAAATTAAACGCGATCGCAATCCCAGTGTTATCGTCTGGATCGGAACTTGTACCACTGAAATCATCAAGATGGACTTAGAAGGCTTAGCACCCAAGTTAGAAGCAGAAATTGGCATTCCTATCGTCACTGCGCGTGCTAACGGTTTAGACTATGCCTTCACCCAAGGAGAAGACACTGTTCTGGCGGCAATGGCACACAAGTGTCCCAACAAAGCACCAGAAGCTGAAAAAGAAGATCGCAATGCCATTCAAAAACTACTGAACTTTGGTCGCAAGAAAGAAGAAGTTCGTGCCGAAGAATCCGAATACGCCGACCATCCTCCACTCGTCCTGTTCGGTTCTTTGCCCGATCCCGTCGTTACCAACCTTACCCTAGAACTGAAGAAGCAAGGGATTAAAGTTTCTGGTTGGTTGCCCTCTAAGCGTTATACCGAGTTACCCGTCATTGAAGAAGGCTACTACGTTTGCGGCGTAAATCCTTTCCTTTCTCGTACTGCTACCACCCTCATGCGCCGTCGCAAGTGCAAATTAATTGGCGCACCTTTCCCAATTGGTCCCGATGGTACTCGCGCTTGGATTGAGAAAATTTGCTCTGTCTTCAACATCCAGCCCAAGGGTTTGGAAGAACGGGAGTCTCAAATTTGGGAAAGCTTGGAAGATTATATCAAACTGATTCGCGGGAAGTCTGTCTTTTTCATGGGAGACAACTTATTAGAAATCTCTTTGGCACGTTTCCTTATTCGCTGCGGTATGACTTGCCTGGAAATTGGCATTCCCTACATGGATAAGCGCTATCAAGCGGGCGAATTGGCGCTGCTAGAGAAGACTTGTAAAGAAATGGGCGTTTCTATGCCCAAGATTGTTGAGAAGCCCGATAATTACAATCAGATCCAGCGCATTCAAGAACTTAAGCCCGATCTCGTCATTACGGGTATGGCTCATGCTAACCCATTAGAAGCTCGCGGGATCGATACCAAGTGGTCGGTAGAATTTACCTTCGCTCAGATTCATGGCTTTACCAATGCCCGCGATATTTTAGAGTTGGCAACTCGCCCGCTACGTCGCAACAACAACCTCAAAGAATTAGGATGGGATAAGTTGGTCAAGGAAGAAGCTAAAGTTTAAGTGCAACGTTTAGAGCTTTTTCTCTCAATTTTGAGTAATGGGTAGGAGTTTTTTTCTTCTACTCTTTATCTTTTTTTTATTGGAGAATTTTTATCCTTAAAATATTCTTATCAATTTTATTTGTAAAGTTTATTTGCAATTTATAAAAAAATTGTTACAAAATAGAAAGTAAGGAGGCGAGGCAAATTTAAAGCGTCTCCAGTCCACACTAGAAAACCTCCTAGATTAACTATGGTTTACACTCCAGCTTTTTCGGCAAATCTTCCGCTCAACACCCAGTTTGTTGACGTTCCCTCCACGACTGCTGGGTACCAGCGTCTGGGAGTAGATGACAAGTTAGGTTTACTTTGGTTTGCTTACACCCAAATGGGTCGCTCCATTACGCCAGCGGCTCCCGGTGCTGCTCGCCTGCAATTTGCCGAAGGATTGCTCAATCAAATCAAGCAAATGTCCTATGACGAGCAATTGCAGGTAATGCGCGATCTGGTCAGAAAAGTCAGCACTCCGATTACCCGCTCCTACGGAGTTCTCAGCATCAATACCAAACTGGCTTTCTGGTATCAGTTAGCCGAATTAATGAAAGAAGGTGTTGTCGTTCCCGTCCCTGCTAACTATCAGATGAGTCGCGAGGCTAGCGAAGTCCTCGCCGCGATTGAGAGATTAGACTTCAGCCAACAGATTACGGTTCTGCGCAATGCTGTTGCTGATATGGGAGTCGATCCTCTGGCATAAGATATATCCCTTAAAAATGGATAAAGAGCAGGAATATTCCTGCTCTTATTGTTCAATAAAGGCTTGAGGAAATTTAATATGATATCTACTACTCAATTCAGCATCAAAGAAATTACTGAGCCAGTCATTGTAAGCTATTTTGAAACTTTAAATGCAGGCGACTTTGAAGCAACGGCAAGCCTGTTTGCTGCTGAGGGTGCTTTGTGTCCTCCTTTTGAATCCCCAATTGTCGGAAGAGAAGCGATCGCGAATTACCTAAAGACTGAAGCCCAAGGACTACAACTTTATCCCCTCGAAGGAATTGCTGAAGGATTAGAAGACGGCCTGACGGAATTTCAAATCCAAGGCAAAGTACAAACACCTTTATTCGGGGTCAACGTTGCCTGGCAATTCATCGTGAATGCTGCCAAAGAAATTCTCTCAGTCGAGGTAAAATTATTAGCCTCTCTCGAAGAGCTAGTCCAAATGCGTCGTTAAGCTGAAGTATAGGCAGGTTGCTCGAAAGCCAAGGCTAGACGCTTGCGCCCCAATTCAATATCTTTGGGAGAGGGCAACCAGTCTGGATGGCTGGTCATTAATAGACTTTCAATACTCTCTTTATCAAACAAGTGCCAAGTGAGGGAACCTGCTACTTCATCTTCAATGGCGTAGCAGTTGCTGCTGATACAGTGGAGAGTAAAACCACTGCCAGCAAGGCGATCGACGGTCATGGATTCCTGGGGTTGAAGCGAGCGGAATCGCGAGATAACTTCTCTCAATTCTTCAATCGATGACACAATTAGTCCTGGAATGCTAACTTGAAGCCGGCTGTCGCTATTGACAGAGATCCAGTAATGACGAGATGGATCGATACCTTCCAACCAGGAAAATTCATCATCTAAACGATAGCGGGGGGCGAGGATGAATTGCTGTGTCATGGTTTTAATGTAGGATGCGAGCTATATTGACTTTGCTTTCTAACATTTGTAATAGGAAGCCATAGGTAGTACAAGGCAATTTAATAAAAGTTAAAGTTATGGCGAGTATAAAGAAAATTTTGTACATACTTCTTTACAAATAGTCGGTTGTTCTGTTTTATTCGGGATAATAAGCTACCTCTAACGAGATAGAGAAAAACCAAAGATTTTGTTAAAATCGATCCGAAAAAGAAGCCTAGAGAGAAGAACCCGAGCCATGACCCAAACCCGCTCCCAAAAACCGATTGTTATTGCCCCGTCGATCCTATCGGCTGACTTCAGCCGCTTGGGAGAAGAAATAAAAGCTGTAGACGAAGCTGGCGCTGACTGGATTCACGTAGACGTAATGGACGGTCGCTTTGTTCCCAATATCACTATTGGTCCCCTGATTGTAGAAGCGATTCGTCCCTACACGAAAAAGCCGTTGGACGTTCATTTAATGATCGTGGAACCCGAAAAATATGTTGGCGATTTTGCCAAAGCTGGAGCGGACATTATTTCTGTTCATGCCGAACATAACGCTTCGCCTCACCTCCATCGCACGCTCAGCCAAATTCGGGAACTCGGCAAACAAGCTGGGGTAGTTCTCAATCCCTCTTCACCGCTGGAACTGATCGAGTACGTTCTGCATTTGTGCGATTTAGTTCTGATTATGAGCGTTAACCCAGGATTCGGCGGTCAAAGCTTCATTCCCGAAGTAGTGCCTAAGATCCAAAAGCTGCGTCAGATGTGCGACGAAAAAGGACTCGATCCCTGGATTGAGGTAGATGGCGGACTAAAACCTGCTAATACTTGGCAAGTTTTAGAAGCAGGAGCTAACGCGATCGTAGCAGGTTCTGCCGTGTTCAATGCACCCGACTATGCGGCAGCAATTGAAGGCATTCGCAACAGCAAGCGCCCTCAACCGGAATTAGCCAAAGTTTAAGCGATCGTCGCATATTACCGATACTTTAGAGATAGGGCGATCCAGATTTGGATCGCTTTTTTGTTTCTCATTTGAATTCAGACGAAATTTTTGATGGCGATTGCCCATGAACTTCATCAACAAAATTCTCAATAGCCGATTTTGGGCATTGGCAATTAAAGAAATCAATCAAATTCTGAGGGATAAATCTTTAATTTTCTTTTTATTATTTCCCCCGACAATTCAGTTATTAATTTATGGATTTGCCTTAAATCCAGACGTACAAAATCTCAAATTAGGAATTGTCGATTATGCTCGAACTAATGAGAGTCAGGAATTAGTTTTTGCCTTGACCGAAAAAACTGACAACATATTTATTGCCGATCGCTATTTCTTAAAAGAAGAAGAATTAAGCGAGCGAGTTAGAGAAGGAAAACTGACGGTAGGGGTGGTTATTCCACCAGATTTCCAGCGCAAAATCTCTCAAGATAGAACGGCAGAAATCCAAGTTTTTATCGATGGTGTAGATGCAAATACAGCCGGAATTGCTAGTGGTTATATCAATCAAATTATCGAACAATACAATCGAAATTTGGAAAGCGATCGCCTAGAACCTTTAGTCGATCTGCAAACCACTTTTCTCTACAATCCCGGACTGATTAGTAGCTGGTTTTTCGTACCGGGAATGATGGGCGTTATCTTTACTCTGATTAGTTCTCTGGTTTCTGCTGGAACAGTTGTCAGAGAAAAAGATAGCGGAACCTTAGAACAATTGCTGATGACTCCCGCCGAAGCTTGGGAAATTCTATTGGCTAAAATTGTGCCATTATTTGTCCTTCTTATGGGAGATGTTCTTTTAGCTGTAGTCGTAGGAAGCGTTGTTTTTAGAGTTCCATTTCAAGGAAATTTTCTACTGTTTTTAGTTTTATCGGGATTATATATTTTTGTGGGAATTGGAATTGGGATTATGCTGGCAACGATTTCTCGCACTCAGCAACAAGCATTTCTCATCTCATTTTTTATTAATTTACCTTTAATTCAACTGTCAGGTGCGATCGCTCCTGTTGAAAGTATGCCGACTATTTTTCAATATTTGTCTTTTGTTAACCCCCTACGGCATTACGTGGCAATCGTGCGTGGAATTCTGTTAAAAGGTATTGGTTTAGGGGCACTCTGGCAACACGCGATCGCGCTTTTATTTTTTGCTGTCATAATCTTATCAGTTAGTATCAGTCGCTTCCGCCGTCAATTAGTTTAAGTCCTTATCAGGAGTTTTTAATCTTTTTAAGAACTCGTCATAAAAACTTAAGAAAAATTAATAAATTGACACTTTTTTTTACTTAATCAAAATTAACTATATCTTTATAAGTAATTTGATATATTTCTGATATGATAAAAAGTTTTTTTAGACCGCCAATAACAGACAAAAATTATGAAAAAGTACCTTGCAGAGTTTCTAGGAACTTTCACTCTAGTTCTTTTTGGTTGTGGTGCAGCCGTTCTCGCTGGCGACCGGATAGGCAGTTTAGGAATTGCTCTAGCCTTCGGTTTTGCTTTTACTGCCATGGCATATGGCATTGGTCCCCTTTCTGGCTGTCATCTCAATCCGGCCGTTAGCCTGGGAATGTATACTGCTGGCAGAATGACGGGTAAAGATTTGGGCTCCTATATCATCGCTCAACTGTTAGGCGCGATCGCAGGCGCTGCCGTGTTATTGCTAATCGCGACCGGACACCTGGGAGGATACGATCTTGCAGCTAGAGGTCTCGGTCAGAATGGCTGGGGAGATAACTATGGAGGAGAATACAATATTGCAGCCGCGATCGTCTTTGAATTCATCGCCAGCCTGCTGTTTGTCATTGTCTTTTTAGGTGCCACCCAGGCAGGCGTTCCGACTGAATTGGCTGGAGTTGCGATCGGAATTGCCCTGACAGGATTTTATCTTGTTGGTCTGCCCTTGACGGGAGCTTCGCTCAATCCGGCACGGAGTCTGGGACCTGCTCTTTTTGCAGGAGGAAGAGCTATTTCTCAACTGTGGCTGTTCCTAGTCGTTCCCTCCATAGCAGGAATTGTTAGCGGCTGGCTGTACCGGAGTGGAATTTTAGCCAAAGAACACGTAAGACCCAGAGTGACCGAAGTACCGGAACAGCAACCTATGACGTAAGGCATAATTATTCAAATCTCTTAAGATCGCTTCAGAAAAACTATCCTCAGCGGAAGTTCTCTCGAAGCGATCTTTCTTTTAGTGGTTAGCCGTTAGTAGGGGCGAGTCGATCTAAAAACGCTAGAGGTTACCCATACCCAGTGGAAAACTGTCCCTACATTGGCCGCGCAGCGCTGACTTCTAGGGTTGCGGTTAGAGATTTGGCTGCCAACAACCCTTCAAACAGTTTCCGACCGTCTGTTGCGCCCAGAAGCGCATCTGAGGCTCTTTCTGGATGAGGCATCATTCCCAAAACATTGCCTTGTTCGTTGGTAATTCCGGCAATGTTATTCAAAGAACCATTGGGGTTGCCGATGTCATTAATTTCTCCTGTTGGCGTGCAATAACGAAACAGAACGCGATCGCTATCTTCTAAGGCTTTTAGCGTCTCTTCATCGGCGTAATAACGACCTTCGCCGTGGGCAATTGGCAAGGTAATGACTTGTTTGGCACAATAAGCTTGAGTCCAAGGAAAATTCGTATTTTCGACTCGGATGGGAACGCGATCGCAGATAAAATGTAAATCTCGATTGCGGATTAGTGCTCCAGGTAAAAGACCTACTTCTGTTAGGATCTGAAAGCCGTTACAAATTCCCAAAACAAATTTACCTGCCCTAGCGTGTTCGATAACGCTTTTGATGACGGGAGAAAAACGTGCGATCGCACCGCAACGTAAATAGTCGCCGTAGCTGAACCCTCCTGGCAGGACGACGACATCTAAGTCAGAAATATCGGTTTCTTGGTGCCAAACCATGCGAGTCGGTTGTGAGAGCAATCCTTCTGTCACCATTGCCACATCGCGATCGCAGTTTGACCCCGGAAAGACAACAATCCCAAATTTCATAATTTATTCTACTGATGCTGGACTAGAAATCGGCGTTAACTCGAAGCGATAATTTTCAATAACTGGATTGGCCAGGAAGCGATCGCAAATTAAATCCAACTGTTCTCGCGCCCGTTCTTCATTTTCTGCACTTAGTGTCAGTTCTATATACTTACCAATTCTGACTCCTCCTACCCCTTGATAGCCTAACTGCTTGAGTCCAGATTCTACTGCCGTCCCTGCCGGATCGAGAACCGAAGGGCGAAGGGTTACATAAATGCGAGATTGAAATGTTTGAGACATCTATTCTGGCGATCGCTCCCTTAGTTACCAGTTACCAGTTTATTCGATCTATACTGCTTTAATGGCGACACGATAAAAACAGATCTATTTCTAAAGACATTAAAATTAATAGCAAATTGCAAATCCTAGATTGGTAATGAAAGCCCAACGCACCCGCTCTCAAGAGAGAATTTTTCGCCTTCTAAAAACTTTAAATCGTGCTATTTCGGCGCAGGAACTTTATATAGAACTGCGCAACCGAGAGCAAAATATGGGATTAGCTACAGTCTATCGTTCTCTAGAAGCCTTAAAACTTCAGGGTACGGTTCAGGTGCGAACGCTGGCAACCGGAGAATCGCTCTATAGCTTGGCACAACAAGACCAACATCATCTAACTTGCGTCAATTGCGGGCGATCGATTCTTATTAGTGAATGTCCCGTCCACGATTTAGAAGAAAAACTAGAAAAATCTCATCAGTTTAAAATCTATTATCATACTCTCGAATTTTTTGGCTTGTGTCACCAATGTCAGCCAATTGCCAGCAGTTAGCTTGCTTAACAAATCTTTGTCTTTTATCTTTCGAGCTATCCTCCATCTTCCCTATCTCCCCTATAATCTCTAACTAACAAACTACTGAGGGAAAGCCAAGCGAATATGCGAATTTTATTTGTAGCTGCGGAAGCAGCCCCCATAGCCAAAGTGGGTGGAATGGGAGATGTGGTCGGTGCCCTACCCAAAGTCCTCAGAAAGCTAGGCTATGACGTGCGAATTTTTTTGCCCTATTATGGCTTTCTCGCCGATAAAATCGAGATCCCTAAAGAACCAATCTGGTGGGGATTTGCCATGTTTCAAGATTTTGCCGTCTATGAAACCACCCTACCCGATACCGACGTTCCCTTGTATTTATTCGGACATCCAGCGTTCGATCCTCGTCGTATCTATTCTGGAGAAGATGAATATTGGCGCTTCACGTTTTTCTCTAACGGTGCGGCAGAATTTGCCTGGAATTGTTGGAAACCGCAAGTCATTCACTGTCACGACTGGCACACGGGCATGATTCCGGTTTGGATGCATCAATCTCCCGATATCAGTACGGTTTTCACTATTCACAACCTCGCCTATCAGGGACCGTGGCGCGCTTTGTTGGAGCAAATTACTTGGTGTCCTTGGTATATGCAAGGCGATAACGTTATGGCAGCCGCTATTCAATACGCCAATCGCGTGACGACCGTTTCGCCTACCTATGCCCGTCAGATTCAAACGCCCAATTATGGGGAACAATTACACGGATTGCTATCATACATTAGCGGCAATCTAGTCGGAATCCTCAACGGCATCGATACCGAAAGTTACGATCCGGCAACGGATAAATACATTCATCAAACCTATACCGTCGATACTATCGAAAAGCGGCTAACTAATAAGATTGCCCTCCAAGAGGAAGTCGGACTTGAAGTGAACAAAAAAGCCTTTCTCATCGGCATGGTTACTCGCCTAGTGGAACAGAAAGGCATCGATCTAGTTCTGAATATTTTGGAGCGATTTATGGCGTATACGGACGCGCAAATCGTTATTCTAGGAACGGGCGATCGCTACTATGAATCCCAACTGTGGCAACTTGCCTCTCGCTTTCGAGGTCGCATGTCCGTGCAAATCCTCTATAACGATGTTCTAGCGCGGCGAATTTATAGCGGTGCCGATGTCTTTCTCATGCCATCCCGCTTCGAACCCTGCGGGATCGGTCAACTGTTAGCCCTGCGCTATGGCTGCGTCCCTATCGTCAGGCGCACCGGCGGCTTAGTCGATACCGTTTCTTTCTACGACCCCGAAAATGAGACGGGAACGGGCTATGCGTTCGATCGCTACGAACCGCTAGACCTTTTTACTTGTATGGTACGTGCCTGGGAAGGCTTCCGCTACAAGAAGGAGTGGAGGAAATTGCAACAACGAGGAATGCAGCAAGATTTTAGTTGGTATAGCTCGGCAGTAGAATACATCAAAGTTTACAAACAGATTACGGGACAACCGGGTGAGTTAAGCGAAGATGAAAAAGAAAAATTAGCGATGTTGACTAATTCAGATCGAGTTGCTAAATAAAAAAACAAAAGAATAGACTCTACCTATTCTCTTCCATTTATTTAAGAGCGCGCTGGGCGAGAGAGCGAACCTGAGCTTTTAAATCCTCGGTCGGAGCTACATTCTCGGCTTTCGCAAAAAGCGTTTTTGCCGTCGCTTCATCGCCTCGCTCGACGCGCAAAACAGCTTTTTTAATTAGCGCATCAAAATTATCGGCTTGTTGGGCGAGTACGCGATCGTAGACCGTTTCCTCCCGATTCTTGTCCCCTTTGGCTGCATAAATATCAGCCAGAATGAAGTGCAAATCGAAGCTCTTAGTCGGCTGCTCGACGATCTTCTCCAATACAGGAATTGCTTTGTCCAACTGCTTTTGCTGTATATAGAGGTCGGCTAGATTGGTTAGAGCCGCAAAATTCCTGGGGTCTTTCTCTAGAATGCGCTCGTACTGCTGAGTCAATTGTTGTTCTGGCGTTTGCGCCGGACCGAAGGCTCCATTGACGGCAAAGAACAAAGCAGCGCTGACTCCTAGCAATCCAAGACTCGACATCAACAGAAGCGGCACGAATTTGCGAGAACTCGCCACCGACGAGCGTTTGTTGGCAGGCATGCTTCGCTTCAAGCCACTCTCTAAGGGAATTTGTCCCTGAAACTGATGGGTTTTATTCAACTCCGAGAGCAGCCAGACGATGGGGGCGGATGCTCCCACGGCTTTTAATCTATACTGCCCTTGGTTGGAGACAATCGGGATTGCCGAATAAAACCTTTGATATTTCGCGTTAACGGCATCGAGGCGAGCAAGCAGCGGTTGCAAGTTAGCTTCGATTTGCAGTTGAGAGATTGGACCGGGTTCGAGCAAATCGCATTGGGTAAAAATCAGCGCAAAGGGATAGTCTAAGCCATGCTGGTTGACCAATGAGGCAATGGCAACTATCTGTTTGATTAGTTCCTCGATCGTCTCTAGATATCTTGGATTGTGAACCAGTGCCTTCCCATTAAAAAAGACACAGCAGCCATGAGAACTCAGAACCATTTTTTGAAAGTCGGGGTTCTGCAGGTTACAGGATTCGCCGGGAACGTCCCACCAGCGAAAATAGCAGCTCGTTTTTTCTTCCTGCCGCTGGCGATGTTTCAGAGCAAAGTTAAAATCCGTAATTTTCATCGTCGGTGGAGGATACTGACCCGTTCGCGCCACGTATTCCAGAATCCCTTCAATATTTTCTTTTCCCTGACTATCTCGACACTCCAGCCACCAGGATTGAGAACCTTCTTTCTGCCGATTAGCTAACAGCTCCGTATAGCTGCCAGCGAGAAAAACTGTTTTGCCTACGCCCCGATGACCGATGCTTAGGAGATTAAATACTGGTATGTCAGACTGAGATCGCCTACTCATTTTTATAATTATAGCTCGAATGGTAATAATCTAAATTGAGATTTCACCGTTGGTTTTATACCTAAGTAATACACGAATCTAACTTGAGATTCCGCAGTTAAATTTCTAAAGTAGATATCGTTATGCGCGTCGAGGATATATTGAAAAGGATGTGGTTTTGCCTGCTCTTGGCAAAACCGAGAGCATCTGTCCAAGTCCGGGATGAGTCGTGCGAGTTTAATCGTTGAAATGGTCGATAATGGCTTGAGCAAACTCAGAACATTTTAAGGGAGGGTCAACTGCCGGGATCATTAAGCGAGCTAGGTCGTAGGTAACTTGTCGATTGGCGATCGCTCCCCCAATACCTTTCTTAATCAAATCGGCAGCTTCCTGCCAGCCCATATACTCTAGCATCATCACGCCAGAAAGAATTAGCGACCCCGGATTAATTCTATCGAGTCCCGCATGTTTGGGTGCCGTTCCGTGGGTGGCTTCAAAAATCGCGCAATTATCTCCAATATTGGCTCCCGGTCCCATGCCTAAGCCGCCAACAATAGCTGCCGCCGCATCGGAGAGGTAATCTCCGTTTAAGTTCATGGTCGCGAGGATGGAATATTCGTCCGGTCGGGTTTGAATTTGTTGGAAAATGCTATCGGCAATGCGATCGTTGACCATAACCTTGTCTTTCCACTGGCGATTGCCGTGAGTGTCCCAAATAGAATCGAGGACGGTTTTAACTTCCTCGATTATTTCTGCTCGTTTTTCCGTGGTCATGGCATCAAATCCCGGATCGATCGCGCGCGCATTTTCTTCGATGGAGAGGTCGGGATTTTTCTCCTTATTGCTCAAAATCCACGATTCTCTCTCCGTCACGCAGACTTCTCTGAACTCGGTAGTTGCCAGTTCGTAACCCCAATCCCGAAAGGCTCCTTCGGTATATTTCATGATATTGCCCTTGTGTACCAGGGTTACCATCTGTTTGTGTTTGGGAAGCCGCAAAGCGTGTTCGATCGCGCGGCGCACCAAACGCTGAGAGCCGGTTTTACTGATGGGTTTGATGCCAATGCCCGAATCTAGGCGAATTCGCTTTTTGCCGTGTTCTGGAGTTGCAGGAATCAGTTCTGTATTGAGATAGTGAATGAGTTTATCAGCAATTTCACTTCCCTGTTGCCATTCAATTCCCAAATAAATATCCTCGGTATTTTCTCGATAAATAATGACATCCAGTTTTTCTGGATGTAAGTGAGGAGAAGGCGTTCCCGTGTAGTAGCGACAGGGACGGACGCAAGCATAAAGGTCGAAAATTTGCCGCAGAGCTACATTGAGAGAACGAACGCCCCCGCCAATGGGAGTCGTCAAGGGACCTTTAATGGCGATGCCGTATTCTCTGATGGCAGTAAGACTATCTTCCGGCAAATATTGATAAGTTCCGTATTTCTCGCAAGCTTCGTCGCCTACATAAATTTTGAACCAATTGATTTTGCGCTCGTCATCGTAAGCTGCTTTCACCGCTGCATCGATGACTTTCTGGGCAGCGGGCCAGATATCAACCCCAATTCCGTCGCCGCGAATGAAAGGAATGATGGGATCGTCGGGAACGATGGGTTTGCCGTCGACAAAGGTAATGCGAGAACCAGTCGTAGGAGGAGCAATCTTTTCGTACATAAGCTTAACATTTCAGATTTGGATACTCACCGATAACATAATTGTTTCCCCCGATCGCACAAAAAGCAGCGACTCGTTAGGCTTTTCTTAAGACTAAACCAGATTTCATGACATTGCGATCGACTAGAAGAAGTCTAATATTCTATAACAGATGGCAGGGGATTGGGAGAGCGGGAGAGAAAAAATGACTAACGACCAATCTAATGGCTGGTCACTGGTAACCGATCGCCGATCGGTGCTATTAGTATTAAAAGCACCAGTCAACAAGCGATCGTTTCATGAGCGACCAGCACAATTCCTCAGCTCAAGGTACCATCGACGATCTCGACCGATTAGCCAGCCAGCTTCAGTCAGAGTCAGAGAAAAACCAACTCCAAATCGTTTCCCAACTCATCAATGGGGGCGATCGCGGTTTAACAGTCTTGATGGAGTTTTTACAATCCCGTCAGTCCAATCCCCTCGATCTGGCTGTGGGTAAAGCTTATCAAATTCTTTATCGAATCGATACCCCAAAAACTCAGGAATTTTTACAAACCTATTTTCCTGAAGGGCTAGTTCCCCTAAAATCCGATCGCGACATCGATTATCGGCTGCTGCAACATTTACTCGCTCAGCAGGATTTTCAAGCCGCTGACAGCCTCACTCGACAAAAACTCTGCGAATTAGCAGGCGAAGCAGCCATCAAAAGAAAATGGCCCTACTTCACCGAAGTCGAACGATTTCCCGCGCCAGATTTATATACGCTCAATTCCCTGTGGTGGGTTTACTCGGAAGGAAAATTTGGTTTTTCGGTACAGCGTCGGATTTGGTTGTCTGTCGGTAAAGATTTCTCAAAACTATGGCCAAAAATCGGCTGGAAAAAAGGTAACAACTGGACTCAGTATCCCAACGAATTCATTTGGGATCTCAGCGCACCCCCAGGACACCTCCCCTTGCTAAATCAACTGCGCGGAGTACGAGTTACGGCATCGCTATTTTCTCATCCAGTTTGGTCGCAATGGAATCAGTAATCGATGACGGGGAAATCGGAGAGATATTGGCTTCTGTTTTCCAGTCCCTTCGGATTATTTTGGTTAAAGTTCTCTTATAAAAAAAGAGCTTTTGTGCGCCTAAAAAAATTTTTCAAAAATTTCGCCTCTGGATGTTCGTTATGAACTCGGTTAGGGAATTTTAGGAGTAGCAGAAAAGAAATGTCTTAGTTGTCTGAGTTCTTTCTGTCGGCGCGTACTTGTTGCCGATAGAAAGTCAATTGGCAACCGAGAATTTCCCATAAAAAAATTTCCAAAACCAAGCCGAGCGAGATTAATAAGAAATTAGTAAAGCAATGGCAAGCAGTAGATTCGGGGGCGCGAGTCAGCATGAAGAATTCAACCAATAGGCTCTTTTGTCGTTTAGATGGTCTGATCCCAGAAGTGCGCGAACAACAACGGGTTGCGACCTTGAAAAGCTTAGGCTTACTGGAAGCGGGCTCGGTTCCAGTTTTCGATGAAGCGATTCAAACCGCTGCTCGCTTTCTCGAAGTGCCGATTTGCGTTCTCAGCTTAATGGTAAGCGATCGCGTCTGGTTCAAGTCAGCCGTTGGCTTGTCGAGTCTCGGATTGATGAATGAGTTAGCATTCACCCGAAAGCTCCCGAAAGAGGAAGCTTTCTGCACTTATGTCGTCGATAGTCAGCAAAATTTGGTCGCCAACGATATTCTGAGCGAGCCAGTGCTTGCCAACAGCATTCTGGCGCAACATTATGGGATTCGAGCCTATTTGGGGACTCCCCTGATTACTGCGGAAGGACAATGTATTGGCGCGCTCGCCGTTATGGATTTAGTGCCGCGACAGTTCTCCCCCAGAGACATAGAATTTTTGGCACTGAGCGCTCGCTGGTGCTTGAGAGAATTTGAACGCGAGCATCTGCTTAAAAGACAGCCCTCTCAAGCTCAAGTTAAGCAATGGCTATCTCTGGAGCGACACTCAGAAGCCGAACGCTTGGAAGTGGCGAACGACTCGAAAAAAGAAACCGTTAATGCTGCTAGCATCCTCACATCTACCCATGCCATTAAACTCAAATTGCTCGGTCAACTCACCGAGGCACTCCGAACCCCGCTTACTTCTGTGATTGGGATGGCAAGCGTGTTAATTGACGAAGTTTTCGGGACTTTGACCAATAAGCAAAAAGAATACCTGCAAATCATCCACAATAGCGGGCAGCAGATCAACACGTTGGTCAATGAGATCCTCAAACTAGGAGTCGTCGAAGAGAACGCCGCGCAACTCAAGATAGCTCCCGTCAATGTAGAAATGCTTTGCCAGCAGGTCATCAATAGCTTAACCGAAGTCGCCAAACAAAAACGTCAAGAACTTCGCTTGTCGATCGAACCGGGAAGGCGTATTTGGTCTTTAGATAAAGATAAGGTTCAGCAAGCCCTCTACTTTCTGGTCGCTAGCATCATTGAATCTTCCGAAGCCGGAAGCGAAGTTCGGATTCACTTCTCTCGCAGAAGCGAAACTCTTAATATCGCGGTTTGGGTTTCTCATCCGTGGTTGGGCGATGGCTTACCGCAGGTAAAACTGCCCGCTTTACCCGGTGTTAATGGCGTTTCTGCGGCAGATGAAACTTTCTCGGCGATCGCACAGTCTTCTACGATTGACTGTCAACTGAGCGATCGCGTTTCAATCGCGCATCTGGAGGAATCCGCACTCAAGCAAGTCAAGGAAAGCGTACAAAATGGCGATAATAATAATCCCCAAAAATTCTTGGGATTGATTCTCGGTTGTCATCTAGCCGAAAGCCATGGGGGTAAAATCGCCATCCAAGGTTCCTCGGAATCGGGTTATCGCTATGTATTGATGTTGCCAAAAATCTCGGCACAGGAAAATGAGTTAGAAAATTCCTAGCTCTCTATGACTTGAAGTTAGCAAGATGATGTTAGTGTATGTTCAGTTGACGGTTATAGAAACGAACTGATACCTAACTCAATAGATGAATTCTGTTTGGCAACGACTGACACTTTCGGATTTACCCATATCCCAATGGAGAGTGGCAAGCTATTTCTATCGTCTGGTGGGTGCCCTGGGGCAATGGCGCGAGGGTAGCTGGCTGCTACAATGGGCAGATCCCCTCGGTGCCGTGTTAATCAGTCTCGTGTTAGTTTTGGCTCCTTTTGTTCCCAATCCTCTAATTGGGGTTCTGCTAGTTGCGGCTGGCGCATACTGGGTGCTGTTAACGCTCTCGGAAAATGGCAAACCAGGAATTACGCCAATTCATTTATTAGTGTTGCTGTATTGGGGAATTGCAGCAGTAGCGGTCGCTTTCTCTCCTGTCAAGGCTCAGGCTTTTTCGGGTTGGCTCAAGCTGACGCTATATTTGCTGATGTTTGCACTCTCAGCTAGAGTGTTGCGATCGCCGCGACTAACTTCTTGGATTACGACTATCTTTCTCCTCGTCGCCCTAGTCGTTAGTATCTATGGAGTTCGGCAGCAATTTTTTGGAGCAGAACAGTTGGCAACCTGGAACGATCCAACTTCTCCGTTTGCCGACGATCCGAGAGTTTATAGCTATCTGGGCAATCCTAACCTGCTCGCTAGCTATCTCCTACCCGCGATCGCTTTGAGCGCAGCAGCTATCTTTGCTTGGCAAGGATGGTTGCCAAAAGCCTTAGCTGCAACGATGTTTATTGTCAATTCTGCCTGTTTGTATTTCACTGACAGTCGCGGCGGCTGGATTGGCATGGTGTTTCTGATCGCGGCATTTTTGCTGCTGCTATACGTTTGGTTTAGAAGCCGCTTTTCTCCGTTCTGGCGAATATGGTTGCTGCCAATAGTGTTTGGCACTTTAGCGGCATTGCTGTTCGTAGCCTTCCTATTTGTAGAACCATTGCGTTTTAGGGTTTTGAGTATTTTTGCCGGGCGACAAGACAGCAGTAACAATGTTCGCCTCAATGTTTGGCTAGCTGCTATCGATATGATCCGCGATCGCCCGCTCATCGGCATCGGACCGGGTAACGAGGCATTTAATAGAATTTATCCTTTGTATATGCGGACTCGCTACAGCGCTTTGAGTGCTTATTCCGTTTTTCTCGATACAGCCGTAGAAACTGGGTTAATCGGGTTGAGCTGTCTGTTGTGGTTAATTGCGGTGACGGTCGATCGAGGAGTTTCTCAAATTCGACGTTTGCAAGCCAAAGGCGATCCTCAGGGATTTTGGCTAATAGGCGCGATCGCAGGCATGGCAGGTATCCTGGCTCATGGGGCTGTCGATACCGTTTTTCATCGCCCTGAAGTCAATACGCTTTGGTGGTTGATGGTAGCAATTATTGCTGGCAAATTGGCAGCAGAAACAGAAGATGGCGCTGGAGAAGTCAAGGAAGTAGAAGGATATGAGGTAATAAAGGGATAAGGGAGACTGGGTACTGTACGGGCGGGTTTTTAACAGCAACTGTGGGTAAATATCTCACGTTTTTAGATCGACCCGCCCCTACTAACTAATCCCCAATGACTAATGACAAAGGACAAACAACATTGGTTATTGGTCACTAATAAGTGTTTAAGCCGCTGCTACTGTTTCTAGAAGGGGCTTCCAACTAAAAGTGCGATCGCCGCCTCTTTCCAGTATTATCTTCAGGCGGGGGTCTTGTTTGGGCAGGTTGGCTAAATATTCTACTTCGGCACGGGATAAAATATGCCCTTCAATAATCCACAAAACTAAGCCCTTAGACTTAGGCGGTAGGGTTTCGAGTTGGTAGCTGGCAATCGGCGGAACGTAGTAAACTAGACCGACGGCGGCTTCTCTACCGATAGTTTTTTTGCCCAGGTGAGGCGGACGAACACCGTGTACGCCCGTTAAATAGACTCCTACATCTCCCAGTCCTCTAGCCGTCATAGATAGCGTTACGTAGCCCGCAGCCCGCAGTCGCCGTTGATAGCGTCCTTCAAATCCTCCTTCTAGTGGAACGTAAACTCCCAATGCGCCTGACTTTTCTAAATCGCGAATGAATGCTTTGCCCGTGGTAATAAGTGCCATATCTACAGGTGAATTTTATTAACACTTTCTGTTAACGATTATAAAGTTGAACGGTTCGACAAATATCCTTCTATTAAAAAGTCAGATGCAATCGCCCTCATGGTCACTCTCTCCAATTGCAGTGCCTCAGTCATCCGTTCTAGTCCCAAATCTCCTACCGGAGAAGGGGCTGTCTGACCGCCGATAATTTTGGGAGCAATAAATGCCATAATTTTCTGAATGGTCTGTTGAGCGATCGCTTCGGCTGCTAGAGTCCCGCCGCACTCCCAGAGAACGCTCGATAATCCGCGATCGTAGAGATACTTCACGACTGATAAAGGCGATAGCAACTCTATTTCTACTACCTCAACTCCCTTGGTTAACAACTGTTTTTGCAGTTCTGGGTTACTTCCCACCTCTGTAAAGACTAGGGTAGCAGCCTCGTCAGTATTCCAGAGATTCGCTTGTTCGGGTAAATTAAGACGACGGCTCATGACCACCCGCAAGGGATTGTGAGCAGCGACTTGATGAGTCGTCAGATAGGGATTGTCTTGGCGGACTGTATTGCCCCCGACAATCACTGCATCGCACGCGGAGCGCACTTGATACACCAAATGGCGAGATTCTTTGCCTGTCACCCAAGCGCTGTGTCCCGTCGTTGCTGCAATTTTGCCATCCAGGGTCATGGCGTATTTCAAGATTCCAAATGGTCTTTTGTAGAGCGTTCGATGCACAAATGCTTCGTTTAATTGGCGACAGGCTTCCTCTTCGACTCCCACGATGACCTCAATTCCCGCACGCTTAAGCCGTTCGATGCCGCCGCCAGCAACCCGGGGATCGGGATCGACCATACCGACAACGACTTTTGCCACGCCAGCCGCTATCAGCGCTTCGGTACAGGGAGGGGTGCGTCCGTGGTGATTGCACGGTTCTAAGTTGACGTAAATCGTCGCGCCTTTGGCAAGTTCTTCTGCTTCTCGTAGGGCAAACACTTCCGCGTGAGGTTGACCGGCTTTAGGGTGAAATCCTTTGCCGACAATTTTGCCATCTCGGACGATTATCGCACCGACCATAGGATTGGGAGATGTTTTCCCGATAGCTTTACGGGCAAGTTGCAGACATTGCTGCATCATCTGGCGATCGAAGGAGTTTCCAATAGCGGGCGACTGAAAGTTTGATTGATAGCTCATCGAACAGGTTGTTTGTTTGAGGTAGACTGTTAATTTTTTTTAAGAAAAACTCTCTGACTTTATAAATATTTGGTGAAAATATTAAGTATTTAAATTGCACGGGCAAGGGTCAAAAAATTGGGTTAATTTCCTTTTTTAAGTCTATTTTGCTCTGTATCGGTTTAGATTTAATAGACAAATTGAAGTGCTTAACGATTGTAATGCACTTGGAGTCAGCAGGCGCGATCGCAAAAGCTTTAAATTCCAGACCAAAAATTGTATTGAAAGATACAGAAAGCAACCCTTAAAAAAATAAAGAATTTGAGAATTTCGACACTCAATCGAAACGACTTAAGAATGAGATACTCAGTCATCTTGACGCAATGTTGTAGTTATCTGTACAGTTGATTTTCTAAGACTGAAGGCTCGATAACAACAGCAAGTCAAGCGTAACTGTATAAAAGGTAGTAAAAATCTCTTCTCACCCAACTTAAAAGCTGCATTGTCGTTCGTTATGGCAAAAAGCTGCTTTTTGCTTAATTTCTCATAAATCCCCCTAAGTCAGTTGCACAAATCTAGTAACACCTAGCGATGATGTCTAAACACGCAATAAATCGAAAATCTCCTTCAACAAAAGGAAGGCAACGAGATTGGCAACAGCCCTCTAGTTCCCTATGGCTTGCGCCCTCGCTCGATTCTATCAAAACAATAACTCGATTTTTTTCTCCTTATTGGCTAGCTTGTATTCCTCTAGCAGCCGTTATTTTTGTCGTATGGAATGGTGCTGTTTCTGCCCAAGAAGCTGAAGGACCTACACCTGCGGACGTTCAGGTAGCGCTAAACACTATCTGGGTTTTAATAGCAGCGATTTTGGTGATCTTCATGAACGCCGGATTCGCCATGCTAGAAACTGGCTTTTGTCGTCAGAAGAATGCCGTCAACGTTCTCTCTAAAAACCTAATTGTTTTTGCACTGTCCACCATCTCCTTTTGGGTAACTGGGTTTTCCCTGATGTTTGCCAACATAGGCAATGGTTTTATCGGTGCGGGAGGCTGGTTCCTAAGCAGCAATAATGCTGAAACCTATGGAGTTCCAGGCGGTCTTCCCATAGCCGTTTTCTTCCTCTTCCAAGTTGCCTTTGCCGGAACTTCCGCAACGATTGTTTCTGGTGCTGTAGCTGAGAGAATTAAGTTCGTCGATTTCTTGATTTTTAGCTTGCTACTGGTCGGAGTTTCTTATCCGATTACCGGACACTGGGTCTGGGGCGGTGGCTGGCTGTCAGCATTAGGATTTAAAGATTTTGCTGGCTCGACTGTAGTACACGCCGTTGGCGGATGGGCAGCTTTGGTCGGTGCGGCTATTCTCGGACCGAGAGAAGGTAAATATAGAGATGGTCGTATCAATGCTATCCCAGGTCACAACATGAGTATTGCGACGCTGGGATGTTTGATTCTCTGGATTGGCTGGTTTGGATTCAATCCAGGCTCTCAGTTAGCAGTCGATGCAGCAGTGCCCTACATTGCAGTGACGACCAACCTGGCAGGCGCAGCAGGCGGGATTGCAGCTACCGTGACTTCTTGGGCCAAAGACGGCAAGCCAGATCTTTCTATGATTATCAACGGGGTTCTGGCTGGCTTGGTAGCGATTACTGCTGGCTGTGCATTTGTTTCCTATTGGGGCGCTTTCGTCATTGGAATTATCGCCGGCGTAATCGTCGTTTATTCAGTTGCTTTCTTCGATAACCTCAGAATTGACGATCCTGTCGGCGCTATCTCGGTTCACTTGGTTAACGGTACGTGGGGAACGCTGGCTGTAGGATTGCTTGCCGACCCCAACATCCCAATAGCACTACCAGAAAATCCTGTAACGGGATTGTTCTATGGCGGAGTCAATCAACTGATTAATCAGCTCATTGGTATTGTGGGGGTTGGACTGTTTACGGCTGTCTTTAGTGCTGTGGTTTGGATGATTCTGAAAGCCGTATTCGGCTTGCGCGTCAGCCTTGAAGAAGAAATCAATGGCTTGGATATTGGCGAACACGGGATGGAGGCTTACAGTGGTTTTGTCAAGGAATCTGACGTATTAGTAGGCAGCCGTGCTAGTGGAATCAGCGAGGTAGATCTTGCCAGCCGTTCGGAAGGTATCGGAAAGTAAAATCATCCCCAAAAAATTCTTATCGGAATTGCTGTCAAAAGCGATCCAGTTTCTCTAAATAAATCAAAAAAACAGGGAAAAGACTCAGGGAAAATTTATATCAGTTTTTAAAAATCCCTTTGCTCTTTTCCTTATTTAATTTCAATTGAATCTATTTTAATGATCCTACTACGAGATCGGAAAACTTTGAATAAAATTTGATTATATTTTTTCAAAAGAGTTATTATTCCAATTACAATTTATATCTTCTTTTTTGATTTTTAAGACTTTTTCTTCATTCTCATCCAGCCATTGTCGGCATTGTATTCTTAAATTCATCTTTATTTTTTCTATTTCTTTATCTGTATTATTTTGTGCTATGATTGCTCGCGAAACCATAGTAAAAGCAAACACAAATGAAAACAATACAGCATTAATTACTAAAACCTGATTTAATAAATTAGGTTTTCTTGCCATTGTTTGGGTTAAAAGGTTTTGTGGTCTTACATTTATATAATTCCCGAAAACCTTACATAAAATATCAATCTGGTTTTTAAAAAATTTTTTCTCTAATTTTTAAGTCATTAGATCTAAAAAAATAATTAACAAAATGAAATTACGATTGTCGTTAGTTTATTGCAGCAAACTATAAAAAATAAACCATCAAAAACGACCTTACAAATCTGAATTTTTAACTGTTTCTGGAACGCTAACAGGAGAAATTTTAGCGATCGCTCTCAAATTTTGGCAGCGAATTAATTCAGTGAAATTCAAGCTGGGACGACCTTCTAGTTCGGCAACGGCTTCTATGGCAGAAAGTAAACTTTGAGCGGCTTCTACTTCTGTATAACCGCGTCTGAGAGCAACTTTAATCGCCGCTTCATCAGCATCTAATTCTCGTTGGACGCTTCGGTTGCTGCGCCAGATTTGGTTAGCCGCGATCGCGGTTAATCCACCCGCTACAATCATACCAACTGCATCTCCCTGTATCAGTTCGACAGCGACTCCTGCCAGTCCTGCTAGCGCGATGCCTTGATAGACGTCTGGTTTAAACCATTTAATCCCAGTTAAGATACTGACCGATCGCAGTATGAGTAAATCCCTCTGGGATTGAGACAACCGCCGCCACAAATCGAAGTTGATGTAAATTGGTCGATTATCTCGATTCCAAGGCATCGGAAACGGCGTGTCGATTACCTTTGACTGCTGGGGCTTGCTGACGATTTTGGTCAGCATGCGTCCCGATGCAGGCATCATATCCAGTAGGCGACCGATCTCGGATTCTAGACTCATTAGCTTGCGGTCTGTTGACCGTTGTTTCTCATCGATTATTGAGTATAATGGCTTTCCGAAGTAATATCTTTATGCCAGCAAGTCTCTAAAATCTGGCAGATTTGCAATCTATATTTCTTGGTGAGAAATGCGGAATCTTGGCGATCAACTTAGCTAAGATCGGTAATTTCCCTGAATTGCTCATACCAACGTAGGGGCAAGGCTGCTTTGCCCCTACTGCAACGTTTCCAGGAGTTACGCACTCGACCTAATTTTGTCATTAGGAGCGACGTAAAGGACTCGGCATGACAGGTGACGGCGTAAGTTTTAGTTTCTATTCAATCGAAATCGACTGAGGACCGCTACCGTTACCAGAGGACGTATCTGTCGAGGAAAAAGTAGTAATGCCTTGTTTCTCTAGCCAGCTTTTGAGGGGATCTTCAGAAAGTTTGAGCCGCAGGATTCCGGATGCGAATCCGCCGAGAAAAGCAATTGGCTGTTTGGTCAGTTCTTCGATCGCGGGTTTTAGTTCGTCCAAAAACATTGTAAATCTCCTTTTGATCTGTCGCTTTCTATACGGGCACAAGTTTGACTTCTAACCCCTATAGTTAAATGTTAAGTTATTTGAAGTTAAGCTGCGTTTACATCTTCTAGGAATTCACACTATGTCTGCTAGTGAGAGAAAAGTAAAATCAATTAATCGGAGTTTGTTGATAGTTGTCTTGCTACTGGCGATCGCGCTTATCTGGATAGGAGTCAGAATCGCTTTTCCAGACAGTCCGACCCTATTTGCCGGAACGCGCCCTGATAATCTAGGGGTTAGTTCGGGAAAACTAGCGCCCTGTCCTAGTACGCCTAACTGTGTCAGCTCTCAAAGTGCCGATATCGAGCATTATATCGAGCCGCTTACCTATCAATCTAGCGCGACAGACGCGATCGCTAAGTTAAAAAATCTTATCGAAACTCAACAGAGAGCAAAACTGATTGCAGAAACTGGAAATTATCTCTACGCTGAATTTATGACTCGTTGGATGGGATTTGTCGATGACGTGGAATTCTATGCCAATGAAGAAGCGAAAAAGATCGAGGTGCGATCGGCTTCTCGTTTGGGAGAATCGGATTTAGGAGTAAATCGCCAGCGAATCGAAAGTATTAGAAATCTATTTAATCAAAGTTCAGATGAATAGAATACAATAATCTGTAGCAGGGTTATTTCATTCTGATTGCAGTTAACCAAGAAATGAATTTCTTGGCTCAAAATTTAAGTCCGTATTATAGGACTTAAGGGATTAGACAGAGAATTGATTCTCTGGCTTTCTTTTGGGACAACCTGTTAGATAAAATTTGTAAAAATATTAATATTTTTTTCGAAAATATCAGACAATTGTTATCTATTTTGGTAATCGATCTCACGGTTTTATGTAATATTTAATATATTTTTTAAAAAAATAGATTTTAAATCTATCTAAATCTAAAACCATCTTCAAACATTTTTATGCGAGCGATCGTGCAAACTTAATAGGCAAAATTTAAAAATTCTATCGTGTTTAATTTGTCAGGAGTTTCTGGATTAGCCGAACAAGATATTAGTAAAGTATCCTTTCAATATGGTACTTCTCTAAACGAAACCCGCATTCCTGGTAATCCTTCGACCACTCCATCCCCAGTTAGAGAGGTGCCAGAACCTAGCGCAACAGCAGCTATTGGTTTGCTTGCTCTTAGTTCATTGGGACTTCTTAAGAAAAAATCTCACGAGAGCAAAACTTCTGTTTAATATCGTTGGCAGAAATCCCTAAAATCCATCGATTCACTGTAGAGGCACGACAAGGATCGGTCTATACTATTAAGCATTCGATCGGTTACCAACAGAATAAACTAAGAATTTTTAAAAAAACCCTTTAGCTTATCGTCGGTTTTGGCATCGTTAAAGATAGTCCTGTTGAAGCGACCAAATAATCTGTCTCATGATACCTCGCCAAAACGTCCGTAACATAGGAATTTCTGCCCACATCGATGCCGGAAAAACGACCATTTCCGAACGAATACTTTTCTATACCGGAAAAATCCACAAGATCCATGAGGTGAAAGAAGGGGATGGCGAGGGGGCAACCATGGACTATATGGATTTAGAGAGGGAAAAAGGAATTACGATAACCTCAGCCGCAATTACCTGTTTTTGGAAAGATACCCAAATCAACCTCATCGATACTCCCGGACACGTAGACTTTACCATTGAAGTCGAGCGATCGCTGCGGGTTCTCGATGGAGCAATTATGGTACTCGATGGGGTTGCCGGAGTGCAATCCCAATCGTATACGGTAGACAGGCAGATGAAGCGCTATCGCGTCCCCCGGATCGCCTTTATCAACAAACTCGATCGCATCGGTGCCAATTCTTTCCGCGTCGTCGAAGCCATGCAGGAGAAATTAGGCTTAAATACCATTGTCTTACAATATCCTATCGGTTCGGAAGATGACTTTGAAGGGGTTATCGATCTTATTGAGATGAGAGCAAATTACTATGAAGGCGAGAATGGGGAACATCGAGTCAGCAAACCGATTCCCGAACATCTCAAGGCAGAGGCACAAGCAGCTAGGGAAAAGTTACTCGATCGCATCTCTATTCTCTCAGAAGAAATGACGGGCAAGTTGCTTGCAGAAGAAGAAGTTCCCAAGCAATTAATTTGGGATACCATTCGCCAGGGAACTTTGAGTCTAGAATTTACCCCTGTTCTAATAGGTTCGGCAATTAAAAATAAAGGCATACAAGATTTACTCGACGCCATTGCCCTTTATTTACCGTCTCCCATGGAAAGAGATGCGATCGCAGCAACCGATGTCTCGACCAATGAGCAAGTAAAGGTTTATCCCGAAGCTGATGCGCCAGTAGTAGCCCTAGCGTTTAAGCTAATCGAAGATGAATTCGGTCAACTGACCTATATTCGCCTCTATTCGGGAACCTTAAAACAAGGCGATCGCCTGTACAACAGCCGCACGCGAAAGCAAGTTCGCGTTAGTCGCTTGGTCAGAATCGAGGTCGATAAGCGCCAGGAACTCGAATCGGCTACCGTGGGAGAGATTGTTGGTTTGATTGGAGTAGATTGCGCCTCTGGCGATACTTTATGTTCTCCCGGCACAAATCTGTCCTTAGAGGGAATTTTCGTCCCCGAACCCGTAATTACAATTGCCATTACCCCAAAAAGTCAGGAAGATGTCGATCGCCTTAGTAAAGCACTGCGTCGCTTTGCCAAAGAAGATCCCACCTTGCGCGTCAGCAGCGATCCAGAGTCCAATAAAACCCTGCTCTCCGGCATGGGAGAATTGCACCTAGAAATTTACCTCGAACGAATGAAACGGGAATATCGCGCTGAAGTCTATGTCGGTGCGCCTGCCGTTGCCTATCGAGAAACGATTACCAAAGCTGCTAAATTTGATTACACGCTCAAAAAACAAACCGGAGGGGCAGGACAATACGCCCACGTCATAGGTCGTTTAGAACCTTGCCAAGAACCATTTTTATTTGAAAATCGCGTTGTGGGAGGAGCAATCCCAACGCAGTTTATCCCCGCTTGCGAACAAGGATTTCGCGATGCCTTGAGAACGGGATGGTTAAAAGGCTATCCCATTGTCAACGTAAAAGTTATTTTGGAGGGAGGGTCTTTCCATCCCATCGATTCGTCGGAAATGGCATTTCGCTTTGCTGCTAGAGAAGGTTTCGAGCAAGGATTTGCCAAGGCGAAACCGACAATTTTAGAACCGATGATGCTGTTAGAAGTAGAGACTCCCAGCGAATTTGTCGGTAAGATACAGGGGAAATTATTAGCCCGACGCGCCATGCTATTGGGTTCGGAAACGCGAGACAATTATGCCGTCCTTCGTGCCGAGGTTCCCATGGCAGAGATGTTTGGTTACTCGACCGAATTGCGATCGCTCTCGCAAGGAATGGCGACTTTCTCGATGGAGTTTGCCGAGTATCGACCATTGCCCGAAAATCTCATCGACGAGATTCGATAAAAAGCGATCTCGTCTAAATAACATCTTCTGCCAGTCAAGAAACATTAGCTCGAAATAACTTGGCTAGATGATAAGATTCTGTAACGGCATCATGCTGTTTGGCTGCCCGTTCGGCTCCTGCTTTGCCCATCATCTCCAAGCTGTCTACCGGCATCTGTAAAGCACTACGCATGGCAACCACTAGCTCGTTAACCGCTCCGGCTGGAACTAGCCAGCCGGATACCCCAGGCTCTACTAACTCAGGAATTCCAGCGACGTAGGTACTAATAACCGGACGACCTAGTGCTAAGGCTTCCATAATTACCACTGGCAGACCTTCAGCAAAACTCGGCAAAACCATTGCCTTAGCAGCGAGAATTTGCCGTCGAACCTCGGCGTTACTTGCCCAACCAGTAATCTCGATGCAATCTTGAAGACTGAGGCGAGCGATCGCTGTTTCAATCTGACCTCGTAGCAAACCATCGCCTACGAAAACTATCTTAAATGCCAAACCTTCTGCTGCTAGCTGACTGGCTGCTTCCAACAAAAGTAATTGTCCTTTTTGCTCGCACAGACGACCCACGCAGACTAGACGAGGTTCTTGGGGAATCGGCGTATGGGGAAGATTTAGAAATACATTATCGACACCGCAGCGGACAACGTGGATTTTTGACCATTGCTCGTAGTCGCACCACCGATAAAGTTGACTTTTACCAAAAGAACTGATAGCTACAACAAAAGCAGCTCGTTTGATTTTTTCTGGCAAAGCAATGGCGGCTACTTTATCAAATTCTTCTGGACCGTGAACTGTAAAGCTGTAAGGAGGTCCTCCCAAAGCATGACACAGCATTGCTACGGCGGTGGAGTCGGTGCCAAAGTGAGCGTGAACATGGGAGATCTCTATTTCAGAAAACCAACCTATCAAGACACACGCTTCTGCTAAATATGCCAGATGCCTGAATATGCCTCTTTCCGACCCCCAACCGATACTCAGGGTTAACCTCAGTCCGTTGACAAAAGCAATGGGATTGGCGATGGCAACGCGCAATAAACTAACGATTAGACCTGCGATTCCGACTCCCAAAATCATTCGAGTTTTTTCTAACTCCGCGCGATCGCTCTCGTCAACAAGTTCCTCGCTGCAAGTGCGAGGCGCAAACCGAGCCACTTGTATTCCCTGTGTTTCCAGTGCGATAATTTCCCGCCGGATAAAACTGTGACTGACCTTGGGATACTGATTGATTAAATAGGCAATTTTCATTCAATCTTTACTGGCAGCGATCGCTGCTATTAACGAGAGTGAAAGAGAAATTACTCTCGTATTTTATGGCGCGATCGCGGCAAGATTTTGATTCAACGCCAGCGGCAATCCGCATTGCCCGTGATGGCACAATAGGCGATCGCACAGAACCAATGCCATCATTGCTTCTACCATAGGAACGGCTCTCGGCACGACGCAGGGATCGTGTCTTCCTTTGGCTGCTAGCGTGGTTTCTTCGCCCGTTTGAGTGACGGTCCGCTGTTCTTTACCAATCGTAGCCGTCGGTTTGAAGGCAACCCGAATAATAATATTCTCGCCGTTGCTGATGCCTCCCTGAACGCCGCCCGAACGGTTGGTCGCCGTGCGAATCTCGCCGTTTTCATCGATGTAATATTCATCGTTGTGTTCGCTGCCAGTCAGAAGCGTTCCTGCAAACCCCGAACCAATTTCAAAGCCTTTGCTGGCGGGTAAGGACATTACCCCTTTTGCTAATTCTGCTTCTAATTTATCAAATACCGGATCTCCCAATCCTTTAGGAACGTTACGGGCGACGCATTCAACCACGCCGCCGATAGAATCTTTATCTCTTCTGGTTTGGTCAATTAAGTCAATCATTCGTTCGGCGCATTCTGGGTTGGGACAGCGGACGATATTGCTTTCTACTTGTTCGAGGGTAACGGTATTGGGATCGACGATCGCCTCTATATCTTTGATGCGCTTGACATAGCCGACGATTTCGACTCCGGCGGCAAGTTTGAGGATTTTCTTGGCGATTGCGCCTGCTGCTACTCGACCGATCGTTTCTCTAGCTGACGAACGTCCTCCTCCTTGCCAGTTGCGGATCCCATATTTCGCATCATAGGTGGCATCGGCATGGGAAGGACGGTATTTAACCGCTATTTCGTTGTAGTCCTGTGAACGGGCATCTTGATTGCGAACGAGAATGGCAATGGGCGTTCCCAGAGTTTTGCCTTCAAACACGCCAGAGAGAATTTCGCAGCTATCGCTTTCCCGACGGGGCGTAACGATTTTACTTTGTCCCGGTCGTCGGCGGTCTAACTCCTGTTGAATCTCTGCCTCCGAAATTTCCAGTCGCGGGGGACAGCCATCGATGACAACGCCAATTCCGCCACCGTGAGATTCTCCAAAAGTCGTAACCCGAAATAAATGCCCAAAGGTATTGCCCATATTTACGCGCGATCGCAAACAGACAACTTATTCTAACTCAAACTAATGACCAGATTTTCTGACTCTATCATCTGTTTGACAATTAAATAGATAACCCTAAATATAACCATGGATTTCTTCATAATTCTAAGCTTCCGTTCCAAGAGCTTGTTAGATCTTGTTGAGCGATCGCAAGCATAAGATCGAACAAATAAATTTGCCGCGAACAGTCTTGATTTTCGCTTTTTTGGCTCGAATATAGCGATTGAGCGAAATTCCTTCGTCCAGACTCAGATAGTCATACGACTTGAGTTGCTTGCATAAGCACGGCTTCTGCTAATATCTTAGAGAAAGTTAAAAATTTGTAACGAAATTATTTAATAGATGAACTTATTGGTGGTCGGTGCCACGGGCACCTTGGGAAGACAAGTGGCTCGATGCGCCCTCGATCGGGGCTATCGAGTCCGCTGTTTGGTGAGAAATCAGACAAAAGCTGCATTTTTAAAAGAATGGGGAGCAGAATTAGTTAAAGGAAATCTTTGCGATGCCAAAACTTTGCCTCCTGCTCTAGAAGGCATTGAGGCTGTTATCGATGCCGCGACGACCAGAGCCACTGATTCTCTCAGTATCAAACAAGTCGATTGGGAAGGCAAGGTTAATTTAATCAAAGCCGTCAAAGCGGCGGGGGTCGAAAAATTTATTTTTTTCTCGATTCTCAATGCCGAGAAATATCCTAACGTTCCGCTAATGGATATTAAGCGCTGCACCGAGCTTTTCTTGGCTGAAACCGACCTAAATTACACAATTTTGCGTCCTTGTGGTTTTATGCAAGGACTCATCAGCCAATATGCCATTCCCATATTAGACAATCAATCGGTTTGGATTGCCGGAGAAAGCACGCCCATCGCCTACATGAATACGCAAGATATCGCCAAATTTGCGATTCGTGCCTTAGAAGTTCCCGAAACGGTGAGAAAATCCTTCCCGGTCGTCGGAAATCGCGCTTGGACTTCTGAAGAAATTATTAGTCTTTGCGAGAAATTATCGGGGCGAGAGGCGAAAATTTTCCGCGTTCCTCTGGGATTGCTTCGTTTCATGCGTCAGACAACTCGATTTTTTCAGTGGACGCAAAACGTCTCGGATCGCCTGGCTTTTGCAGAGGTTCTCGCTAGCGGCAACCCTCTCGATGCACCGATGGATGAAGTTTATCAGCTCTTTGGACTTGATCGGGAGCAAACCACTACTTTAGAATCCTACTTACAAGAATACTTTAGTCGAATTTTGACGAAGCTCAAAGAGCTTGGTTACGACAAAGACAAGAACAAAAAGAAAGAGAAGAAAACTCCCTTTAAAAAGCCTCAATTTTGAGTAAAATCTGACGCAGGATAACCAGACGTGCCAAAAGCAGGCATTATCTATAACGACGAAAAGCCGATCGCAACTAGAGTCGCAGCCGAATTGCGAGACAAGCTAAAGTCTCGCGGATGGGAAATAGTCATGGAAACGGGTAGAGGCGGTCTATTGGGATATTCCAAACCCAATCGCCCCGTTTGTCATACTCGGATCGAACAGTTAGTGCCGCCTCACTTTGACGAAGATCTGTCCTTTGCCATCGTTTTAGGAGGCGATGGGACTGTTTTGGCTGCCTTTCGCCAGTTAGCGCCCTGTGGCATCCCACTGCTGACTATCAATACCGGACATATGGGCTTTTTAACTGAAACCTATGTCAATCATTTGCCGCAAGCCGTAGAAAAGCTTCTCCAGCATGACTATGAAATCGAAGCGCGATCGATGCTTACAGTGCAGCTGTTTCGAGAGGATAATTTGCTCTGGGAAGCGCTATGCCTCAACGAAATGGTCGTACATCGAGAACCGCTAACCAGTATGTGCCATTTTGAAATTCAAATTGGCAGACACGCAGCCGTTGATATTGCGGCAGATGGGGTAATCGTTTCGACTCCTACGGGTTCGACTGCTTATTCTCTCAGCGCCGGAGGACCAGTCGTGACCCCAGATGTACCAGTGATGCAGTTAGCGCCTATCTGTCCCCATTCGCTAGCCTCGCGGGCGCTGGTATTTTCCGATACAGAAACCGTAAATATTTTTCCCGCAACTCCCAACCGAATGGTGATGGTTGTGGATGGGAATGCTGGTTGTTACGTCTTGCCAGAGGATCGCATACACATTGAAAAATCTCCCTATACAGCACGTTTTATTCGACTGCAACCGCCAGAGTTCTTCCGCATCTTGCGAGAAAAATTGGGTTGGGGATTGCCTCATATCGCCAAGCCAACTTCTGTGGAACTCCCTTAGTCAGTTACGATCGCTAAGGGCAGGTCGAATTGTAAACATGAGTATCTTGTTACATCCCCATAGACCAAACTCACCCGCACAGTTATTAGTGATTAGTAGTTAGTTATTAATTGATGCTGTTAACACAGCCGATCGATTTGATTAATTAGTGTTAAAACAGGAAAAAATCATTCTACTATTGAAACTTGATTTCTAGTCTATGCCTTCGATTGCGACCGTGCTTAATCCTAGTATTTTATTGGTAAAGACCGATGAAGCCTTTGCCCAACGGGCAAGTCAGGATCTTATAGAAGCGGGCTATACAACGGCGATCGCGCCGGATATCGATAAAGCTTTGTTGGAGATCGAAACGCTACAACCCGCCATGGTAGTTATCGATCGCGCCTTGGCTGGAGAATCGGGATTGAGGCTTTGTCGTCAACTGAGACAAAAAGGCGATCGCGTTCTGATTATTTTGTCGATCGACCAAGAAACGGTGGAGGAACGAGTGAAGTGTCTAGAAGCGGGCGCTGACGACTATTTACTCAAACCCTATCACTCCAAAGAGTTTTTGCAGATGGTTCGCTTCTATCTACACCCTCCAGAAGCATCAAAAGAACAACTGCGGTTTGGGGAATTAGTTTTAGATTTGACAACGCGCTGCTTAATTTTAGGTGAACAGGGCATCGATCTGACTATGAAAGAGTTTGAACTCCTCAAATATTTAATGTCTCATCCCAGAGAAGTCTTAAGTCGAGAGCAAATTTTGGAAAATGTTTGGGGTTATGATTTCCGAGGAGAATCAAACGTTATTGAGGTTTATATTCGCTATTTACGCCTCAAAATCGAAAATGAAGGACAAAAGCGACTGATCCACACGGTTCGGGGCGTAGGTTACGTTCTCCGAGAATCATAGCGAGAGATGGAAAGAAAACAAGCAACCTTTTTAAATTCAAAATTCAAAGTTCAAAATTCAAAATGGAGGAAGAAGAATAATTTTGAATTGTTGTAACGAATGACTAAAATGCTTGAATCCATTCTTTGACTTCATACTCTGTCCAAATGCCATTTTGCCAATAGGGATCGGATTCGATGGCTTGACGGACTGCGGCTTCATCTTCTGCTTCATAAATCCCGAAAACTTTTGTCGCGTCTTTGGTAGGACCGAGGGTAATTAAAATCCCTTTTTCTTTTTGTGCGGCGAGTCCGTCGAGATGATCTTGGCGATAGGGGGCGCGTTTTTCGAGTGCATTTTCGCAGTAGCTGCCCCACATGACAAATTTGGGCATAGTCGTTAACAGCGTTATTGGTTAGGCTCAGCTCCTGCATCTGTCCTATTGAGCGATCGCGCAGGATGACATACTGATGCAAGATAGCGAGCCTATCAAATTATAAAATTTTTATGCCTTGCTGCATCAAGGTATGAATTGTCATTCTGAGCGTAATGAAGTGAAGCAAAGAATCTTGGTAGATACTTCATTTCGCTGCCAATTTTTAGAATTTATATCATTGCGAATTTTTTTCTCAGTGTTAATTTCCCTGGAGGATATGGGTATTGATAAAACTATGACTCTATTTTCCTAACTTTTGAGGAGCCACTCATGTCACTCAAAGATGGATTGAAGGCACTGCAACAGCATCGCTACTCTGAGGCAATAGAATTGCTCGAAGCCTATTGTCAAACGGTTTCTAATCCCCACTCGCAAGAGTACGCCCAGGTACAAATGGCGCTAGCGAGAGCTTATCACGGCAATGGGGAAAAAGACAAAGCGATCGCACTGTGTCAAGAACTCGAACGGCACCTCGACTCCCAAATCAGCAATTGGGCAAAAGGGTTTCTGTCTACTCTCAACAAAGCAGAAGCGCCAAAACCTTTACAAAAAGCGGGTAGGGCAGCTCAAACTGGGGTAAGGTTGGTCATGAAAGGATTTGCAGATAATCTCGCCTTGGTCTCCATCGCTACCATCTGTTTGCTGTTTGGGATGGTATTAGTCCTCTGTCTAGTCATACTTTTCATTCTCAATAGCAACGATCCCCTTGGCGGACTCGCCGTGGCAATTATCATTACCTTAATCTTCAATGCGGCAGCCTTTTTTATCTCCCCTTGGATTATGGATCTCACCCAACAGTGGTTTTATCAAACTCATTGGGTGCCTTTAGCAGAAATCGAACGCCGAAGCCCAGAAGCCGCAGAAATCATCAAGCGCGTTTGTCGCGAGAAAAATATTAGTTTGCCCCGTTTGGGAATTATCGACGACCAAAATCCCACGGCTTTTACCTATGGTTCTTTTCCAGATAGCGCTCGTTTAGTGGTCAGTCAGGGGCTATTCACCTATCTCGACGACGACGAAGTGGCAACAGTATACGCCCACGAATTAGGGCATATCGTTCATTGGGATTTTGCCATCATGACGGTAGCTTCTACTCTAGTGCAAATTAGCTACCTAATTTACACCTTTGCCAGAAATTTTAGTCGGGGCAGCAACGATAACAAAATCAAAAATGCCATCCAAGTGGCAGCTATTACTGCCTATATCTTCTATCTCGTTGGCACCTATTTAATCTTGTATTTATCCCGAACTAGAGAGTACTACGCCGACCATTTTGCCGCCGAAACCACGGGAAATCCCAATGGACTATCGCGGGCATTAGTGAAAATTGCTTACGGGATTCTAGAACAAGGACAGCATACTCAAGAACCTAGTAAATTAATAGAAGGCACTCGCGCGATCGGAATCTACGATTCCAAAGCAGCCATCGCTACTGGGACTGCTTATCGGATTGCCTCAGACTCCCAACAAATCGGACGAGTCTTTCTCTGGGATATGTTTAATCCTTGGGGTTGGTGGATGGAAATGAATTCGACTCACCCGCTAACGGGCAAGCGCATCCGCGCCCTAACTACCTACGCCGAGCAAATGGGATTGGAGACTGAGTTCGATATGGCGGCGGTGGTACGCGAAGGCAAAAAGCTGAACAAGAATAAGTTGTATGGGAATTTAGTGCTAGATATCTTACTTTTTAACGCACAATGGGTTAGCGCGATCGCTGGTTTTATTGTGGGTTTGCTTGTCGCTTTAATCTCTAACAATGCAAGCGTTTTGCCAAGCTTTAGTTTCTTTGGGTTTGGCATCGGTACGCTAATCAATGCCTTTGCCATGTATCCCGATTTCGGGCGCGTTTCTCAGACCGATATTTTCACCTTGATGTGCGATCCCTATGCCAGTCCCCTGCGAGGTCGCCCCGTACAACTTCAAGGCAAGCTCATCGGTCGCGCGGATGCCGGATATCAGTTTGGTTCCGACCTCAGACTACAAGATAAAATGGGAACGATTTATACTCGCTACGCCTCTCGTTTTGGGTCGTTGGGCAATTTCCTCTTTGGTGTAACTCAGGTGCAGAAGTTAATCGGGTCGGAAGTTCAAGCTGTTGGTTGGTTCCGACGGGAAATTATTCCCCGTATCGATTTAGTTCAACTCAAGACCAATCGCACCACAGTAAGAAGTTATCCTCGCTTTTGGTTGCTGGTCATGGGGATTGGAGCGATCCTTTTTGGCTTCATCGTACCGATGTTGCTACAAGCCGATCTTTTTTAGTAGCACAACCGCACAAAATGCACTTTAATGACTCTCCCTGAAAAACTTCTTATACCATTTTTCATTCATTAATGACACAGATAGTCGATCGCCCTCACCCCCAACCCCTCTCCCTATTTGGGAGAGGGGTGAAGAATGTCGATCGTGAAAACCTGAAAATTGGTATTATTCTTGAATAAATTGTAAAACTAATTTAAATTCAGGAAAAAAGGATAACGCTTCGCGTTATCCCATTGCTAAAAGAGAGCGCTACAGATGCTCGCTCGAAAAGTCTTACACACAAACCTACTGACTTATTGATAATTGCGAATTGATATTATCCCTTTTTCCAAACCGCAGGTTTCCAAAAGTGGGACTTACCCTAATTTGTACATCGGCGATCCGCACCGGAAAAATGCGAATTAATTTGTCACAATAAAAAGTAATTGCTAAGGGAGTCCGTTGATGAAAATTCCTATTCAATCGATCTACAACTTCTATCGCAACGCCATCCGCAATCCCAAATACCGTTGGTGGATTATTCTGGGTACCCTCGTCTATTTACTCAGCCCATTCGATATTTCCCCGGATTTCTTTCCGATCGTAGGAGAGATTGACGACTTTATCCTTGTAACATTTTTGGTGACTGAAGTATCACAGTTAATCCTCGATCGCTTTAAATCTATAAAAACTAACCCTGTCGCTGCTCCTACAGAAACAAGCAATGAGACAATAGAAGTACAAGCGGTTTCAGCCGAGTAAATAATCGGCGATCGCATTATCGAAATTCAGAATTCTGTAAAGTGCAACCTGCGAACGCAACTATTCAGGATTCTGAATTTTTTGCCTGTAGGAGAGAAAAATATGTCCGAAAAAGCCAAATTACTTCTCGTTGATGACGAACCTGGGGTTCGCGAGTCCGTACAAGCTTATCTCGAAGACAGCGGAGAATTCAAAGTCCAATTAGCCAGTAACGCCAACGAAGCTTGGGAATCGATCCAACGCGAGACGCCAGATTTAGTCATCTCCGATATTATGATGCCGCAGGTAGATGGCTATCAATTTCTTAAAAAACTACGCGAAGATGACCGATTCAAAGCACTCCCAGTTGTCTTTTTAACTGCCAGAGGAATGACGAGCGATCGCATTCAGGGATACAAGGCGGGTTGCGATGCCTATGTATCCAAACCCTTCGATCCCGAAGAGTTAGAAGCAGTTGTTAGAAACGTTCTTAAGCGCCGCCAAGAGACGGTAGCAGCTAGCGGCGAAGCAGCGCAACTAGCAGAAATCGTCCAAGATATCAAAGCTATTAAAGAACAGCTAGGTCAATCCTCTCATCTAGTTCCCACGCCTTCTCCGATCAAAATTGAGCTAACGCCACGAGAACAAAGCGTTTTAGATTTGGTAGCAGAAGGGTTAATGAATAAAGAAATCGCAGGACGCTTGGATACTAGCGTCCGAAATGTCGAAAAATATGTCAGCCGCCTGTTTAGTAAGACCGGAACCAATAGCCGTACCGAATTAGTGCGTTTTGCCCTCAAACATGGACTAACGACCTAGATCATAGAATTTTCTGGGAATTAACTCAAACAGATAGAGCATCATCAAAATTTCCTGTCATTTTTCTGTCTCAGTAAGCGCTTCTGACTATAATCGTCGTACTTTCAACTTGATTAGCGATCGCTTCGGGAATATTGCCATGAATGGCGTGCTGCAATAATCCTTCGCGACTTGCTCCCAGCATGACGACACTGCATTGTTCCTCGCCTGCCAAGCGAATGACCGCATCGGAAACCGAACGAGAGCGCACGGCAATCGGCATCACCGGAAGCGATAGGTTATTTCTAAGATAGTCGGTAGAGTACTCTAATAAAGAACAATCGAGAGTGGATGTCGCTGGAGAATAAACCTGACACAGCCAGAGTTTGGGAGAATGGACGCGAGAATACAAGCTAGCGAGTCCCGGTAGCAACTCGATCGCCCGTTGCGCGTTAGGACCGCCAGCCATAGGAATCAGCCAAGTAGCCGACTGATTCAAATCGTTGGGGTAGGCATTGAGACCGCTGCCCAATTTGACTAAAATTAAATCGCAAGGCGCTTTATGAATTATCGTGTCTACGAGATCGCCAAAAATCGCGCCTGGGGTAGCCGTATTGCCTTTCCAGCCCATCAGAAGGAGATTAATTTGCTGCTTTGCGATCGCTTCTAAAATTGCTTCAGCCCGATCTTGTGCGAGTCGGATTTGCGTATGTACGGGAATATTCCACTGACGACCCAATCTTTCGACGCGATGGAGCAATTTGCGACTTTCTTGGGTATTGACATAAGCTTCGGACGGAAAAATATGCTTGGGCACTTTAATAATTTGCAGGCACTCTAGTTCGTATTGATGATAGCGAGCGATCGCGGCAGCGATCTTCATCAGCGCGGGTGCCGTTTGGGGATTGGCGATGGGGAGCAAGATTCGACCTTTCCCCACCGATGGAGAGCGAGTTTGATAGGCTACGTAGGAAGGAGAAGGTTTAAACGCTCGCTGCGTGCCTTGGCTGAGATGATTGACTTCGCTACGAATAATGTCGGTGCGAGTAATAATTCCGACGAGTTTACTGCCTTCAGTAACGGGCAGGCGAGATAATTGATAGCGGTTGAGCAAGTAGAGAACGTCGCTGAGGGAAGTATCCGGCTTGACCGTAATCGGTCGCGCCGTCATAATCTCTTTTAGTAGCGTTTGTGGCGATCGCTGGCTGAGACTGGCAAGATCGCTTTGAGTAATAATCCCGACCAATTTTCCCTCCTCGATCACCGGAAACCCGCGATGGTGAGAACGGGAGACTGCTAGCATCGTTTCGTCGAGGGTTAGATCGCTCGATAGGGTTTCTACCTGAGACTGCATGACATCGGCAGCCGTTAATTTGTTGAGAAAATCATTGCGCGGCGTTTCCTGCTGCTTGAGTTGAATGCCGCTGGTTTTCAGCAAATGTTCGTAAATCGAGCCGTGCGAAATGCTCTCTGCTACGATATAGGCGATCGCACAAGTCACCATTAGCGGCAACACGATATTGAAATCGGCGGTAATTTCAAAAACGATGACGATCGCGGTGACGGGAACCCTACCGACTGCCGTAAAAAATGCCCCCATCCCTGCCAGAGCATAAGTCGATTCGCTGTTAATTCCTGAAAGCCAGCCCGCGAGATCGCCGACTAAATACCCCAGGGCCGAACCCATCACCAATGCGGGCGCAAACAGTCCCCCTGGGGCGCCAGAACTATATGCCAGAATCGTTAGGAAAAAATGGGCAACAAAGGCGATCGCGATATTTTGCCAGGACAACCCACCATAGACCAAGAACTCCCGCAGTCCCGAATTATCCTGAAAAAACGGCGGTAAAAACGCAATAATCGCGCCGGAGAGCAAGCCGACTATGCCAATGCGCCAAGCTAGGGGCAAATTGGAGCGACGGTTGACCCAGAGGCTAAACATCATGCTTCGATTGAAAAGCGCCCCCAAAATTCCCGCTAGCGCTCCTAAAAATAGGTAAAAAGGAATTTCTGGCGCTGAGAAGCTGCCGGAGCGAGCATCAAGCAAACTGGCGGGGATGTTGAGATCGGCTGAATCTAAAAGCCGAGAAACGACCGCCCCCGTAAAAGAAGCGACGATCGCCGTTTCTAGAGTTAAGTCCGATACGTCCCGCATCAATTCTTCGACGACGAACAAAACCCCGGCAATTGGCGTATTGAATCCTGCCGCCAATCCCGCTGCCGCCCCCGCTGCGATCATCTGACGGCGATGTTCTGGCGAAGTGGGAATCCAACTGCTCAGTTGCGCCGCCAATGCTGCCCCAATATGGACTGTAGGCGCTCGACGACCGAGGGTCAAACCTGCCCCTAAAATTAGCGTCGTACCAATCGCTTTCACCCAGGCAACCCGCAGAGACAGCGGAATGGGATATCGCGCCAAAGCTGCCTTAACTTGAGGAATTCCGCCGCCCGCCGCTGCCGGAGAAAACCTCTGTAAGATCCAACCCGCTAACAGACTAAAGCTCAAACCAACCGCAGGCAGCACTAACCATGCCCCAAACTGATGCGCCGTTTGAATGCGCCATCCTCCCAGCCAGCCAATCCCTTTTTTTAGCCATAAAGCCGCTAATGCAGATAGGATTCCGATCAGGCAAGCTTCGACTAGCGCGTAACGAGTATCGACGGAACTGCGTCCGAAGTGTAAGGACTTGAACCAAATGCGAAGGCGCTGGGGAATGGTATTGAGTTCCATCGGGATAAGTTCTATGCGGCGATCGCTACTGTTCTAGGCTATCCTGTTTTGGTTAACTTTAGTAAACTATTGGGATTACCATATCTCGCTCTCACTTTCTTTTCCATAATTTTTCAGGGCTAAGTCTCTCTCAAATGGCGCTGAAAATCTAGTGCTTGTTTCTGTTGAGGAATATGTTTGGCTAAAGCTTTGATAAATTCAGAGGCTTCAATGTTAGGGTTCTCAGCCAGAACCCGCTTACACACAACACAAGCAATCGGACCGATATATTGTGCCAGTTCTTGTTGAGCGCGAGCTATAAAATCGCCATCGAGTTTGAATTTGGTCTTAGCTCGATCGCTGGCTGTAATCTGCCCATTTTCCCATAATAGCGTTATTTGAGAAGGTTCTTCAGCCGTCAATCTAGGGATGTCA
This sequence comes from Hydrococcus rivularis NIES-593, assembly GCF_001904635.1. Lineage (GTDB taxonomy): Bacteria > Cyanobacteriota > Cyanobacteriia > Cyanobacteriales > Microcystaceae > Hydrococcus > Hydrococcus rivularis. The sequence continues at coordinate 74,755 of NZ_MRCB01000009.1, forward strand.
GCGGTTTGAAGCTCGCTCTGAAGCGTTTTAACCGTGCGATGGATATCGCGATCGAGAAAACCCCAAGGAACTCTGGCGGTTTTGACAAGCAAGAAAACCTCTTCGCTACAGCGAAATAAAATAACATATCCTTCTTGCGCTCGGATAGAAACTTGTTCGATTTCTTGCCACGCATATTCCTCTCGAACTATCTGCGCCAAACGGAGCATTGTTCCAGCCAAAATTAACGCGCTATTATATTCCATCCCCATTGCTACGGTGATAGGTTGACCCTGAGACGAAACCAAAAAAGCCCCCTCAATCTCCAGCGATCGGCTTGCGAATTCTTGTAGAATTCTGTCAACTCGGTCGTTCATACTCGCACTTCCCCACCTCGGTTTTCCTTGGCAGTCTGGCAGGAACTATTACAAAATGTAAAAACTAGGGCAATAATCTCGTTTTCTTTTTCTGTAGGTTATGTCCTCTTCTTTTCTGCCATACAAAGTTTAAAGTTTAATTTTTAAATTCTACTTTCTCAATAATAGTAGGCTTTTTAGCAAGCTACCACATGCAAATTAGATATGAAACAACTAAAAAATCACAGTATTTCGGATGCATCTCCTAAAATCTGGACTTGGAAAGGTTTTCCCATTTGTTATCAAAGCGTGGGAGAAAAAGGAGTTGCGGTAGTCCTAATACATGGCTTTGGAGCTTCTTGGGCACATTGGCGCAAAAATCTGTCCGTTTTGGGAGAAAATTGTCGTTGCTACGCGATCGACTTGATTGGTTTTGGGGGATCGGCAAAACCGACTCCCGGCGTAGAGATCGATTACACGTTTGAAACTTGGGGACAGCAGGTCGCAGATTTTTGTCGCGAGGTCGTCGGTAGCCCTGTTTTTTTAGTTGGCAACTCTATCGGCTGTATCGTAGCGATGCAAGCGGCGGTAGATAATCCAGATCTCGTTTTGGGAGTTGCTTTGCTTAACTGTACTCTGCGATTGCTTCACGATCGCAAAAGAGGGCAATTAATCTGGTATGAAAACCTTGGCTCCTACATATTACAACAACTTTTAGGCAATAAGTTAATCGGCTATCTATTCTTTAAACAAATTGCTCGACCTGAAGTCGTTCGTAAAATTTTGCGACAAGCATACTGCCGTCAAGAAGCCGTCACCGACGAACTCATCGACATCATTATGCAACCAACAACAGATAAGGGAGCGGCAGACGTGTTTCTCGCGTTTACTCGCTATTCTTATGGTCCGCTACCAGAAGATTTGCTGCCCCTTCTTTCCTGCCCTGTCTTGATCCTCTGGGGAACTGAAGATCCTTGGGAACCGATAGAGTTAGGACGCAAGCTGGCTGATTTTCCCGCAGTGCAACAGTTTATTCCCCTTGAAGGCGTGGGTCATTGTCCTCAAGATGAAGCCCCGGAGATAGTTAACCCGATTTTGCAAAACTGGATTTTGTCGATGAGCCAGAAAGGTTAAAGCTACGATAAAAACGAAAGCGATCCCAAAAATTTTGTAAATTTATGTTTTTCATCGGCATTTTGTAAATTTTGATACAGAATTTTGTGTTATATATAATAGAAGAAAGCAGATTCAACCATTAATGACACTCAATAAGCAATTCGGAGGAAAGAGTGATGTCTGCCGAACAACAAGCTCGTGCTCTAATGATGCGCCACCATCATGCAGTCAAGCATCGACAGCAAGCTATGCTGGAGCGTGCTGCATCTGAAATTGGCGTAGATGTGGATAATGAATACTGGACTAGCATTCAAGGCAAGGCTCAACCTACTTTTAGGAAAAATTACGATCGCGGCCATGCTGCGCTAAGCTAAGAAAAGAATTCTAGAGCTAACAATTGCATTGCATTTAATCTAAGGATAAGAATACGAGAGAATTGGGCGTTATTTCCACGAATAACGCCCAAATTTTTTGTGTCGCTAACTTATACCATTTTTCATTCATTAATGACAGAGATGGTCGATTGCCCTCACCCCCCAACCCCCTCTCCCAATTTGGGAGAGGGGAGAAAGATGTCTGTCACGACTAATGAAAATTGGTATTACAACAAATTGCGACTCGCTGAAGTACAAGTTTTGATATAGGGACGCAAACCCTCCGCCCTCGTATGTATCACGTTAAGTTGCAAAACGCTGTATATACCACCTACTCCGAATGGGAAGAACGTAAGGTGTCAGTCGTACTCTTGATGACGCTGGCGACGGGCACGGCTATTAGCAACCCTAAAATTCCTCCCAGCTTGCCTCCAATAAATAGAGAAATGATAATCCAAACGGGATTGAGTCCCGTCATGCCGCCCATGAGACGGGGAGCCACGACGCTATCATTGATCTGACCGATAACGATCGCGGCGACTAAGACTTTAATTCCCAATTGAAGATTTTGTAGCGCGAGTAAGACACTAATAACAGCAATCGTCACGGTACTAGCATAGGGGATCAACGTAGTCATGCCGATGGCAAAGCCAAATAGAATTGCATAGGGCACATCGAGCAGGAGAAAAACGATCGTCTGCGTAATACTTAAAATCCCTGCTAAAATTGCTTGGGTGGCAAAGTAAGCCTCAAAAGTCTGCCGAATCGATTCTCTTAATCGCCCGTCCCAAGGCGACGGAAGCCAGCTAAAAATCCCCCTCCAGACGCTTTCTCCCGTCAAAACCAAGAAAACAGTCAGTCCCAAAATCAAGAGAATGTTAACAAGACTATTAATGGTACTGAGTAGAACGCTTAGCAGTTGACTGGTCAAAGTGCGTAGCGCGTTAGAAACCCTTGCTGCCGCTTGTGCAACAATATCGCCAAGGTCAATGGATAACTTTTGCGCGATCGCCCACTTTTGTATGGTTTGAACGTGTTGGCTTCCCGTCTCGATCCAGGCAGGCAAATTTTCGACTAAATCGCTCAGTTGCTGCACGATCGAGGGAATCAAAGTCAGCCCTAATAGTACCAGGATTAGCAACCCTAAAAGCAAAACCAGCGCGATCGCTAACTTTCGAGGAATGCCTTGTTTCTGGAGAAAGAGAATGGGAAAGTCGAGTAAAAAGGCGAGTAGCGATGCAGTAATCAGAATGCTCAACAACGGCTCCAGGTAATTAATCAGCAGCGAAATCAGCCAGCCGTTGAGAAAAATGAGGGGAAAAATTAATCCCAAACGCAGCCATGGCGGAATCTTGCCGAGCGGAGCGGGCACGGCTCGAAAGTCAGAAGTGGATTGGCGTTCGGGCAGCGTCTCCATTGCCAAGAGAGAATCTAAAGTTAGTACTATCTTAGCTTGTTGCTAATAGCTAAAAGCCAGTGCGAGTATTGAAAAGAATATCGTTTTATATTAGACCCGGTTAGACAAACACAAAAAATAGGAGTGCGACCATCTTGGTCGCAAGCCGTGCAGCTTTGATAGTATTAACTAGAGCGATCGCTAAAGCCATCAAATCCCCAACCGTCAAAAAATTCTGATTCTCCTACAACAATCCTCGATAACGAATAAACAGTAAAACAACAGCCCACGAACCCAAGGCGACTTTGATAGCCACTAAAATGTTGAGTAGAGGGATAATCCCCCCGCTAACCAGCGTGCCTAACTCTCCATCGGGGAATTCCAATCCGAGCAGAGTCACAGCTGCCAAGACGATGAAAATCAGAACTGAGACCTTTTCCCAGGTAGCAGCTTGCCACCGTTGATAGATCCCCTGCATCCACTCCGATGGCGAGGTAATCGCAATCAAACCGATCGCCGTTCCCCCTGCTACCCCAGCTGCAAAACCACCGCCGGGACTGAGATGTCCTCGAATTGCCAGTTCAATGCTTACTAGCGAGGTAATGGTTGCTCCCAAACGCGCTAAAACGATTGATGGTGGATCGGTAAATTGATAAACTTTCTCGGTCGGTTTTTCATTAGCCAGTAGAAAATAAGAACCCAAAATCGCGATCGTAAATACTATCACCTCAAAGATCGTGTCATACAGCCGATTCCTGAAAATGATCCCTGAAACCGCATTTGGCACTCCACTATCTCGGACAACCGCTTCGACAATTGAAATATCGAACCCTTCTGAGATGGGATTGGGCATAATCATCATTTTGACGTACAGCAATATCCCTGCTGCAATGTAAATCCATTTCATTAATGCTTCTCCTGTGCTTCTTTTGTTGCACCAATATAGGTTAGGATTGTCCGTGATGATGAAAGTTCGCTTTGCATGATTTCATAGAGACGACGAACCCCGATCGCGGTTTGATAGGGCTGTTGCTCGTCTTCTCCTACTGGGTGTTTCTGGTCATCCCGTTCCCATATTTCCGATTTAGTCAAGGTAGCATGGATTTTTTTTTCGATTAATCCCTGGTTTAAAGCTTGTCTATCTGGGTAAGTTACTAACTCCAAACGCAGATGATATTTGCTCATCGTTGTTCGTAAATTATCTATTAATTCTTCAAAATCGCATCCGGCTTTGCCGTCGTCTTGTAGAGATTCGCTCCCCTTGCTCGTTCCGTCCTTGAGTATCCCAATTCGCATGACTAATGACGAACGCACTGCGACCACATAAAGTGTAATTGCTAGCATCGTACCTACCAAGGCTTCGGTCAAAGCCACATCCGCAGCCCCTAAAACCGCATATACCAACGTTGCTAGTGCTCCCAGTATGCCTCGAATAACTAGGGCATGATAGGGATTGACCTGACATACCAACATACAAGCCGTTAACGGCAGTAGAGCAGTTATGACATAGATATAGCTATCAGTCATTGTCGCCTCCGCTACTGGAACAGTATGCCAACACATATCCCAGCACGGTATTCCAGATTGCCAAAGTGATGATTGCCAGGATTAACAGTGGCCACTCTCTGGGGATCTTCAGCAGCAAACCAATAACAATACTCATCGAACCCAAGGTATCAGCAACAGACAAACTGTGTAGTTTAAATAATACCGATCTGTTACCTACTAAAGGAAAAGTTCCCCAAAACCAGAAAATAACTCCGATACCGATACAGATGTAACCTAAAAGATCGATCATATTTCACTCATCCGTTTGATTAAATGTGCCAGCAGCATTAATCCCGCATTCCCCACACTGAGGATAATAACCGCAACCACTCCAATCATCCAATCATCCCGCAGGACGGATACCATGAGAATCACGATCGAGGTTTTGGTGGCAATACTGGCAAATGCCAACATCTTCTGCCAAATATCATCATCCTGGCAAGCTTCATAAATCGGGATCAGTAGAGCCAGAATCATAGCAATCAAGATTAGGTTCATCTGGGTTGCCTCCGCCGCACTCGGTGTACTTCGTACCAGCCTTGTTCGTGGTACTTCAAGACAATGGTTTTGGGAGTAAAGGTAATCAAAAATATATCCAGAAATATGAGTCCTGGCGTTCGTTGGGGTTTGACTCGCTCCATCGTGACATCTTCGTGGTTATGGGGACGGAAGATGATTTCCACAGCCTCAATATATGCCTTGGGAATTGCAACCACAATCCCCCACAATGCTCGCAGCCAATCTTTTAATGCTCCTGGGGCAGTATAGCTGCGGGGCAAGAGTAATGCGATACCAACGCCGATAATAATATTTGCCAAGCTCCCATCGGCGGTAAGCAAAAACCAGATTGCCAATCGTAATATTAAATCCAGATATCTAATCATATCAAGTTCGTCTAATCAGTTAAAAGTTGAGGTGCGATCGCAAGATTTTTTACTTCTTTTGTTTGATTTGAAACTCGATCTCATGCCCAAACCATCCAGAAGAGTAAGATTAACATTAGACTCATCAGTCCGATCTGATGGTCGAATTGCTCGATCGCGCGGGGTAATTTAATCGCCGTTCGTTTAAAAATCAAAATATATGCCAACCAGCCAATAGCAATCGTTACTAGCGGTTTGACGATATTGTTTACGGTATAAGCTTCGTAATATACAACGTTGGCTGCAATTAATCCGCCGAGTAAGATCGTCATTGCCCACCAAAAACCAGATTTTACCTCTTCTTTTTTCTCAATCCTTTCATGGGGCAGAAAAATAAATTTAGCAAAGGAGATGGCAGTTCCCAGTGCGGCAACGTTCATTCCAATAACCTGCCAAGGCAACAGACTCTTACTGGTTAACACCTTGGCTCCAAAACCGGACAAGAGGGGAAAGCCGGATATAGAAAAGCTGGCGATAACCAGGGCAATCCAGATTGGGGTAGCGATGGGCTGATGTTGCAGTTCCTTAAAATTACGGCTTGGCAAAACGCCAGCGATTAAGAACAGGGCGGATTTAACCAAACCGTGGGTTAAGGCATAAAACCCGCCTACGACTGGGGCAGCCAAAACAAAACCTAACTGGGAAACCGTGTGAAATGCCAACATCCGCTTGGTATCTTTTTCAAACACGGCATAAAATACGCCCAGTAGTGCTGTTCCAACCCCAAAAAACCTGACAATGGGATCGATTTCCTCTAACAGCAGCGCGCAACGCACTAGCGGAAAAACTCCTGCTTTGACCACTACTCCCGACAGCATCGCCGATACTGGAGTTTCTGATTCGGAGTGAGTCAACGGTAGCCACAATCCCGATACAAAGATGCCTCCTTTTACCAAGAGTCCGAGAAAAATAAGCGCGATCGCTTCTGGCGGAGAACCGCGCAACCCCGCAAAATTAAAGGAATGATGCGCCTGATAGACTAATGCCGCCCCCACCAGATAAAAAAGCATTGCCGTGTTACTAACAAATAGATAGCGTAATGCCACCCAGATCGATCGGTCAGTACGGGGATAGGCGATTAAGAGAAACGCCGCAATACTGATTACCTCTAAAGCTACGTATAAACCGATCAAATCTGCACAGATAAAAGTGGCATTAACGCTGCCATGCAGAATAATGGTCTGCATGTAAAAAAAAGCCGTTTTTCCGCTACGCCAACAGTAGAGTAGAACTGCTGCGGTTACTAGGGCATTGGTGAGGATAAAGAAACCGCTCAAGCGATCGGCTACTAAAGTAACGCCAAAATTATCTAGTAGCTTTAGGTTTAAGGGCGATTCCTCGAAAAATAGCTCTAAGGCATATCCTGCCGAAACGAATGCTACCCCTAGTGCTAGATAGCGATCGAGTCTGGGCAGCAGATAAAGCGTAAATCCGATAAAAAAGGGTAAGACGAGCCAGGCGATCGTAATGTTGTTAGTCATGGAGTATTGCTCTTCTCGATCTCGCTACTTTCCAAAGTGGGATTATTCCGTGCCAACTTCATAACGCCCACAAGCATTAGAGCCTGAATCGAAAAACCAATGACAATTGCTGTTAAAATAACAGCCTGGGGAACTGGATCGGAGTAAGCGACATTTTTGACGCTGGAAACAATTGGTGTAAATAAGCCATCTCTGGACGCAATCAATACGTAATAGGCAATCGCTCCTGTACTCATAACATCCATAGAGACGATCTTCATCACTAGATTTTTTTTAAGGATAATGCCGAAAAATCCGCACAATATTGTGGCGAAGATGAATGCTTCTAACATGGAATTTGATTGTTGGCTAAGCGTTGGTCGTAATTATATAAAAAAAACTATTACTTTTGTCAGTCGCTTAATTTCTACCATAAGAATACCATTAGAATACCATAAGAATAAGAATGCGCGTTATAAGGTTTTCAAGGCAAGAATTTTGATAAAAATTGATTTTTATCCATGCAAACCATATATAGAATTCAATCGAGCTTTCAGAAGCAAGTTATTGGGTTAATTTGGAATCTTCTTTTTGTTTAGAAATTTCTAGCAATTGTTTTTCGGCTTACAGTTCTCGTTGTTCGATCGCGACTCTATAAAGGAACGCGCGTGACTTAGTAAAATCTAGGCGAGACAATACAGCCCCCATTAAGAATAACAATTTTGCTTTTACAAATTATGCCTACAATTCTTGCCAAAGCTTCGTTATTTGGGATAATGAAAGAAACTCTTACATATGCTAAATACTGATAAAAAATAAAAACAGCAATCCAACAATTAAACCTAGAAATAAAAGGATATCGTGCAAACTTCCAAAGTTCATCAATTTACTCCTTAAGATAAGTCTTTAATCGTTTTGGAGATTAGTTAGCAGTTAGTTTTCTCCCCACACTCCCCTGTTTTTCCGCCCCTCCTCTCTCGATTCTTATCCAAGTACGATCGTAAAATTTTTACGGAAACAGCTCCTTTGAAAGTGATGTCTATTAAACAGTTAAATAAGATTAACTTTATAATTGGGCTTTTAAGAGGCTACTCAGTTGGATAACAGTTGAACTCATATCATGCAGACGATCGGGTTGATAATTTCTGATGAAACGCTTCGAGATGGCGAACAACAAGCAGGACTATTCTTTGAGAGTGAGACTAAGCGAACTTTAGCACATTCGATCGCCAGGACAGGAGTACATCAAATCGCTATCATGCCTGCCATTCATGAAACTGAAGAGTATTTGGTGAAAACATTGATAGCGGAAGGATTGGATAATAAGGTTGTCGCCTCGACGATGATGAACCGACGATTTATCGATCGCGCTAAAATTTGCGGCGTACACAAGATTATTCTCTTTCATGCCGTCTCCGATCGCCTGCTTTTTCTTAGAGATCCGGAAATCCGCCGCAATCCGGACTATAAAGGGAAAACTATAGATGATAATATTCCCAAAAGAATTATCGACAAAGTTCGTCACAGTGCGATCGATAAAATTCTCAAACATCTGCGCTACGCCACAAAAATTGGCTTAAAAGTATACTTTGCTGCCGAGGATGCCAGTCGCTCCGATTTTGATTTTCTAGTCGAGTGTATCTGCGCTTTTCAACCCTATATAGAGCAATTCTTGCTCTGCGATACAGTAGGAGTCCTGACGCCAGAAAAAACCTATGTATGGATACACGACCTATTAGAGTATACTAATCAGGCTCCCTTAGCCGTTCATTTCCACAACGATCTGGGTTTGGCACTCGAAAACACCATTCAGGCAGTGTTAGCAGGGGTTTCTGGCGTTTCTGGCACCTTTGGCGGCATTGGAGAACGAGCGGGAAATGTCGCTCTAGAACAGGTTTTAAACGGTCTGAGGATTCGATTTGGCTGGGAGGTAGAAGGAATCAATTATGACGCTCTTAATAAAGTAACAGACTATCTCGAGCGCTGGGGAATTCGCCCGCATCCGCCTTATTCTCAACAAGCGCAACGCCACGAAACAGGAATTCATGTTAAAAGTCTCCTAGAAGATTATCGCAGCTATTCTATTTTTCCCTACGGAAAGCCGGAGATTTGGTTTGGTAAGTGTAGCGGTGCTAGTAATTTTCAGTATCTTTTCGAGCAACATCTCAAAAAACCGCTCACAAAAAAACAATACGAACGACTGCGATCGCTTGTCAAAAATCTTTCCATTCAAGAACAACGTTCTTTCTCCACAGAGGAAGTTTTAGAGTTGTTAGAGCAAGGATTTTTGCAATTGTGAACTTTATATCAACTTCCTGAAAAAACAAAGAATTTCTTTTCGCGTCGATTCTACCGATTGAAATGGGAACACTCAATAGCGAGCAAACTTCACGAATAACAGTGACGTGAAAATTTCATTTCGAGCGATCGTAACCCAACTCAAAACCTTAGACAGTCCCTTTGCCCGTAATGTTGGTTGGTTAGGAGGTTCGGGCGCAGTTATCCGAGTTTCACGCTTGATAACCACAATTATTCTAGCTCGCTTTCTTTCCCCCCACGACTACGGTTTGGCGGCTGTCGTCCTCACGACGAATGAGTTTATCCGGGTGTTCGCGCGCAACGGAATTGGCATTCGACTGATTCAAGTAGAGGAAAAACAACTTGAAAACTTGGCTCAATCGGCGTATTGGCTGAATTGGGCAATCTTTATCGGGTTATTTGCCATTCAATGTCTGACGGCCTTTCCTATTGCTTGGTTTTACCGCGACAATAACTTGATTGTGCCTATTTGCGGGATGGCGTTCAATTTGCTTTTACTTCCCTTGGGAATGGTACAGGCGGCGCTGATTCAACGAGAAGGACGCTTTAAAGCGATCGCGCTGACAGATATGCTTCAGGTTTGTACCGATAATATTTTATCAGCAGTTTTTGCCATTGCTGGATTGGGAATGTGGGCGCTCGTTTTACCAAAGATGCTAGTTGCTCCTATCTGGGTTTACGGGATCTTAAAAAATCATTCCTGGCGACCCAAGGGACAATTTACAACTGCACGTTGGGGAGAATTAATGCGTTTTGGACGCAGTGTATTAGGCGCTGAATTGCTCAATACGCTGCGTGCTAACCTAGACTACCTTATCGTCGGACGCTTTCTCAGTATTGAAGCATTGGGACTTTATTATTTTGCTTTTAATGCAGGTTTTGGAGTTAGTTTTGGGATTATTTCCTCGATTAAATCAGCTTTGCTCCCGCATCTGTGCGATGCGCGATCGAATCTGGTTCAATTTCGCTGGCGCTATCAAAGTAGCTTGAAAACGATCGCGCTGGTTATTATTCCCTTAGTCCTGCTTCAGTCTTTTCTGGCTCCTTTTTATGTTCCTCTTATTTTCGGTCAAAAGTGGATGGTTGCCGTTCCTATTTTGATTTTAATTTGTCTGTCGGCAATTCCTCGTCCGTTTGCCGATTCTGCCTCCCAATTATTATTAGCTGTAGACAAGCCAGAAATCGATCTCGTCTGGAATCTTCTTTTTACTGGATTGTTTGCGATAGGGTTATTTATTGGCGTTCATTGGCAGAGTGTGGGAGTCGCGATGGCAGTTTTATTAACTCATTGCCTTTTCTTACCCTTGTTTGCCGTTTGGGCAACCCGTTATGTTTTTAAGCGTCAAAAATTGGATCAAAAATGCTGAAGATGAAAAACTGGTTTTTACGAATCGGGATCTTGATGGTTGCATTTTTGAAGTCGTCGCCAAGTTTAGCTCTACCAATATCTCCAGGCGACCGCTTGGAAATTTCTATTCCTAATGATAAATATTTTGTTGGCGTTTACGAAGTCAACCAAGATGGCAAGCTCGAAATTCCCTATCTGGGCGCTTTACCTGTCGTTGGATTAGAACCGTCCGATATTCAAGCCAAACTGTCTCAAAGCTTGAGCGATAAAGGTTTTTTTCTTCCCAACAAATTGCAATTGAGCGTTCAAATCCTCAAATGGGCACCCATACAAGTGACTGTGGCGGGAGAAACCTTTCAACCCGGACGAGTTTTGATTAACGAAACCGAAAACGAGGCAAATACGGCAGTTTCATCCGAATCTCGGCAAATTACAGGCAATTATCCCATTCGTCGCTATCTAACCAATGCGATTCGAGCGGCAGGAGGCGTATTACCGACTGCAGATGTCAGTCAAGTCCGTCTCATTCGGGGCGATCGCGAGACGATAATAGATTTATCGGGAGTTTTTACGGGAGAGCCAGTAGAGGACGTACCCCTGATAGCAGGCGATCGCATTGTGGTTCCTCGGGCGGATCGTTTTCAACCAGAATTGGTGCGTCCTTCTCAAATTACACCCCCAGGAATCAAGGTGTTTGTCTCCAATCTCACCATTCCTGCTGCCAATAACGCATCGGCAGCGGTTAGCAACCGCGAAGAAGGGATTAGCGTTCCTTATGGCTCTCGCTTTAGTCACGCTGTCGTAGCAACCAACTGTGCTGGAGGAACGGATATTAGTGAAGATAGAAAAGCTATTTTAGTAAGAGCCGATCGCATTACGGGAAAAACCATCGCCATCGAGCGCGACGTTGAAGATTTAATGCGAAATTCCGATAATAATGAAGAGAATCCCTTGCTCATGCCAAAGGATAGCGTCGCTTGTTATGATTCGTCGGCAACAAATACCAGAGATCTGTTTCGTACTATTGGCGATATCTTGAGTCCTTTAAATCCCATTTTGCTGTTTCGCAACCTTTTCAATTAATGGCAATTACTCCCAAGTCATTAACTGACGAGAAGTCTAAGCCAATCGGACGAAGTCTTTGGTGGCGCTTCTTGAAGTATGCGATCGTTGGCATCTTCGCCAATGCGGGACTGTGGGCGATCGCGATTATTTATTTAAAAAACACCCCTCCTACCTACACGAGCGAAGCTACCCTCAATGTGGCAGGAAATGGTCCTGGAGTGAGCGTCAATCTACCGGAAATCGGTCAAGCTTATACTTCCAGTGCTTCTGCTTTTGGCAGTTCTTCCTCAGATCCGAGAGAAAATTACAAAATTATTGCCAGTAGCGCCACCGTCATTAAAGCTGCTGCTCAGTCCCTCAAGATTCCCCAAGAAGCATTCGGCGAACCTCGCATCAAGCTCATCAACAATACCACGTTACTCAGCATCGCCATCAACGGGAAAGATCCAGAGAAAACCCAACAAAAACTGCAAGCACTTTATCGGGCACTGAATGAAAAGCTTAACTATCTGCGGCAAACCGAACGAACAGAACGCGATCGCTCTAACCAAAAAGCGCTGTCTGACGCGCAGAAAAAGCTTACCGAAGCCCAGCGTCGTTTATCCGAATACAAAGCCGAATCCGGGCTTAACTCTTCGTCTCAAATAAAAGAATTAATTAGTAACATCGAACTGTTACGAAAGCAGCGATCGGAAATCTATGCCCAACAGCAACAACTTGGCAGTCGTTTAAAACAATTATCCGTCAACTTACAACTCTCTCCCCAGGAAGCGGCTGATGCCCTAGTATTACAAACCGACCAACAATTTCAAAAAAGCTTCAGCGAATACACGACAGCAACGACAACCCTAAAAGCACTTCTGAGCGATCGCGGTCCTAACTATCCCGACGTAGTAGCAGCACGACAACAACAAGAAGCTGCCTTAGCCATGCTTCTAGAAAGAGGAAAAGCCCTTTTAGGTAAACCCGTAGAACAATTGACCCTAGAGCGGCTAAATTTGGATAATAGCAACGGTTCGGGAGGACAACGAGCGCAACTCTTTCAACAACTGGTCACTTTGGAATCAGATTATCAAGGCTTAACCGCCCAAGTAAGAACCCTGACGCAACAAGTTCAAAAGCTAGAAACTCGATTGCAGGGACTCTCTCAAAAAGAGGCCGTTCTTGATGCTCTTCTGCGACAATTACAAATTGCTGAAGCCGTTTTTGCCTCGACGCTGGCTAAAGTCGATTTAGGTAGAGGAGATCCCTTCGGCTCTTTTCCCCTCATCCAAATGGTTGAAGAACCCTCTTTACCCGAAGAACCCACTGCCCCCAAACCAAAGCTAGTACTAGCCGGAGCGGTTTTAGGCTCCCTTTTAGTCACGACATCGCTAACCCTAATCTGGTGGCGCGATCCCCTCGCAACAGCGACGAAAAAAATCCTCAAAGAAATTGTCGCATGAGCAAAACAGATTCCATAAATGAGGAAAAGATTCGTCCAGAAAACTTCCCAGAACGCCTGATTTGGTTGAGCATGGTCTGGACTTACGGCTTTTACCTCATCGGCGGACTGTATATTGTCGGTTCGGTTTTGGGCTGGATTTTAGGGTTTTACGTTCTCTTAAAGCTTTGGTTGCAAACGGAGGAAACGCCTCAGCGTCAAAAAATCGCGATTCCTCTACTGGCTTGGATTTGGATTATCGGGATGCTGATGATGGAAGTGGCTCTGATTATCGGTCATCTCGACTTTAACTTGCCTACCTCTTTGATAATTAAATCTTCCATTGGCTGGGCAAAAGGATGGGCGTTACTTGCTCTGTATCCCCTCGCAGGCTGTTTGTCAATTCGACCGCAGGTTATCTACAGAGGCGCTTGTATTATTGGCTTTCATACCCTTTTGCTTTTGCCTTTATTAATTGTCGCGCCGATTCTCCATCTGCCAGAAATTTTATATGTTTCTCCTCTCAAAGCGGTAGGAGGGCCGGGAACGACTTTTTTTGATGTGTCTTTATACGAAGTAGACTTTGACGGACAGATACGCCAGCGCTTGTTTACGCCTTGGGGTCCAGCTTTGGGATTTGTGGGCAATGTTTACTTTGCCTTAACGCTGCGAGAGCAAAATCGAAAATGGCGTTGGTTTGGCATCATAGGCTCTGTGGTGATGTGTTATATCTGCAAATCTCGCTTAGCGCAAGTTTGTATCGTTTTAACGCCTCTATTTACGTTTATTTTCTCTCGACTGAGCCGTCCGCTCGTTCTCATGTTGTTGGGAATTGCTACCACAATTAGCGGAATACTCTCCCCCCTACTGCTGAATGCTTTGGATAATTTCTGGACGAAATTTAAGGAAGCGAGAGCAGAATCGACGCGAGTTCGTCAAACCCTCAAAGAAATTGCTGGCTATCGATGGCAAACCGAAGCCCCTATTTGGGGACATGGGGTAGTAGAGCCAGGTCCTCATCTCGTAGAATATATGCCCATCGGTTCCCATCACACTTGGTATGGCTTGCTGTTTGTAAAAGGAATTGTTGGATTGTTAGCACTGGCTATTCCTATGGCACTCAGTTTTTTAGTTCTTTTGGTCAAAGCGCAGAAATCCGAAACGGCACAGACGGGATTGACGATCCTTTTTATTCTCTTCCTCTACACGTTTGGCGAAAATTTGGAGATTCTTGCCTATTTGTTTTGGCCGGGTTTGGTCATCATGGGCATGGCTTTTATGCCAATTCGCAATTAGTCAGCAGCTTCTCCGTGTAAGGCTTTTTCATCGAGCATCTGTAGCGTTCTTTAATCGTTGCTGGAAAAGGAGCGATTGAGAGCGAAGATGACGAAGCAGCTTTTGCGATCGCCATTATCTTGGCACTGGGAGCAGTCGGACTATTAGTCTATCCTGCGATCGGGCACTTCTGTGATTTGGAAGCGTCTCTATTCGGCTTTTGGACTGGTCTAGTCGTGGAAAACACGGCTACAACTGCTACGGTTAGCGCCCTCTATTCCGAAGGGGCTACTCAGATTGCTATGTTAGTGAAGACGGCTCGCAATGCGGCAATCGGTTTTGTCGTTCTTGGTTTTGCTCTCTTTTGGGCAAGGCGAGGACAGGCATCAAATATTGAGAACAAAGGCTCTTTTCTGTGGCAAAAGTTTCCCAAGTTCGTGCTGGCGTTCCTTCTCATTTCTCTTTTAGGAACATTTAGTGCCTTTAGTAAGGAGCAACTCGTCAGTCTGGGAAATCTATCGCGCTGGGCTTTTTTACTTGCTTTTGCTGGTGTAGGGGTAAACATTAATTTGCGTTCGCTCCGCCAATTGGGAGTAGGTCCTGTGATGACTGCCGTAATGGCGAAGCTGGTAGTTAGTTATGCGATGCTTACCCTAGTGGTGTTAATGAATTACTTGGGATTGGTTAACCTCATCTTACCCAAATAAAAAATTCTTGGGTGCGATCGCAAAATTCTTCCCAAGCATTAATAACTAAATTTCTACCTGTCTTTCCCCAAGCTTCTAAGTTTTGTTTTGGTAAGGATGCGATCGCATTCGCTAACTTTTCTACATCGTTGGCAGGTACTAATACCCCGCAATCTCGAACTTGCTCGCACAACCCATCAACCGCAGCAGCAATTACGGGTTTTCCGGCGGCTTTTGCTTCTAAACAAGTTAATCCCCAAGGTTCCCAGCGAGAAGGAATCGCGATCGCGTCGCAAGCGGCAAGAAAAGCAGGAACGTCGGTAATGGTTCCTAATAATTTGACATGGGGCAATTCTCTAGCTAATGCTTTAATTTGCTCTTCATCGGGTCCATATCCGCCTAAATGTAACTGAAATTGTTCTGGCGGAAGCAGTGCAAATGCTTTCAGTAATAGATCGAATCCTTTTTGTCTGGCAAATCGTCCATAGGCACCGATTATCAAAGGGCAACTGGGCATTTTTGAGGGAATTTTTAACATCTCATCCATTGCAGAAGCAGGCGAAATTACCCTCACTTTTTCTGGAGAGACTAATCGACGAGCTAACATCCACTGATGCTGTGCTTGAGAAACGCACAACACTCCATCGACTAAACTATATGCTAGCCGAAGCATTAGATGAAAGCGAAAAAGCGAAGGCACTTGTTCTCGTTCAAATCCTTCGCAATAGTGGTGATCGTAAATAAAAACTTTACTGTATTTTTTGATTAGAAAAAGATCTAAAAGATATTTCCAAGCACAGGGATAGTGAAAAATAATGATGTCTGGTTTGAGGTTTTTAAATTGAGGTTTTGCTTCTTCTAATCTTAATACCAAAAAGTCAAAACTTTCGCGCAATTTTGATTTGACTAGCTGTTTAACCAGTCGATTCGATCCACCTGCACGTTTATCGCCAATAAGATGTAAAATTTTAGGTTTCATCGGAATTTTTAATTTAGCCACCCCGAAAGGTCGCGTTCGATTAAATCTTGGCATTTAAGAATATCTTCGCGATAAAGATTGGTTAAAAATACCCTTGTTTCTGAAGAAATTTTAGGCGTTTTTAAATTCTGATGTTGAATTTTCTGACGAAGTTGAGAGGGGAATAATGGTTTGAGAAGAGATTTGATAGGATTGGGTTTTGTAAGCAATTTATGAACGAGTAAGTTTTTAGGCATTCCCGATTTATTGGGGCGAATACTTATATCAGGAACAAAATTTTTATCGACTTCAAGAAAGCAAAAAATATCTTGTATTAAAGTCAAAGGATTTTGACATAAATCTTCGTATAAATAGACTCGAATTTGCTCGCGATCGAAAATATCATAATAGCGTTTAAGTTGTATGGAGTAGTAACCGAGTTGAATATAATGCCAAAACCATTCCCAATTGTCTTCAATGCGTTTCTTTTCCTGTTGCAATGCTTGAGCAAAATCTCGACAAGGTTCGCGATCGTCACGAATAATATGGAGAAAATTAGCATAGGCGCGATCGACTGGATGACGAAGAATAGCAATTAAACGCACATGAGGAATATAAGAATAAATGCGTTCTGGTGCTTTAGCATGATACAAATAGAGAGGACAAGCTTCTCCGATCGCTTTTTCACCAGCGACGTTTTGAAACTCGGCTTGATAGCTTTCTAGATCGGTAATAGAAAACTGGTTGATAGCTTCATCGCCAGGTCCTTGAAAGTTGAGATGTTCGCCTTCAAAAGCAAAGAAATTAGTTTCTTTATCAGGGGTCATGTAAATTTGTGGGTGCTGTTGCAGATACGTATGCAAAGCAGTCGTCCCTGCTTTTGCCGCACCAATAATGAGAAAATTAGGTAGTGTCATTGCGATTTTAGATTTTAGACTATTTAGTCGCTCGGAGCGATCGCTCAGGTGTAATTATAGAGAGAATTCCCAAAAACTCTGCTTCAATAACAGGTTAGTACTAATTTTTGTTAACTAAATTTCCTTGCGAGTTAACTTTATAAGCTTTGCCGACATATCCAGTGTTGTTATAAAAAATTTGGTGAATGTGGCGATCGAGTGCATACTCGTTAGGAATTTGCTCGCGATAAAAGTCTTTGACTTTTTCTTCTATTCCCATCTCGTCGAGGCGGTCGTGGAGAAGATTTTTATTACCTTGGAAATAAGCTTTTCTAGCTGTCTCATCTTTTAAGAACTCTAGAATAATCGGGACTGGTACTCCTCTAATTGTCCAACGATTCATATTAATCTGCGATCGTCCGCTTATCAGAAGTAGACTTCCCACTATTAAAGGAATTGTCGTAGTTAGATAGAGCGCGATCGCCATTTTAGCTTTATTATTATTATTATTTGCATAACCACAATCTACATACATAAATTTTCTCCTTAAAATGATTTTGACTTGAGTTTGCCAAGCAATAAATTTCTTAGCACAAATATTTCAGTTTGTTTCAGCGGAATTTAGCATCTTAGAAAAAAATTATCCTCTGGCTACTAGAATGAAATAGCCTTGATGTTTACCAGTATCTAGTTTCTCTATCTACGATCGCGCCTACGAAAGCTTTTAATACGTCTAACTTGTGTTCAACTTTTGTTAGAGAAAAAACTCGCTTTTCGAGAAAGCGAGCATGTTCTTAAATTTTGATTTTTTGGTTATACCATTTTTCATTCATTAATGACAGAGATAGTCGATCGCCCTCACCCCCAACCCCTCTCCCAAACTGGGAGAGGGGAAAAAGATGTCGATCGCGAAAACCTGAAAATTGGTATTAGTTGCTGAAGAGATCGATCGCTACTGATGGCATGATTGCATGAATACTTTCACTGTTAAACATACTATCCTGTTGGAAATCGGATAGAGTTATGAGTTGAGCACTACCAATACTCAAGTCGAATGAGTCATCAACAGGGAAATAATGACCATAACCATTAGCGAGAATTTCATAGTCCTGACTGCCAGATAAGCCATCTGTACTATTACTACTAAGAAGTGAATCGTTGGCGTTACTTTGAACGAGAGTCTCACTGCTATTACCGACTAGAAGATCGTCACTACTGCTTGCCAATAGTTGATTTTGTTGTAAAGAAGCAGTTGGAAGACTTTCTAAATTCTCGATTCTCTGCAAATCATCTCGCACCAGTCTTCCTAAATCAGTGAGAATTTCCGTGTTGATTCCGTTAAAATACTCCGCGTGTCCTCCTGGACCAGTGGTAAGGTCGTTGAGGTCATTAGCTTTAGCTACCCAGACAATTCTGCCAATCTCCCGTTCTTGTACTGCTGCCATCATCCGGCGACTGGCATCTAAAGTACTGCGTCCTGCGTTTGTAGATCCATATTCCCCAACCATGATCGGAATGCCTCGATTTTGTACGGTATCGAAGTATTGACCGATATCTTTACCATTCCACTGGTCGTAAGCATGGATTGAGAAGAGGACATTGGTATTGCCATTCATAATTCGATTGGCAGCAGTGGGAATGGTCTGAGTCCGATAGTCTTGTCCCCAAGCTTCGCCATCCACAACGACGATATTATTAGCGCCTTCAGAACGAATAATATCGATCAATTCGCGGTGATAATTAACCCATTTGTCTGGGTTGGCAATGCCATTGCCCGGTTCGTTGTGCAAATTAAACCAAACGTAGGGATTGTTACCGAACTGCCGCGCCATGTCGCGCCAATAGTTTTTGAGAACTTCAAATTCCGTTCCATCGTAATATCTGCCAATGCGATCGTGTGCGTCAAATATAACAACTGCACCTCTACCGGTAAAAGCATCGACAATTTGACGGTTAGTAGCATAGCCATCTGCGCTGGGATGCGGCTGATTATAGCTACCTAATAAATAATTGGGAACTCTAATAGTATTAAAACCCCAAGTATTTAGATAGGAATTGACATTAGAGGTTCGCTCCCAGGCAAACATATTGGTGCCTTTTATAATAAATTCTTGTCCGTTGGGATCGTATATTTTAGTGCCAATAATTTGGAATCCTTGACCAGTAGATAGAGAGGTAGAATTGTTAGGAGTTAAAAGCGTTTGATTCAATTCAAAGAGTTGAACTTTTTGCTGGCTGAAGTTGGCATAATTAACAAGAGGATCGTTATAAAGAAACGACTCCCAATATTCAACAAGATCTTGTTCCCAATCTTCAGATAATTTAATCTCTTCTGGTGATGGTTCGATAGGAGTATCTTTTGGAGTCAGAGGAATTTCTTGATTACTATTGAAAAGTTTGCTATTTCTAGAAGTGGAAGCGCTGAGATCGAAAACTGGCTCTAAAACTAAGGGAATTGACCGCGCGATAGGTGTTTCGGAAAGTGGGTTTAAGGAATTTGATAAAACTGAAGTCATATTGTCAATCGGCTTGAAGTTAATAGATTACTCTAAGAGGAGATCCCAAAAGTCTATTTTGTTATTCTGAGTGCAGGAGGACGTAACGAATAATCTCTGTTTGGAGTTGGTCTACTCAGATGTTTCGCTTTGCTCAACATGGCATGCTATACCTTTTAAATAACCTGTAATAACCAAGATTTTTTGGTGCTTTCGAGAAATGAGTTATTGAATTGATATTTTTATGTTAAATTCAAAAACAAAAATAGATAAGCGAGAATACACGTATGTTTTATCTATAGTTTTTTTAAAATTTGTTAATATCAAATAATAGAAAGGCAAGATTTATAGGATGTCTGAGAAGTCAAAAGTGTCATGCAAGGGCGAAGCGATTAGCTAGTGCTTGCATCTTTATAAGCTAGATTCTTCGTTCCGCTTCACTCAGAATGACCAAGAATCCTTTTCAGACATCCTCTTAGAAGCTTGAGAATCTTGGTGAATATACAAAAACTTGACAGTACAAATTGTCAAGCTTTTAAAAATGCAAGCTTTCAAAAACTAAATAAATTTAGTTAGTTAGAAAAAAATTAAACTATTTATGTCAATAAGACATTATGCAATAAGCTTAACAAGCGCCACTTTCTTTACTAAAAATGACAATAATTGTCTTAAGGATAAGTTTAAAATCGTAGAGAAAACTCCAATTTCGTTGATATTTTAAATCTAAACGCACCACTTCTTCAAAGTCTACAATCTTAGAGCGACCATTGACTTGCCATTCTCCCGTCAACCCCGGTTTGACATTGAGGCGCTGTCCGTAAGAAATTTCATATTTGTAAACTTCTTCGATAGTTGGAGGTCGCGTTCCTACCAAACTCATTTCTCCTTTGAGAACGTTCCAAAATTGAGGAAATTCATCTAAACTTGTTTTTCTTAAAAAGCGACCGACTTTAGTAATGCGAGGGTCATTTTTATTTTTGAAGAAAAAACCGCTATTCGTCTGGTTTTCTACTTGCGCTTGTAAGCGATCGGCATTAACAACCATCGACCGAAACTTCCAAATCCGAAAAGGTTTTCCCATGTAACCGCAACGAATTTGACTGTAGAAAATTGGACCCGGATTGTCTAATTGAATCGCGATCGCAATGGGAATAAAAATAACTGCTGTAATCGCCAAACCAGCTAAAGCTCCTAATATATCAAATAAACGTTTGATACGAGAATTAACTGAAGGATGAATTGCCAAATTTTGGCTGTTTTCTTGTTGCCAAATTGCTTCAGTTTCTGACTCGCTTTCGAAGAGGCGATCGCATCCAGAACGAGATAAAAGCGTTTTAATTTGAGAAGAAAAACTCCAACTCACTATATCAACTCCAACAGTTGAAGCCACTCGAACAAGCTGTTTCAGACAAAGCAGTCCGCTACTATCAATCCAGGTTGTTTGAGCAAAATCTAGAATAATTTTTTTAGGAGTAGAATTAGCGTGAATAATACTTTGAAATTTTTTTTCTAATAAACTGGCTTCAGGTAGCGTGAAGCGTTCGGGGAGTTGAATTAAGCAAGCGCGATCGCCAATCGTGGCGCTGTCCGGAGGGCAATCGCAGTTAATAAGATAGCAATCGTTATTTAAAGCTGAATAAGTCATGTTTTTCCTAGCTGAAATTTCAACAGTTTCAAATTTTTTTTCTCTATACTGTCTAGTATTTCAGTTGCCGATCTAAAATCGCGCTTGCGAAAGAATGTAATTTGTCTAACTTGTGTCTAAGATTGTCAAATTTTCTCAAAAGCTCTAAAATGGTGCGATCGAGTCTTAGATGATTGCAAGCTCAAGAATATCAGTCATCGCTAGGTCGAAAGCAGAAGTGTTGGAGAGGTCGCACTTGTGCAATGGTTTCAAAGTCACGATCGTTGTGAATCAAAAATAGATCGTACTCCAAAGCAGCTTGAGCGATACAGCAATCAATCGGACTGCGAACCGAAAGTCCTTGGCGACGCAGATCGTAATAGATCCGCACAGCCGCTTGCTAGGAACGATCTCTGAGTTCGATGTAATCTTGTGTTTTAAGGTAGGTGGATAACAGAGTCTACTCTTTTTCATTTAGGCAATCTTGAAGCAATTCAAGCTGAGTAAAGCGAGTGAGTAAAACCTTGCGATCGTCTATATAAGATATATATCTTACTGAAATCCTGAATCTCGCAATACGGAAATCTCATCAGGAATCCCACCAATAAGATCTTCAGAGTCATAAAGTCGTTTGTCGTGTATTTTTCCTTCTCTTGAGTGAGTGAGAACTAACACTTGTTGATTGCTCTTTTCCCAATGCTGCTTCCAAAATTGGTTGCAGTCGGTGCATCCAACACAGATCTATTATCTTCTCTCGGATCTCGGAAACTAACTACTTAAGCAATTTAATATCATTTTTCATTCATTAATGACACAGATAGTCGATCGCCCTCACCCCCTACCCTTCTCCCAATTTGGGAGAGAGGAGAAGAATGTCGATCGCGAAAACCTGAAAATTGGTATAACGTACAAACAAAGACGACTGGTGTAAGTTTTAAAACACGGTATTGCTTGCCAAAATAGATGCGATCGCATTACTAACTGTTACCAAACGCACCCAGTCAGCATTAGTTCCGTTACTAGAGATGAAAACTTGCGTATCGGCACCTACTTGTTGAAATTGCAGGTAGCCATCTGCAATCGGATCGGAACCTAGATAGTTGAGAGAGGTAAATAGGCTGCTGAGGTCGAGGCGATCGCCCGCACTGAAATCGCGTATAGTATCGCCAGCATCCTGCAAAGAAGTGAAGTTGAAGATATCGTTACCCGCACCGCCGACCAGGATATCGCTTCCTTTCCCGCCAATGAGAATGTCGTTTCCTTCTCGACCTCCTAAGAAGTCATTGCCTGCGCTTCCCTGTAGCGTATCATTGTTGCGAGTTCCGTGTAGGTAAAGACCTGACTGTTCGCCAAATGCTTCTGGAGTAGTGTTATTTTTATCCCGCGCGTTGACGTAATCAAACAGTTTCTCTCCCATGACAGTAGCACGCCAGTCTTTGCCAGAAGCCATTACGCGATCTAGAGGATCGGCAGAAACTTCTACGCCTTTGAAGCGGAGGATGATATCGTTGTAATCGCGATCGCTCTTTCCATCTAAGCGTTGGTCTTCGAGAGAAACAATAGTCGATCCTGCCGCCATATCGATCTTGCCAATCTGGAAGCCGTAAGCAGGATTAGCATCGAGGATGGAGAAGAGAGGACGTTTGGCACCGTCGAGTTTGGGATTGTTGGCGACTTCTGCGATCGTACCATTAGGAACTTGCATGATGCCGAAACTATCGTTCGGATTCAGATTCAGCACCTTAATCCCTTGGAAATTCCCCTGGTTAAAGTTGCCTTCCCAATCGATTCCGCCAGTAAATTTAGCCCCTTCTAAGGAATCTTGTACGACGATGTAACCTTGCGCTGAGTTGCTTCGTACTCGTCGGGTTGCTTCGCGGATGAAAGCTTCGGATCCGGGTTCGTAGCTATCCATTCCTGCCAGGCTGAAAATACCGACTTCGCCTTTGTAAGCACCGCCGTCGTAGAGGAATTCAACTTCGACTCTACCCGTACTACCAGTAGTTAAAACGCCAGTTTCAAACTCGGTGCGGTTGGTGTAGTTAGTAAGATCCGTGCCGACTTTTGTCTTGCGCCAGTCTCGATTGGGATTGATGTGGTTGTCGATGAGAGGCAAATCGCTTTGTGCGCCTTTAACCTGAATAATGAGGTCGTTGTAATCCTTATCAGAAACAGAGCGATCCATCCGCACGTCCTCGAAGGCATAGGTTCCTCGGTTGCCAACTTTAACCATCTCTATGGGTTTGCTAGGGGCGTTGGCTTCGGGAATGGAGAAAATCGGCATATTGCTGTTTTGCCAGATCGAATTGGGGTTACTCGCGATCGCGGCGACGGAGTTATTCGGCACTAGCATGAAAGCAAAGTGACCTCTCGACTCCATTTGAAAAGTTTTCACTCCTTGATATGTACCACTGTTAAAAGCATTTTCCCACGGCACTTTGTCAGAGAATTTCGCCCCTTCTAGCGCGTCTTTGATAACCACATAACCTTGCGTAGAATTACTCAATGCTCTTCTTGCCGCTTCTTGGATGAAGGCTTGGGAACCGACTTGAAATTGTTCCATGCCATCAAGACTAAAGATCGCGAGTTCGCCTTGGTTGAACCAACCGCCGTCGTAGAGAAAATCGATGCGAACTTTACCATTTTCGCCAACATCAAAGACACCACCGCTAAAGTTAGGACGAGTAATATCCTGAAGCATCTCTTTACCGACGGGAGACTTACTCCAGTCCCGTCCGGGATTAATCTCTTGATTCATCAAAGGCGCGATACCCTTGGCACCTGTCACTTTAAAAATGATATCGTTATAGTCCCTATCCGCTTGGTTTCCCCAACTCAGACGCGCGTCTTCCATTGCAAAGGTGTCGCCCCTTCCTGTCACGTCCACCATCTGGCGATTGTTAGGAGAACCATTGGCGGCGGGAATGGAAAAGATGGGCAAGCGACCATTGCTCCACATGTTATTGATATTGTTGTAAAGATCCTGTACGGTACTGTTTTGCACCAACATCACTGCCAAATCCTCGCCAGGATTCATGGCAACGGTTGTCGCGCCCTTATAGGTTCCGCTGTTAAAATCATTTTCCCAGATGTACTTGGCACTGAACCTAGCTTTGTCAGTATTGTCTTGGATGACAACATGACCCAGGGTAGAATTGCTTAAAGCTCTCCGTGCCGCTTCCTGGGCAAAAGCTGGGGAGTCGAGTTTCAGGTTTTCCATCCCCTTGAGGCTGAAAATTGCCAATTCCCCTTGATAAGCTCCTCCGTCGAAGAGATAATCGATACTGACTTGTCCGCTGGCATCGACGCGAAAGACTCCCGTTTCGTAGGTAGGACGACTAGCATAGTCGATAATTTGCTTGCCCTCTGCTGTCTTGCGCCAGTCTAAAACCGCAGGCATAACCGTATCTACGCTGGCGGCTTCCCCCGTCGCGCCGATGAGTTGAAAGGTGATATCGTTGAAATCGCGATCCGAACCGTTGGGGATGGTTCTATCTTCAAAGACAAAGGTATTGCCCATTCCCTTCGCATCATTGAGTTGATAAAACTGAGTGGCGTTGTCTGGATTAGCGGTATTAATAGAAAACAATGGACGGCGATTGTCGGTGCGATCAGGATTGTTGTAGAGTTCCCGCACTGTCCCCTGGGGAACTAGCATGATAGCAAAGCGATCGCCTGCATCCATGGTAAAGCTTTTGATGCCTTTATAAGTGCCAGCATTGTAATCGTTTTCCCAAGCAAGTTTGGCACTGAATTTTGCCCCTTCTGTCTCGTCGGAGATAGCGACATAGCCTAACCTAGAATTGCTGAGGGCGCGACGCGCAGCTTCTTTAATAAAAGCTGTCGAACCGATTTCTAAATTCTCCATGCCTTTTAAGCTAAAGATAGCTAATTCTCCGCGATATTCCCCTCCATCAAAGAGAAAATCTAAAGAGACTATTCCCGCTTGCCCGACTGTAAAAATACCTGGATTAGATGTTAGTTGCTGTGACATGGTTATTTCTTTTTTAGTGAGATTTAAAAATAGTTTTTAGGCTTTGAGAAACTTAAATTAGTTAGAAAAAATAGGACGTTTGACAGTTAGTTTTTGCCAAAAGCTAAACAGATAATTCTGCCAGCCTAAAATTGGTTCTTCTGCCGCTGGATCGGAGCCAAATCTTTTGTCGAGAAGAGAAGAAGCATAGGCATAAGAATCAGCAGGGACCTTAGAAACTCGAACGGCTTGAGGGGAAAGAACAAAACGTGCTAAATCTCCAGGACAGTAGGCAATGGGAATGCCTTGTTCGGCTAAAACTTCTGCCAATTCGATTTGATGGTCATCAACGTGTTCGCCAAAGCGATCGCTGCGAGGAACTAAAATAAAAGGCACTGAATTTTTAGCCAGTACATCGATAGTTCCTTCTCCACAATGAGCGATAACTAAACGCGCCTTTTTGAGGAGATTTTGAAATTCATTAGTAGGCAGTAAGAAATAGCCTTTTACTTTGTCAGGAACGATAGTGCAAGAACCATATTGAACGATAACTTCTTCTTCTGCTGAAATAAAACCTTCTTTAAGGAGGAGGTCAACCCACTGCATGAGGCGATTAAAAGGAAACTTTTCCGTACCAACTGTGACTAAAATCATGACTATTTAACCTTCAACGAACTGGAATAAATTCTCTATATCGATCAGTATCTAGTTCGTCAATCTACGATCGCGCCTACGGAAGCTTTTAAGATGTCTAACTTTTGTCTAACTTTTGTCTGATTTAGAAAAAAAGCTTAAAAGGTTAAGTGATTTACAGCTAATTAAGTACCTTTGAAAGCTTATTTTGGGCAATCGATGTCGTGGGTTGACAAGGAGAATCAATATTCGCTAATACCTTGTGCGGGTTGATCTGAAAGGCGATTGCTGGACAGAAACTCAGCAAGCGATCGCCAAAATCAGATTCCCTAATTTATCTCTTTGCCTGACCTACGTTCTGAGGAGGGTAAACCCTCCTCTTGGGTCGGCAATTACTACTTCGCGATCTTTGTCAAGCTATTTACATATTTATTTATAAAAAGTTATATTTATTTACATAAAGACCGTAACAGGAAACAAACAATGACAGCACGCGGATACAGAATCGAAGAAGGCAACCGGCTCAACAACTTTGCCGTCGAACCCAAAATGTACGTTGATGAAACCGTTCGGGCTGGCTTTACCGAATATGCCGAAAAACTCAACGGTCGTCTGGCAATGATTGGATTCGTGTCGCTTTTAGTCCTCGAAATCATTACCGGACATGGCATCGTTGGATGGTTAACCAGTCTGTAGATTTTGGAAAATTAACTCAGAAAACTTGGAGAAAAAAAGATGAAAACTGATTTTGACGTTCTTGCCAACAAAGATTTATTTGCTCCCGTCGTCTTTCGCTCTAATTTCAATAATTTCGAGAAATTGGATGCTAATCAAGCTTGGTCGTTATTCTTCACGGCAGGTAATGAAGACAAATCTCTAGGATTTAATCGAGAATTCGGACGATTTTTCAACAATCTCCTAATTGCTATAGGAGTAGCCGGGATTATTTGGGGTCTGTTTTTTACTCAGGTTGCCTAGATTAATGCAAAGGGTGAATGAAGTCCTAGTCCTACTGACTAGGGCTTTTTTAGGTTTAATTTCCAGGAAATTTATTCTCTTTTTGTTTGTTGCGATCGCAATAGTGATGAGAATCAGATTTAAAATTAAACGCGATCGCTTGCAGCGTTATCAAGTATCTTCTTAGCCAAAGAAGGATTATTAGCCAAAGAGACGCGAGATAATGTGATTCGTTTTGCTCCACCTTTGGTAATTTCTACTAAAGAAATAGATTGGGCAATGGAGAGAATCTCTAAAATCCTGACAGCGTAAATATATGCTGTTGAACAGCAGAAAATGCCAATTTACAATAATAATCAAAGACATTAGTTACAAAGGGAAAAATGGAAACCATTACTATTCCTAGAGGATTTCGAGTAACTCCAGAACAATTCGAGCAACTAGCACAAGCCGAACAACTAGCACGAATGGAGTTAACTAAAGATGGAGAATTAATTATCATGAGTCCGACGGGTGGAACAGCAGGAAGAAAGAATAGCCGCTTAACCCAGCAACTCAGAAACTGGGCAGATCGAGACGGTACAGGAGAAGTATTTGATTCTTCTACAGTATTTGTTTTACCCAATGGTGCGAGAAGAAGTCCTGATGCTAGTTGGATTAAATTAGAAAGGTGGAATCAACTAACTCAAGCACAACAAGATGGCTTTCCTCCCCTTGCTCCTGATTTTGTGATTGAATTGATAAGTCCTAGTGATTTAAAAAATCAACGATATGAAGATTTACAGGCAAAGATGCAAGAATATTTAGATAATGGCGTTCAACTTGGTTGGTTAATCGAACCCGATACAAAAACAGTAGAAATATATCGCTCTGGGCAACAAGTAGAGATTTTAAATAATCCTCAAACTCTATCAGGAGAAGATGTCTTACCTGGATTTATTTTAGATTTAAGTGAAATTCTTTGATTGACGTTGGGCTTTAGATGGATTATCTTGAGGGCAGTGATTCAGAATTAGGTAACTAATTTTAATAAAACCTAGAATTCCTGAGTTACTCCTAGTTCTTTATCTTTTTTTGCCTATAAAGAGTGCTTTAGTTGCTCAGATACTTCTGTGTCAGATTAGAGCTATTCACATCGCTCCCCAAGCAGAAAAGAAACTCGATCTAGAGCTAGACAATGACACTGATGAAGCATTGAGAGAATTTCTTGTAGCATTTTGGTTTAATCCTGGTAATGCAGCGGCTTATGCATCTCTTGGGTTACTCGCCCCTTATCTGGGTTTATTCAATCACCCTATTATGGAAATTCGCCGAAAGGTTACTAGCAATAAATTTGAGTTTTCCAATCATGCTATGGATCAGTTCATAACGCATCAGATTCAAATCAATTTATTGAGACTCCTGTGTACAAATATAATGAGTAAATATAACCTAACAAAGCCCGTGCACACCGACCGTTGAGAGGACATCTGTTGAGAATTCGAGGACGAGCGATGGGATCGGATGGCTGCCATGGTACGTCAGGAAATAGCGAAGGGTGAAACTGTCCCACTTGATGAAGTTTTTCCGACGCAAAAATGAAATCAACTGTCACCAAAACGTTTCATAAATGTTGGAACAAGATATGTAAAATTTTGGTTTTAAGTTGCTCGATCATTGTAACTCGATCTACCTTATCGAGGAGAGATAATAATTCAAAAGCCAACGGGACTCCAAGCTGTAGCGTTTCCATGATATCTTGCTGAGTAAAGACATCTTGAGGCGTTCCTTCTAACACCAGTTTGCCTTGTTCCAACACAAACACCCAATCTGCCCAGCGATAAACCCATTCTAGATCGTGGGTTGCCATGAGGATAGTCGTTCCCGCTCCATGAATCTTGGTCAAGGTTTGGGCTAACTGGCGAGTATGTAGGGGATCGAGATAGGCAGTAGGTTCATCTAATAATAACAAGGTTGGTTGGAGAACCATCACTCCTGCAAGACAGACGCGCTTTTTTTGACCGAGACTCAATTGATGAATCGGTCTAGTAGCGAGAGAGTTAAGTCCAAATTGCGTTAGGATTTGTTTGACTCGCTCGGCAATTACTATTTCTGAAAGTCCGAGATTGCACAATCCGTAAGAAATATCTTCTTCAACAGTGGAGGCGATTAATTGTTGTTCTGGGTTTTGAAACACCAGTCCAACCTGTTGTCTTAACTGGATGAGAGATTGGCGATTGTAGTTTAATGGTTTGCCTTGCCAATAAATTTTGCCTTGCTGCGGTTTATATAACCCATTTGCTAATAAAAATAGTGTCGTTTTCCCACAACCATTTTGACCGATGACAGCACAGCGTTTGCCTTGGGGAATGCGTAGGGTTAGACTGGCGATCGCAGGTTGAGTCATGCCTGGATAGGTATAGTAAACATCTTCAAATTCCAATAGCCACTGGGACATATCGTTTTAAATTACTGATGTTAGCTTTTAAGGCTGGGCAAGGGTTAAAGGGTTAGTTATTCAAAATAGAAAATTACCAATTATCAAAATCAGACAACCAATACTCGCTTCAATTGCGTACCGTGGAGAAGGAACACAGCACTGGGACGACCAAACTCGAAACTCTCCATTAAATCCTCTTGCTGCTGTAGAAAGGATAAATTGTCGATAATGTTCCATGGTTTTTTGAAATAATTGCTTTGTCAGTAGACTAAGACTGTAAATCCATCGTCGGCGGGTAGGATACCCATTGCGCGATTGTTGGGCAATCCAGATTTCGCTAGCTGTCGATAACAGGATAAAGATAAATCGATACATCAATAGTAATAGCTCTGTTAACACAACAGGACAGCCAAGACGACGCAATACTTGTAATAATTCTGTCAACGGAGTCGTGAATAAGACAAAGTATAGACAAGAAACTGTGGCAATGGTGCGGGTGAAAATTAAAGCTGCTTGGACAAAACCCTGATGGCTGAGATAAAAATAATAAGAGCCAATGGTCGATCCAGATATAATATCCCCTTGAATTGATGCCCGCGCTGAGACAGCTACACCAGAGATTATTAATGCAGGGATGCTTGTTGCCCAAAACCAGATTGCTAAAGCCAGCATTTGTCCATAAACTTTAACGGGAATTCGAGCATAACCAACAATCCAAACACTCATCCATAAAGAGATCGCAATTTGTACGGGCGGACGGGCGACTAGGGCGATCGCTAGCACGACTAAAGCGAATCCTAATTTATGTTCTGGAGGTAAATACCGCAAGCGATTGTTATGGGACAGGCGATCGAGCCATAGGTGCATGAATAATTAAGTAATAGGTAATTGGTAATTGGTAAATTACTTGTTAATTACTTGTTTTGGTTTCGCCCTTTAGATAAACCAATGACATACCCGATGACTCCTGCCCCTATTGCTGCTTGGGAGGCAAACAAGAGGCTTTCAATTTCGCTGCTAGCCGGCTCAAATAGAGGCTGAAACCAAGGTTCGTAGGTAGGGCTAATTTCGGCGATCGCTGATTCGGCTTGACCGTCTGCACCTTCGTATTTCCCCCTTACAAAGATGAGGGGGATGATGGCTAGGGCAATAACGGCGATCGCGATATACCAATTCTGTCGCGCTAGGGGCGGTCTATTCATCTGGCTCTAATTTCTGATTAACTTTAAAGTGGCTAATTCTTCTCGGTTGTATTCCTGTAACCAGTTCCACACCAGTAGGGTCAGCAATCCTTCGGTAACTGCCAGTGGAACTTGCGTAACAGCAAAAATTCCTGCAAATTTGAGGAATGCTGCCCAAACTCCTCCCACTGCTGCTGGAAAAGCCAGTGCCAATTGAATCGAAGTGATTACATAAGTGAGCAAGTCGGCTAAGGCTGCTGCTAGAAAGATTGCCAGCTTTTGATTTCCAGTTTTGAAGAGGTTATAAATTCCATAAGCGACGAATGGTCCGACAATTGCCATAGAAAACATATTTGCGCCTAAGGTAGTTAAACCGCCGTGGGCTAGTAAGAGGGCTTGAAACAAAAGCACCAATCCTCCCAACACGGTCATCACTGAAGGACCAAAGAGAATCGTCCCCAGTCCAGTTCCTGTCGGGTGAGAGCAACTGCCCGTCACTGATGGTATTTTTAAGGCAGATAAAACAAAGGTAAATGCTCCTGCTAGGGCAAGTAAAAGCTTGAGTTCTGGATGTTCTTTGGTAATCCGTAAAAGCGATCGCAAACCGAACAGGAAAAACGGCAATGCTACAACCCACCAAAACACCGCCCACTGTACGGGCAGAAATCCTTCGGCAATGTGCATTGCTCGAGCGGGTGCAGCAGCACCAACAACTAAATAAGCACTCAACCCTGCCATACTGGCAAGGTGTAATACTTTACGTTTTTTCATCTACCGTACTCCTTGCAAAAACCCGCCAAGGCAAGACAGCACGGATAAATATCGTCGCCAATTAGATTGCATCTGTACCTCGCAGATAACTCAATGGAATCGATACAAGTTGGCGGGCATCCTGACTCATCGATTTCGACACGATAATTGCTGATTTTTGGCTCGAGCGATAGGTAATCGCCAATCTAAAATCTGCAATTCAAAATCGAATCACAGTTGCGGGACAGCGTTGGATTTGCACCAAACTTTCCCCGTTTCCTCTAGCGGCTGTTCCCCGCCAGAACCAACTCAATTTATTTTTAACTCTATCACTGTCGGAGAATTGCGAGCGATCGCCGTTACTTAAAGCAACATCTTACCAGTTTCAAGCTTGCTCGATAGCTTTTTAAGGCCACAGGTTACGCACATAGGTCATCTACCTCCATTTCCTTGATTTTGAGTTCATTGCCCCGCACGATTTCGAGATCGACGCTACCGCAGCGATCGTGCGCTGGAAGCAAAGAGCGAGCAGGAAATTTGGGTTTAAGTGCTATCTCATCACCGCTTTAGCAAATGCGATCGGATTAAAATTGTAAGATATATAAAAAATTTGATATCGTTTATGCCTCAATCTTCTACTTTCCAAACAATCATTGAGTCTGTAGAAGCTCTTTCAGAAGAGGAGCAAGATTTATTATTTGACTTAATCTATAAACGTCGCATTGCTAAACGTCGCCAAGAAATTGCTCAAAACGCCAAGTCAACAATGCAAGCTGTCAGAAATGGTAAAGCTCAAAGAGGTACGGCTAGTGAATTGATGGAGGCTATATTTGAGGATGAAGAATAAGGGTGCTAATTTTTGACAAAAGTTTTCGTCGCGCCCTTAAACGCTGTTGTAAAAATCGTCCTAAACTTCAAGCCAAAGTTTTAGAAACTCTAAGTCAGCTAGAGATCGATCCATTTTCCCCTATCCTCAAAGCCCACAAGCTTCAAGGCGAACTTCAAGGGCTTTGGTCTTGCTCTGTAGAATATGACTTTAGGATTGTCTTTTATTTTCAGAAACTGGAGGATGAGGAAGAAGAAGCAATTGTCTTAGTTGATGTAGATACGCACGACGAAGTCTACTAAGTACGAGGATAAGGACAAAAATTGGTTATGATTAGAAAGTTTTAACTTTATTCGGTAAACTCTACTTGTAAAAAGCGATCGCAATAGTGAGGAGAATCAGATTAAAATTAAACGCGATCGCTCGCAGCATTATCTAAATTCATGACAAAAGCCCCCCCGTGGGATTTGCCAATTAAACAAGAGATGATATTGTCTTAAAGAAGTATTAATAATGTTCAATCCGCGAGGAACGGATGAGCGGTTTATTAGTTTTGAGAAAATCTTGGCAATTTTTACTGCTGCTTTTTGTCGCAGCTAAATTCTACATTCAGACAGAATGGGTGACTGGTTTCACCTCGCATCAATAAATTTAAGCTGTTTCTGATAGGCAGCGAGTCTTTTCTCTACAAAGGGCGTTGCCGATCTAAAGTATGAAACCGATAGAAATAAGGTTCGTAGCTAAAAGCTATTGGCTGTTACCTTAAATTCCACTTTTTAGTTGGCTCTCAAAAAAATATAGTCGCAAGTTGCGGGTAAATTAGCTTACTCAAGTCTACACCTACACTAGCGATTAGTCAGGCTAAATTCTGAAACCACAGCCTAAACATCTCTTGTCTAATTTTTAAAGATCGAGGAAACAATTAAAAACTATGTCAATAACTAATATTCTTCTACAAGAGCAGGAAATTTACTCTCAAAAGACCCAATATTACATCGACTTAGAATCAAAGTATGGGGCAAACAATTATCATCCTTTAGACGTTGTTATTGCTAAAGGAAAAGGCGTTTGGGTATGGGATATAGAAGGTGATCAATACTTAGATTTTCTGAGTGCTTACTCGGCTTTAAATCAGGGTCATTGTCATCCCAAAATCTTGCAAGCAATGGTAGAACAAGCTAGCAAAGTTACTTTGACTTCTCGTGCTTTTCGTAACGACCAGTTGGGAGCATTCTATCAAAAACTAGCTCAAATTTCTGGATTGCCCAAAGTCTTGCCGATGAATAGCGGTGCCGAAGCAGTGGAAACTGCTCTCAAAGCCGTCAGAAAATGGGCTTATCAAATTAAGGGAATACCAGAGAATCAAGCAGAAATTATTGTCTGCGATAATAACTTTGCCGGACGGACAATCGGGATCGTTAGTTTTTCGACAGAAGCTCAGTATAAAGAGGGTTTTGGTCCTTTTACCCCTGGGTTTAAAGTCATTCCTTTTGGCGATGTCGAGGCTCTTGTAAAAGCAATTACACCTCATACAGCAGCTTTTTTAGTCGAACCAATTCAGGGAGAGGGAGGAATTATTGTTCCGCCTGCGGGATTTTTAAAGGCAGCCGAACAAATCTGTCGAGACAATCAAGTTTTACTAATTTTAGATGAAATTCAAACTGGGTTGGGAAGAACGGGGAAAATGTTTGCCCATCAATACGAAGATGTCAAACCAGATGGTATTACAGTAGGAAAAGCTTTATCGGGGGGATTTTATCCCATCTCTGCCTTTATTTCTACTCAAGAAGTAATGGAGATCTTTAATCCTGGAGATCATGGGAGTACTTTTGGCGGAAATCCTTTAGCTGCTGCGATTGGCAATGCTGCTTTGGATGTTATTGTCGAAGAAAATTTATCAGAAAGAGCAGCAATTATTGGTGAATATTTTCAGAAAAAATTGCGATCGCTAAATAGTCCTTATATCAAACAAGTACGGGGGAAAGGCTTGCTAATTGGGGTGGAGTTACATCCAGAAGCTGGCGGTGCGCGACGCTTTTGTAAAGCCTTAGCCAAAGAAGGATTACTTGCAAAAGAGACACGAGATAACGTGATCCGTTTTGCTCCACCTTTGGTAATTTCTACTGAAGAAATAGATTGGGCAATGGAGAGAATCTCTAAAATCCTGACAGCGTAAATATATGCTGTTAAACAGCAGAAAATGCCAATTTACAATAGGGCACCTCGATTAATTAAGTTTTCGGTAATCTGAGAGAGAGAGCAAAGGGGAAAAAGAGAGAAGTGGTATCAGAAATTGGCTCACCCCCGTTTTTGTTTGTGGCTAACTCGCTCTCTGGAGCTAGTCGAGCAGGGCTATTTCATTCTCGAAAGCCAGAGAATAAATTCTCTGTCTAATACCTTAAATCCGTTTAAACGGACTTAAATTTTGAGTCAACTCGCGCTACCAGATGCGCCTAACGGCAGCGCGGGGTCGCTCGTCAAATTCATTTCTTGGTCAACTGCAATCAGAATGAAATAACCCTGCCGAATTACTCTTTGCATGGGTGAAACGTCCAAATACGCCATTAATCCTGGGACAGACGATATTTCTTTCTTGAATTTGATGTTTGCTTCTATCGTTCTAAATTGGAATTTGAAGTCAAGCCGAAATCCCCGTAGTCAGTCAGCTAACAAGTCATTGGAGCAGACGGTACAAGGGTTATCGGTGGGTAGTCAAGGTTAGGTTATCTGCCGCCGCACAACTTCACCGTGAGTAATTTCTGAGTAATTTCTACTGAAGAAATAGACTGGGCAATGACAAAAATTTCCAAGCGTCACCAAAAAGATTCTACTATTTCTATTTCTAGCCAACGATTGCGATCGCTAACGCAGCTAAGCATCCCATAACTACCGCGAATCTTTGGAAAATTTCTGGCGTTTTTGCTCATTTAAGTTTGACAAATAGTCTTTTGACAAGATCTTTAGGTAGAGGTTATCAGTTTTCTTAGAAATCTCCCGAGCAAAAACTTAACTCATCCCGCTCTCGTTTTCAAAAACATGAATAATGAACTTAAAAATTAATTTTTTAACCAGAAAGATTCAATATTTTGGACATTTGCATTATCCGATTTAATTAAGCTTTCACTTTACCAATTGTTATGAACGATCGCGTATCTAGAAATGCCCAAAAAAACAGTGACTCAAAAGCAGCTATTTTGGATCTTGTTACTAATGACTTTAATCGTTTGTGTTTACATTAGTGCTACCGTCACCATTTAATGGACATTCGTCAATTTCGCCGACTCCACCGCACTGTTGCACCAATTGTTCTGTTACCTCTGACGATTACAGTATTCACTGGAGTAGCCTATCGATTGGGAAGAAGTTGGTTTGGACTTTCCAGAGATCGGGTTCACATCCTGATGTCGATTCACGAAGGGGAATATTTAGGAGCTACACTAGAGCCGATCTATGTTTTGCTTAACGGTTTGGGGCTATTGTGGATGCTAATTACTGGCTGCGTCATGGTCTGGCAAAATCTGAGTAGGGCAGACTGGTTCCGACAGTTAACCGCTTCAAAACAAGAAACCTCTGGCGATCGCTAGCTTCCATAACTAGATTAACAAATTTGTCAAATGTCAAAAATTTTGTCAAAATTTTGCCAATAAATTAAATAAATCTGAAAATCTGCTATCTCAATCTTTTTTTGCTGATTATCATACAGAAGCAAGCTTCCTCAATTTATATCTTGAGATCGAAAGAAAAACGACTATTCTGTTGAAACCCTTGGGTAATTTGTGTAGGAAAATACCATGTTTGAGAATCTTCTGCCACCTCTTAACGACCACAATTTACCCTATGCCGACACCATTCATCCCATTGTGGTTCATTTTGTTATTGCAATGGTGTTGTTTGCTTTTTTGTGCGATGTTCTTGGCTATTTCACCCGTAACGAAAAGCTGTACGAGGTGAGTTGGTGGAATATGTTTTTTGCGACAATTTCCATCTTTATTGCCATTATCTTTGGTCAAATTGAAGCGGGACTGGCACTAGCTTACGATGCCGTCGAACCAGTGCTAAATTTACATACCCTGATTGGTTGGTCCCTTTCGGGAATTCTTGCGGCGATTACGGGTTGGCGGTACGTAATTCGGTTGCGCGATCGGAAAACTATCCCAGTTGCCTATCTGGGGACGGGTTTTTTCTTAACCTGTCTGGTGTTATTCCAAGTATATCTCGGCGACGAACTGGTTTGGGTATATGGGCTGCATACAGTCCCAGTGGTAGAAGCTGTCAAGGAGGGAATTTTGTAATGAGCTTAGGTGCTAACGGACTGCCCTACCCTATTCCCATTCATCCGAATTTAGTACATCTAACTCTAGGACTGTTTATCATTGGCATTGCCTTCGACATTGTTGGAGTGCTGTTTCCCTTTGAAAAACCTATTTTCAAGTATCTAGCAATTTCTGCGACTCGTTCCAATTTCTTTGATGTGGGTTGGTACAATATGCTGGCTTCGGCGATCGCGACCTTTTTTACCGTAACCGCCGGGTTCTATGAAATCATGCTGGCAGATCCGCCGACGGAGATCGAGAGTGCTTGGGGTTTGGATGCCATGGAAACAATGCTCTGGCATGGTGTCGGAGGGGTTATCTTGTTAGCAGCGATCGCAGGCATGACTGTCTGGCGAGGCTTTCAACGTTATCTTTGGCGCAGCGATACTAGCCAACAAGTGCAGTGGAGCTATCTGTTAGTAGGATTGGTTATTATGTTTCTGATGTACCTTCATGGCACATTGGGAGCGCAATTAGCTGCTGAGTTTGGCGTTCATAATACGGCGGGTAATTTGTTGCGAATGGGACAAAACCCCAATACGCTACTCAAGTGAGGTTTTGTCGTGAAACTGAAAAGAATTTTGACGCTGATAGCGATCGCCCTTATTTTAACCGCCGTCAGTCTGTGGATTGGACGGCAGGCATACTACTGGCTTCCTCCTCAAGCGTCTGCCGAATCCCAATTGGTGGATAATTTATTTAGCTTTTTAGTAACCCTGGGCGCATTTATCTTTCTTGGCGTTACGGGAGTAGTCATTTATTCGGTTATCTTTTATCGGGCAGGGAGATACGATATCAGCGATGGACCGCCCATTGAAGGCAATGTCACCCTAGAAGTAGTTTGGACGGCGATTCCTTTGCTACTGGTATTTTGGATTGCTACCTACAGCTATCAAACCTATGAAAAGATGGCAATTAAAGGTCCGATGGAAATTGCCCACCTGCACATGCCGATGGAAATGGAACCCGCCTATGCTGCGCCAATGGATGAAACGGTCGAACCCATTGAAAATATTGATGTAACCGCGAAACAGTGGGCTTGGGTTTTCCACTATCCAGAGAAAGATATTACCAGCAGCGAACTACACTTACCCGTCAATCGTCGCGTTCGTTTGGCTTTGCGATCGCAAGATGTAATACACGGCTTTTACATTCCGGCGTTTCGAGTCAAGCAAGATATTATCCCCCAACGCACCATCGACTTGGAATTTACGCCCATTCGCCTCGGTAAATATCGACTGCGCGATTCTCAATATAGCGGTACTTATTTTGCAGCAATGCAGACAGATGTCGTGGTTGAATCCCTCGAAGATTACCAGAAGTGGCTGACACAAGCTGCTACCCTCGAACCTTCTCCTGCCCCCAATCAAGCTGCCGCAGAATATGCCCTCAGAGAGAAATCCGCTTGGGCAACCATTGTTCCTGTCGAAGCACCTCTAGTCAACTATCATCCTTAACCCATGACTCAGATTTTATCGGAAAGTTCACAACAGCGATCGCGCGTCCCCGAACTACCTCCCCATTGGCGACACTATTTCAGCTTTAGCACCGACCACAAAGTAATTGGGATACAGTACTTGGTTACATCTTTCGTGTTCTTCCTCATCGGTGGCATTTTCGCCATGATTATGCGAGGAGAACTGATTACCCCAGAAGCAGATTTGCTCGATCGCGCGGTATATAATGCTTTATTTACCATGCACGGAACGATCATGTTATTTGGCTGGACGTTTCCGGCACTGGTGGGATTGGGAAACTATCTAGTCCCGCTGATGATTGGGGCAAGGGATATGGCTTTTCCTCGCCTCAATGCAGCTGCATTCTGGATGGTTCCTGTCGTCGGCATTTTATTTATCTTAAGCTTTTTAGTCCCTGGTGGACCCTCCCAATCGGGATGGTGGGCGTATCCCCCCGTCAGTCTCCAAAATCCAAGCGGACAGTTACTTAACGGTCAATTTCTTTGGATTTTAGCGGTGGCAATTTCTGGGGTTTCCTCGATTATGGGCGCAGTTAATTTTGTCACTACCATTGCCAAAATGCGCGCCCCAGGAATGACCTGGTTTCGGATGCCTATCTTTGTTTGGACGGTATTGAGTGCCCAAATTATTCAACTGTTTGGACTACCTGCCCTTACCGCCGGGGCAGTCATGTTGCTGTGCGATCTCACTTTTGGAACGGCTTTCTTCGATCCCGCTAAAGGTGGCAACCCGATTCTGTTCCAGCACTTTTTCTGGTTCTATTCCCATCCCGCCGTTTATGTGATTATTCTGCCGATATTTGGCGTTTTTTCGGAAATATTTCCCGTCTACGCTCGCAAACCTCTATTTGGTTACAAAGTAGTCGCAGTTTCTTCTTTAATCATTACGGGGTTGAGTGGAATTGTCTGGGTGCATCACATGTTTGCCAGTGGTACGCCTGGATGGATGCGGATGATTTTCATGTTTTCGACTATGTTAATTTCCGTTCCCACAGGAATTAAGGTGTTTGCTTGGACTGCCACAATTTGGGGAGGAAAACTGCGCCTCGATACGCCGATGCTATTTGCCTTAGGAGGGATGATTAACTTTGTCTTTGCGGGCATTACCGGAATCATGCTGGCATCAGTTCCCATCGATATTCACGTCAACAATACCTATTTTGTCGTCGGACACTTTCACTACGTCATTTACGGTGCAGTTGTCTTTGGAATGTATGCAGCCATTTATCACTGGTTTCCTAAAATGACTGGGAAAATGTACTACGAAGGCTTGGGTAAACTCCACTTCTGGTTAACTTTTCTCGGTACTACTTTAAACTTTCTCCCCATGCACCCAGTCGGGTTGATGGGAATGCCCAGACGGGTAGCTTCCTACGATCCCGAATTTGCTTTCTGGAATGTGTTGGCTAGTATTGGGGCGTTTTTGTTAG
Source organism: Hydrococcus rivularis NIES-593 (assembly GCF_001904635.1). GTDB lineage: Bacteria > Cyanobacteriota > Cyanobacteriia > Cyanobacteriales > Microcystaceae > Hydrococcus > Hydrococcus rivularis. The sequence goes on from NZ_MRCB01000009.1 coordinate 113,955, forward strand.
GAATGTCCACCCTACCTTTCCTGTTGAATATAATTAGTTCTTGGATTTCTGGCAAACCCGCCCCAAATAATCCCTGGTGGGCAATTGGCTTGGAATGGTTAGTTGCTTCGCCGCCACCAGTGGAAAACTTTGAAGAGATTCCCGTAGTAGTAGCAGAACCTTATGGATATGGTAAATCGGAACCGCTAGTTGCGATCGCGCCAGAACATAACTGAATAATAAATAGAGTAAAATGCAAGAACAATCAGCTATCACCAGTACCAACAGCGCGATCGCATCAGAGGAATTCCCGCCATCGAGTCGCGCGATCGCAGCAGAACACGAACACGATGAAGCAGGCAATAGTATGTTTGGCTTCATTGTCTTTTTGCTTTCAGAAAGTATTATTTTCCTTAGTTTTTTCGCCGGATACATTCTTTACAAAACCACAACTCCTAACTGGCTTCCTGCTGGAGTGGAAGGCTTAGAAATTAAAGAACCTGCCATAAATACTGTCGTTTTAGTTTCTAGTAGTTTTGTCATCTACATCGCCGAACGATCTCTGCATCGTCGAAGTCTGTGGAGGTTTCGACTGTTTTGGCTACTAACGATGGCGATGGGTAGCTACTTCCTTTACGGACAGGCGGTAGAATGGCGCAGCCTTGCCTTTGGTTTTACCTCTGGCGTATTCGGAGGAACGTTTTACTTACTAACTGGCTTTCACGGTTTGCACGTTTTCACGGGCATTCTACTGCAAGCTATTATGCTGATTCGTTCCTTTATTCCTGGTAATTATGAAGGAGGACAATTTGGTGTAGAGGCAACCTCGCTGTTTTGGCACTTTGTCGATGTGATTTGGATTATTTTGTTTATTTTGATTTATGTCTGGCAGTAAATATAGGCGAGGTATTGACTATATTTGTAGAGATTGTATGAATCGAGCGATCTAAGTAATCATTGTGAGCTATATAATTCGACCTGTGCTGCCCGAAATTCGAGAACCGCAAGAAATTGATGAAGCAGAATATCGCAAAATCATCAATGCACGAAAGTTAGCTTGGGATATTCTCTTGGTTAAAGAGTTTTTTTCCTATATCGTAAGAAACTTTCTGATACTAGAAAGCGAAATAAATAAAATAGAGATTGAAGCCAAAGCTGATTTTGATAAATTTAGGGAACAATGTAGAAATGGTTCTTTTCACCTTGAAAACACACACATATTTAATCTACTTGTCATGAATTTACTTACTACTTGTAGATCGTATTTGGATTTATTCGATTATCAAGAAAAGAACAAAGAAAGAGAGCTTTTTTTAGAAGAAGAAGAAATACGTAAAACCTTGAAACAGATTAAAGAAAAATATCACGATCGATATATTGTCTGTAGTCTATTTTGGGAATTAAGAAATTATGCACAACATCATTCTCACCCAATAACTGGTAGTCCGACTAATATCAATACTACAGAAGTAAAAATTGAATTTACAGTTAATGCGGAAAAAGTATTTGAGCAATTAATAGCAAAACAAATTAAAAGAACAGGAAAATCGAGTATTCTTCAAGATTTAAAAATTTATCTTCAAGAACAATTAAATTATTACCCTGAAAGAGAATTACAAAAATACCCTAAATACTTGAATATTAGACAACTCATTAAAGAATATATTGTACTGCTCGAAAAAGTCAATCAAGAAGTTAATGAGAAATTAAATTCAAGATTTCAAGAAGCCAAAACTACACTTAGCCAAAAAGTTGAATACTATTGTCATGGTAGTTCTCCAGAATCAGCTTTTGAAATTTATAAACAGAATCAAGAAAATGGAAACTTAGAGAGATTAGACGTATCTCTCAATCTCTTTAATAATTGGGACAAAGTAATTAAAAAATATTCGGGTTTGGATTTTATTAATGATTTAATTTAAAGCAAATTTTCTTGTTAAAAGGATGTTTATTTCTGAACAAATTAAGTGATTCTTGTTAAAAAATTAACAAGTTTTACAAGATTTTGTCAAATGCGATCGAAAAAAAATAATATTTGATCCAGAAAGATATCGCTATTAATAAAACATTAACCATAACAATGAAAAATTTAAAATGCAAACCAAAATAACAGAACAAGCAGCAAAAGAATTAGATAATTTAATTGACTAATGATCGATAACTAATAACCAATAACAAAGGACAAAGGACAAAGGACAAAAAAAATGATTATCGACGATCGCTACTACGATGTAATTATTGTTGGCACAGGTGCAGGTGGAGGAACGCTAACTCATAAACTAGCACCCACTGGCAAGAAAATTTTAGTTTTAGAACGAGGAGGGTTTTTAGAGAAAGAAAGTTCCGAATTGGTTGAAGTAGAAGTATTTAAAAAAGAAGATTATCACGCACCCGAACAGTGGTACGACAATGCAGGAGAACCATTTCATCCTCAAACTTGTTATTCCGTCGGTGGCAACACCAAGATTTATAGTGGCGCGCTACTGCGAATGCGAGAGAAAGATTTTGAAGCAGTTCAACACCAAGACGGCATTTCCCCTGAATGGGGACTGAAATACCAGGATTTTGAACCCTATTATACAGAAGCGGAAAAACTCTATCGCGCTCACGGTAAGGCAGGTGACGATCCCACCGAACCATCTCGCAGCGAAGATTATCCCTTCTCTCCTGTTGAACACGAATCTAATATACAGGATATCGGCGATCGCGTTTCTAAATACGGTTTGCATCCTGCCTATCTTCCCATCGGTATTGGCGATGAAGGAAGAACTGACTCAGAAGATACGGGAGTCACTCCAGCAATCAAGGATAGTAATAATGTGACCCTAAAAACAGGTGCTAAAGTCGTCTGTTTGCACACTAATTCTTCGGGTTCGACGGTTAAAGCGGTAGAAACAGAAATTGACGGACAATCTTATCTATTTATGGGAGATATTATCGTCCTTGCCTGCGGCGCAATTAATTCAGCAGCATTGTTGTTGCGTTCTGCTAATGAAAAGCATCCTCAAGGATTGGCGAACAGTTCCGATTTGGTGGGACGCAACCTGATGAAACACCTGATGACAGTAATTTTACAGCAATCCCCTCAACCTAACTCTGGATTGTTTCAAAGAACCATTTACATTAATGATTTTTACTGGGGAGACGAGAATTTTACCTATCCGATGGGTCACATTCAAAATTCAGGCGGTATCCTCCAAGATGTCATCTTTTCCGAGTCGCCGCCGATTTTATCCGTTGCAGCTAAATTAATGCCTGGATTTGGTTTAAAGCAGTTAGCCAAACGTTCTCTTGGTTGGTGGTTGCAAACGGAAGATTTACCCAATCCCAACAATCGAGTTACCGTTAAAGGTTCTAAATTATATCTAGATTACACGCCTAATAACGTAGAAGCGCACGATCGCTTGTTATATCGTTGGCAAGAAGTTTTAAAAGCTACGGATAAACAATCGCGTGGAATTCATCCCTATGGTAGTGTCCCGATTCAAGTAGTGGCGCATCAATGCGGTACTTGTCGCTTTGGCGAAGATCCTCAATCTTCAGTCTTAGATCTCAACTGTCGTACCCACGATCTCGATAATCTTTATGTGGTCGATAGCAGTTTCTTTCCTTCTAATGCTGCGGTGAGTCCTGCTTTAACAATTATTGCTAATGCTTTAAGAGTAGGGGAGCATTTAATTGAGCGATTGAAGTAGCTGGATCTTAAATTCTGGCGAGTTAGAAAAATCATGAAAAAAACTTGATTCAAACCAGTTGTAAAAAAACGAGCGTGTGTTAGCATAATAACTATGTATTGGTTCTAGTAAGGAGCAGTTACTAGAGGTAACGGGGAAAGTTCGGTGTAAATCCGACGCTGTCCCGCAGCTGTGATGAGATCGAGTTTAAATCTCTCAGTCAGAATGCCCGCCAATGTTAAAATCACTTGCAAAACAATCTGCGAGGTACAGATGTTAAAAAGATTTTTATCGCCAAAAATCATAGCACCCCATCTACTGTTTCCTGGCACTACGAAGGTTAAAAATTCAAGCAAGATAGCTACTTAGACTTGCCTAAGAGTTGTGTTTAATAAGCCAATTTGCTTTCTCTATGTCAAGTAGAAAGACGTAGTGTCTTTGTGCCTAGACGTAGAGAAAAGGAAGGCAGCTTTTAGTTAATCTGACTCAAATGTTTGGATTTATCGAGATATGCGATCGCACCGATAAAAAAGGTGTACGAATGCTTATTTTATCCACATTTTTGACATGAAAAATCGACACGCAATTCTTGTCTGTTCGACTTGCGCTAGCGTTATTTTATTTAGAGCGATCGGTAAGAAATAATATTACCGTTCAAATTTCATAGTTTAGAGTGCGATGCCTCCGAACTCTAGCCAACTGTCTTATCAATTTTTAGGAGAAACGATGAAGATTTTGACAGCAACATTAGGATATCCTCGTATCGGTAAAAATCGCGAAGTCAAGAAAGCGCTAGAAGCTTTTTGGAGTAGCAAAATTGATGCAGGATCATTGCAAAAAACTATCCGAGAAGTAGAAGAAAAAAACTGGAAAACTCAATTAGAAGAAGAAATCGATCGCATTGGTATTGGCGATACTACTCTCTACGATCATGTATTAGATTGGGCAATTCGTCTGGGATTAATTCCTAAAAGATTTCAACCATTTGAAGGATTAGAAAGATACTTTACAATGGCACGAGGGAAAGAAGGAATTCCGGCGCTGGAAATGACCAAATGGTTCGATACCAATTATCATTACCTCGTTCCGGAAATCAGTTCAGATATCTTACCAGCAGATTTTAACGACTTTCTAGAAACTATCGATCGCGCTCAAAGTTTACTAGGTAAAAAAGCGACCCCAATTATTCTAGGAATTTCAACTTTGTTGCGTTTGAGTCGATTAGAAATTAATATCGACGAAGCCATAGAAAAGTTACTTCCTCTCTATGTCAATCTACTCACGGAAATCAAAAATATGGGCATAGAGGAAGTACAAATACACGAACCCGTTTTAGTTTTGAGCGATGCCGTTTCCTTAAAACAACAGTTTCAAACGATTTACAATCGATTAGCTTCCATTGGAATTTTCATTAATCTCGTTACCTACTTCGATGACTTAGGAGAAACCTATCCCTGGGTAATAGATTTACCTGTCGCAGCAATTAGTTTGGATTTTACTCGCGGACGCAATTTAGATTTGATTAAAACTTACGGTTGGAATCACGATAAACGATTAGGAGTCGGCATTGTTGATGCCAGGAATATCTGGCAAATTCGTACCGATCGAGTTCTTCCTTTATTATCAGAAATTAAAACCTTAATCCCCAATATTTCTATTCAACCATCAGCTTCTTTACAGTTCGTCCCCTATGACGCCAAACGAGAAAAACAACTGCCCGAACCCTTACGAAATATTTTGAGTTTTGCCGAACAAAAACTCCAAGAAGTTAAATTCTTGTCACGAACAATAGGGGGAGAAAATACGAGAATCGAACAAGACTTAATAGAGGAATTAATTGATACGAACTGGGAAGCTTTTAAACAGTTTAGTCCAGCGAATAAATCCGTTCGAGAGAAACTAAAAAACCTCAAACTTGATGATTTTCAACGTCCCTTATCTTATCAAGAACGACAGTCGGTACAAGTTTCTCTTCCCCCTTTCCCAACGACGACGATTGGTTCGTTTCCCCAAACCCCTGAAGTGCGACAACTGCGAGTTCGCTACAAGAAAGGCGAGATAACTCAAGAGGAGTATCAAGCTGCTATTGACGCACAAATTGCCCACTGTATCCAACTCCAAGAAGACATTGGCATTGATGTCCTCGTTCACGGAGAGTTTGAGAGGACTGACATGGTGGAATTTTTCGGTCAGCAGTTACAAGGTTTTGCCTTTACCGAACATGGATGGGTACAAAGCTATGGGAGTCGATATGTACGTCCGCCGATTATTTATGGCGATGTGGTTCGTACTTCTGCGATGACGGTACGGGAGTTTAAAGTAGCGCAATCGCTAACTAAAAAACCTGTCAAAGGGATGTTGACAGGACCAGTAACGATGATTAATTGGTCATATGTTAGAGATGACATTTCTCGTGCCGAACAAGCTTTTCAGATTGCTTTAGCATTGAGGGAAGAAGTCGCCGATTTAGAAGCGGCTGGTGCAAGTATGATTCAGATAGACGAACCTGCATTGAGAGAAGGTTTGCCACTGAAGTACGATCGCTGGAATGATTATTTATCGTGGGCAGTAGATGCATTTCGTTTAGCTAGCGCGATCGCAAAACCACAAACTCAAATACATACTCATATGTGTTATTCAGAGTTTGGCGATATTATGTCGCACATCGAACGATTGGATGCTGACGTTCTGTCGATAGAAAACAGTCGCAGCAATAACGAAACCCTATTTGAAGTAACCGAGGCGGGTTATTCCCATCAAGTGGGTAATGGAGTTTACGACGTTCATAGTCCGGCAATTCCCAGTCCCGAACAAATCTTACAACAATTGCGGACCGGAGTAGCTAATTTACCTGTCAAACAAATCTGGGTCAATCCCGATTGCGGACTAAAAACGCGACGTTGGGAAGAAGTCATTCCTGCTTTGAAAAATATGGTAGAAGCAACCAAAGTTTTGCGAGAAGAAATAATAGACACTCAGAAGCAGCATTAGCCATATCTCAGGATTATTTCATTCTGACTTGATTTCACCATTCTCAAGAACCACCCTTCGATTAAAATCGTTGCCTCACATTTAAAGTCATCTTCATACGACTTCTGGCAGTTGTTGCCACTGCTGCAAGATGCAAGATAAGACGAACTTGAACATCTTCATATGAAATATGAAATCCTTAAATGTTTGCCAAAAAGCTAGCTTGACTTTGATAACATTGAATCTGGCACTCGCAGGCGGTAACGCTGTTGCAGGTCCATTTTCAAATTCGACATTCGATCCTGGGAAAATTGATTCGGGCATTCCTGGATTTGTTGGTTCGGATGGTCTAGGTGTTGTCTCTCCCAACAACACTGTCAATCCCATTTTTAGAGATTGGGCGGCGGGATTCACCAACTATCGACCAACGCCAGGCGCATTGAAACGATGGCAAACCCCTGAAAAGACTCTGGGAGAAGTGACAGGTGTATTTGACAGCATTGCCTCCTTGGGAGAATTAACCGCCGAACAAATTGCCGCAGGAGTTTCGCCAGGAGAAATTACCTTAACCTTTGTCTCCCCGATTCGGAACGGGACTGGGTTTGATTTTGCCGTGTTTGAAAACGGATTTGGTTTTGCTTCAGATGGCAGTCTTTTTGGCGAACTTGCTTATGTCGAAGTGTCAACCGATGGCATCAATTTTGCTCGCTTTCCTAGTACTTCTCTCACGCCTGAACCTGTAGCGCCGTTTGGGCGACTGGATGCAACAAATGTTTATAATCTGGCAGGAAAGCACCTCAACAATGGAATTGTCGTTTCTGACGAGGAATTCATTCAAAGTTCCTGGGGAACGCCTTTTGACTTAGAAACGTTAGTTGATCTGCCGACCGTAATTTCAGGACAAGTAGATATCAATAAGATTAACTTTGTTCGCATTGTCGATATTCCAGGGAATGGTGCCTTTCTCGATACCGCAGGTCGTCCAATCTACGATCCCTGGCAGACTCCAATTCCTGGTTCGGGTGGGTTTGACCTAGAAGCCATTGGCGTAATTAATGCCGCTACCGTTTCCGAACCCGTTTCTGTGTTGGGGATTCTGATGTCAGGGATTTTTGGTGTCAGTCTGCGAATTAGTCACAGGAGTAACAAATGTCGAAAGCAAATCCTTCAGATTGGCAACAAAATTTTATCGCCACCAACCTCCTAGCGATTGGTTTCAACGCCTGGAATGGATACTTAAAATGCGATCGCGGTGCGGTTGTTTGCACTACGAGTTCGCCTTTAATCGACGGATTTGGAGAAAGTTTTAAAGCCTATTTTGTTTCTCGAAATCGTTTGGCTGCTTTCTTAAATGCCTGGTTAGCTGCACCCGATACGGTCATCCTCCAGGGTCATCATATGAATGCTCATATTCTTGAGTCCGTCGATAATTACAATCCCGAAACCGACGCAATTTTGCTTTTAGAATCGGGCGATCGAGCCAGTTTTCTTTATCTCAAAAATTTACCCATTACACCCAAACAATGTTATCAACAAGTATGCAAAAAATGGGCAGAATTTCAACTTCAATCTCCTCTATTGACAGGAGAAAAAAGATGTCGCGATTGATTCAAGATAAACAAGAAGTTTATAAATTTTGTAGTAAACATTTCAGTGATTCATATTAAAGCTTCACTAAGAATTATCATGCTAGAATATTATCTTCATCGTTCTGGACAGATTTCCACTGCGATTCATCCCTTTGTTAAAGGAGCGACTCCTAGCAAAAGTAACCAACAGGTTAAATCCCGTCCAGAACAACTACTTCGAGGCATTCATAATCTTGTATTGTCTGGCTTTAGCGCGATTGCTCGTCTGATACGGAGCGACCGACTTCAAAGAATGAATCGCTCGGATTGATGGGAAAATTTTATCTAGGGTAAATCTACGGAACGCTCAATGCGATGAACAGCTTATTTTTCGGAATCGGTCTTTTGATCATCCTATCGATCGTTGGAATTGCAGCTTATTTGCTTGCTGCCCGCAAATATCAATCTTCAGCCTCCGTCGCCAATTCCTATGATGAATGGACGAATGACGGTGTTCTAGAGTTCTACTGGGGAGAACACATTCATTTGGGTCACTACGGTTCGCCGCCACAACGAAAAGACTTTATCGCAGCAAAACATGACTTTGTACATGAAATGGTACGCTGGGGGGGATTAGATCGCCTTCCGACCGGAACGACCGTTTTGGATGTAGGCTGTGGTATTGGCGGTAGCAGTCGAATTTTGGCGCGAGATTATGGATTTGCCGTGACGGGGATTACTATTAGCCCCCAGCAGGTGAAACGTGCCCAAGAACTCACGCCCGCAGATCTGAACGTCCAATTTGCGATCGATGATGCAATGGCGCTGTCATTTCCTGATGCTAGCTTTGATGTAGTCTGGTCAATTGAGGCAGGTCCCCACATGCCCGATAAAGCTCAGTTTGCCAAAGAACTCCTGCGAGTCCTCAAACCAGGTGGGATTCTAGTTGTTGCTGACTGGAATCAGCGAGATGACCGCGCCCAACCGCTCAACTGGTGGGAGCGCCTGGTGATGCGACAACTGCTCGATCAGTGGTCTCATCCAGCTTTTGCCAGCATTGAAGGATTCTCCGAACTGTTAGCCGCCACCGGACTGGTTGCGGGGAGCGTGACAACCGCCGACTGGACGCAAGAAACCCTTCCTTCCTGGCTCGATTCTATCTGGCAAGGGGTAGTACGACCAGAAGGATTGTTAAAGTTTGGTCTAGTAGGACTGATTAAATCTTTGCGAGAAGTGCCGACCTTGCTATTGATGCGGTTGGCATTTGGTACGGGGCTTTGTCGATTTGGTATGTTCCGCGCTGTCCGGGCAGATGTAAATCCTGAAAACTTTTCCGAGCAGAGCGGCGAGAGTTTGGTGCTGTAAACTAACAGTAGATAAATTTAGGAGTGTTTTTAAAGCGTATTAGAGATAATTAATTCAGCTTTTGCATAACGCTGTTTGAGTTGTTGCCAGTGAACGTAAACAACATCGAGAAATGGCATCGCTAATCGAGCTGATAAACTTAGCTGTTTAATTCGCGTAAAAGATTCAACAAAAGCGGTTTTAGCGCCCAATAACTTACCTAAAATAATGAAGGGAACGGCAACGCCTGCACCTGTAGTTAAAATTAATTGAGGACGCTCTTGTAAAATTACTTGAAACGCTAAAATAAAATTTCGGATGAGATTTGGTAAGTTGCGATTGGTAGGGCTATAAGCCCAGTAAACATTTTTATTTTTAAGTGCCGTTTCTGTTGCATCAGTGCGGAAAGTTATCCAACAACAATCATGTTGTCCCCAAAAAACACTTAACTTTTGTAGAGCATTAAAATGACCGCCACTGGAAGAAACCAATAAAACTTTCATTGTGCTATATCTCCTAAAATTAATAGGCAGAATTGTTTAAAGTTAAAGAAAAACGCAGTTGTTCGCGCAGAATTTTAACTTTTTGGAGAAAACCTGTTGCCCTCAAAGCCAGCGATTCAAGACGAGAATAGAGAGATGATGGGAAATAGCGAAGTAAGTAAGCTGCACCTGCCGTTAAAATAGTACGATGGGGTTCGGATAACAGAATTTGCCAGTGAGTTAATAGAGCGCGATTAACTAATTTAACTGCCATGCGACCATCTTTGAGACGAACGGCACGACGAGATAGATAGCGCAGTTGGTAGGCTCTGGCTGGATTTTCCCAACGTTTGACTAATTCTGGAAATTCAGTGCGATGTTTTTCGATCAGTTTTTCCCAAGAGTCCAATTGCTTAAGAATATTGGCAGAGAGTCCTTCTCCATTAACGCGGTAGAGCGTTAAAGAATCTGGAATCCCTTCAATTTGCCAGGAGGTTTGCATGGCAATCCGAAACCAGCATTCGATATCCTCTGACTGTCGGAAACTTTCGTCAAAGTAGAAATCTTCAATCGTTCCATAGAAATTCTTTTGAAAGCGAATGGCTTCAAAGACTTCACGACGAATTACCGGTGCGGAACCATTACCAATGGGGTTGCGACAGAGTAAATGGTCGGGTGTAATATCCTTGAGTTTGGGCATTTGATAAATGCCAAGAGAGTTACCATCGCTGTCGATAAATTGGGAGCGACTGAAGCTAACGCCAACATGAGGTGAAGCTTCTAAATGTTGAACGTGCTTTTCGAGTTTTTCGGGCAACCAGCAATCGTCTCCATCGAGGAAAGCGAGATAGTCGCCTTTGGCGTGGCGGATTCCAGCGTTGCGAGCACCAGCCAAACCGCGATTTTTTTGATGGATTATTCTAATCCGGGGATCTTGAAACTGCCGACAAATCTCGGCACTTTTATCGGGAGATCCATCGTCAACGACGATCAGCTCAAAATTAGAGTAGGTTTGATTGAGTACGGAGCGAATGGTTTGAGCGATGTATTTCTCGACGTTATAGACTGGCACGATGACTGAGACGAGTTTCATATCCGTTTTCCTGTATTGCTTTAAGCCTCTATGTTTCTCAGTATCGCAATCGCCAATTTAAGATCGCGTCTAAGCAAGCATTTAAGATGTCTAACTTTTGTCTAAGTTAATTTTTGATGTGGATAAGGGAAAAATAAATAGGAATTCGGGAGCCTAAAATTTAATTTCACTTACGATCGCCACCCCAAGCCAAACGCCAATAAAAAATGCTCCTGTAATTACTGTGAGGAAAAATATGCCGTCCTCTTGAAACTTAAGAGACTGCCATGAAAGAGACTTTAGCCAACCAACTCAATCAACTCCGTACTACCTTAGGCAAAATGGAAATTGCCTTGGGGACAGTGAATGAGGCGATCGCGTGGACGGATAGCCAGGGGAAAGTAAAGTGGTGTAACATGACCTTCGATCGCTTGGTCAACATTCCTCATATTTCAATTATCGAGAAGCAACTATCAGAATTATTACCTCTTCGGCGATCGGGACAAGATGTATCAGTGGCAGAGCATCCCGTCAATTTGGCTCTCGAAAATCGATCGAAAGGACGAGCCGATTATGAATTTCGAGATTTAATTCTAGAGATTTCGTGGTCTTGTCTGAACCTGCGACATTTATCGGATACAGAACAATCGGAGATAAGTGTCGTGTTAGCAATCCGCGATATTACAGAGTCCAAGCGCAAAGAACAAGCACTACAGCAAGTCAATGAAGAATTAGAAAAGCGAGTGGCAGAGCGAACTCAGCAGTTAACCCGTGCCAATCAACAACTGCAACAAGAACTGGCAGAACGCCGCCGCGTGGAAGCCCAATTGCGGGCAACAACATCGCGCTTAAGCGCCCTAATTCAAAATTTACAAGCAGGCATTCTTGTAGAAAATGAGCTAGGGCAGATCGTCTTAGCCAATCAAAAGTTTTGTCAGCAGTTTGGCATTCCTTTACACCCAGACATGCTAATCGGCGTAGATTGTCAACGCCTTGCCCAAACTTTTCAAGAACCGTTTTTTGATTTCGCCCAAGCCGATCGGCGAATTGAAAACATTCTTAACGATCGACCAGTCGCTACTTCGGAAGAACTGCTTCTGCGCGATGGCAGGATATTCGAGCGAGATGACATACCGATCTGGGTTGACAATCGTCACTGCGGTAAGTTGTGGATGTATCGCGACATCAGCGATCGCAAACAACTCGAAGCCCAATTGCGAGAGCGAGAAAAACGTTTTCGCTTGCTCGTCACTCATGCCCCCGTAGGCATCTTTCAAACCGACTCCCAAGGTCACTGTTTGTTCGTTAACCCGCGCTGGATGGAATTGAGCGGACTGTCCATGGCAGAGGCACTCGGAACGGGTTGGGTTAAGGCTATCCACCCTAGCGATCGCGAGTTAGTCTTTGCCGAGTGGTACGAAAGTGCGAGGACGGAGCGTCAGTTTACGATGGAATATCGTTTTCAGACTCCCGCAGGCAAGGTAAACTGGGTTTTTGGCATGGCGATCGCCATCCGCGATGAAGCAGGCGCGATCGCTGGATATTTCGGTACAGTTACCGATATTACGGCTCGCAAACAGGCAGAGCAAAGATTGCGCGAGAGCGAAGAAAGGCTACGGCTTGCTCTCGAAGCTGTTGAAGAGGGACTTTGGGATTGGAACCCAGTAACGGGGAAGGTCTACCGCAGTCCGCGTTGGGCAACAATACTTGGCTATTCTCCCGATGCACTGGAAAATGACATCGATTGGCGAGATAGACTCGTACATCCAGACGATAAGCCCTACATGTTGGAGCTTCTGGAAGCTCATCTGCGGGGACGCGCCCCCTATTTCGAGATGGAGTTGCGCATGCTTACCCAATCGGGGGAATGGAAATGGATTTTAGATAGAGGTCAAGTTGTCGAACGCGACGAGCAAGGACAACCTCTGAGAATGGTGGGCACTCACAAAGATATTACCGAACGCAAGCGATCTGAAGAAACGCTACGAAAACGATATCAGCAAATCCTTTTACTCAAAGAAATCGTCGCAGAAATTCGCCAAAGTCTCGATCTGCAAAAAATCTTTCAGACGACAGCACAGCGAGTCGGACAGGCATTAAGCGTCGATCGCGCGATTATTTATTCTTATATCGAGCATCCCACCCCACAACTTTTCTGCGTTGCAGAATATTTAACGCCCGATACGAATTCTTTGTTCGATCTAAGCGTGCCGAATGCAGGTGATTCTTACGCACAACAAGTCCTCAGTCAGGATCGGGCAATGGTATCCGACGATATCTTTGCTGAAGCTACCCTCGAACCGATCTGGAATACTTGTCGCCACCTGAACATCAAATCGATGCTAGCGATTCGGATTTGCGATCGCGACAAGCCTTATGGAGTCTTGGTGCTTCACCAATGCAACTCGGTGCGACACTGGGAACGGGATGAGGTAGAGTGGCTCGAAGCCGTAGCGGCGCAAGTGGGAATTGCTTTAGCCCAGGCACAGCTATTAGAACGGGAAAAGAGCCACCGCGAACAATTAGCACGACAAAATCAAGAATTGAGTGCGGCGAAAAAAGCGGCAGACGCAGCTAACCTCGCCAAAAGCGAATTTCTCGCTACTATGAGCCATGAAATTCGCACGCCGATGAATGCTGTCATTGGCATGGCGGGACTGCTATTGGATACAGATTTATCTCCCCAACAGCGACAGTTTGCCGAAACCATTCGCAGTAGCAGCGAAGCTTTGCTAGTCATTTTGAACGATATTCTCGATTTTTCCAAAATTGAGTCTGGTAAGCTGGAATTAGAAGCCTATCCCTTTGAAGTGCAATCTTGTGTCGAAGAAGCACTCAATTTAATCGTGCCCAAAGCGGTTGCCAAAAACCTCCAAGTTATTTATCAGATCGATCCCCAAGTTCCCCGCGCGATCGTCGGTGACATTACTAGAGTCCGTCAAATCTTGGTAAATCTGTTGGGCAATGCGGTCAAGTTTACCGACGCAGGAGAAATTCGCGTTGCTGTAACCGCTTCCCTCGTCAGCAAGGCCGAACAAGCCTACGAGATTCAATTTATGGTCAAAGATACGGGAATCGGCATCGCTCCCCAACAACAACGATTTCTCTTTCAGTCTTTCAGCCAAGCGAATGCCTCAGTGACTCGCAAATATGGCGGGACAGGTTTGGGGTTAGCTATCTGCAAGCGTCTGGCAAAGATGATGGGGGGAAGCATTTGGATGGAAAGTCACGGAACGGTTGCTGGCGCAGCCCCTCCTCGCTGGTTACGTTCCCAAGAAAATCGGGATATTATCTCAACAGTAAGTTCGACAGGTTCGACTTTTTATTTTACCATCGCTGCCAAAGCTGCTCCTTTTTCTTCTACTTTGACCCCTAGCGATTGTCAGGCGCAACTGGAAGGAAAACGCATCTTAATTGTCGATGATAATCCGGTTAATCGAGAATTGTTGACCCAGCTAACTCAATCGTGGGGAATGCTTCCTCGCGCGGCCGATTCGGGATCTCAAGCTCTCTGTTGGTTGCGTCAAGGAGAATCTTTTGACTTGGCAATTCTTGACCTACAAATGCCAAAAATGAATGGAATAGAACTTGCTGAATCCATCCAGGCGTTACCAGAGTGTCGAGCATTGCCCTTGATGATGCTCACAGCCGTTAATTTGTCGCCAAAAGAATTGCAAAAAAGCACCCCAGTTCAGTTTGTCGCTTGGCTTCAGAATCCGGTGCAAAAATCTCAACTCTACGACACTCTCGTGCAGATCTTCTGGACAAAGTCGGTTTCAGAAATTTCTGCTTTACCTGAAGTGGCGATCGCTCAAAGGTCTTCCAGTAATCAAAAGATTGAAACTACCGTTTCTAAACCTTTTCCCTTACGGATTCTCCTGGCGGAAGATAACAGCATTAACCAACAAGTTGCTTTACTAATCCTACAAAAACTGGGATATCGGGCTGATGTAGCGGGTAATGGATGGGAAGCGATTCGCGCCTTACGACAAGCGCCTTATGATGTGGTATTGATGGACGTAGAAATGCCAGAAATGGACGGATTGACAGCGGCTCAACGCATTGCTGAGGAATGGAAACCCAGTCAGCGTCCCTGGTTAATTGCCGTGACAGCCTACGCCATGAAAGGCGATCGCGAGAAATGCTTGGTGGCGGGGATGAACGACTACATCAGCAAACCTATCCGCGAAACCGAATTACTCCAGGCATTAGAAAAAGCCGCTCTACGGTTAGAAAAAGATCGCGCTAACCGTCAAGAAAGCCAACCTCAGACGCACCAAGCAGAAGATTTGATTTTAGACGCTAAAGTACTAGATTCTATCCGCGAGATGGTAGGTGCCCAAGCTGATGAATTTATCGCCCATCTAATCGAGGAATATTTAAAAACCGCACCGCAATATCTCGAACAGATTCGAGACGCGATCGCTTCTTCAAATTTAGAACAATTGCGCCAGTCATCCCATGCTTTAGGTTCGAGTAGCGCCACCTTAGGCGCAGTAAGATTTGCTAAACTTTGCAAGCAGTTTGAGAATTTGGCGCGCTCTGGCACGCTTTCCAACACGACAGCTTTATCGCTCGAATTAGAAACTCAATACCAACAAACGATAGAAGCCTTGGAAAAGTTGTTATGACGGTTTTTAAAAAATGTTGGTGACAGATAGATCTTTAAAACGCCCATTAGAAGCACCTTTCAAAATCCAAAATCCATAATGGTATTATGACTGACGAAAAAAAGCCTCTGATTCTCGTTGCCGATGACGATAGCTCTATCCGCTCGTTACTAAAACTGGCAATTCAAAGTAAAGGCTATCAAGTCGAAGAAGCTGCCAATGGCGAGGAATGTCTAGCGAAATATTCGCGTTGTCAACCCGATATCGTTTTGTTAGACGCATTGATGCCAGTAATGGACGGATTTACTTGCTGTCAGCGCCTGCGTTCTCTAGCTGGAGGCACGCGACTCCCGATTCTGATGCTAACTTTTCTCGACGATCGCGAGTCAATCGACCAAGCCTTTCAAGCAGGAGCGACGGATTACCTCACTAAACCTATCCATTGGGCAGTTCTTTTTCAGAGAGTACAGCGCCTGCTGAGTGCTTCTGAGGCGTTAATTAAAGCCGACGCGATCGCAATACAACTAGAGCAGCAGCAGAACTGGGAGAAGTTAGTCAGAGAAATTATCCAGCAGTTGTCTAATTTTGACAACAGTTGGGACATCTTACCAACGATTATCTCTAAAATTCGGGAATTTTTTCAAGTCGAACGAATTGTTTTTTATCAAAAGGCGAACCAGCAAATAGTCGAATCCGTCGCGTCAGATCGTCCTTCTGTTAAAGATTTCCCTTTTGAGAAGCTAGATTGGCAATACCATCCGGGACAAGTTATGGCAATTGACAATCTCGATCGCGCCGAATTATCTCCAGATGCGATCGCATCCTTGCATCAAGCGAACGTTCGATCGCTGTTAATCGCTCCCATATTTACTCAGAAACAATTATGGGGACTGCTGTGCGCTCATGGGTGCAATAGCGATCGCGTTTGGGAAAAATTAGAAATAGAGCGATTTTCTGACCTAGCCAATCTACTCTCGCTAGCGATTTAACGCGAATTTTCCTGCCAATAACTCTTTTCTGGGCGTTGTGCGATCGCCCGGCGATCGTCTCGCGCCAAGGCACAAATAACCAGAATAACCAGTAGTGCGATCATCTTGGTCGTGAACGAGACGCATGCACTTACGCACACGCTACTACCAATTTTCAGGTTTTCGCAATCGACATTCTTCTCCCCTCTCCCAAATAGGAAGAGGAGTTGGGGGTGAGAGCGATCGACTATCATTTTCCCTTCCAGCTTACTCTCTTGGAGGGGATTTTACTGGGTTTTGTTACATCTGTCCCTAACTAGCAACTTAGGGCATGATAATGTCGCAGATCGCCAAATCAGGCAGCACCTCTTGTAATTTTTGGATGCCGATGCGACCATTTTCTGCATCGAGCACTTCATTTGACTTTAGCGCCTAGTTACCTAGTTAATTTTACAATACCCCAGAACGCGGCTTTTTGCTCTCCCTTCTAGCTTCAATCTCTCGATTAAGACGCTGGATATATTCGCGTACTATCCCTCTGGCTGTGGGTGAAACTTCATTCAAAATTGTCAGGTAATGCTTTTGCATTTGTATCAACTCGCAGTAGTTCTTAAGGCGAATCGGATGAACTTTCACGATTTTTTCTCCTCAAAACCGTTTTCTATCGCTGGTTTGTGCGATGTTATCGATTCGAGTCAACGAGGAGGTAAGTCCCCGTTTGTCTGCCAGCGTTAAAATACTCGAACGCAGAGCATCCTTTAAAGGTTCCGAAGAGAGCTGCGATCGGTAACATAAATAAATATTTGTTTATATTCAACGATTAAATCGCTAAGTGCGGGTAAATTTTCCGAAATTTGCGAGAATCAACATGAAGTCTGAGATACTCAGCCGTTCAACAGCAGGGTTTCCTCTGACTTCGTAAATATCCTGACTCAGAGATCTAGCTCGAATTTCAGCAGAGCGAACTGAGAACTTTATAAGAACTTTATATATTTGTTTTTCTTCCGTAGAAGTAGTGAAACACGCTTTCAATCTCTCATTCAAGTTCAGTAGGAGTACAGATAATAACTAAAACATTGAAAAGTACGATATTCTGAGAACTTAATAAGAGGATGACAGACCATGGTATTGAGGAAAAAGACGACAACTATTAAACAAGTAGTAGCAGGTATTTTCTCCTTACTGTATTTAGGAGTAGGAGTTAATAATGAAATGCTAGCTGTCGCCTTACAAAGTCCTGGAGAATTTTCTCTTATTTTAAAAAGTAAAGAAGATCTATATATAAATGCAGCATATAATTATTTACTAAAAGAAGGAAAGTTAACAGAAGCCAATTTAATCAAACAAACACCCGATAACCAAATTAAACTTGGCAAAGCTTATTGCTCTATGTTGAGCGCAGGAAAAACATTAAATGAAGTTGTCGATCGCTATCGATATCACATCCATGAGATGAAAATCGGTGAATATAGAGAAAAGGAATTAATGAATTTAAATGATGCATTATTAGCTTCAGCTATTACTTATCTCTGTCCTGAGTTTAATCCTTCTAATTAAAATATTCGATTGATTTCTTCATGATGTGTGGAATCCTCGTTACAAACAGCTAGATGCCAAAACTTGAGAATTTGCCTGGCAACTAACTGAGGATAGTAATAATGGAAAAAATGATAACCATGGGGACATTCCCAAATGCGATCGCCTTCTTTCATCCAAGCTTTCCATCCTTTTAAAGCCATCGAATCGACAATGAGATCGTCTTGACTCCCGCAAACCATCAATGGGACAGATACGCCGCCAGGGGAAATCGTTGCTTGTTGATAAAGAGAATGGGGTGAAGGAGAGAAATTTAAATCTTGTTCTAACAGTTTGATTAAATTTTGTGTGCAATTTCTCTCTTGATGACCAAACAAATTCTGAACCAATTTAGCAAGAATCATGTTACGAGTACAAGGCAAAAGCTGATACATAACATAATAATGTGCTTGCCAGTTAATAGCGGGATTGACTCCTACAGCTAATAAAGTCAGCGATTTAACCCTTTCTGGATATTGGCGAGTATAAAGCAATCCCAACAATCCGCTAGTACTATGACCGATTAAATGTATGGGTCTTTGGCAAGATTTTAAATAGTCGTGAAGCAGTACTAATGCAATATCTAAAGAACTCGGTTCGTCTGGGTTTTGGAAATATTCCCACTGTGCAATAGAGACTTGATGCGATAGATGACGAATCAAAAAGCGATCGAAGCGTAGCAAGCTAGGGCTAATATTTATCCAAAGAGCATCGGGTTGTACAGACATACTAACTCTCCTCAAAAAGCTGAGATAGATTTTTGGTAAGATTACTTTTGCAACTCGAACAAGTTAGCGTATGAGATTTAAGTTCAAAATCTCGACAGTTTATCGCTTCCTCTGACATAGCTATCAAAGGATTGACGGTACATTTTAAGCGATAGTCTCCCGTAAAAAAGACACAACGACTGCAAGGAATTTGGTGCATTTTTTTGAGATGCGCTATTCCCTCTTTAGCTGTTCTCCAAAAACTGAAAAATAGCGATCCAATTAAGAGCCAAGCAAAAGTGCCTAATAGTAGCTGTGGTATCATTAGCTAACACCTCTCGATCTATCTCAATAATGTATTTATTAGGGCGAGCAATGCTCGCCAAACTCTCTAGATTTCAAACTCGCTCTTTAATTGAGTCACCCATTGCTTGATTCGCTGTTCGGTTAGTTCGGATTGATTGTCTTCATCCAAAGCAAGTCCAACAAATTTTCCATTCTTGACGGCTTTAGATTCATTAAAATCATAACCATCTGTTGACCAATAGCCCACTGTTTTACCGCCTAGAGAAGAAATTTTTTCTTCTAATATTCCCATGGCATCTTGAAAGTTATCGGCATAGCCAATTTGATCTCCCGTACCAAAATAGGCAACTTTTTTGCCACTAAAGTCGATCTCGTCTAACTCATCATAGTATCCATTCCAATCAGCTTGTAATTCTCCAATATCCCAAGTCGGACAAGCAATAATGATATTCTGATATTTATCAAAATCACTGGCTTCGACTTCAGCAATATCGTATAAAGTTACAACAGATTCGCCGCCAAAAGCTTCTTGTATTATTTCTGCTGCTGACTGAGTTTTTCCAGTGGTACTGCCATAGAAAAGACCAATTTTAGACATGTTTTCTCCTATTAATTGATTAGATCTTGACGAAAAAATTTTGAATGGATAACTGGTATCTTGTGTTCTAAAGACTGACAAATCACTGGCATTTCTTGCCGACAATAAGGACAAAACCAGTAAATGCCCGTTCGATTAATTTGACGAAGTAGCTTATCCTTGCAACAAGGGCAATAATTCATAATTAGTTACTGCTCCTATAATCATTGAGGAATGAATTAATTCATCTCAGAAAAACTAAGTTAATAGCTAGTATCTCTAGGAAAATAAGAAAGAAAAAAAGAATCGATCGCGCCTTTTTTTGCTACCTTTCTTGAGAAATCCTGGGTTAGGCTACCGGAAACTCCTAACCTAAAAATAGAAGAGGAGAACGCTATAAAATTAGATTAAACTTATTGCAATTAATTGTCAACTATTTAAAAAAAATAGTTTGTTAACAAAAGAACAATTGGCTGTCAGCTATTAGTTGAAAGTTTCTTGTTTAAATAACTTAATTTCGTCAAGAAATCAATTTGGTTCAAAACTAAAGTTTGTTGCAATTCAGTTCTGGCACTATTCTCAACAACCGCTCTTGTAAAGAAGACTAAATAGTAATTTCATATCTAGTCTGCTTGAATGTTATCAATAAGGTTGACACTCCTGATATGGGGACGGGAGACGCGGAGATTTTTTATTACCACTAATTATCCATACTTGCTATCACTTTATTTTAATGGAGTTAAGCTTTGAGCCTAGAACTAAAGTTCTAGGCTTTGATGCCAAAGGTGCAAGATCTCAGTTAAACGGACTTTAGCCTCTCAGACCGAGAATTTATTCTCTGTTGCTAGATTTTTCCAGTCGCTATTGTTTGCAAAACTCCCAAATTATCTAACAGCAAATAAGCAAAAATTGCCCCACCAACACCCCCGACTAAAAACGCACCAGAAAATTGGCTCCATCCATCGACAGTCTTAAGAGAATCGGGGACATTTGGAACAGAAGTTGAATAAGTTAATCTATCTTTTGATAGCTCTTTTTTAAAAGAAACTGTGCCATAGATAGACAAACAAATAGTCATAATGACAATTAAGGTACAAGCAGAAATTAAGCCGATTAAATTGGCTTGTTCTGTATCGCGTAGCGGTCCTAATTTAATAAAAGGACCAAGGATAAAATATCCGTGTGCCATGCCAATTTCTAATCCCCTAGCGAGAGGAGAAAGACCAGCCCGATAAATCGGTAAATTCTTCAGCAAAAAGAGCGTAAAATCGGAGGAATTCACTGGAGTTGAAAGATTGCCCGTATAGGGACTACCTGCAAGTTTAATTACCGTATCGCCCCTCTGGAAATCAAATCCTGCTGCTTCCCCTCTGGCACGAATAGCATGCCAAATATGACCAAAAAGAAACAGAACTGCGAGAACGAAATGAAACGTTGCCAACCAACCGCGTGCCGAGATATTTCCAGTACTGGTTTCAATTATGCCAACAGGCCCATAAAAGACTTCAGGATAGACGGTATTATTGACACTGACAAAGTAGGCGGCTAAAAATCCCATGTAAGCGATCGCGCCTAAACTATAAGATAGATAAGCTTCTCCAGAATAAATCAACACTCGACGCGCCCAAGCTAGCGGTTTCGTTGCAATATGCCAGAAGCCACCCAGCATGCAAAGCAAACCAACCCAGATATGACCCCCGACGACATCTTCAAGATTATCAACAGCTGCCATACCTTGGGCATCCGATGCACCAAACAAATAGCCAAAAATCTTGATGGGATTAATAGTCGGGTTAGCAATCATTCGTACCTCACCAGCAGCACCCGTCCAGGGGTCGAATAGTCCGCCCCAAAACATCGCTTTAAACACTAGCAAAAATGCACCGATGCCGAGAAAAATGAGGTGAATACCAATAATGGTCGTCATTTTATCCCCATTTTTCCAGTCATAACCAAAAAATCCGGCAAAGGTGCGATTTTCCTCCAGCACGTCCGGTCCTAATAAGGCATGGTAGATGCCACCAGCACCTAACACAGCCGAAGAAATTAGATGCAATACCCCGATAACAAAATAAGGATAGGTGTCAACAATTTCACCTCCTACACCTACCCCAAAGCCTAAAGTCGCTAGATGAGGCAATAATATTAACCCTTGTTCGTATATCGGCAAGTCAGGATTGTAGTGAGATATCTCGAATAAGGTCATCGCTCCTGCCCACAAAACAATTAAACCTGCATGAGCAACATGCGCTCCTAACAACTTACCCGATAAATCCACAAAACGGGCGTTTCCAGCCCACCAGCCCACATTGGGAATTCGCCCGCGATAGGGACTTTCCTCAATCACTGCCGTCATTTGTTTTAACCTCCTTCGCGTAAACTTCTGCAATTGGTAATAAATCTGCTTTTGTTAACGATTTAGCCCTCACCTTCGGAGAGGGGTGCCCATTAGGGCAGGGTGAGATCAAAGAGGATTTAGCATTAATTCGTTGGTTCATAGTTAACCATCGTCGGATTGACTCGACCTTTCTGAAAATCAAAACCAGCCGCCCGCAAAGCGTGCCAAATATGCCCTTGCAGGAAAAAGAACGCCAACCAAAAATGCGTGTTTGCCAACCAAGTGCGCGATGAGACAACTTCAGGATTGTCGAGAGAAAAATAAGGAAAAAGACTCAACTTAACCGACAGTGGCGCACCGTAGAATACCTCTGGATAAACCGTCGTATTGATAGAAACAAAGTAAGCAGCAATAAACCCCATCAGCGCCAGCGCACCTAAACTATAGGAAAGGTAAGCCTCTCCCGACCACACAAACAGCCGATGCGTCCAGCGAAAAGGTTTAGTAACGATGTGCCAGATACCCCCAGTAATGCAGATTGCACCTATCCAGATATGACCGCCAATAACATCCTCTAAGTTATCAACGCCAGCAATCCAGTTTCTCTCAACCGCACCGAAGAGATAGCCAAAAATAACACCTGGATTGAGAGTGGGATTGGTGACTTCTCGCACGTTCTCAATTGCTGGGTCGTAGATGCCCCCAAAAAACATCGCTTTCGCTACCAATAGCAGCGCCCCCAATCCCAACAAGATTAGGTGAATGCCAAGAATAGTAGTCATCTTGTTGCCGTCTTTCCAGTCGTAACCAAAAAACGAAAATTGGGTTTCTAGATATTCTGGTCCAAACAAAACGTGAAAAATCCCGCCAAATCCTAAAAAGGCGGAGGAAATTAGATGTAACGAACCAATGACAAAGTAAGAATAAGTATTGACAATTTGCCCCCCTTCTCCGACACCGAAACCTAATGTAGCGAGGTGAGGAAGTAAGATTAACCCTTGCTCGTACATAGGTCGTGCGAGATCGAAATGGGTAATTTCAAACAGCGTCATTGCCCCCGCCCAGAAAACAATTAAACCTGCATGGGCAACGTGAGCGCCTAGCAATCGACCTGACATATCGGTAAAGCGGGCATTTCCTGCCCACCATGGAATATCGTTATTGCCTTGCTCTATCAAGCGCGGACTTTCAGAAACTGCGGTCACGGCGATAGACCTCCTCGTCAGCTTTATTGAAAATAAAAATCAATAAGTTTATCTTTTTAAGCTTATGACATCTTGAAATTTATTGAAAGTTATTTTCATTTAGATTAGAAAAATTGATAAGCTTAACTTTAATTCACAAGTCAAGTTAATGGAATCAATCGCATTATGTAACCAGCTTTACAGAAGCTTGCCGCTCTCAAATCCTAGTAGCTTATTAAAAATTATTACTAATAACTTTGAATTTTAATAGCAATAAGGCACAATCGAGCAATGAAACTTAATCTTCTTTCTGAATTGGAGGTACCATCTTGCAGACATACGGAAATCCTGATGTGAAATATGACTGGTGGGCTGGTAATGCTCGCTTTGCCAACCTATCTGGTCTCTTTATCGCTGCCCATGCCGCCCAAGCTGCTTTAATCGTCTTTTGGGCAGGAGCATTTACGCTCTTTGAAATCTCCAGATATTCTCCTGATATACCAATGGGAGAACAAGGATTGATTCTCCTCCCCCACCTAGCAACTTTGGGCTGGGGTGTTAGTAAAGGTGGTCAGGTAGTTGATACCTATCCCTATTTTGTTGTAGGTGCGATACACCTCATTTCATCTGCCGTTCTTGGTGCAGGGGCGCTATTCCACACGTTTAAAGGCGAAAGCGACTTAAAGCAAGCCTCTGGTAATGCGCGTAAATTCCACTTCGAGTGGAACGACCCCAAACAACTCGGTTTGATTTTAGGACATCATTTATTATTTCTCGGCGCAGGTGCTTTGCTGCTCGTTGCTAAAGCGATGTTTTGGGGCGGACTGTACGACTCCACTATCGGCGAAGTTCGCGTCGTCACCGATCCGACTCTTAACCCCTTAACTATCTACGGCTATCAGACCCATTTTGCCTCGGTCAATAACCTGGAGGATTTAGTTGGCGGTCATATCTATGTCGGGATTCTCCTGATTGCTGGCGGGGTTTGGCATATCATTACCCCTCCTTTGGAATGGGCGAAGAAGCTATTAATTTTCTCTGGCGAGGCAATTCTGTCTTATTCTCTCGGCGGCATTGCTTTAGCTGGATTTGTAGCTGCCTACTTCTGTGCGGTCAATACTCTTGCCTATCCGCCCGAATTTTATGGTCCCGTTCTCCAAATCAAATTGGGAGTCGTACCCTATTTCGCGGATACGGTGGACTTGCCTCTGGGCACTCATACGGCACGCTGTTGGCTAGCGAATGCTCATTTCTTCTTGGCATTTTTCTTCCTGCAAGGACATCTGTGGCACGCACTGCGGGCGATTGGATTCGATTTTAGAAGAATTACTCAGGCGCTGGATAATATGGGCACTCCCCAAGCTGGTTCTCCTGTGGTTAGCAAGCCAGTGTCTACTCCAGCCGCAGCTTCGGCTGAAGGTCGATAAGCAATTTTTCTTACACCTTAACTAAAGGGGGCAAATTGCCCCCGTTTCTAGAAATCAATAAACAAATACTAACGCGAGGAGGTATATACTTGTGACAACGACTGGAATGCGTGCATCTGGGGCGCGCGACTGGAGTTGGCTATCGGGTAACGCCCGTCTCATCGATCTGTCAGGGCAATTGCTGGGCGCGCATATCGCTCATGCTGGCTTGATTATGTTTTGGGCGGGATCGGTTACGCTGATAGAAGTAACAAAGTTTGTTCCCGACAAAGCCATGTCCGACCAAGGATTACTTTTACTTCCCAATTTAGCCAGACTCGGTTGGGGAGTAGGTTCCGGTGGGACGATTACAGACACCTATCCCTATTTCGTTATTGGAATTTTTCATTTAGTTGCCTCGGCAGTTTTAGGAGCAGGCGGTCTTTTTCACGTCTTTAGAGGTCCATCTATCTTAAAAAATGGGGGAGCAAATGCCAAGAAATTTCACTATGAATGGAGCGATCCCAAGCAATTAAGCTTAATTTTAGGGCATCATCTCATTTTTCTCGGTATGGCGGCGCTTTTGTTTGTCGCCAAAGCGATGTTCTTTGGGGGAATTTACGATCCTGCCGTGGGAGAAGTTCATCTTGTCGCTAACCCAACTATCGATCCGTTTACCATTTTTGACTATCTCTTTGGTTTTGCCGATGGACGGTGGAATCCGCTAGGAATGGCGGCGGTCAACAATTTAGAAGATATCATCGGCGGTCATATTTGGGTGGGCGCTATGTGTATTGCTGGCGGTGTATGGCACATTACGACTGAACCTTTTCAGTGGATTAAAGGCGCTTTCGTTTTCAACGGACACGGAATTCTCTCCTACAGTCTGGCAGGAGTAGCACTGATGGCGTTTACGTCTTGCTATTTTGTGGCTTTTAACGATACCGTCTTCCCGCCTGAATTTTACGGTGCGGATCGCACTCAGTTTGCCTTCGTTCAGTTTGCACTGTGCCTGACTTTCTTAGGAGGTCACATTTGGCACGCTTTCAAAGCGCGATCGCAAGCTATCGAGCTGCGCGATAATTTTTATGCGTTTCTAGTAGGTTTTCTCGGACTCGCCATCCTAGTCATCTCATTAGTGCTGCTTTCTTTTAGACCCTAACTATAGATTGTCTGTGCCTAGAAACCCCGATTTCTAGGCACAAATTGGCAAGCTAGGCATTACCCAAGAAAGGCTAGTTACCTCCTCCCAACGCCAAACCTCCTGTCGTCGGCTATGGCGTGGGCTTCCATCCCTCACGATATAGCATTTCTAGATCGGCACTTATATCATTTTTCATTCATTAATGACAGAGATGGTCGATTGCCCCCACCCAAACCAGTGCCCCCACCCAAACCAGGAGAAGGGAAAAAGATGTCGATCGCGAAAACCTGAAAATTGGTATTACTTGGCAGAGTTTTCAGAAATTTAGGACGTTCGACTGTAGAACCGTCGCTAGTAGTCAGGAATTTTTCAAGTCCGAGGTTAATTCCAATAGCGCGTCCATGTATTGGAACATCAGGAATCGACACCTTAGATGAAATAGTTACGACGCTGTACGCGTAGCATGAGCGTTGGGTAGTTTACGCTATAGTCGTGCGATCGGCTTTGCTGCTGCCCAAAGGGCGATCGCGCTAAAAATTCCCTTAGCCTAGCGTCTCGTACAACAACTAGATGAGAATCTCTTTAAACAACAAAAAGGTTGTTTAAAGCGATGAGTACCGATTTTCTTTAAGTTTTGCGATCGAGATGTTAAATTAATCTCAAGATTTTCTAGAAAAATTATATAGCTTATTTACAATTATTGGCAAGTAGTTGTTAAGTAAGGTCTGGCATGGACGACGACCCAAACAACCGACCCAGAAAATCGCACGAAAATCGCCACGGTTGGGAATTTACCTTCATAGAAGAAACCTTAGACATTGAATCTGAAACAAGCGAGTCGGTAGAACTTGCGCCGGAGTTTAGCGAGAGCAACTCAGCGATCGAGCAAGTCTTTCCCTTAACGACCACCCAAGTCGGCGATCGCGTGTGGATTGTAGGCTTTAGCGGCAAAGGTGGAATCAGTCGCCTGCTCAGTTTGGGATTGATTCCAGGAGCCGAAGTGGAGGTAATTAGTTGTACTCCAGGCGGATCGGTCATTGTCAAATTTCAGAACAATCGCCTCGGTTTAGGAGCAGGGATGGCCAATCGAGTCCTAGTTACGGATAATCCCGTTTTTAAAACTCGGAGGAAGGAACGTCAAATGAATGCGGACACCAGTATCCACTTACAGGATCTACCTGTGGGGGCGAGAGGTCGCGTCGTCGGTTATGAGCAATCGGGTGGCGGCTATAAAAGAAAACTGCTGTCAATGGGACTGACACCGGGTATAGAATTCAAAGTCATTCGTCACGCTCCCCTAGGCGACCCCGTAGAAATCGAGGTGCGGGGTTTTAAACTCAGCCTTCGCAAACAAGAAGCCGATGCTTTGATTGTAGAGGAGGTAGACAATGCCTGAGACAAAGACCTTGACCATCGGACTGGCGGGCAATCCCAACTGCGGTAAAACGACCCTCTTTAACGCCTTAACGGGAGCCAATCAACGAGTAGGGAACTGGCCGGGGGTAACGGTCGAACGCAAAGAAGGCAGCTATCGCTACAACGGCAACGCGATCGCGGTTGTTGACTTACCTGGGGTCTATTCCTTAGATGCAGAAGATGAAGAGACGAGTTTAGATGAATTGGTGGCGCGAGATTATCTTTTGTCTGGAGAAGCCGATTTAATTGTCAATATCGTCGATGCTTCTAACTTAGAGCGCAATCTTTACCTGACTACTCAGATGCTGGAAATGGGCGTGCCGATGGTAATCGCGCTCAACATGATCGATGTAGCTAGAAAACAGGGACTACGCATCGATCCGGCAGTGCTATCAGAGCGTTTGGGCTGTCCCGTTATCCCTACCGTCGCTTCGCGGGAAGAGGGAATAGAAATTCTCAAGGAAATCATCGCTCGCCAGGCCAGCAATCCCAGCCGTCTCGATCGCTACGTTGCTTATCCAGCCGTCATCGAAGAAGCGATCGCATCCCTACTTCCCTGGCTAATAGAACGCAGTCCTCAAGGGACAGTCGCACCGCGCTGGCAGGCTATTAAACTCCTGACCTACGATAATACAGCCATCCCCGCTGCCGGAGGCAGGGAGTTAGAAAAGCTAGTGGTCGAACATCGCCGCCAGATCCATCAGGTACTGGGAGAAGATATCGATATCATCATTGCCGATAGTCGCTATGGCTTTATCCACCAAATTGCTACGGGAGCGGTAGAACATTCCCAGGAAATCAAAGCCAATATTTCCGACAAAATCGATCGCGTGGTTCTCAATCGCTGGTTAGGAATTCCGATCTTTTTGTGTGTCATGTATTTGATGTTCCTGTTTACGATTAACATCAGCAGTGCCTTTATCGATTTCTTTGACATTGCAGCAGGAACGATCTTCGTCGATGGCTTCGGCGCACTGCTGAGCAAAATCAGTACGCCAGAATGGTTGAAAGTTCTCCTTGCCGATGGGGCTGGCGGTGGTATTCAGACGGTTTCTACCTTTATTCCCGTCATCGGATTTCTTTTCCTGTTCCTCTCCTTTCTAGAAGACTCCGGTTACATGGCGCGAGCGGCTTTTGTCATGGATCGATTCATGCGTTTTATCGGTCTTCCCGGCAAATCCTTCGTGCCAATGTTGGTAGGGTTTGGCTGTAATGTCCCTGCGATTATGGCGACTCGTACCTTAGAAAATCAACGCGATCGCTTGATGACGATTGCCATGAATCCCTTTATGTCCTGCGGCGCGAGATTGCCCGTCTACGCGCTTTTTGCCGCCGCTTTTTTCCCTGTTGCCGGACAAAATGTTGTCTTTGGTCTCTACTTGGTTGGCATTGCGATCGCGATTTTTACGGGGTTGGTTCTCAAAAATACCCTCCTCCAAGGACAAGCATCGCCTTTTATTATGGAACTGCCTCCCTACCATCTACCCCGCCTTAAAGGGGTGCTATTGCGTACCTGGGAGCGACTGAAAGGGTTTATGGTGCGTGCGGGGAAGGTCATCGTCGCGATGGTAATCGTACTGACCCTATTAGGCTCTATCGGGACTGATGGCTCCTTTGGCAACGACAACAGCGAAAAATCCGTTCTCAGTTCCATGAGTCGCACAATTACGCCTGCCTTTGCCCCGATGGGATTAGAACAAGACAACTGGCCCGCCACTGTGGGAATTTTTACGGGGGTTTTGGCAAAAGAAGCGATGGTGGGCACTCTGGACTCGATTTATGGCAACCTTGCCCAACAAGACGCGATCGCGGCCGGACAAGCACCTAAAGAAGAAAGCTTCGACTTCTGGGGCGGTCTTGGAGAAGCTTTTGCGACTATTCCTGCTAATTTAGCAGAAGTTCCCGGTCAGCTACTCGATCCCCTCGGTTTAAATATTGGCGACGTACAAGATACTAACGTAGCTGCCGAGGAGCAAGAAGTCGCAGTAGGAACCTTTGGCGCGATGAGTAAGCGCTTTGACGGAAAAGTAGGGGCTTTTGCTTATTTATTGTTCGTATTGATGTATTTTCCCTGCGTTGCGGCTACAGGAACAGTCTATCGGGAAACCAATTTAAGATGGACGCTATTTGTAGCGGGATGGACGACGGGGTTGGCTTATTGGAGTGCGACGATGTTTTATCAAATCGCAACTTTCTCACAGCATCCCGGTTCTTCTACGGCTTGGATCGTCGGACTGGCAGTTATCATGGTCGGTACTATTGCTGCGCTGAGAATAGCGCGACCCCTTTGTTTCCCGACACTTCAAACCCAGAAACGCGAGCGATCGCTTGTCAGTCGTCGATAGCAAGACGCAAACTATGATTTTGACTGAAATTCAGGAATTTATCTGCCAGTCTCGCCAAGTTTCTTTGGCAGACATAAAACTTCATTTCCACATGAATGAAGAGACTCTCCGACCAATGCTCAAAAAGCTGCTCAAAAAAGGACGAATTCGTCAGTTACCGATTCCCCAGAGATGCGATGGCTGTATTTGTTGCCATCTCGATACCTTGGAAGTTTACGAGTGGGTTGGCATAGACAAATAATCAGTAGACCGAAAAGTTTTGCGATCGCTCTAAAAGCTTCTAGTTTATCTAGTTCGGGAAAACACTAGCGTCAATATCCTAGTTATAGCAGTTTTCAGTTAGATGAGAAACGGGTATTGGTCGATGGGGGAAAGGGGGAGCCGACGCGCACGCGGGAGCGAGCCGTAAGGCAAGCGGGAGGAGCATCGAGGGGAAGGGGGAAAAAAATACTGTATTCTATTCACTTGCCAATTGCTGTAACTAACAAAACTCAAATCGCCCTCACCCCAACCCCTCTCCCGCTCTGGGAGAGGGGCTTTCCACTTAAGACTTTGACCTGAAGTCCCTTCGCCCCTTGTGGGAGAAGGGATTTAGGGATGAAAGGACAAAGTCAACCGCCAGGAAATTAATTTCCTGGCGGATGGTATAAGTCCATTAAAATGGACTGAAATAATCGTAGATAGTCATCTTTAGATGACTTTGGCTATTAGCCCCGAATTTATTCGAGGGCTTTTTTGTCAATAAAGCTTAAAAGCATGGCGAGCCGACTCGATTGGGTGAGATGATGGAATTAACGACCCAATAGCCCTTCCCTTGTCTCAACTATCCTTCGCGGATCGCTTCTTTAGATTGATAGGACTTCCAGGAATAGCTGTGGAGTCGTTTTGATGGCTAGTAGCAGTCGGAGGTCACGAGTGATGGGAGAGGAAGCCAGGACTCGAACGGTTCATTATCGCATCGTTCATCTAATGACAGGGCGAGTGCGCTTTCGCGTGCCAAAGTTGGCAAGAGATCCCGACTATGCCCATCGCTTGCAAAGATTAATCGAATCTGCTCCCCATGTCACTCAGGTACGCCTAAAACCTGCTGCCGCTTCCATCGCTATCCGCTATCAAGCTCAACTGGCATCTGAGGCAAAGGTGAGAAAGCATTTAATTCGTTTGATTCAAGCCGCAGATGTAGATGAAGGTTGTCCGTCAGCCGCTTCCTCGACAGAGGCGGAATCGGGCAATTGGTCTGAGTTAAAATTACCTGTTCTCGCTACTCTCCTAGCACTAGGCAAAGAAGTATGGCGATTGCCCATTCCCCAATCGATGGTGGCTGCTTCGGTGGCTGTCGCCGGGTTGCCCGTTGCCAAACGAGCAACTCAGAGCCTTGTAAGGCAAAAAAAACTGAATATTGACTGCTTAGATTTAATTGCCCTCATCCTGTCATCGATGCAGGGACGATGGCTGACTCCAGCCCTATTATTACTGCTCCACGAATTGGGCGATACGATCCGCGATCGCACTGCCAACTCTTCTACCAGTCGAGCAGCCAACTTACTCTCTAGTATCGGTCATTTTGCCTGGGTAGAACGCAATGGCAAACAACAGGTTCCCATTGAAGAAGTGCGAGTCGGCGATACCGTCATCGTCTATCCCGGCGAACAAATTCCGGTTGACGGTCAAATTCTCAAGGGAGCTGCCATAATCGACGAGCAGAAACTGACGGGCGAATCGATACCAGTCGTTAGGGAGATAGGACAGTCAGTTTATGCCTCAACTTTAGTGCGCTCTGGCGAAATCTATATCCAGACGGAACGAGTGGGCAACCAAACCCGTGCGGGAGCTAGCGTCGAGTTAATTCGGCAGGCTCCGGTTTACGACACGCGCATGGCAAATTATGCCGCCAACATTGCTGAGGTTGCCGTCCTTCCCGCCTTGTTTTTAGCCGGAGGCATTTGGGCAGTTACCCGCAACCCAGCCAGAGCCGTTTCTATCCTAACCCTCGACTTTGTGACGGGAATTCGGGTGTCTCTGCCGACAACCTTCTTAGCCGCCCTCAACCATGCCGCACGGCACGGCGTTTTGATTCGTAGCGGACGCGCCTTAGAGAAATTAGCCCAAGTCGATACCTTGGTCTTCGACAAAACGGGAACGCTCACTCAAGGCGATTTACAAGTGGTCGGGGTAAAAGCGGTAACGGGCAGGATGTCCGAAATGAGAATTCTAGAACTGGCGGCAGCAGCAGAACAGCGCCTCACCCATCCTTTAGCGGAAGCGATCGCGCGCTATGCTCGGTTACAAGGAACTCGGATTTTGCCGCGCAGCGAGTGGAATTACGAGCTAGGTTTGGGGATACGCGCAGAAATTGATGGCGAGACGGTTTTGGTTGGTAGCGATCGCCTTCTCAAACAAGCCGGAATTCATCTAGACTGCTTCTGGGAAGACCATTCCTACCTGCTGGAGGATTGCCAGAACTATCCCGATTGTCCGATTTCTGCCGATGCTTCTCTCATTTACATCGCCAGTCAGGGTCAATTCCAAGGCACGATTCAATATGCCGATCCCCTCCGTCCTGAGAGCCAGCAGGTCATTCAAACCCTGCAAGACCAGTATGGCATGGCAGTATATGTGTTGACAGGAGATAACCGCAAACGCGCCTTTGCCGTCGCCTCTGCTTTGGGAATTCCCCCAACGCAAGTTTGTGCCGAAGCTTTCCCCGAACAGAAAGCTGAGATCGTCCGCCAGCTACGCAACTCTGGCAAGACGGTCGCTTTTGTGGGGGATGGACTGAATGATTCGGTAGGGTTGGCTTATGCCGATGTCTCGATTTCCTTTGGCAATGCTTCAGAAGTGGCAAGGGAAACCGCCGACGTGGTATTGATGAATAACGATCTCAACGGTTTACTCGACGCGATCGCTATTGCTAGGGAAACCAAGCAAGTTATTGGACAGAATATTAATTTATCCGTCATTCCCAATCTAGCTGCCTTGTTGCTGGCTTCTACCATCGGACTGCACCCGCTTGTGGCTACAGTCGTTCACAATGGCAGTGCGATCGCGGCTGGCTTAAATGGCTTGCGCCCTCTTCTACAACACCATTACAGCAATTGATCCCAATTCACAATTCGCAATGATCAGTTCGCAATTAGTCAACAGCTCTGGGTATAATACCATTTTTCATTCATTAATGACAGAGATGGTCGATCGCCCTCACCCCTCACCCTTCTCCCAAATTGGGAGAGGGGAGAAGAATGTCGATCGCGACTAATAAAAATCGGTGTAAGGCTTTTTCATTGAGCATCTGTAGCGTTCTTTTTTAGAAATGGTATGAGATGGTTTTTGACGATTAACTGGCGGATTTAGCTGCTGTTATTTCTGCAAGTGCGATCGCACAAGCCTAACTTTGCGATCGCCTGTTCGGGGTTTCCCAAAATCGGGAAGCTATGATGCTCGCTTTTCAAGCCGTTCGGCAATCCAGACTTTGATGATTGATTGGCGGCTCACGCCTAGACGATTCGCCTCTCGATCGAGGGCATCGATCATCCAGACGGGAAAATCCACATTGACTCGTCGTTGCTCGTGTCCGGGACGACGCGCTTGACTGATAAAGCTTACCGCTTCGTCAATCCGACAAGCCGTGTAGAGATAAATCGTGCAAGAGCAAGTTAACTCAGAGCTTTGAGATTCCCCTTGCTATTTGAGAATTGATTTCAATTAACTCTTATGATACAGTTGAGACGAGCTAGTAATTGCTACTAATTATCAATTGCTGAGGAAAATTTGAGCGGCGATCGCTAGCTCTTTCTCTCGTCTCACCTTTAAATTGAAAGGATTTTATGGAGCAATGGGTTAATCTATTAGTGCAAGTAGCTAAACCTGTCGTCAAAACCTTAGTCTATGCCGGCACGAGTAGCTTGTTAGATAAGGTTCAAGCCGAAATCAAAAACGAGCAGCAAAATCAGGCGAGAAACCTACTGAATTCCCTAGGAATTGAAGATGTTATCGGGATTTTTAAAAAATTAGACGAATTTACTGATTCAAATGCCAAAGAGCAACGCTTAGAATCAGAAAATCTAGCCCTCCTACAAATAGCCGAGCGATCGCGACAGACAATGCTCCAACTGCCGGAAATTTACCAAATCCTCGAACATTGGCCCCTGCGACTATTGCCCGCTCAACTGTTCGACGCTTCTCATCCCAATGGTCTCCCTCCCCTGAGAATTTTTCTTTCCCCGCCACAGTTTCCCTCAGATAGATTAGAGGCGCGAGAAATCGAACAAAAATTAGCGCAACAACTGCGAGAATTTCTCAATCAACACTATCCCCTGCGCAGTCAAGATCGACCCACAGAATTTTTAGACGGCGTTTGGAAGAGCCAAGAGGTTCGGGGAGAGTGTAGCATTAAAGCGCTGTTTTGGATGCTCAGAGCGGCTCCTAGCCTAATTTTAGAATCAGAAGTAGAAGGAGATTTTCTTAACGTTCGCTTAGCTTACTGGAGTTCACAACAGGAAAACTATTACTATAAAACGCTCCTAAAACTCCCTTACAAATCCTTGTTAGAAGAGTCTGCCAAAAATCGCGCCAGAACGTGGAAAAACACGAGAAACCGACTGCTAGCGTTAGGAAAAAATGCCGAACAAGTCAAGCGTCTCGGCGGAGATAATGCAATTAACCTAGCCATTCTCGAAGAAGCGGAAGCGTTGCAAAGTACGGGAATCGCGCTTGGGGAATTAAGATTCCTTTACCAATTGAATCGAAAAGATTGGGAAGATTTGTGTCAATTGCTAGGGATTTGTTACTGTTCGATCGCCGGATGGGTAGTCGATTTTCACTATCTTGTCAAAGAGAATGTACCCCCCCGTTTCCCTGAGTGGCTGCCTCAATTAACCCAAGAGGCTTCTGGGCTACCGAGCTTTCAATCTGTCATCCAAGCGACAATCTCAATTTATCCTCAGATTTTAGAAGAGATCGGCAAAAATTGTCCCGAAACCATCCCAGAACTAACGTTACAGCTTGCTCGCAGTTCGATCCACCTTGGCGATCGCGATTTGGCAAAAGAGCAAATTAATTACTCCCTCGAACGATGGCTACAGCTGCATCAATTGTCTCGACTCGAAGATCTCCAAGAGTCGGAAGCCATACCGCCAACGATGACGGGGAGAGATATTAACTATTTAAAAACTCTCAAATCCTGTCTGTCAGATATTGGCGACGAATGGGGGGGTGTTCGACTAGAAGAGCTTTTCAAGGCGATCGCACAGCAAGGCAATAACCATCAACTCAATCGACAAACCAGTTTTGTTCTGAGTCATACTTTCACGAAGTGGGAGGAGGATCCGCCATCAAAAGGCGAAGTATCCCCCATTAGCGCGGCAGACAAAGTCGCGTTCCTTGGCATTAGTGTTGATGGAAAATATCTAGTCAGTAGCGGTAATGACAAAACGGTTGAGTTGTGGCAGCACGAGCGAAAAAGTTGGCAACCTTATGTCAGTCAAACGCTGACGGGACAAAAAGGAAAAGTGTTGGCGTTCGCCCTCAACTGGAACGGACAGATCCTCGTCAGTAGCGAGAAAACCCAGCACAGAAGCTACATCAAAATCTGGAATCTGCTAACGGGAAAACTTCAGCGAACGCTATTGGGTCACAAACAGCCAATTCGCGCCCTTGCCATCAGTCCTTGGGAAAACGGCAGCAATCGCTATTTTATTGCCAGTGGCAGCCATAAAATTAAACTTTGGGACTTACAGACGGGAGAATCCTTTCAGACGCTTTTTGGGCATCGAGCTTGGGTTTACGCGATCGCCCTGAGTGCCGACGGTCAGTTTCTTCTCAGTGGCAGTGAAGACAGAAGTATCAGAATTTGGCACCTGCGGACGGGAAAGTTAATCCACACGCTGACAGGTCATCAAGGCAGCGTAAGAGCGCTGGCGATCGCGCCGGATGGACGAAGGTTTGTCAGTGGCAGCGACGATGGAACCATCAAATTGTGGGATTTGCCAGCAGGAAAACTGCTGCATACTTTTACAGGTCACTCAGGTGCAGTCAACGCTGTTGCCCTCAGTCCTCACGGTCAGCATCTCATCAGTGGCAGCGAGGACCAGACGATTCGGATTTGGGATATTCAGACTGGGAAACGGCTTCAGACGCTCGCGGGCCATCGGGGAGCGGTTCGGGCGATCGCTCTCAGTCCCGATGGACAAACCTTAGCCAGTTACAGTGAGGACAAGACGATTCGGATTTGGCAAGCTAAGTTAGAGATTTTGTGCGATAGCGAACCTCGCTTTGCGATCGCAGCTTCCTAAAATTCAACAGAACTTGCTATTGCTTATCCGCCCTGCGATTCGATGGTTTTTGTCAATCTTTCTATTGCGCTAGTCAGTCTTTCTTGAGACTGTAGGGCAGGATCTAGCACTGGTTCTTCTTGTGCCGCTACTTCTTCTTGTCGTTTGAATCTGGTAATGGCGCGAATGGCTAAAAACAAGACAAAAGTAATAATAATAAAGTCAACGACTGCGCCAAGGAACTTACCAATGGCGATTCCTGGAGGAATGGTTATCGTTCTCCAGTCCGCTCCAGCCATTGACACAAGCGGATTAATCAATGGCATGATGATATCTTCTACAAAAGAGGTAATTATCTTGCCAAAAGCACCGCCAATAATGACTGCGATCGCCAACTCGACCACGTTGCCTTTGAGCGCGAACTCCTGAAAATCTCTCATGAATCCGCTGACTCTTCTTCTTCTTGCCATAGTTTTATTCCTTCAATTCGTTTTTCCTAAAGCTTAAACTATGAACCGACGAAGAAATAGACGATTTTTTGAGTTAAATTGATTCGTGAATTTTATTGACATCCCAAACTCGCTCGCGTCGAAATGCCCGTGATGGGATTAACGCCATCGGCACGATCGCACAATAGTTTAGCTTGGTAGCGATCGAGTACCGCCCCGGAAAAATCTGCTCCCGTAATCGTCGTGTCGTAGAAACGAGTCCGAGTAGCGATCGCATCGACAAAAATCGCATTGGTCAAATCGGCAAAATCTAAAGTCACCCGATCCATCAGAGAATTTGTCAGGTTTGCGCCCTTTAAATTAGCGCCCAAGAGGACTCCTTCAGTGAGAATCGTATTGGAGAGATCGGAATCCTCAAAATTAATGCCTCGCATATCGGCGGCAGCAAAAACCCCACCTGCCAGATCTTTGTGGGAAAAGTCTTGATTTGCCAGTTGAGCGTAGGTGTAGTTAACGACTTTATCTTGCGCTAAGACGGGGCTAGCATCCAACAGTACCCACAATCCTGCTAGCAGCAACAGTCCTAGCAATCCTAGCAAACGCCAAATTAGGGTTCTGAACGTCATCGATCTAATTAGTTTCTGATTTCTTGAGGAAGCTGTCACCTACAAGCAACTGTTTGGCATCCGCTCCAAGGCGAATGGTTAAATCAGAATCGAGATCGCCTGTAGACGATGCTTCTACTTTACCGACCCCTAAGTTACTTTTCAAGATGCTCGCAGCTTCTAAATTTCCCGTTTGGGCGATAATTTCAGTTTTTCCCAACAGTTCTGGCGACCCTTCCGTTAAATAGACCTTTTGAAACTGTTTCTGAGTTAGATAGTCTAGAAAGCGATTGGCTAAACCAGGATCGTTAGTAGCATTTTGAATGGCAATTTTGACTTTATAGGGGTCGATTGCTGCTAGTGGAGATTGGGCAGCGCGATCGAAGTATTCATCTACAATGCGATCGCGTTCCTTCTCGGCAATAATCCAGTAACTCTCGGCATCGGATTTCTTTTGCTGGCTAAAACTTCCCGGCAGCATCACCATAGTGAGATTCTCCTCGTTTAAATCCTTTCCAAAACTGACTAGGGCAAGCATTTCTTCTAGAGAGAGGTTAGTGTCGATCTGCTGTTGCAGAATTTGTATCGCCTGGGGAAGGCGAGGGAGTACGGAAGGATTGTAAAGGCGTTTTTTTAATGCCTTTAAAAAAATTTGCTGTCGCTGCACTCGTCCGAGATCGCCACCGTCGCGATCGCTCCGAAACCTGACGAATTCTTCTGCCTGCTTGCCATTGAGCGTTTGCCAGCCTGTTTGCAAATCGATCTCCAGATTTTGCGCTGTATCTCGGTAGGACATCGAATAAGGCACGTACACCTCAACCCCGCCAACCCAATCGACCAATTCCCGCAACGCATCAGTCGTAATTCGCACGTAGCGATCGATCGCTACGTCATTGAGCGATCGACTGACGACTCTGGCGGCTAAAGCGGGACCACCATGCAGATTCGCCTGACTGATTTTAGTAAAGCTAGCGTCGGGAACTTCCACGCGGCTATCCTTGGGAATCGATAATAACCGTAGCGATCGAGCGCTGGGATCGACGCGCAGTAGCAGCACGGTATCGCTGTAACCTGAAAAAGATTCTGGCTTGCCTTTAGGGGCGTTGGGAACGCGATCGACCCCCATGACTAGAATATTGATGGGGCGTGACAAACTATGTTGCAGCAGCGATCGCCAACTTTCATCGGCAGACGGATTGGTTGCTTTAGCTAGGGGAAATTTGGCGTTTTGGACGATGCGAACGAGATTGAGAGAGGAAGGACTCACTAAAGCGATCGAAGCCCCCACGATGGCAGAAATAGCTGCTGTGAAGCTTACCATTCCTCCCCAGAGGATTCCTAGATAAAAGGGAGGCAATCGCTTCGGTTTTTGAGGTGGAGTGGGATTTTTTGTTTTTTGCGATCGCTCACCAGAATTTCTAGGAAATCTTTCTACACTATTTCCCATGTTTACCTCACACCCCTTAACCAGCGCTCACCATGCTGGAACGATGACATTTAGATCGCTAGAAGCAAAAAATTCTAAAAAGTTCCGTTTGTTTGTCTTTTGTTATTGGTCATTGGTCATTTGTCATTTGTTAGTGGTTAGTAGTTTGTCTTCTTCTCCTGCTTCCTTGTCCCCCTATCTCCCTTGTCTCCCACCCTCCCCACACTTTTCTCTTAGAACGTGAGACGATAGACAAAGCGAGCAAAAGTTTCTCCAGCGATCGGAAATCGTCACAGGTTACACTGTTATTTATGTAACTTATTTCGATTGCGATCGCGTCGTGCAACCCCACTAAAAGCCAGTCTTACACTGAGACTCGCTTTATTTTTCTAAAAATACTTCTCAGACAGACTAATCTTAGCTATTTTTCTCAAAAATTCTATGAGTGCTCAACAACAATCAACCAATCTAACTGTTGAAGAAGCTCTTAAAATTCTCAAAGAATATAGTTGCGTTCAGCTTAAAACAGTCGAGTCACAGGCAGATAGAGAGCAACTTCGTCAAGCGTTACTGCTAGTGACTAGCTTATCGGAATACGAAAATTTAGGCATTTGTGCCGATAATGCTAAAGAAGGTTTTGCCGCCCTATCCAGTTATTTACAAGCGTTGGGTTATGACACAAATTTTGAACCCACTTCCATTGCTGAAACTCAAGGTGCAATTTATCTCAAATTCAATACACAAAAAATGTCTTATTACCTCGACTCTTATACAGGAAGCTATCGAGGAGTTCTCGTTTCTTGTCAATCCGAAAATGATACCCTAGTCGGAACTTACGGTCATTTTCCTTTGGATTTATTTAGTAATTATTAAGGAATTATGGTTCATCAAGAGCAGATTTCTCTGTCCACCAAACCAAATGGAGATATGCACGATCTGACCGATAAAGTCGATCGCATCGTGAAAAATTCAGGGATTAGGACAGGGATTGCTCATATTTTTAATATCGGTAGTACGGCTGCCATTGGCACAATTGAATTTGAACCAGGACTACAAAAAGATTTACCAGAAATCCTCAATAAACTCATCCCACCCAGTCGGGAATACCGACACGAACAAACTTGGCATGATGGCAACGGGCATTCTCACCTGCAAGCAACAATCTTAAGTCCTTCTCTAACAGTTCCCGTGCGAAATGGAAGGCTAGAATTGGGAACTTGGCAGCAAATTTTTCATCTCGAATGCGATGTAAAACCTCGTCAGCGTCAAATTATTGTCACGATTTATGGAGATTGAACCTCCACACGCTAACAAACGCGGTGTAGCGGGGGAT
The DNA here is from genome assembly GCF_001904635.1 of Hydrococcus rivularis NIES-593. GTDB lineage: Bacteria > Cyanobacteriota > Cyanobacteriia > Cyanobacteriales > Microcystaceae > Hydrococcus > Hydrococcus rivularis. The sequence continues at coordinate 153,702 of NZ_MRCB01000009.1, forward strand.
TCCCTGTTCACCGACCCGCGCCTCCTAGAATTACTCCTACTT